>JBDSBR010000001.1:0-256667 GCA_039921505.1 Chitinophagaceae bacterium
AACATCATCGTTCGTCAACGCGGAACTGTTTATCATCCAGGTAACAATGTTGGTTGTGGAAGAGATTTCACTTTGTTTGCATTAACAGATGGTGTTGTTGTATTTCGAAAAGCAAAAAACGACCGCACTTATGTTTCAGTAACTGCAACAACTGAAGTTGAAACTGCAACAGAAGTTGAACAAACAGTTCAAGCCGAAGCATAAGACTTTATTTCCGTTATTTAAAATTTGTGTCCGAAGGACTCCGGACTCCTCGGAGGGACTCCTCGGAGGAAAAAAAATTTGGGTAGTATAAAATATTTCATATTTTTACTAGCGATAACCCATTTTTTACTAAACATTAAATTCTAAATTATGGCTACTAAGAAAAAAGCTGCAAAGAAAAAAGCTGCTCCTAAGAAGAAAGCTGCTAAGAAAAAGAAATAAGTTTAAGCAAACTTAAACGACTCGAAAGTCCTCCGAAACCCGGGGGACTTTTTTATTGCCCCCGCTTTAAAGACGGGACAATAAATCTTAAATTAGTGGCATGGATAACTCCGCCATCGCCGATAATTTTGACCTGCTTGCCAAGTTGATGGACATCCATGGCGAGAACTCCTTCAAGACGAAAACCTATGCTGTAGCGGCTTTCAACATCGAGAAGCTTCCCATGCAGCTCAAAGACACTCCAAGGGAAAAATTATTCAGCATCCGGGGGATCGGCGACAGCGTAGGACGGAAAGTAACCGAGATGCTTGATAACGGAAGCCTGGAAATTCTCAGTGAATACATCAGCAACACACCTCCCGGTGTAATCGAAATGCTGAACATAAAAGGTATCGGTCCTAAAAAAATTCATACCATCTGGAAAGAGATGGAGGTCGAATCCCTGGGGGAATTGCTCTATGCCTGCAACGAGAACCGGTTGACCCTTTTTAATGGATTTGGCGAAAAAACCCAGAAAAACGTCCAGGAAGCCATAGAATTTTATTTTTTGAACCAGGGGCATTTCCTCTATGCCCAGCTCGACGCCATCTACCCGCAGGTGGAAAATTACCTGAAAAAATTATTTTCCGCTGAGCATGTTTGCGTCACCGGCGCATACCGGAGACAGTCATTGACGATCGAAGAACTGGAATTTGTAATCACTGAAACCAACGAGCAGATCAAACCAGCATTTCAAACAGCACAACCGCCAGAATTACTGGAAGAAAATAAAGACAACCTGTTATATAAGTTGAAGAATGGTTTAAAGCTAAGACTGTATACAGGGAAAGTAAATATTACAGAACGGCAGTTCCTTACCACGGGTAACGCGGAATTCATAGAAGGTTTTATAAGAGCATTCCCTTCGGTAAAATTATCTGCGGCCGGTGAAGAAGCCATCTTCACCGCGGCCAAAATTCCTTATATCCTCCCCTGTCTCCGGGAAACGGATGAGATCATTGAGAAGGCTAAAAAGAAAAAGCTGCCGGTACTTATCCAAACCGGGGACATCCGTTCGATCATCCACAGTCATAGTAACTGGAGCGATGGCAGTAATACCATCGAAGAAATGGCGGAAGAATGTATCAAAAAAGGGCTTGAATACCTGGTTATATCCGACCACTCCCAAACCGCTTTTTATGCGAATGGACTGAAAGAAGACCGGGTCCGTGAACAGCATAAACAGGTAGACCAACTGAATGCCACCCTGAAACCCTTTAAGATCTTTAAAAGCATCGAAAGCGATATCCTCAACGACGGTAGCCTGGATTACCCCGAACCCGTCTTAAAAACCTTTGACCTGGTCATTGCCTCGGTGCACAGCAACCTGAAAATGAACGAGGAAAAAGCGACAACCCGCCTTATCAGGGCCATTGAGAATCCTTACACAACCATCCTCGGTCATATGACTGGCCGCCTGCTTCTGAGCCGGAACGGGTACCCTGTCGACCATAAAAAGATCATTGAAGCCTGCGCCGCTAATAAAGTGGTTATAGAGATCAACGCCCACCCCCGGCGCCTGGATATAGACTGGAAATGGATCCCCTATGCTCTTGAAAAAGGGGTTTTATTGTCTATCGACCCGGATGCTCATTACCTCCACGGTTTTGATGATCTGAAATACGGAGTACTTGCCGCGCAGAAAGGCGGGTTGACAAAAGAGAATAACCTGAGCAGTTTTGGGTTGAAACAGTTTGAATCTTTTTTAAAGAATAAGAAATAAGGTTGCTTCGGCTTTGCCTCGCAATGAGAAACGCTAAAGTTAAAGGTCGTCTAAGCAAGTAGTGTCAGGCAGGCAGCGCTAAAAAAAGTGCTCCACGGATTAAAGTACTTTCTCATTCCTTATTTCTCATTCCTTATTTCTTATTTTTAACCAATAACAGGCAACTCCACATAAAACGTCGTCCCCTCTCCCTGTTCTGTATCAAACCATATTTTCCCATGCGCCTGTTCAACGATACCCATGCACATAGCCAATCCAAGCCCCGTGCCTGATGACTTCGTGGTAAAGTTGGGAATGAAGATCCTTTCCTGCGTCTCCGGGGCGATACCTTCGCCATTGTCTTTAATACTGATGCGGATGGTATCATCACTCCTGGTCTCGTCTACTTCGATCCTGCATTGCCCATTACCCTGGTAAGCTTCCACCGCATTCGCAAAAAGATTGGTAAAGAGCCGGTTCATCTGTGTTTTGTCAGCTTGGATCATCACCTTGTGATTTACCGGCCGCCATTCAAAGAGAACCTGCTCATTGGATTTATATAATTCTTTCAGGGAGCTGATTACATCATGCAGGTCCAATATGGTGACATTGGTATTGCCGATATTGGCAAACTGCGAGAAGTCGGCAGCGATCTTTGACAAGTGATCGATCTGTTCCACCAGGGTATTGGCCACATTACTCGACAACTCTTTTACATTGGGCTGGTTATTATTGATCGCTTTCTGCAGGTATTGTATACTGAGTTTCATAGGTGTCAGCGGGTTCTTGATCTCGTGCGCTACCTGCCGGGCCATTTCCCTCCAGGCTCCTTCCCTTTCGCTTTTCGCCAGCGCTACCGCGCTTTCACCGAGTTTGGCCACCATTTTATTGTATTCAATGACGAGGTCACCGATCTCGTCATTCCGGTTCCACACGATCTCGTCATTGTGTTTGCCAAGGTTTACTTCCTTCATCTTGTCACTGATGATCGAGAAGGAATTGGTGATACGGTTCGTAATGAAGAGGGCGATCAATCCTGCGATCAGGAAGATAAAAGCGTTCAGGTTGATGATCGTGACAAGAAAATTGGAAATCTCCTGCCGGAGTTCGGGCTTGGAGGTAAAATAAGGGATATTGATGTACGCATAGACCTTTCCTTTATCATCTCTTACAGGTGAATAAATACTGAGGTAAGAGAAATTGCCGATCTTCTCTTCCTGTTTATGCTGGACCTGCCGCAACCTGTCCAGGTGATAAAAAGCGGTCGGGTCCATTTTCTTACTCAAAACTCCCTTGGTGTATACATTGGCTTCTGAGGAGACCTGGAGATCGCCTTTGAGGTCATAAACATTCACATCCACACCATGGATATCAGAGACATCATCCACCAGTTTTTGTAACCCGCTGTTGGAAACGGAATCGTAGATCTTCACTACGTCGTCAAACGTGTTATGTTCCGACATTTTCTTCTCCATTTCATTCACCATAATCTTCATGGTACGGCTTAGTTTCTCGCTGTTACTATCCTTGTTACGGCTGATAAAGAAAGAAATGGTGGCCGCCCCGATCACGAGGAAGGAGAAAATGCTGATAAAAATGATCGTTGTATGGACCTGGGAGCGGATATTCAACTGGAACAACTTACGCAGGCCCCTCCAGTTATACCCCGACTTCAGGATAAAGGAGATCAGCTGGACAAAGGCCACCAGGAAAAGGAAAGAGCAAAAGATGTAGGAGAACAGGGTGATCGTCTCGATCATGGTCTCTTTCTTTCTTGCAACGACCACTACTTTTTGACTTCCTGCCCTGTACCACATCTCGTCGTAATCGCCATTGATCCGCTGATCAAATTCTTCCCGGGGTATTTCGGATTTGGTAAGCCAGATTGGAAAAGGATAATTGCCGGGAGGTGATATGAGCCGCAGGCTGTCATAGACAGCATTGGAATAAATGGGCGAGTTCTCAGGATCTGTCTCCTTGAACTGGCGGAATAATTCGGGGAACAAGGCATCGCGGCTGTAATTCTTCAGGTTGGAGACGATAAAGAAAGAACCCAGTTTCCTGCCCCCGGTATCTGTCACTTCGCGGCGGGTGATATAATTGAATTTATCAAAAGTGGTCTCAAAATAATAGAGGCCTTCGGTATTGGTCGTTCTTGACTGAACCGAAATAATGGTACCCAGCGCCTCGTAACTTGTCGGGTCTTCATTGAAAAGCTGTTTGTTATTCTGATCATATACATACAAACGGGTATCGTATTTATTCAGGTACCCGCTATAGCTGTCAGTCAGGATACTGTCCTTTAACTGCTGGCCTTCTTCTTCCATCGTAAAGCGGTAAAAATTTTCTGCAAGGAATTCATTATCAAGGTAACGGATCGCGATACTCATCAGTCTTTCACTGGAAGGATCGGTCTGGTCTGATAATTTTTCCGCGATCAGTTTCCGCTTCTCCCATTCGGCTTTACGGTTCTGCGAGAACATGATCACTGTGATGGATACAGAGAAAATAAAAATCCAGGAAAGGATACCTGCAATATTGATCTTAATCTTGTTAAAAATGACGCCCTTCCTGTTGACCAGCCAGGTATAGGCCATCAGCCACAACAATACCGGCAAATAAAATAATACTTCCTGGTGACCGGATCTTGCCGTGAGATAAATAAGACCGGTAAACCCGATTGCAAAATAGATGAGAAAATTACGGCCGGCAAAAAGGGGGAAAATAAGCCGGAATAATAACTGGGAAAAATAATAGTAGGATAAGGACAGGCACGCCAATACAAAAAATCCAACGACGGTAAACCGGTTCAGGCTGAAAAAATTGGTGACATCGAAGGATATCTTGGAATCCGCCACCAGGCTGCGTATAACAGTGGCGAGTATAAAGGTGGAAAAGATCAACAGGCAAAGCGCCAGTACGCCTGCGATCCAACGTACACGGGCAGAAAAAACCTCCGCCGGCTTTTCAACATAACGCAATTTTGACCACGCATACAATACGACCCAGCAAAAAAGGACAGAATTGATCAGCAGGTCACCAAGCGATCGCTGGATGGCATTGGAGCCATAGATCAGCGGGCTGAAGAGTTCAAACTGGCGCAGGTTCAGGATGGAAGGATAATAATACGTGAGTAGCCGAAGCCCCAACAGCACTACAGTTAACAAACCGATCGCCCTCCAGGTACCCCATCTCCTGGCTGCCGATTCGGCCATCAGGTGAATAAAAAGGAAGAGCAGGAGTATCCCGGTCAACCGAAGAATAATAGTAGGCCGGTCATTATAAGGGACTGCTATAGCCGCTTTTTTATCCAGGTAAAAAAGTATTTCTCCCGCCGGGGTTTTTACAGGGAAATCTGTTTTTGTTTCACTTATTCTTACTCTTTTATCCGCGGAGTTGCTGTAATAAAAACGTTGGGGTAGATAATCGGTAGTAATAAAGAATTCAGACCTTACCGGTACCATCGCATAAGCGATGATTTTGCTTTCAGCATTTGTGAACGGCAATGTCTTTTTGATCACATTGTACCAGCCATTTGATTCTTTCAGGAAATATTCGCCGTCGGGCGCTACCAGAACATCGGCAGGAGGAACAACCAGCTGGTCATTCCAGAAACGCATATCCACGCTTCCGAAAGAACTTTGCGAATAAAGAAAGATGCTGTATTTCTTTGCAGCAAGGTGATTAAAATCATTAAGGGATTCCGCCTGGGCCAGCAGGCTGCTGATGAGTGCTGTATCCCCGCAGAAAGAATGGAAATCTTCGGATTGCTGGCTGATATATTTTTCCGCCAGCTTCACCTCCCGCGCTACCGATGAACGGTCGCTGTAGATTACATTAAATACAAAAGAAAGTGTAAAAAGGGAAACGGCCAGCACCAGCAGCAGGTACTTGCTTAAAAAGATATTTTTAAAAGATGGCTTCACTGATCCCGCTGTTGTTGTTTGATGGTATTCCAGATGGCATCCATTTCCTGCAGGCTCATATCGTTAAGGGATTTCCCGCTTTTCAGAGCTTGCTGTTCCATCTGTGAGAACCGGTGGATGAACTTCTTATTCGTTTTTTCCAGGGCATTTTCGGCATCCACCTGCAAAAATCGTGCGTAGTTGATAAGTGAGAAGATCACATCCCCGAATTCCTCTTCCACAGCAGCTTGCAGCGCCAGGCTATTGCCGCCAGGCTCCAGGCTCTTGTCTCCCGACTCTTCGCTCTTCGCTCCCCGCTCTTGGCACTCCTTAACCGCCTGTTTCAGCTCGGCTAATTCCTCTTCCACCTTCTCCCATACCTGGTCTTTATGGTCCCATTCAAACCCGACCTGTCTGGCTTTTTCCTGCAACCGCATAGCTTTTATAGTAGCCGGTAAGGATACAGGCACACCCCCGATGACAGAACTCTTTCCTTCTTTTAACTTGATTTTCTCCCAGTTCCTTTTAACTTCCTCCGCATCTTTCACCTCTACATCGCCATAGATATGTGGGTGCCGGGTGATCAGTTTTTCGCAGATCCCGTTGATTACTTCATCAAGGTCAAATTGCTTTTGTTCGCTCCCGATCTTTGCATAGAAAACAATGTGAAGGAGGAGGTCACCCAGTTCTTCTTTGATCCCATTCCAGTCTTCTTCCGTAATCGCATCGGCCAGTTCATACGTCTCTTCGATTGTCATCTGGCGTAAAGAACCGATGGTTTGTTTTTTATCCCAGGGGCATTTTTCCCGCAGGTCATCCATAATATTCACCAGACGTGAAAATGCAGTATCGTTTTTTTTATCCATACAGGTTAATGTTAAACAGTGGCTGCCGAGAAAAGCAGGAAAATAGTGAATAGGATCAACATCATGATCAACGACAATATAGTTACAAGGAGAAATTTCAAAAAAGTCTTGAACCAGCCCTGCCGGTAAAAATTGCGCATCCCGATATAGAGATATACTCCCAGTCCCAGGAATAAAAAGCCCTGCAAGGTATCCAGGAATCCCCAGTGGGTGTAGTCCTGGAGTTTATCACTTCCGAATACGAGCATCAGCACGATAAAGGAAAAAACATAGAGATGAATGGTAAACACCCCGTGGTCAGCAAAATAAAATTGTTTGCGTCGTATATAAACCAGCCGTAAAATAAATGCGAACAGTGGCAGGGAAATAAAGAGCAGGTAAGGCAGCCGGTGCACAAATCCCTCCGCTATCTTCCGGGTCGCCTCCTGAGGGTTATCGCGGTATTTATTATTAAGGTTGATACCCACCCGGACGAATTGCCGCAGCAGCCACCCATCCCGTTGACCCGGAGAAAGTGTTTTTTCAACCGAATCATACTCTGCAAAACTCCGGTAGTCCCGGTTGGAAAAATTGATGCTGAGGCCTTTCTTTCCTCCTTCTGCTTCCTGCATATCATGGAAGGTGAATGGCCGGCTGGTATCTTTTAACTGCGCGATCTTTTCCAACAGCAGTTGATTGGCTGAGTCTTTATTGAGTGCGGAATCATTTTTAAGTTTGTTTTGCAACGTAATCAGATATTCCGCCCTCTTTTGAACATCCCACGGTTTTTCCGGGTCCAGTTCTCCACCGTTCCGGACACTAAAAACGCTAAAGAACAGTAAAAAGAAAATGGCCGAAGTAAAGACATACATCCGGACAGGGTGAAGGTAACTGGTCCTTCGCCCGGCCGTATATTCTTTTGATAAAAACCCGGGTTTTAAAATAAGGTGATGAATGGTATGAAAGAAATTACTGTCGAAATGCGTGATATCATAAAAGAAATGGGTGACCATATGCCAGAACGTTTCTTTGGGGACCACATTCTCCTGGCCGCAGTGCTGGCAATAGCGGCCTTCAACGATTGTACCGCAGTTCAGGCAATCCTTCTCTTTTCGCTGTGGTATATGGGACAATGTAAAATTTTTCTTAAAAATAAGTACAAAAAATACAAGCGGCCTTTCTTTTTCGTTCCTGAACAATTAAGGTAACTTTGAAAAGCAAAAACAATATCGCTGATATGAAATTCCTTTTACCGGCCTGTCTACTGGTCACCTCTTCTCTCCACGCACAATACTATTACAATGATATTATCGGTACGGAAGAAACCAACCGCCAGATGAAGACTTACCTCGAGAACAAGGTAAGAAGTGTTTCTGCCAGCGGCTATGATCAGCGGGGTACAAAAGCGACCGATTTTGCAGAGGTACAGGAAGTAAAAGAGAATGGCAGGGCCCTCCGGGTTTCTTCCCTGTCCAATATGAACAGGACCGTAATGTATTCGAGGTATGATGAAAAAGGAAGAGTGACCAGCATGATCGATTCCTCGACGGCGATTGAAAGTATTACGACTTATGATTACGATGCCAATGGAAGGATCACCCGTATAAAAAACACGGTAAAAGACTCCGCCAGTGATTTTAACCAGGAAGAAATCCACCTCTGGAGCTACAATACAAATGGGAAAGCCGAAAAAATGTGGAGGATCATTAATAATACAGATAGCCTGGAAGTCCGTTTGATCCCGGATGAGAATGGCAACCCCGGTGATGAGAGAAGTTATAAAAGAGGTGTAGAGACGGGGCAGTATTATTATTACCTGGATGAGGAGAAGAAACCTAAATATGTACAGACCGGTGTTATTTATTATTATTATGATGACCGGAAACGGGTTACGGATATTGTACGGTTTAACCTGAAAGCAAAGCGTCTTTTACCGGATGTTATGTTTGAGTACGACGATAAGGACAGGATGATTCAAAAGATTACTACTACGTCAAGTGTGAACCTGGGCTACCTGATCTGGCGATATATCTTTGATGAAAAAGGATTAAAAAGCAAAGAAGCCCTGTTTAATGATGATAAGCAACTGACGGGGAAGATAGAATACAATTATACGTTTGGTCAGTAGGTTAATCGCCGGAGTCATCCCTAAAAATCAAAAACGCTTGTAATCTTATGATCTACAACTTGACAACGGTTTAGTGCCTTTCCAGATTTTTAATCATTGTGAACAGCATCCTGGAAATTTCTTCGTAACAAGAATAGAGGTCATGCTTCAACGCCGTTAATATTTCTCCTTCCTCATGCAAGAAACTAATTAATGATGAGCATTCGAATACAGAACCCCTTGCCACGACATAGAAATTCCTTCTGTCCTTATTACTAAATTTGGCACTGCCCTCGGCAATGTTAAGCATTATACTGAGGCTTGCTCTGCCAAACTGGTTTTTGGCGAAAGCTGCAATACATTTATTTTCCTTTAGCAGGCGGTACACCTTCTGATTCGCTTGATAGGCCTTCTGGTACACTTCCAATTTTTCGAAAGAGAACATCTGAGCATATAGTTTACGGAATCAAAATAAGTATTTACAAAGGGAAACAGAGCGATGGATTAGACGGAAAAAAATGAGAAATTAAAGATTATTGCTGAGGAAAATAAGAGCGAGAAACAGAGCGAGAGCGGGAATCGCACTCCCTACTCCGCTCTGGCTCTTCTATTTTGCGGGAAACAGAGCGAGAGCGGGAATCGCTCCCCGCGCTCCGCTCTCACTCTTCCCCTGTGCCCGAGACTGGCACTTTACTACCTTTACAAACAATTGAAATTTAATATATTATGCCATATTACCTATTCAAGGTAACAAACTGGTAACAGGATTATAACCTTCTACCTAGATCTCTTACAATCCAGGCTATTACTACAATCGATTCTCAGCCCTATTAGAGGCAATTTCAGGCACTACAATTTTTAGCATTCTCCCAATTCCCGTAGCAATCCCTCAAATTAGCATATGCCACGTTGTTTACCCTTCTTACGGTTAGAACAAGGGTCTGGCATAAGTTGAACACTTTGAAAAAATGGCCATATTAAGGTATTGCGCAGATTCGGTGCAATCGGAAAGTCTATTTATACCGATTTCGGGTTATTGCTTTTAGGTAAAAATCACATTAACTTTAGTTATACTTTAAAAAACAGCGTTATGAGGCTCAAACTATTAATATTTGGCGTTCTTCTCTCTTTTTTATCAAATGCCCAAAAAGGTGATAAGTGGGACCATTTAACAATTGAAATAAAAACCGATAAACCCGATAAACCGGCAAGAACCGATAAACCCGGGAACCCAGGAAATAATGATAGAAACCCATCAGGCAATAATTCAAACAATAATTCATTACAAACCGGGTCTGAATCTGTCCAACTTTCAGGGGTATCACAACTTCACATCAACAGAATCTTAAGCCTGGTTAGATTATCAAATATTAGTATAAAATTATGGAAACTGTTTACCGAACCCAGGAGTATGAACTCTGCAATTATAAAAGCATATTTATGGGAGGACTGGACCGATTTTGATGGAGAGATTGGGAAATTACCCGAATCTAGTAAGCAAATATTATTAGGTGTGGCAATTGATGCTGATTTTGATATTCAAACAGCGATTCAAGACGCAAAGGCAAAAGGTCAGGATATAACTGGATTAAAAGCAGAATTAGAGCTATGGAAAAAAATTGAGGATCGCACTACGAAACAAATACAAAATAAGGATTGGTATGGGGACAGGAGGCTTTCAAGTGTGCAAACCAGCTTTTATAATATCTCTGTTGGAGCAAACTACAATGCAAATAGCGGAAATGCAAGGGGCATACTAATTCAGCCAAATTTTACCGTAGCTCATTCAGAAGATTTACCAGTGAAAGCGATGGTATATTTTTACAATGAAAACGGCAATGCGCTACTTGATAGAAATCGACAATATTCCGCAGGAAATGGCGGGGTGGCCATGGGAATAGATTTGCTGCCATGTTGTAACTATTCATTATTTGATGGCACATCAAGCAATCTTTTATTTATTCCATATAACGAACTTGAAATTGATGGTAGACCGGGTGAGCGTTATGATCTAAAGTATTTTATTGCATTTTTCGCGCATGGGGAACAAATAACCTCAACTGATTTTTTTCATTTTTCGTTAAGTTATTAAATATTTAAAATACTATTTAAACTCGGTTAACATAAACGAAACGGTTAACATGGGTTTTCTTTTGATATTATCGGTAGCTGTGATAGTTATAAAAGTGGGAGTTTTAGAGCCTACCTCCCATTGAAAAGAAATAAAAGCCCATTTATCCCCATCTTCTATTACATACTTGGTCACTATGGTATTATTAAGTGTTTCGAGTCTGTATTCTTCAGTATTACAAGTCATGGATTTTATATAAAACTTATCAGGTATGTCTATAGTGAATGTAGGGTAAGAGTTGGCATTATCAATTGACACATAGCTAGTTTTATAAACTTCTGCGCCATATTTTTTTGTTTTTTGATCAAGCGTCCTAATTTTAGCCGACTCAAACCCAACCGAGGAGGATGACCATTGGGGGCCATTTATGGTTTGTGATAAGCAAATTGAAGAAACAAAGCAAAGAAAAATAGATATTATAATTAATGGTTTCATTATCTAAAGTGTCAATTAATTTTTGTTGAATTTCTAAGTAACAGCCTATTTATGTCACGCTCCAAATATTGAAAGGAGCGTCCATTAACATGGGTAAAGGTAATGTCGAGTTTGCCGGATTTCACGAGCCTTCTGAACCACACCCCTGAGGAATTTTTAAGTATAAGATACTTATTTTCTGGGAGGGGTTCTTATTTTCCCCGTTTCCTTTTCAAACCTTTCTAAGGAATGAATGCGGGATGCTTGTCTGAAGTGTGTTTTAAACTAAAAAGGCCCTGGCGAAAACCAGAGCCCTGTGCCCGAGACTGGATTCGAACCAGCACACCCTTTCGGGCGCCACCACCTCAAAGTGGTGCGTCTACCAATTTCGCCACCCGGGCCTTTTATAAGATCTCTCCGCGGGCTTACCGCCCCCGGACCTTTAAAGGACTGCAAATGTAAGCGGTTTATTTTTTCAGAACAATTCTGAATGTAGTCCCTTTTCCTGTTTCAGATTGTTTGACAAAGATGTTCCCTTTATGATATTGTTCAATGATCCGGCGGGAAAGACTGAGACCCAATCCCCAGCCCCTTTTTTTCGTGGTAAAGCCGGGTTTGAATACACGGGCAATATTTTGTTTGCTGATCCCCTTGCCGGTATCGGTAACATCGATATGGACCTGTTTTTCGTCATCATTAATATCCACCGTAATGGCGCCCTTGCCTTCCATTGCATCCAGGGCATTCTTTAATAGGTTCTCGATCACCCAGTCAAAAAGCGGGGCGGATACCCTGGCGGGTATATGCTGTTTATTATGCGTATTGACAGTAAAAATGATCTTTCCAGTAGCTCTCTTCCGCATATAATCCACCATACTATTGATCTGGCTTACGAGATCGATCTCTTCCAGTTGCGGGGTGCTCCCGATCTTGCCAAACCGGTCGGACACCAGTCGCAGGCGGTCCACATCTTTCTCCAGTTCGCGGATAATCATCTTTTCATTACCCGAATTTTCTTTCAGCATTTCCACCCAGCCTTCCAGCGAGGAAACTGGTGTGCCCAGCTGGTGAGCTGTTTCTTTGGCCATCCCCGCCCATACCTGGTTCTGCACCGAACGATAGCTGCTGCTCAAAGAAAGAAAAACGATCACGATAAAAAGCGCCACGATGGCCAGTTGTACCAGCGGGTAATACTGCACCTCGTCCAGTAGCGTTGAATTGCCGTAATAATAACGGTTTCTTTTTGTAGAATCCTTTGTATCCACCCATTCTATGGCCGGGTTCCGGGATTTGAATTGTTTTAACTTACCTTCTACATAAGAAATAGAACTGGCAGCTTTGGCAGAATCCAGGTTGACATATTGAAGTACACTGTCCTTTTCGTTGGTCTCAATGATGGGTATCGTCTTATTCTCTGTAAGGATCATCGAGGCCAGGCGGGTATCCGCATCGAGTGGCGAATTAAAAAGGAATTTGCCTGCTTCGATCCATTGCTCCACTTTTTGTTTCTCCTCCCGGGCGATCTTCCGGGCCAGGTACTGGGAGTAAATAACGGTACCGCTTACGATCAGGATAGCAATCAAAGCGAGACCGGTTCTCCAGTTCAGGAATTGACGAAACATATTTCGAATTTAGCGAGGATAAACCGGCTTCCCTTATTTTTGAATAAATATTTTCATTCCATTGAACCATTCACCCAGCGTTGCGATTGTTATATTAAACTGGAACGGACAAAAATACCTGGAACAGTTTCTCCCTTCTGTCTTGTCCACCCGGTATGACAATTACCAGGTAGTAGTTGCGGACAATGGTTCTTCAGATAACTCCCTTGTATTTCTTGAAAACAGTTATCCCTCGATCCATCTTATTCGTTTTACAACCAATCACGGTTTTGCAAAAGGGTATAATGAAGCGCTCAAACAAGTTGATGCCGATTATTATATCCTCCTTAATTCAGATGTAGAAGTGGAGCCAGGCTGGTTACAGCCCCTGGTTGACCTGCTTGAGAAAGACAGGAATATTGCCGCCTGTCAACCCAAATTACTTTCTTACAAGGATAAAAAAATGTTTGAATACGCGGGTGGCGCCGGTGGTTGGCTGGATAAATATGGTTATCCTTTTGCGAAGGGAAGGATCTTTGATATCTCAGAAGAGGATCATGGGCAGTATGATATTTCGGAACCGATCTTTTGGGCGAGCGGCGCTGCTATGTTTATCCGCTCCGCTGTTTTTCATGAAATGAAAGGGTTTGATCCTTACTTCTTTGCCCACCAGGAAGAGATCGACCTGTGCTGGCGGATACAGCTGGCCGGTTATAAAATCTATTCCTGCCCGGCATCGGTTGTTTATCATGTGGGAGGCGGAACGTTGCCCAAGGGTAATTCCTTAAAAACTTACCTGAATTTCCGGAATAACCGGATCATGATTTCGAAGAATATGCCTTTATCAAAAAAAATATGGGTGGTACCCGTAAGAAATTTACTGGATGGGATATCTGCCTGGAAAGGATTACTCAGCGGGGATGGGGGCTATTTTATCGCTATCCTGCGGGCGCAGCTGGCGTTTATTAAATGGTGGTTGTTCAATAAAAAGAAAAGTGTTTTTCCTGCCAGCAAAAAAGCGCCCCTTTCGGGCTACCTGGATAAGAATATCGTATGGCATCATTTCCTGAAAAAGAAGAACTATTTCTCCGAAATTGTGGGTAAAACAAAGTGATTTTTTAGGCCGAACCCTTATTTTTGCAGCACAAAATTTCCTTATGAATAATCCACAGGAATACAAGCAGGAATTACAAAAGATCCAGGATAAGGATTTCGCCCACAACTGGGTTTCCTCTTCTGCTTTCCTTTTTTACCTCCAGGTGGCATGTATCGTGGCGTTTGTGTTAGGTGGTTGCTATATGCTTTATACTAAACGCTTTGACAAGCCGGATGTAAAAGTGCAGGAGAGCACTTTATATACTCCCAAGTATAAATAAGCCGGTTTAAATTTTTTTAAAAAGGGCGCATGCCCTATTTTTGCGACCCCTTAGATCTTTATTTCGAAATTTTGGAAAGTGGGATTGGGAAATTGAGTACAACCTCAATTCCGAAATTTCTTCCCGATAAATATCGGGATACTTTTCAATTTGAACGCGGAAGTAGCTGATTTGGTAGAGCACGATCCGCCAGCTGGCGGATCGGGGTGGCCAACAAACAAGTTCTTTAAAAGCCTGATCGGAAAACAGGCAAATAAATATGCGGAAGTAGCTCATTTGGTAGAGCACGACCTTGCCAAGGTCGGGGTGGCCGGTTCGAGCCCGGTCTTCCGCTCCAATAATCCTTCCTCCTGTGGCGGAGGGATTTTTTTTGGGTTTATGCGACTCCCGGATTTTCAGGGATGCCCTGTTCTTTCAGAACCTTAAACCTCGAAACTTCAAACCTGGAACTTCCAGGCCCTGGTGGTGGAATTGGTAGACACGCAGGACTTAAAATCCTGTGGGCCGTAAGGTCCGTAACGGTTCAACTCCGTTCCGGGGCACATTCAAAAGCGACTTAGGTCGCTTTTTTTATTTCCTCCCAGGTTCTTTTAAACTAATCAGAAAGGCTATTATTTGTTATATTTGTCTTACAACGATAGGGCATAAAAAACCTTGATCCGCGGAAAAACATTTAGGTCAAATGGCCAAACAATGCGGCTTACTTCTCCCAGTACTGGTTGAAGCAACCGCAGCCATCGCTTCTTGGGAAGCCAGGAATAGACGGATGTGACGCCAATGAGCAGAAGTGTGATTATCATATTATGCAAATTTAAGCAATTGAATTTGAGCCTATGCTTATGAGAGGATTGACTTGTGTTATGTAAATAAGCGGGAAAACGTAGTAAGACCAAGGGTAGTTCGTTTGCTAAACAATTACTGCCCTTGGCTTTGCATTTTATACCAAACAAGATGGAAAATTTGCTTTTCGAAAAAATCTATTCGAAATGGAAAGAAAAACAATTGCGTTTTCAAAAAAACAGAAAAGGCAGGTATATACATTTTGATTACAGGATTGATTTCGATAAAAGAGTTTCTTGGTTTTTAAAATACTTTAATAATGCAAAAGAAAATATAGCAAAGCATGCTTTCTACCCATTTATTAAATCAGATATTGAAACCCCTCGTGTAAAATTTCTACTTACAGGTGATGGCAAAAAGAAAAAACCTGTAATTACATCTAAGATCCGCCCAATTGCGTATGCTTCGCATTTTGATTCCCTCGTATATAGCTGGTACTCTGATGTTCTAACTAACCATTATCAAAGTAAATTAGAAGACTGGGGAATTCAAGACTGTGTTCTAGCGTATCTTAAAAAAAATAATCAATGTAATATTCATTACGCGAGTGAAGTTTTTGACTTTATTAAAAGCAAAACTATTTCAGAAGACGAATGCGTAGCATTAGCTTTTGATTTAAGTTCTTTTTTTGACAATCTGGACCATGATCTTTTAAAAAGAAATTGGTGTAAAGTTTTAAATGCAGAAAAATTACCTTCAGACCATTATAAGATTTATAAATCTTTAACCGATTATACCTTTATTCAAAAAAATTATTTAGATATAAGATTCCCAAGTCCTCTTGATAAACATTTAAGAAACCGGAGAATATGCACACCATTTCAGTTTAGAGAAATGGTAGAAGGAACACAGGTAATTGAAAAAAATCCATTTACTAATTGCATCAAGGATAGTAAAAAGTTTGGGAGGAAATGTGGTATTCCTCAAGGCTCACCCCTGAGCTCATGCCTTTCGAATATTTATATGATTGATTTTGATAAGCTAATAAATTCTTTTGCAGTTAAAAAAAAGGGGCTATATAGACGTTACTGCGATGACTTAATAGTAGTTTGTTCAAAGCAAGATGCTTTTTTCTTTGAAAATTTAATTGCCAGAACTGTTAAAAAATTTGAAGTCTGTATTAACTCAGCTAAAACTGAAAAAATTTTTTTTAAATACTCCGCAGATAAAATTTTCTCATCAAATGCTAAGAATCAACATAAAACACTACAATATTTAGGATTCGAATTTGACGGAAATAATGTCTACATAAGATCTTCTAGTATGTCAAGATATTATCGTAGAATGAGTTCTAAGACTTATCAGGCGGTTAACGATGCATATGATTCTGAATTTACGCAGGGCAACAGAGTCTTTCGGAAAGCTTTGTATGAAAAATTTACGTGTATTGGGAAAAGGAATTTTGTGAAGTATGGATTAAACGCTCAACAGATAATGAAAAATTCAAAATCTATAAAAAAACAAATTAAAAATAGTCCCCAAAAACTAGAAAAAATCCTATCCCAGGCAAAGCAAAAAAAAGAGTCGAGTTTAAAAAATAATAATCAGAAAGTCAAACATATGAACTAACCGTAAAACTTTTATCAAACTATCATGGCAACAGAAATAAAATGCCCTAATTGCGGTACCCAGTTCGAACCGAATGACGCTATCCGGGAAGAAGTGGAAAAAGAACTCCGCTCTAAAGCAGCCGACTGGCAGAAGAAAAAGAATGAAGAATTCCAGGTGAAACTGGAACAGGAAAAAAAACAATTGCAGCAATCGCTGGAAGAAAATCTTCGCAAAAGCATCACAGGTGATTTTGAAAATAAACTCCGCCTGCTGGAACAATTCAGTAAGGACAATGAAGAGAAATTGAAACTGGCAAGAGAAAAAGAACTGGAATTCCTGAAAAAAGAACAGGTCCTGCTTAACAAAGAAAAAGAATCAGACATACGCCTTCAACGAATGTTACTGGAAGAGAGAAGCAAGTTGTCTGAAATTATCAGGAAAGAAGAATCAGAAAAAAGTGGCTTAAAGGATACCGAATACCAAATGCGCTTAAAAGAAATGGAAGAAAAACTGGAAGCCCAGAAAAAATTAGCCGAAGAAATGAGGAGAAAAGCAGAACAGGGTTCTACGCAATCGCAGGGGGAAGCACAGGAACTGGTGCTGGAAGAACTCCTCCGGACCAGTTTTCCTTTTGATATGATAACAGAAGTAGGGAAAGGTGTACGCGGGGCTGACTGTATACAGGTCGTGCGTAATAATTTTGGGCAGGAATGCGGCAAGATCATTTATGAAAGCAAACGGACCACTGCTTTTTCAGCCGACTGGATAGAAAAATTAAAAGCTGATATGCGTAGCCAGGGTGCCGAGATCGCCGTGATTGTATCCAAAACAATGCCCCGCGATATGGAATGCTTCGGGATAAAGGATGGCGTCTGGGTCTGTTCTTTCGGTGAAGTAAAGGCGCTCGCCGGAGTACTGAGGGATGGCGTGATCAGGGTCTTCAATGCCGCGAAAAGCGATGAGAACAAAGGGGACAAAATGCATTTGCTGTATGGTTACCTGACCAGTCATGAATTCGCCGAACAATGGCAGGCGATCCGGGAAGGATTTATGAGCATGAAACTCTCCATCCAGAAAGAAAGGGATGCGATGGAGAAATTATGGAAGCAACGGGAAAAACAACTGGAAAAAGTTTTACTGAATGCGGCGCATGTCCGCGGCTCTATCGAAGGCATTTCGGGAAAAGAAGTTGACCTCAACCTTCTGGGTGACGGCAATGATGACCTGCAACTGGATTAACTGCACGCTTATTTACAGGTGCAATATTTTTTATCAATAGAGTAGAAATTCCCCAGTGTATTGACCCAATAACAATCCTGCCTGGAAGCATCCCAGTAAGCAGGTGTCCACCCGTTCGATGTACCGGGTTCAGTCGGATTACCTGTATCATAGCAGCCGCAGCCGATATCCGTACCCGAAGGACATTTTATATCCTTTTTACATTGAAAGCCGGCGACAACCACTAATAAAATAAAAAAGATTTTTCTCATATGATTGATCCTTTTATAAAAATATAAAATTAGACTGATGAACGATCTCAGGAAACTACCCAAGCCAGTACAAGACCATCAAAATGCTGGTAATTGATACTAAGTGCTGAATTATTCTTCTCAAAGAAACATCTGATCGTTCCTGCGGTATTATCTAACAGGCGGATATCTTTCCGGAAGTCTACTCCCCCATCACCATACCATTTAAAAACTGCTTCCTTGGCAGACCATAACAGTGTCGGCTGTTCATATTTCCCCGCGAAACCGGCCGGGCCAGGAATAAGGTTGAATGTTCCCTGTTCTTCTGCGCTGAGATACTTGTGCATGATCCTCCCGATCTTTTCTACCGGTATCTCGATATCTATCCCGACCCGCTGATCCCTGCTGACGATTGCGGCCGCATAATCCCCGCAATGCGAAATCGAAAAATGGTATTCATCCCCGGGTATATATGGTTTGCGGGTATCGGCGATCTGCACCAGCTCATAAGGGAACCCCGGGAAAAGGAATTGGAGCAGGAAACGGCCGGCCAGGTGCTGCAGCCGTTTATGCGGGTGGGTAACATCCCGGTGCCCGGGAACATTCCCTTTGAAAAAACCTTCGGTCTCCTCGATCTTCCATACACCAAGCCGGGTGTTTTCGTTGATTTGATGTTGAAAAAAAATTGGCATTCCTTATTGTTTCCTATTTACTTTGCTCCCCGGTAAAGGTAAGCACGACAGCTGATTGATCTTTATAGCTAAATGAACCCCCTCTCTTATGATTTTATCAGATTCACGGATACTTGAAGAAATAGAAAAAGGAACGATCAAAGTTGTGCCTTATGACAGGGAATGCCTGGGCAGTAACTCTTATGACGTTCACCTGGGAAAAACACTGGCTACTTATAAGGAACATATCCTTGACTCCAAAAAGCATAACCAGATCGAATATTTCGAGATACCCGAGGAAGGTTTTGTGCTCTACCCCCATATCTTTTATCTCGGTGTAACTGCCGAATACACCGAAACACATGCACATGTTCCTTTCCTTGAAGGGAAATCTTCTACAGGCCGTCTCGGGATTGATATACATGCTACAGCAGGTAAAGGCGATGTTGGCTTTTGCGGCAACTGGACCCTCGAGATTTCTGTCAAACAACCCGTTAAAGTGTATAAAGGCATGCCCATTGGCCAGTTGATCTATTTTCCCGTTGAAGGAGATATTGAGATCTCTTATGATAAGAAGAAGAATTCCAAATACAGCAACCAGCCGGATAAACCGGTCGAGAGTATGATGTGGAAGAATACGTTCTGATTTGACGATTTGAAGATTTGACGATTTGAAGATGGGGTTAAAATATCGTTAGTAATTCTTCATAATTACATCGACATTATCGAATTGTCACATTTTCAAATTTTCAAATTACAAGGCCTCCACTCCAAACTTCTTATAATATGCTATCAGCCAGGCCACCACTTCATTATAGCTTCTTTTCCCTGCCGGTTGATTATTAGCTTTTAAAAAATGACCATAGCCCCACATGACTATGGGTTCAACCGGGTTCCGATACTTACGATAAAAATCCCTGAACTCCTTCTGATCTTTGATGACCTGCGGGTGTGCATTCATTTGAAAAGTTCTGGCCAGCGTCGTATCTCTCCGGTATACCTCCCCTGCTGAATAATTATACATGTCAAAATAAACCGAATACCTAAACACATTGGAGGGATAATACCTGCAGGCCAGATACCCTACAAAGTTCGCTTCGTTCTCCTTCCCGTAACCTAACTGGTGTGCCATTTCATGGGTGGTTACATAAGGTTCCAGGAAACGCGGTACGGTGGTATTGACCTGGCCTTCACCTGAGAAAGGATTATAGTAACCCTGGAAGCCCAGGTAATTTCCGAGGTAACTGTAAAAAGATGGTTTGATGGACCTGGGTTTATAGTTAAGAAAAGAATATGTTTTAGCCACTTCCTTATAGGCATCCACCGCGCTATTAAAAAGCCTGCTTTTTTTGTCAAAGGAATCCCGTTGTGCCTCTGTTACAAAACCCGCATAATAATTTACCCGGTCCTGGATCACCCGGGTCAGTGTATCAAGATCTGCCAGTGAATATTGTTTGACGTCCAGGTCCAGCTGGTAGGCAATCCCGCGACGATTATAATTCAGTCCCCAGAGCAGGTTGAAAAATACATACATGAACAGGAAGAAAAAGATCACCTGCTGTAAGCCCGCCACAAAATATTTCCGGTTGAGCCGGCGGCGAAACAGCAGCCTGAAAAGCTGGAATGCCTTGTAAAGAACAACAAGAATCAGGAAGGCATAAAAAAGGTCCCCGATACTAAAAGGTAGCCATCCAAACAGGAAACGCTGCACTTTGGAAATAAGCGGGTAAACACCCCGGCTGTAATTTCGCTCCACCCAACCCGGGTACCAGGAGGCCCATTTTATCAGGATTGTCAGGACAACCAGGAGTACCCAGCTCCAGCTTTTCATCAGGCGGGCAAATAAACGGGCAATAATCTTTTGCAAGTAATTAGTAATTAGGGTTTAAGCCATTCAGCTAAAGTACCAAGAATTCACTAAAAAAAATGCAAATTACTAATTCCCAATTCCTTGTTTTACCTTACCTTTGCACACTCTTTAAAAAGTTGACAAATGAGCCGTCGCCGTGAGTTTGAGATAGCTTTTGTAGGTTTAAAACCCGGGGTTCATGAGTACAACTATTTGATCGGGGAAAAGTTCTTTGAGGCATTCCAGCAGCAGGATTTCCGGAATTGCAAGGCCAACGTAAAATTATTGCTTGATAGAAAGAGCAGTTTTATGTTACTCAAATTTGAGATCGGTGGCACCCTGGAAGTTACCTGCGACCGTTGTAATAATAACCTGCCCCTTGATCTCTGGGACGAGTTCAACATCACCGTAAAGATGGTGGAAGACCCTGAACTGATGAATGAGCAGGAAGAGGATCCCGATATGTACTATATCTCACAAAGTGACAGCCATATGGATGTCGCCAACTGGATCTACGAATTCATCAACCTCAGTATCCCCTTTCAGAAAGTGTGTGATTTTGAAAAGATGGACGGGCCTAATTGCAACCCCAACGTACTGGACATGCTGAAAAAACTGGAACCTGAAGAGAACAAAATAAAAGAAAACCCGATCTGGAAAGGATTGGAGAAATTTAAAGACCTTGATTCATGAGACGTAAATCGTGAGTAACTCACGACTCCGTTTCAAGATGGACACAATAAGAATTTACGAATATTAATATTTGAGTTATGCCAAATCCCAAACGCAGACACAGTCAGCAAAGAAGTGCGAAACGCAGAACACACTATAAAGCTACTGCTGCTACATTAACAACCGATGCCACTACTGGTGAAACACATGTTCGCCATCGTGCCCATGTTAGCGAAGGCAAATTGTATTACAAGGGCAAAGTGGTAGCAGAAAAAGCTCCACTAAGGGCTCAATAATACTGCACATCCGCAGCATTTTTTTTAATTCCAAATCCATTGGACTAACTTGTCATAATGGAATTTGGAATTTGTTGTTTTGTTAAACGGCCCGCAAGAATTTTCATTTCAGCAATCATATGAATATTGGTATTGACATGATGGGAGGCGATTATGCCCCGCTGGAAGCAGTAAAGGGAATACAGCTCTATCTTTCGGGTCATAATATCCCTGCTAACCTGGTACTGATCGGCAACAAGGAAGCAATAGAAACCCTGCTGGCAGAACACAAAATCACTTCCGGGCATATAGAATTAGTACATGCTGAACAGGAGATCGGTATGCATGAACACCCGACAAAAGCCCTACGCGAAAAACAACAATCCTCCATCGCTATCGGTTTTCATTTACTGGCTTCCGGTAAAATGGATGCTTTTATCAGTGCCGGGAATACCGGGGCTATGCTGGTAGGCGCCTTATTCAGTATCAAAGCTCTCGAAGGCGTGATCAGGCCTACCATCTCAAGTATCGTTCCCAAAGCGGATGGGGGCACCGGTCTCTTACTCGATGTCGGGCTGAACGCGGACTGCAAACCCGAGCAATTAAACCAGTTTGCCATTATGGGTTCGGTCTATGCCAAATTAATCCTTGGCATCAATGATCCGAAGGTCGGGTTAATCAATGTAGGAGAAGAAGAAGGAAAAGGAAATGTACTTGCCCAGGCCACCTATCCACTGCTCAAAGAAAATAAACACATCAACTTCATCGGCAATATCGAAGGCCGGGATGTATTAATGCATAAGGCTGATGTCATGGTCTGCGAAGGTTTTACCGGCAATATCATCCTCAAACTGGCAGAATCCCTGTACGAGATCAGCCAGCAGAAAAAAGTAAAGGACGAATATTTCGAACGCTTCAATTTTGAGAATTATGGCGGCACACCGGTGCTTGGGGTTGCCAAACCTGTGATCATCGGTCATGGTATATCCGGCGCCAGGGCCTTTATGAACATGATACACCTGGCCCAGCTTATGCTTGAAAAGGATGTAATGCAGAAAATGAAAGAAGAACTCTCCTGATCCTCTCCTCCCTTCCCCAACGCTATAAATACCATTTTCAGGGTATGGGCAACAGCAGTAAGCTGCATTAGATTTGATGGAAACACCGAACCTTGAGAATCCTGTTCATCACCCTCCTTTCCTTTTTATACACTTGCCTGGCCGCACAGCCCGGTAATAACGTATCCATCAGCAAACCTTTTTTCCTTCCCTTGGAAAAAAAAATCTTTTACAGGCTTGGCGACAGGGATATTCCGCTTATAGTAACACAATACGGGGATGCAAGAGATATTGTTTGTATCAACCTTCATGCGAATGAGATCACTTCGGTCCGGGCTGCACGATCCGTCCTGGAAGAAAGAGGTGGCACCCTCATCAGGATTGAGAATAAACAACAACGGCTGATCCGTTTCCGGTTAAAAGGTATGACCTATACTTTCGATCCCAACCGGATATTTTCCCGGGTCGGTATCGAACAAACATTAAGCGATAACGGCAGGTTCAGCCGCGATGCCATGGAAGAAGTGGAAAAATTCGCGGACAGGCTATTGCAATTGATCCCTGCAAACACTACCTGTATTGTCGCCCTGCATAATAATACGGAAGAAGCTTTTTCCGTAAAAAGTTACCTGCCCGGAAATGACCGCCAGCAGGATGCTAAAGCTGTGTATGCCGACAACCAGCAGGATGTTGACGATATTGCCTTTACAACTGACAGTCTACTATACCAGAAAATGGCTGACCAACGCTATAACAGTATTCTCCAGGACAATCAAAACGCCCGTAAAGACGGCTCCCTGAGTATCTATTGCGGCGAAAAAAGCCGGCGGTATATCAATATTGAAACCCAGCACGGGAAGCTGGGCCAGTATATCGAAATGTTGGAAAGACTTTTGATTATACTGGAAGGTATAAACAAGGAAATGCTGCAAACTGGTGAAAATCCACAATAGCACTGAAAACCAGCAAAAAACTGTTGATAATTAATCTAAAAAGTTTTGGCTCAAAGGCCCCGAGACTGTATTTTTGCACTCCCTAAAAAGGAAGGTTGATCTTGTAGCTCAGTTGGTAGAGCACAACACTTTTAATGTTGGGGTCCTGGGTTCGAGTCCCAGCGGGATCACTCAAAAAGCCTCCACCCGGAGGCTTTTTCATTTCATGTACTTTTCGTTTTGCCCAATTTTAAAGTAGGTTTGTAATTAATACTAATATGCATGTCTGCTTATTTTAAGGATAAAGTGGTCGTCGTTACCGGTGGGACCGATGGAATTGGCAAAGCCCTGGTAGATGCCCTGATAAAAATGGGCGCCAAAGTGGCCACTTGTGGACGAAACCACGATAAGCTTTACCGGCTACAGGCAGAGTATGCTTCTGCTCCTCTTCATACGATGGTAGCAGATGTAAGCAGCGAAAATGATTGCCGGCTTTTCATGGAGACCACGATCAAGGTTTTCGGGGGTATCGATATCCTTATCAATAATGCCGGCGTATCTATGCGGGCCTTATTAAAAGAAACCAGTACAGAAGTTATCCATAAAGTAATGGACATCAATTTTTATGGCACCGTTTATTGCACCAGGTATGCGCTGGACTCTATTATCGGAAGAAAAGGAACCATTGTTGGTGTTTCATCGATCGCCGGGTACAGAGGCTTACCGGGCAGAAGCGGGTATTCGGCCAGCAAATTTGCTGTACAGGGCTGGTTGGAAGCCATTAAAACAGAGTTGATGGGCGATGGGGTCCATGTAATGTGGGTATGCCCTGGCTTTACTACTTCAAATATCCGGAATGCCGCCCTCAGCAAAGACGGAACATCACATGGCGAAACACCGATGGATGAAAGCAAGATGATGAGTGCAGAGGATTGTGCTGATCATATTTTAAATGCTATCCGGAAAAAGAAAAGAACCCTGGTACTGACATTCACAGGAAAGCGGACCGTTTTCATGCAAAAATTTTTCCCGAAACTGGCTGATAAATTTACCTATAAGTTTTTTTTCAAAGACGGTAAACTCGTCAAATAATAAACGACCAACCATAAACCACAAACAATAAACGAAAAACTGCCTTGCCGCTACTAACTCTTACATCTGATATTGGCAGTCCCGATTACCTCGTGGGGGCTGTAAAAGCGCAGTTGCTACAGCTAAACCCGGATTTCCAGATCATTGATATTTCACATAATATCCCGCCCTTTAATTACCCGCAGGCAGCCTATGTATGTCAAAGCGCTATCAAGAATTTCCCGGATTACACTTATCATCTTATCCTGGTCAACCTTTTTGAAAAAAGGCCTGAACAATTATTACTCGCTTTTCACAAGAACCAGTACCTGCTTTGCGCCGACAACGGGCTGCTGACCATGATCCTGGAAGAAACACCCGATATTATCATTGGCATACCTCTTGAAAAAACCGCCATCAAGAATACGACTTACCTGAGTTCGGTGATGGGCAAAGTAGTAAACCAGCTGGTGAATGGCGATTCCATCCAAAGCATCGGCATCTCGGATGTAAAATACCTTGAGAAAAGGCATCTCCGCCCTACCCTCGATAATAATTCGATCGAAGGACAGATCATTTTCATCGATAGTTTTGAAAATGTCATTGTCAATATTACCCGTGACCAGTTTGAAGAACAGCGGAAAGGAAGAAGCTTCCGGATCGTGTTCAAAAGAGATGAAGTAATCGACCGGATCAGCGAAAGCTATGCCGATGTAGCCGAGGGTGAGAAACTGGCCCTGTTCAACAGCGCAAATTACCTGGAGATTGCCATCAATAAGGGAAATGCGGCAGGTCTTTTTGGTCTTCGTGGTTTTTCAGAGAAACTAAGACAGGGTCAACTTTCCTATCAAACGATCAAAGTGTACTTTGAATAAGCGGGTGACCGCTCTTACTCTTTAAGATTTTATACTGGAAAACAGGCTATTAGCCCTTGCTGACCGTGAACTGAATATCCCTATTTTTGCTTTCCTTCAACCCCTCCTGAACGGGGATTTTAAGGAGTAAAACCAATTCTTACATTATGAACTTTAAAAAGGTCAATAATCTTACTGGCTGGGCAGTTTTCTTCATTGCCTTCCTTACTTATTTTCTTACCCGTGAGGCAAGAGGGAGTCTTTGGGATTGTGGTGAATTCGTAGCCAGTGCCGATAAGATGCAATTACCCCACCCTCCGGGTGCGCCCCTCTTCGTGTTACTCGGTCGTTTCTTTATTATCCTCTTTGGCGATAATGGTCATACAGCAGCCAATGCCGTGAATTTCATGAGCGCACTCGCAAGCGCTGCTACGATCCTGTTCCTTTTCTGGACGGTTACCCATTTTGCCCGTAAGATGTTTGTCACAGTAGGTGAAAATCTCACCCGTCAACAGACCTTTTCTGTTCTCGCTGCCGGTGTTGTCGGTGGTCTTGCATATACCTTTAGTGATTCATTCTGGTTCAGTGCGGTGGAAGGTGAAGTGTATGCATTGTCCTCCTTCTTTACTGCGCTGGTATTCTGGTGTATGCTAAAATGGGAACATGCCGATGAACATGCCGGCAACGATCCTGCAGCAAGAGCACGGAGTGACCGCTGGATCATTTTTCTTTTCTTTATGATGGGTCTTTCGATCGGCGTACACTTATTGAACCTCCTGACGATCCCGGCGATCGTTATGATTTATTATTACCGTCGTTACACCGTTTCTACCAAAGGCGCGGTTATTGCCTTTATTGCAGGCTGTGTTATTACAGGTTTGGTACAGCTGGGCGTTATACAATATTCCATGAAAGCGGCCGGGCAATTTGACGTGTTCTTCGTGAACAAGCTCAGCATGCCGTTCTTTTCAGGCTTCGCTATTTATTTTATCGCTGTCGCAGCAGTCATAGTATGGGTGCTCCGCTTAAAAGAGAAAAATTTCTCGCAGACAAAATTCATTATCTGGTTCAATATATTTCTCGTACTGTTTGCATTCCCCTTCTTTACCTTAAGAGGAGGTGGACTTTTTCATTCCTATGTATTCGATTTCCTGTTGTTAATCGCTATCGGCACCCTTGCAGGATATTTTCTGAAAGCATCCGCACTTAAAGTATTGAAACTGTCCCTATGGTGCTATGCATTCATGATGCTTGGATATTTTGTATACTTCACGGCCCTGATCCGCTCCAACGCCAACCCGGCGATCGATATGAACAACGTAGACAACCCGATCAATCTTGTCTATTACCTGAGCCGTGAACAATATGGTGAAGCGCCGCTGGTTTACGGTCCTCATTTTGCTGCCCAGTACAGGGATGCTGATGGTGACAATATGGTGGACATGACAGAAGGAGAAATGAAATATGTAAAAGGCAACAATAAATACATTCCTATCGGTCGCGAAAAGAAGCCGGTATATGAAAGCAGTGATATGCAGATCTTCCCCCGCGTATGGGATTCCAGCAACGACCAGTTCCATGCCGATTTTTATTCAGATTGGCTGGAACTGCCACAGGATACCCAATCCGGGCGGTATGAAGCACCTACCTATGGCGATAATATCAACTGGTTCATGACTTACCAGATGAGCCTGATGTACTGGCGTTATTTTATGTGGAATTTCTCCGGTAAGCAAAACGATATACAGGGTCTTGGCAATAAACGGGACGGCAACTGGATCAGTGGTCTTTCCTTTATTGATAATAAACGCCTGGGCGACCAGGACAAACTTCCTGACAGCATCAGGAAAAATAAAGCGCACAATGTACTTTACATGCTGCCCTTCCTCCTCGGTATCGTAGGATGTGTGTTCCAGTTCCTCAGGAACCGGAAAGACTGGGTAGTAAGTTTCCTCCTGTTCTTTTTTACCGGTATTGCCGTCGTATTGTACCTGAACCAGCCGGGTAACCAGCCCCGTGAAAGGGACTATGCATATGTAGGATCCTTTTATGCCTTTGCGATCTGGATCGGTCTTGCGGTAATCGGCTTTATAAAACTGGCGAGAGAAAAAGCAGACAAGCTTAGTTTCCAGAATACATTGATATACGGCAGCATCCTGACCTTCCTGGTTACATTAATGAGTTGTGCGAATGATGTCTTTGGAGACGCCGTGATGGTCTCTATTTATGTAACAGCGCTTTTTGCTGTTCTTACTGCAGCTGTTACTTACCTGCTCAGGGCCATCTCATCCGGTGGTCAAAATAGCGGGATCCTCAACATCGCCACGGCTGTAGTTTGCCTGATTGCCCCGCTGATGATGGCACAACAGGAATGGGATGACCATGACCGCAGTAAAAAAACAACCGGGCCGGATATGGCAAAGGATTACCTGGAAAGTTGCGCTCCCAATGCCGTGATCTTTACTTTCGGTGATAATGATACTTACCCCCTGTGGTATGCACAGGAAGTGGAAGGTGTGCGCCCCGATATCCGGATCATCAATAACAGTTTGCTGGGTATCGATTGGTATATCAACCAGCTTCGGTATAAAGTAAACAACGCGGACTCTCTCAATGTACTCTGGAGTCCCGAACAGATTGAAGGGCATAACAGGGAATACCTGCGCTACCGTGCACAGGGCGATCCGAATGCCTATTATGATCTCTATGATGTTATGAAAAATGTGCTGGGCAAACCCAGTATGGATCCGGTGACCGGCCGGGATGTGGGATATGGAAGTTTCCCTGTTGCCAAATTTAAACTTCCCGTGGATGGCGATATTGTAAAGAAGAATGGTACTGTGAATGCTGCCGACAGCGTGGTTTCAGAATTGCAGTTTGAAATTCCAAAAAGCAAACTCGATGGTGGCCTTATCCGGAGTGACTTCATGATCCTCAATATTATCGCTTCCAATGGATGGAAACGACCGATCTATTTCACTTCCCTTTTTGGCGAGCTTGGATTTAGCCAATACCTCCGGAAGGATGGCCTGTCCTATCGCCTGGTTCCCGTCCTTAGTAAATCACCACAAGTCAACTGGGTAACGGACCAAACTCTTCGCCAGGTTCGTATGGGTGGTACACAGATCAGGGATAACAATACAGACACCATGTATAATAACATGATGACCAAATACGCATTTGGTGGTGCCGATAAGAAAGGCGTTTATTTCGACGAGGAGAATCGTCGTCATATTCTTAACCTCCGTGCATTGTATGCTGAAGCAGCCGGCAATATGGCCGACCAGGGCAGGAAAGAAGAAGCAAAAAAACTGGTGGATAAAGTGGAAGCGGGTATCAGCCCGGAAAATCTTCCTTATTCTATGACCAGCCGTTACAATGGCCACAACCAGACCGGTCTCATGTACCTGGAAGCCTGTTACAAGGCCGGCAAAACCGAGTTGGCAGAAAAGATCAGGTTATCTATCCGGAAAGACCTGGAGCAGCAGAAGAAATATTATGATTATATACGGGATAACCGTCCCGACCTCTATGGCGGTTTTGAAAGATCGGAAGCCCCGATCAACGAAGCTATGCTGCTGGTGCTCGAGGCCGTGGAGAAGCAATATGCCCCGCAGACACAGACTAAATCTACCGAGGGACCTACTACGATCACGAATACAGCAAAACCCGACAGTTCAGTTAAAAAGGATTCCGGGAAGAACAAATAAACAGGTCGTCTTTATTATTAACCTCTCTGCCACCCGGTAGAGAGGTTTTTTATTTTGAACTTCCTCACATTTAAGTTGTTGTTAAGATCAACCGGTAGCATCGTATTTATCGTAAATTTATCAGGAATTAACATGAGAGGTTTTCATTTTACAAAGTTTGATCCTAACAGCGAAGGCAAAAGCAAGTTTGAACAACTGCTTGACCTCTTCATGCAATTACTTACCTACACCAGCGGCGATGTGACCGAAGCCATGCAATGGCTCAATGAACTGGATAAGAAATACAAACTGACCGAAGATGAGTATGGTATGGGTGATTTTATCGATGAGTTGAAAGAAAAAGGGTATATCACCGGCGACAACCAGGAGGGCCAGATAAAGATCACGCCCAAAACAGAACAGGGCATACGGAAAAAAAGTTTGGAAGAGATCTTCGGGAAACTGAAAAAGACCAGGCAGGGTGATCACCACAGTTTCAAACCCGGGCAGGGTGATGAATTGAATCCTGAAACAAGGCAGTACCAGTTTGGCGATATGCTCGAACAGATCGATTTCACCGAATCCATCCGCAATGCACAGATCAATCACGGGGTGGAAAGCTTCCGGATGCAGGAAGACGACCTGAGTATCCGGGAAACAGATTTCAAAGCACAGACTTCTACTGTACTGATGATCGATATCTCCCACTCCATGATTTTATACGGGGAAGACAGGATTACCCCGGCGAAGAAAGTAGCAATGGCACTCAGTGAACTGATCCAGACAAAATACCCCAAGGATACCCTCGATATCGTCGTATTTGGCAATGATGCCTGGCCGATCGAAGTGAAGGACCTCCCCTATTTACAGGTTGGCCCTTATCATACCAATACTGTTGCCGGGCTGGAACTGGCGATGGATATTCTTCGCAGGAGAAAGAACCCGAACAAACAAATCTTCATGATCACCGATGGTAAACCCACCTGTTTAAAGATCGGGAAACGGTATTATAAAAACAGTTTCGGGCTTGACAGGAAAGTAATCAATCGCTGTATTAACCTGGCTGCGCAATGCAAGAAATTAAAGATCCCGATCACGACCTTTATGATCGCTACCGACCCTTACCTGCAGCGGTTTGTACAGGAATTCACGGAGACCAATAACGGGAAAGCTTTTTTTGCCTCCCTGGATAAGCTGGGGGCATTTATATTTAAGGATTTTGAAAGCGGGAGGCGGAAAACAGTATATTAAGTCTTTTTCTTTGCGATGAATCATTTCTCGCAGCGAACGCAAAGGAGCAACGGGCGCTGCGGCACTGCTTCGCTGCGCTCGCCGCGAGAAATACCAGTAGCGAACAGAACGGTGAAGTGTGCGACGCAAGGAACGATGATAGTAGTACTAAAGTTTAGCAAAAAAAATAAAAATGAACATCCAAAAAATTAAGACCTTAGGAGAATTGAAAGCGAGCGGCTATCAACCCCGCAGCATCAAAGAAGAGATCCGGCAGAATCTTATTAAAAAACTGGAGAAGCAGGAAAATAGTTTCCCGGGCATCGTGGGTTACGAGGACACCGTGGTACCCGATGTGGAAAGGGCCCTGCTCAGTAAACACAATATCCTTTTCCTGGGGCTGAGAGGACAGGCAAAAACGAGAATGGCCAGGCAAATGGTCGAATTACTCGATGAATACATTCCCAGTGTTGCGGGAAGTGAGATCAATGATGACCCGGTAAACCCTGTGTCAAAATTCGCACAGGAAGAGATCGCCACGCATGGCGATGAAACAGCGATTCACTGGATCCACCGCAGCCAGCGCTACGGTGAAAAACTCGCCACTCCTGATGTTAGTGTGGCTGACCTGATCGGTGATATCGATCCCATCAAAGCGGCTAATCTGAAACTGAGTTTTGCAGATGAAAGAGTGATCCATTACGGTATCATACCCCGTAGCAACCGGGGGATTTTTGTAATCAATGAATTGCCCGATCTCCAGGCACGGATACAGGTGGCTTTGTTTAATATACTGGAAGAAGGGGATGTCCAGATACGCGGTTTCAAACTTCGCCTGCCCCTCGATATATTATTTGTATTTACGGCAAACCCGGAAGACTATACTAACCGCGGTTCAATTGTTACTCCTTTAAAAGACAGGATCGAAAGCCAGATTTTAACGCATTATCCCAAATCATTGGAAAATGCATTGGAAATAACCGAACAGGAAGCGGAGATCAGTGAGGAACAAAAAACAAAAGTGCGGGTCAGCGATCTTGTAAAAAGGCTGATCGAACAAGTGGCGTTTGAAGCCAGGGCCAGTGAACTGGTAGATAAGAAAAGTGGCGTGAGCGCCCGGCTGACCATCTCTGCTTTTGAAAATGCGGTCAGTTCCGCGGAACGAAGAGCGATCATTAACAATGAAAAACAAACACAGGTCTGGATGGGTGATCTTGCAGGCATCATTCCCTCGATTACGGGTAAAGTCGAACTGGTATACGAAGGAGAGCAGGAAGGTCCTTACCAGGTAGCAATGAACCTGGTGGATAAAGCCGTTCGCTCGCAGTTCGTTCAATATTTCCCCAACCCCGATTCCTTAAAGAAAAGAAGGAATACCGGCAAGCCTTCCCAGCAACTGGAAAAAGAGGAAGAAAATCCTTACCGCTCCATCACCGGCTGGTTCGACAAAGGCAACAGCCTGAATATTTCTTTTAATACTTCCGATAAGGATAAAATATTATTGCTGTATAAAGTAGATGGTCTTCACTCGCTTGTAAAGAAACATTTCCCCAAAGTCAATGAAGAACAGGCGGCTTTACTTATGGAATTTGTATTGCATGGTCTTTCTTCCTATTCCCTGATCAGCAAGAAAGTATTTGAGAATAAGGTCGAGTTCAAGGACCTGGTGGGTAGTATGATGAATTTTACGGAAAAAGATTTTGAGTTCGATGAGGAAGCATAATGGAATTGGGAAATTTTGTAATCGAAATTTCCCAATTTCAACATCAAATTATATTGACCTCTCTTTCTAATACAACTCCAAATTTCTCTTTCACGCTCTGCAGTATCTCTTTGCTGAGTTCATAGATCTCTTTACCGGAGGCATTCCCATAGTTCACCAGGACCAGCGCCTGTTGGGCATGACAACCGGCATCACCCCTGCGGAAACCTTTCCAGCCGCATTGTTCGATCAGCCAGCCGGCGGCTAGTTTTACTGCTCCATGAGTTTCGTGCCCGATGATCGTTGAAAACATAGCTTTCAATTGCAAAAACTGTTCTTTTGAAACAAGCGGGTTCTTGAAAAAACTTCCGGCATTACCTGTCTGTGCGGGGTCTGGTAATTTGGAGGACCGTATGCGGATAACAGCTTCTGAAATAGCTTTGATAGATAATTCCTTTACACCTATTTTTTCCAGTTCCTGTTCGATGGCCCCGTAACTGGTATTGAAAATTGGTTTCTTTCTCAACTGGTAGGTGACAGATAAGATCACGAACTGGTCTTTATACTTCCCTTTAAATACACTTTCCCGGTAACCGAACCCGCAATCATTCCGTGTAAAACGAACGATCTTTTTCTCTTTGATATGATACGCTTCCAGGTCAAAAAAAACATCCTGCAATTCCACAGCATACGCGCCGATGTTTTGCATAGGTGATGCTCCTGCATTGCCCGGTATGAGCGATAAGTTCTCGACACCTGCCCAGTTCCTTTCTATACAATACATAACGAACTGGTGCCAGTTTTCCCCTGCCCCGGCTTTAACGTATACATACTCGTGGTCCTCGTGCAATTCAGTAATTCCACGGATATCGTTTTTCAGTACAAGACCATCAATATCGCCGCCCAGGAGAATATTGCTGCCACCACCAAGAAGGAGAGCCGGGAGTTGGAAGCCCGGGGCCAGTAGCTCTTCGAGTTCGTCATTATTTTTGAAACTCGCAAAATATCTTGCTCTTGCCTCAATACCGAAGGTATTATAAGGCCGGAGAGAGATATTTTCAAGAATTTGCATACTGCAAATTTCCTGATTTTTTCATTAATGCCGAAAGAACTAATTTTCTAGGCTATAACCTAATTCAGCAGGGAGAAACAGGTGACCGCAGAGGGCTGGGCCAGGGATGATATCTCTGTGCAACTCCGTGACTCTGTGTCTCTGTGTTAATGATCGAAGTATTATCAAGAATCTCTAAACAACATTAATCATGATAACAGGTGTACATACAATGTTCTACAGCTCTGATGCCGATGGCCTTAGGGCTTTTTTCCGTGACAAACTCGGTTTGAAAGCAAATGATATCGGCCGGGGTTGGCTGATCTTTGATCTTCCCGAAGCGGACCTGGGTTGTCATCCTGCAGACAGCAGCGGTGAAGAAGGTGCTTTATCGGGTACCCATGATATCTCTTTTTATTGTGACAATATCCATACAACCGTAGATGAACTGAAGTCGAAGGGAGTTATCTTCAAAGGAGAAATTGAAGACCATGGCTACGGGTTTGTCACCCATTTCCTGGCGCCGGGAGATTTTTATATTCAACTGTTCCAACCCAAGTATAAGAAATAAAATTATTATTGATTTACTGTACATTCAGGAAAGGGAATTCATCAATCTTCCAGGTAACTAACACTTAATCAAATCGACATGAAAAATATCCTGCTTTTTATTGGCTGCTTATTCGCTTCTGCTTGTTTCGCACAGTCTGCAGATGCCCTTTACAAAAAAGGAGATTCGCTTTACAGGGCAAAAGATTACAGGGGCGCGGCCTCGGTATATGGCGTTGCGATAAAAATGCAGGGGAAACAGGCGGATGTCAGCAATTACTGGCGGGCTGCCAGCCGCTGGGCTGTGGCCAATGAGCCAGACAGTTCCTTTTATTTTCTCAACCTTGTTTCAACATCAGGAGAAATTTCACCTGGAGACGTGAACGGGATGGAAGCCGATAAAGATTTCAATACAGTGAAAAAAGATAAACGCTGGAAGCCTTTGATGGATAAGTTGATGATAAAAGCCAACGCTAATTATAAAGTAGAAGAATTGATTTACGGGAGAAAAGATGGCATTGTATTGACCATGCTCAAGATAGATCCAAGAGCAAAGACAAATAGTAAAGCTATCATTTGGGTGATCGCAGGCTCCTGGTTCTCTTCTTACCAGCAGGCTGAAAGAACGATTCGCCCTGCTGCTATGTTCTTAGATAAAGGATTTACAGTTTTCCTGGCCATCCTTGGATCACAACCCCGGTATGCGATCCCCGATGAGATCGAAGATGCGAAAAGAGCTGTTCGCTATGTCCGCTACAATGCAAAGAAATTACAGGTTGACCCGGCCCATATCGGGATCACAGGTGGATCTGCGGGTGGACATCTTTCACTTTGTATCGCTATGGCAGATGAGAAAATTGATTCCATGGCGCAAGACCCCGTTGATCGTGTATCCTCCAGGGTTCAGGCTGCTGCTATACTTTACCCGCCAACTGATTTTTTGAACTGGGGAACTCCCGGTGCCAATTTTGTCAACATGAAAGAAATTCAATTGGCCAACGGGATCTTCGGAGCTCTTGATTTCACTAACTGGAATGGCCTCACAAGCACTTACGATCATGTTACCGATACCAGTGCAAGAAATAAAATAGCAAGGACCATCTCACCGATTTATTTTATCTCAGCAGATGACCCTCCCATTTTCATTATTCATGGCGATGCCGACAAAGTGGTTCCCTTGCAGCAATCGCAAACATTTATTGCAAAACTGAAAGAGTCTGGCGTTCAAAACGATTTTTTCATCAAAAAAGGCGGTGGTCATAATCCCAATCAGATGATGCCGGAATTCACGCGGTTTGTGGACTGGTTTGATAAATATCTGAAGTAGGGTCGATGGTCAATGGTCCATTGACCATCGACTATAGACAATTCAGACCGCATCCACATCCGCTACGATCGTCACACTCCGGAAACTTTTGTCCTGGTGGAGTATGGCTATCTGTTCCAACAGGTCCTTTTTACATTGGTTGATCGTTTTACTATCCCGCGGAAGCTTTAACAGCAATTCCATCAGGTATTGATTACGGATGCGACCGATCACTGGTTCCGCGGGGCCAACAATATATTTTTCATACCTGCCCTTCAATGCCCCGGTATAATGATAAGCCGCCCGTTCCACCACTTCTTTTAATTTATGTTTAAAGGTCATGTGAATAATCCTCGAAAAGGGAGGGTAAAAAAAATCTTTTCTTTTTTTCAGTTCTTCAGTGAACATGGCTTTATAATCATGCTGCTGCACAATCTGTAATAAAGGATGCTGTGGCTGCGAAGTCTGGACCAGCACGTTCCCGGTTTCTTCCCTGCGACCTGCTCTCCCGCTTACCTGTTCCATTAATTGAAAAGCCCGTTCGTTTACACGGAAATCGGCAAAATGTAAAAGCCCGTCTGCGTCCAGGATTCCGACGAGGTCAACATTATCAAAATCCAGTCCTTTTACTACCATCTGTGTTCCTACCAGGATATCGATCCGTTGTTGTTCAAACTGCTGTATCAGGACATCATGGGCATTCTTTCCCCTAACAGTATCCATATCCATCCTGGCAACCCTGGCTTCGGGGAAAGTTTCCTGCAGGAGTTCTTCAATCTTTTCTGTACCAAAATTCCTTTGTATGAATTTATCACTGCCACAAGCTGCGCAGGTATGTACGGGGGGATAAGTGGTTCCGCAATAATGACAAACCAGTTTATTGGTGAGTTTGTGAAAGGTCAGCGATACGTCACAATATTTGCATTGCGGTATCCAGCCACAGACACTGCATACCTGGTAAGGAGCATACCCACGACGGTTTTGGAAGAGTATGACCTGTTTTTTTCTTTCTATTACTTCGTTTACTGCCTCCACCAGCCGTGGCGATAGCATCACTTTTAACCTGTCTTTCTGGATGATCTTGCGGGTATCCACCATTTCGATCGGGGGAAGTTTCAAATCACCATACCGTTGCATGAGTTCGACCAGTCCATATTTCCCGGTACTGGCATTGTAATAACTTTCAATAGAGGGAGTGCCGCTTCCCAGCAATACATTAGCCTTGAAAAGAGAAGCAAAAAAAATAGCAGCGTCTCTCCCATTGTACCGCGGGGCCGGTTCCTGCTGTTTGTAGGAACTGTCGTGTTCTTCATCGCAGATCACCAAACCCAGTTCCTGGTAAGGAAGAAATACGGAAGATCTCGCTCCCAGGATAACCCGTAGTTCACCGTTCTTTACTTTATTCCAGATTTCCACTCTTTCATTCTGTGAAAATTTGGAATGATAGATGCCGATATAGCCCCCAAAATGTTTTTGCAGGCGGCGGATGATCTGTGAAGTGAGTGCGATCTCGGGCAGCATATACAAGACCTGCTTACCCAGTTTTATACACTCTTCAATCAGCTTGATATAAATATTGGTTTTGCCACTGGAAGTAACGCCGTGAAGCAGGCAAACGGGCTTTTCCTCCAATTGTTTTTTTGTTTCTTCAAATGCTACCTGTTGCGCCGGCGTCAGTTCAAAATCGATTTGTACATTCTTTGGCAGGTAATGGATCCGGTCCACGTTTCTTTTTTCTGCCCGGACTATTTTTTTTTCTATCAACCCTTTTAACTGTGCATCTGAGGCACCCGATTTTTTCAGGAGGATGGATTTGACCACTTCTCCTTCTGTTTTTACAAGGTGCAGGTAGCTAAGCAGCAATTCCATTTGCTTGGGTGCCTTTGTCCAGTTATTCAGTAATGCTGATAACTTATCCTCGTTGTCGAAGTCAGGATTCAGTATTATATACGTCTCTTTTTTGGGTGCATAGGTTTGTTTCAGGGCTTCCCAGACAAAACAGACCTTCTTATTGATCAGGCGGTTGATCACCGGGTAAACATGCGAAGAGTCAAGCAACTGCTGTACTTCATTCAGGTTGAGTTCTTTTTTCAACAGCAACGCCTCTCCCACTATATATTCATCATGATCAAGAGCGGAAAAATCTTCGCCATATTCTTCATTGTATACCAGTATCGTTTCGCTTGATAATTTGAAATGAGCCGGGAGAGCAGCCGCCATTACTTCTCCTTCACTGCACATATAATAAGAAGCGATCCATTCCCACAATTTCAGTTGCGGTTCAACTACAACCGGCTCTGCATCCAGGACATTGAGGATATCCTTGGTTTCAAAAAATTCGGGTTTCTCTTCCTGTATTTTTTTTACAATCCCTGCATATTTCTTGCTTTTGCCAAGGTTAACTTCCACGCGGCAACCCGGTTTTACCAATTCCTGTAAATGTGGCGGTATAGACCAGGTATAGTTCTTCGGTAAGGCAGCAGGTATGATGACTTCGGCATAACCCCCCGTTCCGCCAGTTGGCAGAGAGTTAACAACGTTTATATTGGAAATACTTCTTGTCATGAAGGAACAAATCTACTTATATCAGGGTCTAAAGTCTTCCTTTAGGCGGATATAGAGGGTTTTCTCCACCCCGCATCATATTCAATTAATTTCTTTTCCATGATACTATAGACTTCGTCTTTCAGTTTTGAGATGTCTTCCAGGTTATAACCTATAACCGGGATCTCATCCAGGTACAATACACGACTTCGGCCGGGAGTCATGGAGAAAAGGCTTTTATAATTCATCCGGTGGTAGGCATCCAGGAATAATACCGGCTTTATGGGTGTTTGCGTTTCAATAGCTACCCGGAAAGCCCCGTCATAAAATTCCTTTAACGGTGTTGTTCCCATATTAAAGGTTCCTTCCGGGAATACCAGCACCGAGATTCCTTTACTGATCAGTGATTTTAAAATCCGCACACTGTTGGCCCGGTTAGCAGCATTACTGCGGTCTACGGCAACGATGGCATTACGGTAAATAAACCCAAAGACAGGAACCCTGCTCATTTCAACCTTCCCCAGCGGACGGATGGGCTGGCGATAAGCTTTTACAATGATCGCTGCATCGAGATAGGATATATGATTGGAAAGAAAAATATAAGATCGCTTTTTGTCATGCGGCACTTCATAGATCTTTTTATGCCAGATAAAAACCAGGGGGAACCAGAGGTCAGACCAGAACATGCAAAGCCGGAGGATCATATTGCCTCCCTTTATCCGCCCAAAAAAACTCGCGATGAGTACAAAAGGAAAGATCAGGAGCATGATCGCCACGAAAGTGATAAATGCATAGAGGCTGTAGATCCACTGCAGTGGGCGCAACAAGAGGTTCATCAGTTCTTGTTTTTATATTTATCATCATCGCCCGGGCAACTGCATTGGAATTCTGTCTCCAGGTCGATCACCGTAACCACGGTGGTGGATTCATTGCATTGCGCACATACGATTCTTACCCGCTGGTTATCGCTGGTCACTCCCTCCACTGCATAACGGGGGCATCTTACGTTTTGCAGGTCGCTTTTATTGTAGTTGATTTTCCCGTCCCGCATGATTTCTTCTACTTCCGCCTGGGAAATATGACGGCATGACATCCGGCATTTTGCATGGTTGCTGTATTCGAGGTAAGAAACACGGCGGTCAAACCCTTTGTCCCTGTCCGTTTTGTTGCTGGCAGGGTCATTTGTTCCGGTACTGGTAACTTTTGGTTTCGGGGTTGGCTGCCCGTTATTCTTACAGGTCTTTATAATGATCACGGCAATAGCCATCAGCAGGATCAGGATTATAGGCAGCCATTTCTTGTTCACGGTCAAATATTTAGATAAAAATACAGGAAATATAGACGGAGAAGTCGGAAGAGAGAAAGAGCGAAAGAGCGGCTTTCCAGTCTTTCAGTCTTACGGACTTACGGACTTACGGACTTTCGGTCTTACGGACTTTCAACGTACCTTTGCAAACTCAATGGCAGCATCAAGAACAGTCGCTTTTCATACACTCGGTTGCAAACTCAATTTCTCCGAAACTTCTTCTTTATCCCGCTTGCTGGAAAATGAAGGTTTTGAAAAAAAAGAGTTTGATGAACTGGCAGATGTGTATGTTATCAATACCTGTTCCGTTACGGATAATGCCGATAAAGAATGCCGGCACCTGGTTCGCCGGATCCAGCGAAAAGCTCCCGCGAGTTTCGTGGTGATCACCGGCTGTTATGCCCAGTTAAAACCAAAAGAGATCGCTGGAATTCCCGGTGTTGACCTGGTATTGGGAGCGGCCGAAAAGTTCAATATTGTACAGCATATCCGCGAACTGGCGAAAGGTGATCCTGCTAAGATCTGCAGTTGCGATATCGAGGAGGTTTCGGCCTTCCATTCTTCCTGGTCGGTAAATGACAGGACGAGGACCTTTTTAAAAGTACAGGATGGATGCGATTATAATTGTTCTTTCTGTACCATACCAATGGCAAGGGGGAAAAGCCGGAGCGATAGTATTGCAAATGTAGTGGCCAATGCCGCACACCTGGCCAGGCAAGGGGTGAAGGAAATTGTATTGACAGGTGTGAATCTTGGTGATTTCAGCGCCCCGAAATCCTCCACAGCGGAAGTCCCTAAAACAGAAAATTTCTTTTCCCTCATTAAAGAGCTTGATAAAATTGAAGGAATTAAGCGTTACCGCATTTCTTCTATTGAGCCGAACCTGCTTACCAACGAGATCATTGAATTTGTGGCTAACAGCGACAAATTCATGCCGCATTTTCATATACCCCTGCAAAGCGGCAGCAATAAGATATTAGGGTTAATGCGCCGCCGGTATAAAAGAGAATTCTATGCGGAAAGAGTGAAGTTGATAAAAACGTTAATGCCCCATTGCGCGATCGGTGTGGATGTGATTGTTGGTTTTCCCGGTGAGACGGAGGAAGATTTTAAAGAAACATTTGATTTTCTGCATTCCCTGGATATTTCATACCTGCATGTGTTTACGTATTCAGAACGGGACAATACCCATGCGCTGGGATTGAAGCCCGTGATCCCGGTGCACACCCGGAATGAAAGAAACAAGACCTTGCGTAATCTCTCCTATATGAAAATGCAATATTTTACCGGGCAGCAGGTGGGACAGACCAGGAAAATATTGTTCGAGGGTCATAATAAAAACGGTACCATGGAAGGATATACTGATAATTATATCCGCATTTCCACGCCTTACCGCACAGCGTGGGCGAATAATATAGTGGAGTGGAAGATTTAATTATAAGAATAAAAATGCACAGACAGCTCCTGCCAGGAATAACACAGCAAAAATTCCGAAAATAATATTGACACTCCTGAATTGACCGTCGTTTTTAAGAACAAACTTTTCCGGTTTTGCAGGATCATAATACAAAATGACTTCGCTCTCTTTGGGTTTTTTAATTGAATAATGATTGATTGTAACCGGGCTGCCCGCGAGTGTATCGTAGCGAATTATAAATTGGTAGTATATATTCCCTTTGATGCCAATTCTTTGTATAATATCACTTACAATCCCCGTTGACTGGTGATTCATATTGACTATTTTTTTCCGGCGCCGGTTAAAAAATACGAGGAATAGTAATATAAAACTACCCCCGACAAGCAAAATAGTACCAATAATAACAGATCCTGAAGAGAATTTCATAATAAAAAAGTGGAACGTACTGGGCTCGAACCAGTGACCCCTACTCTGTCAAAGTAGTGCTCTGAACCAACTGAGCTAACGTTCCGGGGCAGTAAAATTAAGTATTTTAAGCTTTCTTTTAACCTGGTGCAACTTTCCTGGTTTTGAATTGTCATTTATACAGATGCAGAAATACCAGGTCACCATACATTTCGAAATGAGCGATGAGTTCATGGATCTTGTTCCGGAACACCGCACCTATATCAACAGCCTGATCAACAAAGGCACGATCGATCATTATGCAGTCAGTATGGAAACCCAGCGCTCCTGGATCACGCTGAATGCAGAAGACAAGAAAGAAGTGGAAAAGCTGCTGAAAAAATCTCCCTTATTCAAATTCTGGACCTTCGAGATCGATGAATTATTTGTACTCGACGGGCAGCATTACCGTTTCCCGGAAGTGAATCCTAATTAGGAAGTAGCGAGTGGGGTTTGGCTAGTGGCGAGTGGGGGGTTGGCTAGTGGCAAGTGTAGGAATGTTCAGCTTACTTATTGCGAGCAACCTCATTGCGAGGCAAAGCCGAAGCAACCTTATTCCACATGGGCTTTAGTTTCATCACTTTTTTATACACCGGGCAGGTCTCAGTATGAGCTCCGGGTAAGTAACCGGTACTCATCAAAAATTCATTTACTATCTCGCCGCCGGTGAACCGGAAAGTGGTTTTAAAAAGTTTCACCCATTCCTCTTTTGTTTTCGGATGATGGCTGTCGAGCCATTTTTTGAAAGAACCCGATCCTTTTTGAATCGCTTGAATGCATTTTGCATTGTGCACCGCTGCTTCGATCTTTAACCGGTTACGTATGATCCCGGCATCCTGCATTAATTTTTCTTTTTTCTTCTCCGAGTACCTGGCTACTTTATCAATTTTAAAGTCATCAAAGGCTTTGAAGAAATTATCCTTTTTCTTCAGGATGGTTTCCCAGCTAAGCCCGGCCTGGTTAATTTCGAGCACTAATCTTGCAAAAAGGAGGTTATCATCACCGATGGGGAAACCATATTCCTTATCATGGTAATCCCGGTGAACCGTGTCTTTTCCTTTGTTCAGCACAAATTCGCAGTAAGTCGTTGCCATACATGAAAAATTCCGTTTTAAGCCGGATTGCTGGGAGTTCGTGGGTTCGAACCGCGGCGTTGATTTTATACAACACAGTTCTACAACTTACTTCCTGTCCAGGTGCCAGTATAAGGTGGCGTAAAAGTATTATTTGTCCAGGTTCCCGAGGCAGAATGCCCGGTCATATTGCCATTAAAACTTGCCCCGGCTATAACTGTTCCGATTGTAATTAATAAACTTACCTGGCCCTGTTCACTGACGACCCCACTGGCAGTGTTTGTTTGTGCGAAAGTAGTAGATACGGTATTGCCAGTGACAAACCCGTCTTTATCCAGTACTATATCCCAGGTACCCTGATCATTGGCGCCAGTGTAAGTGCCTTTCCAATGACCAGCAAACGGATTTTCATGGGGATTCGCTTTTACGCATCCAAACATTGTCAAAATAAAGACTGCCAATGAAAATTTAAACGGGAACACAACTTTAGAGTGTTGCATACTAAATGCTTATAGATACAAGGTAAAGCAAATTAGATCAAATGAAAATAATTTTTAAACCCGGGTTGTATGCAAAATGGTAGAAATAAAAAAGGGTTTCATTTTCTGAAACCCTTTACCGTATTGGGTGGGAGTTGACGGGTTCGAACCGCCGACCCTCTGCTTGTAAGGCAGATGCTCTGAACCAGCTGAGCTAAACTCCCTTTTTAATGCAATGATGCAGTCACTTAATTGGGAGTGCAAATATACAGGCGGGACCTTTTCTAACCAAAAAGAACTGCAGTTTCCTGGAATGAGGTAATAAAGACCTTCAATAGCTTTTGTCTCGCATGAATTCCCTTTTTCCCGGCTTTTTGAACCCGTCAGAAGACAACGTAATCTTTGAGCCAACCCTGCACGATTCTACTAAGGGTTAGCCACTAATTCACAATAATGGGCGGGTACAGCCATACTTACAAATATTTTTTTTCGTTTCCAGCTGACAGGCGAACCACCAATAATTTAATGTCCTGGAATCCACCACTTATGAAAAAACCCTTCCTGCTTATTACCTGTTGTGCTCTTTTTCAAATTTGTTTTTCCCAGTATAATCCCACCCCCTGTGGTACGCCTATGTTGATTAGCACAGGTACCCTGGCCGTATCGGGTGATGATAACATTGCCGAAGTTGTATTACCCTTTAGTTTTACCTTTTACGGCTCCGACTACAGTTCCATATTCGTTTCAACTAACGGATTTATTTCCTTTGATAACTTTGCTTCCAACGGATGCTGCTCCGGGTATACCCTTCCCAATACGGATGCAACATATATTGCCATAGCGCATACTGATCTGTATGTTCCGTCCGGGACCCCCGGCGATGACGGAAGTGTTTTTTATGATGTAACAGGTACTGCACCTTTCCGCACCTTTGTTGTCCATTACCAGTCTGCCTTTAATTGCTGCGGTTCCACACCATTTTTGACCGGTGAGATACAACTGTTTGAAACCTCTAACGAGATCAAAATTGTTACAGGCAGCGTGAACTCAACAAGAGAAACAACGATGGGACTTGCAAAAGGCGATGGTATCAGCTCGTCAGTTGTAGAAAACCGTAACAGCGTTTCTTTTAGTGCAGGTAACGAGTGCTGGTCACTCATGAATAACTCCACGCTCCCGTTAACGCTGACAAAGTTCAGTGGCAGGAAATCAGGCAATAGCAGCAATTACCTCGAATGGATAACTTCAGAAGAACAGAATACTCTCTTATTCGATATCCAGAGAAGTACGAACGGGGTTGATTTTTCAACGATCGCTTCCCAGCCTGCTGCAGGTATAAGCAGTTCCAACCAGTCCTATAATTTTACTGACTTCTTCAATACTGAACGCGCTGAAATCTATTTCTACAGGTTGAAAATGGTCGATAACAACAGGGTATTTAAATACAGCCCCGTTGTAAAGATCCATGCAGGGAATAGCGGGTTCAATGCAGAGGTTTCTCCCAATCCTTTCGTCAGCTTCTTTATTGTTAATATTGAATCTCAAAAGCAACAGGATGCTACTCTAACCCTGACCGACATGAACGGCAGGAAGATTGCTGAGTCAGCTCATCAGCTTAGCAGCGGTAATAACGCCATCCGCATGAATGTCCCAACAGCCGGGAAGGGCACCTATATTTTGAAGATATCGAGTCCTGAAGGAGGAAATACATTCAAAATGGTGAAGCAGTAATGCTGTCTATTGGATGATACTGTTTTTTACGAATACTTTACTACGAGGAAAGTGATGATTGCTATAAGTGCAGGAGCATAATCATGATCTCTTGCATCAGGAGTCAAAAATTAACTGACAAGGAGAATAAATAAGTCGTAACAGGTAAACCGGGCTTGCTAAATGTTATTCAGGAGGTTCCCACAATTCGATCTTATTTCCTTCCGGATCCATGATCCAGCCAAATTTCCCATACTCTTCATCCATGGGTTCTCCCACGGTCTCCACTCCTTCTTCTTTTAAAACAGCGAGCAAGGCAAACAGGTCTTTTACGATCAAATTGAGCATCACTTGTTTTTCACTGGGCGCAAAATAGGGACTATCCTCTTTGAAAAAAGAAAGGACATTATTACCGGCTTTTTTTGACCCGTCGAGATTACTGAATTGCCAGTCAGTATAAACTTTCCCGGCAAAAGGCAAGCCGAGGTGTTTCTCATACCAGGCCGCCAGGGCTTTCGGATCTTTTGACCTGATAAAAGGGCCGCCAAGGCCGGTGACTCTTTCCATAAACTTGATTTGAATTAATGTAGCGGCAAATTCCGCATACGGGTTACTAATATCGGCTAATATTTTTTATTTTTGCAGGGTGATACCTACTAAAGACGATACAAAAACAGATTACCAGCAGGATACGGACCTGCTGACACTCACCGAAGATCCCTGCAATCTTGTAGTCTGGAATGACGAGGTCAACACATTTCAATGGGTGATCGAGACCCTTATGGAAGTATGCGGCCATTCCCATGAACAGGCAGAGCAATGTTCCTATATCATCCATTACCAGGGGAAATACGCGGTTAAGAACGGCACGTTTGATGACCTGAAACCACTTTGCGATGCTATTACCGAAAGAGGCATTAACGCGACGGTTGAACTTGTAGCAGCATAGCGTTTTGGCTTCTGATCTTTGTTACTCCAGCCATCGAATTTCCTTATATTGTAGACATGTTCCGTAGCACCCTGATATATTTCTTCGCCTGGCTTGCGTTCACAGGATTTACTCCTCCATTAAAAGCACAGCCTCCAGGAAGTCTTGCCGATACGTCTGTATACCGTATTTATGGCGAACAATTCGCTGAGTTATTAAGAGTAAGGGGGGCAAACGAGGAGACGATCAAGACGCTACTGGATGTTTACCAAAGCAATAATATTAATTCAGATGAAAGCCTCGCCACATTATTTGGCCGGCTTTACCCAGCCAACCGTGGTATCGGCATGCTCTTTTATTTTTTCCAGCAAGATACGCTTCGCCGCGTTTTTCTTATCCCCGGTGCCGTCATAGAAAAAAAAATTATCCCGGTTACAAGAAATGAACTGCTTCAATTAAGTATCGATCTTAATCATACCCTGGGCCTGTATGCCGGCGCTGATAACCGGATGCCGGTAAAACGCGGGTTAGTTGTCACCCCTCCTCCCGCTTCAAAAGGAATTACTTACCAGCGGCTGATCGAAAAGGCCAGCTCCTTGTTATTACCAGCAGCATTCGATAGTACATATAGACACCTGCTGATCATTCCAGCCATGAATATCGGAACGATTCCCTTCCAGTTGCTCGCGCCTTACCACGACGGTTCCCTGCTTGTTGATCATTGCAGCATTACGGTTTCACCGGGCATTGTTGACCTCCTGGGATTAAGAACAAAGACATTAAAAGCTTTGACCAACTGGAATCCTTCCGACATTATTTCCAAAAAATTTGATGAGAACCAGCCCGATTCTTTTGTCTTTAAACTGGTAAGCCCGTTGTTTATCAGTAACCCCGCTTATCCCGGCAATACTGATTATATTTTTCCTGACCTGCCGGGAGCAAAAAAAGAAATAGATAGCGCTATAACACATGTATCCCATTACAAACTATTAGAAGGCCGTGACGCAGTAAAAGATAGTGTGTTGAAATATATAGGCCAATCCGACCTGGTATATTTCGCGACGCATGGTATGGCGAATGCGGAAAACCCGAAAAAAAGTTTTTTAGTACTGAGCGGCAATGATCCATTCCTGACAGTAGAGGATATTATGCTTCACCGCGATCAATTTCCCCAGTTCCCTGAAATGGTGATCTTATCGGCCTGCCAGACAGGGCTTGGGAAATCCATGGAAGCCGGGGTGGCAGGACTGGCACGTTCTTTTATGTTATGTGGCAGCAATCATGTCATCATGAGTTTATGGAATGTAGATGATGAAGCCACCTGTTTCCTGATGAATCGCTTCCTGGTTCATTTAGAAGAGCCTTCTGATTTTATGCCTGCTGAACCCTTACGGAAAGCAATGCTTGAAACCAGGAAAAAATACCCGAATCCCACACAATGGGCAAGTTTTTCATCTTTCGGAATCGATTATTAATAAATTCATCAATGAACAACCAGGTTTCATAATTACAATTTACCCGGGTTTGTTTATGCCCTTATTCGCCTTAGATAAAGAATTGATCTTTCCCCCGGTCCATCTTTCCGAACCCGATGGCCTGCTCGCAATGGGTGGCGATCTTTCTCCCGAAAGACTGTTACTCGCCTACCGCAGCGGGATCTTTCCCTGGTATGAAGGCGGAACTATTTTATGGTGGTGCCCCGATCCGCGTTTTGTTTTATTACCGGGTGAATTAAAAATCAGTAAAAGCATCAAACCCCTGCTCAACAGGAATGAATTTGATTTCAGTATCAATAAAGCATTTGCAGAAGTCATTCATCATTGTAAAAACACCAAACGACCCGGACAGGAAGGAACCTGGATCACGGATGAGATAGAGAAAGCTTATGGTCACCTTCACGAACTCGGATATGCGCACAGTGCAGAGGTATGGAAAGACGGGAAACTGGCGGGTGGTTTATACGGTATCAGGCTTGGTAAAGTCTTTTTTGGAGAAAGCATGTTCAGCCTGGAAAGTAATGCTTCCCGTTTTGCTTTTATCAGGTATGTACAATATTTAAAAGAAGAGGGAGTTGAACTGGTCGATTGCCAGGTCTACACGGAATACCTGGAAAGTCTCGGGGCCACCATGATCCCCCGTCCAGTTTTTATTGAAAGGCTGGAAAAACTTATTCCCTGAAAAGGCAATTAGAATTTAGAGCCAAGGTAATGCGGCAGCATAGCCCTCCAGGTATTCCAGTCATGCGGCCATTCCTCACCCCAGACATCGAGTTCATACCAGATGCCTTTGTCGTATAATATCTTGGCAAACTTGCCGCTTGCTGCGGGGTCTTCATAAGAGCCACTTCCGGTCAATATATGGATATGCTTGCTCTGGCGGATCTGCTCGAGTACATTATGATCTGCCAGGTTTTGCATGTAATGCCAGGGACTGTTGAAATAAGTATCATCATCAAAATAGCCCTTGGTGTATTCGGAAAGATCATAAACACCGCTCATAGCGATCACTCCATTAATGAGGTCTGGTCTTTTCAAAAATAAATTCATGCTGTGCAGGGCTCCGAAAGATGCTCCACAGGTAATGACCGGGTTTTGTGCATGGGTATTGGTCCGGATAAAGGGAACCACTTCATCGAATACATAACTATTCCATTGCTGGTGCCGGAGCGATTTATCACGCGGGTTCATATTATTATTCAGCCAGCTCTCATTATTGATACTGTCAATGGAGAATACCCTCACTTTGCCGGCATCCACAAAAGGAGCAAGATGGTCCATCAGCTGGAATCGTTCATACTCCAGGTAATCAGCTGCCGCAGTTGGTACCAGCAAAAGGGCAAAACCCTGTTCACCATAGCTGGCAATGGGCATTTCTTTGTTAAGCGAAGGGCTATACCAGGAGGTTAATTCTCTTTTCATTGCATGTATTTAAACCGTTTACCAGGAAACCAGGTCTAATTTTTTACGAATATAACAGGAATTAAGTAGCCAGCTTTCGCTCATTATCGCCTGTTCAAAAAGAAATTAGTAAAAACTCTTGGTAATTTCAACAGGTAATACTACTTTGGTTTTTCAGTATTTTTACTATTTATCTGGAAAATAGCCTTATCTCTATGCAGGTTAGTTACCCGAACCAGCCAGCTACAGCCTCTTCCACCAAATCCACCCTCTTATGACCACCCAGGGCCTCTAAATCAGTTCCCTGCACCTTTTAACCTTATAGAAAAGCGAACCAACAATTGAAATGAATAACAAACCGATCCGAATTCTCCTGGCCGATGACCATAAATTGGTGCGTGAATCCTGGAAAACTTTATTGGAGAATAACCCCCGCTTCCAGGTAGTTGCTGATTGTGACAATGGAAACGATGCTATTGAAAAGGCCGGGGAATTGCTCCCTGATATTGCGCTGGTGGATATCAATATGTCTCCCCTTAATGGATTTTCAGTCACGGAAGCCGTTGCTGCACGTTTCCCTTCTGTAAAAGTGATCGGGCTTTCCGCCAATAACCAGCCAAAATATGCCCACAAGATGCTTGAACTGGGAGCCAGCGGATACCTGACCAAGACCTCATCACTGGAAGAGATACTATACGGTATCGGGGAGGTATATAAGGGCAACATTTATATCTGCGAAGAAATAAAAAAATACCTGTCGCCCGATTGATAAGTACCATTCCTTCTATAACGCTGCCAACTTTCTTATTGCGAGGCAAAGCCGAAGCAACCTTATTTTTTATTGCTTATTTCTTATTCCTGGCTGCCGAAAACCCGGTAAATTTGCGGTTCTGCAAAGGTTATATCCCTAAAACAGCAAGTGAGTACTATGGAACTGAGCAAGAATTTTGACCACGCTACGGCCGAACAGAAATGGTACCAGCACTGGATGGATAAAAATTATTTTCACAGTGAACCTGATGAGCGGGAGCCTTATACTATTGTCATCCCTCCGCCCAACGTGACTGGTGTGCTCCATATGGGCCATTGTCTCAACAATACGATCCAGGACATCCTGATCCGCCGGGCCCGGATGCAGGGGAAGAATGCCTGCTGGGTGCCGGGCACAGACCATGCTTCCATCGCTACGGAAGCCAAAGTGGTACAAATGCTCAGGGAAAGAGGGATCGCCAAATCATCCCTTAGCCGCGAAGATTTTTTAAAATATGCCTGGGAATGGAAAGAGAAATATGGCGGTATTATTTTACAGCAGCTTAAAAAAATGGGCTGTAGTCTTGACTGGGAACGCACCAGTTTCACCATGGACCCTGGTTATTATGAGTCGGTGATCAATGTCTTTATCGATCTCTTCAACAAAGGATATATCTACCGGGGCAAAAGAATGATCCACTGGGATGTAAAAGCAAAAACCGCCCTGAGTGATGAAGAAGTGATCCGGAAAGAAACGCAGCAGAAGCTTTATTACCTCAAGTATTTTTTAGATCGTGAATCCCCCTCTCACGCCTTACCACTTACCACTCCCGACTACATTACCATCGCCACTGTTCGCCCTGAAACCATCATGGGTGATACCGCTATTTGTGTACACCCGGACGATGATCGCTACAAACACCTGCATGGGAAATTTGCTTTTGTCCCCTTAATCAACCGCCGTATTCCCATCATTACGGATGAATATGTTACGATGGAATTCGGCACAGGTGCCTTGAAGGTTACTCCTGCCCATGATATGAACGATAACCAGCTTGGCCAAAAACATAACCTCGAAGTAGTAGACATATTCAACGAGGACGGGACACTGAACGAAGCCGCACAGATCCATATTGGTGAAGACCGCTTTGAAGCGAGGAAAAATATCGTAAGGGAACTGGAAGAGAAAGCCTTTTTACTAAAAACTGAGGATTATACCAGCGAAGTAGGCTATAGTGAAAGAACCGATGCCGTGGTGGAGCCTCGTCTTTCCCTGCAATGGTGGGTGGATATGAAAAAAATATCCGGTCCCGCTTTACATGCCGTTGCGGATGATGAAATAAAATTTTATCCCGCGAAATTCAAGAACCTCTACCGCCACTGGATGGAAAATATCAAGGACTGGTGTATCAGCCGCCAGTTGTGGTGGGGACACAGGATACCTGCCTGGTATGCGCCGGATGGTTCCTTTGCTGTTGCTGTAACAAAAGAAGAAGCATTGCAAAAATTAACGATGGACCATGGACGATGGACCATCGACGACCTTAAACAGGACGAAGATTGCCTCGACACCTGGTTCTCCAGCTGGCTCTGGCCCTTTGAAGTTTTTAAAGGATACAGTGACCCTGGAAACAAAGACGTAAACTATTATTACCCGACCAATACAGTGGTTACCGCGCCAGAGATTATTTTCTTCTGGGTAGCAAGGATGATCATGGCAGGATTTGAATACAAAGGAGAAAAACCTTTTAATGAAGTTTATTTTACCGGTATCGTTCGTGATAAACAGGGAAGAAAGATGAGTAAAAGCCTTGGAAATTCCCCCGACCTGCTGGCCCTGATCGATAAATACGGCGCCGATGCTACCCGCTTCGGCATCATGATCTCCTCTCCTGCCGGGAACGACTTGCTCTGGGATGAAAGCAGCAACGAACAAGGATTGTTCTTTAATAATAAGATCTGGAATGCGCTGAAACTGGTAAAGATGTGGGAAGGAAGACAGTCCGGAGCACTGAGTCCCGGACCAGGAGAAAAAAACTTTGCGACAGCATGGTTCGCTAACCGTTTGAACGAAGCCAGGCTTGAATTAGATACACAGTTCAAAGAATTCCGGTTAAGCGAAGCCCTGAAAACGATTTATTCCCTTATCTGGGATGATTTCTGCAGCTGGTATTTAGAATGGGTGAAACCGGGTTTTGAACAGCCCATCCATAAAAGCGTATATGAAAAAACAGTTGGCTTCTTTGAAGAACTGATGCAATTGTTACATCCGTTCATGCCTTTCATTACAGAAGATATTTACCACCAGTTGAAAGAAAGAGCTGATGATATCACTGTAAAACAATTAGGTGTAATCAAGCCGGTTGACAAGGCGGTTTTAACTAATGCAATTTTATTGAAAGAAGTTATTACTGCTATACGTGATGCAAGGGTGAAGAATCAATTGAAACCAAAGGATACGATCAAACTTCATATACTTACTGATAACAACGAAACTTATAAATCGATTGAAAGCATTTTACTAAAACAGGTCAATGCCGAATCGGTTTCCTATACTTCTACTACGGTGGCCAACAGCATAACAGTGGTTGTACAGAAAGATAAATTCTTTATTGAAACAACAACTGTACTCGATACGGCTTCCCAAAAAGAGCAATTGCAAAAAGATCTTGATTACCTGAAAGGCTTCCTCGTATCTGTAGAAAAGAAACTGGGTAATGAACGGTTTGTACAGAATGCCAAACCCGATATTATCGAAATAGAAAGAAAGAAAAAAGCAGATGCCGAAGAAAAGATCAAAATGATCGAAGAAAGTCTCTCTTTCCTTTGATCTGTCTAAAAGCTAACAGCCAATAGCTAGTAGCTTATCTCGGTATAATATTCACCGGCAAAATGAATTCAAACACTGTTCCTTTGAACCCGTCAAACTGGTCGCGGTCCAGCAAGCGGCTTACCCGGAAACCAAAACTCAGGGGGTATTGATTCCACCAGCGGGTGTCAATAAAGAGCTCGGCACCATAACTACGCTGGTCACGGTTCTGTGTTTTATCGAGAGAATACACTTTGGTGAAATCATAAAAAAGGTTGGTTCTTACCCGCTGCAGGTAAAGGATATTTCCAAAACCCCAGTCAGGATTAAAGAGCGGCAGATGATAATTGGCCGATACTTTCCACATCCGTGAAAAATACCTGCCGTCATAACCCCGTGAATAAGCGAACCTGTTGCTGAAGGATAATTGGTTAAGCGTATCCCGTTGCTGGAAGGAAGCATTGAAAATAAGGTTATGATTAGAAAGGATACCCGGCACATACAGGGCAGCGTTCGCGATATACTGGTAGCCCTTGTAATTTGTAATGATATGACGATGACCCATAAACAGGGAATAAGCGAATCTTGGATAGATGTGCTGGACGGCCCTTTGCACCTGCTGGATCCAGGAAATGGAATGAGACAGGTAGCTGAAAGAAGTGTTCCCCAGTGAATCTTTAAAGAACCCAGTATTGAATTCATTTCTCCGTACATAATAACTGCTCAGGCTAAGGCTTTTTCTTGTCTGCCCACTGATAAAAACAAGCGGTACACTCAGCCCGATCCTTGAATCCAGTTGTTTCCATTTACGCAGCTTATTTCCTGTTATCCCTTCCCTGTCAAAAGTGTATTCAGAACCAATACTCAGGTAAGGAAACCAGGCGCCATATACAGCATTGATACCCACGGCATTTGTTTTCTCATCCTGGTTGTAAGTATAATATATTTCCGTCTGCAGGGTATTCAGCACATTCTCACCGAATACCGATACGGTCAAAATGGGGTCAGAATAATAAGGCCGCCAGCTATGAAAATTGATAAGCCGGGTTCCTTTTTTATAATTGCTGACAGGAAAGTTCCGCTGCGCCACCCCGTTTTCCAGGATGTCCCCAAATTCATTCTCATGACTAACCATAAATTTCTCTGTAAGATCATCGGTAGCGGCAGGAGCTATTTCTTTCCAGGCAAGGTCTTTTTCAGGAATTTGTTTCAACTGGTATCCTTCAGCTGTGAAAGCTGACCAGGTAATCTTGCCATTACCCGCGTTAACAAAATAATTCCCCAATGGCCCATCGCTGAGCTTGAATATTTTCTTATCACTCAGCCGGAGGGCGAATACATCGTCGTTGCCGCCATAGCTCGCCGTAAAATAAACGACCCCGTTATTGACGCAGGGATATCCTACCACATTAAAAGAGGGGTTGGTTAACCGGGTCGTATTTCCTGTAGCGATCTCCGCCATCGCCAATGCCATTTTCCCGTCGCGCAATCTAACTGCCGTCACCAGGGAGTTTTCATCCATAAATTTGGGATCAGTAAATAAGACGATCTCGGAAGAATGAATGGCTTTGATTACCTGTCCGTTGGCTGCATCGAGAATATGCAATTCACTTCTGCCCCCAGGAGAGATTTGCACGGCAGCCACTTTGCTGCCATCCGCTGAAATATCCGGTGTAAAATATTTTGATTTTTTTGTCAGCGTTTGCTGCTTGCCTGTCTGGACATCCAGCAATTTGATCACACTGTAATCCTTCCAGGCCCAGCGGGGGTCCGTCTGGTAAGCGGTATAAACGATTTTCCCGTTGCGGTAACTGAACTGGTCATCCGTAGAGATATCACGGGTTTTTAACCGGTGTTCGCCATGAGCATCTTTAACATAAAAAGCAGGTCGTTGCCGGTAACTTTCCTTCAGGTAGATCAATGAATCATTACCGGCGCTATAGGGAAAGGAATAATTGACCACGTAACTTTTCTTAACGGGAAAAAGATATTCATCGCGTGAAATAGAAACTCTTTCTGCATTCTTTTTATAATAATCAAATGCCTGTTCCCTGAATGTTTTATAATCAATACCTGCATATTTTTTGATGGCATGCTGGAAAGGATAGAGTAATCCCTTGTAAGCGGTAGCATCCCTTGTCACTTTTGTCCAGAAATCGGCGCCATATTTTTCCCTTCCATAGTTGACCATTAAATAACCGAGGTAATAATGATTGGGTATATAATCTTTTAAGGAGCCATTCCGCAATTTCATCCACGAATATTTTTTGCCCGCTTGCCAGAGCGAGGGATAGGCATTTAAAAAAAGCGGTAACCTGCCCCTGCCCTGCCTGGTTAATATGGTTTCATTATAAACCGCATCACCTTCGTAAAACCAATCCGGGACGGCCGCATTGATCGCCAGGGTATATCCATCTTCTCCAAAAAGGAATTTCATCACGTGGCTGATACCATTATTGAAATTGTTGAACTGCTGTACGTGGCGGTATTCATGCACAGCCAGCTGATCGGTCCAACCGATACTTCCTTCCTGGAAATTATTAGGTACCGGCGTCAGGAAAAATTCACTCCGGTAAGGACCCATTCCCACATATCCGTTGGCAACTGTAGTCTGGTCCTGCAAAACGATATTAATCTTTTTCAGCTGATCCCCCAGCGGGACGGGATGATGGGCGGCGAGGTAATGAACGATCGCTGCGGTCCTGTTAGCCTGGCTGTCTGCCCCTGGCGGGAAAATAACCCTTACGGTATCGGTATTGATCTGTTTCCATTTTTGGGAAGGCGGGTTGCCGCCAAATTGTTGTGATAGGGCAGAAAAAGTAGCCAGTACCCAGCAGCTCATCAAGATCAGCTTTCGCATAGTGTGGGATATTTTGACGGAAGTTACGGAGGAAAATGAGATTGGCCTTTACCAGGGCTTGCCCTGAAAAGTTATCTTTGTAAAATGGCAGAAGACTTACAAATCGTGACCGGGAATAAAGCTGAACAATACCAGTCCCTGCTTCCCCAGATCAAAGCTTTGATGGAGGGGGAAACAGACCTGGTAGCCAATTTGGCGAATATAACCGCCGCCCTTAAAGAACAGTTTGGCTGGCTTTGGGTCGGGTTTTATATAGTAAAGAACGAAGAATTGGTACTGGCACCCTTCCAGGGACCTGTGGCCTGTACAAGGATAAAAAAAGGCAGGGGCGTTTGTGGCAGCAGCTGGGCCCGGGCCCAAACGCTGGTCGTTCCGGATGTAGAGAAATTCCCGGGGCATATTGCCTGCAGCAGTTTATCCAGGTCAGAGATCGTGGTACCCGTTATCCGTAATGGGGAAGTGGTAGCTGTTTTGGATGCAGATAGCAGCGGACTTGACCATTATGACAGCACCGACCAGTATTACCTTGAAGAGATCGTTGGATTGATAGAATTTTAAACGTTATGGAGCAAACCCTTTCCATTCTTGTATACGGGAAAGTACAGGGTGTATTCTTTCGCCAGACTGCCAAGGAGAAAGCCGACCAGGCTGGCATTCACGGGGAAGTAAGAAACACCGGCGATGAAAAGGTCGCCATCCTCGCAACCGGTACTCCTGAACAACTGTCAGCATTTGTTGAATGGTGCCGGCAGGGCCCGCCTAAAGCGAAAGTAACAGGGGTGGATGTAAAAGAAATTCCGTTGCAGTTATTTTTTGGATTCAAAATTATCCGCTACTGATTTTTGAAAACTGTAACGCATTTTCAAATCCTCAAATCTCCAAATCGGTTAATGTGTCACATGCATGTAAGCGATCACCAGGATAGCTATATGACAAAGGACAAGGATCAGTTTACTAAACGCCCAGTATTTTTTATGGTGCTTTTTTATCTTCTTCACTCTTCCTTTATGGAAACGATGAACATGGGCCAGTTCATCAAATGAAGGAACCTGGCCATGTGCTTTCTGTACAGGCTGGAAAGGTTCAGCTGCAGGTAAGGCCGGCATATTCTTTACGGGAGGTAAAGGAGTGCTTTGGGCAGCGGTTCCAATTTCAAAACTCTCCTGGGTCGAAGCATTTATTGCTTTGTCGGTTGTTGCGTGGCTGGCAAAAGAACCAAGGCTTGCGGTGGCCAGGAAGAAGAAACTGAGGATGAAATATCGTGTCATAACGTTTGATTTATGACCCAATTTTCATTCAGCAATGGCCCTGGAACAAGGTAGGAAATGCGTAAAAATCAATACCCGTAGAACAACTGGTAAACGTTCTTAACAACTGCGTATGAATGCCTTACCGGGAAACTCCGTACTACTACTTTATAATAAGCGTATCTACGTTCCGGCAGCACAATTAAAAAATAACTACCTTAAACAGGGGGCTGCGTAGAACTACGCATTGTACAGGAGTATCTACGCAATCTAAGTTTCGGGACTTTGAAAGTTCCATAGACCAACCTACTTTAGTTAAAGATTTTTATTCCTGCCTGGTGAAAGCTCTTTGTCACCCTTTAAACCAACAAAAACTCTGTTTATGAAAAAAGTAGCTGTATTCGCTAAGACATTTGTTCAAGGAAAGAAAACACTTACTGTCCTGCTGTTATGGGGAATCCTTTCAGGGATATATTCCTGTAACAATAACAAGGGAAGCGGGCAACTTACCGGGAAGGACAGCATGGCCATCGCAAAACACATCCTCGCCGAAAAGATTGAAAAAATATACCTTTTGAAATTGTCGATAGCTATGCAGCAAACGATATTTACAACCAATGATGTAAAACAAATACATTTTAAATGGCATAGTTACCCGGACAATACATGGGGGCTGGACGCTTATGGTATGGATAGTACAGGTAAAACAATGCTCACTGGTCCTTTTACGCTTGAACCTTTAACAACGATGCCCCTGGTTACCAATTATCAATACCTTGACAGGATCGAACTGATGGTTTGGCAGCGTGGTGATCTGAAATCCTTATTGAATCTAACGACCTTGCACCAAAACTTACCTGTTGAAACAGGTGAGTACAAGGATCTTTTATTTACACCTACCCAATACCCTTACCCGGACACAGAGAACTCTATGTATTTTGAAGTTACCTTATTCCCGAACATCGTACAGAGTGATGGAAAGATAAAAGTAGCCGGAACCCAGGGGTATATCAACCCATCACCTCCTGCCCGACCTGGCTGCACCGGTTCCTGTGATGACATCTCATTATAGATATTTTTAAAATAAACCTGGCCAGGAAATTTTATTAAAACGATCCTGTCCAGAGTGAACTTGTCCACCATATTTATAACCACCTAAAAATCAAGTAATGAAAAAGCTATTAATTCTCTTTTCACTTGCATGCTTTGCATTTTCCTGTAATGACAAGTCAAAAGACGGGGACAAAAAGGATTCTACAGATACCGCGGGCGTGGTAAATCCTGTTGCAGCGGCACTTCCTGACAATGCCTTCTATTGCTTAAAAGCAACTGAGGCACAGGTAGACGAGTGGCTGGCATTGGATGGAGGTGCAAATAAGTACAAGAGGATCGTCTTTAATTATTACTGGGCAAACAGGAACCTGAACCCCTTTACACTTATAGGTTTCAAGGCGAAAAAAGCAGACAGGAAGTTTGACCCCACCCCCTATGAACTTACCACGCTTACTACTTGTGCTGTAATGGGGATTGGCACAGAGATCATTTTAAGTGATCAGCAGATTACTATCGATGAGATCCGCAGGCTCTGGAGTTTCAGGACTGGTCCTGGCCCCCATTACCTCAAATTTACACCTATGGTCAATTTCGGGAAAGATCATGAAGGCAATCCCTGTAATTGTCCAAGGTACCTGGTATACAAAGTCGACCTCGTAACAACAGGTGGTATCCCCGGATCTGATTATGAAGCAGGAGCAACTAATCCGTCACCTCCCAAGCCACCGGCCGAGTAAAACCTGAATATTAAATTATAATGAATGATCCGGAAAATTCTTGACTGGTCAGAGGTATGGGCACTCCTCATACCCCTGGCTGTCATTTTATGGAGGAGGAATAAAGCCACTTATTTACGGCCTATACGCATTTACCTCTGGGTAGCGCTTGTCCTGAACACCGGGATAGACCTCCTGGCTGAATACAAACTAAAGTGGGGCATCCAGACAGGCGATCTTTTATGGAATAATAATTTCCTGTACAATACAGGTTCTATAATTCGTTTTTTTCTTTTTGCCTGGTTCTTCAATTTGCTGCGTCAGCGATTCATGCACAGGATAAAAATGGCCCTCCCGTTTGCATTCCTCGTATTCGTCCTGGCCAATTTTATTTTCTATGAAAACTTTATACCCCGTGGTGAATACGAGAGTTTCAGCAGTCGATTGCTGGCTACGGAAGCTGCGTTGCTTTTATTTTACTGCTTACAATATTTCATTTTTCTTATTATAGAGGATACACATACCAGGCTTTCACTTCACCCGGGTTTCTGGGTAGTCACCGGTCTCAGCATTTATGTATCGGTGAGTTTTTTCATTTTTCTTTTTTATTCTTACTTAAGTATAGCAACATTAAATTTCGCGGTGACCATTTGGGACGTTCACAACATTGTATATATTATCTTATGCCTGTTCATAGCAAAACAATTCTATCAAAAAAATGAATGACGTAACTTATCTGGTTATCGTAGGTATCGGGGTAATGCTGCTGATGGTGGTCAGTATATTACTGGCAGTGCTTTTTAACCAGCGTAAAAAAGACCAGCATCGTACTGCCCTGGAAAAACTTCGTGAACAACAGCAGAACCAGCTGATAGAAGCTGCTGTGCGGAGTGAAGAGACCGAACGTCACCGGATTGCAGAAACATTACATGATGAGGTAGGCGCTATTCTTTCTTCTGCCAAGTTGCACCTGCTGGGTATTAAAGCTCAGCAACTGGATGAAAAGGACCAGCGGCTCCATGAAAAAGGGAGGGAATTGCTGAATGACGTAATACAGAAAGTGCGGGGCATTTCACACAACCTGCATTCCAATATCCTGAAAGAATTCGGCCTGAACGAAGCTATCCGGCATTTTATCCGGAAAGTGACAGAGGGAACCATTATCACCGGGACAACCGCATTGGATGATAATTACAAAACGGAGAACCCTGACAATGATATCAGTATTTACCGGATGTTACAGGAGCTGGTTAACAATATCCTGAAGTATGCCGGTGCCTCCGAAATGATGATCAACTCCTTCCTGGAAAATAACGAGCTGAACCTGGTTATTTTTCACAATGGTAATGGACTTACCCAGCAACAGTTTGAGGAATTCCGGTTTCAAAAGGAAGGATTAGGTCTGAAAAATATCCAGAACCGCGTTATCTTGCTGAAAGGAACAATACATTTTACCAGTGGCAGCGAAGGCTACCGCATCAATATTCGTATACCGGTAAAATCAAGCCAGCATGAGTAAAATTAAAATTGCGATCGCAGATGATTATAAGATCTACAGGGATGGCCTGAAAGTAGGTCTCTCCGCCGATGATAACCTGGAGGTGATCGGTGAAGCCGATAATGGCGAGGACCTGCTCAAAATCCTTGAAACGATCTCACCGGATATTATCATTATGGACCTGAAAATGCCCATCATGGATGGGATGGAAGCAACAAAAGCCGTTCGCAAAAAATACCCTGCCATTAAGGTGCTGGTCGTAACGATGTATGAAGATGATAAATTTATCATCCACCTGATGGAAAATGGTGCCAATGGATACCTGCTGAAAAATGCTGAACCTGACGAAATCCGGAAATCCCTTTATGCTCTTCACGAAAATGGTTATTATTTCAATGACCTTGTAAATAAGGCTTTGTTGAAAAAATTAGTACTGAAGAACAATTTGAAGCCTTCCTTTAACCAGAATATTGAATTGACGGAACGCGAACAGGAAGTGCTGAAGCTGATCTGTGAAGAAAAAACAGCAGCGGAGATAGGAAAAGAGATTTTTCTAAGCCCCCGTTCTGTAGAAGGCATCCGCCAGCGGCTGATTGAAAAAGTCGGAGTTCGTAACTCGGCCGGGTTAGTCATGTTTGCCGTTAAAAATGGAATCGTTGACTAAAGCGCCTACGCTAAGTTCGATTATCGTTTCTATGATGCAATACCCTTTAAAGACATTCTATGAAATCTTTAATATAACGGGTCTTAATACTATTGCATATGAAAAGAATAATCCTGGCAAATACCGTATTCGTGTTGTGCTTATTTTTAGCAGCACAGACAACACGGGCCCAGTCCAAACTTTTTAATTTAGCCCCGGATACATCGCAGATTATTCCCCCACCCAATGATTCTGCCTTCCTGAGGGGCATTCGGGTCACACTAAACCTCGCACTGCTTGACAGCAACAACTTATTAAAAATTATTCTCCCGGGACATGATTCATTAATCATCGAAAAAAAAAGAAGAGATTCGGATACAGCCGGCAAGTTTGCCTGGTTTGGGGTTATTCAACATGACCCTGGCAGTTTTGTCCTCTTTTCAGCAGTAAGTCATGTTATAACAGGCCGGATAATAAAATCAACAGGGAAGCAATACCGTATTTCTTACCTTGGCAATAATATCCATGAGATCGCTGAAATGGATCCGTCAAAGCTGAATGTATGCAGCTCCAACATGATAGGAGGTCCATCCGAACGTTTTCTCCCGGATATGGAGGGTGGGTGTCCTGACTCACCGCTTGATATTGATGTAATGGTAGTATATACCGAAGATGCATTGACAAATGCCTCCGGAGGTACTGGAACTGACGATCTCCACGCTATCGAATCATTGATTTACCAGAATATTTATATGTCCAATTTTTCCTATGAAAACAGTAATATCCGTCACCGGCTACGACTCGTCCATATGGAAAAAATAAATTACGTTGAATCAAGGGATTTTAGAACGGACCTAGCTAATGTCCAGCAGGGAACCATTGTTGGTGTACACAACTTACGGGACCTGTATAAAGCCGACGTGGTTGTGCTAATGGTTGAATCACTGACCGTAGCCGGCTTCTCCTATATCCTCTCTGAGAATGATCCTTCTGAAGCATTTGCCTATTGTGTTGTGACAAGATACAATGCAGCCGCTGAGTTTACATTCCCTCACGAAATAGGTCATATAATGGGTGCAAGACATGAATGGGGGAATGATCCTGCCAATATGCTGCCCTATAATTTCAACCATGGTTATTTGTCTTCCTGGCGGCCTTCCGATGGAACTGATCTCACCTGGAAAACGATTATGTCTGTAACCAGTCCGGACGATGGCTCGTATTGGAGAAAATTGTACTGGTCAAATCCCAACCTCAACTATCCATTGACAGGCTTGCCGATGGGAAGTACTACTGAGGATAATGCCCAGTCACTAAACCTGAGCGCACCGATGGTTTCTCAATTCAGGTGCGGGTCTCCTCATGTAAACACGGTCTGGATGAAAGATACTTATAATGATACCGGCCTGGAACCTGATCCCAATACAACCGGGCAAAGTATGTCAGCCTCCCCGTATATCTGGATCAGGAATAGCCGGGATGATGTTCCTGATCCATTCCATCCCTACCCGTTTCCAAATCAACATATACACCAGAACCCCCTATTCGGGCAGACGAATTGGATATATGTAAAAATGCATAATGGCGGACCGGCGGTTTCCGGGAAGTTGGAGATCTATACGGCCAATGCTTCCACAAGTCTCATATGGCCTGACTCATGGACACTTGTACCCAATACACCCGTGAATTTATCGGTTGATGGAAACTCTACTAAAATAGCTGAAGTCAGATGGGATAATATTCCCGGTAAAGGTCATTATTGTATGCTGGCCCGTTGGGTGTCCACAGTTGACCCGGTGGGGCCTGATGTCCAGAACGTGACTGAATACACAAGGCAAAATAACAATGTCATCTGGCGTAACCTGAATATTGTTGACCTCAGCCAGGCGGAACAAGCCACTGTTGAAATGGATATCCAAAATACCACTGGTGACCCCTTTTCCCTTGAGTTTAGTGATACGGCAATATTTCCCAAGACTCCCTTTACAGCAACAGGTAAAATTTTCCTTGTTCCTGACCCGGTCCTCTATAAAGCAATCAAAAAAGGAAAATCCAAATACAGTAACCTTCGTTTTGAAGATGGAAAGATACTGGTATTAAACAGTCATGCATCGCTTGGAAAAATTAAATTATCTCCAAAATATAAAGGCAAATTAACCATCCTGTTCATGAGGGAGAAAAAAACCATCACCGATCAATACCAGTTTACGGTAAAACAATTCAGTATATCACATAACATCAAAACCCTTGTCGGTGAAGTTGGGTATGATATCTATACCTATAAGATAGAAAAAAAATGATCCTGGAATAAATGTACAGGCACGGGAAAAAGAGAATGGTTGTGGTTAGTTACCGGGAAGGTTCTCCAGCATATCCTTTGTCATAGCTCCAAGGTCAAACTCTTCTTTCCATCCCCAGTCCCTGCGGGCTACTGAATCATCAATACTTTGTGGCCAGCCATTGGCAATAGCTTGCCGGTAATCAGGTTTATAGGAGATCGAGAAAGCAGGAATATGTTTTTTGATCTCGGCGCCGATCTCTTCGGGTGAGAAACTCATACCAGCTATATTATAAGAGGTACGGACAGATATCTTGCTGGCCGGCGCTTCCATCAGTTCGATCGTGGCGCGGATGGCATCGGGCATATACATCATCGGGAGATAAGTGTCTTTTTCCAAAAAGCATTCATATTTTTTTTCTTCCAGTGCCTCATGAAATATCTCTATGGCATAATCCGTGGTACCGCCACCGGGAGCCGATTTATACGAGATCAGTCCCGGGTACCTTAAACTCCGGACATCCACCTGGTAGCGGTGATGGAAATAATTACACCAGAACTCACCTGCATACTTGCTGATTCCATATACAGTAGCCGGTTCAATGATCGTTTGTTGCGGGCAGTTCTTTTTAGGTGATGTCGGTCCAAATACAGCTATGGAAGAAGGCCAGTAAACTTTGTGCAGTTTTTCTTCCTTGGCAATATCGAGGACATTTAACAGGCCCTGCATATTGAGGTTCCAGGCAAGACCTGGGTTCTTCTCCCCTGTTGCCGAAAGTATCGCTGCCAGCAAATATACCTGGGTGATATTTTGCCTGATCACCTGGACATGGAGCATTTCCTTATTCATTACATCAAGGCTCACATAGGGCCCGGTTCCTTCCAGCAGGGGGTTTTGCTCCCGCAGGTCAGAAGCAACCACATTCGCATTTCCATAGATCTTACGAAGAGCCAGTGTAAGTTCTACCCCTATTTGGCCGGATGCGCCGATAACGAGGATCTTGTCTTTAAGCATATAAAATGTTCCAGAATGCAATATAAAAAACAATTCTTAATCCACTTACTCAAATACTCCCTCCAGTTGCTCAGAATGAATAATTGATTATAAGGGTCAGCTTAATTTTAATAACCCCATTCACAAAACTTCGATCCGCTAAAGGACATGGGACAACGGGCATTTACAGTAACAATCAAATTTTATAATAAAAGACTGCTTTATGAAAAAAAGATTACTCCCATGGCTGATAAAAAGTAGCCTGGCAATAACTGTATGTCTTCTTTTTAACACAAAGTCATTTGCACAAGCTGGTGTTACCTTAACTACATCTCCCGTTGCTGCCTCCAATATTGCACAGGGTAGCAGCAACAACATTGTATACATTGTAAAAATGGATGTTACCACTTTAGACGCTACAGCTAATAACATACAGTTTACTTTAACAGGCACACATGATAATAATGATCTTTTGAGTGGACTTATTTGGTTTAATCCTACTGCTCCGTCCCTGACCGGAGCAACCGCGCTGGTTGGCTTTCCGGGTACGTTTGCGGCGCCGCATACATATAATGTCGGAACAAGCCAAACCATTGGAGCCGGAACGTCAGGCTATTTTATTATAACATTTAACATTGCTGCTACCGCAGATAATGGCCACACGATAAAATTAGACGGGGCTGCAAACCCGGTAATTTTTAGTTTTACTACGGCTACCACACTCACCAATAATCAAACCGATGCAGCCGGTACACAAACCATAGTGGCTGCCGGTGTTACACTTACCTCTTCGAGCGTTGCTGCATCCAATATTGCCCAGGGTACCAGCAACAATATTGTTTACATAGTAAAAATGGATGTAGTTACTTTACCTGTTATTGTTAGCAACATACAATTTACCCTTGCCGGCACACATGATGCTGATGACCTTACTCAAGTAATTATTTGGTTTAATCCTACTGCTCCGTCCCTGACCGGGGCCACCGGGTTGGTTGGCCTATCAGGTTTGTTTGCTGCACCGCATACTTATACCTCCGGTCTTAACCAAAGCATTGCAGCCGGAGCATCGGGATATTTTATTATCACCGTTACCACTACTGCTGCTGCAACTAATGGCAACACTGTAAAATTAAATGGTGCTGCCAGCCCCGTAGTTTTTGGATTTACAACAGCACCTTCCATTACTAATAATCAAACTGATATAGCAGGTACGCAAACCATACAGGCTGCAGGTGTAACATTTACCACATCACCCGTTGCGGCTGCCAATATTGCACAGGGCAGCAGCGATAATATTGTTTATATAGTAAAAATGGATGTGACTACTTCAGCTGTTACTGTTAACAGCGTACAGTTTACCCTTACCGGCACACATGATGCTGATGACCTTAGCACTGTAACATTATGGTTTAATGCTACAGATCCCTTCCTAACCGGTGCTACTTTCCTAAATAATACATCGGGTTTATTTGCTGCACCCCATCTATATAATTTCATTATTAGCCGCACCATTACAGCCGGTGCATCAGGATATTTTATTATCACGGTTAACACGGCTGCTGCGGCAACTCCTGGTAACACTGTAAAATTAAATGGTGCAGCCAACCCGGTAATATTTGGATTTACAGCCTCCCCTCCTGTTACAAATAATCAAACAGATATTGCTGGTACACAAACCATATTTACGACAGACATCAATGCTCCTTCTATTACTTATACAGCTTTAACCTCCACTTGTTCAACAGGTGACAGGGCTCTTAACGGGGTTGCTATTACTGATGCTTCCGGTGTGCCCATATCAGGAAACCTGCAGCCAAGAATTTATTATAAGAAAAACACGGGCGCCTGGTTCTCATCACAGGGAATATTGGCAAGCGGTACAGCAACCAATGGTGTATGGAACTTTACCATAGTTGCTGCTGATATGGGTAGTATTGCCGCAGGTGACATAATCTCGTACTTTGTAATTGCACAGGATGTGGTGGCCACTCCTAATATTGGTTCTAATCCTGCTGCTGGATTAGTGGCTGCAAATGTAAATACAATTACTACATATCCCACAACACCAACCACTTATAGTATCAATCCGTTGCCAACAATTACATTGGGTGCAAGCCCCTCTGTATGCCGGGGTACTACATCCGCTAATCTTTCCTACAGCGCTTTAACTGGCAGCCCGAATCAATATAGCATTGATTATGATGCAACCGCTGAAGCAGCAGGATTTGTGGATCTAACCAATGCATCATTGCCTTCCAGCCCGATTTTATTAGTAATACCAGGTGCGGCAGCAGCAGCTACCTATAATGCAACATTAACAGTAAGGAACAGTACAACAGGTTGTGTCAGCAATAGCAGTACAGCGTTTACAGTAACGATCAATCCGCTGCCGACAATTACATTAGGTGCAAGCCCAACTGTATGCCAGGGTACTACATCCGCTAATCTTTCCTACAGCGCTACAACCGGCAGCCCGAATCAGTATAGCATTGACTATGATGCAACGGCTGAAGCAGCAGGATTTGCAGATATAACAAATGCCTCATTGCCTGCCAGCCAAATTTTATTAATAGTTCCAGGTGCGGCACCGGCAGCTACCTATAATGCAACAATAACTGTAAGGAACAGCACAACAGGATGTGTGAGTAGCAGTATAGCATTTACAGTAACAATCAATCCACCGGCAACTGTGAGTGCAGGCGGCAACCAGACTGTTTGTGCAGGTAGTACAGTAATACTTACTGGAAGCATTGGTGGTGCAGCAACAAGTGGAACATGGAGTGGTGGTACCGGAACATTTACACCTAATGCCACAACATTGAATGCAGTGTATACAGCAAGTGCTCCAGAGATAACAGCAGGAACAGTTATATTGACATTGACAACTGATGATCCAGCTGGTCCATGCGGGGCAGTGAGCAGCAATATGACAATTACCATTACTGCTTCTTCAGGTACACTAGCAGCAACAGCAGGCGGCCCCCAGGTCTGCAGGAATATGAATGTGGGCACCGCGGCTACTTATTCTGATCCAGGTTGTAATATAATAACCAAAGTGGTGCCAACAGGAGCTTCACCGGTCAGTGGTATGGTGAATACCTGCGTTAAAATTGAAACAACTACACCGGTCAACGGCGTTACACCTTACCTTACGCGTCACTGGGATATTACACCTGCAACGAATCCCTCAACGGCCACTGCTACAATCACCTTGTACTTTACACCGGCAGAAGCAACAACGTACAATAGTAACAGTGCAGGTTACCGGCCATTACCGGTTAATAATGGTGATGATGTAAGCTCTGTAAGAGTACACCACTATCATGGTAATAACGGAGGTGGCGGCATATTTGATTATCCCGGCACTGTTGATCTATTGGTTCCATCTTCTGTTGTCTGGGATGGTATTAATAGCAGATGGGAAGTAACAGTTGCTGTGGTTGGCTTTAGCGGCGACTTTATAACCACACCGCTTAATACTCCATTACCAATTACACTTTTATCCTTTAGTGGTTACAAGCAAGGCAGTGTAAATGTGCTGAAATGGACTACTACAAACGAACAGAACAACTTCGGCTTCGAATTACAGCGTTCAACAGATGGCATTAGTTATACTGTAAGAGGATTTGTAAACAGTCTTGCACTGGGTGGCAACAGCAATGGTATTTTGAATTATACATTCACGGATAATAATCCTGCTGTTAAACAATTCTATCGTTTGCGCCAGGTTGATTTTGATCAGCGCAGCAAGCTCAGTAGTATAGTACTGATAAAAGGGGAAAAACCGATTACACTGTCTCTAGATGGTTTGTTCCCCAACCCTGCAGCAACACAGGTAAATATTATCATCGCAACGCCAAGCCGTGAGAAGGTAACAGTGAAAGTAACTGATATGACAGGAAGAATCGTGGTACAGAAACTGGTAAGTATGGAAACCGGCAGTAACACGGTGGCTCTCGACATCAGCAGGCTGACCAATGGTAGCTACCTCGTGAAACTAGTTTGCAGTAATTATTGTGAGAATTCAGTGGGTAAGTTTGTCAAGCAGTAGTCCTTATCCTAAATCTCCTCCTAAAAGGAGAACAAGAAAAGTAGACCGGATCTCTAATCTGATATAGTTTTTAATTGTAAATTTATAAGGCATACTGTATATGTAACATCTCATGGCCAATATCAAAGACCAAAACAGACCCTATAATAATAATGCTCCATTAAAAACCTGGATATTTCTTTCCCTATTGAGTCAGTGCCTTACTTCCGTTGCCCAACTTGCCCCGTCAGTACGGGAACATAACAATATCTATTTTTTCCGTCATCTCGACCAGCAGGACGGCCTGTCACACAACAATGTATATGATATTACCCAGGACCAGAAAGGGTTTATATGGATAGTGACTTCCGCCGGTCTTCAGCGTTATGATGGTAGCAGGTTTCTATTTGTCCCTGATATGATAAGTGATCCGGGTGAGATAATTACTGACGGAGCTACCTTATATGCCGATACTAAAACCAATTTGTTGTGGATAAGCAAGGCAGCCAAACTGGAAAAATTAGAATTGGCCAACAGGCGATTAACTGTGTATGAACCCGGGCAACTATTAAAAGATAATCCAGGTTTATTTAAGCAATACATAAGTGAGCATAACGAAACCAGGTTACTGGCGGATAATGCAATATATGATTACGACAGCAGCACAAATAAATTTGAGCTGGCAGGTTTTAACATACGGTCATCAATAGGGAATACAAGCAGCAATTTTGCAAAAGATAGTATTACAGGAGGTACCCTGATGACCGCATTCACAGACGGATTGGTATTGTTTGACCCGCAAACAAAGAAGATCTACTCGCAAAATTATAATCCACTCCGTCATCCCATGCTGGAAGCACTCCGGGATAAATTCGGAAAAAATATTTCGTCACTCAAGGATATTTTGCAGGATGGGAAGGAGAATACCTGGATATCTACCTGGAGCGATATTCTGTACAGGTACAATCACCCGACCCATAAAATATTTACCTACGCCATCACAGCACTCCTGCAATCCAAAACAGGCAAGAAAAACAGCCCTCCTATCGCCGTACATTGTTTATATAAGGATAATCATGGCACGATCTGGGTCAGCACTGAAAATGCCGGCTTGTTAAAATTCAACAAGGAAAAAAATGAATTTGAAATTATTTCTATAGATGAAAAAAACAAAACAGGCGGCCGGTATAACTATAAAATTTATTCCATTTTCCAGGACAGGGAAGAAAACATCTGGCTGGCAACTGATAAAGGCGTTAGTATTTTCAATCCTTACCGGCAATATTTTCACTCCATCCACCACGAAGAAGACAATTTAAGCTCCCTGCCGAAAAGTGAAATTAATGCGGTAATTCAAACCAGCTACGGCGATATCCTTGCAGGCACCTGGGGAGGGGGTATCACCCTGTTTGACAGTGTATGGAATTTTAAAAAAAATCTCAGCTTTCCGGGGCCTGCAGAATATAATCTTATTTGGGACTTTGTTCAAAACGATGACGGGAATATCTGGGCCGGTTGCCAGCATGGATACATTCATATTTATAACCCTTCCAATCAATCCATACATACTATTCATCCACCTGAGTTAAACAATTATACGATCCGCTTCATGACAAAAGACCCTAAAGGAAATATCTGGATGGGGTTACATAATGGCAAAATTGCCAGGTGGGATAAATCGCAAAACAAATTTGAATCCTTTCCTTCCGGCAGCCAATTTGAAAATGGATTAATAAACCCGGTCCAATATATTTTTTTTGACACCCAGGGCCGATGCTGGGTAAGCACTGTATATGGTTTGAAAAAATTTGACCTGGCAACAAAAACATATACAGAGTATTATCGACCCGACAGGAAAAATTCAGGGTCTATCCAGGGCAGCACCATACAGGGTATTGAGCAATACAATGACAGCACCCTGGTGATGGGTACGGTAAATGGTGGAATAAATTTCCTGAATACAAACACAAAATCTTTTACGAATCTCAGCATTCAGGATGGCCTTCCCTCTAACACCATCTATACCATAAAAAAAGATACAAAAGGTTTTTTGTGGTTTACCACTGATTATGGCTTATTTAAATTTTTGCCGCCTGTTAAAAAGATCATTCGCTACAACATAGAGCCAGGCATTATTAATTCCTCTTTCAAGTTACCCGGGTTTTATGTATTAAAAAATGGCAGTTGGGTTACGGCCACTAGTACAGAAATCATCAGTTTCAACCCTGAAAATCCCAGTTTTGAAAACAAGGCGGCGGCTAAAGTAGAAATCACCGGGTTTAAGATTTCCGAAACTCCTTTGTTTATTGATTCTTTACTGGCAACCGGCAAACCAATATATCTTACTTATAAACAAAATTTTTTAGCGATTGAATTTGCCACGCTGAATTTTTCAAATCTTCGTCAAAACAAATATTATTACCAGCTAAGCGGGGTGAATAAGGATTGGGTGAATGCTGATATTAAACCATCTGCCGCGTATACCAATCTTCAGCCGGGAGAATATACTTTCTCCGTAAAAGCAGACAGCGAAAATGGGGAAACGGAAGTAACCTCCTTCAAAATCATTATTACTCCCCCCTTCTGGAAGACATGGTGGTTCAAGGCACTGGTATTATTATCAGCAGGGGCCTGTATTTTCTGGCTGTTAAAAAGAAGGATAAAGTTTATCCGTCACGAAGCGGAGATGAAACAGAAAATCGCCGAAACAGAAATGATGGCCTTACGGGCACAGATGAACCCTCATTTTATTTTTAATTGCCTTAACTCGATTGATAACCTCATACAAACCAATGAAAAAGAAAAAGCCACTCTCTATTTATCTAAGTTTGCCCGGCTAATCCGTTCTATCCTTGAAACATCTAAAAATAATACAGTGGCCTGCTGGAAGGATATGGAAACGCTGACGCTTTACCTGGAACTGGAAGAACTGCGGTGGGATAAAAAAATAGCTTATAAAATCACTATCGCCGATGAAATACAAAATGGCGACTACAAAGTACCCCCTTTGATCATCCAGCCTTTCGTGGAAAATGCCATCCACCACGGGTTATTGAATAAAACGGGGACGGACAAGAAACTCATAATCGATGTGTCTGTTTCAAATAATCGTATCCACTATTCCATTCAAGACAATGGCGTAGGTCGTACACAAGCCGCTTTGTATACACAATTAAATAAACCCTCCCATGAATCCATGGGGATGCAGATAACAACCAGCAGGATCAACCTGTTTAACCAGGACAAGAACGTTTCCGTAAAAATTACAGACCTTTATGAAGAACAACAACCGGCAGGAACCAAAGTGGAAGTGGAATTGATTAATCAATAGAGAAATCAAACAAAATGCTTACAGCCATTATAATAGACGATGAAACCAGTAGCCGCAATGCATTGAAACAGAAGCTGACGCATCATTGCAGCAATGTACAGATCATTGCAGAGTGCGAGAATGGTGAAGAAGGAATAAAAAATATTGAAGATAAAAACCCGGATATCGTCTTTCTTGATGTGGAAATGCCCCGTATGAACGGGTTTACTATGCTCCAGCAATTACATAGCCGGAATTTTGAATTGATATTCATCACCGCCTATGATCATTACGCAATCCGGGCCATCCGTTTCAGCGCCCTGGATTACCTGGTAAAACCTGTAGAAGTAGAAGATCTGAAAGCAGCCGTAGAAAAAGCGGGGCAAAAAAGAAAATACTCACAGGGGAATGAACGCATAGATCTCCTGTTACAAAACTTAATGAATGAAAAAAAAGAACAGCAGCGAATCGCCATACCATCTATGGAAGGACTGCAGTTTGTCAATATGGATGATATCATTTACCTGGAGGCCCAAAGCAATTACACCCTTATCTACTTGAAAAATTCTTACAAACTTACCGTTTCAAAAACATTAAAAGATTTTGAAGAATTATTGCCACCTTCTGTTTTTATCCGCATCCATCATTCCCACATCATCAACAGAAATGCCGTTGAAAAATACATCAGGGGAGAAGGTGGGCAAGTACTAATGAAAAATGGGGTGACACTCGATGTAGCCAGGCGTAAGAAAGAGGAATTCATGAAAGCAATCGGATATTAATTACATTTGCCTTCATGGATAAAATGTTGAAAGATCTTTTTGTCAACCAGTCTTACGACGAATCGAATTTCTTCCTGCTGGCTGGTCCCTGTGTAGTGGAAAGTGAAGAACTACTGTCAGAAGTAGCCGCTAAAGTCTCTTCCGTGTGCAAGAACATGGGTATCCCCTTCATTTTTAAATCCTCTTACCGCAAAGCCAACCGGACCAGCGGAAGTTCTTTCACCGGTTTGGGAGATGATGTTGCCATGAAGCTTCTTCAAAAGACAGGCAAGCAATTCTCCCTCCCTGTTGTTACCGATATTCATTCCCCCGAAGAAGCGGCGAAAGCCGCTGAATACGCAGACGTATTACAGATACCCGCTTTTCTTTGCCGCCAAACCGATCTCCTGGTGGCAGCAGCAAAGACGGGGAAGATCGTGAATGTAAAGAAAGGACAGTTCGTCAGCGGTGAAGCCATGAAATTCGCTGTTGATAAGATCCGCAACGCAGGTAATAATAAGATCATGCTGACTGAGAGAGGCACCACGTTCGGTTACCAGGACCTGGTAGTGGATTACCGGAACATCCCTGCCATGCAGGCCCATGGAGTACCGGTAGTAATGGATGTTACCCACGCTTTACAGCAACCTAACCAAACATCGGGGGTAACAGGAGGCAATCCTCAATTAATAGCCACGATCGCTAAAGCGGCCATTGCAGCCGGGGCGGATGGATTATTTATTGAAACACATCCCAACCCGGCAAAAGCATTGAGTGACGGAGCTAATATGTTACAACTTGATCTGCTGGAAAATTTGCTGGTACAACTGGTAAGATTGAGAAAAGCTGTTAACCCCGTTTAGAATTCTGAAAGAAAGAATAAGCTGGGAGATTTGGGCTTCACTTTATTCAAAAGAGTAATTCAACATCCTGTTCGTTACAAATAATGTCATTTGCAATTAAAGTTCCACTTTAAGGAACAGGGGGCCTTAGCGCAGGTCTACTTCTTCAACACCAGGATATTTTGATTTATCAAAGACAAACTGGCTGTCCGCAATCGCGGCATTCGTCTTCATGGTGGTAACAGTATAGGTGTACCGGTTTCCGGCAGTCTCCAATACCCTGGTACTGTAAATCGTTTTAGCGGTCTTGTCCACCTGTACATATACTTTATGAAAAGACTTGCTCTTATCCAATGGTGTCATTTCGATCTCCTGTAATATCCTTGCGCCTGACTTCTTTTCACCATTGAGCAAATAACGGAAATCCTTATCATAGAAATTGGTGAATAATTTCTGGGGAGTGATCATACCACTGGAAGCATCAAGTTTGCTGATCGTTACTTCATTGGCTGCTTTATCATAATTCCAAACCGTGGTGCCATTACAAAAGATCTCCTGCCCGCTGAAGCTCACCCTGTATTTTGTTCCTTTCATCAGGATGGTGCCCGTCTTTGAAGAAAGAGTTTTACCGGCAGCACTTTCTACCTTATAAGAAAAACCGGCCTGTACCGTTTTAAATGTTTTGAATTTGGCACTCACTCCATCCAATATGACTTTGGCGGCCGGATCACTGGTCTGCGCGAGCATTGATAAGGACAACGCGAATAACGAAAATGTCAAGTATATGTTCTTCATCATGAGTGAGTTGTGTGGTAATCCTCACCGAGGATAACCAAAGGTAATTAAACGAACGCTAACAAGCGCTATTCAGATAGGCAATCACCATACCGGGTTGCATGACGCCATTTTTCTTAACATGCTACTAACTGATTACCCTAATAAGTCCAAATGTTGCTGCAATTCCATCTCTGTTTTTATCAATACATCCCTTGCCTTGCTCCCCTGGTTGGGGCCTACAATCCCCGCTGCTTCCAGTTGATCCATCAGCCGGCCGGCCCGGTTATAACCGAGTTTCATTCTCCGTTGTAATAAGGAAGTAGATCCGATCTGGTTTTGGACGATCAGCCTGGCAGCATCTTCAAATAAGGAATCCCTGTCCGAAAGGTCGAAATCCTTTCCTTCCAGTTCTTTCTCATCCACGTATTCGGGTAATAAAAAGGCCTGGGGATAACCACGCTGGTTACTGATAAACTCAACGACTTCTTCGACCTCGGGCGTATCTACAAAAGCACATTGAAGGCGGGTTACTTCACCATGATGAGAGATCAGCATATCCCCTTTCCCGATCAGTTGCTCAGCGCCTCCTGTATCAAGGATTGTTCTTGAATCGATCTTGGAAGAGACTTTAAAAGCTATCCTTGAAGGGAAGTTGGCTTTGATAGTACCCGTAATGATATTGACAGAAGGACGCTGGGTGGCAATAATGAGGTGAATACCTACCGCACGGGCCAGCTGTGCCAGCCTGGCGATCGGCATTTCTATCTCCTTACCCGCCGTCATGATCAGGTCTGCAAACTCATCGATCACCAGCACAATAAAAGGAAGATACTGGTGACCTTTCTGGGGATTCAGTCTCCGCTTGACAAATTTTTCATTGTACTCCTTGATATTTCTCGCGCCGGCTTCTTTGAGCAGGTCATACCGGTTATCCATCTCGATACAAAGAGCGTTGAGCGTATGCACCACTTTTCTTGTATCGGTAATAATCGCGTCTTCTTCACCGGGTAATTTAGCCAGGAAATGTTTTTCAATATGCCTGTACACACTCAGTTCCACTTTCTTCGGATCGATCAGTACCAGCTTCAGCTGTGAAGGATGTTTTTTATACAACAAGGAAACAAGGATGGCGTTCAGTCCTACCGACTTACCCTGCCCTGTAGCTCCAGCCATCAGCAAGTGGGGCATCGAAGTGAGGTCGACGATGAAATTCTCATTGTCGATCTTTTTCCCGATCGCGATCGGGAGGCTGTGATTATTATGCTGGAATTTTTCGGAAGCAAGTAATGTTTTCATGCTCACCACGGTCTTCTTTACATTGGGGACTTCGATACCGATCGTTCCTTTCCCCGGGATCGGGGCAATGATACGGATACCCAGCGCCGCAAGACTCAGGGCAATATCATCTTCCAGGTTCTTGATCTTGGAAATCCTAACACCGGCAGCCGGAACGATTTCGTAGAGGGTTACGGTGGGTCCTACGGTAGCGCTGATCTTTTGTATCTCGATCGAGTAGTTACGCAGCGTGGCAATGATCTGGTTCTTGTTATTCTCAAGTTCATTCGCATCCTGGATGATCTTTTCACTGCCATGAGTTTCCAGCAAACCCAGCGTGGGGTATTTGTAATCCCGCAGGTCCAGGGTTGGCTCATAAGGAGGGAGGTTTTCCGCAACAGCAGCCTCTTCTTCTGTGAGTTTATCAGGCACGGGTTTTATTTCCAGTTCAAGGGGCTCTTCTGTTTTTCTTGATACCGGTTTTTTTATTTCATCAGGCGAAGGAACGGGTTGATCAAACTCATGTTCATGGAGGAGTTCATTTACGATCTCCTTTTCCGGGGTTGGCTGTTGTTTTTCAATCTCTTCGATCTGCTCTTCCAGTTCATCTTTTTCAATTACTTTGAAATCATGCAGCGGTTGCTCATCCGGGAAATTCATAACAAGGCCTCCATCCGGTTTCATCAAATTACCTTTTGCATCAGTTGCCGTGTTATCATTGTACATGTCATTGATGGTCTTCGTTCCTGTTGAGGGGATTGCTTCCTCCTCATTCTCACCGCTTGCTGTATCCTCCTGCTGTTTTTTCCGGGTCAGGTTAAAAGCCGGGTTGAACTGCCAGATAAAATAGCCCATTGCCAGTAATAATAAAACAGCACCGGTGCCGATCGTGCCAAGAGCGCCTACCATTTTCCTGTTAATCATATCCCCTACTCCGCCACCGAATGCGAAATCACTTTTAGCAAAAACAAAAGACATGGAAACGGAGAGTACGAGTAAACCCACCGTTACATATTTCAGGTTACGCCAGATAGAAAATACCCGGCGGCGGAATAAAAGATTCACACCTACCACGAAAAAGAAAGTACAGATCAGGAAAGAAGCAATACCAAATGCTTTGAAGATAAAAAAATGCGAGATGACGGCACCGAGGCGGCCAAGGAGGTTGGCTACTGGTTTATCGTTATCCAATAAAGCAGGCAGTCCCTGTTGTGCAACAGCCTGGTCTTCTTTCCAGGTAAACAGGTAAGAGATAAAAGAGATCAGCAGGAAAATGGCGACCAGCAGGAAAAAAGCTCCCACAATCTTCCAGGTCCGCTCATCCCTGGCCAGTGATTTCCAGTCAATCTTTTCTTCCTTTTCTGCCCGGAAGGCTTTTGCTTCGGATCTGGCCGGCTTTTTCTCAGGATTATTTTTTGATTTCTTTTTCAGCTTGGTAGCCATGAATGCAAAGATAAATAGTTTACAGTCAAAATATTACCTGAAAGTAGTAGCCCCCAAACCGGCAAAAGCAAAACCGATATATTACATTTGACAACTAGCTAACCTGCTGCATGAAAAAAGCAACCTGTTTCCTCCTCTTATTTTCTTTCCTTTTTGCTTTTTTTATGCCGATACATTCAATTGCGCAACCGGGAGAGCCTCCTACTGACAGCCTCGCCATCCTCTATACAGATATCAGTAAGATCAGGCTGGTAAAGAGTATCAGCAACAATATCAGCAGTGTCTATATCCCCGGGAATGAAAGTTCTACCAGTGCTTTGAACGGCTATCATTTTGAACCAGGCCTCCGCCATAAAGGCACCGTTCCCAATGAATATGTGACCAGGAAGATCCTGCTGAAATTCAATATTTGCAACACAGCTGATTCCACGGTGGCTGTATATTTCTTTCCCGGTTTTTATTACCAGGATATCAGGCTCTTCAAAGTAAACGGGGCCGGGATCGAAGAACTGCCTTCCCTGCTACCGAAGATCAACGATAGTGCTGGCTACCGGCTCATCAACCTCCCGCCACAGGATTCCGCGACGATCCTGGCGGAACTGACTTTTGTCAAGACATATAACAACGCGGTAAGACCCCGGCTGGTCAACACCGAATACCTCCCTTCCTATATTGCCGAGATCTTCAGTGTCCATAACTCCAATAATATGATCACGTATATTTTTTGCGGGTTACTGATGATGATGATTCTTTTTTCCATTGCAAATTATCTCCAGGGGGCCAACCCTGAATTTCTTTATTACTCCGGTTATGCTTTTTTACTGGGCGGTATGTTATTTGCACAGGCCAGGCACAGTTTCCATACCACCCCTGTCAGTTTCTTCGTGGAAGGGTATCTCGATTTTATTATGCAGGCACTGGGTATTATGTTTTACATGGTCTTTATGCAACGTTTCCTTGCTACCAGGAATAAACATCCTTTCCTTCACCGGTTATACAATTCGGGTATCGTGATGCTGGCCATTGCCATCGTGAGTTATACGGGACTTCATTATTTCAGTAGTAATTACAGTGCGGAGAACCTGGTAGAAAACACTACCAAACTATCCCTGCTGCTGATGATCGTCATCTTCCTTGTATATAGCCTCCGCCATTGGAAGGATAAATTGTTACGCTACCTTTTCTGGGGGAATCTTTGCCTGTTCATTTTTGCACTGATCTCACAACTGGCTGTTTTACTCGGGCCGGTATTTAAAAGCCTGCCCGGTGTTTTCAGTTCTTCAGTCGTTTATTACGAGATAGGTCTCCTGCTGGAACTCGTATTCTTTTTGGCGGGTTTGAACCATAAGAACCGCAGACAGCTTATCGCCCAGACAAAAGAACGGGAGACCCTGAAAGCACAGAACCTGCTTAAGGAATATGAAAAGGAGATCGCCGTTTACAAAGCACAGCAGGAAGAACGACAACGCATTTCTGCGGATATGCATGATGAATTGGGAGCTGGCATGACTGCTATCCGCCTCATGAGCGAGATCGCCCGCAATAAAATGAAAGAGAATACACCGGTAGAGATCGAAAAGATCTCTCAATCCGCCAACGATGTCCTCAATAAAATGAATGCGATCATCTGGAGCATGAATATCGGTAACGATACCCTGGACAATCTTATCTCCTATATCCGCGCCTATGCACTGGAATATTTTGACAACACACCCGTCGGGTGCAAAGTAAACACCCCGGACAATATCCCGGAAAAAGAACTGACGGGTGATAAAAGGAGAAATATATTTCTCTGTATTAAAGAAACGCTCAACAATGTATTAAAACACTCCCAGGCTTCACAGGTCACAATTGATATTGTGACAGACCAGCAACTCAGTATCCGGGTAACCGATAATGGTAAAGGGATCGATTTGCAGAACCTCCGCCAATTCGGGAACGGCCTGAAAAACATTGGTCGAAGGATGGAAAGCATCGGTGGCGGGTTCCGGATAGAAAACAATCACGGAACTGTGACAACGATTGAACTGCCCCTTTGATCATTTTTTCCTGGCAAAGACAACGAGCAGGAAAAACCATCCCGCCATAAAAAGAAGACCTCCAATGGGTGTAATGGGTCCGGCAAATTTTATCGCTGTACTATCCCGGATCTTTAAAAAGGTAAGTAAATAGAGAGAGCCTGAGAATAAAATTATACCTGCAATGAAACACCTGCCAGCCCATTTTATCCAGCGGCCCGGGAATTTCTCCGCCAGTATGCCTACGCCCAGTAATGCCAGGGCATGGTAGACCTGGTATTGGACAGCTGTCTGGTAGCCGTGAAGTATTACGGGATCTGTTGTGATCTTTTCCAGCGCATGCGCTCCAAAAGCTCCGAGGGCTACAGCAAGGCCGCCGAAAATAGCAGCAGCAGTGAGGTAATTCTTATGCATGAAATATTTTTTCGATCAGCAACTCGGCTTGTAAAGGCTCTTCATCAATAGTAACATCCGCCTGTTCATAATAGATCTTCCGGCCTGCAAATTTCTTACTGATAAAATTCTTTAATTGTTCAGCAGACAGGTCTTTGATCATCGGGCGCTTGTCTTTTTCTTTCAACAGGCGTTCAAAAAGAACGGACAGCGGCGTATTGATCCAAACCGTAGTTCCTGCCTGGTTCATATATTCAATATTATTAAAAAAACAGGGGGAGCCGCCGCCACAGGCCATCACAAAACTCTCATGACTTTCTGTAATGATATGCAAAACATCTTTTTCCTTCAGGCGGAAATTTTCCTCCCCTTCCGTGTTGAATATCTCCACAATGGATTTTCCTGTGTGCCCGGTCACTTGTTCGTCGAGATCAAAAAAAGGGATGCCAAGTTTTTGGCTTACCAAACGGCCCCAGTGTGTTTTGCCGGAACCCATAAATCCTATCAGAAAGATTTTCATTGTAGTATCGTCCGGGAGACCGGAAGTCCGAAAGTCGGAAAGACAAGTTTGATATCATAATCGTCTTTCGGACTTCCGGTCTTCCCGACTTTCCATTTTTTTTATTTAAATGCATTAAACCCTGTCACATCCATTCCCGTAATGAGCAAATGAATATCATGCGTTCCTTCGTACGTAATCACACTTTCAAGGTTCATCATGTGGCGCATCACGGAAAATTCTCCCGTGATACCCATTCCCCCCAGCATCTGCCTTGCATCACGACAGATATTCGTAGCTACTTCGCAGGCATTCCTTTTGGCCATACTCACCTGTTGTGGTGTAACTTTACCTTCATTCATCAGCACCCCGAGCCGCCAGTTAAGTAACTGGCCCTTGGTGATCTCGGTTAGCATCTCCGCCAATTTTTTCTGCTGCAACTGGAAAGCCCCGATTGGTTTTCCAAATTGCTCTCTTTCCTTTGAATAACGTAATGCCGTATCATAACAATCCATAGCAGCGCCGATAGCGCCCCAGGCTATCCCGTAACGGGCTTTTGTCAGGCAACCCAGCGGGCCTTTCATTCCTTTTACATTCGGGAAAATATTTTCCTTCGGAACTTCTACATTGTCAAATACAAGTTCACCGGTGGCAGAAGCCCTTAAACTCCATTTGCCATGTGTAGTGGGAGTTGTAAACCCTTTCATATCTCTTTCCACGATCAATCCCCGGATCTCCCCGCTTTCGTCTTTGGCCCATACTACGGCTACCTGTGAAAAAGGGGCATTACTGATCCACATTTTGGCGCCGTTCAGTATCACATGATCACCCGCATCTTTAAAGTTAGTCAGCATGCTGCTTGGGTCGCTTCCATGGTTGGGTTCCGTCAATCCAAAGCAGCCCAGCCATTCGCCACTGGCGAGTTTGGGCAAATATTTTTTCCTTTGCTCCTCGCTTCCATACTGGTAGATAGGAAACATGACCAGGGATCCCTGCACCGAAGCTGTTGAACGCACACCGCTATCCCCTCTTTCCAGTTCCTGCATCATCAGTCCATAAGAAATATAATCCAGCCCGCCACCGCCATATTCGGCCGGAACGGTTGGCCCAAAACAACCCAAATCACCCAATTGCTTTACGATCTGCTGCGGGAATTCGGCTTTTTGTGCATACTCTTCAATAATGGGGGAAATTTCTTTTTTTACATAATTGCGAACGGATTCGCGGATGAGCTTGTGTTCCTCTGTTAATAACTCATCAACATTAAAATAATCCGGGCTTGTAAACAGGTCTGTGCGGGCAGCCATAATAAGATCGAATTTGTTCGCGCAAAGGTATTAGAAAGTTTGTAGTTTATGGTTTATAGTTTGTGGTTAGGCAGACCCCGGCAGCGGGAGTTTCCTTCCATTCCATTTATCATTCTCCTGTCCTTTTTTAAAGTAAAAAATATTATTAGCAGAAAGTTTGTAGTTTATGGTTTATAGTTTGTGGTTGGGAAGACTCCGCTATTACCCGCTCCCCTTTAGCAATTTGGTTCTCTCCATTTATCATAATCCTGTTTTTATAACCGGGGAAAATAATACTTTAGATTAAATAAACGGGCATGAATAAATTATTGCTTACTATCTTTTCCTTGATTTTTATTTCGCAGGTTTGTTTTTCTCAAAAAGATTCAACAACTGCAAAACCAGCCCCTAAAATAAAACAGTTCTGGATGGTCATTCTCAAGACCGGGCCGAAAGACAAGGAGATTACGGATACGGCACAACGCAATAAGATCTTTGCCGGTCATTTTGCTAATATGGAAAGACTTTATCAGGAAGGTTTCCTGAAAGCGGCGGGACCTTTTGGTAAAAATGATTTTGCCTGGAGAGGTCTTTTTATATTTGATTGTACAACCAGGGAAGATGCCCAGGCGCTTGTAGCAACTGACCCGGGTGTAGCGGCCAGTATTCTTATCGTTGAAATTGTTCCCTGGTATAGCCAGGCAACCGGCAGCTTTGTCCCCGGCAAACCTCCAAAAGAAAATTAACGCTTCCTTTCTTGCCTCCTGTCCACTGATTTACCCCGGTCATCCCAGAAACTTCCGGGAATTTGATCATCGGGTTACTTTCCATGCAACAAAGTCCGAAGAGCTACGTACTTATTAAAAAGCCCACTGATTGGAACTGACAGCAACTGTGTATTATGATGAACTGGTAGCCCGTTGTAAACAGGGTGATAAATACAGCTATGAAATGCTGTACTATCAATATGCCAAAGCCATGTTCAATACGAGCCTCAGGATCGTGAACAACAGGGCGGATGCTGAAGATGTTCTGCAGGAATCTTTTGTCGCTGCCTTCCAACTGGATCAGTTTGATTATTCTTCGACGTTCGGAGCCTGGTTAAAAAGGATCGTGGTCAACCGGTCGATCGATGTGCTTCGCAGGCGGAAATTATCCGTTATCGATATTGAGGAAAGTCCTGTTTTTGAAATCCAGGATGAACAGGTCCCGGATGAAGAATATACCCGGCTGAAAGTGGATGAAATTAAAAAAGCGGTCCGCCTTTTACCAAATGGATACCGCACGGTGCTTAGCCTGCACCTGTTTGAAGGATATGATTATGAAGAGATCTCCGGGATCATGCAAATAGCTGAAACAACAGTCAGGACCCAATACCACAGGGCCAGGCAAAAATTACTACACACACTGAAAAAAGGAGGGGATGATGAATGACCTGCTAAAAGATTTTATTGAAAAAAACAAAGAGGCTTTCAACAGCGAAGAACCCGGTACGTCCGTTTTTAAAAAAATCCGGGGGCAGCTCGCTGAAAATTCGCCCAAAAAAAAACGCAGCTGGCGGTCGTTCCGCTGGGCCGCCGTGGTCACTGCTGTGGTCCTTGTATCCGTGACATCTTATTTCATTTCAGGAAGAAATAAAAAGGATGTCCCCGGAACGGCAACAGGGCAGTCGGCCAGCTCTTCCGAAGAAATCACTACCCTGGATATCGGCAACCCGGTCTATGCGAAAGAGATCTACTATTTCAGGGAACTGATCGGGTTAAAGCAAAGCGAGTTAAAACAATTAAAAGAAGAATACCCGCAATTGTACCAGCAGTTCGTGGGTGATATCAACCAGCTGGACAGTTCTTACCAGGATTTAAAGACAAGACTGGCAGTCAATCCCAACCGGGAAATGCTGCTGGAAGCCATGATCCGGAATTTGCAGCTGCAGAGCGAATTGTTGAACAGGCAACTTATGATCATCCAGGAAATAAAACAAAAAAGTAAACATTATGAAAAAGCTATTTAGTGTAATTCTCTTGCTGACAGTACTGTTACGTTTTACGGAGACCAGCGCGCAGGAAAGAGAAAGAGAATATGCAGCGCCTAAGTTTAAAAAAAATAAAACTTATTCCAAATCCTATTCCCTTGGCAGCAGCGACAAAGTGAGCCTGAGTAACCAGTTTGGCGAAATGAAACTGGTGACCTGGGATAAGAACGAGGTCAAAGTGGATGTAAGTATCACGGGTAAGGCCGATGATGAACAGAAAGCGCAGGAGATCCTTGACCGTATCAGTATTACCGACGGGAAAGACGGGAGTACGGTGTGGTTCAAAACGAAGTTTGCGGATGATAAAAAAGAATGGAGTAAGAAGGATAAAGACAAAAAAGAATATAACAACCAGGGAATGGAGATCAATTACCTGGTCTATCTCCCTTCCGGCAATGCACTGAAAGCCGAAAACCAGTTTGGGAAAATGATTGTCCCGGATTACCGTGGGGAGGCAGAACTGGAAAGCCAGTTCGGTTCCCTGACCGCCGGGAAGATCACCAATGCAAAAGCGATCGAAGTACAGTTCGGCAAGGCGGATATCGCCCAGATGAATGGCGGCAATCTAACGATCAAATTCTCCACCGGCACCGTGAACAAACTCAGCGGGGATGTAAAATCGGACCTGGAATTTTCCCGTGTCAAACTCAATGTAGACAATGATGCGAAAAGCCTGACCATTAATAATTCCTATTCGACGGTTTACCTTGACCTGGATAAGAGTTATTCAGCTACTTATGATATTAATACCTCGCACGGTAGTTTTTCCAACGAATCATCCTTTAGCATAAAAAAACAGGGAGATGATAATAACCGCTATGGCCCTTCTTTCAGCCAGCATTATACCGGTACTTCCGGCAGCGGAAGTTCGAAAGTAAAAGTAGAATCAAGTTTTGGTGAGATCATCGCCGGTCATAACATGCAGGTGGATTTGACGGAGAAAAAACCTAATAAAAAGACACGAACGATTTGATAGTATAGCCATGAATCACTGCGAAGGATGGTCCCCCGGGACCATCTTTTTTATTGCAGGTAAGTTTGCATCTCCTGCTGGTACGCTGCTGCAACAGATCTTGCCTTTTCCGCAAAATCCTGCCCGCCCGAAGCATAAATGATCGCCCGGCTCGCATTGACGAGGATACCGCAATCTTTTGTCATTGCTTTTTCTGATATTTCTTTCAAACTACCCCCTTGTGCACCTATTCCCGGGACCAGGAAAAAATGATGGGGTGTCAATTTCCGGATATTGACGAACTCACTGGCTTGTGTAGCACCAATCACAAACATCAGGTTATCGGTAGTCCCCCATAAAGAAGCCGTTTGTAAAACTTTTTCATATAAAAATTCGCCGCCGGAATGCAAAAGTTCAAAATCATTGGCTCCTTTGTTGGACGTGAGGCCTAAGACGATGGCCCATTTACCTTTGTGTTGTAAAAAAGGTTTTACACTGTCTTCTCCCATATACGGAGCGACCGTAATGGCATCAAAAGGCATTGTTTCAAAAAAAGCTTTGGCATACTGGTCCGATGTGTTGCCGATATCCCCCCTTTTGGCATCAGCGATCTTGAAATGCTGATCACCTATATAATTTACCGTTTTCTCCATCGCCTCCCAGCCCTTCACAGCAAGCGCTTCATAAAATGCAGTATTAATTTTATAGCTGACACAAAGATCTTTTGTTGCGTCAATGATCGCTTTATTGAAAGTAAATACCGGGTCAGGTTCTGACAAAAGATGCCCGGGGATTTTTGTGATATCCGTATCCAAACCCACACAGAGATAGGATCGCTTCTGGTAGATCTGTTCAACGAGTTGCTGGCGTGTCATGAAAACAAAGTTAGTGTGGAACGCTGATTTTTATGATGCTGATGATGAATTATGATAATACCTGTGCAAATCTTACAAACCATAATGATCTGCGTTCTAATTTCTTTAGTGTGGAACGCTGATTTTTATGATGTCGATGATTAATTAAGATTATTGCGTTTATCTTAAAAATCATAATTATCTGCGTTCTAATTTTTCCAATATAAGTTTTTCTATCGATTCACTTTGCCAGTCTTCTTCAATCCCGGGCATCTTCATGATCTCCTGCATGATCGTTTCCTGCTTTTGTCCTCGCTGCAAGGCTTCGCTGTAACGGATCTGTGGACTAAAAGTGACCTGTGCGTAAGCCGGTATCCATTTGTCGGGATATTTTTCATGCAGCCTGGCCTCTATTTTCTTTTGGAGTAAGAATTTGGGATCAGCTGTTCGCTCCCGCATCTCCGTAAAATTATTGACGGCAAGATCAGCAATCGCATCGCCATCCGGTTTTCGAACTGTTTGGTATTGTTCTAAAATAGTTTCCCAATCCTCTCCATTTTGTTCGATCAACTCATCGAGTACCCTGCAGTCCTCGAAACCACAATTCATACCCTGGCCAAAAAAAGGAACGATTGCATGGGCCGCATCACCGATCAGGGCGAATTGATCCCCCCTGATCCACGGAAAACATTTTACCGTTACCAGCGACGAAGTTGGATTGGTAAAGAATTCCTGCATATAATCTTTCATCAAGGGCACTGCATCGGGAAATGTTTTTTGAAAGAAGTTCTTTATTTTTTCTTCCGTATCCATTTTTGAAAAGGAGAACTCCCCTTCGAACGGGAAAAACAACGTACAAGTGAAGGTCTTATCCAGGTTGGGCAAAGCGATCAGCATATAATTTTTCCGCGGCCAGATATGAAGCGCATTCACTTCCATCGCGAAATCACCCGAAGCAGTTGGCGGGATCGTCAATTCCTTGTACCCGCAATCAATATAATATTGCTGGTAATCGAATTTATCATGTTGTAATTGGTGCTGCAGGCGGGCTGCGGAGAAGGCGCCGTCGGAACCGAAGAGTAGTTCGAAGTTTGAGGTTTCAAGCTGGAGGTGGGGGAGCTCAAAACTGATCCTGTTATTCTTCCAGTCAATAGAATGGCATTTATGATTGAAATGGATCTCCACTCCGTGCTGTTCCGCGAGATCCATCAGTTTCATATTCAGGGTTGCCCTGGAAACAGAATTGATAAATTGTCCTTCTTTCCCATAGGGCTGGAAAGCAGTGCTGCCATCCAGGTTGTGAATATAACGGCCGTGCATGGGAATAGCGATCTCACGGATCTCGGCGGCAAGCCCCACTTTCTCCAATGCCAGCAACCCCCTGTCGCTTAACGCCAGGTTAATGGAACGGCCGGCACTCATCTTCTCCAGGCGCATATCTCCCCGCCGCTCAAAGAGCTTTACTTTATAACCCCGCCTGGATAAATAAATAGAAAGAAGCGAACCTACCAAACCGGCACCGATTATGGTTATTTCCTTTTTCATTTGATCAATAAAAAAATAGTTGCTATCCCGAAACAAACCGAAGCCACCAGGATCCCGGTGCGGGGGATAACAAACCAATATTTAAAACCCAGGAAAAGATAAAAAAAACTTGTCGCACAGGTCAGCAACAATAATCCCATCGAGTTTCCCAGTAATTCAAAATAATTTACTGCAAAGACCAGGTTAATGACACCGAAAAAAATGCCGCCGATACTATGACTGCCATTAAAGCCTATCCATGCTTTCCACATCGTTGTTTTATTAGTCAACACCGGGTAATTCCTTTTCATTCTTTCTTCCGTCTCCCTGTCACGTACAGAGAATTTATTAGTAAAGAAAGTATAGAGTAAATGCATTCCCGCGAGGATGATATAAATGGACGAGCCGCAGATCCAAAGAATTTTCTCAATCATGACTTTGCAACGTATTTTCAACGACCTGGCCAAAACGCCAGATATCTTCAAAAGAATTATATAAAGGCACCGGGGCCACGCGGATCACATTGGGTTCCCTCCAGTCGGCGATCACTCCTTGTTTGGTCAGTTCATTAAAGATGTCTTTACCCCGTCTCAGCATCAGCATCGATACCTGGCAACCTCTCTTCTCTTCATTTGACGGTGTGATAATCTCGATTACCTTCTCTTTTTGCCGGCCGTTAATATCATTCAATACATAATGAAGGTAAGCTGATAATGATCTCCTTTTCTGGTGCAATCTTTCCATACCGGCTTCCTCGAAAATATCCAGTGAGGCCTTATGCGCCGCCATGGATAAAACCGGGGCGTTACTCAATTGCCAGCCTTCCGCCGTGGGAATCGCTTCAAATCCCTTCTCCATATTGAAACGTGTTTCTTTGGTATAGCCCCACCAGCCTGCAAAGCGGGGAAGCTCACTATTACCAACATGCTTTTCATGAATATAGACACCACCTACTCCTCCCGGACCGGAGTTGAGATATTTATAAGAGCACCAGCAGGCAAAGTCCACGTTCCAGTCGTGCAACTGTAATTCAACATTGCCCGCAGCATGGGCGAGGTCGAATCCCGCATACGCACCGGCAGCATGTGCGGCACCAGTTATCGTTTTCATATCAAATAACTGGCCGGTATAATAATTTACCCCGCCGAATAATACAACAGCTACGCTATCGCCATGCTGTTTGATCAAAGAAACAATATCCTCTTCCCTGAGCGTATGCTCTCCTTCCCGGGGAACTGCTTCGATAACTGCTTCCGCAGGATCAAAGCCATGGTACCTGACCTGTGTTTCAAAAGCATACTGATCCGAAGGAAAGGCCCTGGTCTCACAAATGATCTTAAATCTTTTTTTCGTTGGCCTGTAAAAACTAACCATCAATAAATGAAGATTGACCGTCAACTGGTTCATTACCACCACTTCGTTTTCCTTACAGCCAATAATCTTTGCTACTTGTTTCGGGAAGATCTCGTGGTATGGCAACCAGGGATTTTTGGCTTTGAAATGTCCTTCCACACCAAGTTTGGCCCAGTCGTCAAGCTCCTGCTGTACATATGCTGAAGTTGTTTTTGCCTGGAGACCGAGGGAATTACCTGTCAGGTAGATACAATCTTTTCCATCATGCTGTGGGAGGAAAAATTTTTTCCTGAATTCCTTCAGGGGATCTTTCTGATCTGCTCCTTTCGCAAATGCTAAACTATTCTGGTAATTCATTCTTTCTATTTTGGCTAAAGCCATTTGAAAAATCCTTTTATTCGATTCCCCGCCCTGAAGGGCGGGGCAATTAATTTATCCGCTCCACGGACTGAAGGGCGGGGCTAAGACAAAAAAATCAATCTACTGTAGCAATCACTTTTAATTCGATAGCGATCGGCGTTGGTAAACTCTTTACTTCCACTGTTGTCCGGCAAGCCTGCACCGGGGTAAAATACTCGGCGTAGATCTTATTATACACCGGGAAATCCTTTTTCATATTGGTCAGGAACACGGTTACATCAATGATTTTCTCCCAGCTGCTCCCGCTGGCTTCCAGCACAGCTTTTACATTCGCGAAAACGGAATGACATTCGGCTTCGATATCGTATTTAATGATCTTTCCATCTTTATCCAATTCCAACCCCGGGATTGAATTGTCCTTCGGGCTCCTGGAACCGATACCGGAAAGGAATAAAAGATTCCCGGCTCTCCGGGCATGAGGATAAGCGCCTAAGGGAGAAGATGCATTTGATGTATTGATGATTTCATTCATAAATTGAAAATTATGAATTAAGTATTATGAATTGAATACAATACTGTGATACGGGCATCCATTCTTAATTCTAAATTCATAACTCATAATTCTATACAAACATTTTTCACCTCGGTAAAGAACTTTAATGCCTCCCAGCCTCCTTCCCTTCCTACGCCGCTGTTCTTCAAACCACCAAAAGGAGTTCGCAGATCACGGAGCAGCCAGCAATTGATCCAGATGATGCCGCTCTCCACTTTTGCCGCTACCCGGTTAGCTTTTGAAATATCCTGTGTCCAGATAGTCGCAGCCAATCCATATTGCGTAGCATTTGCTAACTGCAATGCCTCCTCTTCTGTTTTGAAAGACTGCAGTGTTACTACCGGGCCAAAGATTTCTTCCTGGTTGGTATGGCAATCGGGACCCAGGCCTTCCACAACGGTTGGTTCAATAAAGAACCCATTCGCGCAACGGCCTTCCAGTTTAACCGAATGCCCGCCGCAAAGAATTTTCCCTCCTTCCTGTCTCGCCGTATCAATACAACGCATTATCTTATCAAAATGAACCTTACTCACGATAGCGCCCTGCCTGGAATATTCTTCCAGCGGATCGGCTACGGTCAGCGCCTTTGCTTTTTCGACAAAGGCGGTTTTAAATTTCTCATAAATACTTTCTTCTACGAGTATACGGCTGCCGCAGAGACAGATCTCACCCTGGTTGGAAAAAGAAGAACGGATTGTATCTCCCAGCATTTTGTCCCAGTCGCAATCCGCAAAAATGATCGCCGGGTTCTTCCCGCCGAGCTCAAGTGATAATTTCTTGAATTTTGGCGCTGCGAGACTGGCGATTCTTTCCCCGGCTCTTGTACTCCCGGTAAAGGAAATGGCTTTTATATCGGGATGTTTGATAATAGCCTCTCCTGTTATATTACCCGTACCATGAATAATATTCAACACTCCATCAGGCAGGCCGGCTTCCTTAGATATGGCTGCAAGAAGGAAAGCAGTTACAGGCGTAACTTCCGAAGGCTTTGCCACCACACAATTGCCCGCCGCAAGTGCCGGGGCTATTTTCCACGTAAATAAATACAAGGGTAAATTCCAGGGAGAGATACAGCCCACTACACCGACCGGCTGACGAAGCGTATAGTTCACCGCTTTGTCTTCCATATTATGACTCTCCGTAGCAAAATGCATGATGCCTGTTGCGAAGAAGCGGAAATTCGCGGATGCTCTCGGAATATCTACTTTTTTACTCAGCCATAAAGGTTTGCCGTTATCATTGGTTTCTGCCAATGCGAGTTCATCCAAATGTTTATCGATCAATTCAGCAATCCTGTTTAATATCTTAAATCTTTCTTCAACAGGAGTAATACTCCAGGCAGGAAATGCTTTCCGGGCGGCAGTGACCGCGGCATTCACATCTTTTTCATTCGAGTCGGGAATCTTACCAACTACTTCTCCGGTGGCAGGGTTGACATTATCAATAAAATTCCCGCTCAGCGGGCCGATCAGGTTGCCGCCAATATAATTCTCTAAATGATATGGAATGTCCAACTTCATTAAATGAAACGCTGATTATTAAGGTCTTTATGAGCAACGCAGCTACCATAACCAATCATATACATCATAATGGTCTGCGTTCTGTATTAAATACTTCCCGTTCTTCCGCCATCCACCGGTATACTCGTTCCGTTCACGTAAGAAGCTGCCGGTGTTGCCAGGAAAGCTGCTACGGCGGCGACTTCTGATGCATCCGCAAAACGCTTCATCGGGACTTCCTCTTTCATATTTTTTTCCACGATATCCACCAGCACATTTCCTTTTTTGGCTGTATTGTCTATGATCGTTGAAAGTCGTTGCGTGGAAGTAAATCCCGGCAATACATTATTTACGGTGATATTATACTGGCCCAGTTCATTGGCCATGCTTTTCGCCCAGCTGGCTACTGCGCCCCGTATCGTATTTGACACACCTAAATTCTTCAGCGGGATCTTTACCGAAGTAGAAATAATATTGATAACACGTCCATACCCTTCTTTTTTCATGGAAGGAACTACGGCTTTCGTCAAAATATGATTACAAATAAGATGCTGGTTAAAAGTATCCAGGAAAGCCTGTTCGCTTGCCTCAATAACAGGACCCCCGGGAGGACCACCGGTATTATTCACCAGGATATGAACAGGGTGGAGATTCACGTGTTTTTCAATAATCGCTCTTACTTCCTCTGGTTTGCTGAAATCAGCTACTAAATAACTATGCTGCTGCCGCAAAGCAATATCCAGTAACTGAATCGCCGCTATCAGTGCTTCCTCGTTCCTTGCGATCAGTGTACAATTAGCCCCCAGCAAAGCCAGTTCTTCGGCGATCGCCAACCCAATGCCCTGGGTGCTTCCACAGATCACGGCATATTTTCCTTCAAGGGAGAGATTCATGTAGTCAAACCTACGGTAAAAAGTTGTAATTTTTCCCACTGAAAGTGCAAGGCTTTTTAACCTTAACCTTTTAACCTTTAAACTTTTAAGCGATGGCTGTTATTGCTCCTTTCAACCTCAAAAAGTGGATAGACGAGAACCGTAACCTGCTGAAACCACCGGTCGGTAACCAGTGTGTCTATAAAGATGCCGAGAACTTTATCGTGATGGTCGTGGGCGGGCCGAATGCACGCAAGGATTATCATTTCAACGAAACGGAAGAACTCTATTTCCAGGTGGAGGGAGACATCGTTGTAAAGATCATCGACAACGGTGAATTCAAAGATATTCCAATTAAAGAAGGAGAAATGTTCCTGTTGCCACCCAAAACCCCGCACTCACCACAAAGAGGACCGGGTACCGTTGGCCTCGTGATCGAAAAGAAAAGAGAAACAGAAGACGATGGTTTTATGTGGTTTTGCGAGAACTGCGGGAATAAATTATATGAAGAGACCCTTCATGTAGACGATATCGTTAAACAATTACCACCGGTGATGAACAGGTTCTGGGAAGACAGCATGCACCGCACCTGTGAAAAATGCGGGGCCGTCATGGAGCCCCCTGTAAGAAAAAATTAGTTTCACGCAGCGTACGCTAAGGAGCAGCGACGCGGCGTAATTTATCAACCCTAACTGCGTTCGCCGCTCCGTTGCGACCGCCGCGAGAAATCATGAGAATCGATATTCACACCCATATCATGCCGGAAAAGATGCCTAACTGGACCGAAAAGTTCGGCTATGGCGAATTCATTCACCTGGAAGAGCGGAACTGTCAGGCTTGTATGATGAAAGGCGATAAAGTATTCCGTGTTGTAGAAGAAAATGCCTACAAGCAGGATACCCGCCTCAAACAAATGGAAGAAACAGATGTTTCCATCCAGGTGATTTCCACCATCCCTGTCTTATTCAATTACTGGGCAAAGCCGCTGGATGGTTACCAGACATCAAGATTTTTCAATGATCATATCGCGGAAACGGTCAGTAAAGAACCCAACCATTTTATAGGGCTCGGGACAGTTCCTCTCCAGGATGTAAACCTTGCGATCAAAGAAATGGAGCGTTGTGTAAAAGAACTCAAGATGCCCGGGCTCGAGATCGGAACGAATATCAATGGAAAAAATCTTTCCGAAAAAGAATTCTTTCCTTTTTATGAAGCTGCAGAAGAACTGGGCTGTTCTTTATTTGTCCACCCCTGGGAGATGATGGGGGAAACCCAGATGGAAAAATACTGGCTGCCCTGGCTGGTAGGTATGCCCGGCGAAACCAGCCGCGCTATCTGTTCCATGATATTTGGCGGGATATTCGAACAATTCCCGAAACTCAGGGTCGCTTTTGCGCATGGCGGCGGATCTTTCCCGCTGACGCTTGGCCGTATAGAACATGGTTTCAAAGTGCGTCCTGATCTTGTTGCAGTCGACAATCCCATCAATCCCCGTGACTATATTGGAAAATTCTGGATCGACAGCCTGGTGCATGATAAAAAAGCGTTTCAATATATCCTTGATGTAATGGGAGAAGACAGTATCTGCCTGGGCAGTGATTATCCCTTTCCCCTGGGTGAACATAAACCCGGCAGGCTGATCGAGAAAATGGATCTCGGTAAGAAAACAACCCGGAAACTTTTTACTAAAAATGCTTTGAAATGGCTTGGACTGGATGAAAAAAATTTACCGGAGTTTTGACCAGCCGTTAAATTCCTTTATTCATTGAATAGATTGGGATAATCGGTGATGATTCCGTCTACGCCCATTTTTTTCAGCTCATCAATCTTTGCTTTATCATTCACCGTCCAGGGTATCACTTTCATGTCCTGCATATGACATTTGCTCAATAATTTTTCATTGACCAGGCTAAAGGCAGGACTGTATATCGTTGGTGTAAATCCCAGTGCTTTTAGCTGTTCCTCCAGGCTCCTTTTATCAAAATCTTCGATCAGCATGGCTGTCCTGATGGCCGGGTATTTTTCATGCAGGTATTGCAGGGTCCTGAAATCAAAAGACTGGATGATGACCCTGTCTTCAATTCCTTTTTCTTTTATGACTCCCATCAGTAACTCCACAAATTCGGCTGGTTTCGGCTGGAATACCCCGTCAAATTCAGGATTGGTCTTGGTTTCAATATTATAATACGGGAAAGGTCTTCTCCTCGTCATCATGTCTTTATTCACGCTGTCGATCACATCACTGAGCAGTGGTTTGGTAACTTTCATTTTTTGCTGCTGCGGGAAACGGGGATGGGGTTTCATTCCCACATCAAAATCTTTTGTCTGCTCATAGGTCATCCAGTAAATATTGTATTTCCGTTCTTCCCTGGCTCCCATATAAGTTCCATCTGGTTTGGTAGTGATCTCCTGGCCAAACCATTGTTCGTGCGAGAGTATTACTTTCTTATCCTTGGTAATCACTACATCCATTTCCAGCGTGGTCACCCCGAGATCAATGGCTTTCAGCATGGCCGGGATAGTATTCTCAGGCATCAGCCCGCGGCAACCACGGTGACCCTGTTTGTCAAACTCAGTAGCCCCCAAACCCCCTGAAGGTGGCTTTTGTGCACTCTTTTGATTTGAACAGGCCATAGCAAATAGTACAGTAAGTAAAAAGGATAAGTTTTTCATGAAGGAAACACTTTTGATTTTCTTTTCTCCATTATTTCAGCAATCGTTTTTGCATCGTTGTCTTTTTGCTTCAGTTCCCGGATAATATTATCATAGCTTTTCTCGTCCCGGTCCTGGCTGAGTTTAAAAACATGCTGCAGGTCATTGATCGCTATTTCAAAGGGCACGATCGCTTTCATCATTCTTTCCGTGTATTCAGCAGGTAAATTATCAAACACGGTTGTCGATTCAGGATTATTGTTTTCATAATGAAGAGTAAGACGTTGAAGAACAGCTTTCAATTCATCGGCATCTCCAAAGCGAATAGCACCATGCGCATGCACGCTCATATAATTCCAGGTGCTTCCTACGGGCTTTGTATACCAGGTAGCGCTTACATAGGTATGCGGGCCGGTAAACATGGCCAGTACATTTTCATTTTGCTCAAATGCTTTATGATGGTCTGTGTTTCGCATGATATGACCTGTCAGGAAATATTTGCCTTCCTTCTCATCGATGAATACCGGGACCTGGGTAGCCACCGGCTTATTAGAAGCATCCGACCCGGTGAGGAAAACAAAGGGATGATCCTGCATGAACCGGATGATCTCGTCCCGGTTCTTTTCTTTGTGATGAGGGAGATCGTACATGGGCTGTTTTTGGTTTATAGTTTGTGGTTTGTGGTTTGTGGTTTCTGACAGAGCAGTTAGTCTTTTTTATACCGTTGTCCTTTGAAGGTAGCAGCCATTAATTCATCGAAATCATTTACTTGTTGTCTCGCCAACTTCCACATTCCAATATCTTCAATTTTGTTACTGTCACCATCACACACACTATTCAAATTAAAGTAACCACAAACCATAAATCATAAACTATAAACTTAAACTGTTTCCGCAATCTTCTCCCCGCTGATATTTGCATTCCTCATCGCGATACTTCTTACTACATGTGCGGTGAATCCTTCAAATGCTTTTTTCGTAATAAGATCGTCACTCATCATAATAGGCACTCCCAGGTCGCCGCCTTCGCGGATGCTTTGTACCAGCGGGATCTGTCCCAGGAAAGGAAGATCATATTCATCCGCGAGGCGCTTCCCGCCGTCTTTACCAAAAATGTAATATTTATTTTCGGGTAATTCCGCCGGTGTGAAATAACTCATATTTTCCACTAACCCGATAATGGGTACATTCAGCTGCGCCTGCCCAAACATGGCGATCCCTTTCTTGGCATCCGCCAGTGCCACATCCTGGGGCGTGGTAACAATTACTGCGCCTGTAACAGGTACCGTTTGCATTAACGTTAAATGAATATCTCCTGTTCCCGGCGGCATATCTACCACCAGGTAATCCAGTTCATCCCAGTATACATCCGTTACAAATTGGCGGATGGCGCTGCTGGCCATGGGTCCTCTCCAGACCACGGCACTTTTTTCATCAACCAAAAACCCGATGCTGATCAATTTTATCCCGTAACGCTCCAGTGGCGCGATCATAGGTTTCTCTGCTCCTACATCAATCATCATCGGCCGCTCTCCTCTCACACCAAACATGATCGGCACACTCGGTCCGTAAATATCGGCATCCATCAATCCTACTTTGGCACCACCCTGTGATAAAGCCAGGGCAAGATTAGCCGCTACGGTGGATTTTCCCACACCACCCTTTCCGCTTACTACGGCAATAATATTTTTGACATTGGGAAGAATCGTTTTGGCATCCGTTCTTTTCGTAGTGGTATTGGAAGTAAAATTTACTTTAACCACTGCATTTTTATTCACCAGTAATTTGATAGCATTGGTACAGGCCGTCTGCATCATATCCTTCATCGGGCAGGCAGGAGTTGTCAGCACCAATGTAAAGGAAACATGATCGCCATCAATCACAATATCTTTGATCATGTTCAGCGTCACGAGGTCCTTACCCAAGTCAGGTTCCTGCACATTACCCAGCGCTTCGAGTACTTTTTCCGTCGTCATTTTCCAAGTATTTGTTAAAAGTCTTACTTAGCAGCAAAGTTAACCAATACGGGGGGCAATTTGTTTTACGAAATCAGCAACTTGTGTTTATTTTTGGCGCAGTGAAGAAATTTTTACTCTATACAGGCTTACTGCTCTTTATACTTCCCCGGACTGCCAAAGCCCAGTTTGAAACCTCCCGTGATTCAGTCGTACAGTTATATGGTGTTGTAATGACGGCAGACAGTCTTGTCGGTGTACCCGGTGTAAGTATTATGGTAAAAGGCCAGAACCGGGGTACCGTTTCCAATGCCCAGGGTGTTTTTTCCATCGTAGTATTAAAAGGCGACCAGGTTGAGTTCACTCACGTAACCTATAAGCCAAAAACGGTCACGATCCCCCGGAACCTCGAAGGCAATCAATATAGCGTAGTGCAGCTGATGGTGATCGACACCGTTTACCTTCCGGCCACGATCATCCGGGCACGACCAACACCGGAACAATTTGCCCGCGATTTTGTAAATACCAAAGTAGCCGATGATAATATTGAAGTGGCAAGACAAAATACCAGTGCCACCAAGCGAAGGATCCTGATGCGTACCATTCCCGGCGATGGTGGCGAAGCCGCTAAAGTGCAGTTCAATAAGATCGCCAACAGGGCTGTTTACCAGGGCCAGACTCCTCCCCAGAATATCTTCAACCCCGCTGCCTGGATGGAATTTATCGAGGCCTGGAAACGGGGAGATTTTAAAAATAAGAACACCCCCTGAGCCCCTAAAGGGGAGACTTAGATCGAAAAGTCATTATTACATACCAATATTCTCAAAGCAGTTATGTTTATTATTTAGCCGTCGCTTTTACTACTATCATCTCCTGCAAGCCTTTGCTGAGCGAAGCCGAAGCATCTTTCACTTCATCGTTCATTGCTCAGCAATTTCAATCTGCTTACATTTGCGGGTAACCATTTAATAACGCTTCCTAAAAGTGAATTTTTGAATTCACCCCTTTAGGGGCAAAGGAAAATTTCAACTATTATGACTATATCCGGGGGTATTTCTGTTATCGGCGCCGGCACCATGGGTAATGGCATTGCCCATGTTTTCGCACAGGCAGGCTTCAAAGTTACCATCGTGGATGTTTCACTGGCGCAGCTGGACAAAGCCATTGCCAATATCTGCAAGAACTGTGACCGCCAGGTCGCTAAAGGATCGCTGACAGAAGAACAGAAAAAAACAACGCTTGACAATATCAGTATTGAATCGAATCTTATCGAAGGCGTGAAAAACGCAGCGTTGATAGTGGAAGCAGCCACTGAAAATGTAGAGTTGAAATTGCAGATTTTTGAACAACTCGACTCCTATGCTCCCAAAGAAGCCATCCTCGCTACCAATACGTCGAGTATTTCAATTACAAAGATAGCAGCAGCCACCAGTCGTGCTGGCAAAGTGATCGGTATGCATTTTATGAATCCTGTACCTGTCATGAAACTAGTAGAGATCATCAATGGCTATGCCACCAAAAAAGAAGTCACGGAAACGATCGTTGAACTCAGTAAACAACTGGGAAAAATTCCCTGTGTTGTAAATGATTATCCCGGTTTTATTGCCAACCGCATTTTAATGCCGATGATTAATGAAGCCATTTACAGTTTGTTTGAAGGCGTGGCCGGGGTAGAAGAAATAGATACGGTCATGAAACTCGGGATGGCCCATCCTATGGGTCCATTACAACTAGCCGATTTTATCGGTCTTGATGTTTGCTATTCTATCTTAAAAGTATTACAGGATGGTTACCGCACTTCCAAATATGCGCCCTGTCCCCTGCTCGCCAATATGGTAGCGGCAGGTAAACTCGGTGTAAAAAGCGGGGAAGGGTTTTATACGTATACGCCGGGAAGTAAAGAGTTGGTGGTGAGTGAGCGGTTTAAATAAACAAATACATCATAGCTTAAATATTAAGTTGTCAGACCTGCCCCTTAATATTCTATTACCAGTGATATTTAGTGTTTCCTTGCTTATGAGCGGCTTTAAGTAACCGGGAAGTAAGTTTCAATCTTATCCGGGTGCAATTCATACGATGTGGTGAGAACAGCATTTTCAAGAACCGGCGAACCAAGGCCATTCTTAATTATTAATTCTTCATTAGTAATGACCCTCGCTTCATCCCAAAGTCCATCATCAATAAATGATTGTAAAAGTTTTGCTCCTCCTTCTACCAGCACACTTTGAATTCTCAACTGGTATAACGCTTTTATTATTTCTCCAAGCGGGTTCACCTGCGGTTTAATTTGGTAATGCCAGGTTCCACCCTTTTCTTTTAGTTCACTGACAGTGATGCCAGCAGGAATATCATGCAATGACTCATTGAAAATAATGGTGGGTTGCTGGCTGTTAAAAAGCTTTAAAGTCCCGGGTAAGCGGAGATGCCTGTCGATCACCAGTCGAACGGGCGAAGGTCCTTCCCATAAACGGTTGGTCAGTTCCGGATCATCCAGTTGAGCAGTATTTGTACCTACCAATATTGCAGCTTCTTCGCTCCTCCATTTATGGACCAGGCGATTGGAATATTCATTACTGATGAGTAGTCGGGCCTCGCCAGGTCCCTCCGAAGGAGAAGCCCCCCCACCCTCCGAAGGGGGGATTTCAGACTCCGATACCGGTAATAAATCATAATTCTTTGAAGAATCTAAAACCCCTCCTTCGGAGGGGCTTGGGGAGGCTTCTCTTCCGGGGGGTGGGGGGGCTTCCCCTTCCGGGGGCAGGGGGGCAATAAATCCATCCCCCGTCTGTGCCCATTTCAATATTATATAAGGACGGTGCAGTGTATTAAAAGTAAAGAACCGTTTATTCAGGTTTTTACATTCATACGCGAGCAAAGGGTCAGCCAGTTCCACTTCCACGCCGGCTGATTCCAATTTTTGAATACCCTTACCATTCACTTCGTTAAAAGGATCCTTACAACCGATCACTACTTTAGGGATCTTGTTCTGGATGATCAGGTCTGAACAAGGCGGTGTTTTTCCAAAATGTGCACAGGGTTCAAGTGAAACATAGAGTACCGACCGGGCGATAAATGCTTTGTCCTCTTCTTTAACAGCAGCAAGACAATTTACTTCTGCATGGGCCTGGCCATATCGATGATGCCAGCCCTCCCCGATTATCCTGTCTTCATACACTAAAACTGCACCCACCATCGGGTTTGGCGCCACATAACCGGAACCGAGTTGGGCCAGTTCGAGACAACGGTTGATATATTCCTGGTGAATGGTCAATGATAAATTATCCATAGTAAATCGTGCAGGGGAAATGCAAAGATAATTCATTCATAAGCGACCGGCTCCTGACTCCGGACTCCCGACTATTCCTGTAAGTTTGCTTAATGACGACCCAGGAAGCCACTTATTATATATTGAACAAAGTGCGGACGATCTACGAGGAGGGCGAAGCCAGTACTATTACCGACTGGGTAATGGAACACCTGACCGGTTCGAAAAAGGCAGAGCGTATGATTTATAAGAACGCCGCAATCACGACAAAAGAAGAACAACAATTGCAGCAGATCGCAGAGAGATTGCTCAACAACGAACCCGTACAATATGTGCTGAATGAATCCTGGTTCTGCGGGTTGAAATTATATGTTGACAAAAACGTATTGATCCCGAGACCAGAAACAGAAGAACTGGTGGAGTGGATTATCACCAACTGCAGGTTCCCGGTAGATGAATTAACAATACTTGATATCGGCACCGGCAGCGGCTGCATTCCCATTGCCTTAAAGAGAAGAATAAGAAAAGCCGAAGTCTGGAGCTGCGATATAAGCGATGCCGCCCTTGAAATAGCAAAAAAGAATGCCGCATCGCTGGGGACAGAAGTCCATTTTCGCCAGCTCGATTTCCTTGATAACCATGCCTGGGGTACCCTGCCTTTATTCGACATTATTGTAAGCAACCCCCCTTATATTCCCGAAAAAGATAAGACAACTATGCAGCCCCATGTACTGGACTTTGAACCGGCCACTGCCCTTTTTGTTCCCGATAATGATCCCCTGGTATTTTATAAAGCGATCGCGGAGTTTGGCAAAACACACCTGAAAGAAAACGGCAGCATTTTCACAGAGATACAGGAGGATCAGGGAAAAGATACAGCAGGTATATTTCAACAGGCCAACTACACTACAGAACTAAAAAAAGATATGCAGCAAAAGAACCGTATGATCCGATCCTGGTAATTGACTTTCCGCAAACAAAAAGACCGGATGTTAAGATCCGGTCTGTTGAAATGATTTTAAAAGAAGGGTTAATCGATCCTGGCAACAACTTTGGCCGTGTCTTTTTTCGCCACCCGCATGATGCGGAATACTTCACCATAGAAGGCAGCCGTATCGGCATTAATCACCACGGTGGGTGTATCCACGAATGCTTTGTATTTCCGGATTTCCTTTCTCAGCAAGGAGTCGAACATCCCGGATTCAATTTTGGTGGTCCCAATATAATATTGCTGGTCCTTATCGATCGATACCATGATATTCTGCTTGGCCTTCGTGTCCTTGGTACCTTTCGGGAGACCTACCCTTACCACGTTAGGGTTGGCCAGGGTCGCCACGATCAGGAAGAACATCAGCAGGATAAACAGGATATCATTCAGCGAGTCTGTGAAGACCTCACCGGATTCTCCTTTATGTTTTTTTCTGAATTTCATTTGGTAGTCGGTTTAGCGGGTGGGCTCCTGTAATATATCCAGGAAATCAGAGGAGGCAGCTTCCATTTTATTGGAAGTCTTGTCGATCTGTGTGTTCAGGTAGCTGTAGGCAAGGTATGCACCCAATCCTATTACAAGACCCGTAATGGAAGTAATAAGCTTTGTATAAATACCCCCGGCTATCGTTCCGACTTCAAATTCATTTGTTGAGGTGATCTTGGAGAACAATTGCATCAATCCTACCAGTGTACCGACGAAACCAAAGATTGGCGCTGCTTTGGAAACCACGGAGAGTACACCGAGATTCTTCTCGAGTTTGTACATTTCCAGGGTTCCGACATTATCCATACTTTTTTCTATGCTATCAATCGGTTTACCGATGCGCTGGATACCTTTATCAATGATCCGGGCTACGGGGTTATTGTTGTTTTTGGCAAAATTTCTTGCGGCGGTAATATTCCCGCTGACGATATTATCCCGGATGATATTCATGAAATTGTCGTCGATCTTGGCGGCATTGCGGATGGCAATGGTACGTTCTGCAAAAACATAGACAGCGAGTATGAGCATAATGGCGAGCGGGATCATGATCCATCCCCCCATTTTCAGTAATTCAAAAAAACTTAAGGTTCCATCGTGATTGCTGTCGCCGGCGGCGTATTTTGTTACCTGTGTTACGGTGTCCGCAATCTGTAAAAGGTCGATCATAGATTTTCTTCTTTAGGTGTAAAAGTAAGTATTGAGGGTTGATTTGTATTTTGGCGTTATCAACATTTCGGATAACGAATCATTGAACGAGAAAAATAATGCCACGTTGTATGGTGGTTTTAAGTTTTGGAGTTCTTTAACAGGCCCTTATGCAGCAAAAAACCCGGTGAAAAGGCAAAGACATGAAATCTTTAACAATTCAACGGGCTGTACAATGCTGTACCAGCAAGGTTTTTATTGACTTTTCACCCCGGCCTGCTTCACCATCAGCGCCTGTATCTGCTTCATGGTCATCTCCATTCCATCCGGGCTGCCATCAAGAAAAATAACATTGCCTTTGCCGTATTCCGCAAAATTCTTGATCGCTTCGGTCCACATGCTGAAAAGAATCACATTGGTGTCCAGGTTGGCCTGTTTCATTTGTTCCGCTGCTTCTGTCATACCCTTGGCCACTTCCTGGCGGAAGAGTGCCACTCCCTGTCCACGGAGCCTGGCCGCTTCTTTTTCGGCTTCAGCTGATATCTTAATGGCATTACCCTCCGCTTCCGCAGATTTGGTTTTCGTGATCAGTAAGGCCTGTCCTTCATTCTCTGCTGCTGCTTTCAGGTTGTTAGAGGCAACTACCTTACTCATTGAATCCAGGATGACCTTATCGAAAGTAATATCATTGATCTGCAGGTCCTGTAAGTGATAACCCCAAGTTTCGAGGGTATGATCGATCTCTGCTTTTACATATTCCACGATCTCCTTACGAAGCCCGAGGATCTCTGCCTGTTTTTTGGTCGCTACAAAAGAACGGATATTCCCTTCGATCGTCCGGATCAACGCCTGCATAAGATCTTTATCCGCGAAGAATTTGAAAGCGACCTTCTTGATGGTTTCTTCATCGGCATTCTGCACCGAATACAGCAACATGCTTTTAAAATATACATTGGCCTGGTCGGCAGTGACAGCCTGGAATTCGAGCTCGACCGAGCGGTTCTGGATGGAAACCCTCTTCGCCACCGATTCGAGGATGGGGATCTTCATGTTCAGACCCGGGCGCGCCACCCTGCGGTATTTCCCGAACATGGTAATGACACCGATATATCCCTGGTTGATGGTGAACAGGGAACCAAAAAAGATGATAGCCGCAACGATCACCCACCAATAATCGGTCAGCCAGTTAGCAAGGTTCATATTTTAAAGATTTATAACACAATGTACGATTAACTTTTTTCTTCGCAGATCATAGCAAGGTGCACCATTGTCTCCACGGCTTTGTTCATGTCCTGGACGCTGATGAATTCCAGTTTCGAATGAATGGCCTGTTCACCGGCGAATAAATTGGGACAAGGCAGACCCATAAAAGACAGGCGGCTGCCGTCAGTTCCGCCACGTATACTTTCCATTTTGAGCTGCAGGCCGGCCCTGGCGATCGCTTCCCTGGCATAATCCACTACGTGCGTGTTTACATCCAGTACTTCTTTCATATTGCGGTATTGCTCTGTAACATGAAACTCAAAGCTTGCTTTCGGGTAAGTGCGCATCCGTTCTTCGATCTGGGTCCTTAAATAATCTTCTTTTTTTGTCAACCCTTCTGTATCAAAATCACGGATGATAAAATCGATGCTGCATTTTTCAGCAATACCTTCCAGCCGCACAGGATGAATGAACCCTCTTTTTCCATCTGTTGATTCAGGAGAAAGACGATCCTTGGGTAAGGCAGCCAGTATCTCACCGGCGATCTTCATCGCATTGATCATTTTATCTTTTGCATAGCCCGGGTGGGCGATCACACCATGGATGATCACCTGTACGCCGTCAGCGCTAAAGGTCTCATCTTCCAGTGAACCTGCTTCCCCGCCATCCAGGGTATATCCAAAATCGGCTCCCAGTTTTTTGAGATCAACTTTTGCTGTTCCTTTCCCCACTTCTTCATCCGGTGTAAAAAGCAGTTTGATCTCGCCATGCCTGATATCTTTTCGCTGCAGCAGGAAATTGGCGAAATCCATGATTTCGGCCACACCGGCCTTATCATCCGAACCCAGCAGGGTATTCCCTGAAGCGGTGATGATATCATTTCCGATCTGTGTCTGGAGGTAAGGATACTCACTGAGACGTAATACTTGCGTCTTATCATCAGGCAATATAATATCCTGTCCCTGGTAATTTTTATGCAGGATGGGTTTTACATTTGTACCACTGCAATCCGGTGCCGTATCTACATGAGCGCAGAAACAAATAACAGGCGTTTTTTTGTCAGTCGTAGAAGGTATCGTGCCGTATACATACCCGAATTCGTCCATCTGCGCATCGGCAACTCCCATTTTTTCCAGTTCGTCTGCCAGTATCCTGCTTAAATCTTTTTGTTTTTCTGTAGTGGGAAAAGAATTGGACTGCGGGTCACTTTGCGTGTCAACCTGTACATAGCGCTGGAATCGTTCTGCCGCGGTGAACTTGTAATCACTGAACATGTTTTTTCTTTTTGGGGGATGTAATATACTGAAAAGAAAATGGTTTGCAGTTAATGAAACTACAAACCAGAAACTATAAACAATAGACTTTAAATAAACTAGTCCGGCATTATGATCAATGGCTTTCCGCCCACGATCTCCACCAGTTCCAGGTCAAATACAAGGTCCTGTCCTGCAAGGGGGTGATTGGCATCCAGCATAATGGTATCCTCTTTTATCTCTACGATCGACACCTGGAATTGCTGTCCCTGCTCGTCGCTCATCATCAACGGCATTCCAACTTCGACTTCCATATCTTTTGGGAACCGGTCCTTTGGCATTTCGATCACCATTTCGGGATTCCGGGGGCCATACGCTTCATCATAAGGTATATTGACTGTTTTCTTTTCCCCGACACTCATCCCGGTAACGCCATCGTCAAAACCCTTGATGACCATCCCGCTACCCACTTCAAATTCGAGAGGTTCGCGGCCGGTAGAGGAATCAAATGTTTCCCCGGATGTCAGTTTACCATGATAATGTACTTTTACTTTATCACCACTTTTTACCTGCGCCATTATAGTTCTTTTTTGATTTAAAATATATAAAAACCGGCTTGCAAGGTAACCAAAAATCAGGCATGCAACCGTTTAAATAATTACACCTACTTGATTATATATTTTCAGTATTTTACTCTGCTTTAAATGATTGCTATGAAAGGATTTAAAATACTCTTGCCTGTTCTTCTCCTCTTATCGTTACGGGAATTAAAAGCGCAGGAAATAATGGCCGGGGCCGACCGTATCAATGTATACCTCCCGCTTATCAAAGGAAGAACCGTAGGTATTTTTGCCAACCAGACATCCATGGTGGGTACCACACACCTTGTCGATACGCTCCGGAGTCTTGGAATTACTATCAAGGTCATCTTTGGTCCTGAACATGGCTTCCGCGGAACTGCGGATGCAGGTGAAAAAGTCGGGAATTATATTGATGAGAAAACAGGTATTCCCGTGGTCTCTTTATATGGCAGTAAAAGAAGGCCTTCTGCCGAAGATGTAAAAGATGTGGATGTGCTCATTTTTGATATCCAGGATGTGGGCGTCCGTTTCTATACATTCATCTCTTCGCTGGAAGAATTCATGGAAGCGGCGATGGAACTGGGAAAACCGTTAATGATACTGGACCGCCCCAACCCGAACGGGCATTATGTGGACGGGCCCGTACTGGACCTTAAATACCGTTCTTTTGTCGGGCGACAGCCGGTTCCCATTGTATACGGCATGACGGTTGCCGAATATGCTTTTATGATCGCGGGCGAAAAATGGCTCAGCGAAAAAGCCAATGCAAAATATGCTTATTACAAAACCGCAGAAAATTCCATAGATACTCCTTTCCATTTCCAGGTCATCAAATGCAAGGGCTACAACCACAAGACCAACTATATATTACCCGTAAAACCTTCTCCCAATCTTCCCAATATCCAATCGATATACTTATACCCCTCCACCTGTTTTTTTGAAGGAACAGTATTAAGCGAAGGAAGGGGAACAAATAAGCCTTTCCAGGTATTTGGTCATCCTTCCTTACCGGCTAACCTCTATTCCTTCACCCCCAACCCTAATGAAGGTGCAAAGAGCTCTAAATTATACGGCCAGCTTTGTTATGGCTGGGACCTTTCGGGTAGCCCCGAAGAAGTTGCAAAAAAAACTGGTAATAAAGTCCAGCTGAAATGGCTGATGGAAGCCTATCGTCTCTTCCCGGAAAAAGATAAATTTTTCCTGCTTCCCAAATCCGGCAAAATGGAGGATTCTTTCTTTGATAAACTGGCCGGAAATAATGATCTCTGGCAGCAGGTCAGGGACGCGAAAAGCGAGTCCGAAATAAGAACCAGTTGGGAACCTGCCCTCACGGAATTCAAAAAGATACGGAAGAAGTACCTGTTGTACGATGATTTTGAGTAAGTGGTAAAATAAGTTAACTTAATACCGCAATCCGGCCTGGTGTTTTATTTAATATCATTTACTCAACGTAAATAGTACACTATGCTTCCAAAATCTGAAAGCGGGATAATCAAAACGCTTGTCCTGTGTGTGTTTTCCCAGTTCCTTTCTTTTCAAAGTTTCGCTTTTGACACCTGGTGGCATGCAGAATGTACCCGCAAGGCAATGGTGGCAAATGGTTTTTCTGCTGATGCGCGGCTGGCTACACAGGTCTCCAATTACCTTACCGATTTCCTGGCGGTACTCAATATGCCCAATGAAGAATTAAGCAAGCTGGGTATACAGGCCATCCGGTTCCGGAGCGATCACTCCTATGACTTTCTCCATTTTGATGCGGTCTTTACAGAAACAGATATTGAAAAAAACTGGGACCTTCTCCTGAATAATACGACCAGGCTATTGAAGAAATATTCTGCAGGTGGGCTGACGGAACCCGGTTTCCGGTTAATTATCTTTTATAATATCATCGGTGCCAGCCTTCACGCAATCCAGGATTTTTATTCCCATTCCAACTGGGTGAACCTTCATATGCAGTTAGGAACAAATCCTATTCCCATTTGGTTTGACGTAACGCCTGAAGAAAGACAAAAACTGAAATTATTCACCGGTATCTATCAAAAACCGTTTAACGGGCATATGCCACATGATGAATTGAACAAAGATTGTTCGACAAGAGCGTTTAACAAAGAAGCCGTGGAAGCTGCAGAGCGGGCCTCGCTGGATTGGGTAAAAAGATTGATGGATGCTGTTCCTGAAGCACCCTGGGGCGAATTAAAAGCCTATTCCATTCAAAGTGATATGATCATGAAAAAATTCCTCACCAAACTGGATGCGACTTTTCTTACATCAAGTTCCATTATAGGAGGTCATTTTGATGGAGGCGAGCCTGTTAAAAGGGTCTTTAGCCAGGACGGGACTAAAGAAAGAGTCCAGGCTATGTATGCTTTACAGGGAACACTGGGAGAATACACCAACAATATGGCCATTGCCTCCAATAAGTATAAACTACCGACACCTTACTGGTCAGGGTTCATGGGTTACAATATTACTTACGAGATGGCAGACGGGCTGTTATTGAACAACAAAAAATATACCCGCTAGATAATCAAAAAAGGGCCGCTGATTTTCATTTATCTTTACAGCAATAAACCCCCGCTCTGTAAAGGGGGTTTTTAATTGGCCCGATGCAACAGGAAAAATACAAAGAGCTGAAGATCGTATTTATGGGCACACCCGAATTCGCGGTGGCTTCGCTTGATGCGCTTGTAAAAGCCGGGTGCAATATCATTGCTGTTATAACGGCGCCTGATAAAGCTGCCGGCAGGGGTATGCAATTACAGCAAAGTGCAGTGAAGAATTATGCCGTTGAACAGAACCTTAAAGTCCTGCAGCCTGCAAAACTGAAGGACCCGGAATTTCTCGAAGAACTAAAAAGAGTTAACGCCGATCTGCAGATTGTAGTGGCCTTCCGGATGTTGCCTGAAGTGGTTTGGAATATGCCGCCGATGGGCACTGTCAACCTGCATGGCTCCCTGCTTCCCCAGTACCGGGGCGCCGCGCCGATCAATTGGGCCGTTATCAATGGAGAGAAAGAAACTGGTGTGACCACATTCAAACTAAAACACGAGATTGATACAGGGGATATTTTATTACAGGAAAGCTTTCCGATTGACGAAACTGATACGGCTGGCGAAGTACATGATAAAATGAAAGAAATCGGCGCCGGCCTCCTTGTAAAAACAGTAAAAGGTCTTGCTGATAATACATTAAACGAAAACCCGCAGGACTCAGCACTCACCACTAATCACTCACCGCTCAAACACGCTCCCAAGATCCACACCGATACGTGCAGGATCAACTGGAGCCAGCCGGTGGAAAATATTTTCAACCTGGTCCGTGGACTTAGCCCCTACCCGGCTGCTTTTATTGTGTTGAATGAAAAAATGATGAAGATCTATAAAGCGAAAAAGGAAATGACAACACCCGCGGTTACAGAAGGCGAGTACGAGTCAGACGGAAAGACATTCCTGAAATTTGCCTGCTCCAATGGGTACCTTCATTTACTGGAAATACAACTGGAAGGAAAGAAAAAAATGGGAATAGAAGAGTTTCTACGGGGTTATCGTTTTGCCGGCCAGTAACCGATTGCCATCCCGGGCGAATCAATAATTCAGCTTTACAATGAATTTATCCTGCTCGGAAATTACCAATGCCGAGGCTGCCGCATTACTGATACGTATATTCAGCCCTTCATTTTGACGGATGCCACTCATTTCACCCAGCACTTTTGCATACACCGCTTTGTTATTGGTAGGATTGATGATCCTGACAATAGTTCCCGGTGACACTTTATCCATCAGGAGATAATATTTCGCATCCTCCCAGCCACTGGTCGTTTTAAAAATTCCTGCTGTTACCGTCTCCTCTTTGGTAACAGGAGTGGTCCTTGCCTGAAGGTCAAAATATGTTTTAAAATATCCCTGGCCTGAAGGAACCGGTGTTGTATTGGTTTTTACTTCCGCCACGGGTTCCGGTTTTTTCTTTTCTTGTTTTTTTTCCGCTTTTTTCTCTGCTTCACCCTCTTTTTCTTCGTCCTTTTTTTCTTCTTTTGTCAAAACCGGTTCGGTCACTAAGGGCTTATCTTCTGTTTTTACTACAGGTTCTTCTCCTTTGGATTTGGTTTTGATAGTAATAGCCGGCATCCCGCTACTCTGCAGGAACCCGATAATGATCTTTGCATCTTTTTTTAATTCGTCTGCCTGGAGATTGTTCCATGAACGGAGGCTGGACAGTAAAACATTATTGTTTTTATTGCTGACAGTCATCAACCCCTCTTTTTCTCCTACTTTATAGTAAACCGGTGTCCCATGATTGCCCTGCTGGGTGAAATTAGTGTCCGTAAGAGGGATGCGAAGTTTCTGATCGACCTGGAGACCTTTACTGAGTTCCAGTTTATTATAAGAAGCAAGATATTTTGGACTGACATTATACAAACGCCCGATTGCAAAAAAACTTTCCTTGGGAGCTACTTTATGATCGAGGTACAAACCCTTGTCGTTGCTCTTTACCACCAGGTCCCCTTTTTGAGCCACCGACAATTGGGCCATAACCAGGAACAGGAAAAAATAAAGGGCGATTTTTTTCATACAAAAGATTTGATTACAAAGATGTGGATTTTTTACTTTTTCCGCCTGTTTAGTTCTCCTTTAATATCCTCATTTCTTTGGGATAATAATTATTGATACGGTTGGCCAGTACATTGATCCACCCCAAAGGATGACCCTCATAGCTCACAAGTTGCCATCCTGTACTTGCCGGTACAATGCCAATGTCTTTACGCTGGAGGTAACGAATAGATTGCTCCAGGTCTAATTCAGTTTTGAAAATCGTATCGCTTGCGAGAGTACTCATCGCCAGTGCATGGGAAGGGATCAATTTATCCCGGACCAGTTCCCCGGTTAGAACACCTGAATAAATAACCCGGAGTTGTTCGAGTAAAAAACTCATTTCCTTCTCCAGTGAGCCCGGCCAGGCATAGACCGTATTCAAATGTTTGATAAAGGTCCGGTCTTCACTCTTTATCCATTTGTTTACCAACGCCAGTTCATTTTTATGCACCTGCGCAGGTCTTTTTTTGCTCAACGTCGTTGAGTTATCCTTTCCTTCTTTTTTTTGAAAACAGGCAAGGAAAAAACCTTCGCCCCTGGCTTTATCCGGCCAGAACCGGTAACCAATATTACCTGCCGCAGATGAAGTTTCAACAATACCCCAGTCCTTACTTATCGTTAAGGGCAGGTTGTTTAACGGAAGTTCACGGCTCATCCAATCCATTATCTCTTCATCCTCTTCAGCTGAATAAGAACAGGTAGAATATACGAGTATACCATTCATTTTTAAAGCCGTCCATGTATCTGCCAGGATCCTTTGCTGGCGATGACTGCATAGCTGTACATTTTGTTCACTCCATTCTGCAATCGTATCCGGGTCACGCCGGAATAGGCCACTACCGCTGCAGGGTGCGTCCACAATAATGGCATCGAAATAATTTTCCAGCCTGGAAAAATCCCGGGGATCATTGTTAGTGACCACAACGTTTTCTGTTCCCCATTTGATGATATTTTCTTTTAAGATATTCGCCCTTGAGCGTATCACTTCATTACTAACCAGCAGGCTGCCGGGCGTGATCAATGAATGAATATGCGTGGATTTTCCTCCCGGTGCCCCGCAGAGATCCAGCAGTTTTAAGTTTTTGGAAAGATCAAGGGTTTGCTTTAATGCCTGCTCCAGGAACATACTGCTGGCCTCCTGTACATAATAGCATCCGGCGTGAAATAAGGGGTCGAAGGTGAAGGAGGGCCTTGTCGGCAGGTAATAACCATTTCCAGTCCAGGGTATCGCTGAAAGTGGTTGGTTGATAGTTTGTGGTTTATAGTTCTTCGAAGGGTTGAGACGGATAGAAGTAACCTGTTCACCCGACTCATGGATTTTTTCAAAAGCTTCTTTATCGAAACCAGTTACAGCTTCCAGTGATCTTAATAATGGTTCGGGTAATTGCATCCTACAAAACTATAACTACTCGCTGAAGAAAGCCTAAAAGGCTTTTTTGGTCAGCAGGTTGATGGCCTGTTGCACCTGCACAGTATAGGTTTCCATTGTTTTTGAAACGATCTCTATATTTTCCTGCGCTTCTTTCCAGTTACGTTGTTCGATCGCTTCACGGATACCCGGTAATGTTTTTACCCCGTATCCCGTATAATAGCCGGGAGCATAGACCTGGTGCTTATACCAGGAACGCCGGGGTAAGCCTTTTTCATTGATCAGGCTTCTTTCTACTTTGAACAGGATCTCGTTCAGTTCTTTTTGCTTATCAGGCGCCAACTGGGTAGCTGAGGCATATAATTTCTGGAATTCCTCGCTGCTGTTCTTCAGCTGCATCATTGCGTTCTCCAAACCACTGAAATTTAAAAAAGGAACTGCCTCTTTTGCTTTGGGTGATTGAAACCCTTTGGTCGGATCCTGTGCCAGGTCAAAAAGTTTATCCTGGATCATTTTGTTTTCCTGCTCCGTCTCTGTCCTCGTCGTTTCGAGTAAGGTCTTTAGTTCTGCCACGTATTCATTAACGGTCTTGTAAAAACTATTCATGTCGATCGGCAATACATCAGCGTTAGCCATTCTCATCATTACCCGTCCTGCTGTTTTGGATAAGGTGATACCATATTTGTACCCGGGGTCTTTGAATTTTATAAAATGATCATACGAGTCGTAGATAGAATGATATTCGCCGCCAGAACCTTCCCCGCCAAAACCGAGGTTTAAGGAAGCGATGCCTAAAAATTGTAAAAAGCCCGACCAGTCGGAACCTGCTCCCAAAGCTCCCAGTTTCATATTTTTATTCCCTGCCATTTTCGTTCTTGCAGCTTTATCAGCATTCACAAATACCGAAGCATATTTTCTTTCTTTGATACTCACGCCGGTTTGCGGGTCGATTACATCATTGGCGATCTCGTTAAAAAATGGTTCGAGGGTGTGGGAGCCGGATGCACCGATAAATCCACGGCTGTTTCCATCAGTATTGACATAGGCTACGGCTTTTTTACGCAATTCTTCCTGGTGGTCTTCGGCCCACTCGGTAGAACCCAGTAAACCCGGCTCTTCACCATCCCAGGCGCAATAGACAAGCGTCCGCTTTAGTTTGAATCCTTTTTTGACCAGTTCGCCGATCGCTCTTGCTTCATCCAGTTCTGATACCATGCCACTCAATGGGTCTGCGGCACCGTTTACCCATCCATCGTGGTGGTTACCGCGGATGATCCACTCATCCGGCAATTCAGTTCCCGGCAGTTTTGCAATCACATCATACAACGTTTTTATATCCCAGTTGAATTGCAGTTTCAAATGCACTTTGTCTGTACCAGGCCCTACGTGGTAAGTGATGGGTAATCCTCCCTTCCATGCTGCAGGTACCACAGGCCCTTTTAATGACTGTAACAGCGGTAACGCATCTTCATAAGAAATAGGAAGTACCGGGATCTTCATGATGGTGATCGCTTCACTCCTGCTGAGTCGTTTGGCATCTTTAGTTGCCCCGATCCCGGGTGTTAATGGATCGCCCGGATAAACAGGCATATCCATAACCGAACCACGCTGTACCCCATCCTTCGGGCGAAAAGCGCCTTCCGGGTATACGTCTCCCTGTGCGTAACCATCATCTTCGGGATCTGAATAAATGATGCAACCGATCGCACCATGCTCTGCTGCCACTTTTGGTTTAATACCTCTCCAGGATCCTCCATATTTTGCAATAACGATCTTTCCTTTTACACTCACTCCCATTTTTTCAAGTTCTTCGTAATCCGCAGGTATTCCCCTGTTTACAAAAACAAGTTCGGCCGTTACATCGCCATCAGCAGAATAAGCATTGTAAGAAGGCAGTTGTTCCGCTTTCTGTCCGCTTGTCTTATCTTCTTTGAGAACAGATTCTTCCAGCTTAGCCTTGAAAGGCTTACTGCCCAACAATTCCAGTAAACGGGATTTGGGTGTAGGGAACAACACATTATATTCTGCGAGTTCTGCCTGGTAACCCCAGGAACGAAAAAGGCCTGCCATATATTCCGCATTCAGTTTACCCTGCGGAGAACTGATATGATGGGGGTGAGATGAAAGGAACTGCATCCAGGTATCCTGGTTCTTAGCGCTGAGTTGTGCATCAAATTGTTTTTCCCAATCCAGTTGTTTTGTTGCACTGCCATCTGTAAAACCCATTATTTTTTGAGCAGGCATGTTTATAGTAAAAAATAAGGCTGCGACTAACAGGCCGGCAATTTTTTTGTTCATTATATCAGTTTTAAATAATGCTGAACTATAGATTCTTGATCTCGCTGATCAGGTCCTGCAATACTTTCTTGGCATCTCCAAACAACATCGAAGTCTTGGGTTGGGAGAAGAGGTCATTTTCAATACCGGCATATCCCGGTTTCATACTTCTTTTATTCACGATAACATGCTTGGCCAGTTCCACATCCAATATCGGCATCCCATAAATAGGAGAAGCGGGGTCTGTTTTGGCGGCTGGGTTCACTACGTCATTGGCCCCCAATATCAGTACCACATCGGTGGTAGGGAATTCATCATTGGCCTGTTCCATTTCCAGCAATTTCTCGTAGGGCACATCGGCTTCCGCCAGTAGCACGTTCATATGCCCGGGCATACGCCCTGCCACCGGGTGGATGGCGTATTTAATTTCGACACCTTTGCTTTCCAGTAATTTTTCCAGCTCATGACAGGCATGCTGGGCCTGGGCCACAGCGAGTCCATACCCCGGAACGATATAAACGCGGTTGGCATAACTCATCACCACGGCAGCATCGCTTAAACTGATCTCTTTATAAGCCCCCTGTTCTTTGGTGCCTGCAGGACCAGCTTTGGCGCCGCCGCCAAAAGAACCGATCAATACATTGGCCAGTGAACGGTTCATTGCCTTACACATCAGAATGGTTAACAAGGTTCCCGCAGCCCCAACGAGGATACCACCGGTCAGCATTACTTTATTATTATAAAGGAAGCCGCCGCATGCGGCTGCTACACCGGTAAAGGAGTTCAACAGCGAGATAACAACAGGCATATCGGCGCCACCGATCGGGAAAACAAAGAAGATTCCATATAATAAGGACAATGCAAAAATGGTATAGAAGATAATTTTTGCATTGCCGGGTGTCCAGCCGATCAAATAGGCAGCCATAGCCACGATCACAAGCAACAGGACAATATTGAAAATATGCTGTCCTTTAAAAGAGAAATCTTTTACTTTCCCATTGAGCTTTCCCCAGGCAATCATGCTTCCTGCGAATGAAACGGAGCCAATGATTAATCCCAATAATATGATCAGGATGATTCCAACGGGTAAAGCAGAAGCAGGATAAGCGTGAATAAGATGATTAAATTCGACGATCGATATCAACGCTGCACAAGCTCCTCCCATTCCATTGAACATACTAACCATTTCCGGCATCGCAGTCATCTTCACTTTTTTCGCAGCCAGGGTGCCGATGATCGCACCCACAGCAATACCACCAAAGACCCAGCCGTAGTTCCCAAGTTTATGACCGTCTTCTTCATAAAGAAAGATGGTCCCGATAATCGCGATGGTCATTCCCCCAGCCGCCACCAGGTTGCCTTTGCGGGCGGTGGCCGGGTTGGAGAGCATTTTTAATCCCAGTATAAATGTTACTGAACCAATGAGGTAACAAAGCGTAAGTACATTCAATTCCATAATTTCTTATTAGCGCTACTTAGCGTCAATTAGTGTTATCAGTGTTTTACTTTTTCTTCTTTTTAAACATCTCCAGCATCCTGTCTGTTACCACGAACCCACCTACTACGTTCAATGTTCCTACGATCACAGCCAGGAATCCCAGTACCAACGCGAGGTAATTATCACTCTCCGCTTTTCCCATTACGATAATAGCACCGATGATCACTACACCGTGGATCGCATTAGCGCCGCTCATCAGCGGGGTATGCAATACACTGGGCACCCGGCCGATCACTTCGATCCCTACAAAGATCATCAGGATCACGATATAAATCATTTGCTGGTTAACCGATATCCAATTCAATACTGAGTCCATATATTTATTTTGAAATTTTGTTCTTCGTTACCCTCAGGATGACAATTTTTTTCAATTATTTCACCTTTTCATGCACCACTTCTCCCCCATGCGCAATACAACTTCCTTTGACCAGGTCATCTTCCCAATTTAAATTGATCGTTCCTTCTTTTGTAATGATCAGTTGCAGGAAATTCAGCACGTTCTTTCCATATAATTTACTCGCATCACTGGGCATGGTGGACTGCAAACTTGAATTGCCGATAATACGTACTCCATTATAATTCACTGTTTCATTATTTTTCGTTACCGGGGTATTACCACCTGTAGCAGCTGCCAGGTCAATAATGACCGAGCCATTCCGCATCGCTTTTATCATGTCCTCCGTGATCAGGATGGGGGCTTTTTTACCGGGTATCTGTGCTGTGGTGATAACGATATCTGCTTTGGCAATGCTTTCGGCTATCTTTGCTTTCTGCCGTTGCATAAAATCTTCGGATTGTTCAACAGCATAACCACCGGCTTTGCTCGCATCCGCGGCACCTTCCACTTCGATGAATTTGGCACCCAGGCTCATCACTTCTTCTTTTACCGCCGGTCTTGTATCAAATACTTCGACAACGGAACCCAGTCTCTTCGCAGTGGCTATCGCCTGTAAGCCCGCGACCCCGGCACCAAGTATAAGTACTTTGGCGGGTGCAATGCTCCCGGCCGCTGTCATAAACATGGGAAAATATCTTCCGTAAGAATTGGCGGCTGTCAATACTGCTTTATAACCCGCAATATTCGCCTGGGAACTCAGCACATCCATGGCCTGGGCCCTTGTAGTACGGGGAAGCATATCCAGCGAGAAGACAGTAAGGCCCGCAGCAGCCCATTGCTTCATACTTTCTGTATTGAACAATGGCTGGAAAACACCGAGGATAATTTTTGATTTAAGATCGTTTATTTCTGAAGCCTCGGGTGTATGAATACTTAAAATAATATCCGCCACTGATAATACTTCCGGGCGGCTTTTGATCTGCGCACCGGCTTTTTCATAATCCGCATTATGACAAAAAGCTTTTTCGCCGGCTCCATTTTCGACAATTATAGTGATTCCTTTTTTAGTGAGGGTAGCGACCGCTTCTGCCAGAAGCGACACTCTTGTTTCATGGGCGGGTTCTTTGAGCAGTCCTATGGTCATAGAGAGCAATTCAATTTTTTGGATTTCGGTTCGAAAGATAGCGATTTTTAAAACCGGATGCTAAAATGCTGTTTTTCCCGGAATTCTTCGCGGAAAAATACAAGACCGCTGAAGAAAAGATCAATGCTGCAGCGGACTTGCGGGTGAGTCCTGATGGTATGCCAGGCGGCTTCCATTTCCCTGCTCCAGTGGATATCATCAAAAACGATGATGGAATCATTGTGAATTTTGGGGAGCAATTCCCGGAAATATCTTTCGGTCGGCTCCTGCCGGTGATTCCCATCAATAAAAGCAAAATCAACCGAAGACAACCCATCCAGGATATCTTTTAATACCGTATCAAAATTTCCTTCTTCAAGCTGTATATTTTTTATCCCTGCTTCACGGAAATTTTTCCTGGCAACTGCCGCTACTTCCCTGGCTCCTTCCATCGTGATCACCCGTGCATCTTGTTTTGCCAATGATAAATAACAGGTGGTGAGACCTAAAGATGTTCCGAGTTCTATACTTGTTTGCGGCTGGTATTCTTTTACCATCCTGAATAATAACTGTCCCAGTTTCCGCGGCTTGGCAGAACGCCTGGCAATATTTCCTACCGTTCGCCGGCTTGTCTTACTGACGGCCGAACCTGCGCCCAGGTCGTCGATAGCCAGCATGGTTTTATCGCCGAGCAGGTGGTTTCGCAGGCTTTCCACCGTATCATAGGCTGGGTAATGACTGCTGTCATTAAGGACCTTACTGATAAAATGAAAAATAAAAGGGGAATGCGTACCGTGACCCTTACCATTGGAGGAACCCAGGAAATAGCGGAGAAATTTAGCAGTGATTTGCCAGCGGGAATACATGCGTTGAAAATAAGAAATAAGGAACAAAAAATGAGGAATGGGAAGTCAGTTGTGATTTACTTCCTTATTTTTTATTAATTATTTCTTATTCTTTATTTATCCCATTCTTTCCCATACCTGGAAAGAGTAATTAAAGGGATTTTTTTCATCAGCTTCATGTTTCTGCTGGCTTACAAGCCACCACTGTTTTGGATCGAGAGAAGGAAAAAAAGTATCCGCTTCAGGTTCTGCTTCTACCCTGGTAAGGTAGATCCGCTGTGCCTTATCAAAGAGTGATCTATAGATCTCCCCGCCACCGATCACCATTACTTCTTTGGCGTCAGTCTGTTTGGCGAGAAATAAAGCGTCTTCGATCTTTTGTACTGAAACGGTTCCTTTGACATTCCAGCCAGGCTGGCGCGTGACCACGATATTCTTCCTCCCCGGCAATACTTTTCCCAGCGATTCAAAAGTCTTCCGCCCCATCACAACGGGCATGCCCCAGGTTACATTCTTGAAATGCTTCATATCATTGGGTAAATGCCAGGGCATTTTTCCATCCTTTCCAATACCGTTATTGGTAGCAGCAGCGACAACGAATGAAATAATCATATGAAATAAGAAATAAGGAATCAAAAATAAGAAATAAGGAAGTGGTTTTCTTTACTTATTGCTTATTCGTTATTAATTATTCCTTATTCTCAAATGGCAACCGGCGCCTTAATAGCCGGGTGCGACTCGTAGTTCTCCAGTGTAAAATCTTCAAATTGAAATTCAAAAATGCTCTTTACCGTGGGATTGAGTTTCATTGCAGGCAGGGGAAAAGGTTTCCGGCTTAGTTGCAGCCTGACCTGTTCCATATGATTATTGTAAATATGCACATCCCCGAATGTATGAATGAATTCTCCCGGTTCCAGGCCGCATACCTGCGCGACCATCATCGTCAGCAATGCATATGAGGCAATATTAAACGGCACTCCAAGAAAAACATCCGCAGACCGCTGGTACAACTGGCAACTCAGTTTCCCATCGGCGACATAAAACTGGAACATTGTATGACAGGGCATCAGGGCCATTTCCGGTAAATCCGCTACATTCCAGGCGCTGATGATCAGCCGCCGGCTGTCCGGGTTCTTTTTGATCTGGGCAATAAGCTCTGCTACCTGGTCGATGACTTTTCCATCTTTTCCTTCCCAGCTGCGCCATTGTTTCCCGTAAACAGGACCCAGTTCGCCGTTTTCATCCGCCCACTCATCCCATATCTTCACTCCATGTTCTTTCAGGTAAGTAATATTCGTTTCCCCTTTTAAGAACCAGAGCAGTTCATAAATGATACTCTTCAGGTGAACTTTTTTAGTGGTTACAAGGGGAAATTCTTTTTGCAGATCAAAGCGTAGCTGGTACCCAAAAACGCTTTTCGTACCAGTACCCGTCCTGTCCGTTTTTTCGGTGCCAGTATCCAGGATATGCTGAAGTAGATCAAGGTATTGCTGCATATTGCAAATTTACCGGGAATCCGGGAGCATTTAAAGGCCTGTGGGGAAGCTGTGAATTGTAAAGATATAATCCACGGCGGGCACAAAGAGCACGGATTTATAATCCCCTGGCTGTGTTTCGTCGTGACCCCGGTGGTTAACAAAAACATTGGTACACTACAGTTGCAGCATTCATGCAACGGAAAGGGTCTTGATTGTATCTTTGTTGATAGTTGTTAAAAACAAGTCATGAAACGCATACGAACCAAAAACGCTCTCCTCTTTTTTGCATTGTTGATTACAGGTAACGTGGCTTTTAGCCAGTTAAACGTCCCGGCCGACAGTATCCGCCTGGAGAAAAAACTGTCGATCCTGAATAAAAAAATCTATTTCGATTTCCCGGCTAATGCTACTGCAAGTCCACGTGTCGCAGACATCATGGCTGCCGATCCCAATGAGAACCGGGAAACAAGGATCATCGCCGACTGGGGGAAAATGAGGGTGGTCTTTTTTGCACAGGAATTATTTGCCCTGAGCGGTAAAAATATTTTTGCCGATATTTCAAAAGAAGTAGAACCCGATTTTGATTTTCAAAGAAGGGTTTTAACGGAAACCGATTCGGTTATTTCGGTTCTATCAACACCCGCCCTTTTTGATACTGCCTCCGGTGGTATATTAGTAAATAGTTTACTGGTAAAAACACAGGATAATACTGTCTGCCGGATCGATGCCTATGTCAACCCGGATGCTTTTGCAAGCAAGGATGATTTCACACGGATGACGGAAAATATCTTCCGGACAATTTCGAAGGGAACAAGAACTGTCAATCTCGCCGCACGGGAAGAGACCTATACAATACCGGGAAGCAGCAATAAGTTCCTTTTCAAACTTCCTAAGAATTATTTTATTACCATCGATGAGAAATATGACTTCAGTGTCTTTAAGCTGGCCAAATACAAAGACCTGACGGATAAAACATTTTCAAGTATTACCATCTATACCGGCTACCACCCTTCTCTTTTTCATAAAGATTATGGCTTCTCCGATAGCAGTGCGGTTAAAGTAAAAAGCAAGTTTCTCCAAAATGATGTGGACTGGCTTTATTTCCCTGATCCACCCAAGAATTTTTACCTGCGGGAACAAGCCATCCCTTCTGACAACATTGAAAAAGGTCTTATCGTTCATATTGCCATGCTGACCAATAAAAAAGACCAGGTGGATGAGTTAACAAAGATCACCGGGGACATAAAACTGGTAAAATGATAAAAATTATGTTGCTCGTTCTGCCATTACTGGTTATGGACTCAGCGTTTGGGCAGGATACCACGATCGTCTGGGCCAATAATAAAAAAGTTACCAGCAATACCAGTACCGGTGATCAAAAAGGTACAGACCTGTTGCTTAATAAATCCCTTTACCGGAATTATAAATCGCTCGTGATCCAGGTGACCGGTGAATATATCAATGGCAGTATCTATAAAAAAAGCCTGGAAATAAACGGGGAGAGCGTATTCATTGCCGGTGAAATAAAAAACAAGCCCGGGTTCTTTGACCTTACCGGCATACCAGCCAGGGCTCCTTTAACAGCAGGTAAGAAGCTAAAGCTTTACCTTGTACTGGATCCTTCCAACCCCATGATGCTAACGCCTTCCAGGCGGGTTTACCTCGGTGACCTGCTGATGAAATAACGTTACCCTTCAACAGATTCTGCCCATCCTGCCTGGCTGTTCCTGCTATACTCAGGGTTCAATGGTATGACGGGTGAGGTTCCCGGTTCTGCTTCATAGATAAAAGCAGTAAAATCCTTGTACAGGCGGGATAATAACTCCCTGAGGATACTTAGCCGCTCCTCCGTTTCAATTCTTTTTTGATCAACCCTAATTCTCTACCTGTCTGGCCTTTGACGGAAGTATTCTCCTGGGCTCTCCGCATCAGGTAAGGTATCACATCGTTGATGGGTCCAAAGGGCAGGTATTTGCTGACACTGCATCCTGCATGCGCGAGGTTAAAAGTTATATTGTCGCTCATCCCGTATAACTGGCTCCAGTGAATATGGGGGTGATCCAGCGGGAGACCCCTTTCCTGTAATAATTGCGTAGCGTAAAGATTGCTGTATTCGTTGTGTGAGGCTACTACCAAGGCGATCCTGTCAATATGATCCACGCAAAATTTCAAGCCTTCATTATAGTCCCTGTCACTGCTTTCCTTATCGGGTTGAATAGGCGAAGGATATTTTTTTTCGGCGGCTCTTTTTCTTTCTTTTTCCATGTAAGCTCCGCGAACCAGTTTCGCGCCTAAGATAAAATTCCGGTCCAGCGCTGCAGTATAAGAATCTTTTAGGAATTGCAACCTGTCATGACGGTAATGCTGGATGGTGTTGTAGACAATACATCTTTCTTTATTGAAGGTATCCATCATCAGGATAGTGAGCGCATCCACGGGATCCTGTATCCAGGTCTCTTCCGCGTCTACGAACACTCCCACTTTTTTCTCAGCCGCTGTTTCACAGATTCGCATCATACGGTGACGGACCCGGTTCCATTCTTCTTTTTCACCTGTCTCCAGCTCTTCTGCAGCTTTCAGGAATCTTTTCATCAGGGTTCCTTCTATTGCGTGCATTCGGGCATCCAGTTTTTCCAGTAAAGCAAACCTGGCAAAGCCTGTCACCTTAATGCTCATGAAAGGAATATTAGGTTGTGAGCCAGCATAATTGATCACCCGGATAAATTCTTCGCAGGCATGATCAAAATTCTCCTCACCTTCTTTCCCTTCTATGCCGTAATCCAGGATAACCTGGACCTGATACCTGGCAAGGAGTTTTGCCGCTTCAGCAGTTTGCTCCAGCGTCTCGCCTCCTACAAACTGGCGGAAGATCGTTTTGCGGATAATGCCCTTTACCGGTAAGCCGGCTTTGATAGACCAGGGAGCCAGGCGTACGCCTGCTTTCACCAGCCAGGGTCTGCCCATCATTGAAAAAAGGAAGCGGGCTTTTTTAAGTTCCTTAGCGGATTTATATTCAAAAGCAAACTCTGTATTATCAAAAGAAATAACGGGGTATGATTCCATATAGCAATAGTAATAAACCGGGCAAAGATAGGGTGAAGAAATTCAAGCCATGATGATCTCCATCCACTTGGTCATCCTTGTCTTACCTTTGCACAAATTTTACTAATGGAGCCCAAAAAAGCCGTTGAGAGCATCACGATCATGACAGAACTGGTATTACCTAACGACACCAATACCTTTGGCAACCTGATGGGAGGCCGGCTAATGTACTGGATGGATATCGCGGCTGCCTTGTCAGCCATGAAACATTGCAGTACACCCGTAGTGACGGCCTCAGTAGATAATATATCTTTTGAATCCCCGATTAAACTGGGTAATGTCGTACATATTGAAGCAAAGGTTTCGCGTACATTCAATTCCTCTATGGAAGTACACATGAAAGTATGGGGTGAAGACGCTTTACAGCAATACAAATACAAAAGCAACGAAGCTTATTACACGTTTGTTTCGCTAGATCCAAATGGCAAACCACGATCGGTGCCGGGGCTGGTCCCGGAGACAGAAGATGAAAAGAAATTATTCGACAGCGCCTTGCGCAGGAGACAATTGCGATTAATCCTGGGAGGGAAATTAAAACCAAAAGATGCCACAGAGTTAAAGGCTTTATTTGTGACAGACTAACAGCTATTAGCTGTTAGCTATTTATCTGTAGTCTGCCAATGGTGTTTCCCCATCATCATAAACCTTTTGCTCTGTTCGATAGCATCCATGATCTGCGCCATGATTTCTTCCCCCGGGGCTTCGTAATCGATTACCAGCGGTTCCTTAAAAGTAATTGAAAGAAGGGATCCCTTCTTTTTAAACTTTAGCCCTTTTTTATTAAAGGCTCGCCAGAAACCGCTGATCACTACGGGTATCACGACGGGTTTTATTTGTTTGATAATGAGAGCCGTTCCTTTACGACCCGGCGCAAAGGGTTTGGTGGTGCCCTGCGGGAAGGTGATCACCCAATTGTTTTCGAGCGCCCTTGTGATTTTCCTGGTATCAGAAGGGTCAAGCCCCCGACGTACCTCCTGGCCTTCTGACCGCCAGGTACGTTTTACAGTCAGCCCTCCTGCCAGTAAGAATAAACGGCTGATAAAGCTGCCCTTCATGGTTTCTTCCGCCGCCACATAATTCACCCGGGTAAAAGGATTCAGCAGGTAATAAGGAATACCCAGCCTGTTCTTCTTTCCCCATTTTACTGCACAGAAAATATGAAGAAAAGTAATTACGTCAGCAAAATAAGTCTGGTGATTGCTGACAAAAAGCACCCTGCGTTTTGGCAACCCACGAAGATGCTCCGTCCCTGTAATCTTCAGCTTATTTACAATCGCCAGTCCGGGATAAGAGAAAAGGCCCACAAAGAAATAAACGATCTTCCTTACAGGATGAAAATACTTTAACCGGTCGGTGATGGAAACCATTCAATTTATTTTGACAGGCAAATGATTGCTCAAATTAAGAAATTGTAAAGTAACCCTGCCTTTATAATTTATTATCATAAAGAAAGGGGCCCCTGTTGGAGCCCCGTAAAATTAAAACCTGATTCAATATATTTTTTAAACACAGATACCGTTATTGCACCCCCGTTACAACGATCTTTTCAAAAGATTGTTCGCGGGTCCCTGCAACAATGATCCGCAGACCATAAATACCGGGCTTGAGATTTTCCACCCTTATTGTATTGCCATTGGTGATCTTCCATTGACGGATGATGCGGCCGCTTATATCGGTAAGTACCACATCCCTGCTATCGGGTCTGTCTTCCAGTACAATATTCACCCGTCCGTCGCCGGAAGGATTGGGATATACCATTGTCTTTCCTGCCTGTCCTTCACCTCTCACTGTGCGTATTTCGCTGAATCGTCCTTTACCGTCCAGGTCAACCTGCTGGATCCTGTATTGAGTAATATCACGACTTGCATTGAGGTCATTATAAGTATAAGTAAGAAGCGAACTACTGTTACCATCGGCAGCCTGGGAATTAATGAATGCAACTGTTTCCCAGTTATTGCTTCCTATGCCGCCAGTATTCGTATTCCGCTGTAATGCAAATCCGCGGTTATTGATCTCGGTGGCGGTTTCCCATTTCAGCGATACGTTTGAAGAACTGATCCTTCTGGCAGTAAAAGACTGGAATGTTACCGGTAACGGGCTGCATTGGGTAGAAGGCAGGAAAACAACCCTGGATGCGCCGGAAGCACTTCCTGAAGTCTGCGTGAATACGATAAATACTCCCTGGTTCAGGTTGGCTGAAGGTATTGGGCCACTTACCGTAGTCGTAGTGCCGGGTCCGCCTGCTATAGAGAAGTTAATAGAACCGCTTATTAAGGTATCTGTTGCGGGTGTGAAATAACCATCACCGTTAACATCTGCATATACTTTATAATATCCGGTGATAGGAGCTGCCGTGTTATTTGTTACCGTGGCGAGATAGTTGAGTGTAGCACAGTTTACCAATCCTACCACGGATAGATAACCTGCCGAATACCGGATGCCGCAGTGTACACAATGCGCTACCTGTGCATTCGCTGCCTGGCTGGACCAGAGATCTGCCACTATAACAACCGGTGTTCCGCAGGATACAGGTACTGTGGTAGTAACGCCTTGCATTACAATATTGGCGGATCCGTCCGGCAGAACTGTTTTACTGATGCTGGCTACTGTAGTCATTGAGACAGAATTATCCGGGGGATAAGTAGTCAGGATCACCGGTGTACTACCACTATTATCGATCCCGATATTTAAAAAGGAATTTCCCAGGTCTGATGCTTCGGGTGCATGAATAGCCCCGTTAATTGTACTCTGTCCATCTACACAATGAAAATAATTCGGGTAATCGTCCTGTAACCAGGCGTGGATAAAGATGTATTTATTTCCGTTATTGTTTTCGATGTTAAAACTTACATCAAAAGTTACTGTACAAGTTCCGGGGCCAGGTACCACATTACGGGTATTCTGAATAACGATCTCGGAGACGGTACACTGGGCGCTAATTTCCTGGATCCCAAAACCTAAGGCGGCAATAAATAGCAACGACCGTAAAGCTGTTTTCATACGTTTAGTTTAAAGATTAAAAGATCTTCCCGCGGCATCAGCCGGCAGAAATAGTTTCACAGGTACGTATTATAAACGGGGATTCAAAGGAGGGATCAATACCCTTAATTCTAAAAACGTACCAAAAGAAATCGGGCTAAAATCAAAGAAAAAGAAAAGAAATGGGGTGAGAATTCTACATGCAAAGAATTGTTCAGGAAAAAAAATCCCGTACGTATGTATAAAAACTGTAATAAGCAGTAAGCAAAAAAAATCCTCCCGGACCGGGAGGATTTCATTTTATAAAAAACCGTTTATTATTCTGGCTTAGCTTCTTCTGCTGCAGGTGCTGCAGGTGCTGCACCTTCTTCATTATCGCTATCCATCTTCTTCTTGAGCTCAGCAAGCACACCCAGGTCACCCAACGTGGATTTTTCTACTTTGGTCTGAATATTCTTTACAGCTTTCTTCGTCTTGTCGGCTTCTACCCTTGCTTCTTTCTTTACCGCTTCTGCTTCATCTACCTTGCCCTGCTCCCAGATACGGGTATGAGAGACCACGATACGTTTTTCATTGCGGTCAAACTCGATCACCATAAACTGGGCGGCTTCATCCGCGCCGATGCTCTTGCCATCTTCTTTCGAAAGATGACGGTTGGGAGCAAATCCTTCAAGGCCATAAGGCAGCTGAACCGTAGCGCCTTTATCATCACGACGGCTTACCGTTCCTTCATGGATCGTTCCAATGGCAAAAGTATCCTGGAGCGTGTTCCAGGGATCTTCTTCCAGTTGTTTATGACCCAGTTGCAGTTTACGGTTCTCTTTATCAATTCCCAGGATCACCACATCGATATTCGAACCGACCTTTGTGTATTCACTGGGGTGATTAAAGCGTTTCAACCAGCTCAGGTCGCTGATATGGATCATACCTCCGATACCGGCGGCCAGCTCTACGAATACACCATAATTAGTGATGTTCTTCACTAAACCGGTATGACGGCTGCCTTCAGCAAACTTGGTCTCGATATCATTCCAGGGATCCGCTGAAAGTTGTTTAATAGAAAGACTCATCTTACGGCTGGCTTTGTCCAGTGTCACCACTTTCGCTTCATGCTCATCGCCCAGCTTAAAGAATTCCTTGGCATTGATCGGGGTGTTTGCCCAGGTGATCTCGGATACGTGCACCAGGCCTTCTACACCCGGTTGGATTTCCAGGAATGCACCATAATCCTCGATATTCACCACTTTACCTTTTACGATATTGCCTTCAGCAATGTTTTCTGCCAGTACATCCCAGGGATGCGGTGTCAGTTGTTTCAGGCCAAGGCTGATACGTTTCTTCTCATCATCGAAATCAAGTACCACCACGTTGATCTTCTGATCAAGTTTAAGCACTTCTGTCGGGTGAGAGATACGTCCCCATGAAATATCTGTGATATAAAGCAGGCCATCCAGCCCACCGAGGTCCATGAAAGCACCGAAGTCGGTGATATTCTTCACAGTTCCTTCCAGTACCTGTCCTTTTTCGAGTTTGCTCATGATCTCGGCACGTTGTGCTTCGATATCGCTTTCGATCAGGGCTTTGTGAGATACAACGGCATTCTTGATGGTTTCGTTGATCTTCACCACTTTGAATTCCATCGTTTTTCCTACAAACTGGTCGTAGTCGGTAACGGGTTTCACATCGATCTGTGAACCTGGCAGGAAGGTTTCCATACCAAATACGTCTACGATCAAACCACCTTTTGTTTTAGAAGTAACAGTACCGGTAATAACCTCTCCTGTTTTATGTACTTCAACGATACGTTCCCACGCACGGGTAATACGTGCCTGGCGGCGGCTCAGGTTCAGGTGTCCTTCCCTGTCCTCTTTTTCAACCACCATCACTTCCACTTCATCACCAACAGAAAGGTTGGGGAGGTCGCGGAATTCATTCAGGGAGATCAGGCCATCGCTTTTAAAGCCGATGTTCAGTACTACATCGGTCTTGGTCAGACCTACTACGGTACCATTCATCATCTGCCCGTCATTCAGTTGTACAAATGTGTTGTCATACACCGAGTGATATTTTTCTTTTTCTTCCTTGGTGTAAGAAGTAACGTTGCGCTTGTCAACGCTCCAGTCAAAATCATCGTGGGCAGTAGCTACTGCTTCCACAGGTGCAGTTGTTGTCGCTGTAGCTACCCCTGCGTCATCGGCAGCAGCAGTCTCCTGTGCATCAGCGTTTAATTGTTTCCGGATAATGTTTTCAAACATGATAAAATGATCCCGAAGGGTTTTATTTTCGGGGGAGCAAAGATAGCATAATTAAAGAGTAAAATAAGGACCGCAGCCGGGAGATTTTTTCTGTATTTGACGCTTTCAATTACTTGATTTATAAATCTTTACAAGTATAAATCAATTGCCTGTTTGAAGCTCATCATCAATTCTTATTATATTCACCAAAACTAGCTGTTTGCTCTACCATTGTCTCAAGATCATTGCCCGGGTAGCCATCCGCATTTTCTGCCGGAAGATCATCATCAATAAACCCGGATTCCTTAAGAGCGAAGGGCCTTTATTACTGGCCTGTAATCATCCCAATTCCTTTTTAGATTCTGTCATTCTTGATACCCTTCTTGAAAAACCGATCTGGTCGCTCGCAAGAGGGGATGTTTTTAAAAACCCTTTTTACATCCGCTTGCTGACCGCTTTAAAGATCCTTCCTGTCTACAGGACCAGTGAAGGCGTGGAAAATCTTTCTGAGAATTATAAAACCTTTGATGCCTGTATCGGCATATTCAGGGATAAAGGGATCGTGGCGATCTTCAGCGAGGGCAAATGTATCAACGAATGGCATCTACGGCCACTAAAAAAAGGAACGGCAAGGCTTGCGATCAAAGCCTGGGAAGAGAATATCCCTTTAAACGTACTGCCGGTAGGTATCAATTACAGTTCCTTTAGGCGTTTTGGAAAAAATGTGTTTCTCAATTTCGGTGAACTTATCACGAAAGAAAATATCAACTTCAATGAGCCCGATGGATTGCGTCACCAGGCATTCAATTCCCAATTACAGAAACAACTGGAACAATTGGTCTTTGAAATACCAAAAACAGATAAACAAAAACAAAAGCAATGCCTGGAGATAAGACCTTCTCCCCTGCAAAAATGCCTCCTGTCGCTTCCGGCTGCCGCAGGATGGCTACTTCATCTTCCTTTATATTTACCGGTCAAACAATTTGCCTGGAAGAAAACACATAATAATGATCATTACGATTCAGTGATGACAGGCCTCCTGCTTTTTGCTTATCCTCTCTATCTTTTTTTATTGATGATCATTGCCTGGATATTAGTTAAATGCTGGTGGGTTGTCTTTCTGTTGTTGGTCTTGCCTTTCGCCGCCTGGTCTTATGTACAGTTAAAACCACAGCTGGATAAATGACGATAAGCACGGAATACTAAGTGCGCGAAGAACCAACAAGTCTCCAGGATCTCCAACTTTCTTATTCGTTATTCCTAATTCCTTATTTCTTATTTCCAAGAGCCGCAATACTCTCTCCCGCAATAAACCCGCTTGTCCACGCATGCTGGAAATTGAATCCGCCCGTCACGCCATCCACATCCAGTATCTCTCCCGCGAAGAAAAGATTTGGTACTTTTTTACTCATCATTGTATGATGATCCGTTTCGCTCAATTTTATACCCCCGGCCGTTACAAACTCTTCTTTAAAAGTAGTTTTACCCTTAACAGGAAATTCGGCGTTACAAAGATTTTTTACCAGCTTATTCTGCTCACGGGATGGGAGGTCGGCCCAGCGCTTATCCTTGTCTGCCCCGGCCGCCAGCACAAGGAATTCCCATAACCGCTGCGGCAATCCAAAGGGGTTTTTTTGTCCAAGCTTTTGCGAAGCCATATCAAAGCGGAGTGATTGAAATTTTGTTGCGAGCTGCTGTTCAGGGTAAGCCGGCAACCAGTTTACCAGGATAGTAAAATCATAATTCAATCTGGATAATTCACGGGCACCCCAGGCACTAAGTTTCAAAACAGCAGGCCCGCTCATTCCCCAGTGCGTGATCAGTAAAGGACCTTCCTGCTCGAGCTTAGTCCCCGCTATCTTTACCCTGGCATTCTCTACGCTTACACCCATCAGTTCCCGGATCGGGTGACCCGGCATATTAAAAGTAAAGAGAGAAGGCACTGGTGTCTCTGCCGAATGACCAAGTTCTGTTATCCATTCAAACTGTGACGATTTTGTATAACCACCACAGGCAATACAAAGAAAATCGGCCGTAAGAAAACGGGAACCTGAAAGCTGTAAGTCAAAACCGGCTGAAGTTGGTTTGATATTTTCTACTGCGGTATTCATCATGATCTCAATACCGTATTGACCTGCCTCTTTCAACAGGCAATCGATGATCGTTTGGGAAGAATCAGTAACGGGGAACATCCGCCCGTCAGCCTCTGTCTTTAATTGAATTCCTCTTTCTTCAAACCATTGAATAGTATCCGTAGTAAAGAAATGGTGAAACGTTTTTTTGACAAAGTTCCCGCCCCGGGGATATTTTTTGCTCATGGCTGTAATATCAAAACAGGCATGGGTGACATTACACCTGCCGCCTCCACTCACTTTCACTTTTGAAAGCAGCTTACCTGTCTTTTCAACCAGGATGACATCCAGTTGCGGGTTAAGCCTGGCCGCATTCACTGCACAGAAAAACCCGGCAGCACCGCCGCCTACAACCACCAGTTTTTTATTTGCCATCAGCTAAAATGATTCTACACAAGTGGCTGAGCTACCTGCTGTGTATATAAGTTTGAATTCGCCTTTTCGGCTTTTTCGATATTAGTATAGTCGGAGAGAATATCTGCTTTATTTTTTCTTACGCATACATCGTGTTCAAAATGCACCGAAGGTTTTCCATCCTTTGTCCTGACTGTCCAGCCATCTTTTTCCGTAAAAACATCTTTCTTTCCCAGGTTAATCATGGGTTCAATAGCCAGCACCAGCCCTTCTTTTAATTTAGGGCCGCTGCCTCTTTTACCATAATTAGGTACCTGTGGATCTTCGTGCAGGTTCTTTCCAAGGCCGTGACCAACCAGCTCTCTTACTACCCCGTAACCATATTTTTTTTCGGTATGTTCCTGGACAGCGAATGCTATATCTCCCACCCTGTTGCCCGCTACAGCTTTTTCAATGCCTTTATAAAGTGATTCTTTGGTCACTTTTATCAGCCGCATCACTTCTTCACCCGGGTCACCAATTGCAAAAGTGTAGGCGTGATCACCATGCCATTCATCCAGGATGACCCCGATATCAGCTGTAATGATATCCCCTTCTCTCAATTCATTCTTGCCCGGAAGCCCATGGACGACGACATCGTTCACGGATAAGCAGGAGTTAAACTGGTAACCATGATAATTTAAAAAGGAAGGAATGGCTTTGTGATCACGGATGAATTCCCCGATCATTTTATCAATAGAAAGAGTTGTGATACCGGGTTTCAGCAAAGCCGCCACTTCCGTTAAGGTATTACTTACGAGCAGGGCACTTTGCCGCATCAGTTCCACTTCTTCATTTGTCTTGGAGATCATCATACTAAACTGCAAATTTAACTAATCGGGATCAATTCTAAGCAAGGATGAATGTGACTGGTTAGTGGTTATTCGTGAATGAAAAAACCCGGCAAGAATTACTTACCGGGTTCCTTATATACTGTATAGACAAGGCATGCCTTGTCTCTTCTTACATCTGGACAGCAGAAGTCGTCTGTCTTCCCTGGATACGGCCACTCTTCATCAATCCATCGTACTGGCGCATCAGCAACTGTGTTTCGATCTGTTGCAGGGTATCCAAAATAACACCAACCATGATCAGCAGCGAAGTACCACCAAAGAAAGTAGCAAACTGCTGGGTGACCCCGAAGCGTTGTGCAATACCTGGCAGGATACCAACAAATGCCAGCAGGATAGCTCCCGGAAGGGTGATCTTATCCATGATTGAACCGATATAATCGGCTGTCGGCTGACCGGGCTTTACACCGGGAATGAAACCGTTATTTTGTTTCAGGTTATCAGCGATCTGCTTGGGGTTAAAGATCAGGGCCGTGTATAAGAAGGTGAATCCAATAACGACTATCGAATAGATCAGCATGTACCAGGGGTTGCTGTGGTCATTCAGCGCCCGTAAAAACTTACCGCCACCGGCAGGATTGAAATTGGCAAAAATGGTAGGTATAAAGATGATCGCCTGGGCAAAGATGATCGGCATTACACCAGCGCTGTTCACCTTGAGTGGAAGGAACTGGCGGGCACCACCGAACTGGCGGTTACCAACGATCTGCTTGGCATAATTTACCGGTACTTTTCTTACTCCCTGGATCAATAAGATACAACCCATGATGATAGCGATCAAAATAGCTATTTCAATAATGAAAACAAGTATCTGCCCGTTCCGGACGGATTTAGCACTCAGTTCCTGCAGGAAAGATTGCGGAAGACGGGCAAGGATACCGATCATGATGATCAGCGATGTTCCGTTACCCAATCCTTTGTCTGTTATCTTTTCGCCCATCCACATAACGAATAGTGTTCCGGCAGTCAGGATAACAACAGTAGAAAGCCAGAAGTAGCCAGCGTAACCGGCCATGATACCGCCTGTTTGCTGGGTCATTCCCTGTAAATAGGTAACATAAGCAGATGCCTGTAAAACCGTAACGGCAACTGTAAGATAACGTGTATACTGGTTGATCTTTTTACGGCCACTGTCACCTTCTTTTTGCATTTTCTGGAACCGGGGAACCAGTACCGTCATCAGCTGCATAAAGATTGATGCAGAGATATAGGGCATGATACCAAGGGCAAAAATGGAAGCCTGGTTAAAAGCACCACCGGAAAACGCGTCGATCAAACCAAGGATACCGGTACTGTTCCGGCCACTTGCCTGGATCTGGGTGGGATCAATACCGGGCAGCACGATATGTGTCCCGATCCTGTAGATGGCGATCATCATCAGGGTGAACAATATCTTGCCTCTAAGCTCTTCGATGCTCCAGATATTTTTGAGTGTCTGTATTAATTTCTTCACGGCGATTAAAAAAATTTAAAGCACTTAAAACATAAAAGACGCATGGTCTATGCGTCGTTGCAATTTAGCGAAATTACTTTACAATTTCCACCGATCCGCCGGCAGCTTCAATGGCCGATTTAGCCTTTTCACTCACCGCATTTACTTTGAACGCGAACTTGGATTTCAACTCCCCGTTCCCCAGTATCTTGATCTTATCATTCTGGCTGACGAGTCCGTTAATGTACAGGTTCTCCAGGGAAAATTCCTTGATCCCGTATTTTTCAGACAGCTGTTCAATCTGTCCCAGGTTTAATACTTTGTATTCAACGCGGTGAGGATTAGTGAATCCGCGCTTTGGTAAACGGCGCTGGATTGGCATTTGTCCGCCTTCGTGCGCCATCTTGCTTTTGTAACCGGCACGGCTCTGTCCACCTTTTGTACCTTTTGTAGAAGTACCGCCATGTCCTGAACCATCTCCACGGCCGATCCTTTTGTCTTTGTGCGTTGCGCCTTTTGCAGGTCTTAATTCGTGTAGTTTCATTTTTTAATTTTTACTTACGGGGTTATTTCCCCTCGCTTTATTTAATGTTGAGACAAGACCGTTGAGACAAGACATGTCTTGTCTCTTCTCTTGTCTTTACTAAGCCAGTTCTTCCACTTTCAACAGGTGCGTCACTTTGCGGATCATACCCAGTATCTGCGGAGTAGCTTCTACTTCTTTGGTAGAATTTGTTTTGTTAAGCCCCAGTGCCTGCACAGTCAGTTTCTGGCGTTCAGGCCTGTCGATCGGGCTCTTTATCAGGGTTATCTTTATCTTTTTCATATTATTAAGTTGTGGGTTGTAAGTGATGAGTTGTAGGTAACTTTTTAAACTTAAAACGTACAACTTGTTACTTATAACTTCTTATCCATTAAATACTTTCTTCAAACCAACTGTACGTGTTTTTGCCACATTGATCGGCTCACGCAATAAAGCCAGCGCCTTGAACGTCGCTTTCACCACGTTATGCGGGTTGGCAGAACCAAGTGATTTAGCCAATACATCCGTTACACCGGCGGCTTCCAGGACGGCACGCATGGATCCACCGGCAATCACACCTGTACCATGGGCAGCAGGTTTGATCAATACTTTGGCAGCGCCTTCCTTAGCCCACTGGTCGTGGGGAATGGTGCCTTTCATCACCGGGACTTTGATAAGGTTCTTTTTAGCATCCTCGATCCCCTTGGTAATGGCTTCCTGTACTTCTTTGGCCTTTCCCAAACCATGACCGACGACACCATTTTCGTTTCCTACAACCACGAGTGCTGAGAAACTAAAGGCACGTCCACCTTTTGTAGTTTTCACTACACGGTTGATAGCAACGACCTTGTCTTTCAGTTCCAGGTCCCCGGCTTTTACCTTGTTTACGTTGTACTTTGACATGTATACTTGTAATTAAAAAGTTTGACTGTTCTTGTTTTTAGAATTTAAGACCACCTTCCCTTGCGCCATCAGCAACTGATTTTACACGGCCATGATAGAGATAACCACCACGGTCAAAGGTCACATCCTTAATTCCGAGTTCCCCTGCTTTTTTAGCAATGGCTTCACCTACCATTTTGCTCTTGTCTACTTTATTCGCTTTCTGTGCTTTGATATCTTTATCTTTTGTTGATACGGCAGCCAGGGTCTGGCCATTGGCATCATCGATCAGTTGCACATAGATATCCGTATTGCTGCGAAACACCGACAGGCGGGGTTTTTGAGCCGATCCTTCCCCGATCTTACGACGGATTCGGTAACGGATGTTCTTTCTTCTTGTTGATTTAACTTTTGGGTTCATCTCTTTCTATTTTTGTTTCCCTGATACTGCCAGGGATCGATTTGAAAATTTATCGATTTGGAGATTTGAAGACGACAGATCTAAAGACACATCTTCAAATCCATTCATTTTCAAATTTTCAAATTATTTATTTACCAGCCGCTTTACCAGCTTTCTTACGAACCACTTCACCCACATAGCGTACCCCTTTACCTTTGTAGGGTTCAGGTTTACGAAGGCCCCGCAATTTGGCTGCCACTTGTCCGATCAGTTGTTTATCAATGCCCTCCAGGGTAATAATAGGGTTCTGTCCTTTTTCCTGGGCGGTAGCAACTTTAATCTCCTTAGGAACTTCAAAAACGATATTGTGAGAAAACCCTAAGGCAAGATCAATTACATTACCCTGGTTGCTGGCTTTGAACCCCACACCGATCAGTTCCAGTTTCCTTTCATAACCAGTGGTCACTCCTTTCACGAGATTAGAAATGAGGGAGCGGTATAAGCCATGAAGAGCGCGGTGACGGATCTGGTCAGTAGGCCTGGCAAAAGTGATCTGCCCGTCCTTTACTTCCACGGTAATATCACGATCAATGGCCTGCTTCAATTCACCCTTGGGTCCTTTTACAGTCACCACGTTGTCTTTGCCTACCGAAATGGTAACACCACTGGGAGCGACGACGGGTTGTTTTCCTATACGAGACATAAAATAAGTTTATTGTTTTTTGTTTATAGTTTGTTGTTGACCGGTCAGCCTAGTATAGTTTCGGCTTAATGTATCCCCAACGTTTATTCTTTTCAATTAATAGATATAGCAAAGCACTTCCCCGCCTACATTCTGCACTTTTGCTTCTTTATCTGTCATCACTCCTTTTGAAGTAGACAGGATAGCCACACCAAGGCCATTCTTTACCCGGCGGAAGTCCGCGGGTTTAGAATACTGGCGTAAACCAGGACTACTCACCCTCTCCATGCTCTGGATAGCCGGTTGCTTGGTGGAGGGATCATACTTCAACGCGATCTTGATGACGCCTTGCTTATTATCATCCTCGAATTTGTATTTCAGGATATAACCCTGGTTGTACAGGATCTCTGTCATACGCTTCTTTAAATTAGAAGCCGGGATATCAACCACGCGGTGACCTGCCATTTGCGCATTACGAATTCTGGTCAGGAAATCTGCTATAGGATCTGTTACCATATTTTTTGCCCTCCTACGTCCCGCCTCAGGCGGGATAATTGGATAGTTATTGTTTATTGTTTATTGTTTGTTGTTTTTGATTTATGGTTGAGTTCCCGATAGTTGTTAGTTTTCCAAACGATAAACTATAGACCAAAAACCATAAACTTTTCTACCAGCTTGCTTTTTTCAAACCGGGGATCTTACCATTCAATGCCATGTCTCTTAATGCTATCCTGGAAATACCAAAGTAGCGTACATAACCTTTGGGGCGACCCGTAAGCTGGCAACGATTCTTGAGACGAACTTTGGAAGAATTCTTCGGCAGTTCATCCAGAGCTTTCCAGTCGCCTGCTTTTTTCAGTTCCGCTCTTTTAACTGCATGCTGGGCAACCATCTTCTCTCTTTTTCTTTGCCTGGCCTTTACTGATGTTTTAGCCATAATTGTTTATTCTTTGTTTTAGTTTGAACTAGTTTTTGCTGCATTCCTGAAAGGCATTCCCAGCTCTTTCAATAATTCGTAAGCTTCTTCATCCGTGCTCGCTGTTGTAACGAACGTGATATCCAGGCCCGTGATCTTGTTCACTTTATCAATGTCGATCTCCGGGAAGATGATCTGTTCAGTTACACCTAATGTATAATTACCACGACCGTCAAAAGCTTTTTCATTCACCCCTTTAAAATCACGTACACGGGGCAGGGCAACAGCAATCAGGCGATCCAGGAATTCGTACATCTTCACCCCCCGCAGCGTAACCCTTGCACCGATCGGCATGTTCTTACGTAGTTTGAAGTTGGAGATGTCTTTTTTGGACATTGTCGCCATAGCTTTCTGGCCGGTAATAGTGGTCAGTTCATCCAGGGCGATATCCACCAGTTTCTTGTCGGTAACCGCGCCGTTCACACCACGGTTCAGGCAGATCTTCTCCAGTTTGGGAGCCTGCATCACCGTATCATAACTGAATTTCTTTACCAGGGCAGGTACAACATCTTTTTTGTACTTATCTGCCAGTCTCGGGGTATATTTTTTTGTACTCATTATTTTTTACCTCCCTGAGTTTTATTTGTTTTGAACACTCTTTCTGTCTTGCCATCTTTTCTCACCCGCGTTACCCTGGCACCTGCTTTTTGCGCAGCATCCCACAACATCACATTGCTGATATGGATCGGGGCCTCCCTTTTGATGATACCACCCTTGGTGTTCTGGGCAGATGGTTTACTGTGTTTGGTGATGATATTTACACCTTCCACGATCACTTTACCTTCATCCACCAGTACTTCTTTTACAGCACGGGGTTTTGACAGGTCCTTATCATCGCCCGTAATAACCACTACATTATCACCTTTGCGGATATTGTACTTGGGTTTAAATCTTGCTTTCATTTTTCTTTCGCTTTTAGCTATTAGCCGTTAGCTGTTAGCCCGTCCTAATAACAATTGTGTTTATATATTTCAATCAAACTAGCAGCTAAAAGCTAGCAGCTAGCAGCTTTCATTAAAGAACTTCCGGTGCCAGTGAAATGATCTTCATGTATCCTTTATCCCGGAGCTCACGGGCAACTGGTCCGAAAATACGGGTACCCCTTGGCTCATCTGACTGGTTCAGTATCACTACTGCGTTGTCATCAAAACGGATATAAGAACCGTCCTTGCGACGAAGCTTATTGGTAGTACGAACGATCACCGCTTTGGCAACAGTACCTTTTTTGATACCACCCTGGGGTAAAGCATCTTTTACGGTTACCACTATCTTATCGCCGATCCGGGCGTAACGCTGACCGCTGTTACCGAGTACGCGGATACAAAGCACCTCTTTGGCGCCACTGTTGTCCGCTACATTTAACCGGCTTTCCTGCTGAATCATTTTATTAGCTTTTAGCTTTTAGCTGTTAGCTGTTAGCCAACAACCGTATGAATTAAAATCTTTCTATTTATAAGGCCAGCTAATAACTAAGTGCTAATAGCTAATGGCTTCTTTCTTACTTCACTTTCTCTACCACTTCCACCAGTCTCCACCTCTTTGTCTTGCTCAACGGGCGGGTTTCCATGATCCGGACCACATCACCAATGCTGCATTCGTCCTTGTCATCATGCGCATGGAACTTGGTAGTCTTTTTTACGAACTTACCATAGATAGGGTGTTTTACTTTTCTTTCCACCGCAACGGTGATGGTTTTTGTCATCTTGTTGCTGGTTACCACACCGATCTTGGTCTTTCTTAAATTTCTTGCTTCCATTTTTTCTAGTTTCTAGTTTCTGGATGCTGGCGGCTAGAATCTAGCATCCAGTATCCTGTATTTTAAGCTTGCTGTTGCTTTAATTGCAGTTCCGTTTTCAAACGGGCAATATCTTTCCGTAATCCACGGATGGTCATCGGGTTCTCCAACGGGGAGATCGTATGAGCAAACTCCAGTTTTTTCAAACGTTGTTTATCTTCTTCGAGACGGGCGTTAAGGTCCTGCTCGTTCATTCCGTGTATACTTTTTACAAAATCTGATTTCTTTGACATCGCTATTCGGTTTATTAATTATTATACTGTAACCAGGTCACGGCGTACAATAAACTTTGTTTTGATCGGCAGTTTACCGGCTGCCAGGGCCAGGGAAGCACGGGCAACTTTCTCGTCTACGCCGTCCACTTCAAATAAGATACGACCGGGTTTTACCACGGCTGCCCAGAACTCCAGGTTACCTTTACCCTTACCCATCCTCACCTCTGCAGGCTTGCGGGTAATGGGCTTATCAGGGAAAATGCGGATCCATACATTACCTTCTCTTTTCATTTCACGGGTCAATGCCTGGCGGGCTGCTTCTATCTGGCGGTCAGTGATCCAGTGTTGATCCAGTGCCTTCAGGGCATAAGAACCAAATGCAATGGTAGCACCTCTCTTGGCATCACCTTTCATTTTGCCTTTCTGCATTTTCCTGTGCTTCGATCTTTTCGGTTGTAACATTTTTTAAGCTTTTAGCTGTTAGCGGTTAGCTGTTATCCAGCTTCCGCATATTTTATTTTTCTTATCGCTAATAGCTTCCTTCGCTTTGTTCAGGATGACAGCTATCAGCTAACAACTTTCCTAGTTTCTTCTTCCGCCGCCGCCACCGCGACGATCTCCACCACCACCACCGCCGCCTCTCCTGTCATCCCGGCGATCACCACGATCTCCGCGATCATCCCTTCTTTCTCTCCTGTCGCTCACATCACTCTTACCACCAACGAAATTGGGGTTGAGGTCTCTTTTCGCCAGCACTTCACCCTTACAGATCCATACTTTGATACCGATCTTACCATATACGGTCTGTGCAAATACATTCGCATAGTCGATATCCATCCGGAACGTATGCAGGGGCACACGGCCTTGCTTAAACTCTTCGCTACGGGCGATCTCCGCACCGGCGAGACGACCACTTAACTTGATCTTGATACCTTCCGCACCCATACGAAGCGCAGAAGCGATTGCCATCTTGGTGGCTCTTTTGAAATTGATACGGTTCTCGATCTGGCGGGCGATCGTATCTCCTACGATCATCGCATCCAGTTCGGGACGACGGATCTCCAGTATATTGATCTGTACATCTTCTTTACTGGTAAGTTTTTTAAGTTCTTCCTTAATACGGTCAACTTCACCACCACCTTTACCGATAATGATACCTGGCTTGGAAGTATGGATCGTTATGATCAGTTTACCCAATGTCCTTTCGATAACAATTTTAGAGATACCCCCTTTATTGATACGGGCATTCAGGTATGTCCTGATCTTATGATCTTCGATCAGTTTGCCGGCATAATCTTTCTTTGTGGCATACCAGTTTGATTCCCATCCACGGATGATGCCTAACCTGTTACCAATCGGATTTGCTTTTTGACCCATTTTTTTATGCGTTATTAGTTAATTTATTTGTTTTTGGTCCTTCCTTAACTGATTTCTTGTTCTTCGTTTCAGTTACTTCAGGCTTGGCATCCACGATCACTGTTACGTGGTTGCTGCGCTTGCGTACACGGTAACCACGACCCTGGGGAGCCGGGCGCATTCTTTTCAGTGTACGGGCACCATCCACGAAGATTGTTTTTACAACCAGCTGGCTTTCATCGCCACCTTCGTTCTTTTGTTTCCAGTTGTTGATCGCACTTAGCACCAGCTTCCGCAGGGGAACGGCCGGGTGTTTCGCATTATGCTCCAGCTCAGCCAATGCTTTCTCTACTTTCTGACCACGGATGAGATCAGCCAGTAAACGCATTTTACGGGGCGATGTCGGGTAATTTCTCAGTTTAGCTACTGCTTCCATTTAATTTCTTGTTTATCGTTTATTGTTTTTGGTTTATGGTTGAGGTTCCGATAGTTGTTAGCGCCCTAACGGCAAACTATAAACCATAAACTATAAACTTTCTTATGCTTCTACTTTCTTACTTGAGTGTCCTTTGAACTGGCGGGTTGGCGCGAATTCACCCAGCTTATGCCCGACCATGAATTCGGTTACATACACAGGGATAAATTTGTTGCCATTGTGTACCGCAAAAGTGTGTCCTACAAAATCAGGAGTGATCGTAGAACGACGGCTCCAGGTTTTGATAACACTTTTTTTGTTTTTGCCTTCGTTGATAGCCAGCACCTTTTTTTCAAGATGAGAAGCTACATAAGGACCTTTTTTAATCGAACGAGCCATTTAATTTTCTATTTAATGTTTGTCGTTATTTTATTAATAGCTAATAGCTTTTTTACTTGCTGATCTTGCTTCCGTTCTTACGCTGGATGATCATCTTATCGCTTCCCTTTCCTCTTGTTCTTGTCTTCAGACCTCTTGAATACTGGCCGTTCCTGCTCCTTGGCTGACCACCTGAAGCTTTACCTTCACCACCACCCATCGGGTGATCTACAGGGTTCATGGCTACACCGCGGGTTCTTGGTTTGATACCTTTCCACCTGTTACGGCCGGCTTTTCCCATGCTCTGCAGGAAATGGTCGCTGTTGCTCACCACACCTACTGTTGCATAACAATTGATCAGCACTTTTCTTAATTCGCCCGAAGGCATTTTTAAGATGGCGTACTTCTCTTCTTTGTTGGTCAGTTGTGCAGATGATCCGGCACTCCGCGCCAGTTTACCACCCTGCCCGGGCTGCATTTCTATATTGTGTACGTTCGTACCTAATGGCATATTCTTCATTGGTAAGGCGTTGCCTACTTCCGGAGCTACATCAGGACCGCTTTCCACCTGTGAACCAACCTGCAACCCCTGGGGTGCAAGGATGTAGCGTTTTTCACCATCGCTATAATTCAATAAAGCGATGAATGCTGTACGATTGGGGTCATACTGGATGGACTCCACGGTACCAACACCTGCTTTGTTTCTTTTAAAATCCACGATACGATATTTCTTCTTGTGACCACCACCCCTGTAACGCATGGAAAGGTGACCGGAAGAGTTACGTCCGCCTGTTCTTGGTTTTGCTTCTACCAGGCTTTTCTCCGGTATGTTGGTCGTTACTTCGGCATAGGCATTGCCTATCCTCCATCTTGTACCTGCTGTAACCGGTTTAAATTTTCTTAGTGCCATTTTTCGATTTTTAGAGACAGGCATACCCTGTCTTTACTATTTAGATATTTGAATACAGATCAATAGTTTCTCCCTCTGCTACTGTTACGTAAGCTTTCTTGTAACCTGGCTTGCGGCCAGAGATCACACCGGCTTTTGTAAAGCGGCTTTTGTTCTTACCCGGAGATACCGAAGTGTTTACATTGGTGACAGTCACCCCGTAAAAAGTTTCGATCGCTTTTTTGATCTCCAATTTGTTAGCCTTCTTTGACACTTTAAAAGCATAGCGACGGAGTTTATCCTGCATGGCATTTGCTTTTTCGGTCAACACGGGCTTTATCAATACTTCAGAAAGTTTCATCTGAGAAAAATTTGAAAATTTTAAAATTTATTGATTTGAAGATGTTCTTCAATCTCAATAATCTGTTTATTATGCTTCTGCTTCTGCTTTTTCTTCATCACTAAAAATCTTCGCCGCACTCTCTGTCAGCACGAGCACTTCCGAGTTAACGATATCATACGTATTGATATCACTCAGCAATACACCCAGTACAGAAGGAACGTTACGAATTGACAACTGAACATTATTATCATACTCCGGCATAATGAACATGGCTTTTTTATCTGCCACTTTCAGGCTGCCCAGGATATCCAGGAAATGCTTTGTTTTGGGAGAATCCATCGTAATATCTTCCACCACCACGATCGCATTGTCTTTTGCTTTATAACTCAGGGCAGAGATCTTGGCCAGGTCCTTCACCTTACGATTCAGCTTGATATCATATTTGTGCGGCTTTGGACCGAAGATCGTACCACCACCTTTGTATAATGGGTTACGGATATTACCCTTACGGCTTCCGCCGGTACCTTTTTGTTTGTGCAGCTTACGGCTGGCGCCCTGTACTTCTGCACGGGTCTTTACCTTGTGCGTACCCTGGCGTTGCGCGGCGAGGAATTGTTTAACAGCCAGGTAGATTACATGGTTGTTAGGTTCTGCACCGAAGATCTCTTCGGGCAGTTCTACTGACCGGCCGGTTGCTTTTCCTTTTATGCTTAAAACTTCGATTTTCATTTTCCTATCTTTTATTGTGGAGACAAGGCATGCCTTGTCTTTACTTCTGGATTAAAACAATTGAACCGTTAAAACCGGGTACAGAACCACTGACAAGGATATAATTCTTATCAGCGAAGATCTTTACCACTTTCAGGCCTTTCAGCTTCACACGGTCGGTACCGGTGCGGCCGCCCATCTTCATGCCTTTCATTACACGGGCAGCATCCGAAGAGTTACCCAGTGAACCTGGTGCTCTTTGACGGTCGTGCTGGCCATGCGATTGTTGTCCCACACCATGGAATCCGTGGCGTTTAACAACACCCTGGAAACCTTTACCCTTGGTTGTACCAACTACTTCAACAGAATCGCCTTCAGCGAAAATGTCAACCGTAATGGTCTCACCAATATTTTTTTCAAGTGAATAGTTGCGGAATTCTTTTGTAAATTTCTTAGGAGCGGTCTGAGCTTTTGCGTAGTGATTGATCTCAGATTTAGTGGAGTGCTTTTCTTTTTTGTCACCAAAAGAAAGCGAAAGTGCATTGTACCCGTCTGTTTCGGTTGTTTTAACCTGGGTAACTACACAGGGGCCTGCTTCAATGATCGTACAGGCAGTTTGTTTGCCGGAAGGATCGAAAATGCTGGTCATCCCAATTTTTTTCCCAATAATACCTTTCATGTTGTTCAATTTATGCCTGCAGGATTATTGGGACATCCTTCATTGCTTTTGCGTGACGTTGTCACCCTGAGCGAAACGAAGGGTCAATCCCCGTTTGCTACCGACCTTTTCCTTTCTGGGGAAGTACCGGCAGTAAACAAACCCTGAATGGCTTGTTTTATGTTAATGTACCAGAGCTCTTTTTTGGGACGCTGATTATCACTAATCGCGTTACCATTGAGAGATGGCGTACTTTAATTTATTTATAAGAACTGGTTTGCAATAAACGGGTTTAGCGTTTACTGGCATTAGCTTTTATGCTTTAATCTCCACTTCCACACCACTGGGCAGGTCCAGTTTACTCAGTGCATCCACGGTTCTTGAAGAAGACGTGTAAATATCCAGCAAACGCTTATGCGTAGCCAGCTGGAACTGTTCACGGCTTTTCTTATTAACGTGGGGTGAACGCAATACCGTAAAGATCTTACGACGGGTAGGCAAAGGAATAGGTCCTGTTACCACGGCACCCGTACTGCGTACTGTTTTTACGATCTTTTCCGCTGATTTGTCAACCAGGTTGTGATCGTAAGACTGTAATTTGATTCTGATTCGCTGCGACATGTATGAAAACCCAATTTTCTTTTGGGAGTGCAAAGGTAGGGTTGAGAGCTATACCTTCCAAATACTTGGTAAAGAATTTTATAGGTTGTGAACAACCTTCTCCGAAACCCGGCTGGCAAGGCCTATCAGCTTGGTTTCCAGCGACAAATATACTAACACTGCGATTATTTACAGCCACGCTCAACGGGGCTGTTTTGCCGCCCTGAACCAGGCTTTTTTTCTAATGGCCGACCCGTGCTGTATGCTCAAAAAAAAGCCATTCCGCAAAGAATGGCTTTTCATGATTACTACTAATTCTTATGTTAGTGCTGTAATCTCATGGTATCTACAAGGGTGATGGACCCATTTACTACATTAATGCCTGAAATAACGGTATCCCTGTAGGTTGGATCATTCGGTATAAAGTGTAAGGAGTAGGTGTTCGGGGCAAGTCCTCTTACCCGGTAACCTCCATTGGTTAAACTGCTGTAAGTGCTGGCAACTGTATCATTGGGACCCCTGAAAACCAGGATGGCGGTCTGGAAATTGTAGGGAATGACCGTACCCTGGATTACCCCTCCCGCTGCCTCGAGAACGGTGCGGATGACGGGTTTCAGCATGTATTTGCCATTACCTGTTTTAATGATGGATTTAGCTACATCAAAATCCATGGTCAGTTTATATAAAAGCCCTGCCACAACATCCTGGTGGATGTTGAGCTTTAAACCCGACTGCTGCGCACTTGGTGTTTCAAGGCGTATAAGCTGGTTGTCTATTTTAACAAAATTATCCGGGCCCAGGACCAGCCGGATCTGTTCTACACGACCTGCCGGAATATCTGTATCGGAAAGAATGGTATCATCATCATTCACCAGCCGGAGCAGATCATATTGACCAGCTGCTACCGTAGACAGGCTTTGCCACCCGTTTACGGAATCCCCTGTCACATTGATCATTATATCTTTTACATCAATAAGTACAGCCTGGTAGGGACCAGGGTCATCGGTGAGGGCAACCTGCAGGCGGGCCTTATTGCTTGAAGCATTTTTATCAGACCTGGAACAGGAAGAGAAAAGGAATATCCCGGCTATTGCAAGGAACAGCACTGTTATTGAAGTACGTCTCATGAGTATAGATTTAGAATTTGCTGAGCAATTGTCAAGTATAATGCCAAAACACTCATTATGCCGTACAGGAGAAAAAGATGACAAAAGAAAGGGACTCAAAAAGAGCCCCTTAGTCTTAAAAAAGCGTTTTTCATAACCAGGCCAGAGCCTACTAAAAAATTGGTTCCTAAAAACGGAGTTGGTTCCGGCCTGTCTTTAGCAAACAGAATGCCATGGAGATATTGGCTGGTTGATCGCGGTTAAGATTCTCCGGTTGGTGGATAAAAAAATCCCGTCCGCAGGTGGCGGACGGGATGCTATTTCAAATCCGGTTATTTCAATTAAGCGCTTACTTTTCCTTTCACTTTTGCAATCACTTCTTCCGCAATGTTATTCGGCGCAGGAGCATAATGAGAGAACTCCATGGTACTCGACGCACGGCCTGAAGACAGGGAACGAAGCTGGGTTACATAACCAAACATTTCGCTCAGTGGAACTTTTGCTTTGATCACTTCAGCGCCGGCCCGGGTATCCATTCCTTCCAGCATACCACGACGGCGGTTCAGGTCACCTGTCACATCACCCATGTATTGGGCCGGTGTGATCACTTCTACTTTCATGATAGGCTCCAACAAAACAGGTTTCGCTTTTCTTGCTGCTTCACGGAAACCTTGCTTGGCGCAAAGTTCAAAGGACATTGCATCGGAGTCAACCGCGTGGAAGCCCCCGTCGAAAATACGGACCTTCATATTGTCAACAGGATAACCGGCCAATACACCGGTTGTCATAGCCTGTTCGAATCCTTTCGAGATCGATGTGTGGAACTCCTTAGGGATAGATCCACCAACGATTTTGTTTACGAACTGGAAATGTTTGTCAGGGTTCTCTGCTTTCCAGTCTGCATCCACAGGCCCGATCTCGAAAATGATATCGGCAAACTTACCACGACCACCGGTTTGTTTCTTCAACGTCTCCCGGTGCTCTATGCTGATACCGAATGCTTCTTTATATGCCACCTGTGGAGCACCCTGGTTCACTTCCACTTTAAACTCACGACGCATACGATCGATGATGATCTCCAGGTGTAACTCACCCATTCCGCGAAGGATGGTCTGGCCTGTTTCTTCATCGGTATTCACTCTCAATGTAGGATCTTCCTCCACCAGTTTGGAAATAGCCATACCCATCTTATCTACGTCAGCCTGTGTCTTGGGCTCTATCGCCACAGCAATAACAGGTTCAGGGATGAACATATTCTCCAGGGTGATCGGGTGATTCTCATCACACAATGTGTCACCGGTTTTTATTTCTTTGAAACCAACAGCAGCGCCGATATCACCTGCTTCGATGAAATCGATCGGGTTCTGTTTGTTGGCAAACATCTTCATGATACGACTGATCCTTTCTTTTTTACCACTTCTTACATTCAATACATAAGAACCGGCATCCAGGTGACCGGAATAGCACCGGAAGAACGCCAGGCGACCTACGAATGGATCGGTCATGATCTTAAAGGCCAATGCAGCGAAAGGCGCTTTGGGATCAGCTTTACGTGATTCTGGTTCACCGGTTTCAGGATTGGTACCTACTGTATCAGGGATATCGATCGGTGAAGGCAGGTAGCGGCAAACCCCGTCCAGGGCTGTTTGCACACCTTTATTTTTGAAAGAAGAACCGCACATCATCGGTACGATGCTGAGGTCCACCGTAGCTTTACGGATCGCTTCGTGCAACTCATCTTCGGTGATGCTGTTGGGGTCATCAAAGAATTTTTCCATCAGCTTATCATCATATTCAGCTACCGCTTCAACAAGACTTGCTCTCCATTCTTTTGCTTCTTCGAGCATATCTGCAGGAACTTCGATCTCATCAAAGGTCATTCCTTCTGTTTCCATATGCCAGATGATCCCTTTCATTTTGATCAGGTCAACAACGCCTATGAAATCATCTTCAGCGCCGATGGGCAACTGGAGCGGAACGGCTTTTGAACCTAGCATATCTTTTACCTGCTTCACCACCATCAGGAAGTCAGCACCGGCACGGTCCATTTTATTCACGAACCCGATACGGGGAACGCCATAGCGGTTTGCCTGGCGCCAAACAGTCTCAGACTGAGGCTCCACACCATCCACGGCAGAGAATAAAGCGATCAGGCCATCCAATACCCTCATCGAACGCTCTACCTCTACGGTAAAGTCAACGTGACCAGGTGTATCAATGATATTAAAAGAATACTTCTTCGTATCTGCAAAATCCTTCCCTTTATTGGTTGGGAAATTCCACTGGCAACTCACGGCTGCTGAAGTGATCGTAATACCTCTTTCTTTCTCCTGCTCCATCCAGTCAGTAGTAGCAGCGCCATCATGCACTTCACCAATACGGTGGATCATACCGGTATACCGAAGAATTCGTTCGGTTGTGGTGGTTTTACCCGCATCGATGTGAGCGGCAATACCAAAGTTTCTTTGAAATTTTAAATCTGCCATGACTGCTTTATTTTCAGATGTTTAATGCTATTTAAAAACCTCCCGGTTTTGGAGGCGCAAAGGTAGGGAAAAATGCGGGAAAATAAAGACCCGCTGCTTTGTTAATTCGTGCTGTGGATAAAAGGCAATTGGGTGAAACGGGCAGGCCCGATGGCTCATTTATGAGCCTCCAAATCCCTTTATCTTAGTTTCCCGCATTGACCAGCAATTTATCGGGCGTTATGTAAATTCTGAGCCATAAAAAAAGTCCCCCTGGAACAGGAGGACTTTTATTTATTAAGTAACTATCTTATTTATAATAGCTCATTTTCATTTCCACGCGTCGGTTCTGCTGGCGGCCGGCGGCCGTTTTATTATCGGCAATTGGCATTGTTTCTCCATGACCTGCAGAAGTGATACGACTTGCATCTACTCCCTTGCTCACGATATAATTCATAACAGAGGCAGCCCGGTTATCACTCAGTGTCTGGTTGTAATCATCTTTACCAACATTGTCGGTATGCCCGTCGATCGCAAGGCTCATACCAGGGTTCTCGGTCATGATCTTTACCACATCATCCAGTCCTTTATAGGATTTGGTTTGCAATTTGGCGCTTCCTGTTACGAAGAGGATATTCTTGGCAGCAAGGTCAACCCGTTTTTTAATCTCTTCGGGGATAATGGGGCAACCAAAGTTTTCTTTTGGACCAGGTATCGTTACACATTTATCTTCTTCATCATTCACACCATCACCATCGGTATCGGGTATCGGGCAACCCTGGTAACGGGCAAGGCCAAAGACGGTGGGACATTTATCTTCTTCATCGTTGATGCCATCTTTGTCCGTATCCGGAATAGGGCAACCCTGGTAACGGGCTAATCCCGGAACGGTCGGGCATTTATCTTCTTCATCATTGATACCATCTTTGTCTGTATCAGGAATAGGACAACCATCATATTTTGCAAGCCCTTTCACGGTAGGACATTTATCAAGACTGTCAATGATACCATCGCCATCGGTATCCGGTGGCGGTTTGGGAGGTTCAATTATTTTGGGTTCTTTCTTTTTACCCATGCGACCGGCGATCCCGATGCTATGCTGCAGGTGGTAGTTGGCAGTCTCCGTGGTGATCGGCACGCGGTAAGTAGAACTTATGAAAAGATGGGCCTCATCGAAAAAGTTTACTTTTAAACCAAGTCCAACCGGGAGGAATGCTCCATAATATTTGGCATACCTGTGTGCGCCTACACCAACTGATAGATAAGGCTGTACCCAATATTTTTCTGATACCATTTTGAGATGGAGTGCCGCATTTCCTTCAAGGAGGAATTTATCATCGCTAAAAGTCTTACCTGGCATTGGATATCTTACAAAAGAACCACCGAGCGTGGCCGCAATATCCACATGCTTTTTTAAACCTTTGAAATAAGTAATGGCGAGACCGGGAGACATCTCCCTCATTTTGGCAAATTTCTTATTGCTGATAACGGTGCTGAGTGAAGTGGTACGTATCCGTTCTGGCGTAATAAAATCATTGAGAAAGAAACTAATACCTAGAGCTTTGGGCCTGATTTCATCATTTTGCCCATAACTCTTGTTCGGCACAAGCAGATACAGCGCAAATAATGCTGATAATATCTTCTTCATAAAGAGATAGTTTGGTTTAAAACTGAACAAAAATAACAGGTAAGTTCAATATCCTAAAATAAATTATTTCCTTAATATTCACAGGGTTGGGAAGGTTTCTTTTTCCCCAAACTGCCCCGGGATCGCCGGGCCAACCTTTAACCCGAATTATCTGCTTATTTAGATGCAAAATAGCGCTCTCTTAACCGCTTGTCTTCTGCATACACATCATCAAAGAAAACGAGCTTCCCGTTCTGACCTTCGCAGGTGAAATAACGAAGAAATACCGGCATTTTAGTTCGCAGGGCAATGCTCCTTTTTTGTTTCTTCTGAAGCCAGCTTTTGACCGAATCAATCTTTGTATATCCTTTGTCACCCGCATTCAGGCTGTCATTCCGTAAAAGATAATAAGTGAGCTTTTCCCACTCCTGCACCCTTACACAACCATGGCTTAGTGACCGCATGGAACTGCCAAATAAATACCGCTGGTTCGTGTCATGCAGGTAAACAGAATATTTGTTACTGAAAACAAATTTCATAATGCCGAGGGCATTGGCATCGCCGCTGCCCTGCACAACACGGTAAGGAATGCTTTTACTGTATTTTGACCAGTCCACCGAGTAAGGATCCACTTCATTTCCTTTACCATCCACCAGGCTGAATCCCTTTCTTGCCAGGTAACCGGGGTTCTTTTTAACAGCAGGTAATATTTCTTTGGCAATGATACTTGATGGAGGCACCCATTGGGGGTAAGTAATGAGTTCCGTTATATTGCTGGTCAGCAATGGTGTCCTTGTCTTTGGTTTACCACAGATCACTTTAGAAGAAAATTTTACTGAATCCCTTTCCACTACCTGGAGATAATTGGAAGAGGTATTCACCCAGATATACCGGGCGGGCATTTTCTCCGGCAGCATTTTATACTTATCCATACTGATCGCAATGCGGATGAATTTTTCGCGGTCATTTACATTCAGCATACGCAAAGTTCCTTCCCCCGCCCTTCCATCTACAGTGATACCCTTTTTCTGCTGGAATTTTTTGATCGCCGCCGCCAGTTGTACCGAATCCGCTCTCACGCTGTCCGTAGCAATGAACCCTCCTTCAAATAATCTTTTCTGCAGGGCCCTGTTGAATTGAACCAGGTCTTTACCGGGAGATGGCACAAAAGTGTATTCTTTATAATCAGCGCTGTCAAGGAATTGTGGAATGCCTTCTTTTATTAGCTGGTAACCCCGTTGTTGCGGCTCGAGGGATTTTATAACTGCCATCAGCCCTTTTTGGGACAAGTCTTCAAATTGCAGCATGTAAAATTCATCACTGAGCACTGAATCTTTGCGTAGGGTAATGCTGTCCTGTGGAAGCCTTCCCAGCTTTATATCTTTTATGATCCTGGCAAAAGCATCTGTCAGCATCAGGTCTGCCCGGGCCCATAGCGCTGCATCTTTCCGGTCACCCTTTGAAAGGCTATCCCAAAGAAAACGACGGCGGATCTTCTCCAGGTCATCTATATGATAATCTTCGGGGAACAGGCCCCAGCGTTTAGCTGATTTAATAAAATAAAAAAGCGAATCTCCTGCAGGTAACCAGGCTTCCTGTTTACACCAGACTGGTTCGTAGTTATTTTTTTTATAGATCAACCCGGCAATGGCGGGTTGGCTGAGCCGGATGGACGTATCCCCGGTTCTGCCGCTATCAGCAAGAGCTGTTTCAATGAGTCGCTTTAGAATGTCTGTTGCTTTTTCCTGTAACTCCTGGGGAGTGCTTGCAATGCTGTCATGTATAGCTTTTTTATCCTTACAGGATACAAGGATAAACTGGCACAGGGCTATGCCAATAATAAAGGGGTACAAGAACCGGGCTGTACTCATAAGTGGTGTAGTGGCTGGAAGGCATATCCGGTTTTTCAACTAATTTACTTTCACATTCACAACCGGTTATGACAAACAATTTAAGAAATCGTTTCTACATTAAAGAGTCCCTCCTGTTTATTTTTTCAACATTCCTTTTTATAGCTGTTCCCGCACAGGACACAAGTTATACCAGGCCTCCTGTTACAGACAAATGGGATGTGTATAAGAAACAAGTACGGAAGGACAGCAGTAAAAGAATGATTGAGTTGAAAAAATGGATACCCGCTATTGTATATGACCTGCGTTATGCAACCACGAATAATTTCATGCACAGGCTAATGTACCCGGCGAGTACCCAAAACACATTTATGCGTGAACCGGCTGTGGCAGCATTACAAAAAGTGCAGGCAGCATTAAACCAGCAGGGAATGGGATTAAAGATCTTTGATGCGTACAGGCCTTATGCTGTTACCGTGAAATTCTGGGAACTGGTAAAAGATGAACGCTATGTAGCCAATCCTTCCAAAGGAAGCGGGCATAACAGGGGTATCGCTGTTGATCTGACTATCATCTATCTCAGGAACGGGCAGGAGTTGAATATGGGAACAGGGTTTGATAATTTCACCGATACAGCACATCATACTTTCACCCGTTTGCCGGAAGATATCCTGCAAAACCGGGAGCTGTTAAAATCAACGATGGAGAAATATGGGTTCAAAGCCTTTGAATCAGAATGGTGGCATTATTTCCTGGCAGACGGAAACCGGTTTGAAATACTCGATATTGATTTTAGTAAACTGAAAAAAAGTCTATAAAAGAATCGTGTCGATTACCGCACCTGTATTAATCGTTCCATATACATGCGGGAATGTATCCGCTGTAGAAGGCGACCAGTCAAAAACAAATTTACTCGTCAGTTTATCGGTATCGATGACCAACTTTAAAAGATCTGTTTGTCCCTCAAAATATCTTTCCAGCACACCGGCCACCTGGTGATCCTGGGAGCAATGAATAAATCCTTCTGCTTTTAATGACGAGTGCTCATAAAAACCTTGTTGCAAAGCTTCTTTCCAATCGGCCATCGTGGTTACATGATAGATTACAGGCATAGTCAATAAGTCCCTTCAGGGGTTGGGGGTTAAAACTCTTTTGATCTTTTGTTCCAGTAACAGGAGGTCCGCTACTACAATAGCCGTAACTGCTTCGAGGATAACCGGTACCCGCAGGGCGATACAAAGATCGTGGCGCCCTTTCACAGAAACCGTTTCTTTTTTTCCTGTCTCCCAGTTCAGGGTTGTTTGTTCTTTGGGTGTCGAGGAGGTTGGTTTGATAGCGATACGGAATACCAGTTCATTCCCGTTGGTCAACCCTCCTACTATCCCTCCCGCATGGTTGCTGCCGGTTTTGCCTTCCCTATTTTCAATCGCGTCATTGTGGTGGCTGCCAAACATTTTGGCAGCAGCAAAACCTGTCCCGAATTCAATTCCGCGGACAGCAGGTATAGCGAATACAATATGACTCAGTAAAGACTCTGCGGAATCGAAGAAAGGTTCACCCAAACCAACCGGAAGACCGTTTACCCGGCATTCGATGATACCCCCGATAGAATCTTTGTTGTCGATTGCTTTTTGAAGTCCTTTGTCTAGGTCGGTTTCTCCCCCGATCTCGAGGATGCTGGCTTTTATTTGGACCTCACCCTCCAACTCCCTCTCCAAAGGAGAGGGAGAGTCTGCCTCCGCAGCAAGATGATTCCCTATTTCTTCGACCACCCATCCAATATTATTCAGCACTTGCTCATTGGTAAAACGTAGCATTTTAAATTGAGTGGCGGTCAGCCATTTTGTTCTAATATCATCATAATTTTTTTGTTCTTTTTCATCGTGATAAGTACCGTCAACTTCAACTACTAACTTCTTTTCCAGGCAGACAAAATCAGGAATAAATCCATTAACAGGATGTTGCCTTCTGAATTTATATCCATTTATTTTCCTATTCCTTACTTCTTCCCACAACTTATCTTCCGCTTCAGTCGCATTTCTCCTGTTTTCTTTTGCAAATGCAGATAATGATTTATAGCTATCTGCCGGATTAGTGAAGTACCCCGGAACAGAGTCTTCGGAAGCCCCTCTCCCCCGGAGAGGGGTTTGGGGTGAGGTCTCCGTGCGAGCAAGCAATTTCTTTGCAATCACCCCAGCAGCCACCAGCGCAACGGTCAACCTGCCGCTGAAATGACCGCTGCCCCTGTAATCTTCGTAGCCACCGGCTTTTGCCCTGGCAACAAAATCCGCATGGCCTGGTCTTGGCACAGCTCGTTGCTTTTCATAATCACTACTGCGGGTATTTTTATTTTCAAAAAGGATCGTGATCGGTGCGCCAGTTGTTTTGTCATTAAAAAGACCACTCTTAAAAATGGGCAGGTCTTCTTCCTGTCTCGGCGTCGTTCCTTTTTGTGTACCGCCTTTTCTTTTTTCAAGATCGGGAAGAAAATCCTCGGTGACCAGGGGAAGTCCGGCGGGGCAACCATCAATAACAATACCTACAGATTCACCATGTGATTCTCCAAAAATGGAAATACGGAATATGCGGCCGAATGAATTCACTTATTATTTTAATTTGAAGGATGGAGGTAAAGATACATCAGCACCGAGGCTTTTCAAATCATTAAAAAAATCGGGATAGGATTTTTTTACAGCGCCTGGTTTCTCAAGAATAGTTTTACCAGCGGAGCCCAGGGCCGCAACCGTACACGCCATCGCGATGCGGTGATCAAGATGAGAATGAACAGTGGCAGCTTTCAACCGTCCGCCTCCGCTGATCCACATCTCGTCATTCTTTACACGGATATCCACTCCCATTTTACCAAACTCTTCCCATAATGAAAGCGCCCTGTTACTTTCTTTGTACACCAGCCTGTTAACGCCCTTCAATAATGTTTCTCCTTTGCAGTAAGCTGCAAGCGCTACCAGCGGCGGAAACAGGTCCGGGCAATCGGTAGCATCGAATTCAAAGGCTTTCATTTCACCGGGATGTACTTTTATTCCTTTTGCCTCGATCGCAATTCCGGCATTCGCTGCCATCAGGGCATCAACGATGGCCTTGTCTGCCTGCGTGGAAGTCAGGTCCAATCCTGTAACAGTCACCGGCCCTGCAATTGCTCCCGCAACCAATAAAAATGCAGCACCACTCCAATCGCCTTCTACTGTATAACTAATAATACCTTCTTCCTTTCCGGGAACCGGCACTGCTGAAGAAAAAACGAACGCTTCGTAGTTCCTGTTCTCCGGGGTCTTTAACCCAAATTGTTTCATCACCTGCAATGTCAGGTCGATATATGGTTTACTCTGCAGGTTGCTTACCTTAATAGTGACATCACTTGCCCCGGCTGCAGCATATGCCATCAGCAAACCTGTAAGGAACTGCGAACTCAGCGATCCATCGATTTCAATATCTTTTGGTTGTAGCGGTCCCCTGACCAGCAAGGGCAGCATCCCTTTCTTTGATTTTATCTTAACTCCCAGTTGGGGTAATACGGTATCAAAAAAATCCATGGGTCTTGAAAGCAGGCTGCCGGTCCCATTGATAATGATCTCTTCTTCGCCAATAGCAACGATGGGCGTGAACATACGGATACTTAAGCCGGATTCGCCGCAACTGATCTCTTTTCCCCCGGGTTGAATCCCGGGACTATCGATCACCCATTCATCGTTGATGTTCTCCAGCGTGGCACCAAGGTCCTTAATGATCCTCAGTGCTGCTTTATCATCGTTAGAATGCCCGGGGTTCCGGATAATCGTTTTTCCTTTCCTGATTAGAGCTGCTGCACAGGCCCGCTGCATAGAACTCTTGGAAGCCGGGGCCCGGATAATACCTTTTAATTGTGATGGATTGATAGTAGCGTCCACGGTTATAGTTTCGCGATGATCTTTTCCAGTTGATTAAGAGAAATACTTTTAATTACCGCCTTTCCTATTTTTTCCAGTAATACGTAATTCATTTCTTTTTTTTCCCTTTTCTTATCCATCTTCAGTACATCGAATACTTTTTGTTTGTCGAAAGAAGCATAAGTTGGAAGGTTATATTTCTCCAGCAGGTGCACGACCTTTTCGGTCTGCCTGAACCCGGCCAGTTGTTCAGAGATATGACAGGCATAGGTCATCCCGATAGCGATCGCCTGCCCATGCAACAACTCGTATTGATTCTCCAGCGCATGTCCTAATGTGTGGCCAAAATTCAATAGTCGTCTCTCCCCTTTTTCAAATTCATCTTTCTGCACCACTTTGGATTTCAACAACGCATTCCGCCGGACCAGGTCACATATCGATTTTTGTCGTCCCCTGTAATAGGCCAACGATTTTTGTTCCAGTTCTGTAAACATGACCGCATCTTTTATACAGGCATGTTTGATCACCTCGGCAAAACCATTTTCCCATTCCACCTGAGGTAAAGTATTTAAAAAGATCATGTCGTGCAGGATAAAGGAAGGCTGGCGGATAGTTCCCACCATATTCTTATATACCCCTACATCGATCCCGTTCTTACCGCCGATCGAAGCATCTACCAGTGATAAAACAGAAGTGGGAATAAAGCCAAACCGTATCCCTCTCATGTAAATGGAGGCTACATGACCGGTAATATCCGTGATCACTCCCCCGCCTACGCCTACCAGGGTCGTTTTCCGGTCCGCTTCCATCCCGATCAGTTTGGCGACCAGCGCATCTACAGTGGCTTGTACTTTGTATTCTTCCCCGGGTTTTAGAATAATCGTATTCCAGCCCTTGAACCTTTTTGTATGGGTCTTATATACATTATCATCGGTTATCAGTATTGTGGAAGAAGGGTCAGTGATCTTTTTCAGGTGACTGATCCCATAGGCCAGGTAATAATCCGTTGAGGAGTTGGAAAATTTATACGTGATCTTTTGCATTCCGAATCTTTAGTGCGATGCCGGTTTTGAACAACCATAAACCATAAACCAAAAATCATAAACCAAAAACGATAACCCTTTATCTAGCTATCCATTATCTTTTTCTGGTGATTAATACTTTCCATATGTACGGCGTCAAAATATTTGGTAATGAATTCCCGGCTTAAACCCAGTTTATCACCTTTCAGGAAAGCCCTTTCAATGATTTCGTTCCAGCGGCTGGTCTGCAGGATGGTGATATTGTTCTCCCGTTTGTAATTACCGATCTGCTCTGCCACTTTCATCCGCTGCCCGAGTATCTGCATCAACTCATCATCGAGGTGGTTAATCTGCTGGCGTAATTTTTCCAGCGCCATATGGTATTCTTCCGAATTGATATCTTCTTTTCTCCAGATAATTGTCTCTAGCATTTCCTTCAAGCGTTCAGGAGTCACCTGCTGTTTGGCATCACTCCATGCATTGTCAGGATCAATATGGCTTTCGATCATCAAGCCATCATAGTCAAGGTCAATAGCTTTTTGCGCCACTTCCAGTAAGATTTCACGGCGGCCGCAGATATGTGAAGGGTCATTGATCAGCAACATACCCGGGTGTTTCAGTTTCATTTCGATCGCGAGATGCCACATGGGTGCATTGCGATATTCTGTATTACCATAAGAAGAGAATCCGCGGTGGATCAGCCCGATTTGTTTTACACCTGCCCTTGCGATCCTTTCGACAGCGCCTGTCCATAATTCGAGATCGGGATTAATCGGGTTTTTGATCATGACCGGGACATCTGTTCCCCGCAAAGCATCCGCTACTTCCTGTACACTAAATGGATTCACCGTTGTTCTTGCCCCGATCCATAGTACATCCACATCAAAAGTGAGCGCATCCTGGACCTGTTTGGCGGTGGCCACTTCCACTGTTGTAGGTAAACCGGTCAGCTTTTTAGCCTGCTGTAACCAGGGCAATCCTTTAGCACCAACCCCCTCAAACATCCCGGGTTTGGTCCGGGGTTTCCAGATACCGGCCCGTAACATATCCACCCTGCCGGTGGCTGCCAGTCGCTGTGCTGTCTCTACTACCTGCTCTTCCGTTTCGGCACTGCAGGGCCCGCTGATGATCAGGGGCCGTTTGTTCCAGGTAGACTGGACGGTTTTGCTCGTTGCCTGTTCTGTTTCCTGCATTTTACAAATTTAATACCCCCAGACCCTAAAGGAGAGAATTGGAAGCGTTTTATTTTATGATGTTCCGGCCTGGTTATTTCCGGCGGCTACCGCAATGGAAAATCGCCGCAATGAACTTACCACTCAGCACTATTTAATTATTCTCCTGATCTTATTCGCGTCTTCGATCAATCGCAATAAATACTGACCATCTTCTTTCTCTATACTTTCTTTGAATCTCGTCAGCTGGGCAATATGTTCTTTCAATACATCCAGCACATTTTCTTTATTCTGCATAAAAATGGGCACCCACATAGCGGGGTTACTTTTCGCCAGCCTCACTGTACTCTCAAAACCCGCGGAGGCCAGTTCAAAAATGGCATTCTCTTCTTTTTCTTTTTCCAGTACCGTATTCGCCAGCGCAAAAGAAGTGATATGGGAGATATGGCTGATATACGCGGCATGAAGGTCATGGGCCTTCGCCTCCATTTCAAGCAGGTGCATACCGATTTTTTTATACATCACTTTTACCCATTCCAGCGCATCGGCGTCGCTGTCGGATGCATTGCAGATGATCACGGCCTTATTTTCAAAAGCGCCGCGTACCGCCGCCTCTGGGCCGCTATATTCTGTTCCCCACATCGGGTGTGTTGCTACATATCTTCCCCTATTAGGATGATCTTTAATCGCGTCGATCAGTAAACTTTTTGTAGAACCCAGGTCAACCACCACCTGCTGAGTTATCTTATCGAGGATGGAGGGAAGCAATTCCACCAGTTTATCCACCGGTATGGACAGTATGATCACGTCTGATTGATCAATGGCTTCTTCCAGTGACAGCAGCTCATCCACCAGTTCGAGTTCCAGTGCTTTTTGAGCATGACGGGGATCTGACTCTACCCCGATCAGCCGGGAGGATATTTTTTTTTCATGCAATTGAATGGCAAGCGAACCTCCGATAAGACCGACACCTACGATTGCTATTTTTTTTCTTTTCATTTTTAATAAATTATGAGATATGAATGATGAATGCATTCATAATTCATCATCCTGCATTCTTAATTCTTCTTATCGCTTCCTCAATCTTTTCTAAAGTAGCACACAAACTCACCCGGATATATTTTTCGCCGGCACTTCCGAATATTCCTCCCGGGGTGAGAAATATATTCGACCTGTACAATACCTCGTCACTTAATACATACGCATCTTTATAAGCGGCTGGTATCTTTGCCCATACAAACAACCCGGCCTGGTCTTTTGAAAATTTACAACCGAGTAGCACTAACAATTCAAAAACTTTCTCCCTTCTCATTTTATATACTTTATTTACTTCCCCCTGCCATTCTTTTCCTAAGGACAATGCTTTAGCGGCTGCCAGTTGCACCGGGAGGAACATTCCGCTGTCCATATTGCTCTTAAAACGAAGTACTTCCTCTATCCTTTCCTTCGCCCCGCAGAGCATTCCTACTCTCCAACCGGCCATATTATGGCTTTTGCTCAATGAATTCAATTCAATCACGCAATCCCCGGCTCCTTTTACACTTAACAAACTCCTGGGATTATCATTAAGAATAAATGAATAGGGATTATCATGCACGATGAGAATACTGTGCCTTTTCCCGAATGCAACCAGCTTCTCAAACAATTCTTTTGAAGGCAACTGGCCGGTTGGCATTTGCGGGTAATTCACAAACATCAGCTTCACCTTCTTCAATCCCTTTTTCTCCAGTTTTTCAAGTTCGGGCTCATACTTTTTCTTCTCTTTTAATTTATATTCTATGCACTTCCCGCCTGCCAGTGTCACAGCTGCCCGATACGTCGGATAGCCGGGGTTCGGTACGAGCACTTCATCTCCTTTGTTCAGATAGGTCATGCAGATATGCAGGATGCCTTCCTTGCTCCCGATCAGCGGTAATATTTCCGAAGCAGGATCCAGTTCAACCTGGTACCATTTTTTATACCAGTCACTGATCGCATTTCGCAAAACCGGGGACCCTTTGTAAGACTGGTAAGCATGTGTACCGGGCTTTGCTGCTTCCTCCTGTAGTGTTTTAATCACTTCCGGGTGCGGCGGAAGATCAGGACTGCCAATACCAAGATTGATAATATCCTTTCCTGCTTTATTAAGCTCTTCGATCTCCCTTAATTTCCGGGAGAAATAATACTCCCCGATCCCGTCCAACCGTTTACTTGTTTTCATTTATTTATATTTCGCCCCTACGGGGCTTTGGTGCATTAATAACATTTTGTCCGGCTACCTATATTCAGCCCCGATGGGGCTGCCAGTTATTCTTTATTGCGTGGCAAAGCCGAAGCAAGCTTATTTCCAAACCCCTTTTTTATAAATTCCATAGATCTTTAATTCAGCCGTCATTTTTCTCAACTTGCTGATGACGTCATAGAACTGCCCAACCGATTCAAACTCCATATCCGCATGAAAATTGTATTTAAAATCGGACCCGGGTATCGGGAAACTTTGCAGTTTACTCAGGTTGACCCCTCCTTTGGCGATCTCTGTCAGCACTTTAGCCAGGCTGCCTCTTGAATGATCCGTTTGAAAATTCACCGAAGCTTTATCAGCGCCTGCCACGGTTGCCGCATTCTCTGTTTTCTGCACTACCAGGAAACGGGTATAATTATTTTTCAATGTATGAATATTCGCGGCAAGGATTGTAAGCCCATATAACTCAGCAGCCAGCCTGCTGGCAATGGCGGCGATATGTTTATACCTGTGCCCGTGAATATGCTCTGCACTTAAAGCAGTGTCATCCGTCTCGACCAGTTTCCACTGGTGCTTATCCAGGAAATTATAACATTGCTGTATAGCCATTGTATGCGAGTGCACTTCTTTGATGTCTTTTATTTTCACACCGGGGTTAACAAGCAGGTTTTGTCTAACCTGTAAATAAATCTCCCCCGTAATCACGAGATTACTTTTCTGAAGAAGATTATAATTGGGCAGGATACTGCCGGCAATCGAATTCTCGATCGCCATGATGCCCCCATCTGTTTGTTTTTTATCCTGCGCGTATACGATCACCTGTTTAAAGGTATCACAGGGAATTACTTCCACCTGTTTGCCAAAAAAACACTGCGCAGCCATATGATGAAAACTGCCCTGGTAACCCTGTATGGAAATCCTTTTAATCATGGCCAAAAAAAGTCCCCCGACTTCGCCGGGGGACTCTTATGTTGTTTTTTAGTTGTTCCTGTTATTTCAACATAGCATACCCGGCTTCTTACTAAAGAAGTAATAATAGTAACCGAAATATGTTTTTGTCATCGTCACAGGACAAATGTAGTTTTTGAGTTTGTGAAATCCAACTAGCGGATCAATTATTTTCCTCGTCCGCCACCGCTTTCCGCGTCATTCATCCGGATCTTCCGGCCCCGGTAGTTCTTACCATCCATGGCCTTGATCATTTTTTTACCCGCCGAAGGCTCGATCTCGATCCAGCTGGTCATCTCTTTCATGTCAATACGACCCAGTACTTCCTTTTTCAGGTCGCTCATATCAAGGATGAATTGAAGAAAACTGGCTTTGTAAAAACCATCTTTGGTCCCCAGGTTGACGAACAACCGTTGGTAACCACTACCGCCGCTAAAACTCCTGCCTGCTGTATCTCTCCTGTCTCCTGAACGGGTGCTGGTTTCTCTGTCACCTCTCTTATCTCCCCTCCGGTCATCACCCCGCATGTTCAGGTCAGCAGCATTTTCATAATACTTCAGGAAACGGTCAAATTCGAGGGCAGCCACACGTTGGAGTATCTCTTCTTTATCGATCGCCCCGAATTTCTCTTTTAGAGTAGGCAGGTAGGTCTCATATTCACCATGGCTGATGTCTGCCTGGAGCATTTTATCTATAAAATGAAAGAACTGCTTACGGCAAACGTCCTTACCGGAAGGAATATCCATTTTATGCACTTTCGCATTCAATATTCTTTCCACCTGGCGGAGACGGTAAACTTCTTTTGGTGTCACGATAGAAACGCATATACCGCTCTTGCCTGCACGTCCTGTACGCCCGCTGCGGTGCGTATATACTTCCGTATCATCCGGTAATTCATAATTGATAACGTGCGTGATCCCGGTCACATCAATACCTCTTGCAGCTACGTCGGTGGCGATCAGTAACTGGATGCTTCTGTCACGGAACAATCCCATCACTTTATCCCGTTGCTGCTGGGTGAGGTCGCCATGGATCGCATCAATATCGTATCCTTCACGTGTCAACCGCTCTGCTATATCCTGGGTATCCGCTTTGGTGCGGGCAAACACGATCCCGTAAATACCGGGATTGAAATCAATGATCCGTTTTAATACTTCGTAACGGTTATGGTGCTGGGTGGCATAATATTGATGGTCGATATTGGCGGCGCCGGCATTGGTTTTCCCGATCGTGATCTCGAAGGGTTTGTCCATATACCTTTTACTCACCTGTCGTATTTCCGCTGGCATCGTAGCGCTGAAGAGCCAGGTGCTCTGGCGGTTCGGTGTATTCTTTAAAATGAATTCGATATCATCTTTGAAACCCATGTTCAGCATCTCATCAGCCTCATCCAGTACCACGTAATGGATCTTTTCCAGGTTGATCGCCTTGCGTTCGATCAGGTCGATCAGCCGCCCGGGCGTAGCTACTACCACATGTGTTCCCTTTTTCAGGTCCCTGATCTGCATGGTAATAGAGGTTCCCCCGTAAACGGCCGTAATCACCATCGGGCCTTTCTTATGCCTGAATGTGTTCAGGTCATTCGTGATCTGCAGGCATAATTCCCGGGTTGGGCAAATGATCAGTGCTTGCGGGAAACGGTCTTCCTTATTGATCAGTTGCAGCAGGGGCAGACCAAATGCGGCTGTTTTGCCGGTACCGGTCTGGGCCAGCCCGATAAAATCTTTGGTTCCCTGCAATAGTACTGGAATGGCTTTTTCCTGGATGGGTGTAGGCTGTGTAAAGCCAAGGGTTTTGATAGAGCTGAGTAAGCCCTCTTCGATGCCCAACGATTCAAATGTGGTCACTGATATATACTGTTTATGATTTGATAAGGAAGGCGCAAAGGTAGCTTTAAATAAAGGGAAAGGCTAATGTATTTTGCCCTAAAACAAGAAGCCCTCCGCGGTGGCGGAAGGCCTCTAACGATTGCTTGCCATATGAAAATTTTGTCGCCGGGTTGAAGCAACCAACAGACCCGGGCGGGAAAATTACATTTTGACCTTTAGTGAATCTTTAGCAGCATTTGCTGTAGAATCAATAACGCCTTTTGCAGAATCAACGACAGTGTTTAATGAATCTTTAGCAGCATTAACTGTAGAATCAATAACATTAGTTGCGCTGTCTGTAGTTTCTTTTTTGTCAGAGCTGTTGTTACAAGCTACTGCAAAAGAAGCGATAGCGATGATGGCCAGGAACTTTTTCATGTTGAATTTTTTGTGATTTGTTGAAATATTTCGTTGTTAATACCCCGAAAAGGAAAAGGTAACCCCGGTTTTTTAATTTTTTTTTTCAGGTGGAGCAGGGTTACTATTTTTAAAATCCAGTATTAAATAGCGGAATGTGAATCCAGCGACAAACGAAAGAGCTTTATTGGAAGGATTAGCCGGCAGCGATAAAAAAGCGGTTGAGACCATTTACCAGGAGAACTATAACATGGTTCAGTCACTGATAATCAACAACAACGGCTCTGCCGACGATGCCAAAGATATATTCCAGGAAGCGATGATAGTTCTTTACGAGAAGGTAAGATCAGGGACATTCGAACTCAACTGCCAGATCAGGACTTTTGTGTATTCTGTATCGAGGAGGCTATGGCTCAAGCGCTTGCAACAGCAAAACCGCTACGCTGCTCCCGGGGACAGTATGGAAAACGTGGTGGCCGTGGAAGAAGACCTTGACCAGCATGAACAGCGGAATACCGAGTTTGAGATGATGGACAAAGCCATTAATCACCTCGGGGAACCCTGCAAAAGTCTTTTGGAAGCTTATTACCTGCAAAAACAGACCATGCAGGTGATTGCCGCCAATTTTGGTTATACCAATGCCGATAATGCGAAAAACCAGAAGTATAAATGCCTGATGAGACTCAAAAAGATATTTTTTGCACATTATAAAAATGGGAACGGCGATGGATGATATTAAAATACTCGATGCTGTTGAACGCTATATCCGCGGTGAAATGAAACCGGATGAAAGACTGCATTTTGAAAATCTCCGCAAAACCAATACAGAAATCGACCAGCTGGTCGTGGAGCATACCCTTTTCCTGCAGCAACTGAACCATTTTGGTGAACGCAAGAGTTTCAGGACCTCCCTGAATACAATACATACAGACCTTACCGAGCAAGGCAAGATAGATTCTATGAGGCTGAAAGGGAAAGCTAAGGTTGTATACATGTGGAAACGTTATAAGAGAGTAGCTGCTATCGCTGCTTCTATTGCTGGTATCACTACTATAGCGATCAGTGCCCTGGTGCTGGCTGTTTCTCCCAAGCCCAATGATAATATCCAGGGACTTAACCGGGAACTGGAAGGAATCAAACGGGAACAACGTGTTCAGAAAGCTGTGGTAAATAACCTGAAGGACCAGATCAATACAGACCAGAAAACAGAAAAAAAATCGATCCAGTTCAAATCCGGTGGCACAGGTTTCCTGCTTGACGGCCAAGGTTATCTTGTTACCAATGCGCATATTATCCGTAACTCCAGGAATATCGCCGTCATCAACAACAAGGGGGAAGAGTTCAACGCCATCGTCGTGAAAACTGATAACGCCAGGGATCTTGCTATCCTGAAAATTGAAGACAAGAATTACAAAGCCATTGCTTCCCTGCCCTATGGCATCAGCAAAACAGGAAGTGATGTGGCAGAACCTATCTATACGCTGGGTTATCCCCGTAATGATATCGTGTACAGTGAAGGCTACCTGAGTGCAAGGACTGGCTTCAATGGCGATACGCTCAGTTGCCAGCTAGGGATCGCGGCCAACCGCGGTAACAGCGGCGGACCGGTCTTCAATCATAATGGTGAAGTGATCGGTATCATCAGCACCAAAGAAACCGAAGCGGAAGGCGTGGCTTTTGCCATCCAGTCAAAATATATTTATGAAGCCATCGATGAACTTAAAAAAGATACTACCTACCAATCCCTCAAATTGCCGGTCAAATCTTCTGTCCGTGGAATGAATAAACAGGACCAGGTTAAGAAAATACTGGATTATGTATTTATGGTGAAAGGTGATTAAGAGATTAACCCTGGAAAAAAACAAGAGCTACCCGGCAACCGGTAGCTTTTTTTATTATGCCCAGAGATCCGCGGGGTATTCTCCTTCCTTGATTAGTCTATCAAGGCTTTGCTGGACAAATGGAGCATCCTCTTTATACGTTACGCCAAACCATTGCGAATTCGTGGGAATTACTTCGATATTCCCTCCTTCTTTTATGAATTGATCCGCCACAATGGGAATAAAGAATTCAGATTTCAATTCTTTGCCGTGCCGTTCGAGGAAATCAGTAAAAAGTTGTTGCGTATAGGAAAAATAAGAAGGATCGAAACACCAGAAATTCATCGACACCTTTGTGTTCAGCAAAAGCTCGCGGGGCTCCAGCCCATCCCCGCAAATGATCTTACCTTCCTGCCTGGCAATGTTGATCCGTTCCGTGATCGTGGCCAGGCGACCTTGTCCATCAAGGCCACAAATGCCGCGGTTGACAGTTCCATGTTCTGATAAAGTGCTCAGCAAGTCGTAACCGATAATAGCATAATTATTTTTATCGCAGCCATTGGTAAGAAATGCAGCCGCGTTTTGAAAGGCATTATGGCCATAGAAATCATCAGCATTGATCACGGCAAAAGGGCCCGTCACAGCTTCTTTAGCGCAAAGGACCGCATGTGCAGTTCCCCATGGCTTGGTCCGGTCGGCAGGGATAGCAAACCCATTGGTAAAGAAATCAAGTTCCTGGAATACATAAGCGGTTTCGATCCTGCCTTTTAGTTTTGGCTCAAAGATCGATTGGAAATTACCGGCAAATTCTTCCCGGATAATAAATACCACTTTGCCAAAACCCGAACGGATCGCATCAAAGATGGAATAATCCATAATGGTTTCGCCTGCGGGACCAAAGCCCTGAACCTGTTTCATGCTTCCATAACGGGAAGCCATACCGGCCGCTAATATGACAAGAGTAGGTTTCATGTTTATTGTAAAAACTGCGGGCGAAATTAAAGTAAATTCGCCAAGCCGCTTATTCTATTTTACCATGCAGGATATACAACCCGGGAATATCACCACTGATAAAATATTAATTCCGGCAGCCGCCGGTAAAAAAATTACTGTCTCCGTATTACGGCTGGATAAGATCCACCCATTGTTGTCGGGTAACAAATGGTTCAAGCTTCGCTATTATTTAAAAGAAGCAAAAGAGCAAAACAAAAAAAAGATCGTGACCTGGGGCGGGGCCTGGTCGAACCATATCCTCGCTACAGCAGCAGCCTGCCAGCTGCAGGATCTTTGCTGTACGGGATTGATCCGGGGTGAAGAAGCCAAAAGTTTATCCCGGACACTGGTTCTTGCAAAAGAATCAGGAATGGAACTGGTCTTCCTGAGCCGTTCGGATTACCAGGATAAAAAACTTCCCGCAGCTTTTAACGGGGAAGATTATTTTACTATTCCCGAAGGAGGTTATGGTTTCCCGGGTGTGAAAGGCGCGGCCACTATCCTGGACTTCGTGACCAAAGAAGAATACACACATATCTGTTGTGCTGCCGGAACAGGCACCATGCTGGCAGGCTTGCTACAAGCCTCCGCTCCCGCAAATCATATCACCGGCATCAGTGTTTTGAAAAATAATCGTGAGCTGGAAAAAAAAATTGACGCGCTTGTACCCGGGCAAAAAAAATCGTTTACCATCCTGCATGACTATCATTTTGGCGGCTATGCAAAACATCCGTCCGAACTGCTCGCTTTCATGAACAGCTTCTACCAGGAAACTACGATCCCTACTGATATTGTATACACGGGCAAATTATTTTATGCCGTGAATGATCTTATCCAAATTGATTTCTTTGGACCCGGGAGCAACCTGCTGATCATCCACAGTGGCGGTTTACAGGGAAATGTATCGCTGGACAAGGGAACGTTAATATTTTAAGATTTTAAAATGGCTACCCTATCTTTGTTTCGACCGATAAAAGAATCCAATCCTTTTTTCGTTATTACAATATGAAAAAACTGATCCTGTTCCTTTTTTTTATGGCCCTCGCCTGTCAATGGTTGCAGGCACAGGATACACTTCCCAAATTCTCCGTGAACAATGCAGGCAATAACCGGATCATCATTGGCTGGGTCAATAATTTTGAAAATGTAAAACAGATCAGCATCCAGCGTTCTTTTGACAGCCTGACCCGGTATAAGACCATCCTGACGGTCACGGATCCCACTACTCCGCAAAACGGTTATGCGGATATGAAGGCTACGAATGACCACATGTTTTACCGCCTTTATATATTGCTTGATAAAGGCGTCTATCTTTTCAGTGATGCAAAAAAGCCTGTGCAGGATACACTCCGGAAAGCCGGGTTTGTGAATATTAAGTTAGACAATTTTCCCGGCCGCGATTCCGTAGCAGTTCCTAATCCCGGGGTGAATAAAACAAGACCTAACGCCTTTACTCCTTCCTTATATGTGTATACTTACCGTGATGGTTATGTCCGGATCAGCCTGCCGGACGAAGAGAAACCAAAAAAGTATTCCATAAAATTCTTCGAAGAGGATAACACGTTCCTTTTTGAATTAAAAGAGATCAAAGAAAAAGAATTTAAACTCGATAAGACCAATTTCTACCATGCGGGCTGGTTCCGTTTTGAATTGTACGAGGACGGTAAACTCCTGGAGAAGCACAAATTCTTCCTCGAAAAAGATTTCTGATCCATCCTTCAGATGAACGCTGCATCAAATACTTTTGCAAAATTTCTTTTTACTTTTTCTTTCACAACACCGATATCCTGTTTGAGGCCTGTTTCTTTCTCCAGCGACGTCACCTGCTTATTAATGATACCGCAGGGAATGATATGATTGAAATAAGAAAGGTCAGTATTCACATTAAAGGCGAAGCCATGCATGGTGATCCAACGGCTGCAGCGGACACCAATGGCGCAGATTTTTCTTTCCTTACCCGGTACCCCGGGATCTATCCAGACCCCTGTTTCTCCCGGGGAACGATCGCCCCGGATACCATATTCCGCCAGTGTCAATATGATCACTTCTTCCAGGTTACGAAGGTATTTCCCGATATCCGTATAGAACTTCTCGAGATCAAGAATAGGATAACCAACGATCTGGTCCGGGCCATGAAAAGTAATATCACCTCCCCTGTTGGTCGAAAAGAATTGAATGTTCCTCTCTTTTAGCTCGCCCTCGTCCAGCAACACATTATCCTTATTCCCGCTTTTGCCGAGAGTGTAAACAGGCGGATGCTCTACGAAAAGCAGGTAATGCTGTGTGGTTTCACCGGGGATTTCAATGTCTAAGCCAGGTGCGGTAAGTCCTGCATTAGCCACACGGTTCCTGGCTTCTGATTTTTTTCCCAGGTTCTCCTGTAAAAGTTTTTCCTGGTAATCCCAGGCGGATTGGTATTCCATCTGCCCGAGATCCCTGAATATGACCGGTTGTTTTTCCATGCAAAGCACAAATTTACCAACAAAAACCCATGCTTTACCTTTGCCGGTATGCAGGATGAATCAATAAAGGATAACACAGAGATAACAGATAATAACGATGAACTCTACGAACGGTTCAGTTTGACCATTGACAAGGGACAGGACCCCCTGCGTATCGACAAATTCCTTGTCAACCGGATCGAAGGCGCCACCCGGAATAAAGTACAACAGGCGATCAGTACCGGGATGGTTACGGTAAACGGGAAAGAGATCCGCTCCAATTATAAGATAAAACCCCAGGATGCTATTATTGTCTATTCAGATATGAGCCCTGAAGAAACTGATGTACTGCCGGAGAAAATGGAATTGAACATTTTTTATGAAGATCCCGACCTGATGATCATCAACAAACCTGCGGGCATGGTTGTACATCCTGGCAGCGGCAATTATACCGGGACCTTACTAAATGGCGTCTCTTACTATCTCCAGCAACAAAATCCTGTCATTTCGGAAGAAGTACTGCCCCGGTTTGGCCTGGTCCATCGTATTGATAAAAATACCACCGGTCTCCTGGTCCTTGCCAAAACGGATAAAGCCATGCGGCAACTTGCCAAACAATTTTTTGATCACTCGGTAAAACGCCGCTACGTGGCGCTTGTCTGGGGAGACCCTGCTAATGACCAGGGAACGATCGTTGCACATGTTGGTCGTCACCAGCGCTTCCGTAAATTATTTGAAGCTTACCCCGAAGGTGATCATGGAAAGGAAGCGATCACGCATTACAGGGTGCTTGAACGTTTTGGCTATGTAACACTGGTGGAATGTATTTTAGAGACCGGTCGTACCCACCAGATAAGGGTGCATATGAAATACCTGGGGCACCCGCTTTTCAACGATGATTTTTATGGGGGTGATAAGATCGTCAAGGGCACGGTATATACAAAGTATAAACAGTTCGTGGAAAATTGTTTCCAGGTATGCCGGCGCCAGGCGCTGCATGCAAAAACATTGGGTTTTATCCATCCTTCGACTGGTGAAGAAATGTTCTTTGAAACCGATCTGCCGGAAGATATGGAGCAGGTGATCAATAAATGGAGAAAATATTCCCAGTCGGTCGGGAAATAATCATTCCTTAAAATCGAACAACGTGGCGGTGAAAAACCCTCTTTCCCTTTTTTTAAAGACAACATCCCAGTTACCGATATACCGGAGAAGTCTTGGCACGAGGTAGCCCCCGATCTTCGTCAGCTGTACTTCCATGTGTACGTCAAAATCATAGACCCCTGCGTCATAACTCATATCATAATTACGGGCCATCACTTCCATGGTCTTTGAATTGAACCAGGTGATCATATTATCAATAACGATACTGTTCCTTTCCCCGCTGCTAAGATCAGTTTTGGCCTTTATGGAAAAAATATAACAGGACTGGCCTTCGTAATCGCCGAAATCGATCAGGAAATCATAGTATTTGGCGCGTTCCGGCTCGAAAATGTTGATCTTATCCCCAATAAAAGGTATCCCTGGAATCTTTTTACCGGGATTAAAAAAAAGCATTTTTAACTGCTCTTTGTTCTTATCAATCCCTTTATGGTCCTTCGGGTTGAAATCGATGCCTTTGACAATATTGTTTTCCCCGCAAACTCTTCCTTTCGTAAAAAAAAGGCCGGCATACATTTCCGCCGTGTTATACCGGTAGCTTCCATTATCCTCATAGAAATTACCGGTTGTCTTTTCATCCATCACCTGCATTGTACGGCAGCCTTTATCGCGTGTCTGCCTGGTTTTGCTTTCCAGGGAAGCTTTAATATTCCCCTTCTTATCTTTTATCGAGATATCATTCCAGGCGGAATAAGTCAGGAGATGAAGATTGCGGAAAGCTTTGTAAAAAGTGGTGTCATTCTTCACCTGTTCGATAAAGCGGGCTACATTCAGGTCTGTACGGATAACAACTTCTGTAAGATTGATCATTTTAGCCAGCCGCTCATTGTCCAGCGAGTCTTCCTGCTGGGCATTCAATGTTACGGTGATCCCGGTCAACAACAAAGCCAGCGTGATTTTCAGCTTCATCCTGCAAATTATCACATTGCGTCAAAATTGCAGAGAAATATAAAGCGGAACTCCTATTTTTATCGCTGATCAACAAACTCATATGATGAAAAAAATGTTGCTGTTCCTTTTTGTTATGGGTTTTTCCGTGGGAGTGAAAGCGCAGGATTCTGCTGCCATGAAGAAACATTATCTCAAAATGTATCGCCAGGGCCTGGTCTATACTGACCTGAATACCGGTATTTATGCGCTGCAGGGCTACCTGGCTATTGATAACAATATACAGTACAGGGACACTTTGTCCATGTTGTATTATGCCACAAAGAATTATTATAGCTCGATGCTGCTGGGTAAAGAAGTGTACGAGGCCATGCCCGATAACCTGGAAGCCATAGCCCGTACCGCGGAGTGCTATGATGAAATGGGTGATCCTAGAACAGCAGTCAATCTCTTTGAAAAAGTAGTGCCCAAGACAAAGAATCCCTACCAGATCTATAAAATGGCCGTTTGCCTCTACCAGTTGAAAAGAACAGCCGAAGCGGAAACTTCTGCCAGGGCAGTGCTGGCCGATACCAGCAGTAAAAAGATCGGCATTAATTTCACTTCTGCCGACGGTGCCGAACAGGCAGTATCATTAAACGCTGCAGCTGCCAACCTGATGGGGGTGATCAAAATGGATGCGGGCAATTACACTGGCGCTAAAGCGGATTTTCAAAAAGCGCTGTCCTTATACCCGCAATTTACCGGCGCCAGGCAGAACCTGGATGCTTGTGAGAAGAAATTAAAAAGCGGGGCGAAACCAAAAGGATAATAAAATAGCCAGGAAGAAATTTTTTAACCAGGGAAAGACATTTTATAATCCACGTTGACCTTTCCTTTGGAGATATCGTTGAGTTTTCCCTTCATCAGTTTTCTTTTCAGCGGGGAGATATGATCAATGAACAGCTTGCCTTCTGTATGGTCATACTCATGCAGGATGACCCTTGCTGAGAGACCGGAAAAAGTCCGGGTATGGGGTTCAAAATGTTCATCCATAAAACGCAGTGTCACTGTTTTTTGCCGGTAAATATCTTCCCTGATCTTGGGGATACTCAGGCAGCCTTCATTATACGGCCACTCTTCGCCTTCCAGCCCGACAATGTGTGCGTTAATAAACACAGCTTTTACGCCGGGTGCATCCGGGAATTCAGTTTTTTCTTCCTCTTCCATATTATTGAACATCTGTTCTGTATCCATCACAAAAAGACGGATATCCTTATTGACCTGGGGTGCAGCGAGTCCTACGCCATTGCTGGCATACATGGTTTCCCACATATCCGCTATGAATTTTTCCAGTTGGGGGTAGTCCTTATTGATATCGGTTGCCACTTTCCGGAGAACCGGGTTCCCGTATGCTACTATCGGAAGGATCATGCTTAGTTAAAATTTATTCCGGCAAATTTACGACTATCCGGCGGACCGGAGATACTCCTGTAACATAATCGTAGCAGCAATTTCATCCACCAGCGCCTTGTTACGACGGTCTTTTTTCTTCATGCCCATCTCCAGCATGGCATCCTTGGCCATTTTTGAAGTATAGCGTTCATCCACTTTTTTCAGGGGCAAGTCGGGAAAATGTTTTTGCAGGTCTTTGATACATTTCTCAACCAACGGGGTGGCATGCGTACTGCTGTCATCCCAGTTCGTAGGCCAGCCGATGATAATGAGTTCGACTGGTTCTTTTGCAAAATAACCTTTCAGGAAAGTGATCAGTTCTTTAGAAGCTAATGTCGTTAACCCGGTAGCAATGATCTGCAAAGGATCGGTAACGGCGATGCCGGTGCGTTTGAGGCCGTAATCAATTGATAGAATCCTAGCCATAAAATAGTTGAACGCAGATCTTTATGTTATTTATGATCGATTAAGATTTGCTGTGTTAATCATAAAAATCTTAATGACCTGCGTTCTTATTTAATTGATAAAGAGATCAGCGATCACAAAGATGGCGGAAACGATGGAAGCGATCCCGTTGGCTGTCATAAAAGCAAGGTTTACTTTTCGAAGGTCCGTTGGTTTCACGACAGCATGTTGATAAACCAGCATCCCGGCAAATACCGCTACGCCTATCCAGTACAACCAACCAAATCCTCCATACCAGCCGGCAAATACAACCGCTCCCGCACTTACTAAATGCAACAATTCGGATACCCTCAGTGCTTTTGCTTTTCCTAACCAGGCAGGGATCGAATACAATTGTTGTGATTTATCAAATTCTTCATCCTGCAAAGCATAAATAATATCAAAACCACTGACCCAGAAGATCACACAAAGAGAAAAGAGAAGAGGCAAAAGAGAAAAATGGCCTGTTACGGCGAGATAAGCGCCGATCGGTGCAAGGCTCAAACCCAGGCCCAGTATAAGATGACAGAAAGGAGTAAATCTTTTGGTATAACTATAACCAAGAACCACGGCCAATGCAACAGGTGATAAATAAAAACAAATGCGATTGATAAAAAAACAACAAGCTACAAACAGCAAACTGCAAACTATAGTAAAAGCCAGTGCATTTTTTGCAGTGATGATACCGGATGGAATTTCTCTTACCGCAGTGCGCGGGTTCTTCGCATCGAATTGCCGGTCGAGGTAGCGGTTAAAAGCCATGGCAGCGCTGCGGGCGAAGATCATACAGGCAATTACCAGTAAAAATTTTATTCCAATATTCTTCCAGGCTTCCCTATTACGATCTACTCCCCAGCCAATGGTCAAATTCAAGTTATACTGGGCTTCATAAAAGAATGGAAGCCCGATAGCTTTTATACCTAAAACGAACCCAATTAACGCAAAAGGCATCGCGAAAATGGTATGAGAGAATTTTATGAGGCTTAAATAATTTTTTAATTTATTCATTTTTTAATTTTCATATCCATTGTCGATCGACGATAGACCATTGGCGACCGACGATCAGCTATGGACTATGGACGATCAACTATTCTTCCTCTCACTAGTTCCCACAAAACAACCCCCGCCGCTGTCGCTATATTCAATGAGTGTTTCATTCCCAGTTGCGGTATTTCTATACAACCATCACAAAGTAAAAGGGTTGATTGCTCCACCCCGGTTACCTCGTTGCCAAAAATGACTGCTATTTTTTCACCCGGCTCAAAACCTATCGCGTTCAGCTTGTAGCTTCCTTCCGCCTGCTCCGCGGCATAGATATTAAATCCACGGCGTTTCAATTCTTCTATGGCTTCTCCTGTCGTTTTAAAATATTTCCAGTCCACTGTTTCTTCAGCGCCAAGCGCCGTTTTCTTTATTTCTTTATGCGGGGGCTTCGCGGAATAACCGATGATATAAATGGCTTCGACCAAAAAAGCGTCCGAAGTGCGAAATACGCTGCCTACATTATAAGCGCTGCGGATATTCTCCAGGACAACGATCACAGGAGTCTTACCTGATTGTTTAAATTCTTCCACGGTTTTCCGCCCCAGTTCTTCCATACCCAGTTTTCGCATCCGGCAAAGATAATGAGAGAAGTCATTAGCTATCGGCTGTTAGCTATTAGCTAATGACTAACAGCTGACAGCTTTCCTTATATTTGTCTTTTCCCCAATCCGGTAACAGACTATGGCGAAGACAGCGTATACCGATACACCCATGATGCAGCAGCACCGGGCTATTAAACAAAAATACCCGGATGCCATCCTCCTGTTCCGTGTCGGCGATTTTTATGAAACCTTCGGGCAGGATGCCATCACCGCTTCGCGGGTGCTTGGGATTACATTAACTAAAAGAAATAACGGGGCTGCTTCTTCTTCGGAACTGGCCGGTTTCCCCCATCATGCCCTCGATACCTATCTCCATAAACTGGTAAGGGCTGGTCACCGGGTAGCGATCTGCGACCAGCTCGAGGATCCCAAACAGGCAAAGGGTATTGTAAAAAGAGGAGTAACGGATATGGTGACACCGGGCACCACGGTAAATGATAAATTGCTGGAACATCACAGTAATAATTTCCTGGCAGCTATACATTTTGCCGATGCTTCGACAGGAGCTCAGCATGAACAATACGGGCTGGCGTTCCTGGATATTTCCACCGGTGAATTTCTAATTGCCGAAGGCGACCGCGAATATGCGGATAAACTGCTGCAAAGTTTCAAACCCGCCGAGATCGTGTTCCAGCGGCAGCAGCAAAAGAAATTCAAAGAATATTTCAACAGCAAGATCTATACGTATACGCTGGATGAATGGATATTTGACGGCGTCTACGCGGAAGAAACCCTGCTACGGCATTTTCAAACACATTCATTGAAGGGATTTGGCGTAGATGACCTGCAAAAAGGATTGATCGCCGCCGGGGCCATTCTTCATTATTTAAAAGACACCGAACATCCGAACCTTCAGCATATCACTTCCCTGCAGCGGATCGACAGGGATGATTTTTTATGGATGGACCGTTTCACTATAAGGAACCTGGAACTGGTCGTTGGGAATTCGGAGGGGAATCATACCTTATTGGGGGTTCTTGACAATACCGTTTCCCCGATGGGAGCAAGATTACTGAAACGCTGGATCGTTTTCCCTTTGAAAGACATCAAAAAAATAAATGAACGGTTAGATACCGTTGAATTCCTGATCAAAGAAACGGACCTGCGGAATAAGCTCTCCCTGCATATCAAACAATGTGGTGATATTGAAAGACTGGTCTCCAAGATACCGTTGAAAAAGATCAACCCGAGGGAAGTACTCCAACTGGCAAGAGGATTAAAGCAGGTAGCCTCCATCAAACAATTATCCCTTGGCTCTGCCAGTAACTATTTGAAAACACTGGGAGATGCGCTTAACCCCTGTCCCGGTATTGCAGACAAAATATTTAAAGAGATCGTGGATAACCCACCTGCCCTCGCCGTCAAAGGGGGTATGATGAACAGCGGGGTAAGTGAAGAACTGGATGAATTGCGAAAGATCGCCCATAGCGGCAAGCAATACCTCGCACAACTCCAGCAAAAAGAAGCCGAACGGACAGGTATCTCTTCCTTAAAGATCGGTTTCAATAATGTATTTGGTTATTACCTGGAAGTAACCAATTCACATAAGAACAAAGTGCCGCCTGAATGGATGCGGAAACAAACATTGACCAATGCTGAACGATATATCACTCCCGAGTTAAAAGATTATGAAGAAAAAATAACAGGTGCCGAAGAAAAAATATTAAAAATAGAACTGGAGTTATTTGAAACGTTGCTGAATGAACTCTCCGTCTACCTGGCTCCTATCCAGGCCAATGGAAACCTGCTCGCGATCCAGGATTGTCTTTGCTGTTTTGCCAATAACGCCATCCAGTACCAGTACCGAAAACCACAATTGCATACCGGGGATGAACTGGTGATTAGGGAAGGCCGCCACCCTGTTATCGAAAAGAATCTCCCGGTCGGGGAAAGCTATATCAGCAATGATCTTGAATTGAATAAAACAGACCAGCAACTTATTATTCTTACCGGCCCTAATATGAGCGGTAAATCGGCCCTGCTCAGGCAAACAGCCCTGATTACCCTGATGGCACATACAGGATCTTTTATCCCGGCAGGTGAAACAAGAATCCCTCTTACCGATAAAATATTTACACGGGTAGGCGCTTCGGATAATTTATCCGGGGGTGAGTCTACTTTTATGGTGGAAATGAATGAGACGGCCTCCATCATCAATAACATTACCGACCGCAGCCTGATATTGCTGGATGAGATCGGTCGCGGCACTTCCACTTATGACGGGATTTCCATTGCCTGGAGTATCGCGGAACACCTGCACAATGCTCCCCAGCAACCCAAGACCTTGTTTGCCACGCATTACCACGAATTAAATGAACTTGAAGAAAAATTTTCGCGGGCAAAGAATTTTCATGTCACCAACAAAGAAGCCGGCAACAAGATCATTTTCCTCCGCAAACTGGCCCGCGGTGGCAGCACGCATAGTTTTGGTATCCACGTGGCAAGGATGGCCGGCATGCCCCCTTCCCTGATCGACCGGGCCAATGATATCTTAAAACAACTGGAGACCAAACATGTCGACGATCCTGCGACTGCCGCCCAGGACCTTGGTGATACCCTAAAAAAGATAACAGCCCCTAAAATGCAACTTTCCATTTTTGATGCCCATACCGAAGCTTTTGAAGAGATCCGGAAGCTGCTGGAAGGAATGGATATCAACCGCCTTACCCCTGTAGAAGCCTTACTCAAATTACAGGAGATAAAGAATAAGCTGAAATAGCCTCAATGGTGGAAGGACCATGGCCCCTTGACCATAGAAGCTTTTGGCTATTTTTTGAAAAATATGGCTATTAGGAAAAACTTCTTATTTTTACTTCAAATCCCGCAATCATGAAATTGATTAAACTAACTGCTTTTGGTTCACTGCTTTTTTCTTCGATCATTCTGTTCATCTCCTGCGAAACGGATGCTGAACTGAAAAAAACGACCGATTTCTCCAAGACCGGTATTATCTTAAGTTCAGCCCAGGAAAACCCGGCTAACTCTTCTACTGCACTTGGTACCATGGACGTATTTTATACCAGGGAAACCAGGATACTGACCTATAGTGTTACCTGGACAGGGTTGACCGGTGCTGTTTCTGCCATGCATATTCATGGGCTGGGATCACCAGGTTTTAATGCACCTGTACTCCAGAACATCATCGTATCAGGCGGTCTCGGAATTTTTGCCCCCGGAGCAGCTTATGGTGTTAATGGTAAGGTATCTGCGTCTTTACTCATAGATGGCGTGTTCCTCAAAGAACAGGACCTGCTCAATGGCAATTTTTATATGAATATCCATACGGCCGCTAATCCCGGTGGAGAAATAAGAGGCCAGATCAAATTTCAATAATCAAGTCTTTTGAATATTTCAAACCGTTCCGAATCCGGAACGGTTTTTATTTTGCGTCAAACCAGAGTGGTTTGTTATCATTCCAGTCACCATTGTAATTGATAAACAATTCTTCGCCCGCGGCTATAGCCCGGACAGCTCTTATACTGATCAATTCCTGTTCGAAGTCCATTTCATATTCGCAGTTGCTGTTGTAAGAATGATTATAGATCGCCGCGTATCCCAATGCCATACAACAGCGCTCCCTGTCATCCCCCCATTCAAAGATATAATCGTGAAGCAGGGTCTGGTCCAGCAACTTCCTTTCCGCTGCCTTCATCACGATAACGGGAGAAATTTCTACGAAGGTACCTGGCTCAATAAGTTCATGGGTAAAAACACCCCGGCCCATGGAAGAAGCGGGAGCAATAAATAAATACGGAACGATCATAAAAAGATGATAACTGATAGATGACAGATAATAGTTGTTTATAGTTTGAAATTACTGATTGATTTGGAAAGACTAAATACAAGCTGTTCCCGATCAAAAGGCTGTCCGGACTAAGAACAACTATCATCTATTATATCTAATTTTGAAACATGTCACTGGAACTGGAAAAACATACCCTGCAGGAACAGTTTGAAGCTATTATTAAAACAGAGGACAAACTGCTGATAAGAGAATTCCTGGATGATCAGAATATCAGCGATGTAGCCATGCTGGTAGAAGAATACCCAGAGCATGAAAGCAGTATCATTGCTAACATGTCAGTCAACAGGGCGGCAAGTGTTTTTAAAATCCTTGATCTTTCTGTTCAGAAAAGGATTATCCATGAACTGCCTCCGAATACAACGGCAACCCTCCTGAATGACCTTCCTGCTGATGACCGTACTTCTTTCCTGGAAGAATTACCGAGTAATGCCGTAAGGGAGCTTATCAAGCTACTGGATCCTGATGAAAGAAAAGTAACACTGTCGCTGCTGGGATATCCCGATAACAGTATCGGCCGCCTGATGACCCCGGATTATGTATATGTGTACCCGTGGAATACCATCGAAGAAGTTTTTGCCACCATCCGCAAATACGGGAAAGACAGTGAGACTATTAATGTGATCTATGTCATCAATGATAAAGGGGAACTGCTTGATGATATCCGCATCCGCGACTTTATACTCAATCCTCCTGACAAAAAAGTTTCCGAGCTGATGGATGAACGTTTTATCTCACTGCAGGCGGAAGACGACCAGGAAACCGCCAGCGAAGTCTTTAAGATGAATAACCGGGTAGCTTTACCGGTGGTCAGCAAGAGTAATAAGCTTCTTGGTATTGTTACGATTGATGATATACTCTGGGTGGCAACCGAAGAATATAGCGAGGATATGCAGAAAATGGGAGGTACTGCAGCGCTGAAGGAACCTTACCTCGAGATCCCTCTCCTGAAACTATTCCGGAAAAGAGTGATATGGCTGGTTGTTTTATTCCTGGGTGAACTCCTGACAGCAACGGCCATGGCTTATTTCGAAGACGAAATAAAAAAAGCGGTCGTACTGGCTTTATTTGTTCCCCTGATTATTTCCAGCGGAGGTAACAGCGGCTCCCAGGCATCCACGCTTATCATACAGGCGATGGCAATTGGAGAGGTCACCCTGAAAGACTGGTGGAGGGTCATGAAAAGAGAAATCAGTTCCGGTTTATTGCTGGGAACCGTATTGGGTATTATCGGGTTCTTACGGATTTTTGCCTGGCATTCTTTTGCCCCAGAATTATATGGCATACACTGGATGGCAATCGGGATCACGGTGGGGATCACCCTGCTCGGCGTGGTATTATGGGGAACGATCGCAGGCAGCATGCTCCCGATGATATTAAAAAGAATGGGCGCTGACCCCGCGGTTAGTTCTGCGCCATTCGTGGCTACCCTGGTGGATGTTACAGGACTAATCATCTATTTCAGTGTGGCCTTCTCCTTATTGAGCGGCAGCCTGCTTTAAGAGAAGAAAGCGTTTGGACATATCGCCTATTTTCTGGATTTTAGTGATTGCAACCACTCAACCGATTGCATGTTTTGATTTCAATACCTTTGCCGCAACTTTGCCTTTTCCACGGATTTCTTAAACCAGGTGGAAGCCAGGGCAGGCATAATAAATTTATAACCGCATGTGTGGAATTGTTGGATATACCGGACCAAGGGAAGCTTACCCTATTATTATTAAAGGCCTCAAACGTTTGGAATACCGGGGTTATGACAGTACCGGGGTCGCCCTCCAGAACAGTACAGGTCTGAAAGTATACAAGAAAAAAGGCAAGGTCGCCGAGCTCGAAGAAAATATCGTGGGCAAAGACCTGCATGCGCATGTGGGCATTGGTCATACGCGCTGGGCCACGCACGGCGAACCAAGCGACCGGAATGCACACCCTCATCAATCCTCCAGTGGCAAACTGGCCATGATCCATAACGGGATCATCGAGAATTATTCCCAGCTCAAAAAGGAACTCACCAATAAAGGCTATACATTCAGCAGTGATACAGACACTGAAGTGCTCCTGAATTTCATTGAAGAGATCAAAAAGAACAACCAGTGTGACCTGGAAGAAGCAGTACGTGTCGCACTAAAAAGGGTGACCGGTGCTTATGTAATCCTGTTGCTGGATGCCGACAAGCCCGATACCATCATTGCAGCCCGTAAAGGAAGCCCGCTGGTGATCGGCGTTGGTAAGGGAGAACATTTTTTAGGTTCTGATGCCTCCCCGATGCTGGAATTCACCCGGGAAGTGGTCTATGTAAACGATTACGAACTCGCTATTGTAAGACCCGATGAACTGATCCTGAAAAACCTTGGGAATGAAAAACTAACTCCTTATATACAGAAACTCGATATGGAACTGGCCGCGATCGAAAAAGGCGGGTATGAACATTTCATGCTGAAGGAGATCTTTGAACAACCGCAAACCATTTACGATTGCTTACGCGGAAGACTGGACGCTGTTGAAGGCACGATCACGATGAGCGGCATACAACAATATGCTGAACAGATCATGAATGCCAACCGTATCGTAATGGTGGCCTGTGGTACGAGCTGGCATGCAGGACTGGTGGCCGAATATATTTTTGAAGAGCTCTGCCGTATCAACGTGGAAGTGGAATATGCTTCTGAATTCCGTTACCGGAACCCGGTTATTAATAAAGGAGATGTAATCATCGCGATTTCGCAAAGCGGTGAAACAGCAGATACACTGGTAGCCATTGAAAATGCTAAACAAAAAGGCGCGATCATCCTGGGCGTGGTAAATGTAGTGGGTTCATCTATTGCCCGGACCAGTCATGGCGGCGCCTATACCCATGCAGGTCCCGAGATAGGTGTTGCGTCTACCAAGGCTTTTACCGCACAGCTGGCCGTGCTTACCATGATTGCCTTGAAGATCGGGTATATGAAAGGTACGATCTCAGAAGAACGGTATATGAACCTGCTGAACGAACTCCAGCAGATCCCGGAAAAAGTGGCCTGGACCTTAAATCACAGTGACAGTATTAAGGCATTGGCTGAAAAATATAAAGATGCCAGGGATTTCCTTTATCTCGGCCGTGGCTATAATTTTCCCGTAGCACTGGAAGGCGCTTTAAAGTTGAAAGAGATATCGTATATCCATGCAGAAGGTTACCCGGCCGCGGAAATGAAACATGGACCTATTGCTCTCGTGGATGAAGACCTGCCCGTAGTTTTTGTGGCAACAAGAGATGCCTATCATCAGAAAGTAGTAAGTAATATGCAGGAGATAAAAGCCCGGAAAGGGAAGGTGATCTCCGTGATCACTGAAGGGGACGATGCTTCGCGGGAACTTTCCGAAGATGTTATGGTCGTTCCTGAAGCAGACGAGATCCTCGCTCCTATGCTGAGTGTGATCCCCCTGCAATTACTGGCCTATTATATCGGCGTAGCCAAAGGATGTGACGTCGACAAACCGCGAAACCTGGCGAAAAGTGTGACCGTAGAATAATTAACTGGCTGCTGATTACCAGTTACTGGTCACCACAGCAACACAACACGCAATAACGAGTACCCGGCAACCAGAACATGAACAATATTATAAAAAAACCGATCGCTGCCTTAGGCTACAATTTTATTCCCCGCGAATTTATTCCCAGGGGCAAGAACGAATACTATCTCCGTAATATTCAAAACAGGAGTGGTACCAGGTACCGCAAACTTACCCCGGCTGATATAAAAATACTGGAACGCAATGCAAACAGTTCTGATGACTGGAATAAAGTATTGGCCGCCCCTGATTTCAACCCCCGGCTCGTAAAGAATTGTACTTTCTACGGGCTGGTCCGTATCGGTAAACTGGAATCCTGTTTTATTGAATTCAATAACCTGAGTTTACCTGTAGGTTTATATAACAGCACCATCATCAGTTGTGATATCGGTGACAATGTGGTCATAGACAATGTTAACTTCCTCGCCCATTATATCATCGGTAATGAAGTGATCCTCGTCAATATCAATGAGCTTGCTACCACCGATCATTCCAAGTTCGGCAACGGTGTACTGAAGGACGGCGAATCCGAATCGGTCCGTGTCTGGATGGAACTCTGTAATGAAAATGCCGGGCGCAGTGTTCTACCTTTTAACGGGATGCAGACCGGTGATGCCTGGCTCTGGGCCAAGTACCGGGATGATGAAAAACTACTCCAGCAATTCAAAGATTTCACGGATAAAAGATTTGATACGAAAAGAGGTTATTATGGAAAAATAGGTGACCGGACCGTGATCAAGAACAGCCGGATCATCAAAGATGTGTGGATCGGATCCGACGCATATATCAAAGGTGCCAATAAACTAAAAAATCTTACCATCAATTCATCGCCGGATGCTAAATCACAGATCGGTGAAGGTTGCGAACTGGTCAATGGTATTATTGGTTTTGGCTGCCGGATCTTTTACGGTGTCAAAGCGGTCCGCTTTATGATGGGAACGAATTCGCAGTTAAAGTACGGGGCCAGACTAATCAATTCTTACCTTGGTGATAACTCGACCATCTCCTGTTGTGAAGTATTGAATTCATTGATCTTCCCGGCACATGAACAACACCATAATAATTCATTTTTATGCGCGGCTACAGCCCTGGGTCAAAGTAATATGGCTGCCGGCGCTACGATCGGGTCCAATCACAACTCCAGGGGCGCCGATGGTGAAATATTGGCCGGGCGCGGTTTCTGGCCGGGCCTCTGTGTAAGCCTTAAACATAATTCAGTATTTGCCTCCTTTACCCTGATTGCCAAAGGCGACTTCCCTGCTGAACTTAATATCCCTATCCCCTTCTGCCTGGTCAGTAACGATGTAAGCAATGATAAACTGGTACTGATGCCGGGCTACTGGTTCATGTACAATATGTATGCGTTGTCCCGCAATGTCGGTAAATATACCAGCCGGGATAAAAGAACAGACAAATCACAGCAAATAGAATACGATTTCCTGGCGCCCGACAGCATGAATGAAATGTTTGAGGGATTGCGGATCATGGAAAAGGCCACCGCCATCGCTTTTGCAAAAAAGAATAAAAGGACAATTGCAGAAAAAGAGCTGGAAAAAACAGGTAAGGGCCTCCTGCAGGAAAAAGGGCCGGGTATAAACGGGCTCGAAATACTGGCCAGTGGTTTTGAAAATAGCCATCGTAAGGTAGAATTGGTAAAAGTTGCAGAAGCATGGTCTCTTTTTAATGAACTGATCATTTATTATGGCGTAACCGAACTGATGGCGTTCATAGAAAAGCGGGATATCGTTTCCTGGCAAAAACTACTTCAATCACTCCCGGCCAAACCGGTTCGCAATAGCTGGAAGAATATCGGCGGGCAATTAATACCGGCATCTGCTATCAATTCGCTGGTACGGGATGTCCGTTCCGGGAAGATCGGCAGCTGGGATGAAGTGCATGATTTTTACCGGAAAAAAAGCGACCAGTATCCCCGGGAAAAATTTCAGCATGCGTTTGCCAGCCTGCTGGAAGTGCTGGGTATTACTCCCAAAAAATTTACACGGAAACTTTTTTTCAGCCTGCTCGAACAAGCTGTTACTACAAAACAATGGATGACAGGGAATATCTACGAATCAAGAGCCAAGGACTATGAAAATCCATTCCGGCAGATGGTCTATGATAACCAGGAGGAAATGGACAAAGTAATCGGCAAATTATCCGATAACAGTTTTATCAGGCAGCAAGAGAAAGAGTTGCAGCAATTCCAAAGCCGCGTGAAGATCCTGCTAAACAAATTTTCGTGATGGCTATTTTCCCTTGTATTTACTGAAAGGGTAATAGGTCAGCGCAAACCCCGTCTGGTGGCAGATGGTATAGTACACGAAATCAAGCAGGTAATTCTTAAACGGTTTCTTTCCCTCCCCGATCTTAATAATCAGCGCTGAAGACCAGGCCATTTTATTTATGAAATTATTGAGGTGATACTGATCGGTGAACATAATCAGGACCGATGTGGACAAGGGATATTTGGCCCCGGCATTGGAATCTCCGTTCCTGTATTTATTTTTCCAGCTGATCGAAGGATTGTACCATCGCGCGTTAGCGGTTGGAAATTGGCGGTGAAATTCCTTCCAGTGGAATTGCAGTGTCTCGTTAAAGCCTTTGCTGGCCCCGGCAATAAAAGTCAGGCCGCCCGTAACAATATGATTACGTGTCAATTTCCATTTTACAGGCTCCAGTTTAATTTTCTTTTCTTTCCCCGTTCCACCCGCAGTCAGTTTAAGGGATGTAGAAACAGGTAAAGCAGCAGGTGCTTCTGCAGAAAATTGTGCTGCTGCTGAATAAGTAACCAGCAGGAAAGCAATTAAAGTTTTCAGTTTCATTGGTTCAGTTTTTTAAACAGGTGACGGCTGTTCAGCAGGAGATTGGTGAATGGTTAACCTTTCAGCGGTTAGCTGTTCTTCAAAAAATGATACTGAAATTATGGGGCGTTCAGGAGGAGTAGATTTCGGACAAGGCCTTGTTGACAGATGCGGCTACCAAATTAAAAGCTAAGAACGGATAATGCAAGGAATCACAGGTAAATATTCTAAACACCTATCGTAGATCTACGACAAAAAAATCCCGGCGGAGACGCCGGGACCGGTTTCCTGGAGAAACAATTTGCTGGATTACATTTTTACTTTAGTAGAATCCACTATGTTATTCATTTTGTCTTTGGCTGAATCCACCATGTTGTTCATTTTGTTTGTGGTGGAATCTACCGTATTGTCCATTTTCTGGTTGGCAGAATCAACCATGTTGTTGATCATGGAGCTGTCAATAGTTTCAGCTTTTTTCTCAGAGCTGTTGTTGCAAGCTACCATTACAGCAGCGATAGCGAGGATTGCGAATACTTTTTTCATTATGCTTATTTTTTGTTTATGTCCGTTGTTACCGGGACGGGCGCAAAGGTAGAAGTATCACCGGGATAACCAAATTTGAAGCAATTCTTTTTCCTGTCAGCTACATGGACAGGCAATGAGAACCAGCGAGTTGATCATTTTTTCCTGAAAAATATCCGGACCGGCACCCCGGTTAGACTGAAATTCGCCCTTAACTGATTCTCCAGGTAGTTCTTGTAAGGCTGCTTGATATCATCGGGGAAATTGCAGAAAAAAGCAAAAGATGGTACCGCGACCGGCAACTGGGTGATGTACTTTATCTTGATGGCATTGCCACGCACGACAGGTGGATGGTAAGACTGGATCGCTTTCAGGAGGATTTCATTCAATTGCGAAGTTGGTATTTTTTGCTGGCGGTTATCATATACCTGCAATGCGAGCTCAATAGCTTTGAAAATCCTGGTTTTCTCTTTCGCCGAGATAAAAAGAATGGGCACATCACTAAACGGGGCGAACCGCTTTCTTAGTTCTGCTTCGTAATCTTTTGCCGTATTGGTTTCTTTAGACACAAGATCCCATTTATTGACCAGTACCACAATTCCTTTTCCTTTTTTCACCGCCAGGCTAAAGATATTTAAGTCCTGTGCGGCAATACCTTTTTCTGCATCGAGCAACAACAGGCAGACATCGGCCTCATCCATGGCTTTGATGGCACGTATCACGGAATAGAATTCCAGGTCTTCGTGTACTTTGGCCTTGCGGCGTATACCGGCCGTATCGATCAGTATGAACTCCTTCTGGAAAAGTTTGTAATGGGTGTGAATCGTGTCCCTGGTGGTGCCGGCAATATCACTGACGATGGTCCGCTCCTCCCCGATCAGTGCATTGAGCAGGGAAGATTTACCGGTATTGGGCTGGCCAATAATGGCAAATTTGGGCAACGCCGCCATTTCCTTTGTTTCTTCGGAAGCATCTTCGGTAATCAGGTCGGCAACAGCATCAAGCAATTCACCCGTACCACTTCCGCTGGCTGACGCAATAAAAAAGATATGTTCAAACCCCAGGCTGTAAAATTCGGAGGCTTCCAGCAAGCGTTCATTATTATCCACTTTGTTCACAGTCAGGAACACGGGCTTGGTACTGCGGCGAAGTAACTGGGCCATGGAATCGTCAAGGTCCGTCATACCCGTAAGTGCATCCACCATAAAAATGATAGCGTTAGCTTCTTCCAGGGCTATCAGCACCTGTTTAGCGATCTCTTTTTCAAAAACATCCTGGCTTCTTGCGACAAACCCACCTGTATCAATAACATTATACGTTTTACCGTTCCAGTCAGTCACCCCGTATTGCCGGTCGCGGGTCACCCCACTCATATCGTCTACGATGGCCTTGCGCTGTTCGAGCAAACGGTTGAACAGGGTGCTTTTTCCTACGTTGGGTCTTCCTACTATCGCTACTGTAAATGACATAATTCAAAATTAATAACCGTATTCCTTCAACTGCATTTCATTCTCTCTCCACTTAGGTTTCACTTTTACAAATAATTCTAAAAATACTTTTTGCTGGATGAATGCTTCAATATCCTTCCTGGCTTCGCTACCTATCTTTTTGATCATCGTTCCTTTTTCGCCGATCAGGATTGCTTTTTGTGTTTCGCGGTGAACAATAATATCCGCTACTATTTTAACAAGGGTAGTCTTTTCCTGGTATTCCCTCACCAATACCGCGGTATGATAGGGTATCTCATCCTGGGCGAGTTCATAGATCTTTTCCCGGATCAGTTCGCTTACAAAAAAACGGGTATTCAGGTCAGTGATATCCTCGCCATCATAAAAAGGCTCTCCTTCCGGCAGGAATTCCAGCACCGCATTCACCAGTTTCTTCTTGTTAATTCCGGATAAAGCAGAGATCGTGATCACTTTTTTACAATAGGGCCTGGCTGAAAAGAACTCAACAGCTTCTTTAATCGTTTTTTCGCCGGCCAGGTCTATCTTATTAAGCAGGACGAAAGCCGGCACTTTTAATTTCAATGCGGTAAAGATCGTATCACATTCCTGCCAGTTCTCCTTTACATCCACGATCAGCATAGCAAGATCTGCATCCTCGAGCGCACCTTTTACCGCCTGCATCATTTTTTCATGCAGCTTGTATTTGGGCTCGATGATGCCGGGTGTATCTGAAAAGACGACCTGGTATTCTTTTTCGGTGAGGATCCCTTTGATACGGTGCCTGGTAGTCTGCACTTTGGGGGAAACAATAGCGAGTTTCTCCCCGATCAGGGCATTGAGCAGTGTGCTCTTACCGGCATTGGGCCGGCCGAAAATATTGACAAAACCTGATTTCATTATTTCTGATCCGGAAGATGCACACTTCGGGTAGCAAGAAGGAGGAGGTAGTCAGTCCTTGCCAGTTGAAGGGCAACTGTTTAGGAAAATTTTAAAAAAAACCATCCGCCATAGCGGATGGTTCGTTGCTGCGGAGGGGAAGATTAAACTCCTCTGCCTTTATTGTTGCGAAGGGGAGGATTCCGTATCCCTTTATCCACTCCGAAATACAATTGATATACAAAACATTGCAAAAATTACCAGTAATAAAAAGAACTTCGAAAACAGCACTGTGCTTTTATTTGTGCTTTTGCTAAATAATTTAGTATTCGTTGTGCTTTAATGAGTTACCTACCCTTGTTTCGTTCTGTAAGCTTTAACTCAAGCTCCCTTATTTCCCTCAAAGTAAACCGACTCGTCTCTATTTCCCCCTCCAGGAGGGCATCTTCAAGCCGCTCAAATTGCTCCTGCGTCATCAAGCCAACGTACACCTCTAACAGTTTTACCTTTATTTTCCATCCCATCAAAACTTATCCTTCTCTTGCTTGATTTTTTTGGTATCTGCATTTGCTTGTCGAAGTGTTTCCGCATCTTCCAGAGTTTGAGAATATATCCATGCACAAGCATAATATTCTGCCTCTTTTTCCCCCACGCCGATTGTTATTACCTTATCTCCGATCGTCCATAAGTGGCTGAATATTATATATCCAGGGTTCATTGAACTAAAGTTTGGGTATGTGTCTGCTTTATCAGCTGGGCCATACTTCTCGCTTATAACAGAAATGAGATTGAAATAATCGTTTTTGATGTCAGTGTCGTAATAACTGGCGTTTCGAGTCATCCCAGAAATCAATAATTTAGAAAACCGGCCTGCACTGTCATATTCCGCGCTAAAATAATAACGGCCTGCACCGATATTATGAAACCCGTACATGTCTTCGGATTTCTCAACTTCCTTTGCCTTCATTCCAAAACGAAGATTTCCATATGCCTTTTTTTCATCCGCTGTATCCACAATTCTTTTTGGCCTAACCGTTGAATCGACTTCAATGGAAGTTCCAGATGTTTCCGGAGATGTTGATCCAGGCGCACAACTGGCAAGGATAAATAATACTATTATTGAAACTCTAAACATGCTGAAATTCTATTTTCAAGTTTCTCTTAACTGATTTGATGATTCGATTGATCTCTGCCGGCGCCTCGGTCACAAACACTTTACCTTCCTTTCCTGTCATGTGCAAGATCGTCATAAATTCCTCTTTCTTACCTGGGGCAGGTTTCACCTTACCGGTGTTATCCTCTGGACTGTCTTTTTTCCTACCGATCTCTGCAAAAACAATTTGGGCAGGATTGATCCATAATTCTCCGCCGTTTGTTTTGGTCAGCCTGACCATTTGAACTAGACCTGTATTCATCATAACTTATACTTTTATTTTAAACATTTTACTGGGTGGGGCGTCATCAACTAGCTTCCTTCTAAACACCCAAAGCTCCTTCACTTCCTGGACAGGCAATAGTTTCTGCGGGTACTCCTTCTCATTCTCGCTGATCAGCACCCACTGGTCTGGAGATTTGGCAAATAACCTCTTTACTAACACCCGGGTCTCGGTTACGATCACGTAAACATAGAAATTTCTTATTTGAGCCCAATCTTCGAAAGGGACCTGGCTGGTTAAAATCGTTTGTCCACTTTTGAAGACTGGCATCATGCTCGTCCCCTCTATCTCCCACCATCTCCATACAGCTCCTTGCGGATTGACACCTGGTGGAAGGGCATATTTCTCAAGCGCATCAATGAAAACACTCTGGTCCTCTGCTTTCACATATCCGGCTTGGGCCTTAAATGGCACCAAAGGAGCAAGGAATGGCTGTACTGAGTTCTTTTGGGCTCTTCGCTTGACCAAGTAGTCGTTGTTAACGATAGCCCCTGGTTGGCCCTTATAATCGATTTCAGAATTTTCTGTTTCACGTGCCACATTATATCCAAAATGTTCCTTGAATTTTTTCCACTGCTCCGGTTGAATATTTTGCCTCTTGGCTAATATTTCAGATATGGTCGATTGAGATTTGATCCCTAATATATCAATTAACTCCTTGTTATTCTTAAACTTAGCTTCTCCCTTTAGCTTCTCGTAAGCCTTAATAAAGTCCTCTGTTCGTTGTTCTATCTTATCTGATTGAGCCACAATGAATTAAAATTTTTTCTGAAAAAAACATAAATTTATTTGGTTTTCTGAAATATTCTGAATTACATTTGTAGAGCATTTCAGAAGTGAAACAAATATAAACAAAATGAAAATAAGGCCACTCGTTTTATGGGCAATCAAGGGAAATCCGGATTTAAGGCTCAAAATTAGAACAGCTTTGGGCATCTCTAACCCAACAATGACACGGCTTTTACAAAGTAATTCGGATGATCTGACCAAGGCATCATCCCTGGAGGTTCTACGTGAGGAATTGAAACTTACGAATGAGGAGATTCTGGAAAATTCAGAAATCCCTGAAACGCAAAGCTAACAAGTAACTGAATACCATCAAATAGCAAAACTACGATGCCAGAAGTTGAAGAAATAATAACGACTCATCACATGCTGGATGATGATATGCTGGACGCACAGGCTTTCCTGCAGTTCTCCAGGCTGTATGATTACAGTCGTGTCACCTCTTTCTCTGACTCGTTGAAATATGAAACCCTTCACCGGAATATGGCCCCGAAAATGAAGAGTGAGGCTGAGCAGATCATTAAAAACAATAAGCTGCCGCTGACCGTGAAAATGATAATGGGTTGCCCTGTCTGTATGATCGTAATCGAATTTAAACATGAGTAATCAAGTTCAAGATATTGCCAAAGACGCTGGTATTCTGCGAGCTTACCACAAGTCGGGTCGGTTGGATCTCAATCGCCTTGACAACTTCCTGGAGCGGGTGCAGCAGCTTGCTGCATCCGAAACCAGGAGGAACTCGGTTCACAGCTCCCGGTTTGGCAGACAGCTTTTAAAACTCAATGATAACCCTAAAAAGAAAACAGCATGAGTAGCAGTGCAGCAATACCGGCAATGGCTTATATCCGCCCCATCAGGCAATGGGCGGAAGCGAATAACATTCCTTTTTTCACCTGGACCCAAATGAAAAAGGCGATGGTGAAATATGAATCAGTCATAGCAAAACTAAACTGATGACAGACGTACTGATATCGTTCGGGATCTTTTTGATCGGCTACCGGATAGTATCATACTGGGACCGAAAGAAAGGTAAAGACTTGGAGAAGCATCGAAACAGATGTTCGTAGAAAGAATTGAACAGATCCATAACCCTAACAGAAAACGAATGACAGCAATAGCCGTGATAGTGATATGTGTGTTTGGATGTTTGAATATATACCTGGTAAAGTGGCTGATCGATACACGCCGCATGTCTAAAGCTCTTGAAGCCGCATTGAAGGATTATTTTCTTGGATAGGCTCCAATCCAGCCGACGGGTAAGGCAGTCAATAGCTGCCGGATTTCGGTGCGGCTTCAAGATTAAAATATTGTTCATCTGACCTGGTGAGCAAGAGAAGGAAAAAAGGTCATCGCCGGTTAAGCAGGCGCAAACTAATTGCCGGCGATTTTTTTAGAGTTCTTTTTTTATAAGCATAGGAATCATTACACAGTCCCGGTGCTGAAACCGGGACACATCGCGGGGTACAATCAGTTGGTAGATGGTAAGACTCATAACCTTACGGCCGCCGGTTCGAGCCCGGCTCCCGCAACCAAAGTTTTGAAATTAATAAAGAGCCTCTTAGGTGGAAGAGGATGGTGGCTTGTGGGGGCCGTTGGTTCGGCGGCCCCCTTTTTTGAACAGGTAAAATTCAATTATGAGAATAGACATTCATCATCACCAGCATATAACAGCCGATGTTGGTGTTTTACGGAGGCTGGATTTGATAATCGTAAAACTCGATCTGATCATGACAAAAGAAGAGCGTCTCGCACAGGCAGTTGCTGACCTGAACACGGGCACCAACGAGATTGCTGCTGATCTCCAGAAGTTGAAAGATGAACTCGCTGCCGGAAACGTAAGCGAAGAGTCTTTAGCAGCCCTGGAAACCAACATCGCTGTACTCCAGCAGTTGGGACAAGCGCAGTAAAAAATAAAAGCTGTCGGTTTACGGCCGGCAGCTTTTAAAAAGAAAAAATTATGCAGAACAAAGATAAGATAAGAGTAACAGATGCCGGTCCCTGGCTGGTAGATAACAAACTGCTCGGTACGTTGGATCATAGTACCGAAGGAATTGTGATGGATAACGTCCATGACCGCGATAAGATGAAGCTCCGGGTAAAGATCATGAGGACATCCAGCATCGCGCTACTGCAGGGGAATAGCACTGTTGCCATTTTTAGAATTAAAAAGAAAGATACAGAGCTGGTAGAGCCACAGGGGCATAACGTGACAAATTTGTTTACCAGCTATCTAAATAAAAAAGCCGCTAAAGTCAATAGCGGCTCTCAATAATTTCTAAGTTTTCGTAAACAACTAAAAAGCAAAAGTATGGAAAATTCAAAACAGCAACCAAAAGAAAATATGGAGGTTGCGAAATTCGACCCGGCTACCACTTATGGTAATGCATCGAACCTGATGCTTACCGAAACCGAAATGAAAGCGCTCTCTGCTCCCTTCGATGATCTTGATTTTGAGATCACGCCATCGGGGTTTATTTACATCCCTGGTGTTCTCACCTTAAAAAGATTGAACGATGTGATCGGCATCGGCCGCTGGTCTCTCCTGCTTATCAATAACGGCAAGGATGATCTCGGCGATAACAAATTCAAGGTGTTCTACGATGGAGCTATGGTGATCAGGAATTGTTTTGTGAGTCGTTCTGTCGGTGAGGCACAGTATAACGCCACAAATAAAAATCAGTCATGGGCCTCCGCTTTTGAAGCTGCCAAAACAGACTGCCGGCAGCGGTGCAGTAAAGATCTCGGGATCGCCAGCGATGCATGGAACCCCACGTTTGTCCGCAGGTGGCAAAAGGAACATGCTGTAAAAGTCTTTGTCGATAACAAGGGTTCAAAAGAAGTTGCCTGGAGAAGAAAAGACCTGGATCCTTTCTGGAATGAGGTTGGTTTTGTGACCTCAACGCCAAACGTTCCCGGCCAGCAGAAGCCACAAGCAAAACCAATTACGGAGGAATGGAAAAAGAAGATCGAGGCCTGTAAAGACAAGCCACAGCTGACAGATTTATACAATGCAAACCTTGCGGTGATCGATAAGTGGCCGGAACTAAAAAACGCCTTTTTCGCAGCAAGGGATAAAATGGAAGGTAAAAAAGCTAAAGCATGATCTGCTACTGCAGCAAATGTGATATCAACTGGATAGCACTCTGGACAAGCGAGGGTGAATGGGAAGAGGTGTATGAGTTTTGTCCGGAGTGTAAATCCAGTCTTGACCTGGGTCCGGGTACCGATATCCTTGCTTATATCAAGTGCCAGGTCACCGGAAGGATCCTGAACCCGGAGAATGGCCAGGAGCTGATCCGTGAGATTAGTAATGTGATTACTCATCCGCGGAGGAAGAAGGTTTGGGATGAAAGTTACGAAGAGTGGAAGCTTCGCTGTGAAGTTGCAGAAGATGAATACATCGATGAGTGCGCGGCTTCGACAGCACCGAATAAAGTTCAATACCCAACGACCGATCGCAAACATCATTTTGTAGAACAGTAATCAACAACTAAAAGATATGTCTTTAGGTAACAACAGCGGCCGCTTCACTTATGTGAACATCAAGAAAGGACAGCTGGTCGTAAAGAAAGAAAATGAATTCAGTTATTTCAGTTTCATCGCAGGCTACCTGAAAGATCTTGAGATCAGGGACGACGAATTCAACGGAAAGAAATACAAAAAACTTTGTCTGATGCTGACGGACAATGACGAGGACTTCCAGCTGCAGATGAAGCTGGATAGTGGCTACGGTATCGCCTTTAGCATGATGGTGCCCAATATCGATCTGAAACAGATGGTGAAGATCACCCCAACTTACAAGGAGGTCGATAATAAAGGCAAGGCTGGAATGTTCATCAACCAATCCGGCAAGGCTTTGAAATGGTTTTGGACCAGGGATAACCCCGGGCATCTTCCTCCTATGGAACAGACAGAGTTTAAAGGAGAAACTCTGTGGGACAATACAAAGCAGCAAACCTTCCTGATCGATTATCTGCTGAACACGATCAAGCCAGCGCTTGGCCACTCGATCGTAGATGGTCCTGCTCACCAGCTGGATGAAAAGGAAAGAGATCCCAATCCATCCGATATCACAGAACCAGTTGATGATTTACCATTTTAACACAGTACTGAGGCCCGTAATTATTTTGAAATGAATATCCTTTTTTTTGATACCGAAACCAATGGCAAGCCAATTAATTACCGGGCCCCTGTTACTGATTTACGTAACTGGCCAAGGGTGATTCAGCTTGGATACCAGATCGCCGACTCTGAAACAGCAGGAGTATTAAAGACCGTCAAATGCCTGGTTAAACCAGATGGATGGACCGTACCGGTTGAAGATTTCTGGATCAAACATGGATATTCTACCAGTCAATGTGAAGAGCAGGGGTTAGCGATGGGAGTGATCCTGGAGGAATTCGTGAGCGATATCCAATCCCTCCAGGTGGATGTTATGGTGGCACACAATATGGCTTTTGACATTAATGTACTTGGGGCGGAAATGATTCGCTACGGTAAAAAGGCGGGTCGTAAAATGATTCAGATCTGCACCATGATCCACGGCACTGATCTGTGCAAGCTTCCAGGTGGACGCGGTGGGCAGTTTAAATGGCCCAGGCTCGAGGAATTATACCGGGTTTTATTCAACAAAGATTTTGAAGGCGCTCATGACGCCGGCGCCGATGTGGCTGCCTGCAGGGAGTGCTATTTCGAGATGATCAAAAGAGAAGTTATGATCGTAGGATCATAGAGGGTGAAAAAAGTTCTTTTAAAATAAAGCCATTACCGAGTTGCCATGGCTAAAGAAGGGGGCAACGAACCTCTGCATAAATAATAGGTTAATGCTGCAGAGGTAAACGGGGAGGTAGCTCAGTTGGTAGAGATTGCTTTATCATTCAAATACCACTTGCGAGTGATAAGATAGGTCGCTGGTTCGAGTCCAGCCCTCTCCGCGGTTTTGAATTTTCATAGGATAAGGTTTAATAAACCGGTCCGTTTCTACGGACTGGTTTTAATAACCTTTTGATTCAATTATTTGAAAACCATTGATCATGACTGTTGACCAGAAGATAATCATAGAAACATTATTGGGGGGGGGGTACCTCCGGCACCATCGCAACCACAATGGGAGGCCCGGGTACCGCTCTTATGGATCCAACGGGTTGCTCATTCGATTCTACGCAGAGCGAACGGTCAAGTCGATCGAAAGGAATTTGCCTCACAGGATTTTCAAACCAGACAAAATTGGACGAATAAAAATCATGCGGAGACAGGTTCAGCAACTCCATGGTCGTAACACTATTAAAAAAATGTATAAAATCAAAAAATGAAAAAGCTTGTTATCTCTTCCGATTCGATATCCGCTGCCATGAAAAAGCTGGCACTCGCTGTAAACAGTAAATCCATTTTACCGATCCTGCGGAATGTCTACTGCAAAGTGAATAAGGGCGGTGTGCAGTTCATCACCAGTGATCAGGAGATAACGATCTCTTACACTTGCGAAGCGGATACTGAGGGCGCTCCTTTTGAAATGCTGATACCTTTTGATTTCCTGAATAAGGTGTCTGGCCTTTTAAAAGGGGAACCTATAGCAATTGAGCTTCCCAGCACCAGGAAGGCCAAGATCACCGGATCTGATGACATCTTCGAGCTTAATAGCCTGGACAAGCTGGATGAGTACCCGGAAGTCCCTGCTGTTCCGAAAAAGAACCGGTTGAAACTGGAGAAAGGTTTTATAGACCTGTTGTCCAAATCGATGGACACTTGTGCAAAAGATGCCGCCATAGAGGCCCTGCAATTCTCCTGCCTCGATATTCAGGAGAAGGAAATTAACCTGGTCAGTACCGATACCATGGCGCTTTTTAAAATGAAGATTGAGGCCGAGCCTTCTTCTGTTGATCAGCTCTTGCTTTCCTCAAAAATTGCAAGCGCAATAGACGGCATCGGTGATATGGAGCTTTCCTGGTCCCAAAAGCAAATGGCGTTCGTTGGAGAAAAGATTTCTGTATGGGCTACACGCCACGAAGGGAAATACCCCAATTACAAGGCTATCATCCCCAAATATGACTGGAACCTTACGCTGGAAAGATCTGTGCTTGTCAAGGCGCTGAAAAAGGCCTGTCTCTCCAGCAACGAAACGAAGAGAACAGTTCTCGACTTTAAATCACAGCCAGGGAAGCTTCATTTCGAAACGGACGACACTGAACTGGCCAGGAGGATCGAAGTAAATATCCCCGCCGATTTCACTGGAGACGTGATCAAGATGGCTATTCATGCTGGCAAACTGCTCACCATGATGGGTCAGATCAACACGAACACGATCAGGCTCGCGATCGACAACCCTGAAAAAGCGATTATAGTAACGAGCGAGGAAAATGAAAACTATCTCGGATTGATCATTCCTTTTAAAATCGGTAACTGATGGAAAAAGAAAAAACAGGAGACCCGGTTCGTAACCGGTTACGGAAGTTCAAAGGGTATATCATCTATGATGCAGGTCGTTACCTGGAAACCGGCGACAATATGCTGGAGATCGAGGATGCAGCTGGAGGAGTGGCACACGTGAAATATTTTGATCGTGCACTGCCCGAAGCTCTCAACAAATGTATAGAGCGGGCAAAAGATTGGATCAACGAGCAGGTCAAAGATTCCGCCACTCAACCAGCAGTTAAGGAACGTACGTGCAGGGTATGCGGATGCACACAAGACAACTGCCAGCAGTGTATTGATAAGACCGGGGGTCCTTGCCATTGGGTAGAGGAAGACCTGTGTTCCGCATGTGTTGACAAACCCATTGAAACCAACGATCAATCATCAAAAAATAATAATGATATGAATTTCTTTCAACAGCTTTCAGGGCAAGGTGACGTGGATATTACGATCCGTATCCTGAAAAAAAATGACAAGATCACCTTGAACGTGATACCAGGTGGCACCTCCAAACTACAACCAATCCTGGCCACCGGGACCCCCGAAGAACTCGATGAAGAGTTTTTCAAGTCAGTGATGCCTGGTGTGCAGGAGATATCCGGGTTCTATACCAATGTATCCGAGGTGAAGGAGCAGGCAAAAACTGCCGCTGATAAGATTGCCGACAATAAAAATACGGCTTCACCGAAATACAAGAAGAAGGTCCAAACGAAAAAAACGGCTCCCAAAAAACCCGTTTCAAAGCCTGTGGCTAAGCCTGCTGTAAAAAAACCCGTGAAAAAGAAAGTCGCACCAAAGAAGCCCGTTGAAACCAACAAAGCTCCGAAGGTAAAAAATGAGGTAGAGGCCAAAGATCAGACCGATAACCAGGAAGAGGCTACGCCGTCGCTGTTCAACGAATCGCTGTAAACAATTCATCACAATATAAAAACATCAATGATGGAAGTTAAAAAACTAAAAAGGGAGTTCAAGTTTAATAAGAACGGGACACCGGTCACCCTTCCGGATCCAAATCCTGATTTCTCAGAACAGGAGGTTCTGAATTTTTACTCGGGGCAGTATCCGGAACTCACGACAGCAACGCTGGAAGAGCCCGTTGTTGAAGGCAGTAAAGCCTCCTACAAAGTGCGAACCACAGTCGGTACAAAAGGCTAATAACTATGAAAAAAACAGGAAGGAAAAAATGCCAGCGAAAACTAAATCAAGAAAAACTGCATCAGGGGTTAGGCGAAATTCTTATAAACGAAAACGCCTCAAGAACCCTGGACGCCAGGCGCAGCGACGAACGCCGGCGCCAGCTCCCGCAGTCATTGCAAATTCCGTATTTGCCCTAACGCTTAAACCAAAGGGTTGGGCTGATATTGCAGAAACGGTTGACGAAAACATTGCTTCTCGTCAGGACATGATTACCATGTACCGGGATCTGGTGGCAGCTTATAACCGCGGAATGGATATCGTAGGTGGAGAGAAGATTTCTCTGAATAAGAAGGCCGGAGCCGCTCATGGTGTCTCTGAGGTTGTGAAACTATTTAAAACAAACCTGTGTCCGGATGGCTGGGATTTCAACATCGATGAACACTTCGGCAAGAAATCCCGGTCAGTCAGGTATCACTTTACAATTTACAGAGAAGCTCCCTTTCCCAATTACTGGCACTTTTTTGAGATCAAACCGATCGTTAAAATGCTGGCCACTAAAAATCCAAGGCTGCACGATTTTTTCATTGTCTTCCTCTCCTCCTTTATAGACAAATGTGGGTTACCAACCTGGTTTAATGGCGGTATGAGATATGCTGATTATCATCTTCCTGACCACTACTATCAACTGGAGCATCACCTTAAGCACAAAGAAACGGAGTTAAAAACACCAAGGAAAGAAAAGCGGGTGAAAATTGCGATCGCTGATATCGGTGATCCTTATGCGGATGATGAAGATCCGGCAGAAATCAAGGAGAACCTTTCGGATACTATTGAAAAAATTAAAGCCAGGATGGACAGGATCCGTGTAACACTGGATGACTACGAAAAGGGTGATGCTCACCGGTATGCAAAACTCCTTGCGACAATAAAACCAAGATCGCCCCAGTCACTGCTTAAATCACTGCAGCGCTTCCCTGGCCAACACAAACTGGTAAAATTCATGAAGCAGGCATGTGAGTTCATGAAAAGAAAAGCCAGGGTAGAGGATTTCTGCTATCACTATACAGAAGGTCATGATCAGGTGGGCCTGGGGTTCGACCTGCAGGTTACGGTGATGTGGAACTGGAGTGATCATTTCACCGATTGTCACTGCGAAATGATGGATTCGGTGTCTCAGGGTTGTGGGGTATTCTCTCCTACTCTTCACGCCAGGTTCATGCCCGGTGTTTTTAAACTAGATATGGAGGAACTAAAAAAGAGTGTTGACTGGACCAAAGAGCTGACCAGTATCTCCACCCTTTATAACGATATCGCTTCAAAACTTACTGACTACAACAAAGAAAGAGCTGTATGAATGAAAGAACCGAACTATTAGGTAAGGAATGTAAACCTGTACTGTCTGTAGTTGTGTATGAGCACAAGGTGGGTGGCAGTGGACAGTATTACCTGGAGAGTCACCCGATCAATGATCAGGGACAGGTCATGGCCGGGAGACCACTCCTGCAGGAAACTATTTCAGATATCGTGGAATTATTCTATGATGATCGGAAGGACCGCTCCCAGATCAGCGGCTTCGTGCCTGAGAATATACTCACCTATAAACCACTTTCCGGAGGCAACTACAGACTGGTATGGTACCGCCCGGAGGAGGCTAGATATATCCATTTTGCCAAACAGCTTCGCCTCGATTCTGGAAAGGTTTGGATACCTCCCATGATCTATATCGCTTCCAGAAACGAACTGACAGTTTATGCATTAAAAGGGACCGGCCGGCCGAGCGAAAAGACAAAGATATACAGGGCGCCTTTTCACAATGTGCATGATGACGGTGACGTGTGCCTCGGGAATGCAAAAGTGAAAAAGCCGATCGAGAAAACATTTGAATCGATCACCAGGTATTGGGAGGACCTGTTCTGGAGATCAGAATTCTCACACCTTAATGGGGCCAGCAACCCGACAAAGTCGGACTTGGATACTCTGTGGAAACGGTTGGTGAAAAGCAAGTGCCGGCTGAAATGGGACAAGCTCGACGAACTGATAATAACAAAACACAAATCACTTAAAAATCTCTTGCGATGACCGTTCATTACACAGCGCCATATTTATTAAACCCTCAGCATAAGATTACCATTGATCTGGTAGGTATGGGAGGCACAGGCAGCCGCGTGATATCTGGTCTGGCCAGGATCAACGAAGGGCTATGCTCAATGGGCCACCCGGGTATCCATGTGCGGGCATGGGATGATGATATCGTAACGACCGCCAATATCGGTAGACAGCTATTCAGTGCCGCCGATATAGGTCAGAATAAAGCGGTAGTGCTTGCATCAAGGATCAACAGGTATTTCGGTTATGAGTGGGAAGCTATGCCTATGTTTTACGGTGGCCAGGCAACAAGTAATATCCTGATCACCTGTGTAGATAGCGCAAAGGCCCGGGTAATGCTCGGGATGAAGATAGAGGGCCATAAGCGAAATGTCCACGAACCTACTGATAGGAGATACTACTGGATGGATTTTGGAAACAGCCAGAAAACAGGCCAATGCGTATTGGGCACCCTTCACCCTGTAAAGCAAAAGCGATCGGAGCATCACACCCGGTCATCTCTTCAAACAGTCACAAAGAAGTTCAGGGTTCTAACCAAAATGATGGGAAAAGACGATGATCCCGGGCCCAGCTGCTCTCTTGCAGAGGCGCTTGAAAAACAGGACCTCTTTATCAATAGTACGCTCGCCGAATTTGGCTGCAACATTATCTGGAAACTCTTTAAGGAGGGCATGATCACCCATCATGGATGTTTTGTCAACCTCGATACATTAACTGCTAATCCAATAAAAATAGTATGAAGCACACAGAATCCGACGTAAAGGTATTCGTCACTACCGATTATAAAATATTCAATCGCATCCGCGGTAACAGGTCGCTGAATATGCAAAAAGTAAAAAAGATCGTTCGTGATATTAAGAATGAGAACGATTTGCTGGCTGATTTTCCCATCCTGGTGACACCTCCGGGGGGGGGGATAAAGCTCGATGTGACAGACGGCCAGCACCGACTTGAAGCCGCTATACAAACAAAGAAACCGGTGTATTACATCGTCCGGAAGGAAGAGCTGTCCCTTGAGAAAATGGCAAGATTCAACTCCCTCCAGGAAAAATGGAAGCCTAAAGATTTCATCAACTGCTATATAGAAAAAGGGATCGCCGACTATAAGAAACTGAGCGCTTTTATCGAGGATTACGGTGTGCCTGTATCTGTGGCGCTGAACCTTCTTTATTTCGGAGTAACCGGTGGAGATACTGGAGCCGGTGAGGACGTTTCGGAAATGTTCAGGAGAGGTGATTTCAGGGTAAAGCACATGAAGCAGGCAGTGGAGATCATCGAGGAGTGTAAAAAATTCGGGGAGTTCACTGGCTGGAATACAAGGCCTTTCATTGTAACGATCAGTAAGATCCTGGGAGCCGATCAGTGCGACCTGGATGAGCTGGTTGAAAAATTTAAAGCAGAGCCACGGCAGCTACAGCGGCACGGTAATTCAAAGGCGTACCTGACGAACCTGGAGCAGATATATAACAAAGGGTATCACAAACGGAGAACAATTTTTTAAAATGTCAGAGAGAGGGCGAAAGATGCCTACGATCGACCAGAGAAATGAGCAAGCACAACAAGAAATATTTGCCCATATCGGTGAGTCCGGAGTCGAACCGGTCAATTGCCAGCAGTTTGGATGTGGCAGGCTCCTCTCATTACAGGAGAGATTGTTTGGAAATGTATGTATTCACCACTCCTGTCGAAAGAAGATCGATATCATGTCGGTAATCAAAAGGTCCTGATGGATAATGAAGAGTATAAAATATTATTTGAAAAATTGAGCCGCAAGGTAAAACTGGTCCGGGCTTTACAAAAAAGACGTGATGCCATGAAGAACTGGTTTCCAAGGCCGGACCGGGAAAAGCTCTACCGGTTGCAGAGAGAGCTTGACAACATAATTATCCTGGACGAAGAAGGAATTAAAAAATTTATACATAACCCATCATGAGCAAAGAGAAAGATGATATAGAGTTACTGATGGCACGCGTGGAAGAAATGAGGACCGCACAGCGGGACTTCTTTGCCAGGAAGATGAATGCGGACAAGCGGATCGCGATCGCCCGGGAAATCGAACTGGATGCCTTACTGAGGCAGCTCAGAAAAAGATACGATCCTACCAGGTTTAAAAACCGGACAGAGCAGAAAGGACTTTTTTAAAGATCAAAATATTAATGAACCTATGGCTGAAAATAAAAAATCGTTTCTCCTTTATGCTGACCTGATCACCACGGTTGCCAAGCTACCTGATGTTAAGGCGGGGAAGCTATTCAAATTGATCCTTGAGTATGTCAATGATAAGAATCCAGAGGTGGAAGATCTTCTCTTGCAGGTCGCTTTCGAACCGATCAAGCAGCAGCTGAAAAGAGACCTCCAGCAGTGGATCCTCGAAAGAGGTAAAAGATCGGAAGCAGGAAGAGCCGGCGGACTAAAGTCTGGCGCTGCTCGCCGAAGCAAAACGAAGCAAGGCGAAGCAAAACGAAGGAGTGCTTCAAAAAACGAAGCAAATGAAGCTGATAATGTAACTGTTAATGTAACTGATAATGTAAAAGAGAGAGAGTCCCCCACGCTCTTCAAAATAGAGGAGTGCCTGGAGATTGCTCTCAAGGACGATCGTTGGGTCAGGGCAAACAAAACATCAAGGGAGGAGCTGAAGGAATTCAACCTTCTTCTGGAGAAGCGGAGCGTGTACGATAAAAACCCCGGTGACTACAAAAGCCATTTTTCAAACTGGAAATCTGGTGGCAAGCTTGAGGAAAGTTTCACAAAATCAGGAGCGATCACACCCCCTAAAATGATGGTGATATGAGCACGAGAGAACTTTTGGCAAATCTCGGAATTGATCTGAAAGGCAAAACCCATGGCCAGATAAAAACCCTGTGCCCCAGCTGCAGCGCTACCAGGAGAAACAAAAAAGAGCTCTGCCTGTCAGTAAACATCGATGATGGCGTTTACTCCTGCAAGAACGGATGTGGGTTCGAAGGCAGGGTTTTCGAAAAGACGGTAAAGGAATTCGTGCTCCCGCAAGCCCGGCTGGAGAAGGTTTCAACCAAAACCATAGACTGGTTTTCAAAAAGGAAGATCAGCAACGATACGCTCCTTCGTTTCAAAATAACGGAGAGCCGGGAGTGGATGCCCCAGTTTGAAAAAGAAGTACCGGTTATGTGCTTCAATTACTACCGGAAGGAAGCACTGGTGAACATCAAGTTCCGGGGCCCGGAGAAGTCGTTTAAGATGGAAAAAGATGCGGAGCTGATCTTCTACAACCTGGACGCGATCGAAGGAGAAGACTCCTGCATAATCGTCGAAGGAGAGATCGATGCATTGACACTCCATGAGTGTAAAATTTACAACGTGGTCTCGGTACCCAATGGCGCCAGTAAGGGAAACCAGAAACTGGAATACCTCGACAACTGCTGGGAGTACTTTCAGAAAATGAAAAAGGTGATCATCGCCACAGACGATGATGAACCAGGCCTAATGCTGCGGGAAGAGCTGGCCAGGAGGATCGGAAAAGACAAGTGTTGGATAATCGACTACCCTCCTGAAGCCATTGTTACCGACCTCAAGGCAAACATTGTCAGACCGTGCAAGGATCCGAATGAGGTCCTGGTACACAAAGGATCTGTTGAAGTGGTGATGATGTTTGAAAACGCGAGGATGTGGCCACTGGAAGGGATCAAGACCATGGATGAAATGTTTCCCACCATTATCGAGTGGTATGAAAAGGGATATCCGCCAGGAACAAAGGCACATATCAACGGGCTTGATCACCTGCTCAGGTTTGGTCCAGGTCAGGTTACCACTTTCACCGGGATCCCGGGGCACGGAAAGGACGAGTATGCTAACTGGATCATGGCATCACTCGCTAAATACGCAGACTGGAAATGGGGGATATGCGGTTTTGAAGAGTCTCCGGAGGAAACCACTACCAAGCTCATTGAGAAGGCTATGGGACGCAGTTTTAATTTCAGAAAATATAACGAAGAACGTGTCAGCGAACCGGAACGGGACCAGGGGATCGCTTTTGTTGACAAATTTTTCATGTTTTACAACACAGACGAGATCAGCACAGATATCGACAACCTGCTCGATATGGCGGTAATGCTGGTAAAAAGGTTTGGCATCAAGGGTCTTTACATTAACCCGTGGAACTGGATAGAACATAACCGGCCGGCATTCATGAGCGAGACAGAGTATGTAAGTCTCCTATACACCAAGATCATCCGGTTTGCAAAACGGTGGGGTGTTCACGTGTTCATCATCGCGCATACTACCAAGATTCAGAAGGATAAGCAGACCAAAAAATACGCAGTCCCTACCCTATACGATATCTCCGGGTCCGCTAATTTTTTCAATAAGACCCACAACGGGATCACCGTGTACCGCCACTACGATTCGGACCTGGTGGATGTGTATGTCCAAAAGGTGAAACAAAGCTGGATGGGTCAGATCGGGTTTAGTACTTATCACTACAGCACCAATACCAGGCAGTATTCCTTTTCGACGTCTTCTGTGGATGACAAGGGAGCTATGGTAAGGGAATTAAAAGCAAATCTGGGAGGAAGCTGGAGGCCGGTGGATGGCCAGCAGGATCTGCCGTTTGAAAAGGAATAAAATGATAGGACGGTATAAATATTTGATCGGGATAGATTGTGGTGTGCAGACAGGCTTGTGTGTGTGGAGCAGATGGGATAAGAATATAAGGACCCTTACTACTGTGAAGATCCACACGGCCATGGAAGCTGTAAAGGGCTGGCACAATACCAATCCTGGAGAAGTGAAGGTGAGGGTTGAGGATGCAAGGAAAAGAAAATGGTTTGGTAAATCGGACCGGGAGCAACTGCAGGGCGCCGGCAGCATAAAAAGAGATGCCAAGATCTGGGAAGATTTCCTTTCCGATATCGGAGTGGACTTTGAAATGGTACCGCCAAAGAACAACAAGACTAAAATGGCGGACGGGTTTTTTAAAAAGGTGACTGGGCATACCGGTTCAACAACAGAGCATTCCAGGGATGCCGCTATGCTGGTTTATGGATTATGACAAAGGAGATCGACATATCGAAAATATTTAAAGAGAACCGTCGGCGCCTCGGTCTGACCCAAAACCAAATGGCAGACCTTATCAACATAAAAAGGGGTCGGTATGGATCATACGAGGAAGGCAGGGCGTGCCCAAAGATATCGGAGCTGGTGAATATAACCAGGCTCCTCGGATACGATACGATAGACGCTTTTTTAAAATTGAAAGAGCCGGTATGGACCTCTGGTAAAATGAATCAGGCATATCGGCATCTTAACGACGTGAAAAAGAAGATCGTTGATTATATACTCAACCTGGACAGATGATATCACCCTTCGCGCACATATCGATCATGACTAAGATGGGCTTGTCGTACCTCTTCATCCATAAATTTTTCGCTGTATTTGTAACTTGCGATTTTGTACTTCTTAAACCGGTCAATTTTGTTCAGGTTCGTTATGTCTTTAAAATATTCGTTAATAAGGTTTACGCGGCACTGGCGAAGTTGCTCCCGGTATATTTTCTTTTGCGTTGGTTCAACATTGGGAAGCTTGTCATCTTTTATAATAATCGTAATCACACCTCTAAGCCTCCACAATTCTGCTTGCATGTTAAAGGTGATCCAAACATTATTAGCCTCCAGGTAGTCAAACTTTTCAAAAAGAACCTTGGCTACCTCTTTTGCCCCTCCACCCAAAAACCTTTCGGAAGTAAATTGCTGAAAGTGCGAAATAAGTTCTTCTATTTTCTCATAAATATTCTTCCTTTTTTCAAGGATATATCTACGGTAATCGTACTCAAATTCTACCCCTTTCTGCCGACGAAATATAAGGAAGGAAATAAAAGCAGACAGGATAAGAGTAGCTGCAGAAGCAATAATTGTTGCAATATCAAAATTTATACCCATATACTTGGATTAGTGTAAAAGGTAAGGGAAAAATACAATAACGAATAAATCAGCCTAAGGCTTATAATATGAAAGAAAAACAATTGCACCTGGCACCCGGATTCACCATCCCCGCTAATGACTACGATAACCAGGCTAACGCCATCCTTGGTATCCGGGAGGCAGGTAAAACCTACACAGCCATGAAGGCAGCTGAGCAGCTCCTGGAGTGTGACATTCCCATAATTGTATTTGACCCGGTAGGTGTATGGAAGAACCTGAAGGTGGGTGTCGGTAAGCACAAAGGATATCCGGTCGTTGTAGCCGGCGGTGAGGGATGCGATATCCGGCTAACCAAGGAGAACGCCGTTGATATCGTCCGGGCGGCCATGAAAGAGAACGTGAGCCTGGTCATAGACCTTTATTCTCCGGAACTGATCAACAAGGCCACATGGATATCAATTGTTCAGAGTACTGTGGATCTGTTGATGTATGAGAACAAGAGCTACGGCCTGCGGCATATATTCATAGAGGAGGCCGCGGAATTCATCCCGCAGAAGATCCAGCCCCAGCAGTCCCGGGTATATGCATCCATCGAGCGCCTGGCACGTATGGGAAGGAACGCTCATCTTGGTATGACCATCATAAACCAACGGGCGGAGGAAGTGAACAAAGCCATCCTGGAGATATGTGAGCTGTCCCTGATCCATGGGTCGGCTGTATGGGAGGGTAAAACTGGGATGGTACGAGACCGCGGAAGAAAACAAATCCTATGGATGGTCGGGTATTACTCTGGTTGGTCCTTTTGAGCGGTTTCCTGTCCGGCGAGAGCTTAAAGGGTTCCGGAATTTTAGATATTGCACCCAGCTTTTCTGACCTTATTTTAAATAGGAACGCCGCTAATTAGCGGCGTTCGGGTTACAAGTTTTTTACTTGGGTTAATCGCGTTTTAGGGGGTTAGCCTTTTGTGTCGGTTGTCATTTCATCAAGGTTTTAATAAAAATATACATTTATTGTTACAAATATAAGACCGTTTATGTATTAAAAAGGCAATCACTTGATTGTTAAAGAGTTGCCAAACTCGAACTCCCCTATCAGCACTCTCTTCTCGGTATGATAGTCCACAATGAAGTTTTTACTGAGCCCCGTGAGACCATGCTTAAGTATAACGCGCAACTGTAACGATTTGTTCTGGTTTTTTAGTATCTCCGTAATATCCTCATATGTCTTTATCTGGATGCAGTGATGGGCGTAATTCTTTATGAACCAGCCAGGAATATACCGGTGAATGTATGGGAATTTGCCGGTTGTAAGCTCGATTTTACGGACATACACGTCCTTACCCTTAGGTTCCGTAGGCACTTCCACTAGTTCACGCAAGTCTGCGATGACATCATGGCCAGAGAAAAGGGAGCAATTATAGATTTTAAACCTAAAACAAGCCTTTCCGTGTTCATCGATATGGCTGGCAATGCATTTTCCTATTTTAACCCAAGGGCGAAGAAAAATCAAAATGAGAAACAAGAACAACAGGGAGCCAATAACAGCGTAGGTAATACCGAAGAGAAAGTGATCCCAAGTCCAGATGGAGTCAATCAAGAACATTTAAGCAGTTTTTGGTGGGCAAAAAGTCAAAAATCGCCACCAATATACGAATTCTATAATACTACAAACTTTTCCATTATCCCCTTTTCGGGGGATCCAATTGCTCCCCTCGAACAAAAAACCTCAGCATATCGCCGAGGTTTTTCCCTTTAGTTTGGCATCGTTGCTAAACCCGGTCCTTGTCGCTGATAAAGGGTAACAAGGTTAGGCTGTTGGTAGTAGGTCCTCTGACCATCGCCATGATCTCAGGCGTGTAGCCCTTCGATACAGGAGGAATACTGGCCGCATGCTTCACAACAAATCCCTGCACAAGCGGTGCGGGATCGATGATCATCATTGCTGCCTGGTTTACCTGAGCAAATCCTTCGTAGTGATCCACCAGGTGGAAGACCGAAGATTTGCCGGGAACCGATTCCTTGACGACTGGTCTGGGAGAACTTACCACCATGGCAGTGATCGCGAACAGCGAGAAGGCTGTCATGAACATTGATTTTCGCATGGTATAAGTTTTTAGTGAATATGAAAATAGCGATTCTAAATAAAATACTAAAATAATTAGCATGAACACCCTGTGGAAAAGGGAATACTGTCTCCTTATTTCCTAAAAACTAAACTATTTAGTATGTTTGTCCTGCGCCTGCCCCATTCGTATGAAATCAATTTCATTGGGCAACAAACAATATCTTTTGATAGGTCGGCTCCTGTATCTCACAAACCCTGAGAAAGCGAGCGAGCTCCTTGCGCCCTATCTGGAGGCACCCGGGACCATTCAAATAAACCAGGAAAGGATTCCGGAATTCTTTCTACAATTCTGCGACCTCAATAAAATAGATCCTGATGCACACCGAGGAAAGTTGAGCAAAACAATAAAGGTGGATTTACGGAGGCTCTTTATCAGCGCCATGCTCCACGTCTACTGCCCACAGGTTTATTGCCAGTCGATCAAGAAACTAAAAATGCCAAAAGGAATTGTTACCGCCCTGAGCCGGGAACTGCAGGTAGACCCTCCCCTGGTCAGTATTATCATCCGGGAGACAATAATGCACGAAAAGATTTATGAGGATTACCGGACCAGAGCAATTGAAATAACTGAACAGCTGGCCTTAAAATCATAACAATGGCAAAAGTAAAAACGAGGAAAATAAGCGACTACCATTTCGACAGGCAGAACATAAATAAAGGTTCTGAATTCGGCAGCGCCCTGCTGAATAAAAGCATTTCCGAAACCGGTCTCGGCAGAAGCGTACTCGTTGATAAGAATAATGTGCTGATAGCAGGAAACAAGACTGCTGAAGCCGCAGGACAACTCGGAATTGAAGAGGTTATCGAAATCGAAACGACAGGGAAGCAGCTCGTAGTGGTTAAGAGAGTGGACCTGGATATCAACACACCGATCGGCGCAAAGGCAAAGATCCTGGACAACACGGTGAGTAAACACAACTACAGGGAAGACGCGGAAATGGTCGCAGTGGTCATTGAGGCTGCAGAAATTTCGAACCTGAACGAATACGGTCTCTCTTCTATCGATAAAGAAAGTCAGGACGTGGCATTCAAGGCGTCTAAACACACAATCAAAATAATGCTGACCAGCGACCAGGAAAAAGAGTACGCTCTGAAAGACATCAATTATTTGATGCAGCAGAAATATCCAGGCGCGATTATTAAGGCAAATTGAGTAGCATGACCCGTACTGATAAAAGAAGGCAACATTTTATAAGACTGATGATCGAAGCCGGATCACCAGAAGAAGAATTACAGGCTTACAGAACGGCATATCCCGGTATTAAGTCTGACAAGTCTGTGATGACGAGTAGTGGAAGGTTATTGAAAATAATGGAAATAGCCGATGCGATCAACAAGGGAAAGCGTGAACGGGAAGAAGAGATGAATGAGATCAGGAAGCAGGAAAGAATCAGGATCGCAGTGGCCCAAGTCGCGCATGAAACCGAAATCGACGCGAAGCTGTCCCAGATCGCGATGGGCACTTACCGGAGAAAAAGAAAGGTTCCGGCCTATAACAGGAAAACGAAGGTATTCGAGATCATTTCGATTGAGGAGGAGCCCTCCGAAACTGATATCATAGCCGCTTCGGATAAGCTCTATCGAAGGAAGGGATCCTACGCTGTGACAAAGACGGATATCACATCCGGAGGAGAGAAAATAAAAGCCAATACACCAATAAACCTGACAAAAGTTCCACTTGAAACACTTTTAGAGCTTGCAAAGCATATCAACGATACAGAAAATAAAGGGTAGTCTAACCTACGAGGCGCTATGGCGTACGATCGTGCAGAAATCATTTTATGAATTCGTGAAATATTTCTGGGACACAATCATCGCAGAGCAGCCAATATGGAACTGGCACATCCGGTACCTGTGTGACGAGCTGCAGGTGATTGGCGAGCGCGTATCCCAGCTGGACCGCGGTAGGAGGGATGAATATGGGAAACCAGTACTGGAAAGGCTGGATAAGCTATATGACTACTACATATTCAACGTCCCTCCTGGATCCTCCAAGTCCACGATAGTTTCCGAAATGTACCCCATCTGGTGCTGGACCCTGGACGCCACCCAGCGGTTCATCTGTGGATCGTATGCCTCCACGCCGGCGGAAGACATCGCGGAGAAGTGTTATAATATTTTCCATTCAGATAAATTCCGTCGCTTGTTCCCGGAGATAGTTAAAAACTCCTCTGGAGGTAAAACACATTTTAAGAACGGCCTGATGGGTGAGCGATATACCACGTCAACTGGATCTGGTATTGCCGGTATACACGCTCACCAAAAGATCATCGATGATCCAATGTCTCCCCACTTAGCAGCTTCTAAATTAGAAAGAACTCGTTCAAATAAATGGGTGAGCGAAACGATCGGGTCACGGAATGTAGATGACGCAATATCTACAACGATCATTGTAATGCAACGACTCCATGATATGGACACGACAGGTTATCTGCTAAAAAAACAAGGCCTGCGCGTGCACCATATATGCATCCCGGCAGAAATATCCAAGGATGTAAAGCCAGCAGAGCTATCAGCCTACTATGTAAACGGTCTGTTTGACCCTATCCGCAAATCAAAGGAGCGCCTGATAATAAAAAAGGTCGAATTAGGATCTTACGGTTACGCAGGCCAGATGCAGCAGCGACCATCCCCGGAAGAAGGGGGAATAATTAAATCGCACTGGTTCCATATCGTAAACAAGGCCCTGCCAATGCCGATAGAGGCAAGTATTAATTTCCAGATGGACACCGCCTATACCAGTGATACTGACAATGATCCTACGGCGGTCCTGCCCTATTACGTGCTGCACAATAACCTATACATCACCCATGCTGCCAGCGTCTGGAAAGAATTTCCTGACCTTTTGCGGTGGCTTCCCGAATATGTGAGAGGAAGGGGGTATAAATCCTCGTCCATGATCCACGTCGAACCTAAGGCCTCTGGAAAATCAGTGGTGCAAACGGTTAAGGACGGCACAGAGCTGAATATTATAGAAAGCAAGCCACCGACAGAGGATAAGGTCACGCGCCTGCACCGGGTGTCTCCTAAAATTGAAGCCGGGCGGGTTTTCCTCCACGAAGGCGCTTGGAATGAATCCTTTATCAACCAGGTGACATCATTTCCCAATGCCGAACACGATGATGAGGTGGATTGCCTTACGGCGATTATTATCCGGGAACTTATGAATGTCGATGAATTTGATTACGAAGAAATAAACGAAATGATATGACAAAAGAAACACTCATCCAACTGCTTGCTGGAAATTTTGAGGCTGTGGTCAAGGCCATCTCTGTAAAACCAGATCCCAAAACCGCTGAACCGCTAAAGGAATACAACGTGTTTGATCACGATGTATTTGATAAAGTAAAGCGGCCCAATGTGAAAAGAAAGAAAAAGGACGGATCCTTGCTCCCGGACAGGGAAGTGAACAGGATCGGCATCGCCATGCAGAAGATGATCGTTGGTCGAGCTGCAGCGTTTCTATGCGCGAACCCAATCGTTTACAAAGCGGTACCGGCTACTGCGGATGAAGTAAATATGTGGGCAGCGTTTAAAAAGGTCAATGAGAACAATAAGCTGGACTTTAAAAACCAGGCAATTTTGGAAACCAGGATGAGTGAAACAGAAGTAGCGGAGATCTGGTACATGCAGGACCTGGATGAAGACGATGATTACTGGTCCGGAACAACAGTAAAGGGTAAGAAGAAACCGCGTCTCTTCATTGCAGCTCCCTCTTTGCTCGATAAGATCTGGCCAGTATGGGATGGCCAGGATAGCCTGATCGCCTTTGCACGTCAATGGAAGGAAAAAACAGATGCGGGTGAGGACATCGACCATTTTGATCTTTATACAGCCGAGAAAGTTTTTGAAGGAACAAAATCAGGGAGTTCATGGGAAGTTAAAGAAGTGCCCAATGACATCAAGAAAATCACAGTCATTTTCCATTCCCAGCCCGATGTCGAGTGGGCTAATGCGAAACCACAGATAAGCAGGTTAGAGTTCCTTGCTTCCAACCTGGCAGACAGCAACGACAAAACGATGAGCCCTATCTTCTTTATTGAGGGAAAGCTTGATTCTCTACCTGATGGTTCAGCAGGAAGGGTGATCAACGGACCCATTGGAAGCGATGCCAAGTATGTGACTTCCGATAACGCGCCTGAATCACTAAAAATAGAAGTGGAAATGAACGAAAGAAATATGTACATCACTACGGACACGGTCCGTATCGATACGGAAACTCTTAAGGGAATAGGCCAAACATCCGGAGTGGCCCTTGAGCTTCTCTTCATGCCGGCACACCTGAAGGCTTCAAAGCATGCCGGAACTTTCGGAGAATGCATACAACGGAGGATAAATCTCATAAAAAAAATGATCGTGGCCATTGAGCCCGGTCTAAAGGCAGGTATGTCCTTAACAATTACGCCAACATTTGATTTCTTCCTCCCTAAAGATGTGACCGGCATAGTGACCTATTTGACCAACGCGTCACAGGGTGATAAACCGATACTGTCCCAGGAAACAGCAGTGAACGCCCTCCAGGGAGTAATCGGTGGTGATGGTAAGGCAGAGCTGGATAAGATAAAAAAGGAAATAGCCGACACTGGTTTAAACAACGCAATGAATTAAAATGAAAGCTAAAATACTTCCCATCACACCAATGGCATCTAACCGCATGCATGAGGCAAGGATTCGGGCTAAGGCCCTTATGATGCCAATTTTCCTCGCCCTGGATGCGTACGACATTCCAAAGGATAAACACAAACTGGTAATCGAATTCACGATAAGTTTTTATTCACGGAACAAACAAATGAGCCATGCCCGGGTGGTAAAAAAAGTGGCGGAGGCTTTTCATCTATCCTTGAAATAATGCCCACAATCGATGAACAATACGAAATCGAGCATCGCAGGCGCCTGGCATCTATAAACAAAAGGATCAGGAGGACTTATGAAAAAGCGATTCAGCAGATCCGCGTAACCCTCTCCACGGTTAGTTACAAAAACAAACCCTTCAATGTAAACGATTACCCCGTCCTTAAGAGGAAAATCGAACTCGTTTCAAAGCAGATGCATGCAGAGATCTACGCCACTACCGTCAATGGTATCAAAGATTCCTGGAATCTCAGCAACAAGAAAAACAACGTCTTAGTAGATAAGCGACTGGCTGGTAAAAGGATCAATGCCAGTATTCGCCAGGTGTTATACGATCCTAACAAAGGGGCACTAGAGTCATTTATCACTCGAAAGGAAAACGGGTTGAAGCTCAGCGACCGGGTATGGAATCTCCTGGATCCTTTCAAAAAAGAAGCAGAGCAAACGTTAGGGCTAGGACTTGGTGAAGGAAAGCCGGCCGCAGATATCGCCCGGGAGCTTAAAAAATATTTGAATGAACCCGACAAGTTATTCAGAAGGGTCCGTGGTGAAGACGGCCAGTTGCACCTTTCTCAATCGGCAAGGGACTATCACCCGGGGCAGGGTGTTTATCGCAGCAGCTTTAAGAACGCCATGAGGCTTACCCGTACGGAGACGAATATGGCTTACAGGACCAGCGATAACGAGCGATGGCAGAATCTTCCCTTTGTTATCGGGTTTGAAGTAAAGCTATCCAATATGCATCCCCGGTACGATATCTGTGATCCGCTCGCAGGTGAATACCCGAAGGATTTTAAATTTGTTGGTTGGCATCCTCAGTGCTTATGCTACCAGGTGGCCAAACAAATGAGCGATGAAGAGTTTGAGAAGTTGGAGGATCAGATACTCGCAGGTGAGGACCCGGATGTTATTGCCAAGGGTGCCATTACAGCGCCTCCTCCTGGCTTCAAGGAGTACCTGGATAAAAACCGTAAACGTATCGCCGGATGGAAGAATGAGCCTTATTGGATGAGAGATAATCCGCAGTACCTTAAAAATTTTACACCATCACCGGCGCCATCCGCTGGTCCAACTCCCGGCGCCAGTAAAATATCTAGCCAGTTCACCAATATCTCTTCTTCTGTAAGGAAGTCAGTGTCCAGTGGACTAAATACGATTGATAGTGTGCACGGTGATGGAGAACTTGATAATATTCCTTTTCAGCCCTTGGGCTCAAAGTTTAATAACACCGGTATCCAGGCTTCTTTTGAGATGAATCCGAATATGACTCCGTTTAGGATCGGGATCAAAACAAACGGCGCTCACCAAGAGCTGAGCCTGGCCCATGAGATGGGGCACTTCCTGGACCTGCAGGCGATCGGTGAGAAGGGAGTTTTCAACTCACTGCAAAAAGGATCTCCCGTATCGAAAGTTATCAACGCAGCTGAGGGCACCGATAAAATTAAAGGACTTCGAAGGATCCTGGAAGATGGGATGTTTGAACAGGATGGCGTTAGTACTCCATTAAGCTTCCGTCTTCTGCGCCACCTTGAATATCTACTGGATCCAAAAGAAATATGGGCCAGGTCCTATGCACAATTCATCGCGAAACGAAGCGGATCCAAAGCAATGAAGGAAGGGTTGGAGAGCATGCTGGAGATGCAAAAGACGCTACCACACAAATACCAATGGGTTGGAAGTGATTTTGACGCGATTGAAAAAGCGATTGAGGAGATGATGGTAGACCTGGGATGGATCAATCTATAATCAGCAGGTCGTTGTCGTTGTCAGCAATGGCCAAGATCTTCGCGGCCTCTTCCGGAGTGGTACCGACTATCTCGACCAAATAGAAAGCCTCCTCCTCTGCTGTCAGGTCAGTACCGGCAAAAACTTTGTTTATAATATTTTGTCTGTTGGGCTCCATAGCTGCAAAATTATACAAAAAATTAGCGAAGATCACCTCCTTAGTTCCCGGTTCAAAATAACCTGGTTATAGAAGGCAAGTCCCCTATCCTCTCCGTATTGGCTGATAATCTTCGTGGTCCAGTTCTTCAGCAAGATCATCTCAAAAGCCTCGTTATGATCACCGATCGCCTTTCTGAGTTCGCGAAGCAATTCGTTTATGATATACTGTTTCTTATCAAATCCAATCTTATTGCTTTCTTTTCTGAGCTGCTCCCTGAGTAATAGCACCTTCTTTCGATCAATGCAGACACGAAGCCTGGTCATTATGGAATCGATGAAAGTGTCTGCCTGCCCGGGTAATTGCATAATCGGTAGACATCCTGCGAGGGGATCAAGTAACAGCTCAACGACATTAACTGCCTGCATATACGCGAAGATGCTAATTTTTAAAAACGCAGCCAATTTAAAAACATGAGAAAGAAAAGAATAAAACAGCCTTCTAATTTCACATCAACAAAAGCTCTTTACACTTATGCTCGACACATTCAAGGCACGACTGAAGGCCAAAACAAAGGCTGCAGGAGTGAACCTCTCTACTAAAAGGATAGACGCGTACGCGGATAGACTCCACAAAAAAAACCCTGACACAAAAGAAGAATCAGAGCACGACACGCTCATTGATGAATTGGACGAACTGGTTTCGTTTTCTGAAATAGCAAAACAGGATGACCAGGTTCGGACGCTCGAAGCGAAAGTCAAAGCTCAACCAGCCAAGCCTCCTGTACCGGATGACGATGACGAGGAGGAAGAAGATGACGATGCAGCTGACGACAAGGGTGAGAAAAAGACCAAAAAACCGGAAGGCAAAGAAACTAAACCCAAAGATCGGACCCCGAAATGGGCGCTGAATCTGATGGCGCAAGTTGAAAGCCTGAAAGCAGAGAAAACTCAAGCGAACATCAAAACCAAATTGGCTGAAAAGCTGAAAGGTGAAGATGGGGCACAGAAGGTTCCTGAAAAGTTCTACAGTAAATGGACTTTGCCGGAGAAAGAGGATGATCTTGATGATTTCGTAGCAGAGATTGAAGCAAGCTGGGCCGATGTAACGAAAGATAATCCCGTTACACAGCCGAAGGCAGGGGCCGGTGGCCACCAGCCAAAAAGGAGCAGCGGAAAAACTGACGCAGCGCCTTCCAAAGAAGAGATTGACAAAATTCTTGATTAAAAAATAAAAAAATGGGCCAGACAAACTTAGCAAACGAACAATCAACAGTTGATACGTCAAATGATTCGATTGTTATCGTTGATAACCTCCAGTCCATCCGGGGTGGAAGATCTTTGGTTACTACAGGATTTGTTCCTTCGGTAATCCCTGGTGGTCACGTGATCATCAAAGAAACCGCAACTGGCGAATTAAAGCCAATGCCGGCTACCAATGCAGCGCCTAATGGAGTTGCCACTGTAGATACACTGGTTGCTGGAACCGGGTACACAAACGGCACCTACGAGAACGTTCCGCTCTCTGGCGGATCTGGGACCGGTGTCCTTGCTACTGTTGTTGTTGCCCTGACCGTGGTTTCCACAGTAACAATCACAAAGCCTGGTACAGGTTACGTTGTAAATGATACACTAACAGTTCCGGGAGCTTATGCCGGTGGAACTGCAACGACTAACGCAACGGTCGATGTAGCAACGCTCGCCGATGTAGCAGCCGCTTACGGTGCATTACCCGCAGGTCACACGTACGAAGGTATTAACATCAGTTCCATCTTAACAGCGAAGCCCATGGCGGGCATCATGGTAAGGGGAACAGTGAACCCATCGGCGTCGGTTTATTCACTCACAAGTATTCTCACAGCCCTCAAAGCCGCTTTACCGCGGATCGATTTCAGGGCTGATTAAAATAACCAGGTCCACAGGACCTATCGTGAAGTAAAAACTTTTCGGATTCGATCAAAAAATTAATTATGGAACAATCACTATTCCTCGAAGAAGTAAAAAAGTTTTTCCCCGGTATTGCAGCCAGGGTGATAGATCGTCTTAATGACACGTCTGTCAAAAAAGCTGTTACTTATCTCCACCGGACTATGCTCCGTAAGGAATTCTCCACGAATCTGAAGTGGGAATCAATAACAGTAAATGGTTATTCCGTTGCGGCAGATGTGATCGCGATGGATTCGTCTCTCCCCCTGAAAAAGAGAGACTCAATCGCCCGCGCTAACGGAGATATACCAAAAATTGGTATGGAAATGGCGCTGCGTGAAAAAGAGCTTACCGAGCTTGATATCCTGGCAACCCAGCCAGGTCAAGCCCAGGAACTCCTGCGTAAATTATTCCGTGACACAGAAAGAGTGATCACCGGCCAACTGGAAACATTGGAATATATGTTCCTCCTGGGGCTTTCAACCGGTGTAACTGTGATCGCTGATGCTAATAATGTCGGAACCGGCATCCGGATTGATTTCGGATATCCGGCCGGAAATAAATTCAACGTGGCCACCGTATGGAGCAACACTGCCTCCACGCCATTAACAGATCTGGCCGCAGTGCAGGCGAAGGCCACAGCTGATGGAAATGTTATCACCAAATGGATGTTGGACAGGGCTACTTTCAACAACATGGCGAAGACAACGCAGGTGAAGGAAATGTATGCGGCATCGACCAATTTCTTTGGTGCAACCGTTCCGATCCCAACCCTTTCCCAGGTAAACACAGCGGCCAAAGATCGTTACGGATTTGAGTTCGAGATCATCGAGCGTAGCGTCAATTTTGAAAAGAATGGCGTACGTACTGCACTCAAACCATGGGCTGTTGGCGCCGTAGTCGGCCTGACAACCGACCAGGTGGGAACACTGACATGGGGAAGGCTCGCGGAAATGAATCACCCGGTTGATAATGTGAATTACACAACCGTGAACGATTTTATCCTGGTATCCAAATTCAGGTTAAACAGGCCATCGCTTTCCGAGCACACAACATCTCAGTCACTGGTATTACCGGTAATTAGCGGCGTCGATGCTATCTACCTGGTGGATTCGTTAACAGTATAATTACAGGTCCTGGAAACATCCAGAAGAGGTAATTATAACAACATTTAGATTATGGGTTTGCACCATTCAACATTAAAAGCGGCAAAAAATAAATATGGTCCTCTCCTTTCTGAAGGAAAAACAGAAACGGAGATAAAGGAAGCTATCGCCGCGGATGAAAAAGGTTATGATGAAGCGGGAGTAGCGGAAATTTTCGCTGCCATCGTCGATTCTGATAGCGAAGATCAGTCCAATGGCGGTGATGATGCGTCAAAGGTGCATACCGTAGTGTATCAATTCCGCGACAAGGCCGATCAAAAAATTTACAACTCCGGCGATGAATATACTTCAGGGGATCCCAAAAGGATATCTCATCTGGTGAAAGCCGGGGTGATCAAGGAAAAGTAAAGTTCTTTAAATGACGAATAAAGAAGCCTTGCAGGAAGTTCTCCAGGTGACGGTATCAGACACCTCCATCGAAAAGGCTTTTCTGGACGCTTCGGATTACGCTCTTACCACATCGGCAACCTATACAACGGCTAACGAACAAGGGGTAGACTGGATTGCAGTAAAACTCCTGGAGAATTTTTTAGACGCTGATATTGATGAAGGTGGGTACTCTATCAAGTATAAAGACTCGATAGTAAAGAAAATCGGATCCCTGAAAGAAAAGTGGGGATTTGGGCTAACAGACGAAATGGGCGTACAGGACGCTTCTTACTTGTGGTAGATGATTCGGCAGTATCCACACACATTAAGGTACACTACCCACTCAGGGAGTGCCCAGGATGGCAGTGGGAACTGGACTACCGGGAGCGATGCTACAGTTGAGACAGCCTGCAGGTATGAACCGGAACCAAAAACGGTTTTTGTTGAAGCAGCAGACGGAAGCCAGATCAGAGTAACAGGAAACGTTTATCTGCCCTTACCGGCGATCAACATACAACCAGGCACCAGGGTGGAAATTTTAAATGGTGCATCAGTTCTTTCAAAGGAAACAGTAAAAAGACACAGCGCTGGACAGTTAAATCAACGGATATGGCTGTAGTAGTAGTCCCGAAGTTCAACAAGCAACAGATCCGGGCAATGTTAGGCGAGAGAAAAGAGCGGATTAAAGCTGCGATCCTTCTCAATCTACAACGGATCGGAGAAACGTTTGTGACCCAGGCCCGGGATACTGACACCTACAAGGACAGAACCGGCAACCTTCGATCATCAATAGGCTATGTGATCCTCTATAACGGCGAACAGATGTTTGAGAGTTTCAAAAGTACAGGAGGTCCGCAGGGAGTAGAGAAAGCAAGACAGGTAGTCGAGGAGGTGAAACAAAATTTTCCTTCCGGGTATGTCCTGATCGGAGTCGCGGGAATGAATTACGCAGCAGCGGTGGAAGCAAAAGGGTTCGATGTGATCACTTCAAGCGCCCTGCATGCGGAAACGGCACTAAGGGTGGCAATAAAAAGAATAGAATCGAAGATCAAATGAAAACGACACTCGACCTTATTGACATTCTGTGGACCCTTATCAATGGTAGCGCCCTTAAGACAGCACTTGTATCAGGCGGAGGGATTTACAAGCATGAGCGCCCACTGAACAGTAATAACGAAGATGTCGTGATCAACAGTCTGCCGATCATAAACCAGGATCTCCAGGTCGCAATCTGTAATGTCAACATTCATGTTCCTGATAAGACCATAAATGTAACGGGTGGCCAGCAGATCGTTGCGGATCACGTACGGTTGAAAGCATTGTCCACGGTCGCGGTTGGCGTTTTGGATAAGAACTGGGGAGACGATTACAATTTTTCAGTTCAGCAGCAAACTGTGATGGCTGACGAAACACCAGGCAGTCACTTTATAAATATCAGAATCGAATTTTTTAATATAAATATTTCAAACTAATACCATGGCAAAACATACTTTCGGATTAGCCAATGTAGAAATGGGTGCAATCGCCGGTGACGGCGGAATGGGCACAGTACTGGAGGCGATTGGAGAAACTGTTTCGGGTACTGCCCAAATGACAACAGAGGATCCTACGATCACGGACTTCAATATCGAAGAATCCGATTCTCCTGTGGAATCTGTGGTATCAACAGCAGGAAAAATATCTTTGGCCTGGTCCACATACGATGTGAGCGGCTATAACATGTATAAATTCTTTGGCGGTACGTACACCCCGCACAAATCCATCGCAACATTCGGAACGGTCGTTGGCGGTACTCTGTATACCAACGGAACCTACACCAATGTGCCCCTTACCGGTGGTACTGGTCAGCAGGCCCGGGCAACAATCGTCGTGGCCGGTGGAGTGGTAACAACAGTAACCCTGACACAGGGCGGATATGGCTACACAGTCGCCGATTCTATGAGCGCCCTGGCTGCAAATATCGGTGGTACAGGATCTGGTTTCTCGGTACCGGTGGCCACGCTGTCCAACGGATCAGCAACGACCTCAACATGGTCAGCTCCTGATGCTTTCCCTGACGTAGAAGTGTCACTGAAGATCACGGATAAAAAAGGAAACATCGTGATCATCCCGCGGGCGAAGGTTTCTCCGAAGCTGGGTCTCTCCTTTGCTAAGGATAAGCTGGGCCAGGTGGATCTGACGGCAAGCGTTCTCCAGCCTACCAAGTCCGGCGAAGCAAGAATGAAGATCACGTATGCGTAATATCTAATGTCATTATAAACCCAAAAGGCCCCTTGGAAACTCGGGGCTTTTTAGTTCAATATGGAAAAAGAAGTAAAACAAACCCTGGAGCAGGTGGCCGACACAGTACTGGAGAATACAGTCACGTTCGAGATCATCATCCTACCACAGACGCCGGTTCACCGGTGGCTGCAGAAGGTGGGGTGGATACCTGCAAAGAAAAACTTTGTCATTAAACCGATCGTACTGGGCAGCTTGCTGAAGATATCAGATCTGCTGCTATCGATCGATCTTGAGCAGCTACAAAAAGGCAAGGGTTACCTGGAAACCAGTTATCACCTGGTGAGCCGCCACACTGATACTATGGTCCGGGTGATAGCGATAGCCATCCAGAACACCAGGCAGGAGCCTTCAGGATCGCTGATGAGTTTGCTTAGAAATAATCTCTCATCAAAAGAATTGATGACGCTGCTGAGCCTGGTACTGAAACAGATGGACCTGCAAAATTTTATCGCTTCTATCATCTCGATAAGAGGCTTGAACGTTCTCGAAAGCGCAGTGACGAAGAACGAATCAAGCGAGGTGAGCCCATCGCAACAAGGGAGTTAAATAGCCCTTGGGAAACAATCGGCGGAGTTATGAAATATTTCCGCATGAGTTATGAGTACGTATTATGGGGGATCAGTTTTGCAAATGTGAACATGCTACTGGCCACCATACCCGGGTTGGAGACTGACCAGGGAGAAGAGAAAACAGAAACAGTAGAAAGCCTATCGGATCTACAGAAATTTTTTAATTAATGGACCATGCCTTTAAACGTAACCGGGGATAATTCACTTGAATTCGACGCCGTTATACACGAGGACCAATTCGACCAGGCGGTCAAAAGAATAGAAAACAAGCTTAGTGGCCTGGCTGATAGCGCCAATAAGCAGGCCGCATCTGTTGAGGGCTTCATAAAAACAACGTTCGCCGGCCTCGGTATTTTTGCCTCATCCCATTTTATAGGAGAATTTTTATCGGAGGCATCAAAAGTGCGTGCTGAATATCAGCAACTGGAGATCGCTTTTACCTCCATGCTGAAAAGCAAAGAGCAGTCTGACCAACTGATAAGGGATGTTGCAGAGTTCACAGCTAAAAGCCCATTTGATTTAAAAGAGGTCGGAAATGCTACTAAAACCCTTCTTTCCTTTAACGTACCAGCTGCACAGGTCACTGAAACCTTAAGGAAATTAGGAGATATATCGATAGGCACCGGCACTGATCTGAACGAGCTGGTTAAAATCTATAGCCGGGTATTATCAGAAGGCACGCTGTCCAGCCGGGAATTGCTTTCCCTCACTACTCATGGCATACCTATTATACAGACTCTCGCTGATCAATTTCACGTCGCCTCGTCGGAGGTAGAGACCCTGGTCCAGAACGGTAAGGTAGGATTTCCGGAAGTGGAAAAGGCGATCAGCTCACTGACAGGCGCAGGGGGTGTATTTTTTGATCTCCTGGAGAACCAAAGTAAAACACTGGCCGGCCAGACAAAACAGCTAAAGGGGGCGATTGAAGAGCTTTTCAACGATGTAGGGAAAAGCGGTGAAGGGGTATTCTCTTCTGCTATCGAAGGGGCTACTTTTTTAGTCAATCATTTTAACGATCTGATCCATGTGATTGAGGTAATGGTAGCCACCTACGGGGCGTATAAGGCCGCGATCATCGCTACAAATATCGTCACTGCTCTAGCCACTGCAGAGGAGGAAGGGCTTACCGTTGTTCTATTTTTGAAGTACAGAGCTTTGCAGGTTGTACAAGCTGCCCAGTCCTTGCTAAATGCCACATTACTAAAAAACCCTATCGCTTATGTAGCGGCCGGGATTATAGGCTTGATAGCATCTTTTAAACTGTTTAGTAAGGCCAGCTCTGACGTCAAGACCTCACAGGATCTCCTGGCCGATGCCCAGGACCGTGTCGCCTCAAAATTTGCAGAGACTGAGGCGAAGATCCGGCCGTACTTGGAGGCGCTGAAAAATGCGAACCTCTCGGAGAAAGAGCACGTTGATATTTATAATAAGCTGAAAGAATTAGACCCGAAAATAGTCGAGGGGTTGAACGCGAAGACTTTCGGCTACAAAGACTTGGCTGCTAACGTCAATGTATACCTGACCGCCCTGCGGGAACAGTTGAAACTGGAGTCAAATAAAGATGCCTTGCTCGCGAGCATTAAGCAGGAGAAAGTGATACAGGAGAAACTTGACGCGCACCAGAAAACACTCGACCGGCTCAATAAGATCGATGTGTCACAGACGGGCCAAGGAGCTGGAGGCATAATAAAAAGCAAGGAAGATGAAAAGAACGCCGTAGTCGACCTGACAAAATCTCTGGAAGAACAGAAAAAGGTTTCTACGCAACTCGGAGAGGTCCAGGTAGCGGCTGCTACTAAAAACCACGGGGACCATAAAAGAACACTGGCAGACATTGAAGCTGATATAAAAGTAGAAAAGGATCGGCAGTCACAGGAGTCGACTAATCGCGAACAGTTCTTAGCTCATGAGAAAAAAATAAAAGCTCTGGAGGAAGAAAAAAAGCAAATTGCCGGGGCGACGAAAGCCGATATATCTGCGGCGAATGCCCTTGAAAATAAGGCAAACGCCCTACTGGAGAAAAAGAAAGAACTGCTAAAAGAGATCGAGGCTCATAGCCGCGACGCAAAACAGTCAGGGCTTATAAAAGAACAAAGTGAGATCGATAAGATCAACGAAAAATATGACCTGCTGATAAAGAACGTTGACGCCTATAATAAAAAGGTGAATGATTTTAACAAGAAGAACCCTGGCAGCAAGGTCAGCAAGATCGGTCAGCTGGATATAGAAAATCTGAATAAGTCCAGGGCTACCGAGATCACTAATACTAATTTGAAGGAACAGGCAGAACTGTATATCAAGAACCTGGATAAACAGAAAGACATTTTTCAAAAATTCGAGGAAAATAAAAAGCAGATCGGTATTGACAAGCTAAAGGAAATGTTTGCCGAGCAGAGCAAGGGGTATACCAGTTACTTAAAGTTCCTCGAAGCTGAGCGCGATAAACTTTTACCAAAAGCATTTTTAGGTATCGCAAACGTCGGTGAGAATGAAAAATTAAAGGCTTTAAATAAAGCCATAGGGGAAGAGCAACACGCGGAAGAGGAAAGAAAAGTTCAGAAGCAGTTAGATGATTTCAAAAATCTGCTGGAGGCTACAAATACCTTCAATCAGCAAAAGCAGCTGATAAATAAAAAGTACGATGACCTGGAGGCTACGCTGCAAAAGAACAGCACGATCGCCGATTTCGAGGAACGTAAAAAACTGTTAGAACAGGGTCGCCAGGAAGAACTGGACGCCGCAAAGAATGACCTGATCCGTCAGTCAGCGCTTTATAAAAAACTGAACCAGGACATAATAGGGTTTACCAGGGATCGTATCAAGGCTGAATTAAAGTTACTGAAGCAACAGCTAAAGACCGATACTAAGCTTACCCCACAACAGCGGGCGGATATACAGGGCGTAATAAATCAGTACCAGGGAATCCTGGTTGAAACAAATAAGGTATCTCAAGATTTCAGCAAAATAGCAGATAGGCTAAATGCAGTAAGTGGAATGTTTGGATCATTGGCTGATGCCGTTTCTCCATTAAATCAAAGCCTTGGGGACTCGCTGCAGCTATTGTCTGATATGACGTCGGCGGCATCAGCTGCGGCCAGTGCTATTGCTTCGTTTGCTTCAGGCGATGTACTCTCTGGTATAACCGGTGTAATATCGCTTGTCGTAAAAATCATTCAAGCCTTTGCTAAAGCCAAAGAGAGTAAGCAAAAAGCCCAGGAAGAGGTCCTTTCCTTCCAGCAGCGGATTTTTGTGGGAGAACAGGAGTATAACCAACTGCTACGGGAAAGAGCGCGGCAACAAATTACGCTGAACAAACTAACCCTCCAGGGATTACAGGACCAGAAGAGACTGCTCGAACAGCAAAAGCAGGGGGCAGCACAATCGGCGAGTGAAATACTGGCTAAGCTGCAAAAAGAAAATTTTGTTGTCAGCCAGGGGACTTTCTTTAATGGCACTAAGGCTTCTATTACTCACCAGATGCAACAGCTGGTAGGGAAATCATTTGAAGAAATAGAAAAGCTTTTTACACAAGGCCAGCTAACTGATAAAGCAAAAGAACTATTCCTGCAATTAAAGGCTATAAAGGACGAAGGCCTGGATATCGACGCCCTACTTGCAGAGAACGCCGAGAAATTCAGGGAAGCGCTTACGGGCACAACCGCAGACAGTATTATACAATCGATCACTGACGGCTTTGCACAAGGCAAACGCAGCGCTTCTGATTTTGCAGGAACGTTTCAGGAACTGATGCAAAAGGCGCTTTTGCAGTCTCTGCAGATGAAGTACCTGGAAGGACCATTGACCGATTTCTTTAATGAATTCGCCACCCTTACTGAAAGTGATGGCCAGCTGACTCAGGGAGAGATTAACACGCTGCAGGGTGTGTATAATAGCATCATCGATAACGCTGCAACGCAGTTTGATCAACTGCAGCAAATAGCGGGACTGAACCTTTCGAGCCAGTCAGGCCAGGGGAATGCTCTCAGTGGCGCGATAAAAGGAATCACCGATCAGCAGGCAGATCTGCTGGCCGGTCAATTCAATGCACTTAGGTTGACTGCAATCGATATCCTGGCGGTTTCCAGGAACCAGCTGATAACGCTTAATAAAATCGAGTTCAATACCCAGTTGATGGCAGTGCGGCTTGTAAATATTTATGATAAGATGATCTATTACTACGATACAGTCGGTGTAAAGGTCAGGTAAAACTAAAGCTATGGTAGACGCTTCAGGAAGATGGTACATTGATGGAATAGATCTGTGGATCGCTTTCGGTATGATCATCGAAAAAGGATCCTCGGACCTCCTTGCGCTTCCTCCTAAAAAGGGTAGCATCACCCATGACTGGATGGATAGCAACGGCCTTGATGTCGATCTTGCCAGGGTATTCTTTAGCGAAAGAGAGATCCCCTTGCAGCTGGGTATCCTTGCCAGCTCCGAGGAAGATTATTGGGAAAAAAGGTCTGCGTTCTTTTCGCAGATCACTCAGCCCGGGCTGCACAGGCTGGAAATAAAGGCACACGGCGAGAGATCTTATTATTTCTATTATAAAGAGACAAACAACTACTCGCAGGTAACAAAATTAAAAGGGCTCCCGGAGGACCGGCAGATCGGCCATAAGTTCACCGTGGTAATCGTAGAGCCAGAGCCATCGATCGACGCCTCGACAGAATTCATTATAGATGAAGATGGACGCTTCCTGGTAACATAAAATACAATGACCACAATTGATTTTTATAGAGTGTATTCTGACCCGGGTGGTCTTTTCCAACTGAGCATAAAGCCGGACAGCACCTCCGTGCAGGTAAAAAAGATCATGGGGGAAAACCAGCTGACCATATCCTTCGAGGATAGCCGGTATATTGATTTTAAGCTCCGCGATTTCTGTGTGGTTTTCGGTGAGAAATACCAGCTTAACCGGCTGCCAGTGATTGATAAAGTCAGTACCTACCTTTTTAAATACGAAATGGTACTGCAGGCGGAATCTGCCGACCTGGCAAAGATGCAGTTCCTGTTTCTTGGAAGCGACAATAGCCTGAAGGAATCGGATTTTTCGCTCATGGGCAATGCGGAAACCTTCATCGACCTGATCCTGGCAAATATGGCCCGGCTAGGATACGACTGGATCAAGGGGGAGATCCTTTCTACCCCGTATAAAAACTTAAGCTTCTCTGCTGAGAATTGTTATAACGCTCTGAGCCGGCTGGCTACGGAATTCGATACCGAGTTTTGGATCATCGGAAGGACCATCCACCTGGTGAAAAAAAGAACGGATACCGGGTTTGTTTTCCGCCATGGCCGTTTCCGCGGGGCTTACGAGATAATCCGCCAGAACCTTGATAACAGCGATGTGGTAACGAGGCTATATGCGTTCGGTGCAGAAAAGAACCTGCCACAGGGATACCCGGGTATCAGGCTCCGGCTGCCTGGCTTCTATCCATACGCCATCACCAACCTGACCGTGATCATCACAGCTACAGGTGGCGGTAACTCTGATTACGAGTTTACTTTCGATCCCCCGGGTACCACCGGTGTGACAGGTATTGATATTGAATACAGAATAGCTGGAAGCACAGGCGCCTGGACAACAGATGCCGGCGCCGCTACATCACCTAGAACCATTAACCTTCCGACTGGATCATACGAGTTTCGTTTCATGACGATCGGCGGAGTGGCAAATGGTGTGAGATCCGATGTTGTGACCGTAACAACGGACATCTCCTCTCCTGTCCTGCTGCCGGTTTCCTATCCTTACCTGGAAAAAAACATAGCGCTGTACGGGCTGCTGGAGGCCACGCAACTCTTCGATGACATCTATCCACACAGGACCGGCACGATCAGTTCGGTCAACGCTATAGATTTTTATAAGTTCATTGACACGTCGATGAACTTTGATATCAATGCCTTCCTCCTACCTGGTATGACCGCTAAAGTTGTTTTCAATACTGGCCAGCTGGCAGGGTACTCTTTTGAGGTCAGCGCCTATAATAATGGAACCAAAGAATTCACGATCCTGAAAAATAAAGATGAGGCAACCCTGGAGATCCCAAGCGCCTCGCTGAAGCCAGCGATCGGTGACAAATATGTGCTGGTCGATATCCGGATGCCCCAATCTTATGTTGAGACAGCTGAGGAGTTATTGAAAACAAAAGCCACAGAGCTACTGGAGCAGATCAGCCAGCCACAGGTCGGATACCAGATGATTCTTGACCCTGTGTATCTCCGCGATCGTAACAGGACCATTGATATCGGAAACGAAGTCTGGATCAGCGATACCCAGTTTGCTATAAACCGCAAATACCGGGTCGTATCCACCACCCGAAACCTGGTCAGTGAATTTTCCTACAGCGCTGAACTTTCTGACAAGGTTCAGCCAGGCACAATGCAACGAATAATGAACAGTCTTGATTCATCTGAGAGAAATATTACCGATAATGCTCAGCAATTAGCAAATAACCAGTTGATCAACGGTATTCAGATAGGAAATTTAAAGATTCAGCAAGGAACACTGATCCTGGTTGATGTTCCTACCACTTCAACTGATGTAGGATTCTCACAACTTCGTATTGAGGATGCAACTAATAAGATCTTCAAAAGGCTGTAATTCTTTAAAACATGCTCGTTTTTAACTATTAACGGTAACGGTGCACCGGGTGCTTTATAGTTTGCAATCGATTACATCTCCCCATGACCCTTGTAACCGTTCGCATACCTGAGTTACCCGCACGTACATCCGGGTTAGATCTCTCTCTTGAGGATAAATTACCGATATGGGTCAAAAGCCAGAACAAAACAAAGCAGATCGATCTGCAAGATCTCTACGACCTGATTCATGAAGGAGGTTCCGGTTCTCATCCACCGGTTGTTTATGGCGGCGAGATGATCTACATCGTTCCTGTTGGCGAAAATATGAGCGACACCGCAAGTATTCCATCGCTGGCTGGGCTTGACTTCAATATCGAACTTGAAGGCATGCCGCTTATTCCCCAAACTGTTCCATCCCGGCCTGACGCCGAATTCGAAATTCTTACAGCGGGCGGTTTCAAGCTGCTGCAGGATGTCTTACATACTGATCAGCGATACCTCTTAAAAATATTCAGTCTTGTTGGAGGAGGTGGCGGTGGGGGCACAACTGGTGGATCTCTTATCGAGGGAGAAATCGAGATCAACACAAATTATTCTTTCAATGCCAGTTCTGATATCAGGAAACTGGTGAAATTCAGGTCCAATGCTACACAGGTAACTCTTACCCTTCCTTCCGTAGATGATGTCGAGGAGTTCACGATCATCCCGATCGAGTCGATGATCACCAATACCGTGGAAAATAAAATAGCCACTTCCGGTGGCCAGTATATTTATTTCAGGAACCAGGCTTATAATACAGGATTCTACATCCGACCAGGTGAAACCTTATGGATATACCGGGGATCAGACGGGTGGTATGTTGTAACCGCATTCGGGAACTGGACAGATCTTGCGCGTCCCTTCGCCGGCTTCAGCATTGACCTAAACGAATTGATCTGCAAAGGTCAGGAGGTCCTCCGCGCTGATTATCCAAGACTATGGGCTAAAGTCCAGACGCTCGGCGCCTCATTGGTAACCGAAGCGACCTGGCAGATTGCCAATGTTTACCGGCAAGGAAACACCTATACATTGACCGTTCCTGGATCCGGTGTATATACCACGATTCAGCGTCCATACAGAGCTTGTTTCAGCGATGGCGATGGATCCACAACATTCCGTCTGCCTGATCTTATGAGCCTTGGACTGCGTGGTGTAAAAAGCCAAACCGGAAGTGATGATGAAAGATATTATAATAAACCCGGAGGCTTCCAGGAGAATGCCAGTAAGAAATTCTGGCCCGGATCTCCCACCACTCCTGTTATCCTGCAGGTCGATGGCACCAATACAGAGATTGGTGTAGACTCAATAGGACCGACATCCCCTAACATCCGCGTTCCCGTTGCGATAGATACCACAGTTTTTAAAAGTGAAAACAGGGAAGATAATGCTGGAGTATTCTGGCTTATAAAATGTTAGTTATGAAAAAATTTGGTTTGTTTTTATTATCAGCATTGCTGATCAGTCAGGTTTGTTCTTCCCAGAAGTTTTACGACTATTATACTAACCAGCGCTATCATGGGGTAGTAACGTTTGATTACCTACGTCTCCCCTGGGATTCTGCCGGACACAACCGGCATGGTGATATTGTTTATTACAACAGTGTTCCCTATATTTTTGATACTACTGGTGGTGGATGGACCAGGATTGCAAAATACAGTGATCTTACTGGCGGCGGCACCTGGGGATCAATAAGCGGATCGCTGAATGACCAGACAGATCTTCGTGATTCGCTGAGAGCCAGGCAGCGTCTTATTGATACTTTGGTTTGGGATGCTACTCGTTCATGGGTACAGTCGCAGGGGTATCTAACTTCAGTTGACACAACTGATATAGCAAACTTTTCGGTAAAAGTCCGTTCCTTGTTTTCGGCAGGTTTGTACATGAATTATCTCAACGGTGTTTATAGTGCTGATACTTCCTCTTCTGGATTTTCTAATTATTATGTTCGCCGCAAGGATTCTGCAACGGCAATTAATTTTAATGGGTATTTAACGAGAACGAGTTCCCCACCTGCTTGGAACTTACTTGGCAATACCGGGACAAATCCTTCGACAAATTTCGTAGGTAATCAGGATAGTATTGACCTATCTGTTCGCACAAATAATATTGAACGGATACGGGTAATGGCTAAAGGTGATGTGAGGATAAAGGACACGCTCGAAACAAGTAAAATAAACTCTAAGCATTCTGAAGATACGCCTTATGAAATAGTTGTAATACCTGATACGCAAGATGAAGTTAGGTTCAGCTTCCCTTATGGCAGAGCAATATTCGATTGGCTTCACGATAGTGCAGTTTATTACAATGTCCAGGCGATTATGCAGGTAGGGGATTTGACGGACTGGAACACTCAGGTAGAGTGGGACACTATAACAAATTGGTTTGCTAAAATTCCATCCACCATACCGGTTCAGGTCGTTCCTGGCAACCATGATTATTATAATGGCTTTGCGCCTGCAACAAGAGATGCAGTAAGGTACAAGGCAACCATTTCAGCATACTTAGCTGGAAAGTCTTATTACGGTGGGAACTTCAATGGAAGCGTTGAAAATTATTTTTCTATATTTTCTGCTGGCAATAAAAAATATATGTCAGTAGGTCTTGAATTTATGCCAAGAGATTCTGTTGTCACTTGGGCTGGACACATAATAGATTCTGTTTACGCAGTTGAACCTGACAGGGAAGTTATAATTGTAACCCATGCCTTTATAGATTACTACGGTGAAATTGCAAGTGATACATCGGTATCGAGTACAGCAGAATATGGCATGAGCGCCGACAATGATCCACAGGAATTATGGGACAAGTTGATTAAGAAAAAGGTTTCTATTAAATGGGTTTTCAATGGGCACTTTCTTATCCCTGCAACATGGGCACAGATGGGATTGACTGGCACAATAGTTTCAACAGGCGAAGCGGGTAACATGATAAACCAGTTATTTGTAAACTATCAAGATGATGTTCATTGGGGAGATGGTTACATAATGAGGCTTAAATTTTTTCCGGCTACCGGACAGGTTCAGATTAGATATTATTCTACATATTTCAATGCAGACGACCCACGAAAAGCAGGCTTTACTTTACAAAACCCTTCGGTATCGGTTACATCTTCTATGGCTGTTAAAGGTGTTTTATCCGTGGCACAGGACATGAGGGTGGCCGGTAATTTAAAAGTAGAAAGTTTACATAAAAAATCTATTCCTTTTGTATGGGAAGATCATGCGTTAAAAACAAATGACTCCCTTTTCTATGATGCTATAACCAAGTTAGTGAACGCTAATGGGTATAAAGTAAATGCTCCGTTTGGGTGGCAATCAAATCTCACAAATCATAAGGCTTATCTGTATGGTGTTGATAGTAACGGAGTATCTGCATGGCAGATAAGGGCATCTACATACAATGCGGCTGGAAATTCTTATATAGCAAGCATTTACTTTGGCGATTCTACTGGTTATAATAATCCTTATGGCTGGAACAATACAGTAGGTGGGGCAAAAGCATTATTCAGAGCTAAATGGGGAGGGTACGCAGTAGGGCAAAATTCTATCTTAGGTACGATGGCTGGATATGGTTTAGGTATTCGTGGCGATAGTTATAATAACGCTTTTTTGGGAGCTGATATAATGACTGGCGATAGTACCTTTTGTAGATTTTGCACTTTTGTAGGTTATGGGGTTGCTCAAAATTTTGTAGGTGGTGAGGATATTACAATCGTTGGAGATGGCTCAGGTGTAAATTTAAAACCAGGTTCATTCGGGGTATCTGCAACAGGTTCCAACGTACTTGAACAAGCATACGCCTATCAAGTTGTTGCAAATGGTAAAGGTTCTTTTGCGAATAGTGATACTGTAATAAACTCAATAGCTATTGGTGCGAGGGCAGCAAGGGACGGTATCCACAAGGGCAGTATAATTATAGGAACATTTGCCCACTATACAAGTGGTTCAGAAAATATACTTTGGATAGATAACGATGGATTGGATGGTGTAGCACCTTTGATTGAGGGACTTTTCGTAACCAACCCCGGTGTTACAATTAACGGGGACTTCACAGTAGTTGACACATTGACGAATATAACTTACGGGGTTGGAGATTCAACTAATCGAATGGCCTCAACTGCATTCGTTAAACGTGCCGTAGCTGCTGGTGGCGGTGGCGGAGGTTCGGGCGAAGTAAACACAGCTTCAAATCTCGGTGGTGGTCTTGCAAATTGGGATAGCAAATCAGGAGTTGACTTACGGTTCAATTCTTTTGCAGCAGCAGACTTTGATTTGGCAAGCAACCTTATTTCTATTGATGCTACTTTAAAATCCACTTGGAACAGTAAGCAAGATGCACTGGTATCTGCAACGAATATCAAAACAATAAATGGCAGTTCTATATTGGGGAGTGGAGATTTATCCGTAAGTGGGTCACTGGTAAAAGGAACTACCACTATATCAAGTTCAGCAGATAAAAGAGTGCTTTATGATTCGCTTGGAGTTTTAAGTAATAACGCATCATTTGTCTATAATCCTAATGGAACTCTAACAGCACCATATATAACTTCTTCTGCTAATTATTTTGGCTTTGGTAGTTCTTACAGTGGTGATTATTTTATAGACCTTGCTACTGCCGGAGCTGGATATATGACCTTTGGCGTAAACGCAAACTATGGGTTTGCATTTAGGGATAATGGTGGAGGCTTGCCTTTTAGAATGAACTTCAACGGTTATCCAGCAATTATAAGCGGAGGCGGTACAGCTATTGCACTTTTCGATGCAAATATGAAAACTTGGGGATATTCACAATATGAAAAACATATTCTTTTAAAAGACATTTCTGCACCTTCAACCCCGGCCAGTGGATACGCTGCCCTTTATACCAGAGCCGATTCATTAAGATATTTAAACGATAATGGTATAGAGTTTACTTTAGGAGTAGCTGGCGGTTCAGGTGAAACAAATACGGCATCTAATCTTGGCGGCGGCCTTGCAAACTATTCTACTAAGGTAGGGGTCGATTTACAGTTCAATTCTTTTACGGCAAGTGATTTTAATTTAGCCAGCAACTTAATCTCTATTGATTATACAAATGGGCAGGCCGCTACTTCCGGGCAGAAAGGATTTTTAACAGCCGCAGATTGGACCACGTTCAACAGTAAAGGATCTGGCACAGTAACATCAATTACACTTACCCAGCCATCCGCAGGTTTTACAATTACAGGAAGCGGAACACCTATTACAACTACCGGCACTCCCACATTTGCATTGGCAAATGACCTTGCTGCACTTGAAGGTTTAGCATCAACAGGTATAGCAGTAAGAACAGCGAGCGATACATGGGCGCAAAGAACACTCACAGACGGAACGGGTATAGCTTGGACAAATGGCAGCGGTGTATCTGGAAATCCGGTTGCGGCAATCATCGGGTATGACCAGTGGAATAATTCAACAGTAAACACTGTATCTACAAGTGCAACTACACTGGCGACGATAACGCCCCCCTCAGCTTCAAGGGGAATTTTAGAAGTTACTGTTATCGGAACAGAAACCTCTACTGCAAGTAAAGGACTCACAGGTAAAAAATTCGTTCATTGGAAACATGATGGGGGAACACTAACGATTCTGCAAATTGTAGATGAACAACCCGATTACAGGGAAACCTGGACTACGGCAACCTGGACAGTAGATGTATCAGCAGGAACATTACGGGTAAGGGTTACTGCTGACAACACAAATTCGACCGACTGGAATGCCACATATAAATTAAAATATAATCTCTATTCTTTATGACAAAGATTATTACCGTCCTCGCTTGTTTCCTGCTGTCATTTCAAGCCAATGCGCAGCGGGTAGTTGGGGCTAACGGTGTACCGCTTAAATCAGAAGTTACACCGATGGACGCCAATGGAAATACTACAGCTAATAACTGGCTGGGAGGTTATACTACCACAGCTACGGCGGCAGGCACCACTACCCTGACGATAGCCAGTACCTATTTACAATATTTTACAGGGGCAACTACACAAACAGTAACGCTGCCTGTTACTTCAACCCTTACACTCGGCCATCAATTTGTTATCATTAACAACAGCACAGGTACAGTGACAGTAAATTCATCTGGTGCCAATTTGGTAGTAGCATGTGCCGGAGGAACGTCAACAGTTGTAACCTGCATTCTTACCTCGGGTACTTCTGCGGCTTCATGGTCACAAGGGTATTCAGCGGCAAATTTTGCAAGCGGTAAAAAGGTAACACAGAATAACAGCATCACATACACAGGTACTGATGCTACTACAATGACGTTTCCGACCACTTCGGCGACCATTGCCAGGACGGATGCTGCACAGACATTTACTGGAACGCAGACCTACTCTGCAATCGTAACAACTAATAATGCTATTGCCGCGGCAGGAAACGCTGCAACCGTGCCGGTGACATCTTCGCTTAGTACGGTTACGAATAACTCAGCAGCCACATTGACAATAACTATCACTACTGCCAGTGCCGTAGATGGTCAGATTATAAAGGTTAGGGTTTTGGATTTCTCTGCCGTTGCGCAAACAATAACCTGGGTGAATACTGAGGCAAGTTCAATAGCAACCCCTACAACTTCAAATGGATCTACGACCTTGTTTTTAACAGTAGTCTTCATGTATAATTCAGCGACCTCAAAATGGAGATGTATTGGCTATGCGTAAAATAATTACAGCAATATTATTACTGGTAGGCACTGTCTGCTATTCGCAAACTACGTTTCGACTTGAAGTAACTGGCGGTACGCAATATGGGGTTGCCGGAGCATTATCGTCTTGGGAATCTACTGGAAGTGCGATATTGACTTCAGCGAATCCAACAGGAACAAAGACAGGCAGTACAATAGCCTCTACTACTATTGCGGTAGCTAATGCCCTTGCAACCGACGAAACTTTGTTTGGCCAGTTTATATCTCCAGCACTGGCAGCTCAAACAATATCAGGAACGGTGACAGGTTATGCGAGAATGTCAATAGCCAACGTAACGGGAGCGACAGTTCAAAGCAGAATTAAAATAACCGTTATCAATAGAGCCGGTACGGTGGTAGCAACATTGCTGGCCATAACTGCTGGAGCATCGAACTTGACTACTACCCTGACATCATACCAGATAGCCAACGCAGCGGCCTTGTCCTCTTATGCCTGTGCAGCAGGGGATAGAATATGTATTGAAATAGGGATAGGGAGGAGCTTAGGAACAACGGCCAGAAACGGGGTGGTCTCATTTGGTTCTAGCAGCGCAACGGATATATCTGCGGCTGGTTCCACAACTGCTAATAACCCGGTCGTAACATTCTCAGGGAACATAACATTTTTAAAAGGAGTATCTGAGTATTCATTATAAATAAAAAAAAACATGAAAAAAGTAATCTTAATCGCATCGGTAATTGTATTGGGTAGCTTCACTGGTATAGCTATTGAAAAATCCTTAACGGTGCAGGCGCCAGTATCTGAGTGGCAGAAGCACATTAACAAGCTGGAGGTAATTCGCAAGATTGCCGATGAAAGCAATATGGGTAATCAGGAGGTGAAATTCATTACCAAGACAATCGACAGCCTGGAAATGCTTATCGTTCCACAGTTGCGTAGTCAAATTGACACAACAAAAAAGAAGTGATAAGGGTATTCCTTATAGTACTGTTACTGACTTCTTGCTCGCCAAAATATTACTGCAAGCCGGAGAAGAAACATAAGGAGATAAAATTTAAAGGGTTTTTGTAATCAATACCATGATGGAAACACCGATAGGCGATCAGCAGATAAAGGGGCTAAGACTAAGGGATTTGATTACGATAATCGCTTGCACAGTGAGTATTGTAACAACTGTCATGATCTCGTATTTTAAACTAAAGTCCGATATCGCAACGAACATGCAAGTCAATGTAACAGATGTAAGACTCTTTGAACTGAGAATATCAACAATGGAAGCAAACCTGAAAGCAGTACAGGCTCAGATCGACGCACTAAGGACAGACATTTTTATTAACCGTAGAAGTATTGAAAACAAGTAAAACCCATGTTATGCAACAGACAATAGCGAAAGTACCCAAAAAAGAGTTTTGGATAATTCTTGGAATTACCGGGGCGGTTCTGCTTCTGATAATCCTTCTTGTTTTCATGTCTAAGAACAATCGTCAGCATGGAGACATACTGGTTAAAAACCTTGAACTGCAAAACGGCCAGCTGGAAAAACAAAACAAGTCCCTGCTCTCAACAGTAGAGAAGCTGAATATAGCAGTTGAAGAGTCAGTAAGACAGGACTCAGCAATGATCAGTCTTACTGTCGAGCAGTTACAACTATTGCCGGTCATTGACAACAAAGTATCAACTATAAAAAAGCAATATGAAAAGGACGCTATTAGTTATCGCAACCTTGACGCTCATGACGTTGAGCTCTATATCTCAAACGAAGCCCGACGTCTTCGTAACGAGTAAGCTATCAGACCTCACTCTGATAATTCAATCGAATGAGAGGGGAAAAGCAGCTCAACGACTTGTACCCGTACTGGAGAGTAAAGTAGCTGCTCAGGATTCCTTGATATCCCTGTGTAACGCAAGGGTGAGTAACCTGTTTACCATTGTCAATACAAGAGATGTACAGGTAAAATCACTTTATCAGATTGTTGCTAATGACTCAACAGTGAAGGCCAATGACGATGCTATAAAGGTTTACCAAACAGAGCAGATAAAAAGTTTGAACAAGTCCCTCAAGTGGCAAAAGGTAAAAACCTTTTTTGTCGGCGGTACAGGGCTAATGATCATCGGTACTTTATGCTATTTATTCATCTCAAAATAAAACATCATGAACGTAGTAAGAACATCAACACAATTTTCCCTGGATATAAGGGACGGGCTAAAGGGATTGCTGGTAGCTGTTATAACTCCTGTGTTTACAGTAATCATCAATTCTCTGGAAGCGGGCTCTCTAACCTTTAATTGGAAGGCAATAGCTATAACGGCCTTAACTGCCGGACTTGCTTATGTCCTGAAAAACTTTCTGACACCGGCAAAAGTTGTGGTGTCGAATGCGAGCGAGGCGGTAAAGGATGCAGTTGTTGAGACTGTAAACGAAACAAAGTAAATAATCACAAAATAAAAAACATGAAAAATCTAACTAAAAAATTCGCGGTTTGGATGGCTGTGGCCCTCTCCTTTATGGCAATTCTCGTATTTGCTAAAACCTATGTAGCTAACAATAACAAATTTGAAGTAGTTCACTCCCAGGCTACGCAGATCCCTGGCTATGAAGGTAGTCCCGAAGGTGTTCGCGTATACGCGAGTCCTGCGGTCAAATGGGATGCTGTAGCTCCCGGCCTGAAAGTGCTCGGCTGGTTTTTCTGGTGCCTGGTCGGAGTCGCGGCCTGGTTTGTCGGCACTGATCAGTCGCTCGGTAAGAAGTCTTTATATAAGCAGCCCAATAATCCCTGGTGGATGATTTTTGCGGCGATACTGCTCTGCGCTGTTACCTGGTTCGGCGGGTATTCTACTTCACTGGATAAAGGAAGTCTCGTAAAAGGCTTTGATGATTTTAAACAGGAGTTCCAGGTCAGCGACGCCCAAGCTGCGAAGATCCGGGAGAACGGCGGGGCTGGCACTAATATTAAAGACGAGAACGGCCTGCTCACCGATTACTTTAAAAGTAAAAATTGATCGGCTGGGGAGTCATATCATTTTTTTTAGTACTGGCCGGTAAGTTGTTTATCGACTATCGGAAGTTCTTACGGCGCGAGCCAGTCAACCACAAAAAGGAGTGGCTGGTTTGCGCTGCTTTATCAATTCCTTCGGTCGTTCTTTTGGTTGTAGGTCATCCTGCATATTCAGGTGTCTCCTGGCCTACATTCTGGATAACGATCTGTGTAGTTCTTCTGGAAATGGTTCTTTTCTGGTTTTTGTTTGATGGAATCTACAATGTCCTGCGTGGCCAGAAATGGAATTTCCTGGGCAGCTTCAATGATCCTGGCCACGAAGATTCGGACTTGGATAAGGTCGCACAAATAATGGGAGCGGAATTATCCCAATTTATAAAGATCGTAGGGTCGGCTGTATTGATCATTGTGTACGTCCTTTCTCTCATTAAAAATATTCAGCCATGAAAAAAAGAAAAATCTCTTTGTTGAAGGATAATGCCCGCTTCCGGATCAGTCCTTCGAAACTAGCGGCAACATATCGGCTTCATTCCAAGAAAAAAGGTATTGCAACATACTCGTCAGAAGAAAGCGGCAGGACCTTCACCTGTAGTGTGAGCAAAACAGTTTTCATCCAATAATTATTTATCGACATGATCAACCTGATAAACTACCTCCGCTTCCTGAAATTCTCAACCACTCCTAAACCTGTAGTGCCTACCGATATGATCAGTGAGGAGCGATTTGTCCAGCTTACAGCTGTTGTGATCGACAACTTTGAGGGAGGATACTATCATCCGGATATGAAGATCCCGATGTCGCTGGAGAACCAAAAGAAATTAGGCGACAGCGGAGAAACTATGTTCGGGCTTGATCGTAAGTATGGGTCTGCATTATCTGTTTACCCGGAATGGGCTTTTTTCTGGGCTATTGTTGATGAGGCTAGAGCCAGGTACAAGTGGAAGCACTATTACCGCGGTGGACCTGTTGAGCCACGTTTAAAGGAGCTGGCAGCGCTTATTATGTTCCGCTGGTTCTCACAATTATTTCACCGCCACCTGACCCAAAAAGCACAGCAGGCTGTAATAAACGATGATCGTCTGATCATTCATTTTTCTTATGCCTCCTGGAACGGTGAAGGATGGTTTAAGCTTTTTGCCCTGGCCCTCAACAACGCGGTAAACGGAAATTTCAGCGAAGAGGTCATATTTCAGAAGGCCATTGTCGCCCGGACAAATGCCGGCAATTCTGTGATCAGGCAGCAAGGGGCCCGGATGCTCGCTCTATTCAAAAAGATGCAAACTAGTAATGGATAAATTTTTAACCCTTAAAATATATCAAAATGGGAGACTTCAGAATTGTAGTAAACGCGGTCGGTGGCCACGGCCAGGACCGGAGTAAGAAAACCGGAGAAGTAGTTAATTTTTCCGAGGGAGGCGATAATTCGCCCGAAGCTATTGCAAAGAAATTTGTAGACGAACTCAAAGCCTCAGGAGTAAATGTAGAATCAGCATCAGTTATTCACTGGCCTGCTGACAATTATGGAGGCCCTGAGAAAAATGGTCGCGATCCTGAAAAGCAGATCATCGATGATTTGTTAACAGGCATCAGAACAGGAAGTTTTTAAACGATATAGCTCTCTCACTCTAAAAAAGAGCCGTTACCAGGGATCTAAAAGCCTCCATTTCTATGGAGGCTTTCTTATTTTTACCCTGCATGCACACAAAGGTTTCTGATCATGATGATTACCTGTTCACCCTTTATTACCAGGGGAAGAAATATAACGTCAGGGTAAAGAGATATCATAGCGATCGGGATGCCCTCTTTTACCATCTGATTGCAAAAAACAACTTCCTCGATCTAAAATACGATCGAAAAGAAAGGAAGTTAACCCAACTACTTCAATTCGGCCAGACTGCAGCCCCTACGGATTTTATAGATTTACTTGAAAAGGAGTTCCGGGACCTGCACAGTTAAAGTACCGGCATCATCTTCCGGATCAGCTCCTTGTTCACCACTTTGTGCTCATCGACATACACCTCTGTCATGCTCTGGTTGGCGTGTCCCATCTGTTGGCGGGGAAGCTCGAGGAGGTTGTCCATGTTGTTAAGCACCTGCAACCTTACCATATCATTACCGGATAGCTTTTTGAGGCTGTACTGGGAAACATCGATACCTAACCCCTTTTTTTCCTTAACGATCTCACGCCACCACCTGGTAGTAGTATGGGTGTGCATCTTTTTTGGACCAGGCCTGAACGAATGCTCCCGTGACCTCCAGCTGGAGGCGGCAGAAAAGATATAGTGATTCGTGTCGTGGTTTTGCAAGTTCAATTCCATCAGCAGATCCATTACCCAGTCCGGGATTACAGCCTCTCTGTATTCTTTTGTCTTGGTGCCGGCCGCGGGGATCCGGAAGACCCCCTCTTTCTTATGCAGGTGTTTTACCTGCAGGCGTGTGATCTCGTCCGGACGGATCGCGCAACCATATAACACAGAAAGGAACCGGTAATAGTTCGGCGCCGTATTTTTTATGTGGGTGATGATCTGGGACCTCTCATCAGCTGTTGGTGGCCGGTGAGCGTTGTGTTTATCCTGGATCTTTGTTTTGATGTGGTGCACCAGGTTGATCTTTACAATCTGCCACTGGATCATTTCGCTTACCAGGCTGCTGAGATATTCCCGGTATTTATTGAAACCGATCGATGATAGTTTCCGGCTCTTCCGCGTCTCATCGAGCAAAGCCTTGAAGTGAGGCAGTTCAAATTCTGACATCGGTTTGTGCAGGAGCTTAAGGGTCCCAGCGGCGTCCTTTAAAAATTTAACCACGCTCTTATAGCAATCAGCGCTGCGGGAACTCCAGTCGGCTTTCTTTTTCTCAAAAGCAAAGTCGATCGCTTCCTTGAAGGTGAAGTACTTCGCCCGGGTGATTTGATCGTCCACCGGCAGGTCTTCAAACTTTGCAGGAGCGGAAGAATTCGTTACCGGATTCCAGCCTTCGACGTTGAGTTTATAATCGATTGCTTTGACCAGGGCCTTCAGTTCCTGGTAATGATCTCTTTTTGAATATGGATGAACGAGCAGGGGTTTGCGCTTGACCGGGTGGGTCCACTCCCCCTTTTCCGGATCAAAAAACCGGAACCAGACGTAACAATGGTGCCCAACTGTTTGGGCTGTAGTGTTTTTGGGACTGATTGCTGGATCAGTCCATGGACGGAGTATCTTTTTTGGCATACCAGGTGATTTAATTGTGCTTTATTCTGTGCTTTTCAATCACTGGTATTCTGCGAGCCAAGTTATAATCAAGAACTTACGAAAAATGTAGTTGCGAAGGGGAGGATCGAACTCCCGACCTTTGGGTTATGAGCCCAACGAGCTACCGCTGCTCTACTTCGCGGTCGCAAAGTTAGAGGTTTTAGGCTTATGTTCCAAAGAAATATAACAGGAATAGAGGCAACTGTTGAGGCCAGACTCCCGTTTTTTCAGTTGCCTTTTAATTAGTAATTTGGATATCCTGATAAATTTTTTTTTATGAAAATGATTTTTTTCGCCTGTCTCCTGCTCCCTTTTTTTTTCGCGTGTAAAAAGAATGATAGCGGCGGTAGCGGGGCTACCTGTAGTCTGAGTGTAGCAGCTGTTGCAGGCACTTATAAACTGACCAGCATGCGTTATAAACCAAATGGCGGGACAGAATCAGAAGTGATCGGTGCACTCAATACCTGCCAGCTCGATGATCTTCTTATTTTCAATGCCAACGGAACCTATATCTACCAGGATGCTGGTATTTCCTGTAGTCCCAACGGAACCTACCCGGGCGACTGGACACTGAATGGTAATACGCTCACCATGGAAGCTATTTCTTCCACCGTCCAGAGTTTCAGCTGTACTACATTTACTTATTATACGCTTAATATACCCAACACGGGTGATAAATACATTTTCAAGTATACGCGGCAATAACGCTCTTGTACAATAAAAAAAAGCTTCCGATGGAAGCTTTTTTCATGCCTATACTTTTATAATATATTCATCCTTTCGAGACACTGCTGGATCCGCTGCTCTTGATATCCCGTATCACACCATCGCCTTTGTATCTTACATCACTGGCACCGCTGGCATGAGCAGACAATTCCTTATTCACCGTAATCTTTATATCACTGGCGCCTGACGCCCTGACATCACAGATATCGGTGCTGAAATCGTATCCTTTGAACCCGCTGGCACCACTGGCTTCTATAGATAGTTGTCTCGTCGTTCCCGAAACCGTCATATCCGAAGCGCCGCTAAGATCAACAGTAAGTTTCTGAACATCGAGTTTCCCTTTCAGATCACTGGCACCGGATTGATGGATATCAAGATCCCCGGCTTTCAGCGTTCCTGCAATAAATACATCACAGGCCCCGCTGATATTTAATTTATCGATTTGTTTGAAAGAGATATAGGCTTTCAGTTTTTTGTTCCCGCTGCTCCATCCCAGTTTTCTTTCATTGTCATACCCCACATACAGTATACCGTCCTTTACTTCCACTTTTATCCGGTCACGGTGTTTGGTTTCATCAGCACTCACTGCAACAGCTTCCTCGTTGCCCTGTGTGAGGTAGACATCAAAAGAACTGGAAACGCTGATGCCGTGAAAATTCTTCGCGGGTCTTACTTCCGCATTCGGATCATTGATCTGCTGTGCTTTCAGCGATGCCGCAAGGATAATGCCTATGAACAGGATAGATAATTTTTTCATTATTGGTATATTATTTTTTTTAAATTTTAGTTACAGAGCCACCTGTATTGGACCTGATTTCGCGGACCGATGCGTTGCCTTTGTACTTAACGTTCCCGCCGGTACTGGCTTTCACCACCAGTTCCTTTTCTGCTTTTACTGAAACCATAGCCCCTGTACTCACTGTAACATTACAGGTAGTAGTAGCCATTTCCTCACCCTTGAACTTACTGCCGGTGCTGCCATCAACATCCAGTTTATCGGCTTTCCCTGTTAAACTCACCTTTGAACCAGTACTTTGCGTAAGCTGTAAAGCAGTAAGAGAAACTTCACCTTCCAGCTGCGCCCCTGTATTGACCAGCATATCCAGTGAACCTGCTTTCAGAACACCTTCGATCTTTACAGATGACCCGGTAGTGGCATATAATTTATCGAGGCTCGTATAAGAAACATATGCTTTCAGGTCCTTGCTCTCTTTTTTGGTATTGAAACCGGCCACCTTATTTTCATAATGAATTTTAAGGATCCCGTTCTCTACTTTGGTAATGATCTTGTCACGGTATTCCGTTTTTGCCGCACTTACTGCTACCTGTTCGGAACTTCCTTCCGTGAGAATAAGGTCTATACCCGTACCGACCTCGATGCCATGGAACCCACGGACATCTCTTTTTTCGGCATTCGGGTCGTTGATAGTTTTTTGAGCCCGCAGGGATATTCCCGTCAAGCTCATGAATAAAAATGCTAATAATAACTTCTTCATAAACGATGGTTTGCAAGTAGTACGAAGGGTGGCGTAGAAAAGTTACGCAGGCCCGGAAATATTTTTGGCTTATTTTTGCCGCAGGTCCTGTTTTACAGCAGGGTAAAGTTCTTAGCCTTTGATTCTAAAGGCTTTAGTTTACAGTGTTCCCGGGGTGTTTGCCCGTCCTGTTTCGGTTATACAGCAGGATCAGCAATCTGAGATCATACCCGTAAACCTGGTCAGGGTAATGCCTGCGTAGGGAAGGATTAAGTAGTTACCTTTCTCAACAGCATTCCCTCTTATTTTTTAATAGTTAAACACTAAAAAATGAAGAGGATTTTTATGCTTGGTTGTTTCACTGCAACAGCCATTCTATCGCATTCGCAAGTGGTACAGGTGGAGAAAAAAGAAACAAGCGACAGCTTTTACCTCCTCTCACCCGTGGAAGTAAGAGCCATTCGTGCCACCGATGCTTCTCCTTTTACCAAAACCAATCTTTCCAAAAAGGAAATCAGCAAAACCAACCTGGGACAGGATATTCCTTTCCTGTTAAACCAGACACCTGCCGTAGTTATCAATGCTGATGCCGGGAACGGGATCGGCTATACAGGGATACGTATCCGCGGTACCGATGCGACCCGGATCAATGTTACGCTGAATGGTATTCCTTATAATGATGCTGAAAGCCAGGGTACTTTCTTTGTCGATCTCCCGGACTTTTCTTCTTCTGCCGGCACTATACAAATTCAAAGAGGTGTGGGCACTTCCTCCAACGGGGCGGGTGCTTTTGGCGCCAGTATTAATTTCAGCAGCAACGAAGTGAATAAGGAAGCGTATGCAGAATTTAATAACAGTGCCGGCTCCTTTACAAGCTGGAAAAATACCCTGAAAGCGGGGACAGGCTTGTTGAATGATCATTTTACTGCAGACCTGCGTTTGTCACGCATCAGCAGTAAAGGTTTTATTGACCGGGCGAATAGCGATCTGCAATCCTACCATTTCTCTACGGCCTTTCTTGGCAAAACAAATTCCCTTCGCTTCAATATATTTTCTGGCAAAGAAAAGACCTACCAGGCCTGGTACGGTATAGCTGAAGCTGACCTGCTTGCCGGTAACCGGACCATCAACTATGCCGGGACGGAGAAACCGGGTGACCCCTATAACAACGAAACAGACAATTATACACAAACACATTACCAGTTGTTCTTTAACCAGCAACTTGCTAAAAAAATACTATTCAATACCGCTTTTTTCCTGACGAATGGAAAAGGATATTATGAACAATACAAAGCGGGCCAGGAATATAGTTCTTATGGCCTGGGGGACCCGGCGCCCGGGATTACGAGTTCAGATTTTATCCGGCAACTCTGGCTGGATAATGACTATTATGGTAATATATATTCCCTACAGTATAAGGATAACAAAACGCAGGCAACCCTTGGCGGCGCTATTACCCGTTACAGTGGCAATCATTTTGGTGACCTTACCTGGGCCTCTCATGGCCTGCCGGTACCCTCCTATCGCTGGTATGATCTTGATGCAGTTAAAAATGATTTTACTATTTACCTGAAAGAGCAAACCCTTTTTTCCAGCAACTGGAGCTGGTTCTATGACCTGCAATTCCGGCATGTAAACTATACTATTGGTGGATTCAGGGACAACCCTGGATTAACCGTCAACAATAAATACAATTTCTTTAATCCAAAAGCCGGTATCAGTTTCAGTAAAAGCAACTGGAAGGCCTACCTCTCTTACGGGATCGCCAATAAAGAACCCAACCGCGAAGATTTTGAATCCGGTATCGGCCAAAAACCAAAACCGGAAAGACTCCATGATATCGAAACAGGTGTTGAAAAGACAACTAACAAAAGCAACTGGTCAGCTACCTTGTATTATATGCAATACAAAGATCAACTGGTATTGACCGGAAAGATCAATGATGTGGGAGCGTATACCAGGACGAATATTCCTAAAAGTTATCGTATGGGACTGGAACTACAGGGCAGCCTGAAATTTACTTCATGGATGAGCGGGATGGCTAACCTGGCGCTGAGCCGTAATAAAGTGCAGCACTTTACAGAATTTATTGATGACTATGATAATGGCGGGCAAAAGACCAATAATTACCAGTTGACGGATATCGCCTACTCTCCTGCTGTTGTTGGTAGCGGGACTATCAATTTACTGCCTGTAAAAAATACCGAGATCAGTTTAACGGGAAAATATGTAAGCCGGCAATACCTTGACAATACGGAAAATAAAAGCCGTTCCCTGGAAGCATTTTATGTGCAGGACTTCCGGGCTATTTATACGATCAAAAAAAAATGGCTGAAAGAATTGAATATCCTTTTACAGGTAAATAATCTTTTCGGTAAGAAGTATGAACCCAATGGATATACGTTCAGCTATTTTACAGGGGGGGCTACCATTACGGAAAATTATTATTTCCCGATGGCTGGAACGAATTTTATGGTGGGAGTGAATGTGAGATTGTGAGAGAGGTCAGGAGTCAGAAGACCGAAGTCCGGAGCCAGTCAATATGTTTAATGAAACATCAATCAAAGGGGTCGGCTTCGGACTTCGGACCCCGGACCCCGGACTTATTTCCTCTCTCCGAACTTCTCCTTCCAGGCCATCATCCCACCGGCCAAATTCTTTGTATTGGTAAATCCCAATGTTTCCAGGAACATACAACCGACCATACTGCGCTGACCACTGCGGCAATGCAGGATCACTTCTTCTTCTTTCAGATCTTCGATCTCATCGATTTGCATGGTTTGAATTTTCCCCAACGGAACGAGTGTACCTCCAATATTGAATTCCGCGTACTCATGGGGTTCCCGGACATCAATAAGATTCAGTTTCTCCCCGGCATCTATCCGGGCTTTGAGTTCTTCTACTGTTATTAGCTGCATGGTTTATAAATCAGGAGGTGAAGGTGTATCGGTGCTGTCTTTACGAACCGGTTTATCCAGTTGGAGCCATACATCCATGGTTTGCCCGGAACGGATATGCTGGATCCTTTTTCCATCATCGAATCGTTCAGGGTTCTGCTTATAGATCCAGGCATTCAGGGTATCGGAAACATTGGCATCTGTAACAATGGCGCCGATCACGATCCCGTTTGCTTCGAGGATATCCCTGGCTTCACCAAACTTCATTCCTGTGATCACGGGGACTGTGAATTCCCGCTTACCAACCCCATCCCCAAGTACCAGTGAAATCACGCTGCCCTTCCTGATTTTGGTACCGGAATTGATCGCCGTACCATTGTACCATTGTTCCAGCACCGCATTCTTGGCAAAATCGGGTTTGAATGTCGTATCGCCGATCTTCAGATCCATGTTCTTCAGCACCATCTCGGCATTCCGGTAACTGTATCCGACGAGGTTGGGCATTTCTACCAGGGGTGGCACTGAACGGCTGATAATAAGAAAAACGGTCCTGTTGGATTTAACCACTTCATCCGCATCGGGTATCTGCCTGATCACGGTCAGCGGTTTTACTGTATCCACGTATACTGAATCCTGTATCACTACATCAAAGCCCGCTTTTTTCAGCAGTTGCCTGGCTTCTTCGTATTTCTTTCCTGCTACCGAAGGCACGGTGGCAGAATGCCCGTGACCCGTCATCCAGTTAAGGGAAAGAAGGAACAGCAGGAAAACAATAACGGCCACTACGATACCGGCCAGGATATTGACCCATAAAGGGCGATGTGTAATGAATTTTAGCACGATCTGGATTTTGAAATTTTGTCCTTCGTTTCCTCAGGATGACAATTGGAAATTGGGAAATTGGAGTTTTCCAATTTCACTTTTCCCTGTTACTTTATAATATCTCTTCCACTAATTTTGTATAAAATTCCTTAAGGCTCCAGCCCATGGCTTTTACCTGTTGCGGCACAATACTCGCCTCGCTCTGGCCCGGGATGGTATTTACTTCCAGCATATAAGGCACCCCTTCTTCCTGGTTGTAAATAAAATCAATTCTTACCACGCCCCGGCAATTGAATACCGAATAAACTTTCCGGGCCGTTTCTCTTATTTTGTCCGCAATCGCTTCTTCCACTTCCGCCGGTGTGGTTTCAGTTGATTTGCCCTGGTACTTGGCTTCAAAATCAAAAAAAGCCTTGTCATTATGCGCTTTTACTTCTGTCAGCGGCAACACAATGATATTCCCTTTGGATTTGAATACCCCTACCGTAAATTCTCTCCCCTTTACCATTTCCTCCACCAGTACCTGGTCATCTTCTTTGAAGGCTTTCTCAATGGCTACTCCCACTTCATCCGAAGCTTTTTCCACTTTCGACATACCGATACTGGAACCACCATTATTGGGTTTAATAAAAACAGGGAACCTCAGGTTTGCCGTGATCTCATCCGGGCTGGTAAAATTATTTTTGATCAGGAGCACTGATTTTGCCACAGCGATTCCTGCCATACCGGCGACTGCTACTGCATAACGTTTGTTGAAAGTGAGCGCAGAAGTGGCCGCGTCGCAACCCGTATAAGGAATCTTCAGGGTATCGAAATAGCCCTGGAGTTTTCCATCTTCACCGGGCGTACCGTGCATCCCGATAAACACCGCATCAAACCTTATCTTTTGATTATCGATCTGGAGCGTGAAATCATTCTTGTCGACTTCAAGTTTACGGCCATCCGTTAGTTCATATAACCAGCCGCGGGGATTGATATCGATTTTGTAAACATTAAAATGCTCCCTGTCCAGGTTATTATCAATCGTTACAGCGCTTTTATAAGAAATTACAGCCTCGCCAGAAAAACCGCCGGTCACAAGAGCTATGTTCTTCTTCATGTTATGGGTGTAGTTGGTTAGCTCCCGCAAGGCGGGATAAACTATGCAAATATTGCTGAAAAAATTAAGATGTCCAACGGGGAAAATATTCTATTTGAAAGGATTAACAAATAGGACGGGAAATCCTTGAAAATTAAATAGGGGGTTGTTTATTGAGTGTTTGGTGGAATATGTTCAATCCTCAATACGCCAAATAAGAAAGGTGAAGGCCGTTTCTCCTTCACCTTTTTACGACGGGAAATATCACCCGCCACTACTTAGGCAGCTTTCACTGCTATATCGTGAGATATACTGTAAGGTACCAAAAACTATTCCGGATAACCGTTAAAATAGCACAGAATTTATACACATCTGCAGCACAACTTATATGTGTAATTTCTCTTTTTTCGCAAGCAACTCATCCACTGTTTCCTGGTACATTTCATCAGGCACACAACAATCCACAGGGCAAACGGCAGCGCATTGAGGCTCTTCGTGAAAACCCTGGCATTCAGTGCATTTATTAGGCGTGATATAATAGGTATCAACGGCTACCGGGGCATTTTTCTGGTCAGCATCAACGATAGTTCCGTCGAGCAGGGTAAAAGAGCCTTTTACGGAAGTACCATCTGCAATCGCCCATTCCACGCCGCCTTCATAAATGGCATTATTTGGACATTCGGGTTCACAGGCGCCGCAATTGATACATTCATCGGTGATCTTGATTGCCATAATCGTAAATTGATTTAAGTGGTTCAGCTTTAATTTTCCGGCTGCAAATTAATGTCTTTTACCGAACCGGTAAACTCTGTTCCTTTTTCCGCTCCCGGCTTCGTTATTTTGCAGGGAAATACCACCTGGTTAATACTAATTTATTGGAATGAATTTACAACATCGCATTGATTTATTGGTTCGGTTAGGGCAATATATTTTATCAGGTGACCAGTCATGGCAGGAGGCTAAAGAAAAAGCAGCCTATGAAAATGGATGGTTCATTCCTGAATTCACTGAACTGGCCACCGCGAATATTGCCCGTTCCTTTCTCCGCAAAGAACTACTGGAAGAATGGGTAGCCCCTTATCAGGTACCGGCAACAGCGGGCCCTGCAAAAAAAATAGGTATCGTAATGGCCGGTAATATCCCGCTTGTAGGTTTCCATGATTTTCTGTGTGTATTCATTACCGGGCATAAAGCCATTATCAAAGCTTCTACTAAAGACCAGGTCCTGATCAAACACCTGGCAGACAAATTGGCTGAATGGGATGCATCTGTAAATAATTTCATTGAATTCTCAGACATGCTGAAAGGTTGTGATGCTTATATTGCTACTGGCAGTAATAATTCATCACGTTATTTCGATCATTACTTCGGCAGGTTCCCGCATATTATCCGGCGGAACCGAACATCTGTGGCCGTACTTACCGGCAAAGAGAGCAGGGAAGAACTGGAAAAACTGGCCGATGATGTTTACCAGTATTTCGGGTTGGGCTGCCGAAACGTAACCAAGATCTATGTGCCGGCTGAATATGATTTTATCCCCCTGCTGGAAGCATTCAAAAAATACAACTGGCTGGCCGACCATCATAAATACAAAAACAATTATGATTATAACCTCGCTGTCAACTTGCTGAATAAAAAATATTATATGACAAACGGTTCTGTATTGCTGATCGAAGAAACAGGCCTTTTCTCTCCTATCAGCCAGCTGAACTATGAAAATTATACCGACCTGGATATCCTTACCCCTTACCTGGCCAACAATACTGACCTGCAGTGCATTACAGGTGTGGGTTACCTGCCTTTTGGCGCAGCCCAATCCCCGGGCCTTGCAGATTATGCCGACGGCATTGATACGATGGCTTTTCTCAGTGCATTGTAAGAGGATAAAATCAGTGAAGCGCGGTATTTGATTCCCCGAAAATGGTAGTAAATTTACAACTGTTAAGAAGTACGAAGAGCTTGGTAAATGATTTGTTAAACTGATTCAGTGGCAATTGATTGCGGTATTCCCTTCGTTACTTTGTAGAGCGTATCACTTGTGGAAACAATAATCTTCATTTAAAATCTGAGAGCAATATGAAATTGAAACAAATTTTGCTGGTAATCGGGATCAGTGCCGTATCTGCAATAAGCAGTGTTTGGGTCTATGGCAAAATAACCGGCACAAAAACAGCTTTTGTACAAAGCAATGATGGAAAACTTCCTGTGAATTATGCCGGTTTCTATGATAATGCAACCGGTGCAGGCGACCCGGTAGATTTCACGAAAGCGGCCAATGCAGCTGTACCCGCAGTAGTGCATATTAAAACAAAGATCCCTGCCAAGAAGGCAAGCAACCAGCTTCCCCGCACCCGTAATAACAGCATGGAAGACCTCTTCGAACAATTTTTCAACAATAATATGGGCCAGCAAATGCAGCCTGAGCAAAGAGCTTCCGGCAGCGGTATCATTATCAGCGATGATGGCTATATCATCACCAATAACCATGTGGTATCTGATGGCGGCACAGGTGTAGCCGATGAAATAACAGTTACCCTCCACAATAAAAAAGTTTATAAAGCAAGAGTGATCGGCAGAGATGCGAGCAGTGATATTGCGGTATTAAAGATCGATGGTACCGGGTTTCCTTTCCTGCTTTATGGTAATTCCGATAATGTAAAACTCGGGCAGTGGGTATTGGCTATCGGTTACCCGCTTACACTTGAAACTACGGTCACAGCCGGTATCGTAAGCGCCAAAGGAAGGAATATCGGTATCAACCAGCGTCAAAGCCAGACACCTATAGAATCATTTATTCAAACCGATGCGGCCGTGAACCAGGGAAACAGCGGCGGTGCCCTGATCAGCACGGACGGGCAACTGGTAGGGGTCAACTCTGCTATCTATGCTCCAACGGGTACTTATGCAGGTTATTCATTTGCTATCCCGGTCAACCTTGTCAAAAAAATCGTGAATGACCTGATCAAGTACGGTGATGTAAAAAGACCTTATCTCGGCGTACAGGTGGCGGAAGATAAAATTGATGCCGGTGATGGCGCTTATGTTGGCTCCGTGGCCAAGGATGGCGCTGCAATCGCAGCAGGTATACAAAAAGGCGATGTGATCACCAGGATCAACGATGTACCGATTTATTCCTGGACCGAGTTACAGGCCACTGTCTCTTCTTATAATGCAGGAGAGAAAATAAATATCACGTACAGAAGAAATGGTAAGGAATATACGGTGCCGGCTACCCTGACCGCTAAAACAGGCACTTATGATGTAGTAGCTTCGGCCGGTGTAGGTGAAAAACTGGGCGCCGATCTTGAAACATTAGACAAAAAAACAGCGCTTAAGTATGAGATCGAAGGCGGTGTAGTGGTGAAAAAGATTAAAACAGGAGGCCCTTTCAGCCAGACCAGGATGCAGGATGGTTTTATTATCACCAGCGTTAATGGCACAGACATTACGAGCATTGAAGAATTGAAAACAGCTATCGGGAACCTGAAAGGTGAAAGCATACAGCTGGAAGGTATTTATCCCGGCTATGAAGGCGTCTACCGTTATCCCCTAAATCTTGATGAACAACCCTGAGCATTTGTAAATAATACTGAAAAGCCGTTTCAAGTTGAAACGGCTTTTTTATTTTTTACAGTGCTGTTATTTTTCAAATACCCGGTAATCCCAGGCGCCAAGGGTTTGTTCCCGCATTTTATTAAGATCAGCAGCGGTACCGGAAAAAACATTTGTAAAACTTCCTTTCACTTTTTCATCCTCTATCTCGAGTTGTACCGGCCGGGAGGAAAGATTGAGCAGCACAAGCACTTCCTTATCTCCTTTTACCCGCAGGTAACCAAAAACATGCTGCGGATCATTTGTTTTGATCCTGGATGTTTGCACCGAAGGATCACCACCCCGCAACGCCGGGTGTTGTGAATGCAGGTCCAGTAAAGTTCTGTAGAATCCCTGCAATTCATTATTGCCTATCCACCCGATCGTGTCCTTGTCAAAAAATTTAAGCCGCTTTCGGTTGGGTAACTCCTGCCCGGAATAAAGCAGTGGTATCCCGTTCCAGGTAGCGCTGAAAACAGCAAGCGTCTTTGCCATGTCGCCGTATTTTTCATATTCCGTTCCATTCCAGCTGTTCTCATCATGGTTGCTGGTGAACCAGGCCCGCATTGTGCTATCACCCAGGTCATCATATCTGTTCAATATTGTATAAAGACTGTCCAGTGGTTGATCTTTTTTATAAAAATCTTCCGTCCTGTGCATCCAGGTCCAGGTGTAACTGGCATCAAAAGCTTCACCATATTCGGGGTTATCCAGTTCATCAAATTCTCCGAGCCATAACAATGGTTTGACAGCATCCAGTTCCTTTCTAGCTTCCTTCCAGAAATCAAGCTCAACCCAGAAAGCAAGATCGCAGCGAAACCCATCGATATCACATTCCGTCACCCAGAATTTCATGGCCTCTTTCATCGCTTTTCTCAGTGCAGGGTTCTTAAAATCCAGTTCAATGATATCATCCATGCCTGAAGCGATCTTAAAATCATTCGTAACTGAATCTTTCTGAAAATAGTCAGGGTGTTCGGTGGTCCATTTATGATCCCAGCCAGTATGGTTGGCCACCCAATCCAGGATAACTTTAAAACCCATTTCATGCGCCTTCTTTACGAAGTTCTTGAAATCCTCCAGGCTGCCAAATTCAGGATTGATAGCTGTATAATCAGTGCAGGCATAGTAACTTCCGAGTGACCCCTTCTTGTTTTTTTGCGCTATGGGTGTAATGGGCATGAACCATAATGTTTTTACACCCATTTCTTTCAACCGCGGCAATTCTCCAGCAAAAGCTGCAAAAGTACCGGCGACCGTATACTGCCGGAGGTTTACTTCATAAATATTCGTATTGTGCGACCAGTCAACTGGAGTAAATCCGCTTATCATACTATCAGTGTTTTTTTTGGTACCGGGTTCCTCTTTTTTCTTCATCAGTTTGCAGGAACCTAAGAAGAAAGTAAAAGAAAGAGCCATCATTAGATACCGCATACAAAACTTTTGGGGAAGTTAGCTATGAAATAAGAAATAAGGAATAAGAAATAAAAAATAAGTTGCTTCGGCTTTGCCTCACAATGACGATGTAAGCAGACCCTGCAGGGGTCGAATAACATTAACCCCGGGTCGTACCCGGGGAGATGCGACGAAGTGGAGTAACAGGCTCAGGGTCGTACCCGGGGAGATGCAACGATGTGGAGCGACAGGCCTAGGGTCGTACCCGGGGAGATGCGACGAAGTGGAGTGACAGGCCCCGGGTCGTACCCGGGGAGATGCAACGATGTGGAGCGACAGACCCCGGACTCCGGACTTTCCTACCTTTGCGCCCATGAAGAGTTTCGAGGTCCCGATCATTTACCGTAGTCCCCTGATCTCCGCCATCAAAAAGAAGCGGAAAGAAGAGGACAGGATGAAGAAAGACTTTTCCCCCACCCTGCTTGACCTGGGTCCCCTGCAGATCTACCTGGCCCGTCATTTCGGTTTTTGTTATGGTGTGGAGAACGCGATCGAGATCGCCTTTCGCACCGTGGAAGAGAACCCCGGGAAAAGGATCTTTCTCCTGAGCGAGATGATCCATAACCCGCAGGTGAATGCCGATCTCCAGGCCCATGGGATCGAATTCCTGCAGGATACGTATGGAAAACAACTTATTCCCTTTTCCGCCATCAACCGGGATGATATTGTGCTGATCCCCGCATTCGGGACAACCCTTGAGATCGAAGAAAAATTAAAACAGGCAGGCATTTCCACTGAAAAATATGACACTACCTGTCCCTTCGTGGAGAAAGTATGGAACCGCAGCGAGGTCATTGCGAAAAAAGACTATACCATTATTATACACGGCAAGCCCAACCATGAAGAAACCAGGGCTACCTTTTCACATGCCGCTCATTATGCGCCATCGGTAGTTGTAAAAGATATGGCAGAAGCTATCGAACTGGGAAAGTATATCAGCGGCGAAAAGATGACGGATGATTTTTATGAGACCTTTAAAGGCCAATACTCAAAAGGATTTGATGTAAAAAAAGACCTGCAGCGGATCGGTGTGGTGAATCAAACCACCATGCTGGCCAGCGATACACAGGCTATTGCCGATCACTTGAAACAGGTAATCCTCGATACCTATCACCCGGGTAATACGGAAGAGCGATTCGCTGATACACGGGATACTCTTTGTTATGCAACCAATGACAACCAGTCATCGGTAACCAAAATGCTCGAAACAACAGCTGACCTTGCCATCGTAGTAGGGGGTTATAATTCCTCCAATACCTCTCACCTGGTGGAGCTCTGTGAAGAAAAATTGCCAACCTATTTTATCAGTCACGAAGAAAAGATCTTATCGGCGGAAGAAATATTGCACTATAATTTTCATACAAAAGAGGAGTTACTGACGAAGGGTTACCTGCCGGCCCGGAAACCGGTACGGATCCTTGTCACCAGCGGTGCCTCCTGCCCGGACGCGATCGTAGAAGCGGTAATCAGGAAGATCACGGAATACTATGGATCAGTTATTCCTATGGAAGAGCTTATACGCCAGTTTGAATAAGATCATAGTGAATTGAAATACCTGACCAGTTTCCTCATATCCTCTTCTTTATTGCATTTGATATCATTAGTGGCCGCAAAGCGAAGGATCTCTTCCTGCTTTTTCTCAAAAGCTTCGGAGAGCATGGAACATTTTTTATTTTGCCTGTATACATTGCCATAACCGGCAAAATAGATCTCGTCTTCCAACTGGAATGATCTTTTCTCTTCTTCTCCCAGGGCTTTTGTTTCCCATTTATTGACCATCCACTTTTTCACCAATTGCATGTTTTTCCCATCCTGCAGTACCTGGAAAAAAGCATTCCCGCCTCCTTTATACCCACTCCGGAAAACAACGCCGTGCCAGGTGGGATTATTATCGGTGATCGTGATTTGTTTGATGGCGATAATTGCCTGCATCTCTTCCCCATTCTCATCTTTGAAGTGAACTTTATTCTCATAAGCATTCAGCCGGATATAGACGCTGTCGGCAACCCGGTCATCGGCCATCATGATACTTGCCAGCATCCAGTTATCAAAAATGAACGGGGACCCCGTGATGCCTGCATGTTTCTGTGTCTGAAAAGGCTGGCGAAAGACATCCCGCAGGTAAATCGGCGGTTGGTTTACAATGCCCTGTGCCACCCCGGTCTGCGAAAAGAAGAGACCCATAGCAAAAGCCAGCAGCCATTTCATATTGGTGTTTTTAGGTCTTCTAAAGTTAATAAAAGAAACAATATGATCAGGACTTGTACAGGATCTCGTAATATTCATGCACCATCCTGTTACTGTCAAACTGGAAGCGTACATCGTGCATGCCATTCTTGATCACCTGCCGCCAGGTATTGTAATTGGTGTAGTATAAGGGTAGTATCTCGTTCTCAAGGATCTCGTAGAGCTTATTGAGATCGTATTCATCCTGTTCGTGGGTCACCATATTCGCATAATCAGCTTTGGGGACCACGAAACCATTGTGGCCATGGTTGATGAATTCAGGGATCCAGCCATCATCCGTCGATAAATTTACTGCTCCATTCATCGCCGCTGTCATCCCGCTGGTACCGGACGCTTCACGCGGAACCCTTGGATTATTCAGCCAGCAATCAGCCGCCTGCTTTAACCGCTTGGATAATGCCAGTTCATACCCGATAAGAACGGCCACATTCTTATACCGTTTACTCAGGTGAACCAGCTGGTTGAATTCACTGATCGCAGGGTGATCGACCGGGTAAGGTTTTCCTGCCCAGATGATCTGCACGGGGTGCTGAATACTGGCGAGTAACCTTTCAAACCGCTTCTCATCCGTGGTCAGCAAGCCTGCTCTTTTATACCCGGCAAAACGCCTGGCCCACACAATAGTAAAAACATCGGGGTTAAAGATCTTGCCGGTCTGGTCGGCAACGATTTCAAAAGCTCTTTTCTTCAGGTACTTTTTCCGGTCATCGATCCCGTAATCATCACCGGCTTCCATGAACCGGTATAGTTGTTTATCCGCCCAGTATTGCCAGTTCTGTGCATTCGTAATAGAAGTTATAGGACAAATATTATCGTACTTACTCCACATCGCCCTTGATACCTGCCCGTGTAACTGTGAAACACCATTGGCCAGGTGTGCAAACCGTAATGCGGCAAGGGAATGATTAAACTGGTCGCTTTCGTTGCCGTATAATTTTTTTACCTGTTCTACACTGAGCCCGCAGAAATAACTCATCTTATGGCAGAGGTAAATATCATGTTTCTCGTTTCCTGCCTCTTCGGGTGTATGCGTCGTGAATACCAGGCGCTTTTTCACTTCGTCGAGATTTTGCTGGTATTTATTATAAAGATAAAATGCAGCCGACAAGCCGTGTGCTTCATTGAGATGGTAGAGTTCAGGATTAAAACCGATCTCGTCCATCAGTTTGGCGCCACCCACTCCCAGTAAAATGAACTGGGCCACTTTGGTAGCAACATTCGCATCATACAAACGATGCGTGATGGTCTGCGATACGTAATCATTTTCAGGGAGATCGGTTGACAACAGGAATAGCGGCGCTGTTTTAAAGGTCTCGGGATCCAGGTAAAAAGCTTTTACCCAAACCGGGTGTTCATGAATATTGATCTGGAACTTGATACCCGTATCTTCCAGGAAACTGAATTGTTTTTCATTCCAGGCCACATCCAGGGTCTGGTCCTGGTGGCGCTCCTGGTCGTAATAACCATATTTCCACAGTATGCCGATACCGACCATATTTTGACGCATCTCGTATGCACTGCGTAAATGAGATCCTGCTAAAAAACCAAGACCTCCGCTGTAGATCTTAAGGGGTTGATGAGTAGCGAACTCCATGGAGAAATAAGCTACTTTTTTTGAATAACGTTCTTCAGCAGGATACGGGACCGAAAATTGGGTAAAATTCATAGTGTGTTCTTTTTACACGATGGCACAAGATAATGGTAAAAAAATAAATGACTGCGCTGCTGGTTAGCAGGACGGGGTTATCGTTTAACGGGTACTTTTTGATTGGTGGCGGGTTTTACATATTTTTTCCTGGCAAAACTACCGTTAAAGGAGCATTGCAATCCACGACGGGAACCACAGCCTTCCTCCTCTTTAAGCGTGACTAAACTCTTACTGAAAATAAATTTCAGCACACAGGGATCCCCATCCTGCCGGTATTCTGCCGTACCGGTTGCCCGTAACATCGCTTCTCCTTTCAGTTCACCGGTGCATTCCCCGTTATTCTTTTCAAAATGAATAAAGAAACTGATACGGTCAGTTTTCCTCCCGTCACGCACAGACACCAGGTTCATTTTGGCATTACTGTAATCAGCAGAAAATTTTCCTTTTCGCGGCAGGGTATCGATAGGGTTGATGAGTTCTGTTATTTTATCATTCAGCGCATCCGTCATGATCAGCATGAAATTCTTTGCTTCTGCATTCAAAACATATACATCTTTCCCATCACTGAAACTCCCATCAGGCTTTTTTTGCAATACGGATTTTGTTATGGTATACTTTCTATCCAGCAGCACCGATTGCTGGGTAGTGGCATCATTATCGGGACGAAGCGCAGTCATCCCCGCAATAAATTGTTGCTTCTTGTCAAAAGCCAGGATAAACACGGCTTTTTTATCATTGCTGGCTGCTTTTGCAAAGAGATAAGTCTCTGCCCCCTTTACCTCGGCCCTAGCAAGGGAATGTAGCCTGGGTTTCACCCCTTTTCCAAAAACTTTACTGAGTATTGAATCAGGAACAAACTGTGTGAACACCTGGTAACTGATAAGCGCAGAATCTTTTTCTTTCCTGGTCAGCACAGTGTCGCTGAGCTGGTACGGGAGCGAAACCGGTCTGAAGAATTCTATAAAATCAGAAATTTCTACAGGTTCGTCGCCCGTAAGCGATGGTTTTTTTCGGTGTTTACAGCCGGTGACCAGGATAACCGCAATGAGCAACAGGAACAATTTTCCAGGAACAGGCATAACAGGTTATTGAAGGCCGAAAGTAATTGATTCCGGTCTACCTGTCAATAGTAAATTTTGTCCGGGGTTGAACCATATAGATACATAGACATAGAGGTTAGCATTATAGAGTAAATACCTGTTTAATAAAATAAAAGAAGTTGAATTTTGCCGGTCAGGAAAAGTTTTTTAGCTTTGTCTAAAAATATTTTTAGCCATGTTGAATTATTCAACCAGTGAAGAGAATTATATCAAGGCGATCTTCCACCTGCAAAAACAGGATGACACCGTGACCACCAATGAACTCGCAAATGAATTAAAGACCAAACCCGCTTCTGTGACGGATATGATGAAGAAATTGAAAATAAAAAAATTGCTTCATTACCAGCCCTACCAGGGTTTCCGGCTAAGTACGGATGGAAATAAAGTGGCCCTGGGTATTATTCGCCGGCACCGCCTCTGGGAATATTTCCTGGCTGAGAAATTAAAATTCACCTGGGATGAAGTCCACGAGGTAGCCGAAGACCTCGAGCATGTAACCAATAAGAAACTGATCGACAAACTGGATGAATTCCTTGGCTTCCCGCGGGTAGACCCTCACGGCGACCCGATCCCCGATGCCAATGGAAGGATCGAAATCAGCAAAAAAATCGGTCTTCCCGAATTGCCGTTGAACACCCCCGCTGTCGTGAGCAGCGTGAGCGACCAGTCGAGCGAAATACTGGAACTGTTGCAGCATAAAAAAATCGCTATCGGAACGAGGCTCGAAGTAAAAAAGAAATTTGATTTTGATCATTCCATGGAAGTAAGGATCGGCAGGCAACCTGCCTTTACAATCAGCCGTGAACTGGCTGAAAATATTTTTGTAAAGTATGACACGTAAACAACATGATTATACTTCGCTGAGCGAAGTACACCAGAGTGTGGACACTACCAGCCTGAAAAGAAAGGGCTGGAGAAGGATCCTGGCTTTTTTTGGCCCGGCTTACCTGGTAAGCGTCGGCTATATGGATCCCGGTAACTGGGCTACCGATCTCGCAGGTGGCAGCCAGTTCGGTTATAAACTGATCTGGGTCCTGCTGATGAGCAACCTAATGGCGCTCCTGCTGCAAAGTTTGTCTGCACGTCTTGGTATTGTAAGAGGAAGAGACCTGGCACAGGCCAACAGGGAAACTTACCCCAGGTACATCAACTATGCATTATACGGTTTGGCGGAGATTGCCATCGCTGCCTGTGACCTGGCTGAAATTCTCGGTATGGCCATCGGTATTCAATTACTCACGGGACTTCCTTTGATCTGGGGTGTTAGTATAACAGTACTGGATACTTTTTTATTCTTATTACTCCAGCGACTCGGTATGCGAAAGATGGAAGCCTTTATCATCGCCCTCGTAGCGGTGATCGGTCTATCCTTTCTTATCGAGATCCTTTTGGCCAAACCCGATCTCGGTGAAGTGGTAAAAGGTTTTGTGCCGCACAAAATGAATAACGCGGCCCTTTATATCGCCATCGGTATCATTGGCGCTACGGTAATGCCGCACAACCTTTACCTGCATTCCGCCCTTGTTCAAACAAGAAAAATAAAAAGGGATGACGCGGGGATAAAAAGAGCGCTCAAACTGAATTTTATTGACAGTGCTATCGCGCTTAACCTTGCCTTTTTTGTCAACGCAGCGATATTGGTACTGGCAGCAACTGTTTTTTTTAAAACAGGAAGGACCGATGTGGCCGAGATAAAGCAGGCACACGAATTACTCGCGCCCATGCTCGGAACCCGCCTTGCTCCCATCCTCTTCGCGGTCGCCCTGATCGCTTCCGGTCAGAGCTCCACCATTACAGGTACACTTGCGGGGCAGATCGTCATGGAAGGATATCTTAACCTCCGGATCGCACCGTGGATACGCCGGCTGATGACAAGACTGATCGCTATCGTTCCCGCTGTAATTGTGATCCTGATTAATGGAGAAGAGAATATTGACAGTCTCCTGATCCTTAGCCAGGTGATCCTAAGCCTGCAGCTCGGGTTCGCCATAATCCCCCTGATCCATTTTACCAGTGATAAGAAGACCATGGGCAAATTTGTCATCAAGCCCTTCGTGATATTTCTTGCCTCGCTGATCGCTGCCATCCTTGTTTACCTGAACATCAACATGGTGGTAGACCAGGCTTCTTCCTTTTTTGCCAGTTCCGGGAATTTATTATGGAAAGCAGTAATCATTCTTTCAGGAATATTCTACCTGGGCCTGATGCTGGTCGCCATTTTTTATCCCCTGGTTCGTAAAAAACCATCTGGCGTTCCATCCCCCATTCCCGTACACCCAAGAGCGGCCGAACTCGAGCAAATAACTGTGCCCGTTTATAAAAGGATCGCGATCGCCCTGGATTTTAGTAAGAATGACCTCAAACTGATCAATCATGCCATAGGTCAAGGCAATGAAAAAACTTCCTATATATTAATACACGTGGTGGAAAGCGCCGCGACCCGTGTAATGGAGAAAGATACCGATGACCTCGAAGCAAGAGCCGACCAGGAACACCTTGATGCTTATATACAGCAATTAAAACAAAAAAATATTTCCGCCACCGGGCTGCTGGGTTTTAATGACCGCGCCAAAGAGATCGTCCGCATCGTGAAAGATAACGATGCTGATATGCTGGTGATCGGGGCGCACGGGCACAGCGGGCTCAAAGATCTTTTATACGGACAAACAATCGGGGCAGTCAGGCATGAGTTGAAGATACCGGTATTGGTGGTGAACCTGTAGGGTCATAGGCCATCGACCATAGTCAATCGACGATGAACAATGGACAAACGGCCATGGGGACGATCAGCTCGCCTTACTATGCGCCCTTATCAAGTGCTTGAAACGGCTGAATGTTTCCGGTTTGATATTTAAATAAGAAGCAAGGAATTTCTGAGGTACCCGTTGCATGAGTTCAGGGTTCTTCGTTACAAAGTTCAGGAACCGTTCCCGCGGCGTCATTTTTACCAGTTGCATTTGCCAGCGATCTTTGATGACCATCGCGTACGTAATGAGCAACCTCGCCAGGTGTTCCATCCGGTGGGAGGAAGAATATACTTTTTCAAGGTCATTATAGGAGATAGAGACCACCGTGCTGGGCTCGATCGTTTCAATAAAATATTCTGAGGGTTGCCGGCTGTGAAAGGATTCCTGGCTCACGATCAGGTGGCCTTCCATGGAGATTTGTGTATTGATCTGGTGGTTTCCTTTTTTGTAATATTTACGAAGAAGCCCTTTCGTAATAAAATTAAAATAATCCTCCACCTCCCCTTCCTTCGTCAGTATTTCTTTCTTCGCGAATTTCCGCACTTTGCATACCGGTAAAAGGTACTGGTCAAATTCGCCTTCGCTGAGATGGGCGAATTTGTTCAGGTATTCCCTGAATAATTTTATAGCGTCCATGCCTGAATTGATCATTTAAGTTACAATTTTTTCTATTGATCCAAATCAATTTAGGAAAAAAATTAAGTCCTGCAAATTTCCGGCCTGAGTGGAATCTTTCCGTCGGGATAGGTCACATGCGATAATGATTGTAAATTTGCCACCCTGTTAATCAGGCAGGTATAATAAATTAAACTTCTTCTAATTATGGCTCCAAAAATAAAAGTTGCAAACCCCGTAGTAGAACTGGATGGGGATGAAATGACCCGGATCATCTGGAAATTTATCAAAGACAAACTGATCCTGCCTTATATGGACGTGGATATCAAATATTTTGACCTCGGGATTGAATACCGCGACCAGACCAATGACCAGGTGACCGTTGATGCCGCCAATGCTATCAGGCAATATGGCGTAGGGATCAAATGTGCCACCATCACCCCCGATGAAGCCCGGGTAAAAGAATTCAACCTGAAACAAATGTGGAAGAGCCCGAATGGTACCATCCGGAACATCCTCGATGGTACTGTATTCCGGGAACCCATTGTGATCAGTAATGTACCCAGGCTGGTGACCAACTGGACCGCACCGATTATTGTAGGCCGTCATGCCTTTGGCGACCAATACCGGGCAACAGATACGGTGATAAAAGGCAAGGGCAAACTTACCATGACCTTTACCCCCGAAGGGGGTGGTGAACCCCAGGTTTTTGAAGTGTTCAATTTTAAAGGTGATGGTGTTGCCATGAGCATGTACAATACCGATGAAAGCATCATGGGTTTTGCCAGGAGCTGTTTCAATATGGCCCTCAGTAAAAAATGGCCCTTATATCTTTCCACCAAGAACACGATCCTGAAAAAATATGATGGCCGTTTCAAGGATATATTTGAAGATATCTATCAACAGGAATTCAAGACCGCCTTTGATGCTGCGGGGATCATTTACGAGCACCGACTGATCGATGATATGGTTGCGAGTGCGTTGAAATGGAATGGTAATTTTGTGTGGGCCTGCAAGAACTACGATGGTGATGTGCAGAGTGATACGGTGGCCCAGGGTTTTGGTTCGTTGGGATTAATGACTTCGGTATTAGTTACTCCTGATGGAAAAACCATGGAGGCCGAAGCAGCGCATGGTACGGTAACCCGCCATTACCGGGATCACCAGGCGGGCAAACCGACCTCTACCAACCCGATCGCCAGCATTTTCGCGTGGACAAGAGGACTGGCATTCCGCGGCAAACTCGATGGTAACCAGCCGCTGATCGATTTCTGTAATAAGCTGGAAGCGGTTTGTATTGAAACGGTAGAAGAAGGGAAGATGACCAAGGACCTGGCTGTTTGTATACATGGCAACAAAGTGACCCATGGCGACCATTATTTATA
>JBDSBR010000002.1:0-110229 GCA_039921505.1 Chitinophagaceae bacterium
ATTTAAAATGCACGGAACAAGCGAAGTGTACTGATTTTAGTGCCCCTGTTTCGAGAGGAAATAGCTGCTAAATATCGAAAAACCAAGAAATTCAATGGTAAAATAGGTACTAAATTTCTGTAGTTACAAAATTGTATACTGGTTTTTTGATACATTTCGTACGCATAAACATTGGTTTTTTCGCTTTCTACAGGATAACACTTACTTTTCTTTGTAATAATTGCTAACTATTTCTTTCTCAACGAGTCTCCTCCAACAGTTTCGGCGAATTATCAAAAAAATCACCGGAGGGACTAGTTGGTAGTGGCTTGTAGTTTTATCGGGCGCAGGCACTTGATTCTTAATCCGCGAGTCCCTTTCCGGGTACCCCGCTATTGCAGTTTTCATTCGGAGGAGACTCGCCGGGAAAGAAATATTAACTTTATTGATAAAGACATTTCCATTATTATTTTGACAAACAGTGAAAATGGCGAAACAATATTTCAACCACTTTTAGAAGCCTTAATGGGCAAGACCTGCATTCCCTGGAGATGGCATGGTTACATTTCTTATGACAATAAAAAATAAATATGACAAACGCCTGATATCCGGTCCGTTAGCGGTCAGCTTACGCGACCCTCATAATTTAAATCACTATCTATGTTTTGTTTAAGTAATCATACAAAAAAAAGTGTACTGCTCCTTTCATTTACACTTCTTCTTTATTCTAATGCTCAATCGCAACGTCCGAATATCATTTACATAATGACTGATGATATGGGTTATAGCGATTTGAGTGGTTATGGCCGTAAAGACTATACCACACCCAACCTGGATAAATTGGCTTCACAAGGAATTAAATTTGTTAATGCTTATTCAGCAGGACCACTCTGCACTCCCACACGTACAGCATTTATGACAGGACGCTATCCTGCAAAAACACCTGTTGGATTGATTGAACCACTTACTCCCATCAAAAGAGATAGCGCTTTTGGATTGACTACCGAATTCCCTTCAATAGCCACTTTAATGAGAGCAAGCGGTTATGAAACTGCCTTAATAGGAAAATGGCATTTAGGGTTTCTTCCCCAACATAGTCCTGTTAAAAACGGATTTGATTATTTTTTTGGCATACACAGCGGCGCAGCCGATTATATATCGCATAAAGGTGATGGACGAACATATGATCTTTATGAAAATGATTCCCTTGTATATCCTGAAGGCTATTTGACAGATTTGTTTTCTCAAAAAGCAATTGCCTTTATTAAACAGAAACACAACAAACCTTTTTTTCTGACCCTCACATTCAATGCTCCTCATTGGCCCTGGCAAGGCCCTACTGATAAGCCTTATGATGATTCTGTAGACTTCAGAAAAGGGGGCTCTCCCGCTATTTATGCAGTTATGATGAAAAGCCTGGATGGTGGCATTGGAGAAATTATGAAAGTTTTAGATGATGAACAATTAGCCAATCAAACAATTGTAATATTTACCAATGATAATGGGGGAGAAAGATTTTCCGACAACGGAGGCCTTGCAAAAGCTAAGGGCTCATTATGGGAAGGAGGAATAAGGGTGCCTGCATTCGTTAGATGGCCAAACAAAATTAATGCTGGCATTACTACACAGCAGGTAGCTATTACTATGGACTGGACAACTACTATTTTATCAATTGGAAAAGCAAAGGCAAACAGTAACTTCCCATTAGACGGCATAGACTTAATGCCAATAATGACTGAGAAGAAAAAAACGGTAGAACGAACAATCTTCTGGCGCACATTTCAACGAGCTAAAGAAAAGGCTATAAGAGATGGAAAATGGAAATACCTGCAAGATGAAAAAGGAGAATATCTATTTGACTTACTTGGTGACCCGGGTGAGAAAAATGACCTTAAAGAAAAACAAGGAGCTATTTTTAATCGTTTGAAAAAAAGATATGCTAAATGGGAAAAAACTGTCCTGCAACCGATTCCATTATAAATTTCATATGCCATTTATTTTAAGCTGTACAAATCATCTGGCCAAAAGCCGAAGCGGTAACATAAGTATTCTTTTCCAACGAGTCTCCTCCAACAGTTTCGGCGAATTATCAAAAAAATCACCGGAGGGACTAGTTGGTAGTGGCTTGTAGTTTTATCGGGCGCAGGCACTTGATTCTTAATCCGCGAGTCCCTTTTCCGGGTACCGCTATTGCAGGTTTCATTCGGAGGAGACTCGCCGGGAAAGAAAGGCCCCGCCAAACGCAAAGCCCTAACTTTGTGTGCAATCATTAATCAAATCTATCTACCTTGGACAATCTTGAATGCCCAGCTGTTGTTGCATCAGGTGGCATTTATATCGGCAAAAACTTTTTTAGAGCTTTTCAGGCAACTAGACCGTTCGGAAAAATTGAACTGTATGATAACAAACTTGTCTTAAGTGTCCAATTTATTCCTCGGGTTATACTTAGATTGTTTAGATGGGCTGGGAACATTCCATTTATGATTGGTACTTACAAGAATTTCCCTGACAAAATAGTACTGAAATATTCAGATTTCACGGGTTATACTCAGACTAATTATTCAACTTTTTCTGGATGTGGTATCAGGTTATTTCACAACAATCCCGAGTATCCACCTTTTCTTTATTTTAGAGCAAAAAACAAAGACGCCAGTGCAATTATTACCTACCTAAAAGCAAAGAATGTTCCTTACAAAACGAAATAACTCCTCACAACATGGGGCTTGACGCATTACCCTTTCTCCACCACCGCCCTCACCAGCTCCATCTCAAACCCCTTCCCGATCAAATAATCCATCGTCTTCTTTTTTCTTACCAGGTACTGTTCTCCTTTCAGCGATGCATATTTTTCGGTAGCCAGTTTCTTCAGCGTTTTACCGTATTCCGCTTCGTCGATCTGCTTCAGCGCTTTTTTAATAGAATACTCACTTACCTGTTTCTGCTTCAGCTCATACCTGATCTTTACCCTTCCCCATTGTTTGATCCGGAATCTTCCGCCGGCGAAAGCAATCGCGAACCGCTCTTCGTTCAGGTAACCCTCTTCAATGAGGGTGGCCATGAGCTCGTCGTGGTCTTTTTTCCAAACACCGAGCTGGTAAAGCTTATCCTTTACTTCGCTGTGACAACGCTCCTGGTAAGCACAGTAATGCTTTAGTTTCTGAAGCGCCTGTTCTCTGGTAAGTGATTTTTTGTAGAGCATGGTCGATAAGCTACTCCTCCAGCCGGGCTGTGCAGCTGTATTCCGTTTTTAAAAAATCATCATAATGGTCTGCCTGCCGGAAAAGATTACGGAAAGAGGCCGCCCCGGTTTCTTTTGTCATATCCAGGTCGTACATAATACAACTTAGCACAATATTTTGCTTAACACAGCTTAGCACCAGCCCGTTTACCCGGAAGTTTTCCTGCAATAAGTACTGGTAAAGTGGTTTGATCTTCGTGGCATCGGAAGGCATCTGGCAGAGATAGGCATCACCTGCAATAAAAAAATTCTCGGCATTATAGGTGATCTTGATCTTTGCCGAACCTGCTTTTACAGTCCATGCATTCATTCCTTCGCGGGCGAGTTTTACATCCTTGCCCAGCTCCCGCAGTATCTCTTCTATCTTTTTGGCGGCACCGACAGCTTCCGCTTCTTTTTCCGGCATTTCCGGCAGCCTGACCTCTGTTCCGCAACTGGGACAATACTTTCCGGAATCAATATTGGCAGTCGTTACCAGGTAACCGCAGCTAAAACAGCGCGTGCAGGCATTCCCCTTATTCGGAAAATATAACTGCAGCGCTTCCCGTAAATAGTTCACCGGTAAAGCAAACCCGAGGTTATCACCGCCCCGGATGATAAATGAATTGACCCCGATAACTTCTCCATCTGTATTCACCAGGGGCCCTCCGCTATTACCAGGATTGATCGCCGCGTCGATCTGTATGAATTTTAATCCTTCGCGGATACGATCCACTTTTGAGATCACTCCCTGGGTCGCCGTATAGTTTAATCCATAAGGATGCCCGATCGCCACTACAGAATCGCCGTCTTTCATTTTCTCATATTGGCCCAGCCGTATCTCCGGCAATTCAATGTTCTTCGGCGCTTCCAGGAAGGCCAGGTCATGTTTACGGTCTGTATACCACACTCTCGACAGGGCTTTGTCAAAGGCTTTCCCCGCAATGGTGACCTCTGAATTGTCCCCCACCACATGATCGTTGGTGACGATCAGGTCAAATTCCTTTACATAAAACCCGGTCCCCGTGCCCCCTGCCGTCGCAATCTGTATAATCGCCTTTTGGTATTGTTCTATGATCTGCTGTGCATCCATGTGAAATGTTTATGGTCTTTGGTTTATTGTTTATTGTTCTTTAAACCGAACTGTCCTTAACGATTTCGAATTTCCTGCTGTCGGGTTTAACTACAAACAAAAAACAATAAACTATTTTCGGTTTCAGGTTTATGGTCTTCGGTTTCTGGTTCTTTAAATCAAACCGTCCTTAACGATTTCGAAATTTTCTGCTGTCGGGTTTAACTAAAAACCAAAAACAATAAACTATTTTCGGTTTCTGGTTTCTGGTCTTTGGTTTATTGTTCTTTAAATCGAAGTGTCCCTATTGGTATTGAGGCTTCCCGCTGTCGGGTTTAACTAAAAACCAAAAACAATAAACTATAAACCTTTCTATTTTGCTTCCATATTTAAAAACTCCACCTCGTTGGTAAATGCCAGGTTAAAATTCACAAGGCTATCAAAACGCAGGTTCTGCGTTTTAAAATCCATATGGGGATATTTTTCTCTCCAGCTTACCTGTATCTCCCGGATCCTGTCAACGATTGCCTGCTGGGTAAACTGGTTTTTTGCCGGGTCATAATAAGCGACCCTCGATCCCAGCGCCGTAAAATAACCAGGATAGTTCACCATCATATACAAGTGGACCAGTTCGGTGATCGCCCGCGGCAGGCTATAGGAGTACTGGCAATATGCAATCCCGTATTCACTGATCTTCCCGGCAATAAAAGGGTGACCATTATCCCTGTACCAGGTCATGTTCTGGTTGGCCCCGTGGATCGAATCCGCGATCGCTTTGTACTGCTGTGGCGCCACGATCGCAAATGTATACCGTGACCGGAACAGGTACTTGAAGATCTCCTCTTTCGGCAGGGTTTGCATTTTTTTAAATTCCACGGCCATATCACGGTTCTTCTCAACAACCGGCCGTTCATCTTTTTTAAAATAGATCCCCGTGATCTTTTCAAGGTCATTCAGCAACTTCCCCTCGGGTGTGATTAAATAATCGATCCGGTAAATCAGGGCCAGCAACATATAAGCGATCCCTCCTGAAAACTTATCGGTATCCAGGCCTGCAATTGTATCCAGGGTTTCACTGATCCATTTTTGGAGGAATTCATATTTCACTTCTTTTTCGGCGTCCGGGATAGCCATGATATGATCGCCATCCGTGAATTCCAGGGAGGTAAAATCCTGTACCAGCAGGTCATCCTGTTTGTCCGCCTTGGTCGACAGTTCTTTCAGTCCGTAATATAATTTACTCGGGCTGGCAGTTGCTATATCGCTGTCAAAACTCATGCAAAGCCGGTCGTTGTCCAGCGCAAAGCGACTATAGTATAAATTAAAATTCATTTCCAGCAGGCGGCGCATAACCGGCACACTGGGCTGTGGCATACGTGCCAGTGTTACTTCCGCCGTTAACAGCTCCTTGTTGAAATTTCCCCGGACGATTTTGGATCCCTGGTAAACCTGGAAACGTCCTTCGGCACCATTGCGTTCGTAGACCACGTTCTGGGTCGAATCATCCCGGAGGTATTCAAAAAAAGCATCAAGGCTCTCCGGGTATTTTTTTTCTTTGAATAAATTATCCGCCTCGGTCCAGCGATTCACCTTGGCCACTGGTTTATTATTATCAGAATACCGGCCAAAAGGGATCCCCGGTCCGGGTGGCGGATCCTCTTTTTTCTTTCCCCAATTAAAAAGCTTGTCCAGCATGATTTGTTTTTGAACAAAAGCAAGATACTAAAGAAGGTACAAGGAACAAGACGGGGAAAGACTGGTTTTTGAACCCGCCCCCTTCCCTTTACCCGTTCACGGTAAACGGGGATCAGTCATTCTGGTCTTATTCCTAAAGTGTTGGCTGTAAAGCAAAAATCAGTAGTTTCGCCTCCTACCAACTACCAATGAAATAAGGGTAAGATTTTTGTTTCCTTTGTCCGCTGATCGTAATTTTTTTACCGATATTTCAGAACAATAAAAAACATACAGATGAAGTTCATTGCCTCTTCCTCTTCTTTGCTGAAACAGTTACAGCATATCGCCGGTGTGATCAATGCCAATACGGTATTGCCGATCCTTGAAGATTTTTTGTTTGAAGTAGAAAAAAACAAGCTGACGGTGGTAGCTACTGACCTGGAAACGGTGATGAGGGTGCAGCTGGATATTGAAGCCAAGGACAGCGGGAAAGTTTGTATCCCCGCGAAGATCCTGATGGATTCTTTAAAAAATCTCCCGGACCAGCCGTTGACTTTTACAATCGATAAAAATTTCGGTATTGAAATAACCAGTGATAACGGGAAATACAAAGTAATGGGTGAAAACCCAGACAATTTTCCTAAAGAACCCGCAGCCGACGATACCACATCCTTTACGATGACGGCGTCAGCCCTGGTAACTGCGATCTCGAAAACGCTTTTTGCCACCAGTAATGATGACCTCCGCCCCGCGATGACCGGTGTTTTCTTTGAACTCGATAAAAAAGGACTCCAGTGTGTGGCAACTGATGCGCACCGGCTGGTCCGCTATAAAAGAACCGATGTGAAATGCCCCAAGGCAGATTCTTTTATCGCCCCGCGGAAGCCACTGAACCTCTTAAAGACTGCGATCCCTTCTTCTGAAGATGAGATCACCGTAAGCTATAATAGCAACCACTTATTTGTAAAACACGGCACCACGCAGATGAGCTGCCGCCTGATCGATGCCCGTTTCCCGGATTATAAAGTGGTGATACCAACCGACAATCCTTATCGCCTTACTGTTAATAAAAATGATTTCCAGAGTGCCCTTCGCCGTGTCAGTGTGTTTAGTAATAAAAGTACCAACCAGGTGGCCCTCAATATCAGCGGCAGCGAATTACAACTGGCCGCACAGGATGTAGATTTCAGTTTTGAGGGAAATGAGCGGATGAAATGCCAGTACAACGGCGAAGACCTGATGATCGCTTTCAATGCAAGGTTCCTGATCGAAATGCTCAGCGCTTCCGATAGCGCTGAGATCAATATGGAATTGTCAACCCCTACTAAAGCGGGGATCATCAAGCCTTCTGACCAGGATGAGAATGAAGAACTGCTGATGTTGGTAATGCCCCTGATGCTGAACCAGTAGTATTAATTGAGTTTTTTGTTTGTTGTTTTTTGTTTATTGCTCAATACACAACACTCAATGATCAATTTTCAAGTACTGGTCTGATACTAATCTTCTTTCTTTTTGTACGCCAGATTAACCATTCAGCAAACAGGAGATTTCCCACCCAGCCCAACCAGGCTACGACCCTGTACACATCCATCGGCGGTAATTCAACACTGTTGGTAATGGCATATTTCCAGGCTCTTAATGTCAAAGCGGATAAGGTAAGCGCATAACTACGGATCATAAATTTCCGGTGAGCCCTGAAATTCTTTTGCCTGGCTTTGACCAGGGCCGTTACCGTAAAAAAGATCCATAAAACGGCAAGGGCAACAAAGGCGATTCTTGAAAAAATCCCACCGTTGGCATAAAACCCCATTACCAACCCGGCGGGACCCGTAATCAGCAACACATCCGTAACATAGATATATCCAAGGAGGCGGTGCAGGCGGGGTCTTTTCTTTAACAGCTGTTTTGAAAACTGGGTAAACCCGGCAAACAATACCCACATACTGGCATAGACATGTATAAAAAAAGCGGTTCGCCAATGATCGATACTAATATACTGTTGTTTGATGCGAAGAAAACCCACGTCTGTATTATAAGGAATATAGGTCATGGTAATGGAGGCCATCAGCCAGCAAAAAAAAGCCAGCGTGAGCAAGAGGCCTGTATTCCAAATATTTGTGCGTGTAAGAATTTATGCTAAATTTAAAGACATATTAAACCATCATCCTCCACAAATTTAAAACTTTCGCTATGAGAAAATTCTTCTCCTGTTTGCTGCTCGCCTCTTTGTTCCTTGCCTGCAACAGTAATAAAAAAAGCAGTACCGAAACCGAAAAGACAACGGATACCACGCGGACCGCTGAAGCCACGAAGGAAATGCCCCCACAGGTAAAGTGGATGGAGAACCTGCTCGGGTCCTTTGTCGGCGCTTTTGGAGATAATAAGATTACCCTCCTGATCACGAAGGCCGAAGGCGATTCCATCCTTGGCCGGAGTATCGTTGGCGGCAATGACCGTCCTTTTGCGGGAACATTTACAGAGAATAGTGGCGTCTATAGCGTGGTTGCCAAAGAACCCGGTGATGACAAAGACGATGGCGTTTTCACTTTTTTCATTAATAAGGACAGCCTTGACCTCGTAAAGGGTTTCTGGAAAGCCAATGACAAGGAACGGCCTTTTGGAAAAGCCTACAGGTTACAAAGAAAAAAATTCGAGTACAGGGATAGCGTAGGCTCCTGGCCGGAAGCTTCCCGGCGTTTATTAAGGGCAGACGATGTGGAAAACCTGCCAAAGAGCGAATTGGAATTTATGCGTAATGAAATTTTTGCCCGTCATGGGTTTTGTTTTAAGAAAAAAACCCTTCGCCAGCAATTTGAGAACGAAGACTGGTATGTACCCAATACGACGGACATCAAGGGGTTTTTAACTGATATTGAAAAGAAAAACATCGTCATTATCAAACGCTATGAAAAATACGCGGAGGATTATGGTGATGAGTATGGTCGTTAAAAAAACATATGACAGAAGAGTTTCTTGTTTTTCGCCAGTTTCCTGACAAAGAAGCCGCGGAAGATTTTGCGGAAGAACTTGTAAAAGCGGGTATTGATCACCGGGTAGACAGCGTAGGAACGCTCCTGGATTCAAATTATATCGGTGGTGCCGCTAACCGGACTTTCTCAATAAAAATGGCTTCCGCTGATTTTGAAAAAGCCAATGATGCCCTGGGTGACTACTATAAAAAAGTAATTGGCACGATTGATAAGGACTACTACCTCTTTAGCTTTTCGGATTCCGAATTGTTTGAAATCATTGCGAAGCGTGATGAATGGGGACCACTTGATTACCAGCTGGCGTTACAAATCCTGATCGACCGCGGGCGCCCGATCGACACTGTTACCATAAATCGCCTGAAAGAAAACAGGCTCGGTGAACTTGCACAACCCGAAAAAGATGATTGGGCAATGCTTACCATGGGATATCTTTTAACGGCTGCAAGTATCCTGTCTCTTTTTTTAAAGGTTGGTTTCGCATTATCCCCTTATGGGTTTGTTCTTTCTCTTCTTACAGGAAGTCTGCTCGCTTATAATAAGAAAGTGCTTCCCAATGGAAGCAGGGTCTATTCGTATGCCTCCGAAAGCCGAAAACATGGAAAAATAATCGTCGTTACTGCTGTCATTGTTCTCTGCATTTCTGTAGTAAACTGGTTAATTTTTATGCATGACGAATAATCCTGTTTTTCCTTCGTAACTTTTACGCTGAATTATGTGGAAGGATATTCTTGAGCATTTCCAAACATTAGAACAACGCCCGCTGGAGAGAATGGCCATTCTTGTCGGTGGGTTGCTTCTTTTCTGGATCATTGAAGGCGCCATTCCGCTTCTCCCGTTAAGTTATAAAAAGAACAAACTCCGGCACGCTGGAGTGAATTTTATTTTTACCGTGATCCACCTTGTCATTCACACCTTGCTGGCTATCCTGATCATCTGGCTTTCCGACTGGTGCCTGCATAACAGGTTTGGACTGGTATACTGGTTTAATTCCGGCACCCTGTTGACTATTGTGATCGGTGTGCTGGCCCTCGATTTCAGCAGTTGGCTGGTGCACATTGTGATGCACAAAGTCTCCTTGCTCTGGCGTTTTCACCTTATCCATCACAGCGATACCAATGTAGATGTAACGACAGGGCTTCGTCATCACCCGGGAGACAGCCTGTTAAGGGGTCTTTTTTTTATCCTGTTTATTTTTATTTCCGGGGCGCCTATGTACAGTGTGATGATCTACCAAACCCTTGTGGTTCTTTCCACCGCCTTCACACATGCCAATATCAATATGCCCCGGGGGCTTGACAAAGCGTTGAGCTATATCCTGATCTCGCCCAATATGCACAAAGTGCATCATCACTGGAAACAACCTTATACGGACAGCAATTATGGCGCTGTTTTTTCATTCTGGGACCGGCTCCTGGGTACATTCACGAAATTAGATACCAAAAATATTCGTTATGGACTTGATCGCTATTACCCCGATGAAAAAGATGAAGACGTGATCAGTCTCCTGAAAAAGCCTTTCCAGAAACTGGACGGGTAGTGGCGGATTTACAATTTTAATACTATCAAACAGGTGCCCGGCCGTCATTTCATGAGCCGGGAGTTATTTTTGAAACATGAAGAAGATCGCCATGATCCCTGCCAGGTATGCCGCCACCCGTTTCCCGGGGAAGCTGATGCAATTGCTGGGTGGTAAGCCTGTTATCCGGCACACCTATGATGCGACCCAGGCTACGGGTTTGTTTGATGAAGTGGTTGTCGTAACAGACAGTGATATAATTTATACGGAAATAACTGCCGCCGGTGGAAATTGTATCATGAGCCAGCATGAACATGAAAGTGGCAGTGACCGTATCGCGGAAGCCGCCGCGGGTATGGACGCGGATATTATCATCAACGTACAGGGAGATACTCCTTTTGTAAAAAAAGAACCGCTGCAAAAACTATTACAGCAGTTTGAAGATTCCTCCGTACAGGTTGCCTCATTAATGCAGGTCATTACCGACCCTGGCGATATTACGGATCCTAATTTTGTGAAAGTGACGGTGGATAAGAAAATGAATTCACTTTTCTTCAGTCGCAGCGTTATTCCCTATCCAAGAGTTAAAAATACTCCCGCGGTTTATTACGAACATATCGGTGTCTATGCGTTCCGCAAAAAAGCATTGATGGATTTCACAGGGTGGCCTGTATCCATTCTTGAAGCCACTGAAAAGATCGAATGCCTTCGTTACCTGGAAAACGGTATCCCCCTGCGGATGGTCGTGGTGGATTATATGGGTGTTGAGATTGATACTCCCGAAGACCTCGAAAGAGCTTCCAAATTGTTATGAGGACTGGCCACTAAGAAATTATTAACCACAGATTACACGGATTAACACAGATTGAGTGCATCTGCACTCTTTTATCCTTGTCACACATTAATACAAAGAAAAGGTCATACTGCAGGAATCTAATCCGTGTTAATCCGTGTAATCTGTGGCCTCATTCCTGTAATTTCGTTGCCAAATTTCCTCTATGGCTTTCCGCAATTTTAAAATGGTCGGCTACGTGGTGTATGGTCGTGGTTCTTTTAACCAGCTGGACGAAATCCTTGCCCCGCAACGTAAAGAAGGAAAGCCGATGGTTTTCCTCGTCGATCATTTTTTTGAAGGCCGGCCCCTCGTCAACCGCATACCTGTACGGGAAAACGATAAGGTCATTTTTGTGGATGTCACTTATGAACCCAAAACCACTTATGTAGACAAATTAGCGCGGCAATTAAAGGATGAGTTTGGAATGCTGAGCGGGGTAATCGGTATCGGCGGCGGTTCTACAATGGATCTCGCAAAAGCAGTATCGCTGATGATGAACAATCCCGGCTCTTCAGCCGATTACCAGGGCTGGGACCTGGTAAAAAATCCCGGTGTTTATAAAGCAGGTATCCCAACGCTTAGCGGAACGGGTGCCGAAGTGTCGAGGACAACTGTATTGACGGGCCCGGAAAAAAAACTGGGGATGAATTCCGACTTCACGCCTTTTGACCAGATCATCCTTGATCCGGAACTGACAGCAAACGCTCCTGCCAACCAGCGTTTTTATACGGGCATGGATTGCTATATCCATTGTATAGAAAGTCTTGAGGGAACCTACCTGAACGAATTCAGTAAAAGCTATGGAGAAAAAGCTTTACAACTTTGCCGCGATGTGTTTGTCAATAAAGACAGCTGGGACGATGATTGCGATGACAAGCTGATGATGGCCTCGTATGCCGGTGGTATGAGTATTGCCTATTCACAGGTGGGCGTGGCACATGCTGTTAGTTATGGTCTCAGTTATTTGCTGGGCACCAAACATGGTATCGGGAATTGTATCGTAATGGATCATCTCGAAGAATATTATCCCGAGGGTGTTAAGGAGTTTAAGTACATGGTGGAAAAAAATAAAATTGAAATTCCGAAAGGCATCTGCAAGGGATTAAGCGAAGCCGATTTTGATAAGATGATCAATGTCTCGATGGGGATGAAGCCGCTTTGGGAGAATGCCCTCGGTAAGGATTGGGAGAAGATTATGACGAGGGAGAAATTGCGGGCGCTGTATGAAAAACTTTGACCGCCTTCACCAACCGCTGCAATAGTATCCGGGATACAAACTATCTACAAACGCCCAGTTCGTTTCGGATCATTCTACCTCCAATAGCCCGGCACCCACCTATATCCATAACGGCTATACTTCCAGTACCCTGGCACCCAGATCGCCCGGTGACGCTGGGGCTTTGCCCAATACCCCGGAACAGCTACATAAGTTCCGCTCCGCCATTGCCACTCAGGCCCGATCCAGATAGCGCCGGCATAAGGCGATGGGCCATGTCCAGCACGAACCCCTCCGGGAAAATTCAATCTTACACTCACGTGCTGCGCCTGCAGTTGAGAAATACTCAGCATACATAACAGGGCGATGATCAATGTTTTTATTTTCATAGCTACTTTTTAAGGCTTTATGACCGGGAAAGCTTTTGAGGGTTTACCCGACTGGGATTCTTTTCCTAACTTTCACAATTATGAACCTGGAAAAACTCAGACCGGATAAATACCTGAAATACCTCTACCTGCCCAATCTCTTTTCGCACAAGCGTACCAAGGAGATCCTGTCGGTCAATCCCACTATCATCCCGCACCGGGAGGAGGCCAAAGAGGTGAAAGTGAGTATCTATGATTACAATGCCGACACTGTTGAAGAAAAAAAATTATCGGGGATCAGCGGGTGCTTTATGTATAAGACAAGTGGCCGTACCACCTGGATAAATATAGATGGCCTGCGGAAAGCGGACGTGGAATCGATTTGCGCGCATTTTGATATCCACCCCCTGATTATTGAAGATATTCTCAGCATCAACCAGCGGCCAAAACTGGATGAAGCGGAGAATAGTATTTTCTGCCTGCTTAATATGCTTTATTATAATGAAGAGATACATGCGGTGGAGCAGGAGCAAATAAGTATCGTCCTGGCCAAAGACGTAGTGATCAGTTTCCAGGAAGACGCTCACCGGGATGTTTTTAATTCCCTGCGGGAGAAACTAAAGACCCCCAGCAGCAAGATCAGGCAACGGGGTGCTGATTACCTGTGTTATTCCCTGCTTGACCTGATCGTAGACCATTATTTTGTTGTCATGGAAAAGCTGGGAGACCGTATAGAACAGTTGGAGGAAGAAGTCGCCCGCGCTAATAATCCCAAAGCGCTGGCCAATATCACGCAGTTGCGTAAGGAACTGATCGTGCTGAAAAGGAATTTTTCGCCGGTAAGAGAAGTGGTGAATGGTTTTTTACGCAGTGAGAGCCCTTTGCTGGAAGACAGGCACGCCAAGTATTTTAAGGATGTATATGACCATATCATCCAGGCCACGGATCTGAGTGAGAACTACCGTGATGTTATGGTTAGTTTACAGGACCTGCATGTAAATAATGTCAACCTGAAAATGAACGAAGTGATGAAGGTAATGGCGATCGTTACCTGCCTGCTGGCGCCCGCTACTGTGATCGGTGGTATTTTTGGGATGAACTTTGATGCTAATGTAAATTTTCTTCACCAGCAGTGGGGCTTTTATACGGCCGTAGGCCTGATGCTGCTGATCCCCATCGGCATGCTGATCGCTTTCCGGAAACGGGGATGGTTTTAACGGGTCGATAGCTGATTGACCATTGCCGCCTCGATTAAACAATGGACAATGGTCTATGGACTATGGTCTTTTCTTATACACCGGTACCGTACTACAAGGCTCCCCATACATAATGCTTTTCGCAACCGGCCGGAGTAATTTGGTGATCTCCATATATACATAGTCCCCGATTGGTGTTTCTCCGCAGCCCTTTATCACTACGCGCTTATCATTGAATTCGTTTACGTCGATCGCCGCGATATTTTTCAGGAAAAGGGACCGGTGCAATTCCTTTTCATCGCCCATAACAATTTCTTTGGCCACCGGTTGGAGGTAAGTAGCCACCAGCATCCATGCCCAGACGGGTATGATCGCATCGGCAGAACAGGTCAGTGCTACATTTTTATCCTGGTAAACAGACCAGTCAAGATTTTTAAGGGCCTCGCGGAAATCTTTTTCTTTTAAGATCATGCCCATGAACAAATGCTCCTTCAGGTCGAATATCGCTGTTCCCTCCCGAGGATAGTAGGTTTCCAGGTCGAGTGTTACGATCCCGCTTTCCGAAACTTTATTGATAAAAGGTTTGTCCATCGTAGCCTTTGTGCCTTTCGATTAAACGCGGCCGGCAACTACAAAAATAACAAACTCCTTTGCTGTATTGTTGCGATATCAGAAAACAAAATCCCGTCCTGCACAGGCGGAACGGGATCGTGGTTAGTTTTGGCGCAGCCTTGCGGCTGGTTAAAATTTATCTGCCCGGTTATCTTTAATCGTGGCGGCATTTTTCAATGCGTTGGCCGGGTAACCCGGGCCCTGGGGGTTTTCTATAAATTGCTTTGACTGGGAGTAGAACTGTTTGCGGATATCAGCCACATTAGCATTCGTCAGCGGGGTAACGGATACATTCTCGACCCTTACTACATACACACCGTTGATGCCTTCGATTGCTTCCGGGACGATCTTGCCTTTGTTGGCAGGGTTAAATACAGCGCCACTTACTTTTGGCTCATAGTTCATCGTTGTAATAGTTCCTTTACCGGTCATGCGGAGGCTATCCACTGTTTCAATTTGTTTATTGCCCCATGCTGCTGCTGCTGCTTCAAGAGTTGTTACTTTTCCCAGCTTTTGTTTCAGCATTTCCGCTTTTTTCTTCGTTTTCAATAACTGTTCGACCAAAGGCCCTGCCACAGTTGCCGACTGGGTTCCTTCTTTAAGAATATCCGTCACCACAGCTACTACGTATTTATCATCAATGCGTTCCGGCTTCAGCACTTCGCCCAGGCTGGCCGAATAAATATTCTTTACAAAACTTCTTGAAAAACCAACGCCGCGTACTTCTGCACCAATAGGCGTTATCCCGGTAGCATTTCCTTTTACAAGACCTTTTGGCTTGAGCGTCTTTTCAAAGGTCTCGTCAAATGATTTTTGATCCCTGCTGTCACCGGCAAACTGGTTTGCCATATTCAACGCGTTATTATCAGTTTCTGAGCTGGCCGTAATCTCTTTCGGCAAATAAGCGATCTTATAACCGGCGCCTCCTCCCTTTTGTGAAATGATCTCGATATAGTGATAGCCGAAATCTGTTTTTACTACCCCTTTTGTTCCGGCAGGATTCAGGAAAAGAAAATCGTTAAACGGCTCTGTCATTTGCCCGGAAGTTACGCTCTCGTATACACCACCTTTGTCTTTGCTTCCGGGGTCTTCGGAAAGTTTAACGCAAAGAGAATCAAAATTTGACCCGTTGCGAATAGCAGTTTGTATGCTGTCTATTAATTTCTTTGCTGAAACCGTATCCCTTGTCTGGTACGTTTGCCCGCTTTGGGGATCGCGTTGCGAGGTAGCAATAAGGATATGTCGGGCTTTTACCGTATCGGGCATCTGCCTGGTCCCTAACATTTTGGCCAGTACATAGCTTCCGCCATCAAGGTAAGGTCCATAAATCGAACCCACAGGTGTTTTGAAAATAGAATCTTTCAGCCCAATCTGGATTGTTTTACCATTGATATAGCCATCATAAAAATTGGTAGTGCCTTCGCCAGCAAGAAACTGACGGAGATTGTTTGTGCTGTCAAAAGCTGGCTTTAAGGCAAGCAGCTTGGTTTTTGTATCCAGGCTGTCGGCTGCAGAAGGAGAAGCGTTGAAGGAAACAAAATTGATACTGCGGCTCTCTTCCTGCTTGTAATCGTCCTTGTGTTTGCTGATATAATCGGTAATTTCTTTTTCGCTGATGGTAACACTGCTGTCTGGGATACTGGTATACACTTCCCTTACCATGGAGATTTTAGCCATCTGGCTGTTATCGCCATTGTATTTTTCAATATACCAGCGGGGAAAATTAGAACTGACACTTACCAGGGAAACATACTTTTGTTCTTTACGGTTCAATTCCAGCTGGGTGACATAACTGTTGAAGTTATCTTTCTGTGCCTGTTCTTCCGGTGTTTTTGCTTTTTTCTTCAGCAACTGGTCAACAGCCGATTTGGCCGCAACCGGGTTGAATTGCCCTGTTTTTTCGTCGGTGAATTGTTTTTTCAGATCATCGGGGGCGTTAGGGCCATATAAAATATCGCCGAGTTCTTTTTTACCAACATCAAGACCAAGCTTGTCAAATTCATCCGTGAGTATAATGCTGGCAATCTCCTGGTTCCAGGCCTGGTCCATTGCCTGCTGCCGGAGCGCGGGGCTGTTAGGATAACCCTGCTGCTTCATGGTTTCTTCTGCCTGGTCAACCTTTTTGCTGAATTCTTCAAAACCAACACTGGTTCCGTTCACACGACCTACAGATCCTCTTCCGCCAGCACCAGACGCTCTTCCTTTACCGGAAAAATAGTCGGTTAAGATAAATCCAATCAGTGCCAATGCGATCAGCATCACAGAGATCTTCGCTCCTTTATCCCTGATAGTTTGAATAATAGACATAGTGTGCCTTGTTTAAAAAGGATGGCAAAAATAGGGGAAAAATGGTGGAAAAGCTCCATAAAATGCCCGTTTTAAAGGCTTTTTTGAGGGGCGGTGCCAGTTTCCATCGGCCGTTTTATTCCAGTCGCTCACCGGGACTTGAAAATGAGCCCTACCGGGTTTGCTATAGCTATGGTTTATTGTACTAAAAAATGCTCCCCATCCCTGGCCATTTTGCCGTAACTATTTACCGGTTTTTAAAAACTAGTCGTTCGTTTTATCGATAATTCCTTTTCTCAATCCAGGTTTCGATAATGAAACCTTTCAAAACAGTTCATTCCTGGATGAGCCGACCAGTTTTTTCTCCCCAGCCGTCTGTTAACCTGTAAGAAATTATGTGCATATCCCCCTGTGAAACGTGGATATGGAACAGGGTGATTGGAAGCAAAATAGTGCAGCTATAAAAAAGCAGCGCGTTTAGTAAAAATTCAACGATTTATCCCTGTCTTATTAACAGGTGTTTTTAAAAAAAGCATTGGTAAGTTGTTCCCTTCTTTTTTCGCACATCCTTGTGGACATCAGCCCGGAATACACCGGGATCCATAAAACTTTATGTGGATTACCTTGTTCCGGGTGTGTATTACTTTAATCCGGTAATTTTGTAAAATTAATTGTCCACTAATCCACAGCTGTAATAATAATAAACTCTTTTTTATAAAAATATATTAATACTATTATTGTATTAATACAGGGTTTGAAAAATTTTGTTTTGAAAAATTGCCGGGGTTAGTGGAATATTGCTGAATCGAAAAAAAGATCGGCGATGAACAACGAATCAGTACTGGAAAAAGCAAAAATTGAAGTTGAGCGAAAAGGGTTCCTGGATATCGACCTTGACCCGGAACTGGATTTGTTTGCCGGTATCGAACGGTTGAAAAAAGAAAAAAATGCGATCGTCCTCGCGCACTACTACCAGGAGCCGGATATCCAGGACGTTGCAGATTATATCGGGGATAGCCTGGGACTGGCCCAACAGGCAGAGAAGACAAAGGCTGATATGATCGTTTTTGCAGGCGTGCATTTCATGGCGGAAACGGCCAAGATCCTGAATCCTTCGAAAAAAGTTGTTATTCCTGACCTCAAAGCAGGCTGTTCACTCAGTGACAGCTGTCCTCCCGGCTTATTCAAAAAATTCAAAGAACAAAACCCTGGTCATGTCGTGGTGAGCTATATCAACTGCAGCGCGGGGATTAAAGCATTGAGCGATGTGATCTGTACCAGCAGTAACGCAAAGATCATTGTGGAAAGTTTTCCCAAAGACCAAAAGATCATTTTTGCACCGGATAAAAATCTAGGGGCTTATATCAACAAAGTGACCGGCCGGGAAATGTTGTTGTGGAACGGGGCTTGTATGGTACACGAGATATTCAGCCTGGAGCGCATCACGAAACTAAAAGTAAGACACCCGCAGGCAAAACTGATCGCACACCCGGAATGCGAGGATCCTATCCTTCGTATAGCGGACTATATCGGCTCCACCACCGGCTTATTGAAATATACCCAGGTAGATCCATCGCAGGAATATATCGTAGCAACAGAAACAGGCATCCTTCACCAGATGATGAAGGCCTCACCAGGCAAGACATTTATTCCGGCACCCCCGAATAACAGCTGTGCCTGTAACGATTGCCCCCATATGAAGCGCAATACTTTAGAAAAATTATACCTCTGCATGGAATACGAAACGCCTGCGATTGATATGGAGGAAGAATTGCGGCTTGCTGCAAAGAAACCCATGGACCGTATGCTGGAGATCAGTAAGGCCGCTGGGTTATAACGCACCCTAACAATCATCCCAGCCAAGTATAAACAAACGCATGAAAAAAAATTACTTCCTTTTTTTACTGCTGTTCTCAGGCACCGTTAAAGGAAATGCGCAGGAAACCATTTCGATTCTTGCCCGCCCGGAAAAGATATTAATTGAAACCGGGGAGGATAAGCAATCCCTGAATTTCGATTTTTTGGTTACCTATAGCTATACTGACACAGCACGGGTTACAAAGCTTGAACTGTCGGTATATGACAGGAATAACAAACTGGAACTATCCCGTTTTTTGGATGAGAATGGAACGGCCCCTGGTATCCTTGTTATCCCTAACAGAACTTTTAACGGGCCATCATCGCAGTTGATGTTTAATCCCTTTGCAGAGTTTGCATCCACCATAACCTTATCAAAGCTTGTTTATCAATGGACCTTTACAAAAAACAACGGGGAAGAAATAAAACAGGGCATCGAGGTTTTTCCAAAGTCCTATTTGCAACAACAACAATTCCTGTTTCCTTTAAAAGGGAAGGTTTTGATTTATGACGGGCATGATCTCTATTCCCATCACCGCAGGTTTGACTATGAATTTAAACCGATCAAAGCCCTGGGGATAAGCGCTAATTTCATGAGATATGCTTATGACTTTGTACTGCTTGATAAAGAGGATAAACATTTTGAAGGGGATGGAACAAAGGATGAGCAATACACGGGTTATGGTAAACCGGTGTATTCGATTGGGGCAGGCAAGGTGATCTATTTATCCAACGATCATAAAGACGATAAGACTTTCAATATACCGGGTATAGCCACAAATCCTCTTGAACTATATGGTAATTGCATCGCTATACAGCATGGCGACGGGGTGGTGAGTATCTATGGTCACCTGAAACAGAACAGCATCAAAGTAAAATTGGGTGATCCTGTGAAGGCCCTGCAGGAAATAGCACAGATCGGGGTATCCGGCAGTTCATTTTTCCCTCATTTACATTTTGAAATGCGAACCTCGATTCAGCATACAGCAGAAGGGCTGCCTTCTTATTTCGCTAATGTTTACCAGGAGGTTTCATCGGGACTGAAGAAATTAAGGTTAGGGCTTGTAGAAACGGGGAATATTATCATTGCCAGGTAGAGGATCAGGTAAAGTTCATTAGAGGGTAGCCAGCAAGCTGGTTACTTTTTCTTTGATCAGGTCCCGTACTTTCCGGAACTCATCTTCATCCATTTCTTTGGGATCCGGGATATCCCAGTCAATGAATTGTGTGGCCGGCATCCAGGGACAGGCATCGCCGCAACCCATCGTCACCACGGCATCAAAAGGGCCATATTCTTTAACCTGGTCAAGCGATTTGGAACGATGTGTTTTAAGATCATAACCCACTTCTTTCATGGCAAGGATCGCTTTTTGATTAATCCTCCCTGAGGGCCGGGAGCCTGCGCTATACGCTTTGACGGTAGCACCACCCAGTATTTTGGCAAAAGCCTGGCTTATCTGGGACCTGTTGCTGTTTTCTATGCAAACAAAAAGGATTTTTTTCGGCATCTAAGTAAAGGTAAAGAGTCCCGCCATGGCGGGACTCTTTTTGTTTTTAGCAGCAACCCCAATCGGCTACTCCGCCACAACAACCACCATCCTGGGTTGAAGTTGAAGGACCGGGGTCATTGAGCTGCATTGTGTTTGTGTTCATGGCTTTACTTTTTATGTTAAACAATAAGAGACGTTTTAGCAACAGGCTTTTTCATTCTTTATTTTCAGGTTGGTAAAAAGAAAATTGAATTCGCCGTTGAATTTTTCAAAAGCTTTCCAGTTGATACAATAACAACTTTTTGGCCCGTCAACCGTACCGGTGATCAACCCGGCATTTTTTAATTCCTTTAAATGCTGCGAAACGGTGCTTTGTGCCAGGGGGAGCAGGTCTACTATTTCGCCGCAAATGCATTCATTACGCTGGGCGAGTACTTTGAGAATGGCAATGCGTGCCGGGTGCGCCATGGCTTTGGCAAAATTGGCCAGGTCCTGCTCTTTCTGTGTAAACTCTTCTTTTTTGTGAAATGCCATTATCTTAATCTTATATCGCAAATATACGATAATAGAATACGACTTTCCAAATTCCAGGCAACTTATTTTTAAAAAAGGTCAGGCTGTTGTTTTCCTTCGTTTTACAAGGGAGATAATGACACCGGATAAGATAATACAAAGAATGCCGGATAAAGACATTGAATCCGGGAAGGCATCGCCAAGCGCCATGCCGATAAAAACGGAGAAAACAATATTAGCGTAACCGATGGCAGAAACAATCCCTGCCTTATCAGATCCATAGGCCTTAGTAACGAAATACTGCCCGAACAGTGCTGCCAGTCCCAGCCAAAGGGTATAAAACCATTCGATCCCCACCGGCCAGCGCCAGTTGATAAAGAATACATCATCGGGAGGAATATGGCCAATATAGCGGATAAGCATAAAGACGACCGGTACAAGAACACCGGTACCGATAAAAGAAAGCACGATGATCCTGGAATCATAATGCCCTGCCAAACGATTTACGGTTATATATGCCAACGCAGAGGTAATTCCCGAAAGCAATCCAGCAGCATGATAATACCAGGGGAAATGCATGGCTGGCCTGTATATCAATAACATGCCGTAGAAACCGAGCAAGACGGCAAGCAGGACGATCCTCCCATGGTATTCCCGGAACAATAAAAAAGAAAAAACGGCAATGAATAAGGCTGATGTGAGATTATAAGTCATCGCGGTCCCTAATGGAATATGCAGTATACAGTATAATAAAGTATACAAGGCTGTTGTTCCCATCATACCCCGGAAGAGGAGCAAATGAAATTTACCACCTTTGTTCACCGGGGGCTTGATGATAAAACCCGCGATCAATACGACAAGCCCCACTGCATTTCTCCAGAATACCAGTTGTCCCGCCCCGAAACTTCCTTTTAATAATTTTGCCGCTCCCCCCATCAGTGAGAAACCAAGAGCAGCCAGCACCATAAAAAAAATCCCCCTGTATCTGTTGTCGATTTTCATAAAATAGCTGCCTTGCCGAACCGCTCAAAACATTCCCCGGTAAAACGCTGGGCGGTACAAAACTATACGCCGGTTAGTTTTTCCACAGCCGCTTCCAGTGTCTCCACTTTTTTTGAAAAACAAAACCGCAGGACTTTATCATCTTTCCCGGTTTGATAAAAAGTAGAAACGGGGATCGTGGCTACACCGGCTTCTTTGGTCAGGCGGATCGCAAAATCTTTATCTCCCTCATCACTTATCTTTTCGTAGGTTCCACAAATAAAATAACTGCCAAAAGAATCCTGCAGCGTAAACCTTGTTTGTTGCATCAGGTTTTTGAATAAGTCTCTTTTTTCCTGCATCATTTCCGAAAGTGATAAATAAGCATCCTTGTTCTTTAAAAATTCCGCCAGCGCCACCTGGCTAGGAGTGTGACAGGCAAAGGCATTGAACTGGTGCACCTTCCTGAACTCTTTGGTCAGTTCTGCAGGAGCAATACAGTAACCGAGTTTCCACCCGGTGCAGTTATAAACCTTCCCGAAAGAGAAACAAACAAAACTTCTTTGCAGGAGATCGGGGTAACGAAGAATGCTCTGGTGGGGAATATTATCAAAGATCAGGTGTTCATATACTTCGTCGCTGATGATAAAAATATTTGTCCCCGACACTATTTCCCGGAGTTCCTGTATATCTTTTTCACTGATCACGGAGCCGGTGGGATTGTGCGGGGAATTGATGATGATCGCTTTTGTTTTATCCGTCACCGCATTTTTTACCGCTATCCAGTCAATATGATATTCTGGGTAAACGAGATGAATGCTAACCGCTTTGGCCCCATTGATCTCTATATTCGGGATATAACTGTCATACGCTGGTTCAAAAACGATCACTTCATCATCGGGTTGCAGGATCGTTGTAAAGGCTGAATAGATCGCATAAGTACCGCCAGGTGTGATCGTGATTTCGGTATCGGGGTTGATTTTTGTTTGATAAAGGAATTCAACTTTTGCGGCGATAGATTCTCTTAGCGGCATCCATCCCGGCATCGGGGCATATTGATTGAAACCCTTTCGCATAGCCTGGTCCACCAATGCGGTCAATTCACTGCTCATAGGAAAATCAGGAAACCCCTGCCCCAGGTTAACGGCCTTATGCTCGTTTGCCAGCCCGCTCATTACAGCAAAGATGGTCGTACCGGCATTGGGCAGCTTTGATTGGATATGCAAAACAGGGTTGTTTTAACTATAAAAAAACAGCCTCTTATAAATAAGAAGCTGCGCTAAGTTCTGCAATTAATAACCTACTTCACAAAAATCTTCGCAAACTTTAATTCTGTTTTTGCCATCAGGTGCTGGCGCCAGGAGGGAACAACAACCTGGTTGTTTATCACAAAAGCATGACGGGGCATAAGTATCGTTTCGTCGTTATTGCTTGCAATGATCTTCCTTGTCATCTTCCCGCTGGCCAGGTCGATGGAAACGCCATAGATATTGCTCCGCTTGCGGAAATTAGAAACTGTTTTTACCCGGTCACCGTACCCGGGGTTTACATTATTGCTGGTATGGTCATTCAGCAACAACACGAGGCTATTATTATGAATAAGACTTTTATAAGAAGAATAATAGGGCATACCACCGGCAGCGGCAAAATAACCGCTGCGGTCATATTCAAGGCTCGCCCAGGTGCCATAACTATTGCTGGTTGTGCGGATCTCCTCCAGTTGTGATTTGGGCAGCGCATTCAACCATTTGATATTTCCGCCCTGGTCCGCATTGATCACCAGGATATCCTGGTTGGTAAAGCGATGAACAAACGTAGTGGTTCTTGTCCAGGTACGGGTAGACGAATTATAAGTAGAGTTGACGTAAGAATAATATGAGTATTTGGATACCTCGCTGGTAATAATAATAGAATTGTCTGCAGGATTGATATCTATTGATTTTATGATAAAGCTGTTGGGGAAATCTTCTTCCTCGTCATCGTCTTTGGCTTTTTGCGCCAGCTTTTTACTTTCTTTACTTTCATCGTCTTCATCAGCCGCATCCTCGTAACTCTTCCCCAGCATCCCTGAATTAATATCCTTGAAAGAACTCAGCAACAGGACCCCCTTTTCCGGATCTACTTTATTGATGAAGAACCCGTTAAGATCATCTTTTTTAGCAGCATTGCTGTAAAAGCCCGCCAGTAATAATTCCCCGGTGGACTGCTCGATCAGTTTCCCGCTGATGATATAACGGTCGTCGGCATCCATTACTACATCTTTTTCTTTTTCACCTGTGGTATTATATATAGCCATCACGAATTGTTTGAACACCAGGCGCTTTTTCTTCTTTTTGCCTATTTGCGCTTCCTCGTATTCTTTTCCCAGCAGGATGATCTTGTTATTTTTTGTGTATTGTACATCCTGGAGCTGGTACAGGTCAGGATCAAAAGAAAGATTGATGACGGTGTTGCTTATTTTTTTAAGACTCTTATCAAGGAGGCAAACTCCCAGAGAAACCCTGTCACTACCGGAAATATTGCTGACCATCAGGAAGGCATTCCCATTATGGATCGGGGATACTTTCATATCATAGTCATCCCGTTTGCTTTCCAGTTCATAACTGCCGAGCTCACGAAAATCACCCAGGAGATCACCGCTGTTCTTGTCGATCTTCGCACCAAATACTTTAAAAAGCCGCTCTTTTCTTTGGTAATCTGTCGAAAAAAGGAAAAGGTCATTGCCGAGCGCCTGGAAGCTCTGGAAATCGAGCCCCTTCAATTCTTTTTTATATTCTTTGTCAAAAACTTCCCCGAAATTCTGGTCCATTTTATACAACTTGTACGCAGAAGGAGGCGCACCGATGGAGAACATCGTTTTGGCCTTTCTTTTTTCAGTAAAGTAAAGCCCGGTATTGTCGGCGGCCATAATATCAAGATCGGCTGTCCCCTTTTTCAATTTCATTTCTTCTCCCCAGGTTAGCTTGTAGGAGGTCTGGGAAAAACAAGAAAGACTGATCAAAAGCGCAAATGCCGCGAGGGAAACTATTTTCATGAAAATGTTTTAAGGGACGAAAATACTTGAATCCATAATGGGTATTGCCCGGGAAGGCCCCAAAATAATCTTAAAAACCACTATTTCTTTTTCTTTGGCAACCCGCCTGCTACCAGGTCATAAGAGTGGTCGATCCATTCCCTTAGCTGACTGTTAGAAACAGTACCATCTACAACAATGGTATTCCAGTGTTTTTTATTCATATGGTAACCGGGCAACACGCAGGAAAACTCTTCCCGGAGTTCGACCGCCTTGTCGGGGTCGCATTTTACATTGAAGCGGAGTTGTTCATTAGTAAGACCCGTAAGCAGGAAGGCTTTGCCACCCACTTTGTAGACAAGGGTATCGGGCCCGAAAGGAAGCGTTTCTTCCGCCCCGGGTTTAGATAGGCAATATTCACGAAGCGTTTCAATATTCATGTAAAGTCGCCAAGGATAGCCGTGGCCTCAATTTCTATTAAATATTCAGGTGCTATCAACCCTTTTACTTCGATCATAGAAGTGCAGGGCTTAATAACGGAGAAAAATTCACCATGTGCTTTACCATATTCTTCCCAGCGGGAAATATCCGTGACAAACATCCTTGTCCTTACGACATCTTTTAACGAGGCGCCCGCTTTTTCTAAAACAGCTTCAATCTTCTGGAGGATAAAACGTGTCTGGCCATACGCGTCACCTTTGGCAACGGGATTATTATGCTCATCTACTGCTACAGTGCCCGTCACTTCAACGATGTTCCCGATCTTCACGGCCCGGCTATACCCAACGATATCTTCCCATTTGGCGCCGGAGGAGTAGTTTGTTCTTTGCATTAGCTAAGAGATTAAAGGAAGGAAAAGAGATAAAGAGATACATCAAAGTTAAGCTTACTACTCCCTGCCTCTTTTACCTTTTTTAAACTCTTAGCTTTTAATTTCAATATTTTCTTCCCTGATCAGCGGCTCATTGCCCATTCTTAATAACACCTGTGCTACGGTGATCACATCTTTCTGGCAATAAGTAACGATCCGCTCCAGGTTCTTTTCTTTCCAGTACACTTCCCATACCATGCTTCCGTCTATATCATCTTTTGGTGTGGGTATACCCAATGTATGCGCCAGCAAACTTAATGATGTATAACTTTTAAAGTCCCCGAATTTCCAAAGTTCAAGGGTGTCAAGATGATTGACTTCCCAGGGTTTTTTCCCGGCGATATCCAGGATGGAAGGAACAGGCAGCCCGTTCACAATGAGGCGGCGGCAGAGATAAGGGAAATCAAATTCTTTCCCGTTGTGGGCACAGAGGGGCCTGGGTTCGCCGGCAGCCCATTTATTCAGCATCCCGCAGAACCCCTGCAGCATCAGTTTTTCATCTTCTCCCGCAAAACTTTTCAGGATCATTTTTCTTTGCTCACCGCTACCCTGCAGCACGCCGCAGCTGATACAAATGATCTGCCCAAATTCGGCGTAGATGCCGGCGCGGGGATAAAGTGTTTCATGGGTCTGGCCTTCATGCTGTTTCAGCAAGGTCGTTGATTTTGCATCCCATAATTTTTTCCAACCTTCGGGCATTTCGTTATAAGCAGCATACCGGGGAACGGTTTCTATATCCAAAAAGAGAATATTATGAAAGGGAAAAGAAGGCATATCCTGGTTTATTTGCTAAAAGTAAAGAAGGGAGGAGAATAATCACCGGTACTTTCCGGAATAATCCCGGGTTTTTAACCATCACGCGCCTTCAATGAACCCGATATGGTTACCAAAAGGGTCGGCGACAATCGCGACATGAATAGTACCGCCAACATTAGTTACATCCTGGACCAGCGTGGCGCCAAGGGCAGTAAATTTTTCCACTGCGGCCTTAGCGCTTTCCACCGCCCAGTATGATTCCGTATGATTTCCTGCCGATATATTATTCATTGATGGGTCAAGCCCGAGTTCAAAACCATTGATATCGAATCCAACATAAAAGGGCTCATCGAAATAAGGCTCTTTCCCCGTTGCTTTGATATACCATTCTTTGGCCGCGGGAAGATCGGTAACATGGTAAATGACCGTGCGGAGTTTTTGCAGCATAGGGTTACAAATATTTTTCGCCTTTGTTTCTTTTTACTTCCGCCACGTATTCTTTTATTTCCTGCTCCATATCTTTTTTGCAGATAAGGAGGACATCCCTGGTGTCGACTACAATATAATCCTTAAGACCCTGGAGCATCACGAGTTTATTGTCCGGTACATGTATCATGCAATTGTTGGCATCGACGACCATAACATGTTTGCCTACCACGGCATTGCCAAAATAATCCTTATCCTTGTTTTCCCAGGCGCTCATCCAGGTACCCAGGTCGCTCCAGCCAAAAGATGCCGGGATCAGGTATACATTATCCGCCTTTTCCATGACCCCGAAATCAACAGAAATATTGGTGCATTGCGGGTAAATACTTTCAATAGCGGCTGTCTCCTCAGGCGTATTGAATTTATCTTTTTCAGCGGCAAACACATCATAGACTTCCGGGAGGTGTTTTTCAAAAGCCGAAAGAATCGTCGCGACCTTCCAGGTAAAAATGCCGGCATTCCATAAAAAGTCGCCGCTGCTGATAAATGTTTTAGCCAGGTCAACGTTTGGTTTTTCGGTAAAGGTCCTCACCTTGTAAACACCCGGCGCCGCTTCTTTGGTTTCATGCTGTATATAACCGTAACCCGTATTAGGATAAGTGGGTTTGACACCGATTGTTACCAGCGCATTGATATGATCAACAAAATCAAGCGCTTTTTTGGATGTTTTTATAAATTCATCCGTTTCCATGATAAGATTATCCGCCGGGGCGGCGATCATCAGGGCCTTGGGATCTTTTTTTAATAATTTAAACGCGATATAAGCAATACAGGGTGCGGTGTTTTTCCGGGAAGGTTCCGCCAGGATATTCTCGGCTGGTATATCAGGTAATTGTTTCTTTACAATCGGAACATATTCAGCAGCGGTCACAATATAGATATTGTCTTTCGGGACCACTTTGCTGTACCGTTCAAAGGTTTGCTGGATCAAGGTCTTTCCTGTACCCAGTATATCCAGGAATTGTTTCGGAAAATCGGCCCGGCTCATCGGCCAGAAGCGGCTCCCGATGCCTCCTGCCATTATCGCAACGTAGTGGTGTTTATTCATGCCCTAAATCCCCCGAAGAAGACTTGCTTTTTACGAGTGTTGAAAAAAATCTTTACTTTTTCCGTCCCTGAAAATTGAACATTGTATTGATTATTTTAAAATACGCAATATGTAATGTTCAATGATCAACGCTTCTTTATATCAATCCTTCCCGGATTAAATCGTGCAAATGTACCACCCCCAGGTACTTTCCTCCATCCACAACTGCAAGTTGTGATATCTCCTTTTTCCTTAAGAGGTCCAGTGCATCTACCGCCAGTTCTTCCGGGCCGATCGTTTTTGGGTTTATCGTCATGATATCGCCGGCTTTTACTTTATCAATGGCTACATTTTTCTCCAGCATCCTTCGCAGGTCACCATCGGTGATGATACCCAGCAACGTATTGCCGGCATCCACCACTGCGGTAATTCCGAGTCTTTTGGCTGTCATCTCCACAATCACTTCAGTGAGCGACTGGTCCGCCAGCACTTTTGGCTTTTCGTTGCCGGCATAAAGATCGGCCACCCGCAGGTATAATTTTTTGCCCAGCATACCACCGGGGTGAAATTTGGCAAAATCATCAGACTGGAATCCTTTCAGTTCCATCAAACAAACCGCCAGCGCATCTCCCATTACGAGTTGTGCGGTGGTACTGGTCGTCGGAGCAAGGTTATTCGGACAGGCTTCCTGTTCGACTGTAGTATTCAAAATGACGGTAACGTTTTTCGCAAGATAAGATTCCAGGTTGCCAACGATACCGATCAGAGGGTTTCCAAAATTCCGGATCAATGGGACCAATACTTTTATCTCCGGGCTTTCTCCGCTTTTGCTGATGATGATAACAACATCTTCCTGTTGCACCATACCCAGGTCGCCATGAATAGCATCTGCTGCGTGCATGAAGATCGAAGGAGTTCCCGTAGAATTAAATGTAGCAACGATTTTTTGTGCGATCACTGCACTTTTCCCGATCCCGCTTACAACGATACGGCCTTTGCTTTCGGCAATAAGGCGAACTGCTTTTTCAAAATCATCATTTATAAAAGAAGCAAGACCGGCAATTGATTCTGCTTCGGACCGGATGACCCTGGTGGCGACTTGTTTGATCGAAATAGACATAATGTTGTTCGCCCCCATTAAGACTCAGGCGAATAAGAGCCGCAAATTTAGAGGATTTGAAAGGAAGTGCCGGTTATGCAATCGTCGGGGCTCAATTTTAACGCTTTAGGGCCGGGTCAATAAGAAAACAATTGTAAATTTGCCGCCCTTGCCAAATGAATGAAAGAGATGTGCGACAGGAGCGCCCGCCTGGTTAGTTTTATATGACCCGCTGACACCCCGGTCTTTAACTCAGAAAAAACACTTATTTACCCGATTATTGTTCGTCCTGTGTAAAAAATCTATTTACACGGCCGCCCTGATCGGGCAAAAATGAGTATCTTAAATAAATCAGCATTAAGTAGCCGGCAATTTGCCGGGTAGTGGAAATAACAGCGTAATGGGAACATCAACAGCAAAAAAACCAGCAGCAAAAAAAACCGTAAAAACAAGTCCTGTAAAAAAAAGATTTGATCTTCACAAGGAGCTGCAGGAATATTTCGGGTTTTCAGCCTTCAAAGGAACACAGGAAAAAGCAATTGAATCATTAATGGCCGGTCATGATACGTTTGTCATTATGCCGACCGGTGGTGGAAAGAGCCTTTGTTACCAGCTTCCCGCCATGGTAAGTGAAGGAGTTGCTATTATCGTTTCTCCACTGATCGCACTGATGAAGAACCAGGTAGATTTGGTAAGAGGCTACAGCAGTAACGATGAAGTGGCACACTTCCTGAACTCCACGTTGAATAAAAAAGAAATAAAAGAAGTACACGATGACCTGCTCAGCGGGAAAACGAAGATGTTATATGTAGCTCCTGAAACGCTGACCAAGCAGGAGAATCTTGAATTTTTTTCCGACCTGAAAGTTTCTTTTTTCGCCGTCGACGAAGCGCATTGTATCTCGGAATGGGGACACGATTTCCGTCCGGAATACCGCCGGCTCCGGGAAATGATGATCCAGATAAACCCGGATGTGCCGGTGATTGCTTTAACCGCCACAGCAACCCCCAAAGTACAGAGCGATATTGTAAAGAACCTCGACCTGCGAAAGCCCAATATTTTTATTTCCTCTTTCAACCGCGCCAATCTTTATTATGAAGTGCTGCCCAAAATAAAAAAAGCACAGACCGATGAAAATATTGTCCGCTTTATCAAAAGCATGAAGACAAAAAGCGGGATCATTTATACACTGAACAGGAAAACAACAGAAGAACTAGCCGATATTTTAAATGCCAACGGTATTAAAGCGGTGGCTTATCATGCAGGACTGGACAGTAAACTGAGAGCGGAACGACAGGATCTTTTCCTCGGGGAAGACGTACAGGTGATCTGTGCTACCATTGCTTTTGGTATGGGTATCGATAAACCCGATATCCGCTTTGTGATCCATTATAATATTCCCAAGTCCATAGAAAATTACTACCAGGAAACCGGTCGTGCCGGTCGCGATGGCCTGGAAGGTAAATGCGTTCTTTACTATTCACATAAGGATGTCAGCAAGCTTGAACACCTGATGCGGGACAAGCCGCTGAGTGAAAGAGAAGTGGGGGCTCAACTGATTAACGAAACAGTTGGATTCGCGGAAACTGGCGTATGCCGCCGCAAAGTGCTGATGAGTTATTTTGGTGAAGAGTATGAAAGAGAGAATTGCGGCCAGTGTGATAACTGCAAACAACCTAAAGAAAGGGTGGAGGCAAAAGAAGAAGTTTGTATCGTATTAAAAGCGATCAAAGCGCTGGATGAGCGGTTTGCTACCGATTACGTGGTGCAGATTATCAGCGGCAAGCTGACACCGCAGATACAGATGTTCCGTCATGACGCACTGGAGGCTTTTGCAAGCGGTAACGACAGGGACAATCTTTTCTGGAATTCACTGATCCGGCAATTATTACTTGAAGGATTGCTGGTAAAGGATATTGAAGAATATGGTGTGCTGAAGTTCACGAAGAAAGCGGAGGCTTTTTTAAAGAAACCGAAATCATTCAAGATTGTCCTCAACAAAATGTACGATGATGCCAATGCAGATGATGAAGAAGGACCGGAGACAACCGGTGGCGCCGCTATGGATGAAAAGCTGATGAGTATGCTGATGGAGATGCGGCAAAAAGAAGCGAAGAAAAAGAACCTGCCCCCATTTGTTATTTTCCTGGAATCATCATTACAGGATATGTCCACGTTTTATCCCATTACAATGGAAGGGCTTGAAAAATGCCAGGGGGTGAGTAAGGGGAAGGCTATAAAATATGGCAAACCGTTCGTTGAATTAATAAAGCAATATGTAGAAGATAATAATATTGAAAGGCCGGATGATTTTGTGATGAAGAGCGTTGTGAATAAAAGCGGGAGCAAAGTGTATATCATTCAGAATACCGATAAAAAAGTTTCTCTAGAAACGATCGCCAAGAACAAGGGCTGGAGAATGGATGAGATGCTGGAAGAGATGGAGACGATTGCGGCCAGCGGAACCAAACTGAATCTTAATTATGCTATTGACGAGATGCTGGACGAGGACGACCAGGACGAGATCATTGAATACTTTAAGACCTGTGAGACCTCTTCTTTACAGGTGGCCCAGGAAGAACTTTCCGAATATAATTTCAACTGGGAACAGCTCAAGATCATGCGAATCAAGTTTTTGAGTGAGTATGGTATGTAGCCTGAACTAACTGCCTTTTAATGTGGATTTTTTGTGAATTCCCACTTATATTTGCAGCCCCGAAGCACAAAAACGAAGATAGGCTTCCACTTACCCGAGTTGATGTGTTTCAGGATGGTGCGGTAGCTCAGTCGGTAGAGCAAAGGACTGAAAATCCTTGTGTCGGCGGTTCGATCCCGCCCCACACCACAAAAAAACCCCGGTTTGTCCCGGGGTTTTTTTATTTTACTTCTTCCTGATGTAACAAGGACAAGCCCATGTTTAAGAGCAGTTATATTCTCCTGGTCATTCTTTCCTGCAATTACTGCATTGCTTTAGCCCAGCCCCCGGTTATTTACAAAGACCGGTCGCAACCTATCACCAACCGGGTTCAAGATCTTGTAGGCAGGATGACTCCCGAAGAAAAATTCTGGCAACTCTTTATGATACCGGGCGACCTGGATAAAACCGATTCAGTTCAGTATAAGAATGGACTCTTTGGTTTCCAGGTGAGCACTGTTTCCCACGGTGATGCCGGCGGGCAACTGCTGAAGTACAACAGCAATGAAAGCGCAGCGACACTTGCCATGAAAACAAATGATATCCAGCGATACTTTATAGAAAAAACAAGGCTGGGCATACCGGTTATTTTTTTTGACGAAGCCCTGCATGGATTGGTAAGAGACGGCGCCACTGTTTTCCCGCAGGCTATTGGCCTCGCCGCTACCTGGGACACGATACTCATGAACAAAATAGCCAATGCCATTGCCACCGAAACAAAGCTGCGCGGGATCCGCCAGGTGCTTTCTCCTGTAGTTAATATTGCTGCGGATGTTCGCTGGGGAAGAACCGAAGAGACCTATGGTGAAGACCCCTTTCTTTCATCCGCCATGGGAGTAGCGTTTGTAAAAGCTTTTGAAAAACAAAACATCATCACTACGCCGAAACATTTTATTGCCAATGTTGGTGATGGTGGCCGTGACAGCTATCCCATACATCTCAATGAAAGGGTATTGGAAGAAATTTATTTTCCACCCTTCAGGAACTGTTTGCACAAAGGAGGCTCCCGCTCGCTGATGACAGCTTATAATTCGCTTGACGGAACAGCTGCCTCTGCGAATAACTGGCTGCTCCTGCAAAAGCTAAAAAAGGAATGGGGGTTTGATGGCTTTGTCATTTCTGATGCGAACGCTGTCGGGGGTGAAGTGGTATTGCATAACACGGCAAAAAATTATGCTGCCAGCGGGCAACACGCCATCAGTAATGGGCTGGATGTGATCTTTCAAACAGAGTACAAACATCATAAGTTATTTATTGAATCTTTTTTAAACGGAAGCATTGACAGCAACCGGATAAACGATGCCGTAGCAAGAGTGCTGAAGGCCAAATTTGAACTGGGTTTATTTGACGATCCCTATATCGTAATCGACAAAGACAATGGAAAGCATCAAGCACTTGCACAGCAGGCTTCGCTTGAATCTATTGTCCTGCTGAAAAATGAAAATAATTGTTTACCGCTTTCAAAAAACACCCGTTCGATCGCTGTCATTGGTGGAGATGCGACAGAAGCCCGGCTGGGCGGTTATAGCGGCCCCGGCGCAGATAAAATAAATATACTCGAAGGGATTAGGGAAAAAATGGGTAAAAACACAAAGCTCTTATTCGCCCCGGGCTGTGACAGGACTAATGAAGAGTATAGGGTAGTCCCGGCGAAACAATTAGTTTTTGGCGAAAAAGAGGGATTGCTGGCGGAATATTTTGACAACATAACATTAAAAGGAAAACCAGCCCTGGCGAGGATCGACGCGACTGTCGATTTTCATTGGACGCTGTATGCGCCGGATCCTATACTAAGCGCCGATTTTTATGCTGTACGCTGGACCGGTAAATTAATTGCCCCGGTAACCGGGAATTTTGAGATCGGCCTGGAAGCCAGCGATGGCGCCAGGCTATATATTAATAACAGGCTTACGATTGATAATTGGAAGAGTCAAACATTTAAAAGAACGTTAGCCCGCTATTATTTTGAGAAAGGGAAACGATATGATATTCGCATTGAATTTTTTGACCCCAATGGTAACGGCAGTATAAAACTTATCTGGAACGAAGGCATCACCAACAACTGGCAAAAGAAGATTAAGGAAGCGGTGGCCATAGCTAAACAATCAGGTGTTGCGATCATAACAGCAGGTATTACTGAAGGAGAATTCCAGGACAGGGCGTTGCTTTCACTACCCGGTCACCAGGAAGAGTTGATCAATGCCGTTGCTGCAACAGGCAAACCTGTTATTGTCATCTTGGTTGGTGGCAGTGCCATTACCATGCACAACTGGATCGGAAATACTGCTTCCATCTTGGATGTATGGTATCCCGGAGAAGAGGGCGGTCATGCAATTGCCGATGTATTATTCGGTAGCTATAATCCTGCAGGAAGATTGCCTGTTAGTTTTCCGGAACATGAAGGACAGCTGCCACTCGTGTATAACCACAAACCAACGGGCCGCGGGGATGATTATAACAATTTATCAGGCCTGCCACTTTTTCCTTTTGGTTATGGCTTAAGCTATACAAACTTTGAATACGATAATTTAAAATTTGAAAAACGCGGGATCAGCAAAACAGATTCAGTAACTGTTTCTTTCACTCTAAAGAATACCGGTACGCGGGACGGAGATGAAGTGGTACAGCTTTATATCCGGGACTTGCAGGCATCGGTAGCAAGACCCGTAATAGAATTAAAAGGCTTCCAGCGGGTCCATTTAAAAGTAGGAGAGTCAAAAACGATCCGGTTCTTAATTACACCGGAGCTTTTATCAATGCTGAACAACAAAATGGAATGGGTTGTTGAGCCGGGCGAGTTCAGGATCATGATCGGAGCCTCTTCTGCAGACCTGAGACTAAAAGAAACACTGGAAGTGAAGGAATAGAGGAAAAAGAATCATACCGAACAACCCAGCTCATCCTGGCAATGCTGGAGTCTTATTTTAACCCAGCATAACTTTTTGCCAGTTCAGCTCCCAACCGGGCATTATTTTTTATGAGCGCAATATTCGTTTCCAGACTTTCTCCTTTACTATGATCAGAAATATGTTGTAATATAAACGGGGTCACTTCTTTGCCGGTAATGTTTTTTTCTTTCGCAACCTGTAATGCCTGGTTAATATAGACTTCCATTTCTTCCGCGTCAATCTCCTGTTCAGGCGGAACAGGATTGGCAATTAACACCGAACCACTTAACCCCATCTCCCATTTTGCTTTTAACAAGACGGCAATATCTATAACATTATCCAGGCATAGCGGGGAGCGGAATCCGCTTTTGCGGGAATAAAAACTCGGGAACTCATCCTGTCCATACGTGATAACAGGGATTCCTTTGGTTTCCAGGTATTCCAGGGTCAGCCCGATATCAAGGATCGATTTTACACCGGCCGACAGAACCGCCACTGATGTTTGCGCCATTTCCTCCAGGTCAGCCGAAATATCCATACTTGTTTCTCCGCCACGATGCACACCTCCGATACCACCTGTGACAAAAATTTTAATACCGGCCATCGAAGCAATACGCATGGTGGCGGCAACGGTTGTAGCGCCATAAAGATGCTGACTGATCACATAGGGCATATCCCGCAGGCTCACTTTCCATACATTGCTGGCTTTGCCAAAATATTCCAGGTCTTCTTTACTCAATCCTACATGACATTTACCATCGAAGATGGCGATTGTAGCGGGTATAGCGCCATTGGCCCTTACTGCTTCTTCCACCGCGAATGCTGTTTCCACGTTTTTTGGCCAGGGCATGCCATGTGAAATAATGGTCGATTCCATCGCAACAACGGGTTGATTATTTGCCAGGGCCTCTTTGATAGCGGGCTGTATTTCCAAATAGGAAAGCATCAGTTGGGATAGTATTTGGTTACCAGGCCGGTTAATTTCTCCTGGGTCAGGTGAGTGGCTATGGCGCCATTTACCTGCAGGATCTCAGCCGATAAAGTATGTGCCAGCTTCAGGCAATCAATATCGTCTTTGCCCAAATGTTTCCCGAGAATATAACCCGACAGGGAACCATCACCGGCCCCGGTACAGTCCACCACTTCTATAACCGGTGCATGCAGCGTGATCGCTTTTTCTTTGTTATAAAGCGCTGAACCATGTTTGCCATTGTGCAGCCAGATATGCTGCACTCCCCTGTCCAATAATTCTTCAATTTGCTGTTGGGTAAAAAAAGCATTCTCCGAACAAAGCACGGGTAATTCATCTTCATTGGGTGTGATCAGGTATAGACCTTTGAGATTGGCTTCTTTGTATTTCTTCGCGGGAGGAACAGAAACCGGCTCCAGCACAAAGGGAATACCCGTTTCCCGGCTAAAGGCCAGCAACCAGGCGGCAGTATCGGTATTGATATTGGCATCCGCCAGCAGGTAGGATGCTGTACGAAGCAGTTCGATATTTTTTGATAAATGTCCGGGAGTGATCAAATGATTGGCGGCATTGGTTAAGAAGGCTGTAAACAAAGAGCCATCCACATTCAATACACCGGTGTATTTTCCCGAAAGCCCTTCTTTGGTAATGGAGGCCTCTAACTTTACTCCCGCAGCATAACAGGTCTTTTTCAGCCAGTCTCCGTCGCTGTCATTCCCAAACACACTGATCAATTGCACCGGCACCCCCAGCAGGGCCAGCTGGTGAGAGATGTTCCGGCTTACACCCCCTGCTGTTTTGGTTACCGTTGCTTCATTGGTGGTAGCCAGCATCATTTTATCCGTGGCATGAAAGAGTTCATCTACGAAGGAAGCCCCAATACAAATAACCGGGTTCAACATGCTGCAAATGTAACAGAGTCCGCGTTATTTCAACAGCAGACCCTGTTTGGTGGAAGAAATTCTACACCCCTAGCGTTTTTCTCCTCGCCCGGACTGAATAATTCCGCAAGAAACCCTTTGGCATGATATTAATAAATATTACTATAAACAAAACCAATAAAACATGAAATCATTACTATTAAAGTTGTCGGGAATGTGGCTTTTCTTTTTATTCACGCTTCAGGCACTTGCACAGACAGACAAGAAAGTGGATGTTGATATCAATGTTGGAAAAGACAACAGCAACTGGTACCAGCAGCCATGGGTTTGGATAGTGGGGGGAGCGGTTTTTATCATTATCCTGGTAGCCCTTCTCAGCGGTCGGGGTAAAAAAGAGTAAGGCTTACAACGATTTGAAAGAGGAGATTACTGCTCCTCTTTCTTTCTTACAATTAAGAACCAGTCATTCTCCAGTGGCAGGTAACCATGATCATAACAATAATAGTAGGTTTTGCCGGTCTTCGTCGTATAGATATGTGTGAAGTAGTGGAATTGAAATCCCATCCTTGCCAGTTTCTCCTTATTCGCCTTTGCCGTTTCCTCTCCTACCGGTAAAATTGATTCGAGCACTTTCCTGTTTTTCAGCAATGCATTATTGATATTTCTAACCAGGCTGCTGTGGCTTCCTTTGGCTTTTTGCTGGTTATTATAATTATTGCGGCAATAATCATCGCAGAATTTCTTGTCCACCCGACCTTTCAGCGGTTTATCGCAGGCCAGGCAGTTTTTAGTTTCCGATACAGTCATAGTAAGGGTTTCAGAAAGTAAGTTAGCGTAAAACTAACCGTGTGCAAACGTTTTTACACGTTTAGTTTCGGGAAGAAACGGGTAAAAACCGGCTCCCGCTTACCAGCACTATCATCTTTGTGTTGTTAACCGGCAGACGTCACCGGTTGATTTGAATAAACAATTTTAAAAACATTGCCCTCCTTCATCCTGGCAGCCGAAGCAGCTTGGAGGCTGTGGCGGGCAAGCAAAATTTACAATTATGTACGCATTAAAAAACAAAGTGCAATTGATCGGGAACCTGGGTAATGCCCCCGAGGTTAAAACATTGGAAAGCGGTAAAAAGATGGCCCGTTTCAGCGTGGCCACCAATGAGAGTTACCGTAATGCCAAAGGCGAAAAAGTAACTGAAACACAGTGGCATAACCTCGTAGCCTGGGGTAAGGTTGCCGAAATCGTGGAAAAATTCCTGGTTAAAGGAAAAGAAGTGGCGATAGAGGGCAAACTGATCAACCGCAGCTATAATGATAAAGAGGGCAACAAGAAATACATCACTGAGATCCAGGTGAATGAATTGCTGATGCTTGGAACAAAAACCACGGAAGCGTAGGAATTAGCCACAGATTACACGGATTAACACAGATTTGCCCCTGCTTTATTTGATGTTATTAACGATAATCTGTGGCTTTAAATAGTTGTATGGAAAAAATTATCCAGGAAACTGAAACCTACGAAATTATTGGTCTTTGTATGGAAGTTCATAGGGAGCTTGGTTTTGGGTTTTCAGAAATAGTATACAAGGGCGCACTTGAAATTGAGGCATTTAATAAAGCAATCCCGATAGCCAGGGAAAAGGAATTCAAGGTCTATTATAAGAGTAACAAATTAGACCATAGTTACTTTGCCGATTTTGTTATGTTTGGTAATATAATTGTTGAAATAAAAGCAAGCCCTGGTGGAATTGCAGACGGGCACATTGCTCAAACGCTTAATTATCTTAAGGCATCAGGGTGTGCGGTTGGATTAATTATCAATTTTGGCAGGAAGAGTCTTGAACACAAACGACTTGTTTTTTAATCTGTGTTAATCCGTGTAATCTGTGGCTATACTATTCGTAGTTAAAAAGATAAAGAAATCGTGACAACATTCACTCCGGATACAGACAATGAAATGTTTCAGCTGGCGATCCAGCTGGTGAACCAGAGCAACAGGAATATTTTTCTTACCGGTAAAGCAGGTACGGGCAAAACGACTTTCCTGAAATATACCCGGGAGAACTGCCCCAAACAAATGGTGATCGTGGCACCAACCGGGGTGGCGGCCATCAATGCCGGCGGTGTTACCATCCACTCTTTCTTTCAATTACCGTTGGCGCCCTTTCTTCCCGAAACAAAAAACACGGGTTTCCCTTCCCATAACCAGGAAGTCTCTAATAAACACAGCCTGCTCAGTCACCTGCGTTTCAACAGCGAAAAGAAAAAACTGTTGCGGGAGCTGGAGCTGCTTGTTATTGATGAAATAAGTATGGTGCGTTGCGATACACTTGATGCCATTGATACTGTACTAAGACATACCCGGCAACGGCCGCTGGAAAGATTTGGAGGCGTACAGGTCCTTTTTATCGGTGATATGCTTCAACTGCCGCCGGTAAAAAAAGAGCAGGAATGGAACTTATTAGCAGACTACTATAACAGCGAATATTTTTTCGATAGCCAGGTATTAAGAGACCAGCCCCCGGTTTATATTGAATTCAATAAAATATACCGGCAACAGGATGAAAAATTCATCCGGCTTCTCAACCAGGTCAGGAACAATGAACTCGACGATTATGGAAGAAGCATTTTAGAGAGCCGCTTTCAACCCACATTCCGTCGCACCCGGCAGGATGGCTATATTATTTTAACCACGCATAATAATAAAGCCAATGAAATAAACGCAAAGGAGCTGGCCGGGCTGGAATCCCCTCTTTTTTCTTATCAAGCAGAAGTACACGAAGAGTTTTCTGACAGGGCCTACCCAGCCGATGAGCTACTTCGCCTTAAAGTTGGTTCCCAGGTGATGTTCCTGAGAAATGATGCTGCGGACAAAGGAAAAAGATATTATAATGGGAAGATCGGGGTGGTCACAAAACTGGAAACGGATAAAATTTTTGTTCAATGTAACGACGAATCGCAGGAAATTGAAGTCCAAAAGGAAAAATGGGAAAATATCCGCTATACGCTCAATAAGACCACGCGGCAACTGGAATCGGATACGCTCGGTTCTTTTACACAATACCCCTTAAGATTGGCCTGGGCTATCACCATTCACAAAAGCCAGGGATTAACATTTGAAAAAGCAATTATTGACGCAGGAGAAGCTTTTGCCCCCGGCCAGGTCTATGTCGCCCTTAGTCGTTGCACCACCCTGGAAGGAATGGTTCTGCAGACCCGTGTACAATCCGCCCGCCTCTTCAGCGACCCTAAAATTATTACCTTTTCTAAAAACAGCGCTTCCGGCGGGCAACTGCAGCAAGAGCTGGCAATAGCGAAACAGCATTACCGGCAGGAAACTTTGCTGGCAACATTTGACTTAGGTCCCGCGACCAGCAGCGGTAAAGAATTATTTGAATATTTAATGGAACATGTCTCCTCCTTTAACCCGGAATCATTTTCCTGGATGGAAGAGCTGCTGGGTAAACTGACCATATTGCAGGAGACAGCGAAAAAATTCCAGGTACAACTACAGTCCTTATATAAACAACAGGATTCCACGGAAGGGAGCCGGGTATTACAGGAAAGAATAAAGATTGCTGCCGGTTACTTTGCCAGGGAAACCGGTCAATTGATCCAGTTCATTCAACAATCCCCGGTTATAACAGATAGCCGTCTTCACGCAAAGGAGTACAATGAAAGTATTAAAGAGGTCTTTACCCAGCTGGCGATGAAAAAATTTATGTTTGAAGGGCTTGGAGAGGGATTTGATATAGAAGCCTTTCACCGGCGCAAACAAAAATTCATGCTCCCTTTTCTTGCTGTCAATGCTTATGCAGGAGCGTCACAAAAAAGAACAGACAGCCCGCATCCAGCACTCCAGCAGCAATTAAGAAAACTCCGGGATACTATTTGTTCCCGTAAAGACCTCCCTATTTACCTGGTAGCAGGAAGCAATACAATAGACGAGATGACCCGCTTTTTACCCCAAACACTCACCGAACTAAGAAAGATCAGCGGATTTGGAGATGCCAGGATCCGGCAATATGGACAACAGTTCCTGGATCTGATCCTTGAATATTCGGGTGACAATGGACTTTCCTCGCGTATCCACGAAAAATTACCAAAGAAAGAAAGGAATGAGTTGTCCCCGGGAAAACAGCCGGCAACCGGTTCTTCTAAAAAGAAAGGAGGGTCTCATGCCGAAACATTAAAACGCTTCAAAGAAGGGCAAAGCCCGCAGGACATAGCTAAAGACCGGAGTCTGACGATTGGAACCATTGAAACCCACCTGGCCAGGTTTATTGCAAGCGGGGAAATAAAAATTGATGAATTGCTAAGCAGGGAAAAACGGGACCTTATAGAACCGCTGGTTAAAAATTATACAGAAGGATCTATTACCTCCATCAAACAACAACTGGGAAATGATATCAGCTTCGGGGAGATCCGGCTTGTGATGGCAGCGCTTGGGATCGGGCACGAAAAAATAACCAGCTAAAAACACTCCTGCTACATCGTTGTTCCCGGCTATCGGTCCCATTCAGCATACAGATAAATAAAGGTTATTATACAAATAACCTATTAGCGGGCGAATGTTCCTTGCACTTTTAATGATACAATGATGATAAAGAAATGGGTAATCGTGCTACCCCTGTTCATCATCGTAGTTAACATTGTTTACTAATTATTCACATTTAACTATTATGAATTTGCTGGATTAAACAATATATATATCTTTCTATTCGAATACTTACCTAACCCATTTATGGATATACTTACTACCCCCGCTTATCGCTCTGTAAGCAATCATGTAATTGCTGAAAGGCGACAAAAAGTATCAAACGGACAAAATGCATTATTTGCTCTTCGTTCGTATCAACCCGGTGAAGTGATTGCTAATTTTTCTGCCGGTACGATATCGGCAGAACCTACTTACCTCACAGTGCAGGTAGGTCTCAGCAAACACATTACACTGCAACCCGAGTTCCTCCAGTACATCAATCACAGCTGTGACCCCAATGTGTTTTTTAATACCAGCACCCTGCAGCTGGTAGCCTTAAGGGAAGTAAAAGAAGAAGAAGAAATGACATTCTTTTACCCGTCAACAGAATGGAAGATGACGCAAACATTCAACTGCTATTGCGGCAGTAACGGTTGTTTGGGAGAAATAAAAGGTGCCGCATATCTCCCCAAGGATGCCCGGGCGAAATACCAGCTGACTGATTTTATCCAGCAACAACTGGCCAAACGACCGGCCAGGAAGAAAGTCGCGTAGTGTATGAAAATAGCTGAAGCCACCCGTTTATTAAAGCCCTATATCGTCTGGGTACTGGCACCCCACCTGGAGTCCGATGACCCTAATATCCAGCACTATTATGACTTTACCCAAAGCCTGAAGGAATATACCAAGGTATTCGAGGAGCTTAAAGTTTCCTGGAAATGGCAACCGGTGACAATGGATAATTATAAAACTGTCATCCGCTCGATAGCCGCGAGCGCCAATGGTAAAACACCACTTGTTTTAAATCTCTGTGATGGTGACGAAGTAAATGGCACAGCAGGAGTATCCGTTATTCATGAACTGGAAAAACAGGGATTGATCTATACAGGTTCCGATGCTCATTTCTATAATGTTACTACGTCCAAGATCCCGATGAAGAAGGCTTTTGATAAGGCGGGGGTCCCGACAGGTAACTGGCGGGTGATCACTGAAAAGAAAGGATCGATCAAAGGAATTTGCAAAAGAGTGGGCACCCCGGTCATCATAAAGCCTGCCGTTTCAGGAGGTAGTATGGGGGTTTCTGTAAAAAACGTAGTGCACACGGAAGAAGAACTGGCCAACAGGGTGGAAGAAATATATAAAGGTTACCATGGATGGAATTTGCTGGTGGATGGATTATTTGTAGAACAATTCATTACGGGCCCCGAGTTTACCACTTTTATTACCGGGTCTTCAGATGACCCCGGTAACTGTAAAGTTTATGAACCCGTTGAGCGGGTGTTTCATCAATCCCTTCCCGATGCTGAGAAATTCCTTTCTTTTGACCGGCTGTGGGAGATCTATGAGGACGAGACCCCGATGCCGGGGAACGAAAATTTCTATGAATACCGACCTGTTGAACCCGAGTTGATTCCCGAACTCAAACAATTAAGCCTTGATGCTTACAGGGCTTGCGGTGGAAAGGGTTATACAAGGATCGATATCCGCCAGGATGCATCCACCGGGAAATTGTATATGCTGGAAGCAAATGCCCAGTGCGGCCTGAGCGAAGACGAAGACTATACCTCTATCGGGGCCATATTAAAAGTATCCGGAATATCATTTACAGAGATCATCGCTGAAATCCTAAAAGATGCCTTACGGAGAAGTATCGTAAGAACGGCACCTGTGAAAAAAGTAAAGAGGACAAAAGCCAAAAAAACCGTTACGGTAAAATAACTATCCAGCGCTTTATATATATTCTGTTATTACCTTAGTGTGTCATGAAAATTTGTGTACTCCAGCCAGATTATTCCACTACCGGTGTTGACTATAAGAACTACGACCCCCCGCGGAATCTCTCCGCCCTTCTTCCCGGGATCGAAGTGCACAATGTTTTCCTCAATAAACTAACGACCTACAAACAGCTTAAAGAGCTGGGTAAGCAAGGGTATGATGTATTTGTCAATCTCTGCGAAGGTTACCTGGAATGGGAAGTACCCTCAATAGATGTTATTTATACACTCGAGATTTTAAATCTTCCGTTCACAGGACCCAGTACTAAGCTGTACGATCCTCCCAAAGAACTGATGAAATACCTGGCTTATTGTGAGGGGATAAAAACCCCGGGCTATGTAATCATCCATGAACTGAATGATGTAGAGGAAGCGGTAAGCCATTTGACATTTCCTTTATTTGTCAAGCCTGCCAAAGCAGGCGATAGCCTGGGAGTGGATGAACACTCGCTGGTTCATAATAAAATTGAGTTGCAGCAAAAATGTATCAGCATCCTGGAAGAATATGGGCCATTGATGGTAGAAGAATATATTGCCGGGAGAGAATTTACGGTACTTGTAGCTGCCAACCCGGACGGGCATACCTGCACTGTTTTTAAACCAGTGGAATATTTGTTCCCTGAAGGGAGAGAATTCAAGACCTATGCGCTAAAAACCTCTGAACTTCATCCAGACTGTAATGTTCCCTGCGATAATGAGCAACTCGACAAACAACTGAGGGGTGCAACAGAAAGAATATTCAATGGTTTTAACGGCGTTGGATATGCCAGGCTGGACTTCCGTGTAAATGAAAAGAACGAAATCTATTTCCTGGAGATCAATTTTACGTGTTCGGTTTTTTATACGGATGGCTATGAGGGCTCTGCCGATTTTGTATTGAAATATGATGGAATCGGGAAGGCAGGGTTCCTGCAACATATCATTGAGGAAGGAATTGCCCGTCACCAGCGGAGTAAGAAGCCTTATGTGATGAAAGGTAACTCTATTGCAGGCTATGGTATTTATGCCAGCCGCAATATCCGGAAGGGCGAGATCATTTTCAAAGGAGAGGGAAGGTCACAGCGCATTATTACCAAAAGGTTTGTGGAAAAGAACTGGAACGAGGAGGAAAAAATGCATTTCCGTCGCTATGCTTACCCCGTAAGTGAAGAATTATTTATTCTCTGGGATGAAGATCCTTCCGAATGGGCTCCGCAAAATCATAGCTGCGAACCCAATACTGCATTTGATGGATTAAATGTGACGGCTACTCATAATATAAAGAAAGCTGAAGAACTAACCCTTGATTACGCGGAATTCCTTGATGAGAACATGGAGCCCTTTCAATGCCAATGCGGATCTTCATCCTGCCGTGGTGAAATCTCCGGGCCAATCGCAAACTCGCTTACCATAAGAGAAAAAGGGTTGAAACAGCTTTCCTGAAAAACTCCCTTATACTGTATTATAGACCCGTCCTCTAATGAAGAACATTCGTAGAGGCCAGCTACAAACCCTTGCGGTGTTAGGTTATTATCTTCCCATGAACACCATCAATATCTGAACATCACTTGGGTTAATTCCCGAGATTCGGCTCGCTTGGCCCAGGGTCCGGGGCCTTATGCGGGAGAGTTTTTCGCGGGCTTCATTACCCAGGGATACAATTTTTTTATAATCAAAGGTTTCTGGTATCTCTAATTCCTCCAGCTGCGACATTTTTTGTACCAGGTCTTTTTCTTTTTCTATATACACATCATATTTCACCTGTATGGATGCTTGTTCGATAGCGTCTTTTGCGAAAAACTTTAAAGCATCTTTTAATTTGGGCAGAGCTTCTGCGAGTTCATCCAGGTCAACATCCGGCCGCAATAATATTTTCTGTGCTTTTTGTTTTTCACTGATAGGCGAGGAATTGATCGAACTAAAATAACCATTGATCTCTTCAGGCTCAATCGAAAGATTCTTTAGAATTGACTTGATCTCTTCTACCTGGTTTCTTTTTTCAATCACTTTGTCCATTCTTTCTTGTGAGGCAAGACCCAGGCGGTAACTTAGTTCTGTCAATCGAAGGTCCGCATTGTCCTGGCGTAACAGGGTCCTGAATTCTGCCCTCGAGGTAAACATCCGGTAGGGTTCGTCCGTGCCTTTGCTGATCAGGTCATCGATGAGCACCCCGATATAGGCTTCACTTCTTTTTAATACAACGGGTTCCAGGTTCCTTGTTTTTTGATGCGCATTGATGCCCGCCATCAACCCCTGGCAGGCAGCCTCTTCATAACCGGTCGTGCCATTGATCTGGCCTGCAAAGAATAGATTTTGAATCAATTTGGTTTCAAGTGTATACTTGAGTTGTGTGGGTGGGAAGTAATCATATTCGATAGCATAACCCGGCCGGAACATTTTCGCTTTCTCAAACCCACCTATACTACGAAGAGCTTCGTATTGTACTTCTTCCGGGAGTGAAGTAGAGAAACCGTTCACATAAATCTCAACCGTGTTCCATCCTTCCGGTTCAATGAAGAGTTGATGTCTTTCTCTTTCCGCAAAGCGGTTAATCTTGTCCTCGATACTTGGGCAGTACCTCGGACCTACACCATCGATCCTTCCGGCAAACATCGGGCTCCTGTCAAAACCGGTCTTTAATATATCGTGTACTTTCTGACTGGTATATGTAATCCAGCAACTTCTTTGTGTTTTAGGTTTTTCAATATCCAAAAAGGAAAAACCCACAACTTCCTCATCACCAGGCTGCTCTTCCATTTTACTATAATCAAGACTTCGCCCATCAATCCTTGGTGGGGTTCCTGTTTTCAGGCGGTCACTTTCAAATCCCAGCAGCACTAATTGTTCTGTGATACCGGTAGAAGCTTTTTCTGCCATCCTTCCACCACCAAAATTCTTTTCGCCTATATGAACTATACCGTTCAGGAAAGTCCCATTGGTTAGAACCACCGAACTGGCTTTTATCTCATGCCCCAAGCCGGTTACCACGCCAATACATTTTCCGTCTTTAATCATTAAACCCTTGACCATGTCCTGGTAAAAGTCAAGATTGGGAGTTTTCTCCAGCATTTCGCGCCATTTACTGGAAAATAGCGCTCTGTCGTTTTGTGCCCTTGGGCTCCACATTGCAGGACCTTTGCTTCTGTTCAGCATCCTGAATTGTATTGTAGACAGGTCGGTAACAATACCAGAATACCCGCCCATTGCATCTATTTCCCTTACAATCTGACCTTTTGCGATCCCTCCCATAGCTGGATTACAGCTCATTTGGGCAATAGTCTGCATATTCATGGTTACAAGGAGAGTCCGGGAACCTAAATTTGCTGCTGCCGCTGCCGCCTCACAACCTGCATGGCCGGCACCCACTACTAGTACATCGTATTCTGGGAACATAAGTCTGCAAAGGTAAGCCTGAACTGGATAAAAATCAGGTAAAGCTGTATTTCACATGAAACATAAGGGAACAATCATCCCATTCCACGTGGAACGTCATTTAAAGTATAGAGAAAGATAAAAGTCTTCTTTTAGCCTCATTTCTTCTTTATCCCTCTTGTTTTTGTCTCCGTAGCCGCAGAGATGGAGAATTCCGTGGAAAATTACCCTATGAAGTTCTTCCTTATTGGATATTCCCAGCTTAAGGGCATTTTCTTTTACCCGGTCTACGCTTATATATATATCGGACAACGCCGAACCACCTTCAGAAAGATCAAATGTGATAATATCGGTGTAGAAATCATGTTGAAGGAATTGACGGTTGATATCCAGTATGGCCTTATCAGTGCAAAAGATATAATTAATGGTACCAGGCTGTTTCCCTTCCTTTCTAAAGATTGTCAGGATAAATTTTTTAAGCGCCGTCCTGTTTTTCAGGGAGGTAGACACAGCCTGGAAAAAGAAGCAAACTTTTGATTTTGAAGGAGAAATAGGCATATTTTCAAAATTCGTAAACAAAAGCAAACTAACAAGGGTAGTTTTGTAATATATAATACTAGAAATGATTGTGAGGCTATCAGAATTGAAACCAGGACAGGAGGGTACGATCAAAGAGTTCAACAGTAACGAGATCTTTCTGAAACTGATGGAAATGGGTTGTGTGCCAGGAGAAAAAATCCTTATGGAGCAGGTAGCCCCCCTTGGTGATCCTATATCTGTAAGTGTTTCGGGCTATCACCTAAGCCTCCGTTTAAATGAAGCAGAGCATATTCTTGTCGAGATAAATAATTGATTATCAACTATTTAAATGAAAATAGGTCTCTATTTTGGCTCATTTAATCCTGTCCATGTAGCACATCTTATTATTGCTAACCATCTTCTCAATGAAACCGATATTGAAAAGGTCTGGTTTGTTGTTTCCCCTCAAAATCCCCTCAAAACATCCTCCACTCTTTTGAATGAGTACCATCGTCTTCACCTGGTTCGTCTCGCAACAGAAGATGATAACCGGATAAAGGCCTCCGATATAGAATTTGGTTTACCCAAACCCTCTTATACCAGCAACACGCTTGCCTACCTGGCCGAAAAATACCCGGAACATGAATTTTGTATCATCATGGGCAGCGATAGTTTCCAGAATCTCCCCAAATGGAAAAACTATGAAGTCATTCTAAAGAACTACAGGATCTATGTATATAAAAGACCGGGTTTCGAAACGATCAATACTCCTGGTGCCAACCTGGAGATACTCGATGCGCCACTGCTTCAATTATCGGCTACACAACTCCGTGAGTATATCAAAGAAGGAAAATCTGTCCGCTATATGATACCCGATAAAGTACTGGAGGAAATAGAAAAAGGCGGTTATTACAAAAAATAATTTCAGAAGAAATAGCCCAGCAGCAGGCAACTCAATACGATCAGCGGCGCCGCGATCTTCGTAAAATTCAGCAGGAGAAAGGTTCCCACGATAACACCGATATTTATAAAGCTTACGGTTTTAAGGCCGGTGATCGAAATATCTTTCATGATATAAAAAGTGGAAGCCAGCATGATCCCCACCACCACCGCATTTATTCCTTCCATTGAACGGTAGACTGCAGCGTATTTTTTCAGGTTGTTCCAGATGGGAAAGAAAAACAGCACCAGCAGGGCACTCGGAAGAAAGATGCCAACCATCCCGATCAGGCAACCGATCACCTGCATCTCTGTTCCCATATCTTTAAGGGCCATGCCTCCTGCAAAGGAAGCAATAGAAAAAACAGGACCCGGCACAGCTCTTACGATACCCATGGCCGTATACATTTCTGTTTCATCGATCTGTACAACGTTGGGGTTTTTTTGCTTTATGGCTTCGGGTCTCACACTCCATTGTTCATACATCATCGGCATCAGCACCTGGCCGCCTCCAAAAACCAGGCTGCCCATCCGGTAAGTATTTTCAAAAAGGTTAATGGGTTTGCGGTTAGGCCAGTTATCCTTCCGGGCCATTTCACTGACAATACCAGCTGTAATAAAAATGATCCCGAAGAGCCAGAAATTCCACCACTTAATCTTTCTTGGTTTTTGCTCTACTTGCGGGATACGTTTCCGGCTAAGGTTGGTAATGATTCCTCCCGTAACGATCAATGTAGGGATCACCCAGGGCTGACCAAAAAGGAAATAAGTGGCGATTATGCTGATGATCATAATGATCCAGGTAATCGTATTTTTTATAGCCAGGGGAAAGGCCACAAAAGCAGCATACGCCAGGAAACCCGCGGCCATCGGGGGAATGAATTTGAAAATATCCGTTCCCAGCTGTCTTTTATCAATATACTCGAATAAAAAAGAAAGGGCTCCCATTAATATGCAAGCCGGGAGAATCCAGATCAGCAGCGTGAGTACAGCGAGGATGACACCGCCCCGTTTATAACCGATCAGTGTAAGTGTTTGGGTAGAGGATGCGCCGGGGAGTAGTTGACAAAAAGCATTGTATTCCATCAACTCCTGTTCGGTCACATAGTGCCGCCGCTTTACAAAGGTCTTCATCATCATCGCCAAATGAGCCTGTGGTCCCCCAAAAGCGGTAAGACTATGGAGGAATACAGCCTTTAAAAAAGGAATATGGCGCAACAGCAGCATGAAGGTTAAATATAAATAAATTCAGTGTAGGGAAAAATGATAAGGAACAAAAGGACATTTCAGGTAAATTCATAAAAAAATCGGCCATGCTAAAAAACACAGCGTTATTAATATTAATCTCTATATCAGCCTCCGGCCAGGTTTCTGGCCAGAGTGATGCGGCGAAGATGAAAGAGAAAGCAGGTCTGGCCGCAGACAAGATCGAATCAAAATGCATTGCCTGGCGAAGAGATTTTCATGAACATCCTGAATTAGGAAACCGGGAAACGAGGACTGCCAGGATCATCGCCGAACATTTAAGAAAGTTAGGAATTGAAACAACAGAAGGAGTGGCCAGGACAGGAGTGGTCGGCATACTCCGTGGTAGCAAACCCGGACCCTGTATTGCCCTGCGCGCTGATATCGACGCTTTACCGGTAACGGAAAGAGTGAATATTCCATTTGCTTCCAAACAACGATCCATTTATAACGGGCAGGACGTAGGGGTCATGCATGCCTGCGGACATGACAGCCATACTGCGATGCTGATGAGTGTAGCGGAAATCCTTGCAGGGATGAAGAGCGAACTAAAAGGCACCGTAAAATTTATCTTCCAGCCGGCGGAAGAAGGACCACCGGAAGGAGAGGAAGGCGGCGCACCATTAATGGTAAAAGAAGGCGTGATGGATAACCCCAAAGTGGATGTAATATTCGGACTCCATATTGAATCGGCCGTCGAAGTTGGGCATATTGAATACAAACCAGGGGCATTCATGGCCTCATCCGATTGGTTTCATATTGTCGTAAAAGGAAAAGCCAGTCATGGTTCACAACCCTGGCTGAGTATTGATCCGATCCAGGTCTCGGCACAAATAATTGATGGGTTGCAGGCGATCGTCAGCAGGCAGTCGGATCTTACTAAAGCACCGGTGGTGATCACGGTCGGCAAGATACAGGGAGGAGTAAGGAACAATATCATCCCGGAAGAATGTACCATGGATGGAACAATAAGAACCCTGGATGCCGGCATGCAAAAAGAAGTGCATGAAAAGATCAAATGGACAGCTTCAAAAATTGCAGAAGCTTCCGGGGCCACCGCAATAACAACGATTGACACCAAGACCCTGGTTACTTATAATACACCTGTGCTTGTAAAAAAAATGATCCCTTCGCTGGAATCGGCTGCCGGAGCGGCCAATGTCTCGGAAAGAGAATGGGTCACAGGGGCTGAAGATTTTTCTTATTATGGTACCAAGGCACCATCTTTCTTTTTTTATTTAGGAGGCATGCCAAAAGGCAATGATCCAAAGAAAGCGCCACCGCATCATACGGCAGATTTTTATATTGATGAGAGCGGTATGAAAACAGGGATCAAAGCTTTTTGTGACCTGGTGATCGATTATATGAATATGAAATAAATTTTAGCCACGAATCTCACGAATATGAAGAAAATAATAATTGCACTGCTGTTTTGTTTTCCATTGTTTACTGCCGGGCAAAAAACGGATAAAAAACTACATTCCATGCTGCAGGATGCCATCGCTGGCTTCAATGGCGACATTGGCATTTATGTCAAAAATCTGAGAACCGGGAGAATCGCTTCAATCAATGCGGATACTGTTTTCCCCACGGCAAGTATTGTGAAAGTGCCCATCCTGGTGGGTATTATGGACAAAATACAAAAAGGAGAACTGGGTTATGATTCGACGGTAGTTTATAAGGACTCTTTATTATACGAAGGGTCCGATATATTGGGTTCATTTAAAAGCGGGGAAAAAATATTGCTGAAAAAAGTAATGATGCTGATGCTGACTACGAGTGATAATACAGCAAGTCTCTGGCTGCAAAGCCTGGCCGGCAAAGGCACGCGGATCAACGAGATCCTGGACAGCCTGGGTCTCAAATATACCAGGGTCAATTCAAGAACGCCCGGGAGAGAAAACAACCGGACGGAGTATGGGTGGGGGCAAACCACGCCGGCCGAAATGGGAACCTTATTTGAAAAAATTTATCGCAACGAAGTTTTTTCCGCCACAGCCTGTGAAAGGATGATGCGTTGCCTGGGCCGTAACTACTGGGATGAGAACGAAGCCATTGGTATGATTCCGCCTACCATTGAAGTTTTCAGCAAGAATGGCTGTGTGAATGCCTCCAGGAGTGAGGTGTTGCTGGTGAATGCTCCCGGTAATCCATATATATTCTGCATTTTTACCAAGAATAATAAAGACATACAATGGACGCATGAGAATGAGGCATGGACAATGGCGAGAAACGTTTCGAAGCTGTTGTGGGAATATTTTGAACCAAACAGATAATCGTTATGAAAACGGGAGCTTTGATTTTATTATTTACACTTTGCACACTCTTGCAAGCATGTTCAAGTCAAAAGAAAGAAAATCTAATAATAGTATTTGACCGGGTTGATAATCTTAACACAAAATCTGAGGTAAAAATTCATGGTATCGATGTCGGAGAAGTATCAGGCCTTAAACTAATTGATACAGGTGTTCTAGTTAAGATCCGCCTATCGGAGAAAAGGCAGATCCCGGCCGGTTCAACCTTTTCTATAATTAATCCTATGATAGGCGCCTCATACATTGACATCGAACCATCAAAAGAGCCTACTTTTTTAACGGTAAAAGACACGGTGAGTGGAAAATATAATGAAAGGGGGTTACTGGATAATCTTATGACCGATTCTGTGAACAGGAAAAAAATTCAGGAGGCGGTTGAAAAAATAGCTGAGGGGCTTAAAGAATTGGCTAAATCGAAAAAGGATAGTACCGGAAATTAAATACTCTTTTATTTAAAAAGCTGGTACACCAGCAAACTCATCAAATAAGCCAGCCCAGTCATGTAGATCAGTTGTATAATGGGCCATTTCCAGGTCCGGGTTTCCCTTTTCACTACCGCCAGTGTACTCATACACTGCATGGCAAATACATAGAAGATCATTAGGGAGAGACCTGATGCTAAAGTGAAGACCGGTGTTCCGTCTGGTTTTACGGCCGCTTTCATCTTTTCTTTTAATAATAAGCTTCCTTCATCCTCATCACCCACACTGTAAATAGTGGCCATGGTGCCGACAAAAACTTCTCTTGCTGCAAAAGAGGTGATCAGGGCGATCCCGATCTTCCAGTCATAACCCAATGGCGAAATTGCCGGTTCAATGGTTTTCCCCAGTATGCCCGCATAAGAATTTTCCAGCTTGGCGGTCTGGTATTCTTTATCTAGTTGCGAAGTATTGGCACCGGGTTCTGCTTTCATTTTTTCATATCGTTGCGAAACCTTTTCCATTCTCTTCCCCGGTCCAAAAGAACACAGTGCCCACAGCACCAGGCTGATCACCATAATTACTTTGCCGGCGTCAAACACAAAGATCTTCGCCTTATTGATCATGGTGGGGAATACATTGTTCCACCGGGGTGAACGGTAAGTGGGCAATTCAAGAATAAAAAAACTTTTCTCTTTAATATGAATGAACCATTTGGCAACATAGGAAACAATCAGTGCCATGACTAAACCAAGCAGGTACAATGCCATCATCACGAGTCCCTGTACGCCAAGGAAGCCCAATAAATAAGTTTTAGGAATGACAAGCCCGATCAGTATGGTATAAACCGGTAATCTTGCCGAGCAACTCATCAACGGTGTAATAAGTATTGTCAGTAATCGTTCTTTCCTGTTCTCGATATTCCGGGCACTCATGATAGCGGGAACAGCACAGGCAAAACCGCTGATCATCGGCATCACGCTTTTCCCATTTAGCCCTACGCTTCGCATCAGCCGGTCGGAAAGAAAACTGATGCGCGCCATATAGCCCGTATCTTCCAGCAAGGTGATCAATCCAAAGAGGATCATGATCTGCGGTACAAAAACAAGGATCCCGCTGAGCCCCGCTATCACACCATTTATCAGTAGATCGGTCCAGCGGTTATTTGGCAATGAGCCGGATAACGCCTGGCTGAGCTTTGCAAAACTCCAGTCAATCCCATCCATCGGGAACTGGGCCAGCCAGAAAACGCTTTGAAAGAGCAGGAATAAAACTCCCAGTAATATTATATACCCCCATACCCGGTGGAGCAAAAGGTTGTCCAGCCTTTCGGTGAATAAGGATTTCTGTAAAGGATCGGGTTCCGATACAGCCTGTTGCATGATATGCCTGATGCGGCTATAGCGTTGTAAGATCTCTTCCGCCTGCGTCCTGGTTGGATTAAAATTATTTTTAAGCTCAATACTTTCGATTTTTTCCTGTTGTGAAGGGGCGAGGTCGAAGAACTCATGATTGATAAGATAATGAATGGCTGTGTAGTCGCTCAGGTTGGGGAATTGCTCTTTTACAGCCAGCACGGAAGATTCGGCAAGACCTTTATTATCAATAAAATCACGAACCGGGGAAAGATATAAATGCTGGGCAGTTTGTTCGATAGCTTTTTTGAGAGGAGCGATACCCTTGTTTTTTCTTGGGTTGACGGCTATGACAGGGACACCCAGTTCTCTTTCCAGCGCCGCGATATCGATTTTGATCCCTTTTCTTTTGGCCATATCCATCATGGACAGGGCGATCACAACCGGTACTTTAAGATCGATGATCTGGGTACAGAAAAGAAGGTTACGCTTCAGGTTGCTGGCATCAGCCACCACCACCACCACATCCGCTTTTATCTCTTTGTCCTGGTTCAGCAACACTTTATAACTTACCCATTCATCCTGTCTCCGGGGATAGAGGCTATAAGAGCCGGGAAGATCAATAATTTCTGCATTGGCGGAATCGGATAATGAGGTTGTGCCGGTCTTTTTATCGACCGTAACGCCGGGAAAATTACCTACACTCTGGTTAAGCCCAGTAAGACAGTTGAAAAGGGAGCTTTTCCCGCTATTAGGATTCCCGACCAGGGCAATATGTAATCTTTTTTGTGCCACATTAAGTTCTTCCCGCCCGGTGGACAGGCAAGTCTGCAAAAATAAACGGGAAGGGCTAAACCCCCTTACGAATTGCGATTTTTAAAGATGTTAAAAGCGGAAAAGAATGACCGAAATATGTTGTGTTCATGAAAGAAAAACCAAACCCATCAATACCTTTGCAACCTACCAACCGAACAAACATGCCCCCCTCTTTTTTCAGGATCAGTTTTTTCTTATTACTCCTGGCCAGCTGTAAGACCTCTCAAAAAATAACAAAGGTCAATACCGCATTGCAGGACAGCCTTAAAGCACATATACAATACCTCGCAGATGACAAACTGGAAGGAAGAAGAACAGGAACACCCGGAGAACAACTGGCCGTTGATTACATAACAGCAGAATTTAAATCGATCGGCCTTATTCCTAAAGGAACGGAATATTATATCCAATCCTTTCCCGTAAATGACGGCAAACAGATAGGGCCAGCAACATCACTTAGTATTAATGACAACATTCTTGAAACGGGTAAGGATTTCTTTCCCTTTCCTTACAGCCCTGATATCAAGATCGAAGCTTTGCCGGCGATCGCCGTGCAGGAAGCAGATATGCCCTGGTTCTTTGATCTGAAAGAAATCCTGGAAGAAAACAAGACCAACCCTCATTTTGATCTTCCGGATTATATCCGGACCAATTCAAAGAAAGCGAAAGACAGGAGTGCATCGGCGGTCATCCTATACAATACGTCTTCGATCGATGATAAACTGGTTTTTGAAGCGAAGGACCGGTCCGAGCAAATGACCATACCCGTGATCTATGTATCCAAACAAGTAGCGGAAAAATATTTTGCTGATAAAAGCGCCACGCTAAACATTAAATTGAGAGTGAGCATCGGTGAAAAGAACAGGATTGGTCATAACGTGATCGGGTATGTTGACAACAGGGCGGCTACAACGGTTATTCTCGGGGCACATTTTGATCACCTGGGGTATGGCGAAGATGGCAACTCCATGATCCGGAATTTTGATCATCCCATGATCCATAACGGGGCAGATGATAATGCCAGCGGTACAGCAGCGCTCATAGAACTGGCCAGGATACTTAAGGATTCAAAAGCTACCAATAATAATTATCTCTTTATCGCCTTCTCTGGAGAAGAGCTGGGCTTATTCGGTTCCAAATATTTCACCGAACACCCGACCGTTGATCTGAAGGACGTAAACTATATGATCAATATGGATATGGTGGGGAGATTGAATGACAGCAGCAGAGTGCTGACGATCGGGGGCTATGGCACTTCTCCCGAATGGTCAGCCGTCATCAGCAAAGATTATTTTGCCACTCCCAACTCAGCGAAAAAAACTACCCCCTCCCTGACGATCAGGATCGACAGCAGCGGTACCGGACCCAGCGATCATACTTCTTTTTACCGGAAAGATATTCCCGTATTGTTCTATTTTACCGGACTTCATTCGGATTATCATAAACCTTCAGATGATGCTGATAAGATCAATTATGACGGAGAGGCTGTGATCATCCGGCATATTGATAAACTGATCGAATCCCTCGATGATAAGGAAAAACTGGCGTTTTTGAAAACCCGGGAAACCCAGAGTTCCACGAATACCCGCTTTAGTGTTTCAATGGGGATCATGCCCGATTACACATTTGCCGGAACGGGAGTAAGAGCCGACGGGGTGACCGATGGCAAACCGGCACAGAAAGCCGGGTTAAAAGCAGGGGATATCATCCTCCAGCTCGGCGATAATACAGTAACCTCCCTTGAAAACTATATGCAGGCACTGGGAAAATTCAAGAAAGGCGATAAAACTAAAGTGAAATTCAAAAGAGGAACTGAAACAATGGAGACGATCGTTGAGTTTTGATGTAATTTAGAATTGAAAATCATTCCATGGCAGACCGGAATTCCAAGCTGATCCTCAATACAGAACATCTTACGGAAGAGTTCTTTGAGGACACCCGCCTGCTGGGGATCATGGCCCCGGTAAAAGATTACCAGTTCTGCTGGCACCTCAACAATACAATCGGTCTTAATTTCAGGAATAATAATGACCTGGAGATACAGCTCAACAAAAAAAAACGGAATTATTTTTTTTCCGTGTACGAGTTTTGTGAGCCGACACGGTTCTTGTCCCATTATGTTTATAATAACCAGTTTGACGGGGAATACTTATTACCAGAGTTCAAGCACCTTGATTTCCTATGGCTGATGAAAGGAGATGAGGTCAGTAATGCATCGTTACAGGAAACCATCCAGACGATCAGGACTATCAACAGTGTGCAACTGGTAGTGGAACTGACCAACGAAAAGATCAAAAACAAAGAGCATCTTGTATTTTAACCAGTAATTAAAAAACAGTAACAGTATGTGGGAAGAAAAAGAAAATAAACTGCACCAGAAATTCCAGTTCAGGAATTTCAACGAAGCTTTTGGCTTTATGACAAGAGTGGCGCTGGAAGCAGAGAAAATGGACCATCACCCGCTTTGGACCAATGTATACAATACGGTCGAGGTCTGGCTTAGCACGCATGATGCGGGAGATATTGTTACCGACAAAGACAGAAAACTGGCAAAAAAGATCGACGGAATAATAGAACACTGATTATTATGATCTTTATGATTGACGCTGACCTTTAAAAATCTTAAGCATCATAATGATCTCCGTTCTCCAAAACCAACACACTGGCTTTAGCTTCCACGATATTAATGGTACGTCCTGCTGCATTTGGCTTCAATGAAGAAACAGCGGCCAATAATTATTTTCAATCCAACCCAACAATCAGCAAAGAACAAGTACAGGAAAAAGCATTGGCAGAGTTTGACAGGATGGTACAAACCCTGCGTAGCCACGCGATCGATGTACGGGTGATCGAAGACAATAAAGAGCCGGCCAAACCCGACGCCATCTTTCCCAATAACTGGATCAGCACAACACCCGGGGGAACGGTGTCGGTCTTCCCGATGTATGCTCCCAGCAGGCGGGCGGAAAAAAGAGAAGAGGTGCTCGAAATAATTGCCAAAGAATTCCTGGTAAAAGATGTGCAGGACTGGAGTGAATACGAAGTGGAAGGGAGGTTCCTCGAGGGAACAGGTAGTATGGTGATCGACCATGACAACCAAATGATCTATGCCTGTATGTCGGAGCGGACCAGTTTGCCCGTACTGGAAAAATACGCGGCCCGTAACGGGTACCAGGCTATCGTTTTCCTGGCCACCGACAGGAACGGGATGCCGGTTTATCATACAAATGTTGCGATGGCGCTCGGCGAAGGTTTTTGTGTACTCTGCGAAGAAGCCATTGAAGAAGAATGGGAACTGATCGCCATACGGCAACTGCTTGAATCAACACAGCATGCTATTATTTCCATTACCCGCGACCAGATGCATTGCTTCGCTGGTAATATGCTCCAGGTAAAGAATATTAAGGGAGAAAAATTCTTAATACTGAGCCAGGCGGCTTATAATTCATTGAGAAAAGAGCAGAAACAGATGCTGGAAGCTTATTCTACTTTATTGCCCATTGCTGTGCCGACCATTGAAGAAGTAGAGGGAGGGAGTGTGAGATGTATGATGGCAGAAGTGTTTTTGGAAAAAAAATAAAAAGCAGTACAATTTTTTTTCTGGGTTCCTGCAGACTCATTTCACCCAAACTCTTTTTTCATTAGCCGCAACCATTTTACCAACCGGCTCCATAAAAAAAGAAAGTCCATTTTTTTCGAATAGTAATTTCACATTTTCCACACTTCCCTCATTTACACTAACCAACAATCCTCCATTCGTCTGGGGATCCGGCAACAAGGTAAACGCTTCCATCACATTCACTCCTTTTTCAAATTTCACTTTATCACTGTAGCTGCTCCAGTTGCGGGTAGTGGCATCCGGGAAAATGCGCTGGGCAATATAATCTTTCACGCCTGCGGCAATGGGGATCTTATCATAATAGATCTCTGCGCTCAGCCCACTGCCCTCAGTCATTTCTATTAAATGTCCCAACAGCCCAAAGCCGGTAACATCAGTCATGGCTGTTACTCCTTTTATTTTCCCTAACTCCTCGCCTATTTTATTGAGAGCAGTCATTTGTTCGATCATCACGGGTAAATGTTCTTCTTTCAGCACTCCTCTTTTCTGAGCGGTGGATAAAATACCGACACCAAGTGGTTTGGTCAGGAATAAATGATCGCCTTCCTGCGCCGTATTGTTTTTCTTTAAATTTTCTAGGGGAACAATTCCCGTTAGGGCCAGGCCAAAGATCGGTTCCTGCGAATCAATGCTGTGACCGCCGGCTAAAGGAATACCCGCTTCAGCACAAACTGTTCTTCCGCCTTCAATGATTTTTTGAGCCAGTTCAACCGGCAATTTTTCAACCGGCCAGCCTAATATGGCGATCGCCATCAGCGGTTTTCCGCCCATCGCATAGACATCGCTGATCGAATTGGCGGCAGCGATCCTTCCAAAATCAAAAGCATCATCAACAATCGGCATAAAAAAATCGGTGGTGGAGATCAGGGCCATCCCGTTTCCCAGGTCGTATCCGGCAGCATCATCCTTGCTGTGGTTACCAACCAGCAGTTTATTGTTATCGGGTAATACGAAATGGCTCTTTAAAATTTCATCCAGGACTTTCGGCGCGATCTTGCAGCCGCAACCGGCACCATGAGAATATTGAGTGAGGCGGCCCCCCCAGCCCCCCGAAGGGGGGATCAGTGAAGAATCTTTTTGTTCGACCATTCAACAAATTTCGGCTTTTTCACCACATAGTTGCGAGGAGCCTGGAGGTAGGAAACGACGCTAATTACGTAAGCTGTATCTCACTCTCTTTGCGAGGTAAAGCCGAAGCAACCTTATTTTTTCCTCCTGAATACAATTCCCGCATTCTTCTGGAAATCGGAACTGAAGCGGAGATTGTAGACCTCATCGCCATCACGGACGACCAGCAAACCGGTATTGGGCGGGTATTTTCCAAGGTTCTCGGCAAATAAAACGAGGGAGAAATCTTCATTACCCGGTGAGATATAGATCGTTTTCTTGATCGCAGAAGCTTTGAGTCCCTGGTGCGACATCAGCACTTCTCCATTTAAAAAAACGCTTACCGTATCACCGTCAATTTCCCCGTTATCATAAAGGGATAAGATCAGGCTATCCGATTTGAAATTGACGACCTGGGAGAACTCTGATTTTCTTCCGGCAATAACGGCGGCCTTCGTGGTTACATCCACTTCAGGTTTTTTAATCTCTGGAGTCGCTTTAACTACCGGCGGGGCTGTTAGGGTTTCTTTCTTTTCAGGAACAGCTGGAGTAACAGGCGGACTTGTTTTTGCAACTGTTGCGGAGGCTATCTCCGGCTTTTTTACTTCCGCACTTGATTTGACAGGAACAGCAGTAGATGGGGCGGTCGTGTTTTTCGCAATATCTTTTACCGGACTTTGTTTAGCAATGACAGGAGGATCTTGTTTTGTAATCTTACCCGGAGCATCTGTTACCGGTTGTTTCTTTTCCGGGTTTGTGTTGGAAGCGATCGATGTAACCGGGTCCGCAGGTTGTACGATAGTCTCAGGGACCTTGTTCTTAGCGATTGTTTTGGTTGTAACGGTTGGAGTAATACTCACGGAGGCCTCAGGAATATTTTTCGTTTCAGTCCTGGATACTAGGGCCTCAGGCTTTTTTATGACGAGGATCTCTTCTTTCACTTCAGGCACGGGTTCCGCTTCCGCTCTTTGCAATATAGGGGCTCTTGTCGTGAGTGTAATATCATTGTCAAGCGATACCTGTTCAGCGATGCCGTTATAAACGGGTTTTATCTTTTCAGGTTTCGCGATTCTCACGATCGGCACACCTTCTTTCCTGTCTTTATAGAAAGCAACATCATCGGCAAGCTTCAGCTCCTCTAAGTGGGGAAATATTTTTGAGGCGGTCAGGTCCTTCTCTTCTTCGAGATCTACTTTACCCGTAACAGAATAATATTTTTTAGTGGCATTGGTTTTCCAGGTGCCGGCAAGGTACCAACTGCTGTCAGTTTTATTCCGGCGGAATGTACTGGTTACTTTTATACCCTTGTCCAATTTGCCGCGAAAATTATAAGCAATGATTTCATCATCTATTACTTCGCAAATATCGCCTTCGATCGTTCCCTTTACTCTTTTTACCACATAGTACAGGGTATCGTTCACAATGAATTCGCTGCGGGAATAGCCATAAACCTTACCCCGGTATTCGGTCAGGGCAATTTCAAAGGACTGGTCCTTCCTGACGGTGCTACTGTCATTTCTAAGGGCTCCGGTCCAGAGTCCGGTCAATGATTGCGCATGAAAAAGTAAGGGTGCTAATAACAGGAAGCCGACGAGGCTAAGTCTTTTCAGGTTGGAATGGGGAATATTTCGACTGGCTCTGTAAAACAAGTTGGTTGGCATTTTCAGGGGTTACGGATTTAAACTCGATCGTATTTAATAACGAATTTATGCCCTCCCGATTGTGCAAAGCCTTGAAATAAAACTTGTCATAGTACCTCAGCAGAATTTCGAAACTTTCCGTGATTTTACCCTCTTTTAGGTGCAAAATGGCCGTTTTTGCGTTCAAATTGCCCAATTTTTGACTAATTCGCTCAATCGCCTCAATCAGCTTTTCGGGGTCCAGGCTGCCATATTCCTGTACAATATGAGCCAGTCTTTCTTCAAAAGGAATATCCAGGAACCATATAGGGGATTGACGCATTTTCTTCCATAAATCGCCTGGCAGATTCACCTGCCCTATACGCTGGGATTCGTCCTCAAGCCAGACCCCCTCCAAACCTACCCCCCCAGGGGAGGCTTCTGAAATTTTCCTTAGTTCAGAACTTAATAAATTTTCAAACATCTCCTGCCCCGGTTGAGGGGGCATGCCGATACTGCCAAAAGCAGAACCTTTGTGAAGGGCAATACCTTCCAGGTCAATTACCCTTTCCCCGGCCTCTTTCATTTTATTCAGCAACTCAGTTTTACCAGACCCGGTATAACCTCCGAGTATATTGAATTGAAAAGGAAGGTTGAAGGTATCCAGCACATAGTGGCGGAATTTTTTATAACCTCCAATAAGCGTGTACACTTTAAATCCATAGAGATCAAGCAGCCAGGCAATACCGGCGCTTCGCATGCCACCGCGCCAGCAATGAACAAGAACAACCCGTGAACTACGAGCCGTGGGCCCGGGGTTTGGTTGCTGGTCTGTCATCAATGCCTCGGCTTCTTCGACCATCTTTTTCATCTTCACACCAAAATAATCGAGACCGATTTTGATAGCCGGCTCTCTTCCCTCTTGTTTGTAAGCGGTACCAACGACCTTTCTTTCCTCATCCGTGAAAAGGGGTAAAGAATAAGCACCAGGAATATGTGCATGTTTGTATTCACCGGGACTGCGGACATCCAGGACAGGATAGTCTTTTGCCAGCGCAAGGAATTGTTCAATATGAGTTTTTTCAATAGCCATCCGGGATACAAAAAGGCCGCACCCAAAGGAGCGGCTCTGTATTAATTTTCAATTCAGCACATTTGTTACATTTTCAAATTCTCTTTATCGATTCATGCTTGCGAGGAATTCTTCATTGCTCTTGGTCCCTTTCATCCTGTTCTGCAATTCCCGCATAGCCTCTTCCGCATTCATGTCTGTCAGGAAAACACGAAGCAGGTTCATACGCTGCAGTACATCCTTATCCAGCAACAGGTCATCTCTTCTTGTCGAGGAGGCTACCAGGTCAATAGCAGGATAGATACGTTTGTTGGATAAACGTCGCTCCAGCTGCAATTCCATGTTACCGGTTCCCTTAAATTCTTCAAAGATCACCTCGTCCATTTTACTGCCGGTATCTACCAGGGCTGTAGCGATGATCGTTAACGAACCACCATGCTCTATTTTACGCGCAGCTCCGAAGAATTGTTTGGGCTTCTGCATTGCATTGGCTTCCACACCACCGGATAAAACCTTGCCGCTGGAAGGCGCGACTGTATTGTGAGCCCTTGCCAAACGGGTAATAGAATCCAGCAATATCACAACATCATGACCGCACTCGACAAGTCGTTTTGCTTTTTGTAAAGCGATCGTTGACACTTTTACGTGTTTTTCAGCGGGCTCATCAAAAGTAGAAGCGATCACTTCTGCTTTTACGCTGCGTTCCATATCAGTCACCTCTTCCGGGCGTTCATCCACCAGCACGACCATCAGGTAACATTCAGGATGGTTGGCGGCAATGGCATTGGCCACCGCTTTCAACAACATCGTTTTACCGGTCTTGGGTTGTGCCACGATCAATCCGCGCTGTCCTTTACCAATGGGCGTAAACAGGTCCATGATCCGGGTTGAATAATCGGAAGGGGTCGTAAAAAGGTTCAGCTTCTCGTAAGGAAATAAGGGCGTGAGATAATCAAAAGGCACACGGTCTCTTACTTCTTCAGGGCTCTTGCCGTTAATCGTATCGACTTTCAGTAAAGCGAAATATTTTTCTCCTTCTTTCGGGGGTCGTACCGCACCATGCACCGTGTCACCCGTTTTTAATCCAAATAATTTTATCTGCGAGGGTGAAACATACACATCGTCGGGAGAGGATAAATAGTTGTAATCTGAAGAACGCAGGAAGCCATAACCATCGGGCATCATCTCGAGTACGCCTTCACCAAGGATCACACCATCGAACTCTACGTTGAAATTCTGGTTCTGCTCACGTCGGGGGGGATAGAATTTATTTTGACCGGCGCCTGAAGGGTTTTCAGGTGATTGCTGGTTGCCTTCATTTAGCATAGCCTGTACCAGCTGGCTTTCTTCCATCTTCTCGCCGGGTTGTGCTCCTGTTGGTTGTTTTTCTGAGGGCTGCGCATCCGCAGGAAGCTCCGCTTCGGTTTCTTTTTCATCGATCTTTTTTCGGGCTCTCTTAATAGGAGTCTTGTCTTCTTTTTTCAAGGGCATATTGGGTTTTTTAATAATTGCTTTTTCATCACCACTTTCTACAACAGCCTCTTCGCTGCCGATACTCGTGTTTGTTTTAATGATCCGTTTACGTTTTCCGTCGTCACTGGGTTTAGCACCTTTTGAGCCGGCGATGGCCTGGCTATCAAGGATCTTGTAGACGAGGTCTTGTTTACCCAGCTTTTTGGCATTGGGTATTTTCTGCTGTTCTGCAATGTCCAGCAGTTCAGGAACGAGCATGTCGTTCAGTTGGAGGATATCGTACATATAAAAATCTTGAGGTTTGTCACAACTCGCGTGAACAGTCTTGAAATCTGAAAAAGTTTGAGTTAATTGTTGAATGAAATCGGCGGGTAAAAATGGAAAAACTGTCTGGGGAACTATGTTTATCAGCCTCTTTCCACTGCAAGTATACGGTTAAATCGTCAAAATCAAAAATATTAGCCTTACCCGGTATCCCCATTCCGTGCTGTATGCCTGTTTTACAGCCTTCCCGGGGTGCTGCCGAAACACTCATGGAACCCAGTTCCCGGGCGAATCTTACCTTTGCCCATCTTAAAATTTCATAATGTTCAACAAACGGATTAAGATCAAAGAATTGCTCACACAGGAACCGTCAGGACAGACAGTAACGGTAATGGGATGGGTACGCACGTTCCGCAACAACCAGTTCATTGCGTTGAACGATGGGAGTACGAATAATAATATACAGGTGGTGGTGGAATTAGGGAGCCAGGAGGATGAGTTGTTGAAACGTATCACCACTTCTGCTTCCTTAAAAGTGACAGGGAGCGTTGTCCCGTCATTGGGTAAAGGACAAAAAATGGATTTAAATGCAGCAACAATTGAAATATTAGGAGACAGCGATGCAGAAAAATATCCTATCCAGCTTAAAAACAGACCAAGCCTCGAATTTTTAAGAGAGATAGCCCACTTACGTTTTCGTACCAATACATTTGGATCGGTGTTCAGGGTTCGTCATGCCCTTGCATTTGCAGTGCATAAATTTTATAATGATAAGGGCTTTGTGTATTTGCACACACCAATCATTACGGGAAGTGATGCCGAAGGAGCTGGTGAATTGTTTAAGGTGACGGCACTGCCATTTGATAATACACCGAGAAACGATAAGGATGAAGTAGATTTTACAAAAGATTTTTTTGGGAAAGCGACTAACCTTACGGTTAGCGGGCAATTAGAAGGAGAGCTCGGAGCAACAGCTTTTGGCGACATTTATACATTTGGCCCCACTTTCCGGGCGGAGAACAGTAATACCACCAGGCATCTTGCTGAATTCTGGATGATCGAACCAGAGATGGCTTTCTATGATTTGGAAGACAATATGAACCTGGCGGAAGACTTCATTAAATATATTATCCGGTATGCAATGGATAATAACCGGGAAGACCTGGAATTTCTCGCACAACGATTAGCGGAAGAGGAAAAACAATTGCCCCAGGAGAAACGTAGTGAAATGGGGCTGCTGGAAAAACTGGAATTTGTGCTCAATAATAGTTTTGAACGGATCACGTACACGGAAGCGATCGATATCCTGAAAGAGAGCAACCACAACAAGAAAAAGAAATTCCAGTACCCAATCAGCGGATGGGGAATGGACCTCCAGAGCGAGCATGAACGCTACCTGGTAGAAAAACATTTTAAAAAACCCGTGATCCTTTCGGATTATCCAAAAGGGATCAAGGCGTTTTATATGCGGCAGAATGATGATGGAAAAACAGTGGCCGCGATGGACATACTGGCGCCCGGGATCGGGGAGATCGTTGGTGGATCTCAACGCGAAGAACGGGTAGACCGCCTGCTGGATCGTATGAAAGAAATGCATATTCCCGAAGAAGAACTCTGGTGGTACCTGGATACCCGGCGTTTTGGTACAGTGCCTCATGCCGGCTTTGGGCTTGGGTTTGAACGGATGGTTCAATTTGTTACCGGGATGACAAATATCCGGGACGTAATAGCTTTTCCAAGAACACCGGGGAGTGCTGAATTTTAAAGCTTCATGATAAGAAGTATAAGAGACGCAAATTAGCGCCGTATTATAATAGCTTAACTTGCACAATTACCCATCTTCTACTACCCGATGAAACATATTGTATTGTTTTGCCTGCTTTTCGTATTTCCCTTTTTTACATCTGCGCAAACCTGGAGTGAGTTAAACGACAGCCTTATTTACTATTATAATAAGGGAGACTATAAAAAAGCCATTCCTTTCGGGGAGAAAACAATCATTGCTGCCAAAGCTGAAGTAGGAGAGTCCGACATCAGCTACGCCAATAGTGTTTTATACCTGGGCATACTCTTTTTCTATACCGGTCAGCATGATAAAGCTGAACCCTTGTATTTGAAAGCCGCCGAACTGTATAAAAAAATATCCGGGGAAACGCACACGAACTACGCTACCAGCCTTAATTACCTGGCAGGGTTATATGAAAGCAGGGGTAATTACGATAAAGAGGAACCCATTTTGATCCAGGCAACAGCGATAATAAAAAATACGCTAGGTGATAACCATGCCGACTATGCCAGCAACCTTCATACACTGGCCTTATTATATTCAAACATCGGCAAGTATGAAAAAGCCGAATCATTATTTATTGAATCCATCAACATCCGGAAAAAAGTGCTGGGAGAAAATCACCCGGACTATGCCACCAGTCTTGACAAATTGGGGCTATTATATGCAAGCATAGGTAAATATGGGAAAGCAGAACCATTATACATTGAATCCATCGCCATCCGTAAAAAAGTATTGGGAGAAAACCACCCGGACTATACCTACAGCCTGATCGGGCTGGCAAGTTTATATACAAGTATGGGCAACTATGAAAAAGCAGAACCATTATATATTGAATCCATCGCCATCCAGAAAAAAATACTGGGGGATGATCACCAGGTCTATGCGAACAGCCTTAATGACCTGGCGGGTTTATATATGAGTATGGGCCACTATGAAAAAGCGGAACTGCTTTATATACAGGGAACAGCGGCAATAAAGAAAGCAGTTGGAGAAGATCACCCCGATTATGCCACCAGTCTTAACAACCAGGCCGGACTTTATTTAAATATGGGAAGCTACGAAAAAGCTGAAACGCTTTACCTGCGTTCGACCGCCATAGTAAAAAAAGTACTTGGTGAAGAGCACCCCTATTATGCAGCCAGCCTGCAAAACCTGGCATTACTGTATACCCACACGGATAACTATGAAAAAGCCGAATCGTTTTTCCTGCAGGCAGCCGCCATCAGAAAAAAATTAGGGGGAGAAACTCATCCTGCCTATGCCACCCTGGTTAACAACCTAGCCATACTATATGAACACATGGGTATATATGAAAAAGCAGAAGGATTGCTGATCCAGGCAACCGCTATAAGAAAAAAATTGTATGGGGATAATCACCCGGACTACGCCGGAAGCCTGAACAGCCTGGCAGCTTTATACGCAAACATGGGAAAGTATGAAAAAGCCGAACCACTTTATATCCAGGCAATGGCCATAAGAAAAAAAGTACTGGGGGAAATCCACCCGGACTACGCCACCAGCCTGATAAACCTTGCTTTACTATATGAAAGCAGTGGCAATAATGAAAAAGCTGAGAGGTTATATACACAAGCCATCGCCATCCAGAAAAAAGTACTTGGAGAGACCCACCCTGATTATTCCATCAGCCTGAACAACCTGGCTTTATTGTACACGAATATGGGGCACTATGAACAAGCAGAAGGGCTTTTTATCAAGGCGGGCGCAATTATAAAAAAATTGCAGGGAGAAAATAACACAAGCTATGCGATCAAACTTAATAACCTGGCAAGGTTATATGAAAAAATGGGAGCGTATGAAAAAGCAGAATCGAGCCATTTACACGCAAAAGAGATATTTAAAACGTTGCTGGGCGAAGATCACCCTTACTATCCCACCAGCCTGAACAACCTGGCCATATTGTATAAGAACATGGGAAACTACAAAAAAGCAGAACCGCTTTTTATACAGGCCACAGCCATAAGAAAGAGAGTACTGGGTGAAAATCACCCGGACTATGCAACCAGCCTGGTAAACGAGGCAGGATTGTATGAAAGTATGGGCAATTATGAAAAAGCCGAGCCCCTGCTGGCCAGTGGGAATAAAATTAAAATTAAAAACCTGCTCGATATATTCAGCATCCTCTCCGAAAAAGAAAAGGGGAATTACCTGGATAAGAATGTTGCTTTAAACAATACCAATAATAGCTTTTTATACAATAATAGCAAGGCGACTCCATCTTTTTATAAGGACAATTACAATTTACAGCTGTTGCTAAAATCGCTTTCACTAACGGATACTAAAAATTCCCTCGAGGCTGTCAGGAACAGCAAAGACACAGTGATCAAAAAACTGCTTGACCGATGGCAACAGGATAAGGTCGGGTTGTCAAAACAATACGCATTGCCGGTTGCGGGCAGAAAAGCAGACTTAAAAGAGCTGGAAACACAAACGGAGGACCTCGAAAAAGAACTTACCCGGAGGTCATCTGAATTTCGCAGCCAGCAAAAGGCACTTCGTATTTCAATGGTGGATGTACAAAATGGCCTGGAGGGAGACGAGGTTGCTATTGAGTTTGTTCGGTTCCACCTCTATAATAAAAAGTTGACTGATAGCGTCATGTATGCCGCTTACATTTTGAAGAAAAACAGTCCTGCTCCCTTTTTTGTTCCCCTCTGCATAGAAAAACAATTGCAACATCTTTTTGACAGCGCCGGTACTACTGCCACCAGTATGGTAAAAAGCTTTTACCGTAGTCTTGAAGTAAAGAAAAAGGAAACTGTTTCATTGGGAAAAGAACTTTACAGCCTGGTATGGCAACCATTAGAACCCTATTTAAAAGGAGTAAAGAAGATATCCTATTCGCCTGCCGGGAAATTATACAGTATCGCTTTTCATGCCCTGGCTATAGACAGCGCCACGCTATTAATGGATAAATACCAACTTCAACAATATAGTAGTACCCGGGAGATCGCTTTACGTAATTCGAAGGATCAATTTACAAGGCCAACCACTATTACTTTATTTGGTAATGCCAGTTTCAGCATGGATAGCCTGCAATTGGCAGAACAAAAAAACAACCAGCCCGGAAAGGGAAGTATCCCTACTTCTATTTATGCTCCGCAAAAAAGAAACAGCGATAATAATACATGGGACAGTTTACCCGGTACGGCTGAAGAGATAAGTAAGATAAAAGGACTGTTTAGCCAGTATAAAATAGCCGCGAAAATATTTATTAGAACCGCGGCTTCTGAAGAAAACCTGAAAGCACTGGACAACAGATCGCCCCAGGTATTACATATTGCCACCCACGGTTTCTTTTTGCCCGACCCGGACAAAAAGAAACCCGAAATGGAATCGGAGCAGGGCAATACCTATTCCTTAGCAAAAGACCCACTACTGAGAAGCGGCCTCGTATTAGCGGGAGGTAATTATGCATGGAGCGGGAAAACACCTGTACAAGGGGTGGAGGACGGAATTGCTACCGCCTATGAAATTTCCCAATTGAATTTAAGCAACACCGAACTCGTTGTACTCAGTGCTTGCGAAACAGCCCTGGGCGATGTGAAAGGCAGCGAAGGCGTGTTTGGTCTGCAACGTGCATTTAAAATGGCAGGGGTTAAAAAAATGATCGTAAGCCTGTGGCAGGTGCCGGATAAGGAAACGGCGGAACTCATGATCGCTTTTTATTCCAACTGGATAAAAGGAAAGACAGTCAATGATGCTTTTACACAGGCGCAGGCTGATATGCGAAAAAAATATCCGCCTTTTTACTGGGCCGCCTTTGTGCTGGTAGAATAAAATCGGGCTTTATTGCTTAGATTTAAGGAACCTTATTTCGTTTCATGAAATATTTACTCCTGTTAAGTATTTTGTTTTTTTCTTCAATCGAAGTCTCTTGTCAAAACCTGCTCGATCTCAATAAAAAATTTGTTGAACTTTTTCAACAGGGTAAGTACGAGGAAGCAATTCCCTATGCCGAGAAAGCATTTGCAACAGCTAAAAAAGAATTACCCGAAGATCATCCTGATTATGCGACCAACCTCGAAAACCTTGGCTGGGTATATTTAACAGCCGGTTACTATTCCAAAGCAGAACCCGCTTACAAAGAACTGGTAAAACTCAAAGCCCGCTTATTGGGGAAGGAACATTCCGATTATGCCACGATGCTCAATAACCTCGCTATTCTTTATTACTATATGGGCGAGTACGTAAAAGCGGAGCCTTATTACCTGGAAGCGCTGTCGGTCCGAAAAAAAGTATTGGGAGATGAGCATCCTGATTATGCAACCAGTCTTGACAATCTCGGCGCCCTGTATGCAGCCGTGGAGGAATTTGAAAAAGCGGAACAATTATACCAGCAGGCCCTTGCTATAAGGAAAAGAATTCTTCCTGAAACGGATCCTGATTATATCACCAACCTGAACAATCTCGGGTCGCTTTATTTATCCATGGGAGAATATGCACGGGCAGAGCCGCTTTACCTCCAGGCAGTTTCCATCCGCAAAAAGACGGTCGGGGAAGAACATCCGGAATATGCCACCAGCCTGAATAACCTTGGTGCCTTATACCTGGCGATCGGGCAGTACGAAAAGGCCACCACCTTATTTACACAATCAATGAAGATCCGGAAAAAAGTACTGGGAGAAAATCATCCCTCTTACCTGGTCAGCACCAATAACCTTTCCCAGGTATATGCAGCAACAGGCCGGTACCGGGATGCCATTATTCTTTGTGAGCAAACAATTGCCATCCGGAAAAAAGTATTGGGAGAAGAACATCCGGATTATGCCACCAGCCTCAACAATCTCAGCGTTCTGTATGCAGAGATCGGGGAGTATGCAAAAGGAGAACCTTATTGCGCACAGGCGGCTGCTATCCGTAAGAAAATAATGGGAGCCAGCCACTCGGATTATGCCGCCAGCCTGAACAACCTTGCCCTGATATACAAAGGAATGGGACAGTACAAAAAAGCTGAACCCCTTTTTATACAGGCCAACGGGATCTATAAAATATCAGAAGGAGAACAAAGTTCAAAATACACGATCAGCCTTGATAACCTGGCTATATTGTATATGACCACGGGCGAATATGCCAAAGCAGCACCGCTGAGTATGCTGAGCAGCACAAAATCCTTGCAGCATATCACCAGCACCTTTGCTGTTCTCTCCGAAAAAGAGAAAGGCAATTATCTCAGCAGCAAAGGCTCTGTTACAGAGATCAGCAATAATATTCTTTTTCATTACCCGCAGGCACCGGCTTCACTCCGGGTCAACAACTTCAATCTCCAGCTGGCGCTTAAATCCCTTTCCCTTGCCGATACCAGGAATATGATCACTGCGGTCCGCAACAGCAAAGACACAGTAATTAAAAAAATATTCAACAACTGGATGGCCGGGAAAAATTACCTGGCTAAGCAGTATTCCCTTCCTGTTAAAAAAAGGGATCCTGATCTTTCACGTATTGAAACAAAAACAGAAGAGTTCGAAAAGGAACTTAACCGCCGTTCTGTTGAATTCCGGAAACAACAATCGGCTATCAATATTTCTGTAGCTGACGTTCAAAAAAATATGCAGGATGATGAAGCGGCTATCGAATTTGTGAGCTTTACTCTTTATAATAAACAATGGACAGACAGTGTCATCTATGCGGCCTCTGTATTACGGAAAAATGATCCCGCGCCTGTATTTGTGCCTCTTTTTGAAGAACGGCAGCTGCAGCGGCTCTATGACAGTGCGGGGAAATCCGCCACTACGGCCGCCAAAACTTTTTACCGGGGTCTTATTGTAAAGGAGAATGCTTCAAAGATCACCGGGGAGAATCTCTATAAACTTATCTGGCAGCCGCTGGAGCCGTACCTCTCAGGGATCAAAAAAATTTCCTATTCCCCCGCGGGTAAATTATATGGTATTGCTTTTCATGCACTGCAGGTTGACAGCACCACCCTGCTGATGGATAAATACCAGTTGCAACAGTATACGAGTACCCGGCAGATTGCATCGGGTGCTGCGGAGACGTCAGCAACCAAACCGGGAAACATCGTACTGTTCGGTGATGCTGCTTTCAATATGGATAGTGTGCAGATGGTTAAACAGCGTATAAACAAACCAACTGGCAGGGTTGCTCCCAGGCCGCCTTCGAGAGGCGGAGCTACTGATTCATGGCCTGCGCTGCCGGGCACCGCGGAGGAAGTAAAAAAGATCGGCCAGTTGTTTACCCAACAAAAAATAACAGCGGGAATATATACGCAGGGGAATGCTTCGGAAGGAAGGTTGAAAATGATTGCCGGTAATAATGCTGTATCCATCCTGCATATTGCTACACATGGATTCTTCCTGCCACCACCTGACGACCTCCACAAGAAAGAAATGTTTGACCAGCAAAATTCGTATGCCGTTGCAGACGACCCCTTGTTCAGGAGCGGGCTGATCCTGGCAGGAGGCAATTATGCATGGCGGGGAGGAACCAGCATTGAAGGAGTTGAAGATGGTATTGTAACCGCGTACGAGATTTCGCAAATGAATTTAAGTAATACCGAACTGGTGGTGCTCAGCGCCTGTGAAACGGCACTGGGCGATGTAAAAGGAAATGAAGGAGTATTCGGGTTACAAAGAGGATTTAAAATGGCAGGAGTTAAAAAAATGATCGTCAGCCTGTGGCAGGTACCGGATAAAGAGACCGCTGAATTAATGACCACTTTTTATGATTACTGGATAAAAGGGAAGAGTATTAACCAGGCGTTTTACCAGGCGCAGGCAGCTATGCGGAAAAAATACGGGCCCTTTTACTGGGCGGCCTTTGTTCTTGTTGAATAAAGAGAATACTTCCTTTCTCATCATTTGTTTTTGCTGCCGCAGGCATATTCCGTAAATTAACAGACCGATCAACCAAAACCTTTGCTATGAAACCGATCATGGCATATTGCCTCTTGTTTTTTTCTTTTGCAACGTCTGCGCAAAGCCTGGAAGACCTGGTGCTGGATGCAGGCCAGCTTTACCTGGATGGCAAATACGAACAGGCCGTTCCTGCTGCCCAAAAAGCGGTCGTGTTGCTAAAGCAACAGCTGGGGGAGGAGAATATTTTTTATATCGGCTTGCAGACAATCCTGGCATCAAGCTACGAGCATCTTTTCCAGTACCAGCAATCAGAAATAATTTATTTAGATGTCAAAGAGCGCATAAGAAGAGTATCCGGGGAAGAACATGAAAGTTATACTGCCTGCCTGAACAACCTGGCGGGTTTGTATGAACATATGGGGCAGTACGAAAAAAGCGAGCCTCTATTTATAAAAGCCATTGCGATCAGGAAAAAAATCGCGGGAGAAAATGACCCGGCTTATTGTACGAGTATGAACGGGCTGGCGGCCTTGTACCATTCTATGGGGCAATACAGTAAATCCGAACCCCTTTATATACAGGTGAAGGATATCAGGAAAAAATTATTAGGGGAGAATAATATTGATTATGCCACCAGCCTGAATAACCTGGCCACCCTGTACGCCGAAATGGGACAATATGAAAAGGCTGAGCCCCTGTATACAACTTCTCTTGAGATCCGGAAAAAGCTATTGGGAGAAAACAACTCCGATTACGCAACCAGCCTGAACAACCTCGCTTCTCTATGGCAGAGCATGGAGAAATATACCAAAGCCGAAGCCAGCTATATCAAGGCCATGGAGATCAGGAAAAAAACGCTGGGAACCGACCATGTTGACTATGCTACAAGTCTCAATAACCTTGCTTCTTTATATGTTACAACGGGCCAGTACAAAAAAGCAGAGCCGCTTCTTATTGAAGCCACTGATACCTGGAAAAGAGCCGTGGGTGCCAATAGCCCTGAATATGCCATGGGGTTGAACAACCTCGCCACCTTCTACAGAAAAACGCAAACGCAACCTCAAAAAGCCGAAACCCTTTACCTTGAATCAATCCGGTTACGGAAAGCCATGCTGGGAGAAACCCATCCTTACTACCTTGATACACAAAATGGCCTCGCATTGTTGTATGCCCAGCTGGGCCAATACGCGAAAGCAGAACCTTTATTCTTTTCCAGCAGCCATACCCTTTTGCAGAATATCACCAATACTTTTCCTATCCTTTCGGAAAAGGAAAAAGGAAACTACCTGGAATATAACAGGGAGATCATCGATTGTAACAATAGTTTTTTATACAATTATCCGCGGGCTTCTGCCTCTGTTGTCGAAAACAATTATAACCTTGAACTTGGTTTTAAATCACTTTCCCTGGCCGATACAAGGAATATGCTGGAGTCTGTCCGTAACAGCAGCGATACAGTGGTAAAAGGAATATTTGCCCGTTGGATGACTGCAAAAAATATACTGTCAAAACAATACGCACTTCCCGCCGCAACCAGGATGAAGGATTTAAAAGCGCTGGAAGCAGACGCGGAGCGACTTGAAAAAGAATTAAACCGGCGGTCTTCTGCGTTTGGGAACCAGCAAAAAGGATTCCGGGTGACTGTACAGGACGTAAGAAAAAATCTCGGGCCTGATGAAGCCGCAATTGAGTTTGTAAAATTCAGGCTCTACAATGTTACGTGGACTGACTCAGTTATTTACGGAGCCTATATTCTCCGGAAAGAAGATGCTGTGCCTCGGTTTGTACCCCTTTGTGAAAAGAAACAACTGGACAGGTTATTTGACAGCGCCGGGAATACAGCGACAAAGCTGGTAAAAAATTTTTATCGCGGACTTGATATTAAAAGCAGGGAAGCAAGATTGGGCACAAAGCTTTACCAGTTGATATGGGAGCCGCTGGAACCTTTTTTAAAAGGTATTAAAAAGATAGCGTACTCGCCAGCGGGTAAATTTTACGGGATTGCTTTCCATGCGCTACCGGTTGACAGCAGCACGATCTTAATGGACAAATACCAGTTACAGCAATATACCAGCACCCGGCAGCTTTCACTCCGCACGGAAACCAATAACAGCTCCGGACCGGGAGGTATTGTTTTATTCGGGGATGCACTGTTTACGATGGACAGCCTGGAACTGGTAAGGCAACGAAAGAGTGGCATCAATAAAGACGGCGATGTTGTTTCAGGATCTCTTGCAAAAAACCGGGGAAATGAGAATGGTGTTTGGGTAGATCTGCCGGGTACCGCTGAAGAGATAAAAAAGATCAGCCAGCTGTTTGAACAAAATAAGATCAGCAACAAGTCCTTTATCCAGGCAGCAGCATCAGAGGATAACCTGAAAGCCTTCGCCAGCAAAGCGCCGCCAGTAATGCATATTGCCACCCATGGGTTCTTTTTACCTGACCCGGAGAAAAAAAACCAGAAGCGGAATGGCATCGGGCAGGGAAATGCTTATTCACTGGCGGATGATCCCTTGTTGCGGAGTGGTATCGTACTCGCAGGAGGTAATTATGCCTGGAGCGGTAAAGCACCGGTGGAGGGAGTAGAAGATGGTATTGTTACAGCCTACGAGATATCACAGTTAAACCTTAGCAATACGGAGCTCGTTGTGCTCAGCGCTTGTGAAACCGCCCTGGGTGATGTAAAAGGAAGTGAAGGGGTTTTTGGATTACAAAGAGGATTTAAAATGTCGGGCGTAAAAAAAATGATCGTCAGTCTCTGGCAGGTACCTGATAAGGAAACGGCCGAATTGATGACGGGCTTTTATACGTATTGGCTGAGCGGTAAATCACTCAATGCCTCTTTTTACCAGGCACAATCGGATATGCGGAAAAAATATCCTGCCTATTATTGGGCGGCGTTTGTACTCGTGGAATAATTTTTCCTGTATGGATTTCCCCAATGCCGGCGTCTCATAAGCAAACCATGCTTATGGCAAATACAAATAATGAATTCAGCAATAACCTACGTCCCAGGGCCGGCGTGAGGAAAATGATAAAACATACTCTTAAGATCGACATGACCCCGATGGTTGACCTGGGATTCCTGCTTATTTCCTTTTTTGTGATCACAACTGAGTTAAGCAAACCCACTGTGATGAAGCTGAACCTGCCAACCGATGGTCCCCCAACGCCATTGGGTAGATCAGATGCATTGACGTTGTTGCTGGATAAGAATAATACCATCTTTTTTTACTACGGGGACTGGAAGGAAGCCGTTTCATCAGGTGCCATCACCCGTATCGCTTATTCAGGGACGAATGGTTTGAGAAACCTGATCGAGCGGCGACAAAAATGGCTTGCTGTAAACAGTAAGAGTAAAGAAGGCCGCGATGGATTAATGATGATCATCAAAGCTTCCGCGGGAGCTTCTTATAAGAATCTGGTGGATGTACTCGACGAAGCTACTATTTCGATGGTTAAGAAATATACCGTCGTTAAGATCTCACCGGAAGAAACTGAATGGCTGGGAAAATAAATTAAGCAGCAGTGATTATTGTTTCCAGTACATATTGATGCGCTGCTGAATATTTGCTCTTGTGTTCAGGTAGAACAAATTGATATCCCCGATATGATAATTGCGGGTAAAATAAAAAAAACTACCCGGGAATTTTGGTTTTTTAATATATAATAACCCGTTATTGGCCTGCGCGGCTGTGGTCTGCGGGAACACTTTATTGAATTTTACAAGTATACTTCCCATGTTCATTTTTTTAGAAGCATATTCATTTCCAGTCGTCCAGGTGAGGGGATTGGTAACGTAGGAGTTGCCTTTTTCTTTTTTCAGGTAAAAGGGAACATAACCTTCCCGGAAAGTGCGCCAGCTGCAGATACAACCGGTCTGCAGGGAGTCCCCGCACATTTTCAGTGACGTAAAATATTCTTTGGGCACCGGCCAGCCAATAATATAAGCAGCGACCAGTTTATTTTTAAGGGGCTTATCCTCGAAGAATTCTTTCAGCAATTTTTCTGCCATCAGGCTTCCCTGGCTATGCGATGCGATAATGATCGGCCGGCCCTTGTTCCAGGTTTGTAAATAATACAGGAAGGCGGATCGCAGGTCATCATAAGCCAGTTCAAATGCTAAGTTTGCTTTCTCAGGATCTTTCATAAAAAAACTGGTAATATGTGCCTGGCGATAGCGTGGTGCAAAGACACGGGCATGCTGGTTAAAGACACTTGCCTGGTATAAGATGGTGGAATAATCTGTTTTTGCATTGGTGAAGTCATCATCAATACCTGCATTCTGATCTTTCATTCTTCTCTTACTCGTATAGGTAGTTGGATGTAAAAAGAAAACATCCACTGCCGAATCCCTGGGTTCATGGCGGAGTGGTTCGGGAATACTGTCAGAAGGATCCCATTTCCAGGGATGAGCTGCCCAATAGTCAATATTCGAATAATCAGGTTTTCCGTCAGTGCTTTTGAAATGGTACATGGTCCGGAAGCTGTTATATTTATTCGAACAGGAGCTAAAAGCTCCTATTAATATTATAAAGCAAAGAAGCAGGCCTGTTTTTTTCACCCCTTAAAAATCGCGAAAAGCAGGTTAAGTAGTGCCTTATCCTTCTTTTTAACCATTTGTATAAACTGAACTTTCTGCGGTTCAAAAAAATTAAATAGACATAAATAATTGTTTATCAGTCAGATAAGTAGACTATTCTTAATAAAAACAGCCATTACCCTTAAAAATATGGTACTTTAGTTTGCATAGTACCAAATATCACCTTATCTTTGATTCAGCAAGTAGGAAATAGCTAGTGGAAGAAGATCATAAAGGTTTGAACCACCACTCGTTTCTTGCCAAACCCTACTTCCAGAAAATATGAATATAGATAATACACAAAGCCAGATGCGGAAAGGAATATTCGAGTTCTGCATCCTGTCCATCATCCGCCGGGGGGAAGCTTATCCCAGTGATATCGTGGAAGAGATGCGGGCTGCCAACCTCCAGATCCTGGAAGGCACGCTTTATCCCTTGCTAACCCGCCTGAAAAATGCCGAAATGCTAACCTACCGCTGGGTAGAAAGTAATTCCGGCCCACCCCGTAAATATTTTTCCCTGACGGAAAAGGGTAATGATTTCTATAAGGAGCTGGAGCAAACCTGGAACGAATTGTCGAATGGTGTAAATGCCCTGGCCAGTAAAAGATCCGATGAACCCTTAAACAATTAATCAACCACTTCAACCAATTATAATAACATGAAAAAGATCATCAACATAAATTTAAGCGGCCGGGTCATCCCGATCGAAGATTCCGCTTATGAAAAGTTGCAGGCCTATATAGAAAGCCTGCGCCGCTACTTCGCCAATGAAGAAAGCCGTGATGAGATCATCAACGACATCGAAAGCCGGATCGCGGAATTACTCTATGAAAAAATCAATAAAGGTGCAAGCGCCGTCACCGATGAAGACGTTAATGAAGTGATCGTTTCAATGGGAACGGTGGAAGATTTTGAAGCAGAAGAAAAACTGAACAGTGAAGCAGGTCAGCCAAATAGCCAGTCAAACAGCGATCAGCAATATACCTATACAGGTAAAAAACCACGCGGTCGTTTATACAGGGACAGCAACGATAAATTTATAGGGGGTGTTTGTAGTGGTATCGCCACTTACCTGAATGTTGATCCTGCAGTTGTACGCTTATTGTTTGCGGTGATCGGGTTTGGTACCGGTATCGGGTTTCTTGCCTATATTATCCTGTGGATCGTGTTGCCGCCTAAAGACCTGGAAGGATACAGGGGTAAAAGATTATACCGTAACCCTGATGACAGGATACTGGGTGGTGTTGCCGGTGGCCTTGCTGCTTATTTTGATAAAAAAGCAAACGGCATACGGTTAATATTTGCCGCGCCTATCTTATTCAATATATTCCTCCGGGTACTCAGTGGTTTCAACTGGGACAATGATTTTGACATGGCGCTGAATATCGGGTTTGGATCGATCAGCGGCACTTTCATCCTTACTTATATTATCCTCTGGATCGTATTACCCGAAGCCAACAGTGATTATGAAAAAATGGAAATGCGCGGCGAGCGGGTCGATGTTAACCGTATCCGCCAGAATGTAAAGGAAGGAATGGGGAATATGAAGGAGCGAATGAAAGGCTGGAGCGAAGAAGTGAAAACTTCTGCGCAAAACATGGGGAATAAAGCAAAAGAATTTGCCGGTTCAAGAGGCCGCGCCTTTACTTCGGATGTTAATGAAACGGTGCGGCGCCGCAGCGGCGGACTTGGGCATGCCATCGCAGTGATCTTCAGGGTTTTTTTCCTGTTCATCGCGGGGATCATCGCCTTTTCTTTATTTGTTTCCCTGATCGCTTTAATATTCAGCGGTATTGCCTGGTCACCGGTTAATAATTTCTTATGGACCAGCAAATGGCAACAACTGTTTGCCTGGGGTACCCTGATATTCTTCCTGCTGGTTCCGCTGATCGGTTTCATTACCTGGATGATCCGCCGGATCATCAGGGCGAAATCAAGAAATAATTATTTGGGTTGGACCTTTGGTGGCCTCTGGGCTCTTGGCTGGATCGCCATGATCTTGTTTGTGTCGAGTATGGTAAAAGATTTCCGTGAATACGAACACGTAGATTCAGCGATCGCCGTCAGCCAGCCCGCCAACGGAAGAATGATCGTCATGGTATCACAGGATGAACTGGAGTTCAGCGGCAGCTTCGGCTGGATGCGCGACAGCAATAATGGCTGGGACCTTTCCGACGATACACTAAAAATTGCCGCAATCAAATTCAATGTGAAAGCAAGCACCGATGACCAGTACCGCGTCATAATGAAGAGGTATAGTTTTGGGCGCACCAACGGGGAGGCTACAGGCAGAGCAGAAAAGATCCAATACAATGTTGTATCAAGAGACAGCGTGCTCGACCTCGCCAATGGATATGCTATTGACAGCAGGAGTAAGTTCCGCGGTCAGAATATCGAGATCGAAATACAGGTACCGGCCGGGAAAAAGATCCGTTTTGACCAATCTGTAGAAGACAAACTGAACTCGTTGCACATCCACGTGAGAAAAAGTGGCAGGAGAAACAGGATAACCGGTTTCGACATCAATAATGAAGAGGATCATGCCTGGTACCGCCCCGGAATTGATTATACAATGGGGGCGGATGGTGAACTGAAAGACCCCGGCGGAGCTGCTGTAACAACGAACCCGGATAACAATTACCGTTATCCTGCTACAGACAGCGCGGTGAAGAGCGGTGAGCAAAATGATATTCAACAACAGATCGAAGAAGAAAAACGCAAAAAAGAAGAAAGCGACCGTAAAATAAAAGAGCTGGAAGACAAACAAAAAGCAGCGGGAACAAAACCTACAACTTTTAAAAGAAAGACTACCCTTAATAAAGAAGATGCCTTTGCAGGAGGACCTTCACCGGTTCCTTCCCTGGTTCAATGGTTTTAATATAAGCGAGGTTGATGTCCCGCCGGTGCGGGACAGGTTGATCCTGCCAAAAGCGGGAAAGAATGCCCTTCCTGTTGGATGGGCTTTTCTTTTTTTATCTTTAAGCGAATGAAAGATAATTTTTCCAGGCAAGCGGACTTGTATGCAAAATACCGCCCGGGTTACCCGCCAGGGCATGGGGAAAGTTACCAACTGATTTTGCTCTACATTTGCGGACAATTTTGCTGATATGAAAAATACTCCCTTTACGGAAAAACACATTGCTCTTGGCGCTAAGATGGCGGAATTCGCCGGGTACAATATGCCTATTTCCTATACCGGTATCAATGATGAACATGCTGCGGTAAGAAAGAATGCCGGCGTATTTGATGTGAGTCATATGGGGGAATTCATCCTTAAAGGAGAAAAAGCACTGGACCTGATCCAACAGGTGACCAGCAATGATGCGACCAAATTGAAAGAAGGACAAGCACAATACAGTTGCCTCCCGAATGAAAAAGGCGGGATCGTCGATGACCTGCTTGTTTATTGTATTGAAGAAAACAAAGTGTACCTGCTCGTTGTAAATGCTTCCAATATTGAAAAAGACTGGAACTGGATACAGCAACATAATTCCGACAAAGTTGAGATGCATAATATCTCGGATAAAACCTGTTTGCTGGCCATCCAGGGTCCGAATGCTACCAAAATATTACAACCACTGACAGAGATGGATATCCTGAACCTGAAGTATTATACATTCACCAAGGGAAAATTTGCCGGAGTTGATGATGTGATTGTAAGTGCGACCGGTTATACGGGAGCAGGGGGGGTGGAAATTTATTTTGAAGACAAGGGTGACGCAGCCGTTAAAATATGGGAGGCTATTTTCAAAACCGGAGGTCCGCAGGGATTGAAACCCGTTGGCCTGGGTGCAAGGGACACACTCCGGCTGGAGATGGGGTATTGCTTGTATGGAAATGATATTGACGATAGCACCTCGCCACTGGAAGCAGGACTTGGATGGATCACCAAATTCACAAAAGAGTTTACTTCAAAAGAAATTTTTGCGCAACAGAAAGCAGAGGGAGTAGAAAAGAAACTGGTGGGATTTGAAATGATCGAAAAAGGCATCCCGCGTCATGGTTATGAAATAAAAAATTTCAGCGGAGAAACGATTGGTCATGTTACTTCCGGCACCCAGTCGCCCAGTCTTGGAAAAGCGATTGGTATGGGGTATGTACGGTCTATCAATGCGAATATTGATACGGATATTTACATAAAAGTGCGGGATAAACTGCTCAACGCAAAAGTCTGTAAGATCCCTTTTGCCTGAATCAAGAAATTGAAAGCCGGAAGCTAAAGCACGAATTGGCAACTTTCTTTCTGCTTTGATTTCTCCTTTCTAATTGTTAATTTCAACTCATGCCAACGATTCACCTCACTACTTTTATTGCCGCACCGGCTGAAGTGGTATTTGATCTGAGCCGCCATATCGGTCTGCATAAGCAATCTATGTCTTCTCATAAGGAAGAGGCGGTTGCGGGTACCCGATTTGGCCTGGCTGAAAAAGAGGATACGATCACCTGGAAAGCAAGGCATTTATTTAAGAACCGGTTATTGCGGGTAAGGATCTCCGAAATGAAAAGAAACGAGATGTTTACTGATGAACAGGTACAGGGAGATTTCAAGATGATGAAACACGAACATCACTTTAAATCCTGTGCTAATGGTACCATCCTGATCAATCTCCTGCATTTTGAATTGCCGTATGGTATGCTGGGCCAATGGTTTAATAACCTCTACCTGACCCGCTATATGAAAAAACTGCTCGAGCAACGGAATAAAGCCATTAAAGAATTCGCCGAAACCGGCAAATGGAAAAGATTGCTTGCCAACTAACCCTCTTATTCACCCGTTCCTTTATTTTTGCCGTTTACTATGAACAGTAAGCCAACCCTTCATACTTCCCTGTCACCCTCTTTGTTGCATTTATATGATCTCAGCAGCAGCGTGGTGGTGATCATCGATGTGTTCCGCGCAACGTCTACGATTGCCTCAGCCTTATACAATGGAGCTAAATGTGTGATACCAGTCGACTCAGTCCCCAAAGCCATTGAAATAAGTAAAAATATCGGCGGTATTGCTGCGGGTGAAAGAGATGGACAGATCGCAGACGGCCTTGAACACGGCAATTCCCCGTTGGAATATGACAGGGCCTTTATCGAAAATAAAACACTTGTCCTCACCACCACTAATGGGACAAGGCTGTTGCAGATGGCCCTTGATAAGAATGCCGATACAATTATCTCGGGCTCTTTCCCCAATCTCTCCGCGGTATGTGATTTCTTGCTGGCGGAAAAAAAGAATGTGGTACTGGGTTGTGCCGGGTGGAAGGACCGTTTTAACCTCGAAGACACGTTATTTGCAGGAGCGGTCATCCATCGTATCGCCAAAGAATTTACGGTCCATTGCGACAGTTCACTGATGGCAGAGACTATGTATGCAAAGAATAAAAATAAATTGCTTGAATTTGCACCCAAGCTCACTCACTATCATCGCCTGGTAGAGCGGTTTGGGTTGATAGAAGATATCAGGTTTTGCCTGACCAATGATGGAGCAAATGTGCTGCCTGTCTACCGCGATGGAAAGCTCATAGCACAATAGGATCTTTTGGCTAAAGCCAATAATCAATTCAATCTTATTGTATCCCCGGTCTAAAGACCGGGGCAAGGATGAATCGATGCACCTGCCTGGCTAATGCCTATAATTAATTCAATCTTATTGTATCCCCGGCCTGAAAACCGGGGCAAGGATGAATCGATGCACCTGCCTGGCTAATGCCTATAATTAATTCAATCTTATTGTATCCCCGGTCTAAAGGCCGGGTCAATAAAGACCGGGGCAATTGGGAGAAAAAAACATTTGCCCGGGGGTTTTAACCCCGGGACAAAATGATGCATAGTTTTAAATTGGCGTTAGCCAAATTTCCAATTATGCCCTATATCAGCGCCTGGTTTCATCTTGTTTGGTCGACCAAATTCCGGCAGCCTTTCTTAACGAAAACGATCAGGGAAATGCTGTTTGACCATATTAAACAAAATGCAAAACGAAAGTCCATTTTTCTGGACCGGGTGAATGGATATGAAGATCATATTCATTGTCTTGTTTATCTTTCGGCTGACCAGCCAATATGTAAAACTGTTCAGCTGATAAAAGGAGAAAGTGCATACTGGATCAATAAAGAAAAACTTTGTTCAACAAGGTTTGAATGGCAGAATGAATATTTTGCTGTTTCTCTCAGCCAATCCCAGCTCGGAAGAGTAAGGGGGTATATCGATAACCAGGAAATCCATCACCAAAAGAAAACATGGGAGCAGGAGTATGAAGAATTTATACTGGACTATGGATTCAAAGTAACGGGTATTGACAAATAAAAAACTTACTAAGATACTTCATTTTTCCTGTACATATTGCCAATAAAATTTATTTTTTATTTCCCTGTTTTTACGAGGAAATCCGCTGCACATTCTTTTACATTTGCCGATTGCCCTTTTTTCACTCAGCAATATGCAATAGACAACCGGTGGGGGCAATTCAAGATTTTCGGTTGTCGATTGCCCACTGAAACTATGGCGTTACCGCACCTTATCAAATATGTTTATACGCATGGAACGGATGAAGTGATCCGAAGAGGTAAGAAAATCCATGCCATGGGTTTTGTTGAATTAGTTGAATACGATGACCTGTTTGGCTCAGCCGTGTTCCGCGTAAAAGACGACAGCTACGCTACATACTATAAAGTATATATCCAGAAATTCAAAGATCCCAAGTCAACTTCCCTGCGCTGTGCCTGTCCCTATAACCTGGGGGATATTTGCCGGCACGAGGCGGCAGCTCTCTTACAGTTGCAGGAAATGATCGATCGCGGGCACCTCCAGGCAGAAGATGTAAAGTACGATCAGCGGCATACTGTTGCCAAGATGAAAGCTATCGATCTGAAAACGCTCCGCCTGTTATCTTCTCCCGAAGCACTGGCGGAAGCGGAAACATTTTTACGAACCAACAAGGCCAAAATTGAATATGCCGAAAATGAGACTGTGAAAGCATTAGTTAAACTCAACGGTGAAGAATACAAGGTCATTATCCGGAAGAATGAAGAAAAGAACTTCGATACCAGTTGTGACTACGAAGAACCCGACCATCCCCTCTGCCTGCCCAAACTGGTGGTCTTCCTGCAATTACTGAATACACATGGCTCCGGTTATTTCGAGACTATCCGCAACTGGGATAAAGAAAAGAATAAACTACTGGAAGCTTATGGCTATTCGCTCAATGATGACCTGAAGGGGCGATTTGAATTTGCTTATAAGGACGGTAAACCTTTTTTGAGGGTGCTTGATGCTTCTATCAAAAGAGTGGCGATTGTAGCCAGTTCTTCACGGCCTGTATTATTACCCCAGAAAGAAAAGGAAGTTGCTGAATCACCGGATGTGATGGAAGAAGCAATGCCCATTCCCTCCCAGCGACTGGGGGTGGTTTTCAACTTCAATAAAAAAAATTACCCCCGCTTTACCGTGGATGTGGTGATCGGGGAACCTGATGAATCAAACGAAGCCTTTGCCGGAACGGCAGAAAAACTGGATATCAGCAGGTATGTGAGCACCGACAACTTACCGGAAGGAGATAAAGAACTGCTGACCCTGCTAAGAAAACTCCAGGAATCAGAGATCAATAAATACATCAGCCGAAATTCTCCTTTCTCGGGTATCTGGGAGAATATCATTCACCAGGAAGAAGATGATCTCCCGGATGAAACAAAGGAACTGATGGCTGAATACCTGTTACCCAAGCTCAAAAAAATATTTACCGAATCAGCGGGCAACCCTTTTGTGTTTTTACTTCCTGAAAAGAAAGCTTTTAAAACAGCGAATCTCGAACCGCTGCAATTACTGGAAGCAGAAGCAAAACCACATTTTATTGTCCGGAAGAATTCTCACTACAGCATCCAGTGCCGGGTAAAAGCAGGCCCGCTTGAATTTGACCTGGGGGATAATGAAGCGGCCAGCCCTTTGTTTTTCCTGTATAATAACCAGGCGCATTTGTGGAAAAGCAACGAAGTAATCCACCTGGTGGAAAAATTCCTGCCTACGGGGAAAATGTCGGTGTCCGCAGAAGAATGGCCTAAAACGCTCAACAGCTTTATCATGCCGCTGGCCCGGGAGCATAAGATCGATTTTGATAAATCCCTTGTACAGGAGATCAGGGATGGTAATCCCGAAGTGAAACTATTCCTGCTGGAAAAAGGCGATTACCTGGTTTTCCAGCCCTCGTTCTCCTATAAAGGATATGAAACAAAAACGCGTGACCGTGATGAAGTGATCGTGCCGCAGGGGGATAAGGTTTTGGTGGTGCATCGCAACCGTGAAAAAGAAAATGAATTCGTACAGAAACTGCAAAACCTCCATTCCAGCTTTGTCTATAACGAAGATTCCGGAACACTGGCATTAAAAGGCACCGATGTGCTGAAGAATAACTGGTTCTTCTTATTCGTAGATGCGATGAAGGATATGAAGACGCCGGTATTTGGATTTGAAGCCCTGAAGAATTTCAGGTTCAATACGGCCAAGCCGCAAACCAAGATATTCATCAGCAGCAACACCGATTGGTTTGATGCAAAAGTAGATATCCTTTTCGGCGACCAGAAAGTAACCGTGGCAGAAGTAAAAAGAGCCCTGGCGAATAAACAGCAATTCGTTCAGTTGAATGACGGAACCCTGGGGATCTTGCCGGAAGAATGGTTAAAAAAATATTCGCTGCTTTTCAGGGTGGGCGAAGGAAAGACCGATACGCTGAAATTATCCCGTTATCACCTGAGCGTGGTAGATGAATTGTATGAAACAAGGGATGAAGAGGAACTGGTCGTACAACTGGAGGAAAAATACGAGAACCTTAAACAATTCAACCAGATAAAAGAAATAGAACCTTCCTATAATTTAAAAATGATCCTGCGGCCCTACCAGGTAGCGGGATACCAATGGCTCAATTACCTGAAAGACATTAAATGGGGTGGTATCCTCGCGGACGATATGGGGCTGGGAAAGACCGTCCAGGCCCTGTCTTTCCTGGAATATTACAAGAAAGAGAATGACAAATTAAAAGCGCTGGTGGTTTGTCCCACCACGCTGATCTATAACTGGGAAAACGAAATAAAAAAATTCACCCCGAAATTAACTTACCGCATCCATCACGGAGGCACCAGGACAAGGATAAAAGAAGAACTGACTGACCACGATATTACCATTACCACCTATGGAACATTACGAAGCGATATCAAACTGCTGATGGGTATTGATTTTGATTATGTGCTGCTTGATGAATCGCAGGCGATCAAAAACCCTTCGAGTAAAGTAACAAAGGCAGCCTGTTTGCTCAATGCAAAGAACCGGCTCTGTATGAGCGGTACACCGTTGCAGAATAACACGTTTGATATTTTTGCCCAGATGAATTTCCTGAATCCCGGTATGCTGGGCACCATGGAATTCTTCCGGCAGGAGTTTGCAATACCGATCGATAAGTTTGGAGAGCAGGACCGGAAAGATCATCTTAAAAAAATATTGTATCCTTTTATTTTACGCCGCACAAAAGAGCAGGTAGCCAGGGATCTCCCGGAAAAACAGGAAATGATCCTGTTTTGTGAAATGGAGGACAAGCAGCGGAATATTTACGACGCCTATCGCAATGATTTTCGTAACCAGATATTGGGGACTATCGAAACACAAGGTATCCAAAAATCACAGCTGACGATTTTACAGGGACTGATGAAGCTGCGCCAAATCTGTGATTCACCGGCCATCCTAAATGAGCAGGAAAAATTCGAGAATCATTCCATTAAACTCGACGAGCTGGCCCGTGAGATCACGGAAAATATCGGGGATCACAAGGCGCTGATATTTTCGCAGTTCCTTGGTATGCTGGCATTGATCAAAGCGAAACTTGATGAACTCGGGGTGAAGTATGAATATTTTGATGGAAGCACATCGGCCCCCGACAGGGAAAAAGCCATCCAGAGTTTCCAGAACAATGATGAAGTAAGAGTGTTCCTGATCTCGCTAAAGGCGGGGGGTGTAGGGTTGAACCTTACCGCCGCCGATTATGTATATATCGTTGATCCCTGGTGGAACCCGGCCGTTGAACAACAGGCCATTGACCGCACCCACCGCATCGGGCAGACCAAGAATATTTTTGCTTACCGGATGATCTGCAAGGATACTATCGAAGACAAGATCCTGCAGCTCCAGGAAAAGAAAAGGGCATTGGCCAAGGACATCATTTCTGACGATGCTTCTTTTGTAAAAGCGCTTACCAGGGAGGATGTAGAATACCTTTTCAGCTAGGAAGGGGTTCTCCTGTGATATGGGTACTGGTACAGTAATTGACCTTTTTCAACGCCATTCATCGGTAAAAATCCATGGTTTAACCATTTTCTCCCGAAAATTAACGATTTGCCGAAAGTTGTTTAGCGTTCTTACGTCTATTTTCGTACATATAGTCAATAAGTTATGAAGCAGTTATTTACACTATTTATCCTCTCCCTCACCCTGTTAACAACCACAAAGGCTCAAAAAGCTGATGGAAGCATTAAAGGCAAACTGATCGATACGGCTGCCAAACAGCCCATTCCCAATGCTACCATCTCTGTTTTGAATGTCAAAGATTCCTCGCTGGCAACATTTACACTTTCCAATAAGCTGGGTGGTTTCGAAGTAAAGGGATTGCAGGATGGAGATTATCGTGTGGTCATTTCCAGCCAGGGGTTCATGGAAACGAAACAAAATGTTTCGATCAATGCCACAACAAAGATTATTGACCTGGGAAATGTGGCCATTCAAAAAGATTATAAAACACTGGAAGGAGTTACTGTCACCAGCGAATCCCCGATACAGGTAAAAAATGATACGGTACAATTCAATGCAAGCGGGTTTAAAACATTACCGAACGCTACGGCGGAAGACTTACTGAAAAAATTACCGGGAGTAGATGTTGATAAGGAAGGGAATATCAAATCACAGGGGGAGGCCGTACAAAAAGTATTGGTGGACGGGAAAGAATTTTTTGGCAATGATCCAAAGCTGGCTACCAAGAACCTCACTGCCGATATGATCGAGAGTGTACAGGTATTTGATGATATGAGCGACCAGGCCAAATTTACCAAGATCGATGACGGCAGCCGGAGCAAGACGATCAATATCAAGCTAAAAAAAGACAGGAACAAAGGATATTTCGGAAGGGCTCTTCTGGGAATTGGCGACCAGGGTAAGTACGAAGGGAACCTGAGTGTAAATCGTTTCAATGGAAATAAAAGGATCTCCCTGTTGTTCAACAGCAATAATATCAATAAGCAGGGATTCTCCTTCTCGGATATCATCAGTTCGATGGGAGGATTCAGTGGCTTTAGCGGCGGTGGCGGCAACAACTTTGGTGGTGGTATGCAAATGAGCGGGGGCCGCGGCGGCTTTGGCGGTATCAGCGGCAGCGGGAGCACAGGTCTTATTAAATCGACTTCAGCCGGGATTAACTATACCGACCAGTGGGGCAGTAAAATAAAAGTGACAGGCAGCTATTTCCTGTCCAATTCAAATACAACACAACAACAAAGCATTTTACGGCAAAGCACTTTCGGCGATTCCCTGGCGACACTCAGCAAGGAATCTGCTTCGAATAACCAAAACCTGAACCATCGTTTCAACCTGCGTTTTGAATACCAGATCGATTCAGCGAATTCTATTTTATATACACCGTCCCTTACTTTACAACATTCAGAGAATTTCAGCAACGATACTTCCTTCAGCATAACTAAGATGCCGGGGGCTGAATTCCTGGCTTATACGGCAAGGAACAACAATACCAATACCCGTAACGGGTTTAACCTCGGGAATAATTTTTTGTTCCGTCACAAATTTGGTAAAACGGGAAGAACCGTAACCCTTGGCTGGAATAACACGATTGGCAACAGCAAGAGCAACGGTCTTACTTTCTCTGACAATGATTTCTACAATACCGACGGAACACTTTCAAGCACTACGGTGCAGAACCAGGTAAGCAGCCAGAAGACAACGACCAATAATAATGTTATCAGTACTTCGTATACCGAACCCTTTGGCCTGAATAAATTGCTGGAATTGAATTATGCCTTTACCAATAACCGCAGTACTTCCGATAAAGAAGTGGATAATTACAATGCCGGGTCCGGTAAGTATGACGAGCCCAACCTGCGCCTGACCAATGATTTCAAGAATACGTTCACGGCGCACAGGGTAGGAGCAAATTTCAGGGTCCAAAATAAAAAATACAATTACCAGTTCGGGGTGGGGGTACAAAGAGCTACCCTGGAAAGCGAAAGTTTCCAGGCGCTGACAGGTAAAGACTCCATCAACACCCATTCTTACACCAATCTTTTCCCGACTGCCAATTTTAATTTTACCCCAAGCCGGACCAAGAATTTACGGATCAGCTATAACGGAAGAACCAACCAGCCGAGCATTTCTCAATTGCAGAACGTGCCTGACCTTACGGATACACTGAATCAAAAGATCGGCAACCCCAACCTGAAGCAGGAATTCAACCATAATTTCAATATCGGCTTTAATACGTTTAATGTTCTTACGTTTAAATTTATTGCTGCCAACCTGAGCTTTAATACGACCCAGAACAAGATCGTAAATGACATTTCGGTACAGGGGCCTGTCCAGATAACCCGTTACGCCAATGTGAATGGTTATTATAATGCAAGATCATTTGTGACCCTCGGCCTGCCTTTTAAGAACCCCAAATTAAAAGGATCAAGCGTGAATATCACCAACAGTATCGGTCTTTCAAAAGACGTGAGTTTGTTAAGACACGTGAAATATACTTCCCAAACATTTTCCGTCACACAGGGAGCGGGTGTGAATATTAACAAGGATAAGATCGATTTCGGCGTCAAGGCAAATGTATCTTATAATACTACTTCGTATTCCAACCCGCTGCAGTCGAACGTGGACTATTACACCCAGACTTATTCGGGTGATGTGAGCTATACGTTCCCCAAGAATTTTATCCTGTCCACCAATTTCAATTATATCATTAACAGCGGTCTTGGTGAAGGGTATAACCAGAGCATACCGTTGTGGAATGCCAGTTTCAGCAAACAGCTGTTCAAAAAGAAGAACGGGGAGCTTAAGTTCTCTGTTAACGATATCCTGAACCAGAATCAAAGCGTTGCCCGTACCACCAGCGATAACTATGTACAGGACACCCGGAGTATCGTCCTGAAAAGATATTTCATGGTCAGCTTCCTTTTCAACCTGAACAGGATGGGAGGCAATACCAACAACCAGGCGCCTGGTGGTATGCCCCGTATGATGGAAAGGAATATGCGGGATGTAAGGATGTATTAACCAGGTATACCACAAAAGATAAAAGGGCTTTCCAGCAGGAAGGCCCTTTACTATTATGAGGGGTTAGTAAAGAAATTATCTTTTTCTCCGGTAATGTGTATGCGCGGCCGTCGGCGTACCGGAAATGAGCACTGCCAGGACCGATCTTAATAGACGAAAAGGATTGACAGATGATTTGTAATAATGACGATAGATCTTTGCTTGTTGGTGGGAGTGAACGAGGTTCCTGTTTTTCATAATCGGATATTTTTCTAAGAGTTAACGAATAGAATACATTTAAAAGTATGTAATAAATCTAAAATTTAATAATATTGAGGGCTGTTATTAACCCTTATAATCCAACATTGATGAGAAAATCCGTAAAACCACTTGTTCTTATTACTATCCTGGCCCTTCTTTACAGCCCCTCTTTTGCCCAGTTAAAGCTTCCGGGAATCAACGGTGTTGGCAACGATATTAAAAAAGTAATTGAAGACTACCCGAACCGTTTTATCAACCTGATGGGCGAGGTCATCGCGGAAAACACACAATCAACCGACTATCGTTGTACCCTTAAAGTGAATGGCGCTGAAGAAGTTATTATCACCCGGTACAGCGCGAAAAGAGAAGTTTGTAGTTGGAAAGCAAGGATGCTGACAACGGAGAATTTTGAAAAAGCCCGGCAGAAATTCAAATCACTTTTTGGCCAACTCAATAATCTTTCCATAGATATGGGTGAGGGCCGGGGCTTTCATCTTAACGGGAAATATGAAATACCGGTGGAGGGAAAGAAATTTGCCACCGTACTTTTTTCGGCTGAACCAGCCAGTGAAACAGTGAAAAAACTAATAGTGGAGCTCACCTTACAATACGTGGAGCCGATGGAATGGAGGGTGGAACTGCTGATCTACGACCGGGACAGGCAGGATAATGAGAAGGGAAAGACGGTTGAGGATTAGCCTAAAACCTAAAGCCTAGAGCCCAGTTCCAGATATTAACCTTCATTAACATTAAACCAAGACCTGTTAACCGCTCTTCCCGGAATCTCAGAATACTTTCGTAGCTGAAATGAATTTGCTATGAGAAAAATCTACCTGTTACTAGTGTTCGCTTGTTTTACCACGGTCCTGGCTGCCCAGAAAAATGGTTCTGTAAAAGGGATAGCTTTTGATACCATTAGCAAGCAGCCGGTTGCGGCAGCAACGATCACTGTGCTGGAAAAGAAAGATTCCTCCCTTGTCACCTTTACCATGACAGGCAATGACGGCCAGTTTGAACTTAAGGGGCTTGCCAACGGAGATTATCGGCTGCTGATCTCTCATGTCAATTATCACAATAGCAATACATTTTTCACCATCTCTGATGCGACTAAAACTGTAACACTGGGAAACGTGGTGATGAATGATAAAACCAAAGTGCTGGAAGAAGTGGTACTGGCCAATGAAGAACCTCCCGTAACCCTGATCAAGGATACCATACAATACAACGCCGGCTCCTTTAAAGTACCACCAAACGCCAGTGTAGAACAGTTACTGAAAAAATTACCGGGTGTGAAAGTAGAAAAAGATGGTACGATCAAGGCGCAGGGTGAAAAAGTAAACCGGGTATTGGTAGATGGCAAAGAATTTTTCGGGAACGACCCAAAGGTCGCTACCAAGAACCTGCCGGCCGATGCGGTTGACAAGATCCAGGTTTATGATAAGCAAAGCGACCAGGCGCAGCTAACGGGATTTGAAGACGGCAATTATGAGAAGACCATCAATCTTAAATTAAAAAAAGACAAGAAGAAGGGTGTTTTTGGTAAAGTAAATACCGGGGCAGGGAATAAAGAAAGATATGAAGGAAAATTTAATGTCAATTCTTTTAAAGGAGCCCGGCAACTCTCCGCCATCGGTATGGGCAATAATACCAATGCGGAAGGATTCTCTTTTATGGATATACTCAATTTCACGGGTGAACTGGCCAGGATGCAAAGAGGCGGTGGTGGTAATATGAATATCAATATATCGGGAGAGGAGGCAACGGCTATGGGGATTAATGGGGGTGGCCGCAACAACGGGATCAATACGGCCTGGGGTGGCGGAATGAATTATAATAATATCATCGGGACGAAACTGGATTTCCAGAGTAATTATTTTTATAACAGGTACAATCCCAACCAGGAAAGTCATGTACAGCGGCAGTATATACTACCGGATACTTCTTATTTCTATAACCAGAATTCTTTCAGTGATAACCTGAATAACAGCCACCGGCTCAACCTGAACGGTCTTTACCAGCTTGATTCAATGAACTCCATCCGGGTTATCCCGTCGTTCAGCTATCAAAAGACAAATAACCGATCACAAACCAACTACCAGACCTTATCGGAGGAAAAGATGCTCACCAATGAAGGTTTCAGCAATACGGAATCTGCCAGTTCCGGTTATACTTTTCGCAACGATATCAGCTGGCGGAAAAAATTTGCAAGACGGGGAAGAACTTTTTCCCTTTCATTAGAAACCAGCCTGAATGAAAGCGAGGGAGATGGAAGTCTTTCTTCCGTGAACAACTTTTATAAGCCCGACGGCTCCCTGCTGCTGCGGGATACCATCAACCAGAAAAGTACAAACAGCGGCGACCTGCGCGGCTATAATGCCAGGGCCGTCTACACGGAACCGCTCTGGAAAAAATCACTGCTTGAATTCAGCGCCGGCAAAAGCAATACGCGGAGCACTGCGCAAAAAACAACGCATGATTATAACAGGGCGAACGGAAAATATGACCAGTTGAATAATACCCTCAGCAATGATTTTGAAAATACGTACGGGTACACGAGTGCGGGTCTGCGCATGCGGACACAAAAGAAAAAATACAGTTATGCCATCGGCGCCAGCTGGCAGCAGGCAGAGCTGGAAGGAAAGATCATCAGCGGAACAAAGGATTCACTGATCAGTAAATCATTCAGCAATCTCCTGCCTTCGGCGCGGTTTAAATATAATTTTTCCAATTACAAGAATTTTTCAGTTTCCTATGCTACGGCTACCAACCAGCCCAGTATGTCACAGCTTCAGCCAGTACCGGACAACAGCAATTCGCTGAACATAAAGGAAGGAAATCCCGGGTTGAAACAGGAATATAACCATAATCTCCAGGCCAATATGAGTTTCGTGAGCCCGTACAAGAACAAGAACTTCTTTTTCTATATGACGATGCAGGCGACAAAAAATAAGATCGTGAATTATGATTCGGTGAACCTCCAGACAGGTGTGCGGAAAACAAGACCAGTAAATGTAAATGGAGTTTACAATTTAAATACACAGGTGAGTTACAGTATGCCGGTACGGTTTTTAAAAGGCAGCATTGAGTTGAGCAGCGGCGGTGGATATAATAGCGGCAAACAACTTATTAATAATTCCCAGGGGCAAGTAGTCACCAATTCGATTAAAACGGCCCGTATCGGGCCCGATCTCCGGTTGGATATGAACCCCACCAGTAAATTAAATGTAACGCTTGGAGCGGGGTTCAGTTATAATAAAACAAAATATTCCCTGCAAACGATCCTCAACAGCGATTATTTATCGCAGGAGTATAATGCATCCGTGGACTGGGAGATGCCAAAAGGATTTTTCTTCTCCACCGATTTTACCTACACCATCAACAGCCAGCGAACCGCCGGCTTTAATACGAAAGTGCCGCTATGGAATGCGGGTATCAGTAAACAAATGCTTAAATATAACCGGGGCGAACTGAAGTTTGCTGCCCGGGACCTGCTGGACAAAAATATCGGGATCAGCCGCAATACAAGCAATAACTATATTGAAGATTCAAGAGTGCTTACCCTCCGGCAGTTTTTCCTGCTCAGCTTTACCTATAGTTTGAGCAAGACGGGGTTGAATAATGCCGGAAGCGGTGGAGGCATGCGTATAATAACAAGATAGAACCGTTAACAAGGCAAAGGACTGCGGTTGTCGCAGGTTAAATCAACCTCTTTACATACGCACAGTACAAATGGAGCGGCATGAGCGTCTGTAATTCTTTCCTTTCATCACTGCTGCCCATGCTGAAAAGACTGGAGAAGGAAGGAATGAAGATATTTTCCATCACATTTTTTACGGGATTATTCCCCCTTGCATAGATATACTCTGCTGTATCCAGGCAATTCTTTACGCCCTGCATATCATGTTGCTCCAGCTTACTGCGGGTATGATTGACCAGGCAACGAATAGTCCGGAAAATATTCAGCGTCGGGTATGAAAAGTTGAGGTCTGTTCTTATTTCCGGTAATTGTTCGACCAGGCAAGTGGAAACGTCAAATTGCGTTATCATTATGATGAGCTTTGTATTGGATAAATTCTAAAAGCGTGCCGGGAATCCTTATCAACAAACTGTTGCCAGGCGGGGTTATCTGCAGGTAGTTGGGGTATTGTTGAGGCATAAAATCAACAACTAATATTCTCAATGAAAGAAAACAGCAGGAAAGTTTGGGCAAGTCAGCTTTTCCTGAGTAGCATGGCCAGGATGCGGGGAAGTTCATCCGGGTTATTATTATCAAAATATTCATTGATCATTTCAAGAACAAACCCATGTCTGCCGGCTGTTTGAGTGAAGTCAGATATATGATGGTTAAAACAGTTTACGACCTGCACAGCTTCTTCCGTTTCAAACCTTGCTTTGGAGCCCGTGTATTGTTTAAAGGGATGCAGCTCCCCTATATAAAGATAGCCACCCGGTTTTAACGCAGCGCTGGATTCTTTAAAAATGTGACCAAGGTCCTGGATATGCTCCAATACAAGACTGAAGCTGACAAGATCATAAAGTGTATTACCGAAAATCCAACCCATGGTAATATCAGCGTGCACGAACTGAACCTTACCCGAACTGATCTTTGCTCTTGCCTTTGCCATCATTTCTTCCGAAAAATCAACAGCAGTTACCTTGTTTGCTTTTTCAACCAGCCAGGCTGTATTTTTTCCTGTTCCACAGCCAATCTCGAGGCAATTACCAAAAGAGATCCGGCTTAATGTTTCCCGCAAAGCCAGTGCTTCAAGATCACGGGTCTTGTTATCATTGCTGTCGTATTGGGATGCCCAGCTGTTATATGCCTGTTTTATATCCATGAGATAGCCGCAACTACAATTTACTGATTCGTAATCGTCTTTTGTTTTACCTGTTTGAGGTATTCGATACTCCTTTTTTCCGCGAGAGTTTGTAATACCTGCTTTTCCGTGAATAGTTTTTTTCTTAAGGAGCGGTAAATACTAATGCTGTTCTCCAGCGCCTTGAAGATAGACGCCCCTGAGTATTGAGCCACCGTGATCTTAAGATTTTCAAGATCGGGTGAACTCAGCTTTGTTTCCACCTTCCGCATTCCCCTGGGTATGGTCTTGCTTTTTACCTGGAGCAGCGGTGTCAAAACAACAGCCCTTATAAAACCCAATCCATCCAGGCATTCAAAATATTCGCCTCTTGCTGCTTTGGCAGCAATATAATGCACCCATGTCCAGAAGCGGTCCTCGATCCACTGGAAATCCGGCTGTGGCCAGCTTGCTTTTGACTTTGAAAGAACTTCAGTCAGTTGACCGTCTCTTTCAAAAAGCACAACCGGGTTTTCTACGCGATCATAAAACTCCCCGAGGGTTAAAAACTTTATATCAACATGTAATAGTGGGTTATCGTAGAGGCAAATCAGGACCCTTGGTTCACCCACATGTTCCCCTGTGAAGCCGGAAATAAAATCACCAAAACGCTTGGCCTGTTCCAGCATTTTTAGTTTATCACCACCTTTCTTATCTGTTGTAACCAGTACCAGGTCAAGGTCGGAGTATTCGTCAAGTTCTTTGCTGATCCAGGAACCGGCAACAGCAAGCCCGACGACATCAGCATCGTTTTTGATGATCTCCACAACATGGGCAGCAAAATCTTCCTGGATCATATAGCTAAAGATAAAAAGGGCTGCTCTCCTGGCAAATAAAAAACCCCGGCAAGGCCGGGGCTACTCTTGTAAGTCTCTTGTTTAATTCATCCGGATCACCCGCTGACCACCCTGGTTATTCCGCTGCATCTCGTCCAGCATCTTATCTCTTTCTTTCCTGAATTCATCAGGTGTATAATGTTTTTTACCGGTAGGCTCTTTTATGACAGCCAGGTCCGCTTTTTCCCGGATGGTAAGCGCTTTAAAAGACTGGCGGCCGTTATTGATATCCATTTCAAGTATCAACCCGGGTAACTGGCCCTGGTATTCCGCAGGACCGGCAGAAACGGGAATACTTCCGGTAAACCAGGCAGTGATATTGGAAGTGTCCTGGATTTCTTTCTTTTCCATTTTTCCATTTTCCATATTCATCATCGTCCGGGTGCTGATACGACTAGCCGTGGCTTTCATGCAGGGCATATTAAGAATAGTCTTTGTTTCACCGCTCATTTTCCATTTCAGGGAACTGATGCTGTCATCAATGATAAAACTTTTATCAAACATCTCCCTTTTCTCCACTTTTTTACGGGTATCAAAATTATTGTAGAGTACATCATCGTTTCCCGCCACGATCATATGGATCTGCATACCATCCCCGCCGGCTATATTTTCGTTATCGTTTTCCTGTTCGGCCGCTTTCCATAAGGATTGGTTATTACCAAAGACCAGTTCAAATTTGTCAGTTCTTGTTTTTGGCATTTGTTGTTCCATCCCACCGGGCATATCGTTGATACGTATCTGGACCTGGGAAGTTCTCTCATAGATCACCGTACCCTCTTTTTGCTGGGCCTGTGTAATACAAGTCATTAAAAAGGCACAGCTGGCAATCATTATTTTTTTCATGGTTATCTGTTTAGAGCCAAAACTATAAAAGAGAGACGGGAAGATAAGTTAAGTCACCTTTCATTAAGGTTAATAAAGGTTAATGCGACTGTAAGGTGCGCCAACATTGGTTTACATTTGTCCTGTAAAAGAGGATATGAACAAATTCCGCTCACTGGCTTTATTGATGGGGATTGCCATCCTTGGCATTACCGGGTTCCAGTTATACTGGTTGAAGCAGAATTATGCCCGGGAGAGAAAAACATTATCGATCAAATCAGAAGTCGCTTTCCGGGAGACCATCCTTCACCTGCAGGTCGCCAAATTAAAACTGGACGGCGCCTGGGTGGATACAACAGGAGGAAAGAAAGTAAAGATCTTTATGAATAATGAACGGGGTGAAGAAGTAAGAATAAAAGGCTCACCCCGTAATGAAATTGTTTCTACGATCAATATTATCGGGGATAAGCTAAGGGATTCCATCAGGAAAAGACCAGGCGGCGGATCGGGCGTTGTTATATCCATGAACGAATCCACGATGCATGGGGGAAAGGATTCCGTAAGGATTGAAAGAATGCTTCCCCGGATGCCCCGGGGAAAAGGCGACCATATATTTAATTTACTCTACGGGGTAGATTCACTCCAGGATTCCCTGCGCCTCGCAGAGATCGATTCTGCTTATACCAGATCATTAAAAGAAGATAAACTGGATATTCCCTTTTCGATCCAAAAACTTGATAGCACTGATGGAGCCGATGAACCGGTATTCAATGAAGTAACGGTAGGGTTTGCACATCCTGTTACTTACCGGCTGAAACTTGGAAACACTTTCCCCTATCTCTTCAGGCAGCTCATTCAGCCAATCCTGTTTTCCATTCTTTTACTGGGGATCACCATCCTGTCTTTTGTGCTGTTGTACAGGAGCCTGTTGAAGCAGCGAAGGCTGGCCGAATTAAAGAATGAATTCATCAGCAATATCACCCATGAACTAAAGACGCCTATCGCTACCGTGGGTGTCGCGATCGAGGCGTTGAAGAATTTCAATGCCATCCAGGATCCGCAGCGGACAAAAGAATACCTGGATATTTCTTCCAATGAATTACAACGACTGAACCTCCTCGTGGACAAGGTGCTGAAGTTATCGATGTTCGAGAAAAAAGAAATGGAATTGAAATATGAACCTGTCGACCTGGCGGGTGTGTTAAACGAAGTGGTTGATTCATTAAAACTCCAGCTGGAAAAACATAAAGCAACCGTTTCTATTACCCGTGAAGGGGATCTTGTAGTACCGGGCGACAGGCTGCATTTACTAAGCGTTATATTTAATTTGCTGGACAATGCCATCAAATACCGCAAGGAGGAGCCTGTGATCAGGATTGACCTGAGCGAAAAAGAAGGATCAGTGCGGTTGCAGGTTTCGGATAATGGTATCGGCATCCGGCCTGAATACAAGGATAAGGTATTTGATAAATTCTTCCGGATACCCCATGGCGATACACACAACGCAAAAGGATATGGACTGGGATTGAGTTATGTGGCGCAGGTCGTAAAAATGCACAGCGGCTCGATCTCGCTGGAAAGCCAGCCCGGTACCGGGACAACATTCACGATCATCCTTCCAAAAGAACGCGAACCCCTGGGGAGCAAAATATAAACTATGAGCAAAGCAAAAATCCTGTATGTAGAAGATGAATTATTCCTGGGCAAGATCGTAAAGGAAAGCCTGGAAAGCAGGAATTATGAAGTTGTCATGGAAGCTGATGGCGCCAAAGCAACCGAGTTGTTCAAAAAAACAAAACCTGATATCTGTGTCCTGGACGTGATGCTTCCCAACAAAGATGGGTTTACCATTGCGGATGAGATCCGTGAACTGGATGAAGACGTACCCATTATTTTCCTTACCGCGAAAACGCAAACAGAAGATGTAGTAAAAGGGTTTTCGCTGGGAGGCAATGATTATATCCGGAAACCGTTTAGCATGGAAGAACTGATCGTTCGTATCCAGCACCTGCTTGGTACCAGGAATGAAAGCGGGCAAAAAATAAGCGGCGGCGCTGCAACAATAGGAAAATATCATTTCCAGCTGAACCGGCAGGTACTGAGTAATGGCAAGGAAGAAAAAAAACTTTCTTTCCGCGAAAGCGAACTATTGAAATTATTGTATGAGAACCGGGAAAAGATAATTGACAGGAAAGCTATTCTCAACGTGTTGTGGGGAAATGATTCTTTCTTTAACAGCCGTAACCTGGATGTATATATCACTAAGCTGCGTAGTTATCTAAAAGAAGATCCTTCCGTGGAAATCCTAACTATAAAAGGTGTCGGCTACCGGTTCATTACAGGGTAAGTTTGACGACTGGCACAGGTTGGCACAGATTTTTTATTACAAGGGAAAACAGGATTATGGCCCCCGTCGTAAAAAAAAGATCCTTAGGCAGGAAAATACTCATAGGCCTGGTAATTTTTGTTATCCTCTGTGCAGCAGCGTTTCACCTTTATATTACCCGTTATCTTCCGCCTTTAGTTAAGAGAAGACTTACTGAAGTAATTGTAACGGGCTCGGACAGTCTTTATAAATTTGAAATGGGGAAATTTGACCTCGGGTTCTGGGGCGGATCTGCCCGTTTCACAGACCTGCATATTACTATTGACAGCACCGTTTATAAGAGAATGAAAGAGGCGCATAAGCTTCCGCCCATGACCTGTGAAATCCACTTGTCAAAAGGGCAGATCAACGAGATCGGTATGCGCGCAATGATCTTCTCACATAAGATCGATATTGGCGAGATCCTGTTTGATTCTGCAGATGTAAAACTGGCACGTCATTTTAAAACAACGGAAGACGACGTTGATAACGGGCAGCCCTTATGGAAACTGATTCAACCCCGGATCAGGTCCATCAGTATAGGAGCAATTTATTGTGCGGGTCTTAAGATTAATTACCAAAACGTCGACAGCGCCACTTCATTCCGCTGGCAGATCGAAAAGAGTAATATCCTGATATCTGGTATAAAAGTCGACAGTGTCTCTGCAAGGGACAGTAACAGGTTTATGTTTGCCAGTAATGTTTCCTTTAATGCAAGCCATATCAAACTGAAAACAACTGATGGGCTTTATTCCCTCCTGGCCAATGAAGTTGCTTATGCATCTGCCTCGCAATGGATGGAAATAAAACAGCTTGAATTCACCCCATTGGTCAATGAAGCGGCTTTTAGCAGGCATTTTGGTTACCAGCATGAGATCTATAAATTAAAAGCACCGCTTGTCAGGCTGAAGAATTTCGTCTTCCCCCTCTGGATAACACGCAACAGGATGCAGGCAGATACCCTGGAACTTGCTTCCCCGGTATTTGCTATTCACCTGGACAGGAACGGGAAAGCTAATCCTTATAGCAGGAAGGGAAAATATCCCCAGCAAATGCTGCAGAGGGCCGGCTTTACCATAGCAGTAAAAAGGGTGAATGCAACAGATGCATCGGTAACGTATACAGAAACAAGCAATTTGACGAACAAAACGGGTAAGCTGGTCTTTCCCTCCCTGAGCGGCACGATCGATAATATTACTAATGACCCGGTAATCCTGAAGCGGTCACCCGAATGCATTGCCCGTATACATGGTTCCATTATGTCAACCGGGAAATTGAACACTGTCTTCCATTTCAACCTTCCTGATCCGGCCGGAGCTTTTACTGTAAATACAAGTATCTCCCACCTGGACGCCCCCCAGCTTCAACCTCTTTTTAAAGCCATGACGGCGGTAGAAATGCAGTCCTTCAACATGCAGCAGTTGGATTGCATTGTTACGGGAAATGAAAATGCTGCCACCAGTTCACTTTCCATGCGGTATGATAATATGGATATACTCCTGAATAAAGTGGAGCCTGACAAATCACTCGATAGGAAAGGGCTTTTATCCCTTTTTGCCAACAGGCTGATTATTTATAAAGAAAACCCTATGAAAGACGAGGAAGAACGAAAAGCAAATGGGATGACAGTACAGCGAGATTTCACTAAATCTTTTTTTAGCCTTGTATGGAAAACAATGTTAACCGCTTTAAGTAAGATTGTGCTGAGACCCCTGGGGCAACGTAAGGTACAAAGAATGAGCGCCCCCAAAAACTAAGAGAGTCAACAACAAAAAAATCAGCATCTTCGGGTAATAGAAAATTACCATGTCCCAAGCCTATATAGCTGATCGTATTTTCACCGGGGAAAGCTGGTTGGAAAACTATGCGGTCATTACAGAGAATGACCTTATTAAGGAGGTTGTCCCTGTTGCTTCCCTTTCCTCTTCTATCCAGGCTATTCAGTTTGATAATTGTTTTATCGCACCCGCCTTTATTGACCTGCAGATCTACGGAGCAGGCGGAAAATTGCTGGCGGTTTATCCCGAAACTGATTCTCTGCAGAAGTTGAAAGAATATTGTGAAAAAGGAGGGGCTGCTTTTTGTTTGCCTGCGGTTGCAACCAACACAAAAGCGGTTTTTTACCAATGCATTGATGCGGTAAAAGAATACCTGGAAAAAGGCGGCGAGGGAATACTGGGGCTGCACCTGGAAGGTCCGTGGATCAACCCTGTAAAACGGGGAGCACATGTCGAAAAGCTGATCCATTCCCCCCAGCTCAAAGAAGTAGAGGAGTTATTGAATTATGGGAAGGGAGTCATTAAAATGATTACGCTGGCCCCGGAGGTTTGCAGCAGGGAAGTGATCGATCTTATTCTTTCACATCATATAATAATATCAGCAGGGCATAGCAATGCCAGTTATACAGAAGCAATGGCCGGGTTTAATGAGGGGATCACGACAGTCACTCATTTGTATAATGCCATGAGCCCCCTTCAACATCGCGAACCCGGGCTTGCCGGCGCCACGATGGATCATACTGGAGTGATGGCCAGCATCATCCCGGATGGTTTCCATGTTGATTTTGCTGCGGTTCGTATCGCGAAGAAGGCGATGCAGGAAAGATTATTTGTGATCACCGATGGTGTAACTGAAACAACAAAGGGCTATTACCAGCATGAAAAGGCAGGTGACAAATATGAAGCAGGTAATATCCTCAGCGGTTCGTCACTGACGATGGCAAAGGCTTTACAAAACCTCGTGCTTCATTGCGCTATTGAATTGGGAGAAGCGTTAAGAATGTGCAGCCTGTACCCGGCCAGCGTTATGAAAATGAAGAGCCATGGAAAGATTGAAACCGGTTATAATGCCAGGATGGTGGCAATGAATGATCGGCTGGAAGTAAAACAAATGCTTTAAAAAAAATGAGTACCAGGCACAGCAATATAGCAGGGATCATGTTACTGCTTTTGCTAAACAGTACCGGGGTGATAGCACAACCGGGGGAGAAAAGGATCCAGTATCCAAGGGGTTTGAAGAATTCTTATTTCGGAATTAATATGGGTTATATCAATTATCCCTTTTCCAGGGCCCAGTTAGAACCGGGCTTTACCGTACAGTCCATCACGATCCCTCATATTGCGCCACGCCTTGTATTATACGGCCACCAGTTCAATAAATACCTGTCCGCTCAAATAACATATATGCGCCCGGTTGACTGGGTCTATTATAACAATGTGAACGGTGACCAGTTGCAGCATTCAGTTTGGATGAATGTGGCGGGGCTTACACTGGCAACCGAGGTTCCGGTCTATAAAAAACTTTCATTGTTTGCTGAGGCAGGGCTGGGAATAGTTACCCGGAGAGGATTTGCTATCAATGATATACCGGTAGTCACACATGCTGTGTACGGTACGGGTTTATTTGGAGGCGCCATCCGCTATCATTTAAACAGGAAATGGGACCTGCAAATCAGCACGACCTGGTCACCTGCAAATGAGAAAGTGAAACAGCCGCACACGATTTTTTATTCAGCGGGATTCAATTACCAGCTGAAAGAACTTTCACCGGAGCGGGTAACAAGAAATATAAAGAGCGGTTACTATTTTGCAAAGCACCTGGTCCAGGTAAGCTATACTACCAATGCCCTGCAATACGGAGTCAACGATCTTTTCTCCAAAACACTCCCGCTTTTCTGGGGTGGCGCCGCCCATGTCAAACAGGGCTTCTCGGTAAACTACCAACGGAATATTTTTCATGCCCGGAAAGTTTTTTCACTTGACTGGGGAACAGGTATGGGCTATTGGGAAAGCAGGAAACTGAAAGATCATTTTTTCACGATGTCTTTGTATCCTGTTTTACGGTTTACAGCTATCCGTACAAAGCATACGGACTTCTTTTTTGAGTACTCGGTGGCAGGACCCACGTTCATTTCAGAAAATATTATTGATAACGAAAAGACGGGCCGGAACTTCACTTTCCAGGATTTTATGGGGGTCGGGCTGTTTACAGGAAAGAAAAAAAATCTCAATGCAGGTATACGCATCGCCCATTTTTCCAATGGCAATATTTTCCCCCAGAATGATGGTGTAAAAGTGCCGCTTAGTTTTTCCCTTGGTTTTGTGCCGGGTAAATAGTTATAAAAGAGGAGGTTGGTTTTTCCGGAAAACTTTTTTACCTTTTGCTTCGGAATAATCTTTAGCCAACACAATTAACCAACCAACATGAGAAAACTCATTGCCATGACGGCGATCCTGTCCGTCATTATTATGGCTGTTTATTTTACAGCCTGCAAAGACAAGAAATCAGAAACGAAAACAACCAGCAGCACAGATTCCGTAAACGCGGTATTGGAAAGAGGTAAATACCTGGCGGTATCGGTTGCGGCCTGCATGGACTGTCACAGCAAAAGAGATTTCACCAAGTACAGCGGGCCGGTGGTGCCAGGTTCGGAAGGTGGTGGCGGATTGGTATTCGATCAAAAATTCGGATTACCGGGTGTTTTATATGGAAAGAATATCACACCCGATCCTGAAACGGGTGTCGGCACCTGGACAGATGATGAACTGCTTAGGGCTATGACGCAGGGGATCAGTAAAAACGGCGATACCTTATTTCCACTGATGCCTTATGCGAATTTTAACCGGATGGCCAAACAGGACCTGTTGAGTATCATTGCCTATATACGTACGCTAAAGCCTATTAAGAATAAAATACCCGAAAGACAATTGATGATGCCGATCGCAATGGCCTACCCGGGAAAATTCCTCCAACCTTCGGTGGATGGAAATGTCAAGCCCCCTGAAACAGATGCGGTGAAATACGGTGAATATTTAATTACCATGGCCGATTGCGGCACCTGTCATTCGCCACTTACACCACAGGGTCCTGATATGAGCCGCAAGTATGCAGGCGGCTACACTTTTGATCTTGGCAGTAATAAAGTGGCATCCGCAAATATCACTTCCGATTCTACAACGGGAATTGGCACCTGGACAGAAGAGCGGTTCCTGGAAAAATTCAGACCTTACCGCGAAGAAAAAAATTATGATTTTGATCCCGGGAAACAGAATACGATCATGCCGCTAACCTTGTTATGCCAAATGAAAGACGAAGATCTGAAAGCTATTTATGCGTACCTGCGGACGGTGAAGCCGATCCATAACCTGGTAGAGAAGTACCCGAAGTAAGTAAATAAGTATATCACTGAATTGGAACTTTCAACCCGGACCAGACCCGGGTTTTTTCTTGGCGGAGTAGAGTCCTGAGCGAAGCGAGTCCTGAGCGAAGGGAAGGATTATTCATCCTTAAAACTTTCGCGGGAATAAGTGCCGGGTCCGGCGTGATCGCCTTCTTCAAAATCAATGTTCACATAATTAATCCCGGTAAGCCCCGTGAGCGTATACACCACCCCGGATAAAAACAAGCGGGGGCCTGTCGATCCCATTTGCTGGGTAAGATAAGTGGCATCATCAATTTTTAAATAGATCGTGTCGCCGGAAGTTTTTATAAAATCCAGCCTGACTTTGGCGGCAAACCCCGTTTCGATGCTTGACTTATTGATGAGCCTGACTACGTTAGCCGGTTGGGTTGAATCAGTTGGTACAGGTTGTACCGCTACCAGTTGCAGTTTTCCCGTGGAATCGTCCAGTGTTGATTGCCAGATATAATTGTCAGCCATCGTGGTGACCGTATCCTCAATTATTACGGGTTGATCAGCTTTATTGCTGCCACAGGCGGAGAGGATAAACAAGATAAGAAGGGAAGAAATGCTTTTCATAATAAATGAATGAACAGTCAATAGTAAAAACTAAAGATACGATACCCGCTGTATTGTTCAATAGGGAAACCACCAAAACTGTTTTGGAGAAACAGTAAAGTGGTAGAGGCAAAAAACTATAAAAAACCCTTTTATATCAAGCCGGGTGTTCCCCTCCCTTCCGTTAATAACCTGAACAAGCTTCCCTTTATAAAATGATCCCAGCCCATTGTACAGTTTTTGTAACATTCAACCTCGGGAGTCAGCCCTGTATGTGTAAAAACAAGTTGAGTTGTATTGCCCTCGCCAGCTAGTTCAAAACTTATTTTGGTGTTTGTCCACTCGCCTTTGTCTTTAATAAAATTAAGGTTGCTGCCAGTTACAAGCCATACCACTTTTTTGTCCGGAATGATCTCCACAATTTTTTGCGTGGACACATGTATATCGCCAAACCGGACTGTAAATTCATCACCCTGTTTATGCGAATAACCTTCCAGGTCCCCGGTCCACCATTTTGTTACGTTGTTAATGTTATCAAACACTTCCTTTGCGGGGAGATCGATTGTCAGCGTCGTTGTATAATCCTGTATTTTCATTTTTACTTTATTATGATTGTCCGGAAGCAAGCTTCTTTTCATCTTCAGTTCTGGGTTTACCAGCGCCGTTGGGCTGGCCTTTACCCGTAGTGATCAGGCTGCTTAAACTGTTTTGTATATAAGTGGTCCAGGCATTCCTGCAGATATCGAAACATTCATATCCGGGAACCAGGCCAACCTGTGTCATTCTTAACTGCGTTTTGTTGCCCTGTTGATCAATTTCAAAAACGATATGGTTGCCGGTCCATTCGTTTTTATCTTTCGTGAATTTAAAATAGTTATCGAGCACCAGCCAAACCACTTTTTTATCAGGGACCAACTCAATGATCCGCATTTTGCAGCGATGGACATCTTCAAAATGATAATCGAACTCATCATGGAGCTGGTCTGTACCGCCTTCAATTTCTTCCGACCACCATCCGCGTACATTGTTGATGGCATTGAAAACTACTGCAGGGGATGCTTCTACGAGCAGGGTTGTTGTAAAATCTTGTGTCTTCATCTATTTATTTTTTAGGCTAAATAATTACTACTAATTGAGCAGGATAAATTGTCCCTGGTGGTAGGCCAAATGGGTTGTCCTGGTGATGATAATATTCAATTTGTTGCGATGCGGTTCTTTGCTGAAATCTTCGTCAGATACAGCTGAGTGTTTTTGAAACCATTCCGCTGGTTCTAAGCTGTCAAAGTTTTTCTTTAATACCGCATTTAAGTTTTTCCAGTATGTTCTCAATTCTTTTGCAGTAGGAATTTCTGCAACTGACCTGTCGGGGGATTTAAATGCTGCATTTATCTCCGGGTATATTTTATCTCCAAAACCCAGGAGTGGAATCATATCATCATGTACCGCTACCAGGTGTCCCAGCAGGTAGATCCCCCTGTTCTTACCCGGGGCGATTTCTTTTTGCAATTGTTCATCAGTAAGGGAGTCCAGTGTGGTATCAAATGTCCCTGTTAACGAGTACCACCTGTCAAATACCATTTTTACTATTAGTTGGGTTGGGTTCATTTCGTTTGTTTTAAGGAGTATTAAATGTCTAATTCATTACAAATCTAATGTCTTAAATACGGATAAATGGGGTGTAAAATGGACTTTGTCATGGGTTGATTTGGACAACGGATCTTTCTATCTTTGCTCAAATAATTTCCATGAAACATCTAACCATACTGGTTCCTGAAGGACAGAACAACCTGAGCAGTATCGTGGGAGTCTATAAAATATTCACCAGGGCAAATATGCACTGGAAGGAAACAGGGAGAAAAGAATTGTTTAAGATCGAATTAGCAGGGCTATCTCCCAGCGTGGAATTCTATGAAGGATTGTTTACCGTGAAGCCGCATACTCATATATCGGCTATAAAGCATACGGATCTCATCATTATCCCATCGCTGAACCATAATTATGAAAAAGCTGTGAAAGCAAACAGTTTACTGATCGACTGGATAGCGCAGCAATATAAAGAGGGAGCTGAAATAGCCAGTATATGTACAGGCGCATTTTTATTGGCGGCATCGGGTTTGCTGGATGGAAGAAACTGCTCTACACATTGGTCAGCGGCGGATAATTTCAGAACGATGTTTCCCAACGTGCATTTGCAGCCCGATCAACTGATCACGGATGAAAAGGGGATCTGTACAAACGGGGGCGCTTATTCTTTCCTGAACCTGGTGATCTACCTGGTAGAGAAATATTATGACAGGCCAACCGCCATCTTTTGTTCCAAGGTATTCCAGATTGAAATGGACAGGAACAGTCAATCGGGATTTACCATATTTACAGGACAAAAGTTGCACGGGGATGAAATGGTTCAGCAGGCACAGGCGTATATTGAAAGTAAGCCGGACGAAAAGATATCTGTTGAAAAATTGTCTTCCCGGTTTGCAGTCGGCAGGCGAAACTTTGACAGGCGGTTTATTAAAGCAACCGGGAATACGCCTGTTGAATATGCGCAGCGGGTAAAAATCGAATCGGCCAAAAAAGCACTGGAAAGCAGCCGCAAGACAGTTAACGAGGTGATGTATGAAGTTGGTTATTCAGATGTAAAAGCTTTCCGGGAGGTATTCAGGAAAATAACAGGGATGTCGCCGCTGGAATACCGGGGCAGGTATAATAAAGAGGCCCTGGTATAATCATTTTTAAGAAGTTCAGTTTACTCCCTTAATATCTTTTCCATTTTCTTACCTTTTGCCAGTTCATCAACCAGCTTATCCAGGTACCGGATCTTTTGCATGAGTTTGTCTTCGATCTCTTCTACGCGATAACCGCAAATGACGCCGGTAATTTTTGCAACACTCGGGTTTAGTTGAGGAGCCTGTGCGAAAAAGGTTTCAAAATCATTCTTTAAGTCGATTTGTTGCTGCAAGGCCTGTTGACTATATCCTGTCAGCCAGCAAATGATATCATTTACTTCTGCCTTTGTGCGACCCTTTTTCTCCGCTTTTAATACATAATACGGGTAGACACTGGCAAATGAGGTTGTAAATATTCTGTGCTTTTCCATTCTTTCAATGAATTATAATGGCAAGGCAAAATAAAAGGTGCTTCCTTTTTCGGGTTCACTCTCCACCCACATTGTACCATCGTGCCTTTCTACAATATTTTTGGATATGTACAACCCAATACCCAATCCCTGGAATTGTACTGCATGTTCATGCACCCTGTAATACCTGTCAAAAATTTTATCTAAATGCTGTATTGACATGCCAATGCCAAAATCCTGAACCGATACCTGAATTTTATTATCCTGTACTCCTGTTTTAACCAACACCTTATCGGCATTGGGAGAATATTTTACAGCATTGCTTAATAAATTAATCAATACCTGTTGCAGCCTGTGTCTATCGCCGCTTATTTGTTGTGAACAGTTGCCCGTTTTTTGTATACGATGGTTTTTTGTAATTTGTTGAAAGTTTTCAATGGTTTCATCCATAAATGTATTAAAATCAAACCTGGTTATATTATAATTCAGTTGGCCATTCTGTATTTTACTGGCATCTAATAATTCCGTAACCAGGTTGTTTAGCCGTTCTATTGCGTGATTAGTTTTATTGGCGTATAAAAAAGAACTATCTTTTTTTTCACTTAACGAAAGCAATAATAATTCTAAATACCCTTTGGCAGTTGTAAGTGGAGTTTTCATTTCATGGCTGGCAATGCTTATAAATTCATCTTTTCTCTGCTCTTTTATTTTCTGTTCTTCTATTTCGGTATTGGTGCCAATCCATCCTGTAATGTTTCCCTCTTTATCCTTTTGAGCAATGCTATGACTTAAATGCCATCGGTAAGATCCATCATGATGGCGAATGCGTTTTTCTATATTAAAATCTTCGCCTGTTTTAAGGGTGTGATGCCATTGTTGTAACTCTTTTTTGAGGTCATCAGGAAAAATAATTTCCTGCCAGCCATCACCTTTTAACTCTTCAAAAGATAAGCCTGCATAATCGAGAAAATATTGGTTGAAAAAATTTTTCTTTCCATCCGGAGTCGCCGTCCATATCATGTGAGGGATGGTTTCTGAAAGCGTTCTGAATCTGGCTTCGCTTATAATTATTTTTTCTTCTGCTTTTTTCCGTTCGGTAATATCGCGGTTCACAGCTACGGCCGCAATGGGTTTCCCGTTTTCATCATACACATAAGCAATGGATACGAGTACACTTACCAGTGTATCGTCTTTTTTGGACTGCACTACTTCGCCCTGCCATTTGCCTGTGGCACCTAACGCTTTTGGCCATGCTTGCTTGTCTTCATTTGATAAAAATTGCGTGCGTAGAAGATCCTTTGCATAGTTGCCCATTACTTCTTCGCTTGTATATCCATACAGATTTTCTGCGCCTTTGTTCCAGCTGATAGTTTTATAATCCATATCAGTGCCTACCACTGCATCGGCAATATTTTCAGTGAGTGTGGCGGCAAGGCGTAATTGGTGATTAGCTTCTTCAATTAGTTTGCGTGATTCAACCTGTTGTGTAACTTCCACTCCATGAGATAGTAATCTTTCTGTATTTCCTTTTTCGTCCCTTATTGGCTGTATTACTGAAGTATAATAGTGCAAAACCCTTTTGCCGGTTCTTTTATTGATTAATTCAACAGGAAATTCATTAGCGATGAATGGTTGCCCTGTTGAAAAAACATTATCCAGTATATCTATTAAACCCTGTTGTTCTAATTCAGGAAAAAGCTCCTGAACGGTTTTGCCGGCGGTGATTTTTCTATCAACTAATTTTTCGTATTCAGCATTGGCAAATTCATAAATATGCGTATTGCCTTTTAAAATAGCAATGCCTGCGGGAGCATTCATAAACGAATTGTAAAGCACCATGCGCTCATTGCTCAAGCGTTGTTCGCTTGCTTCAATCTTTTTATGTGCTGTTACCTGGGCAGTTACATCAATAGCCACAGCCAGTATACCCGAAACTATACCGTCAGCTTCTCTATACGGTTGATAAACAAAATTTACATATACCAGTTCTATTACCCCATTTCGTGGAAGGGTTATAGGAACTCCATCGGCAGAAAAGGTTTTTCCTGTTGTATATACGCCCTGTAGAATGGCTTCAAAACCCTGGTCTTTTGCTTCCGGTAAGCCTTCAAAAATTGGTTTATTCATCACCTCATTTGCAGGTTTGCCCCACAGCTCAAACATTCTGTCATTGGCAAGGTCAACAATAAAATTTTCTCCTTTAAAAATACACATGGCAACCGGGGCCTGTAAAATTGTGCTTCTTAAATTTTCTTCGCTTTCTTCAATTTTTTTCTTGGCAATTGTTTCTTCTGTAATATCCTGAAGCGTTCCGTTAAAACGGTAAGCCGTTTTATCATCTCCAAACCATGCTCTTCCTTTGGCTCTTACAATACGTTCCTGTTTTGTTACAGGATTTATAATACCGTATTCAATATCGTACAGGCCACCAGATTCGTATTGTAAAGCTTTTTGTATAGCATCCGCCACACGGCTCCTGTCTGTTTCAAACATCACTTCTATTGCCAGGGTAAGGTCAATCTGCGCTTCATGAGGGAGGCCAAACCAGTCTTTAAGCCGGTTATTGCCGGTAAATTTATAGGTTAGCGGATTATAATCCCAGGTGCCCAACTCAGCTGCTTCAATAGCAAAATTCAGTTGGTCCTTGCTTTCGGCTATTTTTTTTAAATTATTTACTTTTTCAGTTGTTTCAATTACGGTAACCAGCACGCCACCTACTTC
>JBDSBR010000003.1:0-11898 GCA_039921505.1 Chitinophagaceae bacterium
TGGAAAATATTTTCCCGGTACCCGTCAGCGGTACTCCTAAAGCGTGTGCTTCGCAATATGAAAGATCAATCAGGAAATTCTTCCCGAAAGAAAAACCCGCCTTTGACTGGGTGCTGCTTGGCATCGGCGAGGATGGCCATACCGCTTCACTATTCCCTGGCACAACAGTTTTAAAAGAAAAGAAGAAATTAATCAGAGAGGTATGGCTGGAACAAAAACAAAGTTGGCGGATCAGTTTTACATTCCCACTGATCAATAAGGCGGCAAACGTGATTTATTTAGTATCGGGAAAAGAAAAAGCCGGTATCGTATCCGAGATCATCAAAAATAAAAAAATAAAGCCATCATTACCGGCGCAACGGGTCCGGCCCGGGAAGGGAATGTTGTTCTGGATGCTGGATGAAGATGCCGCTGCTAAAATTTAAAATAGACAAATAACCTTCCGAAGTTCTTACTGTCATTCTCGATTCGTCAACCGAAATATTGTGGCAGTTGTGTATGCAATTTAGATATTCTTAACATCTCAGTAAATTTATAAACAAGCTCACTATAATGAAAAAAAGCCTTCTCTACATAGGTTTACTTATTATAAGTGTTGACTCTTTCAGTCAAAAAAGCAGCCTTAGCGACACTCTCTATAATCTGGAAAGGGAAATTATCAATGGTGATGAATCATCCTTAAGAAAAATATGCTTCTATCTTGACGATACTACTTCCATAGTGGAATTTCTTGGTCATCACAGGCTTTCAAACACAGCCAAAGGCATTTCACTTCGCATTCTTGAAGAGAATTGCTTATTAACCACTGATCAATTTAGATTCGATTCTTCAGCAACCGCAAGTAAATTCCTCCGGGTTCTCGATGATGGGGAGTTAGCATTTGATGATCTTTCGGGAACATTCTTAATCACAGAGCTCCCTGATCGGAGAACACCCTACCAAATTAGGAAGATCTCGGTGAATGAACTTGCCAGGATCGATACAGTAATTGGAAGAGAATCATACCCTGAATGGTATTACCTGAACCAGATCGATGGGTTTATTGCAACAAAGAACCCAGAAGCCTTAAAATGGATCGCTTCTGCCTGGTTTCAAAAACGGGACAGGTTTAATCGGTATTACTTCAATAACTCAGAGTTTCTTGATCTCTTAAAAAAGCTCACCCGATTGGATATAGGAGTACCAGAAAAGGGGAATGAGATCTCTTTTTTATATAACGATGGATACTACACAGCTGCGCGACTAAATTATTTAATTTATTGGGCAACTCATTATGAAGATTACAAATGGAATGACAGGCTCGGTTATTTTGAAAATAAAAGAGAGACCGGTACTGAAAAAACTAAAAATGAGATTCTATTTGAACTGTTAAGTTCTGATGATGATTCTACCGCAATAGATGCATTTAAAAAGATCATTGAGTTAGATCCACAGGTTATTGCTCCATTGGTCAAGAATTATGAAGAAAACGACCTCGACAACAATTATTCCCTGCCTAGTTTCTTATATCGTTTTATTCACCAACTATCGCTGTATACACAATATTGCAAACGCAATCACATCATCTATAAAAAAACTGGTTGGCTAGCCGATTCACTAACTAAATTAAAACTTGACCTGGATTATTTAACCAGATACAGACTTGAAGACCACATTGTTAAGAATTTGAAGGTCAAAGATATAGGCGCAGTTGAATATTTCGGTCTTGTTTACGAGCAGGAATGGAATTCAACCTTCTCAATTGGCAGAATATTGGATAAATTTTATTCGCTCAATTTTAATGCTCTGTGTCACGATAGGAAACACCTACTCTTCTTTCTCAAAAAATCAAGACTATTCGATGATTTGGGGATTGTGGGCAATTGTAACAAATATCTATTCAAATTCAAGAACGCGCCAGCCAAAACCATTGCCGAGCTGAAAGAAATAGTTAATACCTCGAAAGATCAGGAAATCGTCCAACAAGCTATAAAAGCCATTTCCTATGCGAGCATGGAACCAATCCAGGGAAAAAAATGGGGAGTAAAAATTTGGGAAGGTAATAAAGTAGTCCTTGGCGTCGCTGACCTGGAAGGAAAATATGCAGAAATAAAACAAAGTAAAATTACAGACCAGGAAAAGAAAAGAAACGTCCAGGAACTCCTGGGAGATATAAATTATGAACAGATCGGAGACGCTCTTAAGCTTTTACAAAAAGACACTTCCTTTGAAAACTATGATAAGTATCATTTCCTCGAAAGCGATTTCGGCTTTTCTATTGATATATATTCAGATACAGCAATAATGGCCTTTCTTGACAAATATAAAACCCTTACGCAGTACAAGTTGTATGAATATTATCTCATCGCGAGTGGCTTAAATTGCCTTAACAGCGAAGGTAATTTTAACTATAACACCCTATTTAATGTGCTGAAATATGATATCGTTGATGCCTTTGTTGGAGGTGGTGGCGGTAGAAGAGATGAGGGGGTCTATCTTATTATAAAACTTCTCGAATTAAAATATAAAACAACCCTGGGTTTCCCGGATAAAAAGTGCAATTGGAAGGGGATGTTTTCTTGTGATGCTGATCTAATGGCAAAAGCAAAATCATGGATGCAATTTTTAGAACAGCAGAAACTCGTAAGTATTAATAAAAATGATCCGCCTTCAATTTCTTATAATGAATGATCCCCTCGCTTTCCTTCCTCTTATTATTAAAATTTAAAATATACAAACAGTCTCCCGAAATTCTTACTGTCATTCTCGATCCGGTGGTACTGCTTTTTGATATGAGGCTGCTGAAGGAACCGTTCCACCTTTTTTCGTAACTGCCCGCTGCCTTTCCCGGGAATGATCTCTACTTCCCGGATCCGCTTTTCAATGGCTTCATCAAAAACCTGTTGCAGGGCATCATCGATAGCACGGCTGTTATTGTAAATATGGTGCAGGTCAAGTTTAAGGCGGGCCATAGGGTTACATATTACGACGGTATTGCCCCCCGACTTCGTACAGGGCATGGGTGATCTGTCCCAGCGAACAGCATTTTACGGTTTCCATCAGTTCTGCAAATAAATTGCCATTATTTATTGCCACTGATTTTAACCGCTCCAGCATTTCAGCAGACCTTTTCTCATTTCGTTTCCAGAAAGTCTGCAGGTTTTGTATCTGCTGTTCTTTTTCTTCCGTGGTACTGCGGATGACCTCGGTGGGTAAGATGGTGGGGCTGCCTTTTTTATTGAGAAAAGTATTCACTCCGATGAGCGGCAATTCACCCGAATGTTTCTGGTGCTCGTAATACAAACTCTCTTCCTGTATCTTATTCCGCTGGTACATTCTTTCCATGGCTCCCAGCACTCCACCTCTTTCTGTTATCCGGTCAAACTCAGCAAGTACAGCTTCTTCAACAAGATCGGTAAGTTCTTCTGTAAGGAAAGACCCCTGCACCGGGTTTTCATTTTTTGCCGTCCCCAATTCCCGGTTAATGATCAGTTGTATCGCCATGGCCCGTCGCACACTTTCTTCGGTCGGTGTGGTGATCGCTTCGTCATAGGCGTTTGTATGAAGGGAGTTACAATTATCATAAATAGCATAGAGGGCCTGGAGGGTTGTCCGGATATCGTTGAAATCAATTTCCTGCGCATGTAAACTCCTGCCCGATGTCTGGATATGATATTTCAGCATCTGGCTGCGTTTATTGGCCTTGTATTTATATTTCATCGCCTTGGCCCAAATCCTTCTTGCCACCCTGCCGATCACACTATACTCGGGATCCATTCCATTACTGAAGAAAAAAGAAAGATTCGGGGCAAAATCATCAATATTCATTCCGCGGCTCAGGTAATATTCTACATATGTAAACCCGTTTGATAAAGTAAAAGCTAATTGTGTAATGGGATTGGCTCCTGCTTCGGCAATATGATAACCACTGATGGAGACGGAATAAAAATTCCTTATTTTTTCTTTGATAAAATATTCCTGTACATCTCCCATCAACTTCAGGGCAAATTCGGTGGAAAAAATACAGGTATTTTGTGCCTGGTCTTCTTTCAGGATATCGGCCTGTACGGTCCCTCTTACCTGTGATAAGGCTTCAGCTTTTATTTTTTCATATACTTCTTTCGGCAATACATCCGCACCGGATAATCCCAGCAAACGAAGCCCAAGCCCATTATTACCCAGGGGTAAAGCGCCGCTGCCCTTTGAGGAAACCTCCCCCAACCCTTCCGAAGGAGAGGCTTTAGACTCCGAAAGACTGGGAAGGTCTTTCGGGTGAACAGGTTTGCCATCTATCCCGATATATCGTGGCAATACTTCTATATTATAGCTGCTCTCAATGATCTTATTCACTTCTTCATTGAGGTTATTCTCTACAATATATTTCTCACATTGCTGGTCGATAGCGGCATTCATAAAGAAAGCCAGCAACATAGGTGCTGGTCCGTTGATCGTCATCGAAACAGAAGTCTTTGGATCACAGAGATCAAAACCGCTGTACAATTTCTTTGCGTCATCTACGGTCGCAATGCTTACCCCGCTGTTTCCCACTTTTCCATAGATATCAGGACGGTGATCCGGATCTTCTCCATATAAGGTTACACTGTCAAAAGCAGTAGACAAGCGTTTTGCCGGCTGGTCAACACTAACGTAGTGAAACCGCTTGTTGGTCCTTTCAGGCCCGCCTTCTCCTGCAAACATTCTTGTCGGGTCCTCTCCTTCTCTTTTTAAAGGAAATACACCCGCTGTAAAAGGAAAACTGCCGGGTACATTTTCCTGTGACTGCCATTTTAATATATCACCCCAGTCCTTGTACTTGGGTAATACCACTTTCGGAATGCGGCTGCCACTCAGGCTTTTCGTGGTCATAGGTTGTTTGATGACCTTATCCCTGACCGTATATTCATAAAAATCTTTCTGGTATTGTGATATTTTGTTCGGCCAGTTGGTGATGAGTTTCTTCGCGACAGGGGTTAATTGTTCGGTATAGAAATCGATCTGTTGTTGAAGAACCCCCTCTAAGTCTCCCCGCAAGGACCCCGAATCCTGCAAAGTCTTTAGTGTGCCCTGAAGCTGATATAGTTTTGTCGCGATGGCTGATTGATCTTTTACCAGCTGGTCATAGCCGCGGTTATTCTCGGAGATTTCTGAAAGATACCTTACCCTGTTGGCGGGAATGACCGCCTGGCCGACCTTAGCTGTTTCGGAAAAATGGTATTCACCGAAATTAATTTTTGTTTTTGCTTCGATCTTTTTCAATAGTAATTCAAACAAATGATTCACCCCCTCATCATTGAATTTACTGGCCATGGTCCCGATGATGGGAAGGTCTTCATCCTTCGCTGTAAATAACTGGTGGTTTCTTTTGTACTGTTTCTTTACATCTGCCAGGGCATCGAGTGCACCTGCCTTATCGAATTTATTGATACAGACCAGGTCGGCAAAGTCGAGCATGTTGATCTTTTCCAGTTGTGAAGCCGCCCCGTATTCAGGGGTCATCACATACATGCTCACATCGCAATAATCAAGGATTGAAGAATCGCTTTGTCCTACACCGGCCGATTCGAGAATGATAAAGTCAAACCCGGCGGTTTTACAAATATCAATAGCCTCCTGTACAGCACCGCTTAATGCAGTATTGTCCTCCCTTGTTGCCAGGCTTCTCATATAAGCCCTCGGGTGAGAAATGGAATTCATCCGTATCCTGTCACCCAGTAATGCCCCGCCGGTTTTTTTCTTGGAAGGATCCACCGAAATAACCGCGATCGTTTTTTCAGTAAAATTGTTCAGGAACCGGCGGACAATCTCGTCTGTCACACTGCTTTTGCCGGCACCGCCTGTCCCGGTAATTCCGAGTACAGGGATAGTAGCCCCCCTGCCCCCCTGCCCCCCAAAGGGGGTTCTGGAATCCGAAAGATCCAATAGCTCTTTTAACTGCGCAGAATAATCATCTCCATTTTCAGCAATTGAAATTATCCGCGCAATACGTCTTACGTCTTTTGCTTCACCCAAAGGAGGTTTCCCATTCCATTTAGGGTTTTCGAAAGCCCCTCCTTCAGAGGGGTTGGGGAGGCTTTGCTTGATCACATCTTCTATCATTCCTTCTAATCCCATTTTTCTTCCATCATCGGGAGAATAGATCCTGGTAATACCATATTGATGGAGTTCTTCTATTTCAGCCGGCAGGATGGTTCCACCACCACCGCCGAATATCTTGATATGCCCGCAACCATTTTCTTCCAGCAGGTCTTTCATGTATTTGAAAAATTCCACGTGTCCTCCCTGGTAACTGGTAATGGCGATCCCCTGTACATCTTCCTCGATAGCGGTTTCCACGATCTCTTTTACCGAACGGTTATGACCCAGGTGAATGATCTCGGCACCCTTGCTTTGCATGATCCGCCGCATTATATTAATAGCAGCATCATGACCGTCAAAAAGACTGGCAGCGGTAACGATTCTGACCTTGTTGGTGGGAGTGTAACTCATAAAGTATAAGAATGGGCAAATTTAACCAAAAAATGAATGGTTGTTCGTATTCTCAACTACCGGGATTGCAGGGGGTTAATTACATTTGCTCATGCAACACCTTGTTGAATCTATTGGTTCGCTATACAAAGAGTGGAAAGGTAAGAAGGCAATGACTGTTGACGTACTTCCACAAAGCGGTAGTGAGCGCCGTTATTTCAGGCTCCAGGGAACAGAAGGGCCGGTGATCGGAACCTACGGCGCTAATATCAAGGAGAATAAGACCTTTATTTATTTTTCCCGTCAGTTCAAGGCAAAGGGACTTGCTGTTCCGGAAATACTGGCCGTGAGTAATGACGATATGTTCTATCTCCAGGAAGATTTCGGTAATATCTCTTTGCTGGATCACCTGGAAGCCGATGGTCTTACCGATAAGGTCTATGACCTTTTCAGGAAAAGCCTGGAAGCACTGGCGCAACTCCAGGTAAAAGGTGATGAAGGATTGGATTATGTCAACAATTGCCTGACCAATACCGAATTCGGCAAACAGGCCATCCTCTCTGACCTCTTATATTTCAAATACTATTTTTTAGATGCGTTGAGAAAGCCTTATGATAAGCAGAAACTGATGGATGACTTTGAGGCGCTGAGTAATTACCTGACGCATACGGAGTACAAGTATTTCATGTTCCGTGATTTCCAAAGCAGAAATATCATGGTAACAAAAGATAATGCTGTTCACTTTATCGATTTCCAGGGGGGGATGAAAGGTGCCCCGCAATATGATGTAGCCTCCATGCTCTGGCAGGCACGGGCTAATCTCCCGGATGCCTGGAAGAAGAACCTGCTGGAGGATTATATGAATAGTTTTTCAGCCCTTACAGGTCAAACCATTGACAAAGATATTTTCAGGAGCCAGTACAACGGGTATGTATTGATCCGTTTATTACAGGTGCTGGGGGCATATGGGTTCCGGGGACTGTTTGAGCGCAAGGCACAGTTTTTAACCAGTATTCCGCTGGCATTAAGGAACCTGAAAGATTTCTTCCAGCACCAGAACCTGGGTATTTCGGTACCGGAATTCAGGAAAGTGCTGGATATGTGTGTAAGTGATGAAGTGATCCTCCAATTCACGCCCACACAGGCAACCGAACAGACTCCTTTGCTGGTGAAGATCAACAGTTTTTCCTACCGGGGAGAAATTCCGCAGGATGATAGCGGCAACGGTGGAGGTTTTGTTTTTGATTGCCGCGGCATTGTAAACCCGGGACGGGTAGAAAGCATGAAAACCCAAACCGGTCGTGATAAAGAAGTAAAGGATTTCCTGGAACAGCAAAGCAAGATGCCTGAATTCCTGAACAGTGTCTTTGATATCGTGGATATCACGGTAGAAGAATATATCAAAAGAGATTTTGAAAGCCTGTCGGTAAGTTTTGGATGTACCGGCGGACAGCATCGGAGTGTATATGCCGCTGATGCCCTGGCCCGTCATTTAAAGAATAAATTCAAAGTGAGGATAGAATTGAAACATATCGTGCAGGAAAAAAAGAACTGGCAGAATCCACTCCCTATCCCTAAAGGGGAGTAACGATCATTTCGTTATTAAACTTAACTCTTGTGAGTGACAGAATGCAAAGGCAAAGTCATTTACAAAATGAAGGCTTGACTGTTATTAGATTTTTGAATGACCATTATCCGGGATTATATTTTTAAAAAACAAGGATGAAAAGTAACGATAAAAATTCCCCTTTGGGGGCTGTGGGTATGCAGGCGATGATCTTTTCAGCAGGCTTAGGTACACGCTTTAAACCCTGGACCGATAAACACCCCAAAGCCCTGGCTGTAGTGAATGGGAAATCACTACTCCAGCGGAATATTGAATACCTCCGGCAATCCGGTATCAAAGATGTGATCGTGAACGTCCACCATTTGGCGGAACAAATAGAAGATGCCGTCGTGGAAAATGACGGGTGGGGAAGTGATATACTGATCAGTGATGAAAGGGAAGAATTACTGGATACCGGCGGCGGCTTACTGAAAGCAAAAGAACTGTTTACACCGGGTGAAAGATTTATTACCTGTAATGTTGATATTCTTACTGATCTTGATATCAGCAAACTGCTGAAATTCCACGAAGAAAAAAAAGCATTGATCTCTTTCGGGGTTACCGACCGCAAAACATCCCGCCATCTTTTATTTGATGAGAATGACCGTCTTTGCGGATGGAAGAATACAACTACCGGGGAAGAAAAAATCGCCATTCCGAATAATCTCCTGGTTGAAAAAGCCTATAGTTGTGTGGTCATTTTCGAGTACGGTGTTTTTGATCTTATTCCCTTCACCGGTAAATTTTCGCTGATCGATGTATACCTGCACCTGGCAGCGCAGCATCCTATCATGGGCTTTGACCACAGCGGCGACAGGTGGGTGGATGTAGGCAAACCCGAAAGTGTTGCCATTGCAGCGTCACTTTTTCCATAAAGTAATGTAAATACCCTTGCGGCGGTACTTCACTTGCAGCCTTTTGGGCTATCTTTCGGACTTTAAATAAAGATCACTTATGAAGAAATTTGTCCTGGGACTTTGGAGTTTACTGTTCTTTACGGGTTTGTTTGCTCAAAATACTAACCTGAGCATTTACGACAACAAGGAAACTTTTAATCCTCAATTTTATCCTTATCCCGGTAATGATTTCCGTAGTGCCAGTGGCGAACCGGGATCCAGGTACTGGCAGAACCGGGCCGATTACAAGATCTCCTGCACCCTGGACACCGCGAAGAACGGCGTCAGCGGGAATGTAGAGATCAGTTATACCAATAACAGCCCTGATAATTTGAAATTCCTCTGGCTGCAACTGGACCAGAATATTTATAAAAAAGATTCCAGGGCTTCTTCCACCACTACGGAAACAGGCGGCCGCTGGGCCAATGCAAAATTTACCGAGGGAGATATTATCAGGTCTATTACGGTTGAATACAACGGTAAAACTTTTACTCCTAAATATAATGTCACGGATACGAGGATGCAGGTATGGTTACCGGAAGCATTGAAATCGGGTGGCGGGAAAATAAAACTGGTTGTACAGTTTGAATTCACCGTTCCCGAATATGGTACCGATCGTATGGGAAGATTAAAAACAAAGAATGGCCAGGTATACGAAGTAGCGCAATGGTTCCCCCGCCTGGCAGTGTATGATGACATACAGGGATGGAATACCCTGCCCTATCTCGGCGCAGGAGAGTTTTACCTGGAATATGGTGATATAGATTTTACCATTACGGCACCGGCCGACCTGATCGTTGTTGGTTCGGGAGAATTACTCAACCCGCAGGAATGTTACACAGCCGAACAAATGCTACGCTGGGCTGCTGCAAAAGGCAGCGACAAAACTGTTGTTATCAGAAGTGATAAAGAAGTCACTAACCCGGCTTCAAGACCCAAACAAGCCAATTGTACCTGGAAATTTAAAATTCAAAATACAAGAGATGTTGCCTGGGCAGCAAGCAGGGCTTTTGTACAGGATGCCGCGAGGATCAATCTGCCCAGCGGTAAAAAATCAATGGCCATCAGCGTCTATCCTGTCGAAAGTATTGTCAAGAACGGGTGGCAACGCTCTACCGAAATGGTAAAAGGCGCTATTGAGCATTATTCCGGAAAATGGTTTGAGTTTCCTTACCCTGCTGCTACCAATGTGGCAGGTATCGTCGGTGGTATGGAATACCCCGGTATCGTATTCTGCAGTCACAGTGATTCAGGAAGTGGTTTATGGGGTGTCACCGATCATGAATTTGGTCATACCTGGTTCCCGATGATCGTAGGGAGTAACGAAAGAAAATATGCCTGGATGGACGAAGGCTTCAATACATTCATCAATGGTCTTTCTACCGAAGCTTTTAATAAAGGTGAATTCAAGGACGCCAGTTTCTTTGGTGATCCCAACTCATCCTTTATGGTAAAGTATACGTTTGGTGATAAAATGGACGGGCTTTACAATATCCCTGAAGTGATCCAGCAGGATAACCTGGGTGTGGCAGCTTATCTAAAGCCTTCGCAAATGTTGAATGCCTTGCGGGATGTGGTGTTGGGAAAAGATCGTTTTGATGCCGCCTTCCGGGAATATGTGAATCGCTGGGCATTCAAACATCCTACTCCCTGGGATTTCTTTCATACAATAGAAAACGTGTCCGGGGAGGATCTTGGCTGGTTCTGGAGAGCCTGGGTTATGAATACCTGGAAGCTTGACCAGGCGGTAAAAAGCGTTGGGTACCGCGATGAAAAACCAGAGAAGGGTGCACAAATAACGGTGGAGAACCTGGAGAAAATGGTGATGCCGGTAACCGTACTGGTTAAAGAAACCAATGGCAAAGAACACCGGGTAGACCTGCCGGTCGAAGTATGGCAGCGTGGCGCCGAATGGACTTTTGGTGTTCCTTCTACTTCTGAAATAAAAGAAGTGATACTCGACCCGGATAAGAAATTACCGGAATGGAACCGGGAGAATAATACCTGGAAGAAAAAAGCATTTTAGATAATAACTGATAGATGACAGATGATAGTTCTTCAAAGTTCAAACTGCCCTGAATTATCAAAGAGTCTTCAATCAGAAAGAACTATCATCTGTCATCTATCAGTTATCATCTGCAGTTATCATCTATCATCTTACGGCGATCATACTGATCTCCACGTTCACGAATTTTGGCAGTGCTGATACCTGTACCGTTTCCCTGGCAGGAAAATCCTTTTCAAAATATTTCCCATAGACCTCGTTGATAGCCCCGAACTGGTGCATATCCGTAATAAAGATGGTGGTCTTTACTACATTACTGAAATCCATCCCGGCTTCGGTTAAAATGGCTTTCAGGTTATGCATCACCTGGTGGGTTTCTTCCTGTATATCCTTGTTCTTTAGCTCCCCGCTGGGAGGATCGATACAAATCTGGCCGGAAATAAACAGCATATTACCGGATAAGACAGCCTGGTTATAGGGCCCGATAGGCGCCGGCGCATTCCCGGTAGTGATGATAGTTTTACTCATGTGGGTTATTTATTAAATTCAGTGAGACGAATTTAGCTTTATACGTTTTCTTTGCAAAAAAGGATTATGAAGATCGCCGTGATCGCAGACGATAAATTGAAAGAAGAATGGTTGCAGCAGGGACTGGCTGATGGGGTGCAGGTGGAATGGCTGCAGGAGGTGATGGCTATTCCCGGCACTGATTGTTATATAGATCTTCTCTTTGACGCTACACAAAAAAGGATCGCCGCACTGAACCAGTTACAACCTGCATTTGTCATTGTGAATTCAGTAACAACTGTATTGACCCACCAACGGGGGAATTAAAAAATAAAGACATACAGGAAGAAACCCACCAGGTGATGCATAACCTGAAAGCTATTTTACAGGAGGCCGGCATGGATTTCAGCCATGTGATCAAGACCAGCATTTTTATTACC
>JBDSBR010000004.1:0-23161 GCA_039921505.1 Chitinophagaceae bacterium
AAAAAAACAGCCAGCCCGAGCGACACAAATATTTGTGTGCCCATGCTGGCATAACGAATTAAGTCGCGGTTGTTGTTATTTGACGGCGGCCTGTTGCTCATTGTTATTCATCTCTACAATATTGGCACCCATATGGCATTGACCATTGAAAGTGGCCGTAGGTTCCACCTGTAATTTACCTGCATACAGGTTACCCGTTACCACAGATTCTCCCCGCAACTGGAGTAATTCTTTGGCCCGGACATTCCCGGAAACTTTGCCGGTTACATCCGCCTGGTTGCCGGAGATATCACCTTCCACTACCCCGCTGCTGCCGATTATGATCTTAGCCGCGCTGTGGATGTTTCCGATTACAGTACCATCGATCCGGAGATCGCTGTTACTGCTGATGTCACCCTTTAGGGTGGTACCCGAACTGATAAGGGTGGCGCCGTTGCCATTGCTGGTTGATTGTTGCATGTCGGTTTTGTTTTTAGTGTTAAACATAGGTATAGATTAATCGTTGGATATTTCTGTCTTTGGCACATTCAGCTTTGTCGTGTCCAGTAGTACCGCTGTATTCCCTGCAAGTGCCTTTTTGATCCCGTCAATGTATTGCGCTTTATAAGCATTTTCTTTATCCGCCGCATCCACCCGGTACTTGAGCTGGCGCAATTCCATCGCTGTTTTATAATCGGTGCTGGCTCCGGGTATATAATACTTCAGCGGGGTAAAAACAATCAGGGCCACTGTCAGTCCCACCAGGAGCACAAAAATGGTGCTCAACATGACATAAACGCTTAATCTGGATAACTTAAAGGTCACCACTTCCTCGTAGGTATCATCATTCATCACTACCAACCGGTAGCGGTTCCGGAGCCTTTTAAGGGTCGTCCCGGCATCTAATTTTACCATAACCACTATTTAATGAATTAAAGGTAAGCAAAGGGTCTTGCTTTTACCAGTTCCCTTTCCTCAAATTAAGGTCAAAAAAATGGCCTACTTTTATACTAAAATATTTGAAATTCAGTTAATAAGCCTTTAGATTGCGACGGAAAATGCGACCCAACCGATATAGTGTTATAGCCATCCTTTCCCTTCTCTTCTGCCAGGTTAGTTTCCCCTCTTTCGGCCAGCTGGGGATCCCTATTACTATCAAGAAACCACAGGAGTATGACGAAAGGGTACTCCGGTCTGAAAAGTCAGATTCGAAGAAATTTTCCCTGCCTAACCGTTTCCTCCAGAATACGGTCACCCATTACAATTACTATTTCAACGCCAATAATAAACTGAACGAGGTCCTGGAAAGAGCCAAAACCTCCTTTGTTGATGACTATTCCCGCTTACTCCCTTTTTATAATTACAGCCTGGATGTTACAGCAAGAGATTCCATACAACTCGATTCGATCACGTATAAATCATCAACGGGTATTGCCCTGCATGATCTCCGGGGTGATTGGGTAGATAACCTTTACCTGCTATGGGGAGCTTCTTTTTACCTGCAAAAGAAATTCGATTCTGCTTACCTGATGTTCCAGTTCATCAACTATGCTTTTGCCCCGAAAGAGAAAGACGGGTATTACCTGACAATCGGCAGTAACCGGGATGGCAATTCCGCTTCCAGTATTTCTACAAAGGAAAAGAAGAGTCTTCCCAAAAAGATATTTTCGGAACCACCCAGCCGCAATGATGCTTTTATCTGGCAGATAAGGAATTTCCTGGCTCAGGACCAGTTTGCAGAAGCTGCCAGCCTCATTGTTACCCTGCGGAATGACCCCGTTTTCCCGAAACGATTACAAAAGGATCTGGACGAAGTACAATCCTACTGGTTTTACAAACAGAATATGTGGGACAGTGCCGCCACTCATTTGGTGAAAGCCCTGGACAACGCCACTAACAAACAGGAAAAGGCAAGATGGGAATACCTGGCCGCGCAGCTCTATGAAAAAAGCGGGCATAACAAAGAAGCAGAAAAATTATACGGTAAGGTCAGCAGTCACACAACGGACCTTGTCCTTGATATCTATGCCCGGCTCGCGGCTATCCGCGTTAATAAAGATGGCGGCGAAAAGACCATTGATAAAAATGTAGCGACGCTGTTGAAAATGGCCAAACAGGACAAGTATGAAGAGTACCGGGATATCATTTATTATATGGCGGCACAGATGCAACTGGAAGGGAATAATACCGAAGCAGCCATACCCCTGCTGCTGAAAAGCACGCAGTACAGCAGCAACAACAAAGGGCAACGCAACAGGACCTTTTTGCAACTGGCCGAATTATCTTTCAACCGGCAGCAATACAGGCAGTCATATAATTTTTATGATAGCCTTGATCTGAACGATCCTTCCATCGAAAAGCCCGATGATATCAAAACCCGTAAAAAATCATTGGCCATACTGGCAAGCAATATCGAGATCATCGAAAGACAGGACAGTTTACTGCGGGTAGCAGCTATGCCCGAAGATGAGCGGCGTGATTTTATCAAAAAGATCGTCAGGCAACTCCGTAAGGCACAGGGGCTGAAAGATGAACCATTGAACGGCGGATCGGGTTTACCTGCTTTACCTCCCAACAACCTTTTCCCCCAGAATGAGCCCAAGGGAGAATGGTATTTTTATAATGCTACTTCCCGTACCAGGGGATTAAATGACTTTAAGAATAAATGGGGTAACCGTCCCAATACCGATAACTGGCGGAGGATCGCAGCGGTCACCGCTGCAGGTAATCCAAGCACGCCAAACACCCAGCTTCCGGGAAATAAAACGGGACAGGGAATCAGCCCGCAGGGAAACGATATCTCTTATGATGGCCTGTATGCTAATCTCCCGCTTACTCCAGGACAAATTAAGATATCCAATGATTCGATCCAGGCAGCTATGTTCGCACTGGGAAAGGTCTATATCCAGGAAATTGAAAATTGCAATGCCGGTACCGCTACGTTGGAACAGTTACGCACCCGTTTCCCGCAATTCGAAAAAATGGATGAAGTACTTTTCAATCTTTATTATTGTTATAAGAAGAACGGGGAAACGGCAAAAGCAGAAGCCATAAAGAAACTGATGAGTGAAAAATATCCAACCAGCAATTTCACCACCATCGTTACAACAGGTAAGAACCCCGCTTCCACTTCAGCTAACCCTGATGCTACAAAGACCTATGAGAAGATCTATGACCTTTTTATTGAAGGTAATTTTGATGAAGCTGTTGCCAGGAAAAATGAAGCCGATAAACTGTATGGTAAAAATTACTGGACACCACAGCTGTTATATATCGAAGCCGTCTATTATATCCGTCAAAGGAATGACAGTACCGCTAAAAATGTACTTAATTCAATTGTTACGCAATTCCCGGGAACCCCTCTTGCTGCTAAAGCTACTAACCTGGTAGATGTATTGAGCCGACGGAAGCAGATCGAGGAACAACTAACCAATATGGTTGTCACGAGGGCAACGGATTCCACCAGCACCACGCCGGTTGTAACAACGATTCAGCCCCCAAGGGATACGACCACGGTTAAACCGCCACCGGTAGTAAATAATAATCCTCCGCGTGATACGGTCGCTGTTAAACCTCCGCCGAAGATCAATTCACCTTATGCTTATTCACCTGATCAGCCACATTACGTAGTGCTGATCATGAATAAGATTGATCCAGTATTCTCTAATGAGGCCAAAAACGCCTTTGCTCGTTATAATAAGGAAACCTATTACAACAAGAATTTTTCGATCGATCTTTTCCAGCTTGACCCCGACAACCGGTTAATGCTGGTCGCTCCTTTTGCCAGTGCACAGGAAGCCATAACCTATGTCGAAAAGACGCGGCCGAAAACAGCTACGGAGATCATCCCCTGGTTAAAAGGCGGCAAATACACGTTCAGTATTCTCAGTAACAGTAATTATGAACTGCTGAAGAATAACAAGGACATTGAAGCGTATAAAACCTTCCTGGATCACTACTTACCGGGTAAATTCTGATCGGGGAAATACGCCCCACCACTGAAACAGCCTGTTTTGGCAAAAAATTAGTTTTCCTTCCGGGTCTCCCGCTGTGGTTTTTCCTAATTTCGGGACTGAGTTTATCGAAGTATACATTTACCATGTTCCCGGAAACTGCCCATATAACCACAACCGTTTTCCATTTATGAAAAAAGCTGTCCGCATTTTCTGGCGCATTTTTGCCGGTGGGTTTATTTTATTGATCCTGCTTGTCATTCTTGCCAACTTTGGCGTCTTTGGTAAAATGCCTTCGCTGAATGACCTGGAAAATCCTTCCATTCTTCAGGCATCGGAAGTCTATGCTGAAGACGGCACCCTGATGGGAAAATATTATACCGAAAGAGGCAACCGCAGTAATGTAAAATACAGGGATATCTCTCCTTATGTCATTGATGCCCTGGTTGCAACCGAGGATGTAAGATTTTATAGTCACAGCGGCATTGATATGAGGTCAACACTGCGGGCTGTATTGACTGCGGGCACCCAGGGCGGTGGCAGTACCATTACCCAGCAGCTGGCGCTGAACCTGTTCAACCAGCGGGCTTCCAACAGGGCCATCCGCGTAATACAGAAATTAAAGGAATGGATCATTGCTGTAAAACTGGAAAAGAATTTTACAAAGGAAGAGATCCTCACGCTTTATCTCAATGCCGTTCCGTTTGGTAACAATATCTATGGAATCAGGAATGCCGCCCGGACCTTTTTCCAAAAAGAACCTGACCGGCTGAACATAGAAGAGGCTGCTTTACTGGTGGGTATGCTGAAAGGGAATAGTATTTACAATCCTGTCAGGAACCCCAAGGCAGCACTTGACCGCAGGAATACCGTGCTGAACCAGATGGAATCAAATGGTAAAATAACTTCTGCAGAAGCGACCCGCCTGAAAGCATTACCGATCAAACTCAATTATAAAAAACTGGATGAGAATACGGGCTATGCACCTTATTTCCGCGAAGTACTCAAGGACGAAGTGCGGGATGCATTGAAAGATGTAAAAAAATCCAACGGCGATTCCTATGATATCTATGAGGATGGATTAAAGATCTATACAACCATCAATCCCCAGATGCAGCAATACGCGGAAGAAGGAATGGCTTTACAGATGACCGCCATGCAAAAAGGGATCAATGCGAGGGCTTCCATAAAAAATGGCAGCATCTGGAAGGAACACGAAAAAATTCTCGAAAGAGCGATCCATGAATCCGACCGCTGGAGAAACCTGGAAGAGGACGGCCTTAGCGATAAAGAGATCAGGGCCAGCTTCAATGTAAAAGTCCCCATGAAGATATTTGCGTGGAACACCCGCCGCGAAAAAGATACCCTGATGACTCCTTATGATTCCGTCAGGTACCACCGGCAGATGGAACAGGCTTCTTTCATGGCTATGGATCCTGTTACAGGTGAAGTGAGAGCATGGGTTGGCGGGATCAATTTCAAGACTTTTAAGTATGACCATGTGAACCTGAAAACAAAAAGACAGGTTGGTTCTACCATAAAACCATTTCTCTATACGCAGGCGATGGAAGAAAGAGGCTTTACCCCCGAGACAGAGTGCGAGAACGTTGCCCAGTTTTTTCCCGGCAGCGGCTGGGTACCTTCGGGAAGGAAGTGTGGTGGCGGTGTTTTATCCATGGCAAATGCGCTCGCTTATTCGAAGAACTGCGCGACGGCCTATATCATGAAGCAGGTGGGACCGAAACAATTCAGTGATTTTCTGAGCCGGATCAATATCCCCACACCCGTAAAACCTTATCCGTCCATTGCGCTGGGTACCTGCGACCTTTCCCTGTACGAGATGCTCTGGGGTTATACCATTTTTGCGGGTCGTGGTTTCTCTACCAAACCTTATTGTATCAGCCGGATCGAAGACCGCAACGGTAACGTGATAAAACGTTTTGATTACAGTGTGAACCGCAAAGAGGCCGTTAGTGAAGTGACCGCTTATACCATGGCCCGTATGATGCAGGGACCTGTTGATAAAGGAACGGCGAAAGGAATGAGGATTCGTGTAGGCGCAGCTGAAATGGGTGGTAAAACCGGGACTACGGACGATAACGCAGATGCCTGGTTCATTGGTTATACTCCCCAATTACTCGCAGGTTCATGGGTTGGTTTCGACGACCGGTTTATCCGTAATGAAGGCGATGGATCCAGGATGGCCCGCCCGATCTGCGAATATTTTTTCTTAAAAGTGCTGGCAGATAAAAAACTGGGAATAGAAAAGGATGCCAAATTTGTTAAACCTGCCGAATTAGAGAACGAGATCAACAGTGCAGATATCCTGGTGAGCGATTCAGATCCCAACCCCGGTGCCGAAGGCGATGACCAGGGCGTGGGGAATGAACAGGATTATAATAATAATTATTCAAATGATACGATCGGCGCCGAATCAAAAAAATATACCGACGACGAAGGAAATCCCCGGCCGGGGAAAAAAGATACTTCTTCCTCAAAGACACCGGGGAAAAAAGAAGATGACAATAAGCCCATCGGCGCTCCTGCTGAACCCAAGAAAAAAGATGGCCTGCTGAAAAGAATATTTGGGAAAAAAGAAAATTAAAATTCCTGCCAGCCTGCTAAGAGGATGTCTCAAAAGAGTGTTTAACACAGAGTGACAGAGGATTTGAGTTACACAGAGAAATTATTTTAAAAATCAACACTCTGTGTTTCTCTGTTTCTCTGTCACTCTGTGTTTAAAAAATTCCTTTCTTTATCTTTCCATTTAAACAACCACGCATGGAATATATAGCGATCGCACTGGCACCGGGTATTGCTATCTGTCTCTATGTTTTCTATACGGATTTTTATAACCGTGAACCCAAACTCAATCTTTTTGTCAGTTTTATCCTTGGCTGCCTGTCGATTATTCCCGCCGTTTGGTTTGAACAAACTTTCCGCTATACGCTTGACGGAAGTATCGGGGCTGTGGCCGTTTTTGCATATGTCATTGTTGGTTTCAGTGAAGAGTTTAGTAAGTTCCTGGGACTTCGGTTCTATTCCTATCGCAAAAAAAGTTTTGATGAACCCCTCGATGGGATCGTTTACAGCGTGATGGTAAGCATGGGGTTTGCTACCGTGGAGAATATCATGTATGTAACCAACTTTGCACAGGTAGGCCGTGGTTATGAAGTAGGTTTTCAACGAATGTTCCTGAGTGTACCCGCCCACGCTTCTTTTGCTGTTATCATGGGTTATTTTGTGGGCAAGGCCAAATTCAGCCCCCGAAAAACTGGCCTGCTGCTGATCATCGGTCTGCTGGGAGCGGTTTTTTTCCATGGTACTTATGATTTCTTCCTGTTCATAAAATCCTATTCCTTTGCGGGGCGTGATATAAGTGAAGCACTGCTGGCAGGAGGCGCCCTTGCTTCCTATATTACCTGCCTGGTGCTGGCCCGCAAACTGATCCGCCGGCAAAAAAATCTTTCTAAACAAATGTTCCCTGATAAAAATACCACTCCCAGTGTTTAGTATACAAAATGCCACGATCGCGGATATCCCGCTTATACGGGACCTGACTTATAAAATATGGCCCCAAACCTATGCACCGATACTTTCCACCGAAAAAATCAGCTACATGCTGGACATGATGTACAGCGAGGCTTCATTGCAAAAACAAATGGAAGAGGGTTGCTGGTTTATTATTGTCTACGAGGGTGATGAGCCTGTTGGTTTTGCGGCTTACCAGGAAACAGCGCCCCGGCAATATAAATTGCATAAGATCTACGTGCTCCCTTCACAACAGGGAAAAGGCACAGGCAGGTTCCTGATCGATCATATTCTTTCTGTTATTAAACAACTGGGCGCACAATCACTCGAACTCCAGGTGAACCGGCAGAATAAAGCAAAAGGATTCTATGAAAAACTCGGTTTTATGGTGACCCGCGAAATGGATCTTGATATTGGCGGGGGTCATTTTATGAATGACTATATCATGGTTAAAAACCTCTAGGAGACCTCAATACATTCTTGCAGTCAAGGTATTTCATAGGGTCCAGCGGTGTTTCAAACTCATACATCATAAGTTCTATTCTTTCACCGGGCCCCGCGATACCCAAAGGCTGACCGATCTTTACGACATCATTTCTTTTTACCAGCAACCTGGTCATGCCGGTATACCAGAAATAATAATCCTTGCCTTTAATTTTCACAAAAAGTACCACCCCACCTTTTGATTCCTCGGTGAATTCGGTATTCGTCACGCGGCCGTTGCCCACTGATTTAACCAGTGAATCCGGGATGCTTTGCAGAACAATACAAAGATCGGGTTCGTCATAATGGATTACATTCTGAGGAGGTGGCACAATCGTAGCATCATTAAGAGGACAGATCAGGTGGATACTATCACCTTGCGCGTTGGCGACTGCCGCTTGCAATATTGCCAGCAGCAGGAAGAGCTTAACCAATCGTTTCATAAAATTTATCAGGGTTTTTGGATACTCAGTTTTTTTGCCATCTCGGCACTCACCCCTTCCGCGGAAATACCATACCCGCTAACCAGCACACCTTTTTTCCCGTTGAAAGACTGGATTGCATATACTACCGCTTCATCTGAAGGATCGGAATTGCCTTCAAAACGGTATACTTCCACGATCTCGAACTGGTCCGCATCAAACCTGTCTCCATGACAAACAAGACAATTCTCCTGTAAGTTGAAATCAATATCAAATCCTCTTTTTTTGAGTTCGTTTGTCGCTTCTGACACAGTATCGTAGGCTATCATTCTTCCGGAGCTTTTATCCTGTTCAAAGTTATTCTTATTTGTTTAAAACCACCTAACAGATAAACACTTATCATTAAACATACAGGTATTCACGACAACTCTCCTGCAGGATAACTTGTGTAAAATAACGAATTTGAATAGGCATTTTATAGCCTTTTATTCACGGCAAAACAGTACCTTTGCCGCCTAAATAAACGTTATACAATATGTCAACTGTAACAAAATCCATTGATTTTACGCTGCCCTATAAAGTGGCCGATATTTCCCTCGCCGAATGGGGTCGTAAAGAGATCCGCCTGGCCGAAGCAGAAATGCCCGGTCTAATGTCAATCCGCAAAGAATACGGTGCTTCCCAGCCCCTGAAAGGTGCAAGAATAGCCGGTTGTTTGCACATGACCATCCAGACTGCTGTACTCATCGAAACGCTTACAGCCCTGGGCGCTGAAGTAAAATGGAGTTCCTGTAATATCTTTTCTACGCAGGACCATGCCGCTGCTGCCATTGCTGCCGCCGGTATCGGGGTTTTTGCCTGGAAAGGACAGACACAGGAGGAAGCCGACTGGTGTATTGAACAGACCCTGTTCTTTGGTGGCAAGGATAAGCCCCTGAACATGATCCTGGATGATGGCGGTGACCTGACCAATATGGTACTCGATACTTATCCTGAACTGGTGCAGCATGTTAAAGGTGTCTCTGAAGAAACTACGACAGGTGTTCACCGTTTATACGAAAGGGTTGCAAAAGGCACATTGCCGATGCCTGCAATCAATGTCAATGATTCCGTTACCAAATCCAAGTTCGATAATAAGTACGGTTGTAAAGAATCACTGGTGGATTCCATCCGCCGTGCTACAGATGTAATGCTCGCAGGCAAAATAGCAGTTGTAGGTGGTTATGGTGATGTGGGTAAAGGTTCAGCCGCTTCACTGGCAGGAGCCGGTTGCCGCGTGATCGTTACCGAGATCGACCCGATCTGTGCATTACAGGCTGCGATGGATGGTTTCGAAGTAAAGAAGATGATCGATGCCGTGAAAGAAGCCGATATCGTGGTGACCGCTTCGGGTTGCCGTGACCTGATCCGGGGTGAGCATTTCAAACTGATGAAAGATAAAGTGATCGTTTGTAATATCGGCCACTTTGATATAGAGATCGATATTGCCTGGCTGAACAAGAATTATGGCAAAACAAAAGATACGATCAAACCACAGGTAGACATCTATAACGTGGACGGGCACGATGTGATCATTCTCGCAGAAGGCCGTCTCGTGAACCTGGGCTGTGCTACGGGTCACCCCTCTTTCGTAATGAGTAATTCTTTCTCCAACCAGACACTGGCCCAGATCGAATTATGGCAGAATCACAAGAACTACGAGAACAAAGTTTATGTATTGCCCAAACATCTTGATGAAAAAGTGGCCCGCCTGCATTTAGCCAAGATCGGCGTGGTACTGGATGAACTGACCGACGCACAGGCTGACTACCTTGGTATCAGCAAGAGCGGTCCATTCAAATCTGATCTTTACAGGTATTAATAGAATAACTCGTTAGCTTAACCCGTCTTGTTGCATACGAGACGGGTTTTTTATTTACTCAGGCGGCAAATTGCGTGGGAAAACTAAAAGAGATCGTCGTTATTTTTTGCTGAGGTCCTTTGATGGAAATATGTCCTCCTATTTTTATGGCGTCCGGTTCAATGGAACCGATACTGTATGCCAGTGCATACCCATTGTAATTATTTCTTTCCTGGATCTGCAGGATCACCACTCCATTATACCGGTCCGCGCTGATATGGATCTCGCCATTCTTTGAATTAGATACTACCGTATGAAGCAGGTCACTCATGATCGACATGATCCGCGGGCTATCGGTCCCGAGTACAAGATCCTGCTCTACCTCGTTCACAAGATTGCTCTGGTGGTTCAGCGCGGCAAGTTGGGAATGGTTGACAAGGTTTGTAACTAATTGCTTTAAGGAGATGGCGGTGTCGGTGACACCTGCGGCGGTAGCTGGTTTTTTTTCCATGAGGGTGGATTGAAATGTTTTTCGGAGGATACAGGATCTTTACCCTGTAAATGTAATGCCTGGAACCCTATCTCCTTTCACTTATCACGTATAATTTTTACCCTTCTAGAGGTTTATACGATATGGACTAAGTGTTTACGAGTAACATACTCATATGACATCGTTATTTTACGAGTGTCTTTGCCTCATTTACCAGGCAGGTAGCAAGTGTCATCAGCGCCTGCTGTTCGGTGGGACCGAGTTCTACCTTGGTTTCCTTCTTGTCATTACCGGTAAAAACGATATGCGTGACCCGCAGCGTCATCATCCGTTGTAAGATCGTAGAGGGTGAAGCAGTATTCTTGAACGTAAAATGAAAAAGTCCTTCGCAGTTCATCGTACCGCCGTTGCGCGAGGACATTTTTGTTTTTGTGCCTTCAAAGAAAATGGCGGCCATAGAATTGTTATCATAACATTTATCGGCTCCTTCGATTGAAAACAACACATCGATCTCGCGGCTGTCGGCATCAATAGTTACTGAACCACCATCAAGGAAAATAAAACCCGTTGAAAGTTTTGTCTCTTTCGTGTAAGGATCTTTTTCCTTAGTTAATTTGCATTCCTGTGCAGCAGTAAAAAGCGGGACGAAAAAGACAAGAACAAAGAATTTTTTCATATAACAGAATTGAACGCTAAAATAACTATTAAATCGGCTCAGTACAGGAGGAAGAGTGTTAAACCACCCCGGTGGTTGCGCATTGATCAGCTAATATGTTCCATCGGAGCATTTCATAAAAAGTTGTTATACAACATAAAAACGTTTTATACTTACTGAAAGCCGTCTTTAGTACCGTAAGGGCCAACTACTTTTCAATCCAGGCCTGGTTTTCCTGCTAATTAAGGGTGTTTTGTAAAAGCAACCGCTTCTTCTGCTCATCCGTTTATATTCTTATCTTTAAAAAACGGTATCTCCCCGTACAATGAAACTGATGAAAAGGCTTATTCCTGCTTTCCTGATGTTACTTGTGGTTGCGCAGACGGCCAGGGCAAGTCATATAACAGGGGGAGAAATGTATTATACCTATGCAGGGATGAACAACGGGCTTTACCAGTATAATGTTACCCTGAAACTTTTCCAGCGTTGTAACAGCGGCCGCCAATTTCCCAACCCAGCGATCATTTCCGTTTTTGACAAGACCAATAATGCGAGGATAGGCGACATTGTTGTCGCTATTTCCAATTCCGAGACGATCAGCATTACTGACCCGGATCCCTGCATCACGAACCCGCCGCAGGTTTGTTACGAAGTCGCTTATTATAGCTTTACAGTTTCCTTACCCGGTTCTCCTGCCGGGTATGTGATGGCCAGCCAGGTTAATTACCGTATTGCTGGTATCACCAACCTGGCACCCGGTTACAATAATATCGGGGCAACTTATACAGCTGATATTCCGGGTACAAATGCGGTCTCCAGCGGTCCCCTGAACAACAGTGCACATTTTACCGGGAGCGACCTGGTGATCGTATGTGCCAACAATGATTTTACTTACAGCTTCGCCGCCAGTGATGCAGATCCGGGTGACGTACTTCATTATTTTTTTTGCGGTGCTTATGCGAGTACGGCTGCAGGCGGAGGCGGAGCCATACCTACCAACCCTCCTCCTTTCCCGCTGGTGGCATATGATTACAGTTCTTTTAATGAAACGGCCCCTTTGGGCAATACCGTACAGATAAACCCAACTACAGGTTTGATAAGAGGGGTAGCGCCTGCACAGGGTATTTATGTTATTACTGTCTGCGTGGAAGAAATAAGGAATGGTGTTGTGATCGCAACCCAGCGAAAAGATGTGCAGATAAATATAGCAGATTGCAGCATTGCTTCTGCCACCCTGCTTCCTGAATACCTGTTGTGCAAAGTGCCCACCATTACCCTTGTCAATCAATCCAATAGCCCGCTTATTGTTTCCAGCGACTGGGAGATCAGGGATGCCAGCAATAATCTTATCGGTACCGGCAATACTCCCAGCTATACATTCACTTTTCCCAACGCCGGGAATTATACTGTCAAACTGGTCATCAACCGTGGTCAGCCCTGCAGCGACTCCACTACTTCGATTATAAAAGTTTACCCGGGTTTTGCGCCTGGTTTTAGTTCCGCGGGTGTTTGTTTAAACAGTGCCGTTAATTTTACTGACCTGTCCACTTCTGTGTATGGCAGTATCAATTCCTGGAACTGGGATTTTGGCGAATTGACCTCGGTATTCGATGCTTCTGTTTTACAGCATCCTTCTTACACCTACCCGATCGCAGGTACTAAAGATGTTCGGTTGATTGTAACTGATACGAAAGGATGCCGTGATACAGTTATACAGACGATCACGATTCTTGACAAACCGCCGCTTTCGGTAGCTTTTAAGGACTCCCTGATCTGTATCAATGATAATGTAAAACTACAAGCCATCGGATCCGGCAATTTTAGCTGGTCACCACCGGTGAATATTACCAATGCAAATTCCGCCACTCCCACGGTGTCGCCGCCAGTTACCACCAAATACTATGTTGACCTCTTTGACAATGGTTGTTATAACAGGGATTCAGTCAGTATAAGAGTAGTGAATTTTGTGACCCTGAATGTTATGGCAGATACGATCATCTGTAAAGCTGATACCATACAATTGAGAGTCGTCTCGGATGGCTTACAATATGTATGGACACCAGCTCTCCAACTCATTGATCCGGCTGTAAAAAATCCGCTGGCTGTCACCAATTCACTTACGGACTATCGTGTTACTGCTATCATTGGTGGTTGCTCAGCTACAAAAACTATAAGAGTAACTCCCATACCTTACCCCGCTGTAAATGCCGGTGGGGATATTGAAGTTTGTTATAAAAACCCGGGCCAGCTGGAGGGTATAACGGATGGAAGTTCCTGGGCCTGGACACCTGTGAAGTACCTGGATAATGCAAGCTTGCTCAACCCCGTGACCAAAACCCTTCAAACCACCGATTATGTACTTACAGTCTATGATACCAAAGGGTGCCCTAAACCCGGCAGGGATACGGTACGTGTCACCGTTCTGCCAAAAATGAGCGTTTCCGCAGGTAACGATACGGCGGTCATCGTAGGTCAGCCTTTGCAATTGAATGGCAGCGGTGGAATTGCTTACAGCTGGTTCCCGGCCTTTCATCTTTCTGCCACTAATATTCCTGACCCGGTTGCCGTATATACTGACCCGTCCAGCAGTATTCTCTATAAATTGATTGCTTATAGCGACGAAGGCTGTACCGATTCGGCCTATATCATTGTTAAGGTATTTAAAACATTACCGGGCGTTTTTGTTCCCTCGGCTTTTACACCTAACAGTGACGGGAGGAATGACCTGTTGCGTCCTATTGCTGTGGGTATTAAGCATATCGATTATTTCAATGTCTATAACCGCTGGGGACAGCTTATTTTCTCCACGCAAAAAAACGGTGAGGGCTGGGATGGCAGGATTAACAGTCTCCCGCAGGCCAGCGGTACTTATGTTTGGATGGTAAAAGCCACGGATTACACCGGTGCCGCTTATTTTCAAAAAGGTACGGTAACCCTGATCCGCTGACCTCTTCATCCATGCTGTATCGTTATTTTACATTTACTTTGTAGCAATCAATTTTGTGCACAACTTTTCTTCATCCTAAATGTATATATAGCATAGAAATTGATGTTACCGGTAATTAAAATTCATCCAATGATACAGTTTGAGAAAATGGTCCAGTTTACCCGGCTGGTAAAAATGGAGGGCAGGTTGCGGGAATTCAATTTCCGGAAAATGAGGAATACCGACGAGGAACTGTTTAGTGTGAATGTCTGCAATGAACGGGGTGACCGCATCCTTTTCAATATGCAAAAAAAGGATAATGGATGGAGGATACAGTCCACAGAATTACCAAAATGGATACTGCAAAATGAGGGCCGTTTGAATGAAGCTATCGAAGATGAATTAAAGAACTGGTGATTTTGCTGTACAAGTTATTGATCGTTCTCCCTGAATCGTTTCCTGATAATATCCAGCTGGTCCTTGCTGAGAGAAGATGTTTTCTTTAAGATACCAATAAAGAAATCGACCTCTTTTTCAGCCGCTGGACATCCTGTATTGTCACCCTCCTGCGGACCATTTCCTTCTTTTCTCAATTTGGAATCGGATAATAAATTCCCGTTCTGGTCAAAAACCAACCAGAAAGGAATGCCCTGCCCGTCGCCAAAATATTTTGTTCTTAATTCTTTGGCTCCCGGGTTTTCCAGGTAAAGTTTATCCTTTGATTCATCCACTACCAGGTGGCGGATCACATAATTATCATCAAAGAATTTCTTACAGCGTGGATCATTCATGCTGTTATCCATTTTGTGACACCAGCCACACCAGGAAGCATGGAACATGATAAATACATTTTTATTTTCCCGTGCTGCCTGCTCGTAAGCTTCTTTCATGATCGCATCTGCCGACGGGGCGACGGGTTGCGCTTTTACAACCAGCTGCGATACGCATAAGAAGGAGAACAGGAATATATTCTTCATGACTTATTCTTTTTTTGATACTCAAAAAAAGGAAAAAGAAAACGGGAAGATCGAAAGTCATCAGTTCCTGAAGCCTAAACCTTTGTTAGCTTTCTGACTTTCTGACTTTCTGACTTTCTGGCTTTCGGACTTCCGGTCTTCCGGTCTTCCGGACTTCCGGACTTCCGGACTTGCGGTCTTCGGACTTCTTTCGCTTAAAACTTTTTTATTTGCCGGGAAAACAAAATCTTTGCGCCTGTGTTTTACTGGCAAGCAGCAACAATATGGTAGAAGCATACAATTTTCTCGCCTCCTGGCAACTGTTTCCCGAGAAAGGAACTTATGAATACGGTGAACGTCCAAAAAGCGGTATCTATAAAATTGAATCCGTAAAAGACGAACCCGGAGGGCAGGCCAGCAAAAAAGAATTGCTGATCTACCATAACTGGGTAACACTGGAAAACCAGGCTTTTTCCTCGGATTACCGGGTCATTGCCGATGGTGAACTGAACGAGTTTGAGGATCCGCAACTGGCGGATAAGGTACAGACCGTTTTTCCCGATGGTATCAGTTTTGAAATCCATTTTTATAAAAAAGGCGGGACCATTCTTCATATCGTACACGAGATCCTGCCCAATGGCTATTTAAAGATCACCCAGCAGGGCCGTAAAGACGATGGCACAGCCTATACCAATGCCGAGATCTATCACAAACAACTGAGCGTACTCCCCTATTCGGCCTCGGTCTCCGGTGCTGTGATCAGGGCAACGGAACAGGGAATGATCAAACATAAAGCTCTTACCGCGATGGAAGAGCAGACCAATATGCAACTGGAGCAGATCAGGAAACAGATCGAATTGCTGGCGCTGCAGGCCCATGAGATCCAAAAAAGAAAAGAGCTTTCCATGATGATCTATGAAGCCAATCTTTCTTTTAAGCCCAATATTGGACAGACTTATTACCTGTATCAAAAAAAAGATGACACGCATATTCTCTCCCTTATTGCACCCAAAGAATGGGGACCCAATGGCCCCTTTAAACGTTTTATTGCAACTGTTAAACTACTGGCTGATCATACCTGGGCAGAGCTTTAAGAGTTGAATGAAGAACGCAGATTTTTAAGATCACCAAGATCAATTATGATATTCGGTTTTAATCATAAAGATCATAACAATCAGCGTTCCTGTATTGAGAACACAGATTTTCAAGATCATTAAGATCAATTATGCCCTCTCAGCGTTAATCATAAAGATCATAAGGATCAGCGTTCCTGTATTGAGAACGCAGATTTTCAAGCTCATTAAGATCAGATATGTTTTCCAGCGTTAATCATAAAAATCTTAAAAATCAGTGTTCCTGCATTTAACTTTGTCGAAAAAGCCGCATGACCAAGCTCAGTGTCAATATTAACAAACTCGCTACTTTGCGAAATGCAAGAGGTGGCAACAATCCCGATGTACTAAAAGCTGCCAGGGATATACAGCGTTTCGGGGCTGATGGTATAACGGTGCATCCACGCCCCGACGAACGTCATATCCGTTATGAAGATGTAAGACAGGTAAAAAAGATCATTAATACAGAATTTAATATTGAAGGTAATTGTACGGAGCAAAAATTTGTTGACCTGGTACTTGAAACAAAACCAACGCAGGTAACCTTAGTACCTGATACCCTCGGTCAGCTTACGAGCGATCATGGATGGGACTCGGTTAAGAATAAAGAATATCTAAAAGGTATAATCACCGTCTTTAAGAAAGCCGGTATCCGTGTCAGCATCTTTGTTGATCCCGATATAAACATGGTGGAAGGAGCTGCTGCAACGGGAACGGACCGGATCGAGTTGTATACAGAAGGTTTTGCAAAGGAATTTGCGATAGGGAATAAGGAATTGGGGGTAAAGCCCTATGTTGAAGCAGCCACCAAAGCCCGTGAACTTGGACTGGGGATCAATGCCGGTCATGATCTTGACCTGCAGAATTTAAAATACCTGAAACAAAACATTCCCTGGCTCGATGAAGTGAGTATCGGACATGCGCTGATCTGTGATGCGATCTATCTGGGGCTGGAAAATGCGGTACAGTTGTATAAGCGGCAGATCTCTTGATCGTCTTTAAATTTAAGCTTCGCTTGTTCTGTTGGCTAACCTCAATTTCAAAAACTGTTTCTTACCTGCTGGTTCCTGAAATAACTGGATCCAGTTTCCCTGAAAAAAATTGAGGGTTTATTTTCATTCCATATCTTTAAGCATACGCACTGTATAACCGCAACCAAAACTAATCCATCATGGAGTCAACTTCCATTGCCAAATCAGCCCTGCTGATGTTTTTCATTGTATTGGTAAGCCTGGCCGCATGGGAAATTCATTTACGGAATTCCGGTGTAACCCGGACCTATGATGACGGAGGTCCTTTGTGGTCTGACAAACGATCGCGGGTATATCAACCTGCGGAAAAAGCAACCGTCTTTATCGGCTCTTCCCGCATCAAGTTCGACCTGGACATTCCCACTTGGGAAACAATGACCGGTACCAGGGCCGTTCAATTGGCTTGCGTAGGAAGTAACCCCATTCCCCTTTTACAGGACCTTGCTGATGATCCCGGTTTTAAAGGAAGACTGGTGGTGGATGTAACTGAAATATTATTTTTTTCCACGGCACCGCCTAACCTGGAGAGACCCCTCAGCAGTATTCGTTATTATAAAGACAGGACACCTGCGCAGCGTGCCAGCTTTGCCCTCGACCACCTGCTCGAATCTCAACTGGCTTTTTTGGACAAGGATAATTTTTCTTTGAATGCGTATTTAAGCAAACTTCCCATTAAAGATCGTCCCGGCGTTTTCCAGGAACCCATATTCCCCTGGCAATTCGGCCGGGTGAATTTTGACAGGCAGGAGACGATGACAACAGAGTTTTTAAGTGATACCAACCTTCACCGGCGGGTTACGAATATCTGGGAATTCTTCAGGAGCATCAGTAAGGAACCTCCTGCCAGCGGCGCCAAACTAGACTCCCTCCTGAATATTGTAAAAATTTCCGCCGACAAGATCAAAGCCAGGGGGGGATCTGTTTTTTTTGTAAGGACTCCTTCGAGCGGTCCCTTCTGGCAGGGAGAGCAGATGGGATATCCAAGGGATAAATACTGGGAAAAAATATTGCAGGTGACCGGTTGTGAAGGTTTGCATTTTATGGATTACCCGGCGCTTAATCATTTTGTATGTCCGGAGTGGTCACACCTGTCCCCTGCAGATGCCCTTGTTTTTACCAAAGAATTCATTCGTATACTCCGCGAAGAAAAAGGATGGACATTCCCGGTAGCTACCACTGAACCTCAATAACTAATCATCAAGTTATACCACCACTATGCTGTTCAACTCATACACATTCATCGCTTTTTTTATAGTTATTCTTATCCTGCATAACCTTCCCTTTACCTGGAAAGTAAAAAAGATCAACCTGCTGCTGGCGAGTTATATTTTTTATGCGGCCTGGAACCCACCGTTCATACTGCTACTTTGGCTTTCGACGGTCGTTGATTTTTTTGTGGGAAGGGCGCTTTATACCCAGGAAAATGTCCGCAAAAAAAGATTGCTGCTGGTGATCAGCCTGATCGGTAACCTCGGGATGCTTTGCTTTTTTAAATACGGAGGTTTTTTACTGGAAAATTTTGTAACACTTATGAATGCGGTCGGAATCGATTTTCATCCCGCTAAACCGAATATCATCCTGCCGGCAGGCATCTCCTTTTATACGTTTACCACGCTTTGCTATACCATTGATATGTATAAAAAGAAAAGCAAGCCTGTAAAATCCATGCTCGATTTCTCTTTATTCGTCACTTTTTTCCCGCACCTTGTCGCCGGGCCAATAGTACGGCCACCACAACTGGTTCCGCAGTTTGAAACAGCCCGGCAGGCAACGCAGCGGCAACTAATGGAAGGGCTTTTTCTCCTGTCGCTTGGCCTGTTCATGAAAGTAGTACTGGCAGACAGTATGCTATCTTCCACTGCCAATTCTGTTTTCAATTCACCGGGAAAACTCCCTGCACTGGATGCGTGGATGGGTGTACTGGCATTCTCCGGCCAGATCTTCTTCGATTTTGCCGGGTATTCCACCTGTGCGATCGGGGCCGCACTCTGCCTGGGTTTCATATTGCCACAGAATTTTTTATATCCCTATGCCGCCATCGGGTTTTCAGATTTCTGGAGACGGTGGCATATAACTTTATCTGCCTGGCTTCGCGATTATTTATATATCCCGCTGGGTGGAAATAAGAAAGGAAAGATCCGGACTTATTTCAACCTCATGATCACGATGCTGCTCGGGGGATTATGGCATGGAGCCAACTGGACCTTTGTTGTATGGGGTGGACTGCATGGATTTTATTTGTGGGTTGAAAAAGCGATCATCGATTTCCGGGGAAAAAAGATAAAGCCGGTCGCAGTAACAACTGCAGGAGAATTAAGGGTAACGGGCCCGGTAACCGGCACTGTCAAACCCCGCAATTTTAAAAATTTCAGCCTTGCCTTATTCACTTTCTTCCTGGTCAATGTTACCTGGGTTTTCTTCCGTTCTTCAACCTTTACAAAAGCGTGGGACGTACTGCGTTCCATGTTTGGATTTTCCGATCATACAGGTGCCCTGTTATCAACACTTGCCATCCTGAAAGTTTCTATCATTATTGTCTTCATGGTAATTGCGCACTGGTTGATGCGGAATACAAGAGTACTGGACCTGATACCAAAGATTTCCTGGTGGTTGTTTGGTATAGTTTGGGCGGTACTTCTTTTATTATTGATCTGGAGCCAGGAAAGCAGCAGTTCATTTATCTATTTTCAATTCTGATAAAAAAAGACCTTCCAAGGTAAGAACGCAGATTTTGAAGATCCTTAAGATCGATTATGATATTGATTGTTAATCATAAAGATCATAAGTATCAGCGTTCCCGTATTTTCCAGGTAAGAACGCAGATTTTGAAGATTATTAAGATCGATTATGATATTCATTGTTAATCATAAAGATCATAAGTATCTGCGTTCTCGTAGGCGTTCGGTATCGTAATTCTACTAAAAAAAATCTCTTAAATTAATTTGGTCATATGATAAAAATAAGTAGTTTTATCCCCCACTCCTATCAACCAAACCAGGTATTCGACCTGATACCCTCTGCCAGCCTGATTTACAGCACTTTTATTGTCCATCCCCTACTTAACCTTATCCACCCCTAGGATTTTTAGTGCTTTTATTAACTAGGCTATTAAACGCATTGCCATTTTTGAACGAACCAATCAAAACCGACTCCATGCCACAAAATGCTGACTGTGTGACCGTGAACACAATTTCACAGGGAACATCTGTTATTCGTAAGTCCTTATTATTAATGTACCTGTTAATCGGTACATTTTTTATGTCCTATGGCCAGAACCCACAGGCGGATATTGACCAGGCTAATAACGGACGTGATAACGCCCCGAATGAACCGATGGCTTGGGTGAACGGGAACCTGAACGAAACCCAGAATCACTATATCGAAGGACAATCAATCCCTTACCGGGCCATCCTGGACAGGTTCAAAATAAATTGTTCCACGAAGATCCGGATCGCTTTTGATACGAGAAACAGCCAGCATATGGCCATCGATTACATGACCAGTTATAACCAACCGGGTCCACACCCTACTGTTTTTCCGGGTCACACTCTTCCACAGGAAACCATTAATCCTCTCGCAGGTTTATCCGGATCATTTAGCGGACCGAGCACTTACACAATTCCTTCGCCAGGTACTATTAACACACCCGTTCCCGGGCAAGCGCAGGCAAGTTTTAACGCCTTAACCGCTGCCCAAAAACTCTTTACCATGTGGAACGGAACGGTCACGAATATGACATGGGTGATTCAACCTGATTATGCGGAAGCCAATACTTCTTTCGAAGCGATCATGGAAATTACTTTTACTCCTACTGCCCTGCCGGTTGTAATGGCATGGGGTGGTCATATCGCCGCACGTGTTGACTGGGGATCTAATGCAAATGGCTCCAGGTCCGCTGGCGGTATACCGGGATCTCCTTATCATATGCGTTTAAAAGACTGGGATGTTACCGGGATTAATTCACAGAATTGTAACGCCCAGTTTACAAGTATTGGAAACCAGGACAGGTCACTCCAGATATCAGCACTTCCCTGTACCGGTCTTGTTGCTGGAAATATCCTGACCGATTTCTCACAGTATGATAATAATAATACGATCGGTTTAAATGTGATCCCTTCAGGTGGCTATGCTCCTTATACTTTTGCATGGACAGCATCCGCTGGCATCACATTAAATGATCCAACTCTTCAAAGCCCGACCGCTACGGTGGTGGGGAATGCAAGTACAGCCACGTTCACCGTTGTAATTACGGATTTGATCGGTTGTTCGATAACAAAAACCATAACGGTGGCACTGACGCCGCGACCTTGCGGCATTAATGGTCCTGATAATGTATGCCCGAGCAGCCTTGATCAGTTTAGTTTCCCATATGGTGGAGCACAATCGATCACCTGGTCAGTAACAGGTAACGGAACGATCAGTGGATCCAATACAGGTACCCCGGTCACCATCGCTGCCGGTAATGTTTGCGGAGGACAGTACATTGTCACCGTAACCGCAGTTTTCCCCAATGAGACGAAAGTCTGCACAAAAACAGTTACTGTATTAACGCCACCACAGGCAACCTTCAGTAATCCACCCCCGAATATTACTGTAGCATGCGGCGGCGTTCAGACACTGGTTAATTTAACTTATTCCAATGGTGGACAGGGTGGATGTTCTATCGGTGGCACTGCCGTCGGTCAGCGCTCCGGTTCGTTTACTTCCTGCGGCGGTACCTTAACAGATACATGGACCTTTACGGATCTGTGTAATCGTACTATTACTCATACAAGAGTAATAACAGTTAGTCCTGCACCGTTCCCGACTTATACAAATCCTCCGGGTAATATAAATCTCGACGCCTGCTCTTCACCCACACCACAGGTGTCAACAATCAGTTATTCAAATGGCCAGTCAGGTGATTGTCTTTTATCCGGCACCGTTCAGTCCACTATCGTATTGACAAGTGGCGCGGCCCCTTGCCAGCGTGTGTACACAGAAACATGGACTGTCATGGTATGTAATCAACCGCTGACTCATTCAAGAACGATAACTGTTCCGCCGGCTCCGCAAGCTGTATTTATTAATCCCCCGGGTAATACTACAGTTCCCTGCAGCCAGGCACCTTCTACTTCAGGATCAAATCCCCTGAGCTATAGCAATGGATTAACAGGTTCCTGTGCTATCAGCGGAACAGCTAATTCAGTTATCACAGGTAGTCATACAATTTGTGGTGGTACATATACAGAAACATGGACGTTTAATGATCCCTGCAACAGGGGAACAACGACTCATTTCAGGACGATCACGGTTTCTGCAGCTCCACAAGCTACATTTACAGAACCGCTGCCTGGTAATATCAACGTTAGTTGCGGTGGTATTCCCGCTATAAGTCTTCTGGATTATAGTAATGGTCAGACATCCGGTTGCTCTATTTCCGGGTCGGTAACGTCTTCACAAACTACTGCACCGGGTATTTGCGGTGGCACCGTCACTGAAACATGGACATTTACTGACCTGTGCGGAAGAACGATCAATCATACAAGAACGATCACAGTAGCAGCGGCTGCACAAGCTCATTTTACCAGCACGCCCGGCCCTGTAACTGTTGCTTGCGGCGCTATTCCGGCTCCGACTTGCCTTGCTTATACTAATGATGGTGCAGGTGGTTGCGTGATCGCAGGTTGCGTTACTTCAACTCAAACATCTGCTCCTGGTCTTTGCGGCGGACAGGTTACCGAGACATGGACATTTGTTGATGCTTGTCAAAGAACTATATCCACTTCAAGAGTCATTACTGT
>JBDSBR010000005.1:0-136762 GCA_039921505.1 Chitinophagaceae bacterium
TTATACAGCCACTTAGCGGCGAAACCGCTAAAATGTGGAGAGCAGGTGATACCATAACAGTCGGTTTCTTTTCTGATGGAGATGAATTTGTTACAAGTAAAGTAAAACATTTTGTAAAAGAGTGGGAAACCTTTGCCAATATAACTTTCCTGTTTGTCACTGATGTAGCAACTGCCAAGATCAGGGTGGGGTTTGCAATGGATGGTACCAGCTGGTCCTTTGTAGGCAGAGAGGCGCTTGTAATTACACGAGGCTCAAAGTCGATGAATTTTGGATGGTTTGATACAAGCACAGAAAATGCGGAATTCAGCAGGGTGATCTTGCATGAGTTTGGCCATGCCCTTGGTTTTATACATGAACACCAGCACCCGAATGCAAGCATTCCCTGGGATAAAGATAAAGTCTATGCTTATTATAAGGGTCCTCCAAACAACTGGGATTCTGCATATATTAAGGCTAATATTTTCGACAAATATTCGAAAACCATTACCAATTCTTCCGCCTATGACCCACTTTCAATTATGCACTATGATATCCCGGCTGAATTCACTACGGATGGATCGTCCGTAGGCTTGAATACGTCACTTTCACCTACAGACAAAACATTTGCAAGGCAGGTCTATCCTTTTCCCTACATCCCACCCACTGTCAGCGGTGTATTAAAGACCGGCGACGATTGCGATGAAATAGAATTCACGGTTGAATATAATGCAGTACATCGCACAGAAGTCGAATTTATACTTCAACCCGGCTACGATCATCACAACGCCCTTGTCAATTGGTGGAAAATGATAGGAATTCCGCAAAAAGGAAACCCCGGAATGATAGAATTGGGTCTCAATACCACGAAGAGAATAGATGCCAACATGATCGATTCAACCAGGGCAATCACCTTTGGCAAAGCTAAAGTGCTGGGTGTTCATACTGGCCTGGGATATACATGGAGTCCATGGCCGGCAATTATAGGAGGTTGCAGGATAAAATTTGTATGGCGTCGTGACAGCTGTAACTGACAGCGATTATATGAACTACAACTGGTATCAAAAAAATAAAATCATTTTTATGTTAAAAATAATTCCTTCCATTGCGAAAATATTCCTGCTTTCGGTTATCAGCAGTGCTTGTTTTGCCCAAACAGAGACATTTGATATTGCCAGTTTTACCCCACCAAAAGATTGGAAAAAAACGACAGCCAATAACGTAATAAATTTTACCAATGTAGATGTAACTACCGGTAAATTTTGCGTAATTGCCATGTATGCAAGCGATGCAAGCAGCGGTGATCCCGAAAAAGATTTTAAAAATGAGTGGAATGAATTAGTGGTGACCCCTTACAAAGCAGCACCCGATCCTAAAACAGAAACAGAAACAACAGCAGATGGCTGGAAAATGGTTGGCGGCGCAGCCCCTGTAAAAATGGATGGCGCAGATGTGTACATTATTTTAACCGTATTCAGTGGCTTTGGTAAAACTTTTAGTGTAAGAACAAGCCTGAACGATCAATCTTATATAGCACAGCTAGATGCATTATTTAAAACAATGGAATTGAATAAAACAAAAAAAGCAACTGAAAATAATACAAATAACTTAATAGGTCCTGCAAGTGGAGGCAATGGAAAATTTGGCAATATGATGTACACATTGCCGGTGGCATGGAGTGAAAAAATGTACCAGGAAGGTGTTGTTTTTAAACCTTCGGATGTGCCAGCCGATGAATATTTGTCTATGCAGATTATGCAGCCGCTCATTTTTTCGGGAAGTATTGACCAGGCCTTGCAGAAGAGTTATGATGAAGCTGCCGCTATGTATAAAGGCGTTAAAATGAATTTTTCCGGTGGAGGAGATTATCAAAAGACCGATGCACAACAATCATTTAATGGCTGGGAATATATACAGGGTAAAGGCAGCCTTCAAATAGCCAACAATACCGCGAATGCTGATCAATACGGACTTGATCTTTTTGTGATCAAAATAAAAAACCGTTATGAGCGGGTCGCTGTTTTGAAATACAGTAAGAATTGCGAGTATTCAAGATATTTTACTGCTGACCGCTCAAAGTATGAAAATGCCATCAATCAATTTTTATTCAACCTGCACTTTACGGATGGCAATGAACCATTGATTACGAAATCCGGTTCCATCAGTGGCAGTGGTATCATTGGTGTATGGCAGGGTATTTCTTTATCTACATCAGCCACTGCTGGTATCAGGTACAGCGTTTTCTCACCCATTTTTTTATCCAATGGCCAGGCATATTTTGGTCCCAAATTTCCTACTGAAGGATTAGATGACGTTGATACGCGGATACCACCGGAACTACACAGGCGGGATTGGGGTACATATACATTCAGCAATGGAACAGGTGTTTTAAAAATGCCCTATGCAAATATTCCCCTGCGAATGGAAAATGGCAAACTCATCATCACAGCCAATCAAACAGATCATAAGTTTTTCCAGTTAAAATCAGTTGATGGTGCAAGGTTTAATGGCACCTATGTCATGAATGAAGCGTATGGTAAAATCCCAGTCATCACATTTACAGCTGATGGAAAATTTGTTGACAAGGGGGCTATAAAAGTTTTGGTGCATGAACTTTCTGATTGTATAAATCCTGCTCTTCAGCATGGATCGGGCACATACGAAGTAAAAGATTTTACTATCACCTTTAATTATTCGGATGGAAGAAAAATAAAAATTGCTTTCCCGGGAACAGCATATGATAAATCAGATCTTTCTCCAAAAACATTGCAGATGAGTTATGATGAAAATACATTAACCCGGCAATAAACAATAAATAAACTTCGTTATGAAAAAACTCTTCCTTCTGCTATTACTCTCCTCTTTCTTTTACTAACCAACGTGGAGTAATGTAACATCTGTTTTTGGGGCAATTGCAGCCCGACAAAGAAATTCGTACCTTTTCATAACTCCTTTTATAAAAAGGGCATTCTCATCCTTTATTCGTTTGTATGTTTTTCAAAAAAGTTACTATGAAAAAAATACTCCTTTGCCTGCTGATCATCGCTCCAGCCTGCTGTTTTGGCCAGTTGAAGGTCGCCGTTAAAGCGGGACTCAACTTTGCCAATGTAACAGACGAAGCAGGCATCAATGCCAACAGCCGCACCGGCTATATGATCGGTGGTTATATTTCCCAAAAGCCAAAAAAACTGCTGGGTTTCCGTTCCGAGATCATTCTTTCCCGCCAGGGATATGACTATAAAACCAGTACCAATACAGGAACAGTGAACCTGGATTATCTTCTCCTTCCGCAACTCATCACCGTGAATTTTGGTAAAAAAATCCAGTTGCATACGGGGTTACAGGCCGCTTTCCTGTTAAATGCAAAAGTGGACAGCAGCGGTAATGGAAACGGAAGCCTTTTTGATTATTTCAACCGCTTTGATTACGGGTTTGTGGGAGGAGCGGAAGTATCCCCCATCAGTGGCTTTTTTGTAGGCGCCAGGATTAATGTAAGTTTCAATAATGTAAACAAAGAAGCTCCCATGGGTGGCAACTGGCCCAACTTCCTTCCCAAAGCGGATGTAAAGAACAATGTCGTCCAGGTATATGCAGGCTGGCGCTTCTGATTATCACGTTAACTTATTTGAGGGTTTTTTAACAACCAGGCTGGAATCTCCATTATGGATTTTAGTTGAATGAACATCTCAGCTGTTCACTCAAACCGCTGTTTTTTATGAAGTTGCTCCGTTTCGGGCTTCTTGCCGTTGTTGTTATATTCGGCATGTCCTTGTTCTCGCATAAAAAAGTTTGGAAAAAAACAATTGCCCTTCATCAACCCGACAAAAAGATCAGTCACCCGGTGTCTGTTAAAAAACTGGAGCAGAAGGCGGTGGCTGCAAAAATTTTCGTTCAACAGAAAGGATTCAACCCGGAAATATGTTTCCTGCTGGATATGAGCCTGCCCTCCGGGCAAAACCGGTTTTTTATTTATGACCTTGGTAAAGATGCTGTAATTGCTGCTGGTCTCGTGGCCCATGGAAATTGTTTTCAAAACTGGCTGGAAGGGCGCCGGTACAGTAATGTAGTTGGCAGTGGTTGTACTTCTTTGGGAAAATATAAGATCGGCCTTCCCTATACCGGTAAATTTGGCTATTCCTATAAACTACATGGTCTGGACAGCAGCAATAACAAAGCGTTTGAGCGGACGGTGGTTCTCCACTCCCATACCTGCATCCCGGAAACAGAAGTGGCTGATGATATCTGCCAGAGCAATGGCTGCCCCATGGTTTCCTCCAATTTCCTGCAAGAATTAAAAGCTATCATCAATACATCAAAAAAGCCGGTACTCCTTTGGATCTATGAGTAACCGGCCGATTATAGGTATAAGCTGAGTCTTATTAACCAAGACTTGCATCCATCGTGATCGTAGCGTTCAGCAATTTGCTGACAGGACAATTGGCTTTGGCATCGGCTGCACATTCGGCAAATTGTTCTGCTTTCATTCTTGGCACTTTGGCTTTTACTTCAAGATGACTTTCCGTGATTGCCCCGTTTTCGAGGGTTATGGTACAGGTGGTTTCGATTTTCCGGGGGGTAAAACCGGCCGCGCCCAGTGTAAAACTAAGTTTCATAGAAAAACAACCTGCATGGGCGGCCGCTATCAGTTCTTCAGGATTGGTATAAGTACCATCATCAAAACGGCTCCTGAAATCATATTTTTTATTCTTTACTACTCCCGACTGGGTGCTTAATTTCCCTATCCCCTCTTTACCCGTGCCCTTCCATTGTGCAGTTGCTGAACGTTTCATACTGAAAATTTAAAAGTTATGGTAATTGGTTTGTCTCCTCCAGTTCCGCCAGGCGGTTCTCTGGTTCATTGTATTCAATAATAAAATTATTCTTTCCTTCGCCGATGATGATCTTTAAAAATTTCTGCTGGACCAGTTCCAGCAGGGAAAGAAATAAAAAAATAGCATGCACCCTGTTCTCGCAGCTTTCAAATATCCTTTCAAAGGACATGTTTCGTTGCTCACGCGCCTGGCTCAGCATCTGGTCACGGCTGGCTTCCATTGTATAATTATACTGTACAACGGTATGCACCGGTTTGTTGAGCCGGTCGCTATATTTTTGCATGGCCCTTTCAAAAGATCGCATCAATTTGAACAGGGTGATATGCTGGATTTCTGTTCCTTCACTGTCTTCTTCGCCGATCCCCGATAATTCCCGCTGGATATTTCCTCTTTTTACCATCAGCATCCGGAGGGCTTCCATTTCAGCCATCTGGGCGGAAGCTTCCTTGAAACGTTTGTATTCGAGGATCTTGTTGATCAGTTCCTGGCGCGGATCGATTTCATTACCCTGGGCATCCAGTTCTTTGCGGGGCAGCAGCATTTTTGCTTTGATCCGCATCAGTGTCGAAATAAAGAGGATAAACTCACTGCTCAATTCTATATTCAGTTCCCCGCTCTGGTGAATATAATCAAGGAAGTCATTGATGATACCAGTAATCGGGATATTATAAATATCGAGTTCATCCCTTTCAATAAAAAAAAGAAGAAGGTCAAAGGGGCCTTCGAACTGGGCTAATTTGATCTGGTACGATGGGGTCTGCAAAGTTGTAGTATTAATAAAGAAAAATAAAGTCCTGCTATCAAACAGGACTTTACAAAAGTAAGGGAAATGCGCTTCCTCCCGGAAGAGCGTTTTCCACTATTATTTCTTTAAAGAATCCCTGATTTCCCGCAGCAATACAATGTCTTCTGGGGTGGCCGCGGGCGCCGTTTCCTCTTTCTCTTTGAATGAATTCAGCGCTTTGATAACCAGGAATAAAACAAATGCGATGAGGATAAAATCAATAACCGCCTGGATAAAAATCCCGACAGGGAAAACTGTTTTGCCCGCCGTAAATGTCACTTCCGAAAGTCCTCCCTTACCCAGGATCATGGCGATGATGGGGCTAATGATACTGTCATTAAACGCTTTGATAATATTTCCAAAAGCGCCGCCGATAACCACCGCAACTGCGAGGTCAACAATATTGCCTTTCATGGCAAATTCTTTGAATTCTTTAAGCATTCCCATAATGATTGATTTTAACGGTGAGCGATACAATAATGTAGTTATTAATTCAACAGCCCGTACGGCCTGTTGAATTATTTTTTTAACCCCGGGAATTGCATATCCAGGCTTTTCAACAGGTCACGCAACCGGGTAGCGATAAGCCATTCCTTATACCAGTTCTGGTCGGCCGGGACAACCGTCCAGGCAGGATCATTGCAGTTATTAAAACAATCCTCGTATACCTGCATATAAATATCCCATAGTTTGGCTTCCTCGAAATCGTTCGCATTATACTTCCACATTTTCGCGGGATCTTTTAATCTTTCCGTAAGCCGCAGCTGTTGTTCTTCGGGAGAAATATGCAGGTAAAATTTCAGGATATGGGTGTTATTATGTTCTGACAGTAATCTTTCAAAATCATTGATGGCACTCATCCTTTTTGTTGCCGTTTCATCGTCGCACCATTTATGAACCCGGGTGACCAGGATATCCTCGTAATGCGAACGGTTGAAAACCTGGATCATTCCTTTGGCCGGCGCATGCTGGTGGATCCTCCACAGGAAATCATGTGAAAGTTCTTCTGCCGTTGGTGCTTTATATGATTTCACCGTAACACCCTGCGGGTTCATATGACCCATCACATTCCTTATCACGCCGTCCTTACCGCTTCCGTCCATTCCCTGGATTACAACCAGCACTGAATGTTTGTTTTCCGCGAAAAGGAGGTTTTGCAGCTCATTCAGTTCATCCAAAAGGGCGTTGGTTTTTTCCTTGGTTTCTTTTTTATCAAGGTCTTCGGGCGCCCGGGTGGCGATTTCTTTTAATTTGATCTTATTCATAAAAACAGGTTAACGAATGTTCTCACAATATACCGATTCAGTGAAGTGGTTTAAAAAAATTACTTTCTTCTGGCCCGGTTTTATGACCTTTGGCTCCCGGCAGGAGCCGGGATTATGAGCAACAAATTTATCAGCTGGACAATTTTTATTATTCTTTGTATCATCTGGGGCACCTCTTTTAAGCTGATGAAAGACAGCAGTATCGGACTTAGTGGTATGCAGATCGCCGCGCTCCGGATATTCTCTGCCGGGCTTGTATTCGTCCCCTTTGCCTTCTTTTATTTTGCAAAGATCCCCCGGCAAAAATTAGGGATTGTCATCCTGAGTGCCGTATTCGGAAACCTGTTACCGGCTTTTTTCTTTGCCATTGCCATGACAAAAATTGATGGCTCCCTTGGCGGTATCCTTAATTCCCTTACCCCGATCTGCGTGGTACTGATCGGTATCATCTTCTTTAAGGATAAAATAAAAGCCCAGAAGATAGCGGGAGTGCTGATCGGCTTCCTGGGGCTTGTATTGCTTGCCCTTTTACCGGCGATCATGGGTGAAAAGACCATCAGCTTTAATAACGTAGGCTATATGCTGATGATATTCGCAGCCACCTTATTGTATGGCATTAATGTGAACATGGTTGGTCATTACCTGAAAGGGATCAACCCCATTCATGCAGCTACGGTTTCGCTTGCTTTTATGACGATCCCTGCTGGTCTCATTCTCTGGCAACAGGGATTTCTCCAGCTCAACTTCAACGATATCAATGTTCAGCATTCCATCCGGGATATCGCAGGTCTTGGTATTGCTGGAAGTGCGATAGCCACGGCATTATTCTATACGCTGGTACAACGGGCAGGCATTTTATTTGCCTCCCTTGTTACTTATGGCATTCCTTTTATTGCCCTGCTTTGGGGACTTTATGACCATGAAAGAATAACCTGGATACAACCGGCTTGCCTGGCCATTATTTTGCTGGGTGTCTATCTCGCCAACCGACCCGACAAAAAAGAAAGCAGCATCAACTGATGCTGCCTGCAGAATAAATTTTTTGAAACTCTTATACCGACATAATCTCTTTTTCTTTGGCGGCCAGGTGTTTTTCGATTTCTGAAATGAATTTATCGGTCACCTGTTGCACTTCCGCTTCTGCATCTTTGGCCGCGTCTTCACTTAAACCATTTTTCTGCAATTTTTTGATATGCTCAATGGCATCCCGCCGGGTATTACGGATAGCAACTCTTGAATGTTCTCCTTCCCCCTGGCATTTTTTTGCCAGTTCTTTTCTTCTTTCCTCGGTCAGCGGGGGTAAGGAAAGACGGATGATTACACCATCTCCCTGGGGTGTGACCCCGAGATTCGCAGCGATGATCGCCCTTTCAATAGGCTGGACCATATTTTTTTCCCAGGGCTGGATTGTAAGTGTCCGGGCATCCATTACGCTGACGTTCGCAACCTGGTTGATCGGTGTGGGTGATCCATAATAATCCACGACCAGGCCATCCAGCATTTGAGGATTGGCTTTACCCGCCCTTATCTTCTGGAGTTCTGATTCCAGGTGACTGATCGCTTTCTGCATATGGTCGTCCGCCACCGCTATAATTGAGTTTATCTCTTCTGTCATATAAGCTGCTTTTTATGTGCCCCTGGTTTGTTACCTGCCTCTCAGGGAAGCAAATCTAACGAAAGACAGGAATTCAAAAAAAATGCCCGGTTCTTACCGGGCATCTATTAACAAAAGGTATACATCAGTTTTTTTCCGCTGTCTGCTGGGCTTCCTTAGTCAGGGTCACAACTTTTAAACTTGTCTTGAGTTCTGTAGCCCCGTCCATACGCCTGGCTATGACCATGCTTCTATCCTTCCTGCGGTAATATAAAAACCCAAGTCCCGAAAAAGAGAGGGCCAGCATAACCAGTAAAAGATAGTTGGGTCCCAGCCCGCGGCCAAACCAGGCCAGCAGGATAAAGAATATATTGATGCCCACACAGGTAAATGTTACAGCTGCATGACCAAGTCCCCTATCGAGCAGGAGGTGATGCACGTGGTTGCGGTCAGGGGTAAAAGGTGATCTGCCGTTGATGATCCGGATACCAAATACTCGCAGGGTATCCAGCAAGGGAACGATCAGTACGGCGAAGCCGATAGCAACTGCTGAGGGAACCGGCAGTGCCACGAAAGGCGCATTGGCAACATTGATGAACTTAATCACCAAAATCGCGTTGACCAGCCCGATCATCAGGGAGCCAGAATCACCCATGAATATCTTGGCAGGATGATGATTAAAGATAATAAAGGCAACAAGGCTGCCTGCCATGGAAAAAGCCAGCAGGGCATAGGCCTGGTAATCGATCGCGAAAAAATAGGCACCGAAAACAAGCATGGTGAGAATTCCAAGACTCGCTGCCAGCCCATCTACCCCGTCGATCAGGTTAAAAGAATTGATGACAACAATAATAGTCAGGTAAGAAAGTGCCAGGCCAAATCCTTCGGGTAACTGGTCAAATCCCAGCAAACCATGCATGCTGTCTAACCGGATACCGCCAAGATGGATCAATATAGAAGCTGCAATGATCTGGCCGATGAATTTTTTGGTAGCGGAAAGGATCATTATATCATCCTTTAAACCAAGGAAGAAAATGACCAGGGCTGCCGCGAAAAAGTATTGAAATTCAGGATTTAGGTACCCTTGTACGGATAAGAGCGCTGCCAGCAGGAAACCACCGAAAATACCGATCCCGCCCAGTGAAGCCACCAGTCTTGTATGCACTTTTCTTTCGTCCGGGACATCATATAATTTCTTCTTCTCAGCAACCTGCATAACCACCGGGATGGCTAAAAAAGTGATAATGAATGAAACCGAAGCTGTCAATAAAACATCAAGCATCTAGGCAGCGTTTAAAATGAGTGGCAAAAATAGTATTTAAGCCTTTATTTTTTCTGTTAAGCTTACATTACCATACCAAATGGCATTCCAATTTCTGTAACCCACAGGATGATTTGAATTTGTTGGCAAGTAGATTAATCCGGATGGATTTTATATCGAAAAAGATTGCACTTTTGTCGCGCAATCGGCCTTTGAGAGCACAATATACAAAAAGTTTAAAAAGAACCTATTTTTTATGGCAGAACTTACCGCTATCGCATCACAGATCAGGAGAGATATCGTAAGAATGGTGCATGGGGCCAACAGCGGGCATCCGGGTGGATCCCTTGGTTGTGCTGATTTTTTTACGGCACTTTATTTCAAAATAATGAAACATAACCCGGCATTTAACATGGATGCCACTAATGAAGATGTTTTTTTTCTTTCTAATGGGCATATTTCCCCGGTATTTTATTCCACACTTGCCCGTTCCGGGTATTTTGGAATCGCCGAGCTCGCCACTTTTCGCAAAATAAACTCCCGTTTACAGGGTCACCCCGCTACCCATGAACATTTGCCGGGTATCAGGATCGCTTCGGGCTCCCTGGGACAAGGAATGAGTGTTGCTATAGGGGCGGCATTGACCAAGAAACTGAACGGTGAAAAGACTACTGTGTTCTCGCTACACGGAGATGGTGAACTGGATGAAGGCCAGATCTGGGAAGCGGTAATGTTTGCGGCTCATCATAAAGTAGACAATCTGATTTCCACCATTGACTGGAACGGGCAGCAGATCGATGGACCCACTGTTAAAGTGATGAACCTGGGCAATATCCGCCAGAAATTCGATGCTTTTGGCTGGTCTACCTTAGAGATGAACGGGAATGATATGGATGATGTAATTGCAACACTGGAAAAAGCAAAATCAATGACCGGCCAGGGAAAACCTGTCGGGATCATGATGCATACAGTCATGGGTAAGGGTGTTGATTTTATGGAAGGCACACACGAATGGCATGGCATCGCTCCCAATGATGAACAACTGGCGAAGGCACTTACAGAGTTACCTGAAACATTGGGGGATTACTAATACAGACCGGAAGACGGGAAGTCCGAAAGTCGGGAAGACGTTTCATCATAGCATGAAGATTCTTCCGGACTTCCGGTCTTCCTCTCTATTCACTCCGTAATGAAAAATCCTGCGCCGCTGCTTTCCTCGAAGGGAACCAGGAAGCAAGCAAGGCGATCACAACAACAGTAACGCCTACCAGTACAAAATCCATCAATCGTAATTTGACAGGAAAATAATTGATGAGGAAGGATCCTCCCTGTAAGGGGATCAGGTGGAACTGCAATTGAAGCCAGGCAAGCAGCAGGGCCAGCAACATACCGATCCCTCCGCCAATAAGCGCCAGTAACATTCCTTCTCCCAGGAATATACGCTGGATAAAACTCCGGTTGCCGCCCAGCGCATGGAGTACGCTGATATCTTTTTGCTTTTCCAATACCAGCATCGTCAACGCCCCGATCATATTAAAGGCAGCGACTACCAGTATCAGGCATAATACGCCATAGATAACCCATCGTTCTGCATTCATGATGGAATAAAGACTGCGGTTTTGTTCATACCTGTCCTGCACCAGGTAGGTTGACCCGAATGCCTGCTCTATCTTCTTTTTAATAGTACGGGTGGCCGAAGGGTCATACAGCGCTATTTCCACACCGCTGTACTGGTTACTGTCCAGGTTGAGCGAGCGTTTCATAAAATCAATATTGGTAATGCCATATTTATTATCAAAATCCTGCTGGATCATAAAGGCTGCGGAGGAACGGATGGTATCACTGCTGAAATCTTCGAGTTGGTTGAGCTGTGTGCTATTGCTTTTCCTGGGTAAATAAATCTTGAGGGTATACATATCCCTGCCCCCGTTAATACCCAATGCATCCTCTACACCGGCACCCAGGACAAGTTTTGGAGTATCCGCATTTCCAAGGTCATATTCGCCACTTACGATATGACCGGCGACGCCGGTAACATACCTGTAATTCTCATCAACGCCTTTTATACTAACAAGCGACTGGTCATCGTCTCTTTGCACCAGCGCTTTTTCTTCCACGACAAGAGAGAAGTTTTTTATTCCGCTGATCCCTTTTAGTTGTTGCAGTTGCTCCGGGCTGAGTGTTATCGTTTTGCCGGATACCGGCGAAATCTTAATATCTGTATAAAAAGAAGAATACAATGATTTGACCAGGCCCTCGAAACCATTAAATACACTCAGCACCAGTACCAGTGCCGCGGTGCCAATAATGATCGCTATGATACTCACCCATGCGATGATATTAATGGCATTGGTGGATTTCTTTGCTTTAAAATAACGCCAGGCAAAAAGGAAATGCATAATACCCCTATCCCCTAAAGGGGAATTTTAGATGGTTCAATATGATTATTGTAATCAAATACATTTTTACTCCCCTTCAGGGGTTGGGGGTTTCTCTTCATCGATCTTTTTAAAAATTTCTTCCATTTTAAATACATGATCAAGAGTATCATCCTGGAAGAATCGCAATACGGGCATACTGCGCAGCTGGTGTCTTACCCGGGCGGTCAGTTCTTTTTTTATCTCGTGGTGACGATCCTCGATCTTCTGCAAGGCCGCTTTTGCATCCTTTACCTGGAAAAAACTGAGATAAAATCTTGCTTCATGCAGATCGGGGGTAACTTTTACCGAGGCAATGGACAGCATTCCTCCATCGATCATACTCAACCCGAGCCGCTGGAAGATCGTATTCATCTCTTCATTCAGCAGACCGGCTATCTGTTTTTGTCTTTTCCCTTCTTCCATGCTTTACTGATTAGTTGATGCCCGCCCCGCCTGATTTGATACGGGACTTCGGCAGGCAACGTAAAATTAGTTACTTTGCCCCGTTTAAGCGATTAATACAGGCGATGAAGAAATATTCAAGGATTTTCAGTTATTTGAAGAATTATAAAGGCAAGATTGCGCTTTATTTCCTGTTCACGCTCCTCAGTATCATTTTTTCTATTGTATCCATCGGGATGCTCATGCCCTTTCTCCAGCTGATCTTTACCGGCAAAGCCACCCTGGATACCAGCTCAAATTCATTGCTCGGCCGGGTCAGTGATTTCCTGCACCAGTATGGGGGTGATGATAAAGTGACCACGCTTGGATTCATTTGCAGCCTGATGATCTCTTTTATTATTTTAAAGAATCTTTTTCTTTACCTGTCCTTCTACACCCTTAACCCTGTAAAACATAAAGTCATCAACCAGCTCCGGGAAGAGCTCTATGATAAAGTACTTCAATTGCCGATCGGGTATTTCACAGAAAAACGCAAAGGTGATCTCATGAGCAGGATGACCAATGATGTGGGCGAAGTGGAAGCTTCCCTCGTGGGGGCTATGGAAGGATGGATCAGGGATCCCATGACTATCCTTGTTACCCTTACTGTCCTGTTCTTTATCAGTTTCCAATTAACGCTTTTTATTCTCCTGCTGATACCCATTCTCGGTTTTGTAATCGGCCGGGTGACAAGATCATTACGAAAACATTCAGAAATAGTAGCCAAAAAATTCGGTGATACGCTTTCCATCCTTGACGAAACACTGGCAGGACTCAGGGTGATCAAGGCATTTAATGTAGAAAAGATTTTAAGAGCGAGGTTTCGTTCGACCAATGAAAAATTATTGGACTCAAGGAATAAAATATCCTTTCGGAGAGACCTTGCCTCTCCCTTGTCTGAAGTTATGGGTGTGTTACTGTTCACCGCTGTATTGTATTACGGCGGAAGACTGGTACTCCGGGGAGAATTACTGGAAGCATCTGCCTTCCTTGGTTTCCTGGGGATCTTTTATAATATCATCAACCCGGCCAAAGCCTTATCGACCTCCTTTAGCAATATGCGGAAAGGAAGCGCCGCTATTAATCGTATTGAAGAAATACTAACCTCCCCGGTTACAGTAGATGATAACCCCAATGGCAAAAAATTAAGTTCATTTACTGATTCCATTGAATTCAGGAATGTTCAGTTCGCCTATGCTGATACCGTGATACTGGATAAGATCAATCTCACTGTTAAAAAAGGAAAAACAATTGCCTTAGTCGGATCTTCCGGTGCTGGTAAATCCACCCTGGCTGATCTTGTTCCCCGTTTTCATGATGTGACCGGCGGTGAAGTACTGATCGACGGGGTAAACATCAAAGAATACTCGTTGCATTCTGTCCGGAGCCTGATGAGTATCGTTACCCAGGAGCCTATCCTCTTCAATGATACGATTGCCCATAATATCGCGTTGGGAAGTTCCGATGCGGCTATAGAATCAGTGATGACGGCGGCAAAGATTGCCAACGCACACGAGTTCATCATGAAAAAAGAAGGACAATACGACAGTAATATCGGCGACCGGGGCAGCAAACTCAGCGGCGGTGAAAGACAACGGTTGACCATTGCCCGGGCCGTTTTAAAAAACCCGCCCATCCTTATCCTCGATGAAGCTACCTCCTCCCTCGATACTGAAAGCGAAAGGCTGGTCCAGGATGCGATCAACAATATGATGCAGAACAGGACCAGTATCGTGATCGCTCACCGGCTCTCAACGATTCGACATGCAGACGAAATCATTGTCTTACAAAAAGGAAAGATCGTGGAAAGAGGGAACCATGACGAATTGCTCGCACAAAATGGTTTTTATAGAAAGTTGGTGGAGATGCAGGAAGTCAGATGACAGATGATAGATGATAGTTAATTAAAGTTCGTAATGTGCTTACCTCTTCGCAACGGGTAAATCCTGGTATTTAATTTTGCCAGACTGTTGTATGTAGACTATGATCGCATCGATTTCCTCATCTTTTAAATCAGGAAAAGCCGTCATCATTGAGCCAAATTTTTCTTTCAATTGCTTTGTATACGCATCCTTTTGCATAAAGCCTATGGGATTTCTTATCCATGCATAAAGCTTTTTCCTATCCTTCCATTGATCGTTATCTATAATATCAATCAAACTTGGCCCTGTCATATCTTTAAAAAGGTTATGACAAGCAGCGCAATTACTCATAAAAATTGTCTTACCCTGTAATGCCTGTCCGGAATAATCATATACAGTAGGAACTACTGAAACAACTTCCTGAGATGATGTTCTCTCACTTTCTAAAAAAAATATTTTTCTGATAAAAAAATAGCCAGTTAAGAAGAACACCAGAAGTAAAAAGGCAGAAATAATATAATTACCCTGTCTGCCCATGCGGCAAAGTTACGACAGAAAAATCCGGCTTAAAGCGAGATTATCGAATGTAATAGACGACCCCAACTATTATCTATCATCTATCAGTTATTATCTATTTATCATTATCTATTTCAATACTTCTCTCGATATCACCAACTTCTGCACTTCTGAAGTTCCTTCCCCGATCGTGCATAATTTGGCATCGCGGTAATGTTTTTCCACCGGGAAATCCTTGGTATAGCCATATCCTCCATAGATCTGCACAGCATCATTCGCCACTTTAACGGCTACCTCGCTCGCGTAATATTTTGCCATGGCTGCTTCCTTGGTCATAGGTTGTTTTCTTTCTTTCAGGTCACAGGCCTGCAGGGTCAGCAGGTCGGCAGCAGCGATCTCGGTTGCCATATCGGCCAACTTGAACGAGATCCCCTGGAAATTAGAGATCGGCTGATCGAACTGTTTTCTTTCCTGTGAATATTGCAATGCCGCTTCATAAGCTCCTTTGGCAATGCCAAGAGATAAAGAAGCGATCGAAATCCTTCCACGATCCAGGATTTTCATGGCTTGTTTGAACCCATCACCCACTTCTCCCAAACGGTTGGCATCCGGTACCCGGCAATTATCAAAGACCATTTCTGCTGTTTCGCTGGCCCGCATCCCCAGTTTATTTTCTTTCTTACCCGCACCAAATCCTTTCGTTCCTTTTTCCACTACAAAAGAGGTTGAATTATTCTTTGCACGGGGTTCTCCCGTTCTGCAAACCACCACCGCCACATCACCACTCTTGCCATGGGTGATAAAATTCTTTGTCCCATTAATGATCCAGTCGTCACCTTCTTTTACGGCCGTACATTTCATATTGCCTGCGTCACTCCCGGTATTGGCTTCGGTCAGGCCCCAGGCGCCGATCCATTCTGCAGTGGCCAGCCTGGGCAACCATTTTTTCTTTTGCTCTTCATTACCAAATGTCATGATATGACCCGTACAAAGGGAATTATGTGCTGCCACGCTTAAACCAATCGAACCGCAAACCTTTGCGATCTCTTCGATTACGGTCTTGTATTCAAAGTAAGTAAGACCTGCACCCCCATATTGTTCAGGCACCAGCACACCCATCAATCCCAGTTTGCCCATTTCTTTAAAAAGCTGGACAGGAAATTCCTGGCTCTCATCCCATTCCATTACATGTGGTTTGATATACTGTAGTGCGAAGTCCCGGGCGGTTTGAGCTACCTGTTGCGTAAGTTCGGAAGGTTGAAAATTCATAAAGAGAAAATCATTGATGTTGCTTAATAACTGTGCCACTCCAAATAAAGGGGTGGCACAGTCTTGGGCCTTCGAATGAGGCAAGCAATCGTTACTGCAATCATTAAAGGCGGGTGCAAGTTAAGGGAAAAACAAATGAAACTAACAAGTGTTAGTAACGACCCGGATTTTGTGAATATCCGTAAAGGCGTCAGCTAAAACGAAGTTCCAACCCGTCATAAGCAAGGTGGATACCTTGCGGGAGTTCCGCTTCAACCTCAGCATGAAGTCCAAGCTGGTGCGAGATATGGGTAAAATAAGCCGAGGGTATCTTTAACTCCTGCACCAGGTCAATGGCTTCGCCGAGGGTAAAATGTGAAATATGTTTTTGTTTACGCAGGGCGTTTACGACCAGTGTTTCACTTCCCCTTATTTTATCTTTCTCTGCTTCTTCGATCCTGTTGGCATCCGTTATATACGTGAACTTCCCGAAACGAAAACCGAGCACCGGCATTTTCAGGTGCCACACAAGAACGGGAGTAACAGGTATATCACCCACCATAAACGGTTCAAGGGTGATCGTGTTCAGGTTCAGTTCTGGTATACCTGGATATTTTGTGTCGGAAAAAGCATAATAAAAATCGCGGCGCAAGGCTTCCTCCGTAAGGGAGTCAGCATAAATCTCCATGGGTTTTTTAGAAAAATAATTAAAGGCCTTTATATCATCCAGGCCGGCGAGATGATCCTTGTGCGGGTGCGTGAATAATACGGCGTCAAGTTTTTTTACTTTTTGCCGGAGCATCTGGTAACGAAAATCGGGGCCTGTATCAACAACAAGTTTGGTATAGGGCGATTCTACCAGGATACTTGAGCGAAGCCGGTTATCTTTTTTATCTGCAGAGCTGCAAACAGAACAATCACAGCCGATCATCGGAACTCCGCTGCTGGTACCGCTGCCCAGGAATGTTATTTTTAATGGAGGATACAAGGGAATAAGAAATAAGAAACTAAAAATAAGGAATTAGAAAGTAGGGAGCTGTTTCACTTTCTCATTTCTAATTCCTTATTTCTCATTCCTTATTTTCCTCGGTTTCCAGCCGGGAAATGATCTCGGCATATAATTTCTTTGATTCATCCGTCAGGATACCGGAAGGAATATCAAGCTGGGGGATCAGGTCGAGCAGGGTATTGATACGGCCTTCTGTTGGCAGGAATTTATTCAGTACAACTACTTTTCGGTCTTCCAGGATGCAATAACCGCTTTGAAAAGTCCCTCTTTCGTAACGCAGCACATAACCGGCTTCCCCGGGAATGGCTTCTAATTTATCAAGGGTCGTCTGGGTGTACTTCATGTTACAAATTTAACCTGTAGGAGTTCCATAATAATTGCTTTTTATCAATTATTATCCACAAAAAAACCTGTTATATTTGACCTCTACAGTCTATGAAAAAAAATATATACCTGCTTATTGCTGTGTTGGTATTTAATCTTTCGGCTACCGCACAGAAAAATGTGCCCGCTTTCGGGGAAGCAGATCCAACAGAGCTCAGCTTGCAATCCTGTCCTTTTGAAAGGGATGCCAATGCTATGAAGATCCTGGATATCCAGGAGACAGAATATGAACCTTCTGCGTTTGGCGGGAAGATAAGAACGATGAAAAGGGTTCGCATCAAGATCTTCAATGAAAAAGGATTTAACAGCGCCACTATCACGATCCCTTACTACAGCAACAAAAAAAATACAAAGATCGAAGACCTGAAGGGGATTGTATTCAATATGGATGCTTCGGGTAAAATCGTGACACAAAAAGTAGAAGAAGAAGATTTTTTCAAAGATAAGGCGATGGAAAAAGTGGGCGTTATCAGGTTCACCTTTCCCAACCTCCACCCGGGTAGTATTATTGAATACACTTATACCATCAGCGAAAAGAACAGGTTATACCTTGATCCCTGGATTATCCAGGCGGAGATCCCAACCGCCTATGCTTCAGCTGCGGTAATCATACCTACTTTCTCGGGGATCCGGGAGACTGTATTTGGGAATGACAGCGTTGAAAAAAAGACAGAGAAACTGACAAAGGGACTTGATAAAGAAAAGAAGATCTTCTATAAAATGAATATCCCGGCTTTCAAACCTGAGCCGCACATGAGTTCCTGGAATGACAACCTGCTCCGGATGGGGTTTTTATTTTTTCCCGAAAGTGGTGATTTTGCATCCAATTTTTCCGCTGCTTCTTTATGGAAAATCCCGGCCAACATGCTGCTGAAATCTTCTATTTTCGATGAGCAGTTTAAGAAAGTCATCCCCGGTACAGAAAAGATCATTGATACAGCTATGAGCATTACGTATACCGAAGACAGGATCCGCTATATTTTTAATACAGTGAAAAAACGTTTCCCGGAAAAAATGGGCCAGACCGGTTCACCTGACGAGATCGATAATGTTTGGAAAACCCGTTCAGGAACATCGGCCCAGGTCAATATGGTGCTGATGAATTTCCTCCAGCGGTCAAATATCAAATTCCACCCCCTGCTTGTGAGTACCCGGGAGCATGGAAAGATAAAGATCGATTTCCCCAATTTCGGGCAGTTTAACGGGCTGGATGTGCTCGCTGTTGACAAAGGAACCTATTACCTGCTGGATGCCAATTTGAGATACCAGCCCTATAATATCCCTCCCCTGAATATACTGAACAGGGAAGCTTTTCTCCTGGACCCTGATAATATTCAATGGATAAAGATCACAGATGACAGGCCTCTTCTCAAACAGGAAACAGATATTTTTTCAGTGCTGACAAAAGAGGGTATTCTGGAAGGCAGTGCTACGATCAAGTTTCATGATTATGCCAAATCGCTTGCCCTGGATTCAAGTCTCGCCGACATGGATAGCAAAGACAATAAATTCTTTGACAAAAAAATCCCGGGACTGAAAATGTTATCCAACAAGCAGGAAAATGCCGATACGGATGAACCGCTTCTTCAAAGTATCGAGTTTGATTACGAGCCACAGCAGTCAGGAGATTTTTATTTTATCAACCCGCAATTATTATCCTCCAAAAAAATAAATCCCTTCTCCCAGGCTAAACGCAATACGGATATCGATTTTGGCTGCAACCAGGAATACAGGCTGACGATGCAACTGGAGGTCCCGGAAACATTCCAGGTCGATAATTTGCCGCAGAATATGATTATCCGCTCCCCTGATTCCAGTTTTGTTTTTACCCGGATCGTTTCCTTTGATCATTCGAACATCTCCTATGCTCAAACACTGGAGATAAAAAAAGCCATTTTTGAAAAGGAAAAATACGCAGGGCTTTATGATTTTTTCAGCCGTGTAGATGGACTCCTGGCAGAGGAAATTGTCTTAAAAAAGAAAAAGTAAATTATTTACTCTGCATCTTGATTACCGGTACGATCATCTCTTCAAGGCTCACCCCGCCATGCTGGAAAGTATTCCGGTAATAATTGACATAATAATTATAATTATTGGGGTAGCAGAGAAAACTGTCTTCCTTTGCAAAGATGAAAGAAGAATTAATGGTAGGCACGGGCAAACCTGCTTCGCGTGGATCCCGGAAAGCCAGCACTTCTTTAGGTTCATAGTTCAGGTTGCGTCCATGTTTGTAACGTAGGTTGGTCGTGGTCTGTTTGTCTCCAACCACTTTACAAGGCGTCTTTACCCTTACACTGCCATGATCGGTCGCCAATACAATCTTGATATTCTTATCGGCTATTTTTTTCAGCGCCTGGTGAAGCGGTGAATGTTCAAACCAGGAAGTCGTGATACTGCGGTAACTCATCTCATCCCCCGCCAGCTCTTTCAGAACTTCCATTTCTGTACGGGCATGACTGAGCATATCCACGAAATTATATACGATCACATTCAGGTCATTATTCAGCAGGTTGTGAATATTGTTGACAAGGTCCAGTCCCGCCTGGTTATTGACCACTTTAGTGTAAGAGACTTTCAGGTCACCCTTCCCCATTTTTTTCAACTGCGCCCGGAAAAACTCTTCCTCGTGTAAATTTTTTCCGCCTTCTTCTTCATCATTTTTCCATTGCAGCGGGAATTGTTTTTCGATATCCATCGGCAACATCCCCGCAAAGATGGCATTGCGGCAATACTGCGTGGCAGTGGGAAGTATACTGTAAAAACTCTCTTCTTCCAGTATCCGGAAGCTTTCGGCAAAGATGGGCTGAATGGCTTTCCACTGATCGAAGCGTAAATTATCGATCAGGATAAAAAACAATGGTGTCCCTTTTTCCAGGTGCGGAAGCACTTTAAACTTCATCAGGGTATGACTCATCACAGGGCCATCAGCTCCTTTTGGATTGACCCAGCTGCCATAATTCCTTGAAACAAATTTAAAAAACTCTGTATTGGCTTCACTTTTCTGGTTCTGCAATATTTCCTGCATTTCCGGGCTGTCGCTTTTTTCCATTTCGAGTTCCCAGTAAACGAGTTTCCGGTAAATATCCATCCATTCGTTATAGTCAGGATTACTGTTTAAGGCAGTAAAGAGATGACGGAACTGCTGTTGGTAGGACGTAGTGGTTTTTTCTGCCACCAGCCTGCGGTTATCGATGATCTTCTTCAAACTCAGCCATACCTGGTTAGGGTTGACCGGTTTGATCAGGTAATCGCTGATCTGCGAACCGATTGCTTCATCCATCAGGTTTTCAGTCTCGTTCTTGGTGATCAGCACCACCGGGAGTGATTGGTTTACTTCTTTGATCTTGGCTAGTGTTTCCAGGCCGGTGATCCCCGGCATGCTCTCATCGATGAGTACCACGTCTACCTGGTTTTCTTTTACATAGTCGATGGCGTCAAAACCATTGGTAAATGTCTGTACTTCGTATCCTTTATTCTCGAGGAACATTTTCTGGGATTGCAAACTTTCTATCTCGTCGTCTACCCATATGATCTTTACTACTGCCATGTTGTATCTTGTTTGCTGGTTACTGGTTACCGGTGATAAGATCAAAAATAGCTTATTAAAGCCGGGCTTTGTACTTTTACCGCCTTGCCTTTAACAAAAATGCAACAATGACGCCTGTCCGCAAAATCATCAACGACCCGGTCTATGGTTTTATTACGATCGACCACCCGTTGATCCTACAGGTTATTTCACACCCGGTTTACCAGCGGTTGCGGAATATTCACCAGATGGCGTTTGCACATTTGGTTTATCCCGGGGCTGTGCATTCAAGATTGCACCACTCCCTGGGTGCCTATCATTTAATGGGGATAGCGCTGAATGAATTAAAGAACAAGGGAGTTGAAATTTCTCCCGCAGAAGAACTGGGTGCCAAAATTGCCATTCTTTTACACGATATCGGCCATGGCCCCTTTTCACATGCCCTCGAAAATGAATTGATCAAAGGAGTGCAGCACGAAGCTATTTCGGTTTTGCTGATGCAAAAACTGAATGAAGAATTCAACGGGCAGTTACAAACAGCAATTGATATTTTTACTGACCAGCATCCCAAAAGGTTTTTGCGGCAACTGGTCTCCGGGCAACTCGATGTCGACCGACTAGATTATCTCAACAGGGATAGTTTTTTTACCGGCGTGGCAGAAGGAGTCATCGGGTATGACCGTATCCTTAAAATGCTTACGGTATACAATGGTGAGCTGATGGTGGAAGAGAAAGCTATTTATTCCATTGAAAAATTTTTGGTCTCCCGCCGCCTGATGTACTGGCAGGTATACCTGCATAAAACAGTCGTGAGTGCTGAACAGATGCTGCAAAAGATATTACAGCGGGCCAAAGAAGTCAAAGCTGTTTCACCTTCCTTTTTCCTGAATTTTTTCCTTACCCCCGATGACAGGGCCGCTCAAATGATCAGTGACTGGCTGTTTGAATTCTGCCAGCTGGATGACTACGATATGATGGGAGCCGTTAAAGCCTGGCAACTACACCCCGATAAAATATTATCCACCCTTTCCCGTTCTTTAGTGGAAAGAAACCTGCTTAAAGTAAAATTACAGGCCGAATCTTTTGACCCTGTTTTCGTGCAGGAAAAAATAAAGGAGACCCGGGATCAACTCGGCCTTGATGAGCAGGAATCTGCTTACTTTGTTTTTACCGGCGAAGCCAGTAACACAACTTATGACACGCAGGATGAAAGGATTAATATCCTGTTCAAGGACGGAACCATCAAAGATATTTCACAGGTTGATAATGCCCTTATCCAGCATAACCTAAAAGGCCCTGTTAAAAAATATTACATTTGTTACTTAAGAACAGGTATTAGTGGTTAGCTATTAGCCGGTTTTTAAAGCTAATAGCCAGCAGCTAATAACTAAAGCTCAATACATGCAATTTCCCGCTTCACAAATAGCAGAACTTATTAACGGCAAAATAGAAGGCGATGCCGGCGTGGCAGTAGTTTCGTTCGGGAAGATTGAAGAAGCGACCGCTGATCAGCTTACTTTTTTTGCGAACCCCAAATACGAAGATTTCTTATACCTCACCAAAGCTTCCGTCATCATTGTTAATGAAACGTACGAACTGAAGCAACCCGTCAGTGCTACCCTGATCCGTGTACCAGACGCCTATACAGCTTTTGCAACCCTGCTTGGCAAATACCAGGAGATCATGCAACAACAATTAAGCGGTATCCAGGAGCCCAGTTATATTTCCAAAACAGCTTTTTATGGAGAGCATGTTTTTATCGGCGCCTTTGCTTACCTGGGAGACAACGTAAAAATCGGCAACAACAGTAAGATATTCCCGAATGTCTACATCGGTGATAATGTGATCGTGGGCGATAACTGTCTTATTCACCCTGGCGTTAAGATCTACCATGATTGTAAAATAGGTAACCAGGTAATCATACATGCCGGTACGGTTATCGGGAGTGATGGTTTTGGTTTTGCGCCGCAGGCAGATGGCAGTTTAACAAAAGTTCCGCAGATCGGGAATGTTGTCATTGAAGACCGGGTGGAGATCGGCGCCAATACAACCATTGACCGGGCAACAATCGGATCAACGATCATAAGAACTGGCGCCAAACTTGACAACCTGATCCAGGTAGCGCATAATGTGGAAATTGGCAACTTTACAGTTATTGCTGCACAGGCTGGTATCAGCGGCAGTACTAAAGTCGGGAATGGAGTAATGATCGGCGGCCAGGCAGGTCTTGCAGGTCATCTGCAGGTGGCAGATCATTCCAGGATCAATGCACAGGCAGGTTTGGGAAAATCATTAAAGAAACCTGGTTCGGCTGTCACCGGTTCTCCTGCATATGACTATAACAAAGCCATCCGCAGCCAGGCCATGGCTCGTAATCTCCCTGAACTTGAAAAAAGGATCAATGAACTCGAAGCGCTGGTAAAACAATTGATGGCAGAAAGAATTTCATAGCCGGGTAATTACATTTCCTTCTATCCTTTTTTTGCAGATGCCTGTCCTCTAAATCTGCCCGTTTTCTGATCAAATCCTATCTTTGTCCGCATGATTTCTTCTCCAAAAAATAAGCCTTATATTGGTGATACTATGACCCTCAATTTTAATCCCGATAAACAGCATACACTCAGGTCGGCTGTTAGTATTGCTGGTACAGGCTTGCATACCGGTATCATGGCAGACCTGACACTGAAACCCGCTGCATCCGGTTTTGGGTTCCAGTTCCAGCGCATTGACCTGCCTAACCGGCCGGTGATTAAGGCAGACTGTGACCTGGTGACCGATGTTAGCCGCGGTACTACACTTGAATCCAACGGGGTTAAAGTGAGTACCGTAGAACATGTGCTGGCCGCCCTTGTAGGAATGGGAGTTGACAACTGTCTTATTGAGATCAATGGTCCTGAAATTCCCATCATGGATGGTAGCTCAGAACCCTTCGTTGAACTGATCGAAGAATCGGGCATCGTCGAACAGGAAGCCGCCAAAATATGGTACACCGTTGACGAAAATATTTATCATTACGATGAAGAAAAAAGAGTGGAAATGGTACTCATGCCTGCCGTGGAATACCAGGTCACTACGCTCATCGATTTTAACTCGCCTGTCTTAGGCACACAACATGCAGGTCTTAAACATATCCGTGATTTCAAAAAAGAGATCGCTCCCTGCAGGACTTTTTGTTTTTTACATGAATTGGAAATGCTCCTCGATAATAACCTTATCAAAGGAGGAGATGTCAATAATGCTATTGTTATCGTAGACAAACCCGTGGATGAAAAAGAAATGGCGCGGTTAAAGACTATTTTCCGCAAAGACAAGATCGAGGTAAAAAGCGAAGGCTACCTGAATAACCTTGAACTACGTTTTCCCAACGAACCTGCCCGGCATAAACTGCTGGATGTGATCGGTGACCTGGCCCTGATCGGTTACCCGGTAAAAGGCCGCGTGATTGCCAACCGGCCCGGGCACAGTACAAACGTGGAGTTTGCGAAAAAAATAAAACAGTACATCAAGAAAAACAAACATACCCGTGGTGTTCCTATTTACGATCCTAACCAGCCCCCGGTATATGATCAGCCCTTTATTGAAAAAAAATTACCGCACCGTTATCCTTTTGCACTGGTGGACAAGGTGATCGAACTGAGCGATACGCATATAGTCGGCATTAAGAATGTGACCTTTAACGAATGGTTCTTCCAGGGGCATTTCCCGGGCAATCCTGTTATGCCCGGTGTGTTGCAAATTGAAGCCCTGGCCCAGTGCGGAGGCATCCTTGCCATTAATATGAGTGGCGAGGGGCAATACGATACTTATTTCCTTAAAATAGATAATTGCAAGTTCAAGCACATGGTAAAGCCCGGTGATACGCTGATCCTGAAAATGGAATTATCGACCCCTATTCGCCGCGGTATCTGTGAAATGAAAGGCACCACTTATGTCGGCAATAAAGTATGTGCCGAAGCCGACCTTACCGCCCAGATCGTGAAAAGATAGCCGGTTGGAAGAATCAAGATCCAGCTTCGAAAAATGCCCCGGACTCTTGGGTGGCCGCAACCAGCTGAAATGCCCGTAATACGGGCATTTTCATTTAATCACCACTCCTAAAAAATGGGTTAAAAAAGACCTTTTAAAAGCCTGATAAGAAGGCTTATTTCCGTAAATTTGTGAGTTATAATTTTTCACTTATTAACCCGGGAATTTTCTCTATTTATGACCACAGAAGCTAAAGAAAAAGCCGCCGCCATTTCAGCTGGTTACAGTGCTGATAGTATTCAGGTTTTGGAAGGTTTGGAAGCTGTTCGGAAACGTCCGGCGATGTATATTGGTGATATTGGTGTAAAGGGTTTGCACCACCTTGTTTATGAAGTAGTGGATAATTCCATTGACGAAGCACTGGCCGGTTATTGTAAAAACATACAGGTCACTATCCACGAAGACAACTCTATTTCCGTTGAAGATGATGGCCGTGGTATTCCAACCGCGATGCATACCAAGGAAAAACGTTCTGCACTTGAAGTGGTAATGACCGTGCTTCATGCCGGTGGTAAATTCGATAAAGGTTCCTATAAAGTTTCGGGCGGTTTGCATGGTGTTGGGGTAAGTTGCGTAAATGCATTGAGTAAACTGCTGCAGGTAACCGTTAACCGGGATGGAAAAATATTTGAACAGGAATATAAGATCGGTGTGCCCCAGTATCCTGTAAGGGAAGCCGGTAACAGCGATAAGACCGGAACCAAAGTTCATTTCTGGCCTGATGATTCGATTTTTATCACCTCCGTTTACAACAAAGATATCCTGGAGGGCCGTCTCCGTGAATTGTCCTATCTGAACCGCGGGGTCCGCATCCTGTTAAGTGATCTGCGTGAAAAAGAAGAGAATGGTGAATACTATACAAATGTTTTTTACAGCGAAGGAGGCATAGTAGAATTTGTAGAAATGCTCGACAGCAGCGCCGGGCGCAATCCTCTTATACCGAAAGTGATCTTTGTGGAAGGAAAGGATGAGAACAGTAATGTAGTGGTGGAAGTGGCTTTAAGTTATAACGACAGTTACAATGAACATATTTACTCTTATGTAAATAATATCAATACGATCGAAGGTGGTACACACGTATCGGGCTTTCGGCGTGCCCTTACAAGAGTTTTTAAAAGTTATGGCGATAAGAACGGCTTGTTTGAAAAAGCCAAGGTAGAGATCGAGGGAGACGATTTCCGTGAAGGATTGAGTGCGATCATTTCCGTAAAAGTCCCTGAACCCCAGTTTGAAGGACAGACAAAAACAAAACTCGGTAATAACGAAGTGATGGGTGTGGTGGATTCAACCGTTTCAAAAGTACTGGAAGCCTACCTGGAAGAAAATCCCCGTGAAGCCAAGAATATCGTTTCAAAAGTTATTCTTGCCGCCCAGGCAAGGGCGGCTGCACGGAAGGCGAGAGAACTGGTACAGCGTAAATCTGTTTTGAGTGGTGGCGGTTTGCCGGGGAAACTGGCCGACTGTTCTGACCGTGATCCTAAACGTTGCGAATTATTCCTGGTCGAGGGTGATTCAGCCGGGGGTACCGCCAAACAAGGACGGGATCGCAGTTTCCAGGCTATTCTTCCTTTAAGAGGTAAGATCCTGAACGTAGAAAAAGCTATGGAGCATAAGATATATGATAATGAAGAGATCAGGAATATGTTCACGGCGCTGGGAGTAAAAATGGGTACACCCGAAGATCCCAAAGCTCTTGACCTGAGTAAGCTACGTTATCACAAGCTGATCATTATGACCGATGCCGATGTAGATGGTTCCCATATCGCCACCCTGATCCTTACTTTCGTTTACCGCTATATGACCGAACTGGTGAAGCAGGGATATGTGTATATCGCCCAACCCCCACTTTACCTGGTGAAGAGAGGAAAAGAACAGGCTTATGCCTATAACGAAACCCAGCGCAAGGCCCTTATTGAAAAAATTGGCGCAGGGAAAGATGATTCGGTAAATATTCAACGCTATAAGGGGTTGGGAGAAATGAATGCTAACCAACTATGGGAGACTACAATGGATCCGGCTACCAGGACCCTGAAGCAGGTGACCATTGAAAGCGCTGCTGAGGCAGACCGCATCTTCAGTATGCTGATGGGCGATGAAGTAGCCCCCAGGCGTGAATTTATCGAGAGTCACGCCAAATATGCCAAATTGGATGTTTAATATCTAAATAGCTGATAATAATTGATTTAGCCCCTTTAAACAGGGGCTTTTTTATACCTGTCGCCAATTTTCCCGTTTAAAACCCGCCGGAATGCTTAATTTCAGGAATTACTAACTCAAAAACTATCGACCATGTCAGACGTAACAATTACAGCGTATAACGTAAAAACGAAAGAAAAAGGCGTTACCATGCATGATGCTGTTATCACGAAAACAGCAAAAGGCGCCTATATGGCACAGGGTAACGATGGAAAAGGTAATAAACTCACTACCCTGATGAACGAAGAAAAAGCTATGGCCGCTATTAAAGCAGGAATAGCCAAGCAGGGCTGGTAAAAAAACTGATTATAGATCCAGGCCCTTCTGCGCTGAGCAGAAGGGTTTTTTTATTGCTTGATAAGCCTGAATACCTGTTTTTTAGTCCCCGATGAAGCTTCCAGCAGGTAAAGGCCTGAAGCAAATACTTTCTCCTGCATATCGACTGTCATTTTCTGGAGGAATCCTGTGGCAAGCGTGCTGTATTGTTTTATCGTTTTACCCGCCCCGTCATAGATCTTCACTGTTAGGGTCTCTCCTTCTGTTAACTGGTAGACCAGGTTAAAAATCCCTGCGGAAGGGTTAGGATAAACCTGCCATTGAACATCATCTGTAAAAACAACCGGCCTTATGGCGGAGTAACTGAAACTGCCATCCTTATCGATCATCTTTAGCCGGTAATACCTCACCCCGGTTTTATTATTTTCAAGATCGGTGAAACTATATCGTTGTTCACCCCCGGAATTTCCAAGGCTGCTGATCTCACCGATCTTGCTGAATTGATTTTGCTGGTAACTACTGTTTCCTTTTGCCAGTTCCAGTTCAAAATGATCCACATTAAATTCAAAAGATGTTACCCATTCGGCCAGCACATCTTTATTGTTCTTCCTGGAAGCAGTAAAACTGAGCAGCTTTAGCGGTAAAGGTGTATTCCTGTCAAGACCGCCATTGCTAAGCCAGAATTCAGAAAAGTCTTTTACTTTGAATTCTGCATAATAACCTTTGTCAAATGGAATGATCCTTGTATTTGACGAATTGATAAAGGTATGTTGCCCCCCCGTATTATCAGCTAATGTTCCGTTTTCCTTACTGTCATCGGGGTCACTGTACTTGGTTACACCCAGTTCATAGGCCATTGAAGGCTTGAAACAATACGCACAACCAGTGGCATTGATCAGGTTTTCTGTTTCCGTATCCAGGAAATAGAACCTGACTGTCGCAGAGTCGGTCAGTGATACCGTCGTTGGTTTAATAGTAATATTCCGGTCATGATAGAATTGGTTACTGTTGATCCGCACCGCGCCGGTATTGATATAGGCTTGTGCATCCGTGGTTCCCATAGATTGAACGGGAGAATTCACGGAAGCTACCAGTTTACCCGAGGCAAGGAAATCAATCCATCCGGCGCCCCCGGGTATATTTTGAGTGACGGGTGCGCTCATGGTAGCGCCATCATAAATGCCACTGGGGTTATTATAGATATGAATATCATCCACAGCCACTCCGTCACGGTTAACAGAAGGGTCGGAAAGAACAACAAAACGGAACCTTAATTGTGTCAATTGATTGATCGGTACCTGGATTGTAGTCAGGGGAATAGTGGCTACATGCCAGCGGGTATAATTTTGAACACTCCAAAGTTCAACCCCTGATGTATAATTCTTATTATACCAGTTAGTGCCCTGGCCATAAGCCCCCAGTGTATCCCAGGTTTTACCATCGACAGAATATTCCATATAGGCCCCGTCACAAAAACCACTGCCACAATCTTCCAGGTCCAATGCCAGGCTAAAACTTAAGGCAGGAGCTGTCATGGTGGAAATATTGAAACAGGGAGAATAGAGATAGGATTTTTCCAGGTCATTATAGTTGCCCGTTATTCTTGTCTTCCATGCTTTACTGCCGCTGGCAGCCCGTTTGATCGAATAAGAAGAAGGAGTACCATATTCCCATGAACTGTTCTTTCCGGCAGTATACCAGGAACCATTACCGGTTTCAAAATTCTCCAGGTAAACAGATGTATTGGTAACTGTAAAGACAGGCGAGTTGATAAGCGTAATCCGTGCCGTATCATTATCATGATAGGTATCGGTTGGATAATCTGCTACTACCTCAACAATATGCTGCCCCGGCAGCGAAAGGTCTCCTGTCGCCGTAAACGTATATTGAACTGTATCGTTAGCGGGAATGGGCCCTGTGGTTTCGGCAGGGTTTAACCAGCTTCCACCATCGACACGAAAACGAACCGGTACACCCGCAACAGCAGCATTGTTACTGTTCCGAACAGTTATCTTTATCGGTGTATTAATGGTCAGCCCACAACTCACTACAATAGGAGTATCGATACTTATCATTTGCATATCATCCACAACCTTGTACAATCTTATATCATCGAAAGTGTAACCCGCTCCACCATCATTATCTGCTGCCTGTTGTTTCCCGAACTGGCCCCAGCGTACCTGGAAACTGCTGGTGAAATTTTGAAGGGGTGGCGATACATTTCTAAGCAGGTCCCCCAGTTCTATACTTAATGTTTTTTTATACGATCCATCCACTTCATTCTGGTTTGCATAGAGATCATAGGCTTCAATCCAGACCTGGTCATCCTTACCCCTGATCCAGACCTTGTTTGCGGGATTTGAACCCTGTCCATGATTTTTATACCGGAAATCAAGCCTGATATCTTCCGAAACGGCATTATAAGTAGCCAGGTTGTAGGTCCCGGTAAGAGAATCTGTTGTCCCGGAATTCACCATCCTTGCATCCAGCGTAAGAGCCCTGTTGCCTGAATAGGCGATACCCGTATTGATAAAGGTCCTGATCCTGCCTGTATCCGAACTGTTCACAAAATCGTACCGGTCCAATCCCTGTAGACCTGTTTGAGATGTATTATAAGATTGAATGGGAGAAAGATCAAAGTTATCAACGAAGGGAGCGACAGGAGTAATCCCGGTAATAGCAGGATTGCTTAATTGTTTGTAGGTATTTGCAAATGTATTATTCTCAATTACCGGGTCGGTAGTCTGCGGTGTTGCTGTCACCTGCAGATCATAAGTGCCGGCAGCCGACAAATCGATCGTTGTTGCAAAAGTATGCAGGATCGTTGCACCGCCAGGAATTTGGGGATCAATGATCGTTTCCGATACTGGCGTTCCTCCGTTCAATATATATGTTACAGTAATATCACCCGTTGTAGGAATATCATCGAGGTTCTTAATACGGATCGTAACAGGTACACTATTTCCTAATTCAGTGGAAGTAAGTAATCGACCGGAACGAAGCGGAGATAGTATCGTATCTATTTTGATATCATTGTTTGAAATCAGGCCTGCACAGGTCCCGTTATTGGGTTTACGAAAAACAGCTATCCCTCTTCTGCCGGGTCTGTTACTTGTGCCAATCAATGGCCGTACACTAAACCAATAAACAGAATCTTTTGATAAGCCCCCGAAACTGTACGTAAAGACTGTATTGGGAACGGAAGCCACTGTAACCATTTCATCTCCCTGCAACTTCATTATCTCATACGCTGTCGCGCCTGGAACAGTGGTCCAGTCAATAGAGACATAACCTTCGCATTGTACCGCCGACAAGCTTACGTTGATAGTATCACAGATAGTAAAAGCTGCGCTCGTGCTGCTAAACCCTGTTCCATTCCGGCTGATACGAACCAATGCCTGGTCCGTGGTAACCTGCGGGATCACCAACCATTCATTCGGATTGGGTACAGTATAAAAATATTGTCTTTTGTTTGCTTCAATATTATTCTTAAGCGTGGTCCAGTTACCTCCATTATCTGATGAGAATTCAAGCGTAAATGTATTTTCTGGTAACCCGTATGAATCCCAGAGGGCTATTACATTTTCGCCTTGCAGGTACGGTTCTCCCCCGCCTGGTGTAATCAATCTTGTTTCTATTGGAACAAAATCGTAAACCACCACATATTCCTGCGAAGGGTTCTGAGTGATATTCGTAGGTTTTACTTTGATGATATAATCCCCTGCAGCAGGATTTTTTATCACTACCTGTTCTATATTATTAATATGATCTACCCCGTTGGTGGCACTATTTTTTACATTGGTATGAACGGTATCCAGTACATGCGGAAGTACTGTAATGGCTGAAGGAGTTTCCACTTCAAGATCAAGATCGTTGACAAGTGTTTGAGATGCCAGCACTGCAGCTGCCGGGTCATTCCAGTATAGCATGACTTTAAATTCAGCGACACCCGCCGGTACATTTACTGTAAGCGTTTGCTGCGGTCCCGGGGCAATGCTTGAAAGACTGTAATGATTATTTTCCAGCATATCGTTGGCCCTGTGGAAATTTGCCATACCAAAACCATGAGTGAAATCGGGTCCCGGCATACCCCAGTCATCGCCACTGTTACAAAGCAATGCCTTCATCAACCCATTGGTCGGATTGGTTCCGGGTAAGGGCGGATGCAGCAGCCTGTAATTTTCATATAATAAAGCAAGACCGCCCGATATAGCCGGTGCAGCCATACTGGTTCCTGTGTTCTCCGCATAAAAATCAAAAGGAGGAGGTGCCGTTGACTCGATAAATGAACCAATAGCAATAATTTCCGGCTTGAGCCGTCCATCTCTTACAGGGCCACGGCTCGAACGTTCATATAAAAATCCGATCGGGGTGGCATTTCCTACCGAAATAACATTCTTGGCAGACTGGTAACCACCAAGCACCGTACGGAAGCTATCCGGGAATGGTGCACAATTAATAATCCCGCTATTGCCCGCTGCAAAAACACTTTGCAAATGGGGAAGATCGAAAGCCTGTTGATCAAGTATGCGGGAATAAAGGTCATATACTCCAAATGTTGCACACTCGCTTATATTATTCCCATAAGAATTATTGGAAATGACCATTCCATAATCTGTTACATAAGCCGGGGCATTAATTATAATACCTGATAATATCTGCGAGACGATGGTGGATTTGGGAGCAAACCCTGTCCGCAATTCATTCCGGATCCCGGCTCCACCAACAATCCCTGTAACATGTGTTCCATGAAAGAGGTAATTCCCCGCCGCACGGCTGATCAGCCTGTTGGTAAAATCTATATGCCGTTGTGGGTCTGCATCATCACCAATACCTACGACAACCCCGCTACCTTTCAGGTTTTTTCCTCCTGCACTAAGGGGTGCTCCGAGTATCGAAGCCCTTACTCCATCACGTCCCCAGTTTGTCCAGAATGAGCTCAGCTTCTCCTCTTTCCCGGGTGCTGCCTGTACATAATCGATAAAAGGAAGCGTAGCGAGTTCTCCCAAACGCTGCACGGCTACCCGCAATGCAATGACCCGGTAATCTTTATACACGGAGGAAACAATATCAAAATTCCGTTGCTGAAGTTCTTTGATGACTGTAGCAAAAGAAAAAGAACGAGGGAAACTGATCCATACATCAACCGTACCTGCGACTTTTACAGAACCAGGAGGAAAATTACCTTTAGCAAGTTCGGGTTGCATTTTTTGAATTGCCGAAAGTTCGATAACAGCCCTGGCATTTACCTGCGCCAGCAGGACGGCATTCAAGGGACTGCTGATCGTGGCTGTATAGGCATTATTAGGAATATAATCCAGCAGTTCGATACCCGATTGTTGTAAAATGATCCTATCTTTTTCAGTCGGAATTTTCTCAAATTGTAATACGACCAATCTTTTTCCTTCCACCACGACTGCATTCCTGTTTAGCTGATCAAGTTTTTCGGAGGTGATATTATTGGGAGGAATAATTGTCCCGCTTTTCAGCGAAATTTTATACCGGGGATCATCCTGTGCTGCCATTGACAGGGATAAAAGCAGCAGCGCAGCTATCATGGGAATTGGATTGGATCTCATAGTGACTTTTAGGTGCATTAAAATTACTATAAATAGCTGAGAAAGGCAATGGGAGGGCGTCTATAGAGATATGTTAAGCTTTTAAACAGGGATTGCGGGAGCCAGGAAGCAATACCTGTGCATGGCCTGCAGGAACAAATGCATTTCTTCCATGCTTTTAATGTGGTTGGCAATCAGCATGAACAATTTACCGGCCTGTTTTAGTTTTGCCTTATTGGTCTCTGTTTGCAGGAACTGGATTATTTTCTGGAATGTCCCGGATTCAAAATAAGGTGAATCAGGCCGGTTAATAAAAAAGCAGCGGAGGGTATCCTCTTTCAGGCTCATTTTCTCAAATCCCATGTCAACAGCAAGCTTGCGGCAGCGAACTGTAATAAACAGGTCTTCTACCTGCCGCGGTAATGGCCCGAAACGATCCTCCATCTCAGCTTTCATCGTGAACAGGTCTTCACTGGTCTCACAATTATCCAGTCGCTGGTACAGCGATAAACGTTCCGTGATACTTTCTACATAATCATCGGGGATCAGGATCTCAAGGTCAGTATCAATGGTACAATCCTGGACAAAGTCGTCCTGCCTGGCGATCTCGTCTTTGAATAATTCCCGGAACTCTGTTCTTTTTAATTCTTTGATGGCTTCATCCAGGATCTTCTGGTACATTTCAAAACCGATCTCGGCCATAAAACCGCTTTGTTCCCCGCCAAGGAGATTCCCTGCGCCTCTTATATCAAGGTCACGCATGGCAATCTGGAAACCACTTCCCAGTTCACTGTGTTGTTCCAGTGTTTGTAACCTTTTCTTTGAATCATTGGGTAATGTACTCATCGGAGGTGCCAGCAGGTAACAGAATGCTTTTTTATTGCTTCTTCCTACCCGCCCTCTTAGCTGGTGCAGGTCACTTAACCCAAACTGGTGCGCATTGTTGACAATGATCGTGTTCACATTCGGGATATCCACCCCGCTTTCTACAATATTAGTACAGATTAGTACATCATATTTCCGGTCGATGAAATTTAAGATCCTTTCTTCGAGATGATGACCTTCCATTTGACCATGGGCATAACCGATACTAAGGTCAGGGCAAAGCGCCTGTATAATAGCGGCCATTTCAGCAAGGCCGGCAATACGATTGTAAATGAAAAACACCTGTCCCCCTCTTTCTGTTTCGAAATAGATCGCTTCACGGATAAAATCTTCATTATAGACCTGGACTTCCGTCTGGATCGGTTGCCGGTTGGGAGGCGGTGTATTCATGATACTCAGGTCACGGGCACCCATCAGCGAAAACTGCAACGTTCTCGGAATAGGAGTTGCCGTCAGCGTAAGGCAGTCAACAGCTGTCCGCAGGGTTTTTATCTTTTCCTTGTGCCCTACGCCAAATTTCTGTTCTTCATCCACTACCAGTAAACCAAGATCCTTGAATTTTACTTCCTTGCCCAGCAGCCCATGGGTACCGATGATGATATCGATCTTTCCTTCCTCGAGTCTCTTAAGCGTTTCTTTTTTCTCTTTGGCAGATTTAAAACGATTGATATAATCAACCGTTACCGGGAAATCTTTTAATCGTTCACTAAAAGTCTGGTAATGCTGGAAGGCCAGGATTGTAGTAGGCACCAGCACGGCAGCCTGTTTCCCGTCTACATTCGTTTTAAACGCTGCCCTGATAGCGATCTCTGTCTTGCCAAACCCGACATCCCCGCAAACCAGCCTGTCCATCGGCGATGGAGATTCCATATCTTTTTTTACATCTGCTGTAGCTTTACTCTGATCGGGAGTGTCTTCGTAAATAAAAGAAGCTTCCAGTTCCGTTTGCAGGTAATTATCCGGTGAATGCCGGAATCCAACCTGCGTCTTCCGTTTGGCATACAATTTTATCAGGTCGAAGGCGATCTCTTTGACCTTGGTCTTGGTCTTTTCTTTTAATTTATTCCAGACATCACTTCCGAGTTTGTTCACTTTAGGCACACTGCCTTCCTTACCTGTGTACTTGGCAATCTTGTGGAGACTGTTGATATTGACATACAGGATATCCGTATCCTTATAGATCAACCGCACGGCTTCCTGCAGTCGCCCGTTCACTTCAAGTTTTTGTAAACCGCTGAAAATTCCAACGCCATGATCAATATGCGTGACAAAATCTCCCGGTTGCAGTTCCCGGAGGGTCCGCAGGGTGATCGCTTTATTTTTATTATACGCCTGCTTAACCTTGTATTTATGATAACGCTGGAATACCTGGTGGTCTGTATAACAGACAATCTTTTGATCTTCATCAATGAATCCCTCATGAATCGAAGTAGGGATCGGGTTAAAAACTATTTCCGCCTTTAGGTCATCAAAAATACTTTGCAGCCTTTCGAGCTGTTTGGGATTCTCTGCGAAGATGTATAACTGGAATTTTTTTGCTTCCCAGTTTTTCAGGTCCCTGATCAGGAGATCAAACTGGCGGTTAAAGGCCGGCTGTTCTTTTGTATTAAAAACGATTTCGAAATCATCCAGGTGTGACTGGTAGCCAAATTCAACCAGGTGTTTTTTCGAAAGCTCTTCCTTTAAATTATCCGGGTTGATGAAATCACCGGCTGTTACATTCTTTTTCTCGATCTTATCAGCATCTGCTTCCCGTGTTATGGCCCCGGATTCATTTATCATCCGCAGGAAAGCCTCCAGGTCCTCCCCGCAATCCGCCAGGTGTTCTTTGCAGAGTTCGTAATCCTGGATCCACACGATCGTATTCCCTGGTAAAAAATCAAACAAAGAAACCCGGTCTTCGTCTTCAAACTGGCTATCAACATTCGGAATGATACTAACCTGGAGGAGTTTTCTTTCACTCAGTTGTGTTTCGGGGTCGACGATCCGGATAGAATCCACATCGTTCCCGAATAATTCCACCCGGTATGGTTTTTCATTGCCAAAAGAATATATATCGAGGATACCACCCCTGATAGCGAACTGGCCGGGCTGGTATACAAAATCCGTCCTTTCAAAACCATAATCAGCCAGCTTCAGTAAGAGTTCTTCTACATTAAGCCGGTCACCTGATTTGATATGAATGATAGTGGAAGAAAGAGTAGCCGGCAATACTACTTTTTCGAACAGGGCTTCCGGGTAAGTGACCAGCACTTTCTTATTGCCTCCCGCAGCGATCTTTGTCAACGCTTCCGTCCGTAACATCACATGCGAAGAATTGAGTAACTGGTAATTTTTCCTGTTCTTGAACGAAGCAGGGAAATAAAAAACATCCAGGGCTTCGGTCAGGTTCTCCAGTGTATTATGAAAATAAGCAGCTTCTTCAGCATCGTTGAGGATGATAAGATGGTTGAGTTGGGAACAGGCCGGGTGAAGAAAAGCAGCCGCCACCACGAACTGGGAAGAGCTTCCCTGTAAATTTTTCAGCGAGATCTTTTGAGGTTGGGCAAAGGAAAGCCTGTCCGCCAGTTGAAAAAGACGGGGGGTGTTCTGATACTGTTCCAGCAAATCCTTTACACTCATTCGAACGGCAAAGATAAAACTGCCGGTCATACTGATTAAAATGATTTTTTGAATAAAATCCGGCAGCTATTCGTATTTTACCTTTTAAACTAAAACCCACATGGCTGTTCAACCCTGGCGGACCGGAAAGGTCATCCGCATTGAAGATGAAACCTATAATACCAAACGTTTCTGGATTGAGGTCTCCGAACTGGATCAATTTGATTTTATCCCCGGCCAGTTTGTTACGCTGGATCTTCCCATACATGAAAAACCTAATAAACGCTGGCGCAGTTATTCCATTGCCAGCTGGCCCGATGGCTCTAAAGTTTTCGAACTGTTGATCGTGTTACTGGAAGACGGGGCCGGGACGCCCTGGATCTGGAAGAATATCAGTGTCGGAAGCGAGTTTACCCTCCGGGGACCCCAGGGTGTATTTACACTGCATGAAGAAAATTTGAGTAAAGACCTGTTCCTGATCAGCACCGGTACCGGTATCGCTCCTTTCCGGAGCATGGTCCAGTATATGAAATTACATGGTACGGCACATGAGAATATCTATATGCTCTTCGGCTGCCGTACTCAAAAGGATCTTCTCTATTATGATGAACTCAAACAACTGGAAGCAGCAATGCCGAAGTTCCATTTTGAAGCCACTTTATCAAGAGAAGATTGGGGTGGGAAAAAAGGGTATGTTCATGCCTTGTACGAAGAGATCTGCGCTAATAAACAACCGGCAAGCTTTTTTCTATGCGGCTGGAAAGCCATGATCGATGAGGCCAAGCAACGAATACAGGCATTAGGCTACGAACGGAAGGCGATCCACCAGGAATTGTATGGTTAATATTCAAGAGTAAAATCTATCATGGAAATAAAGAACTTATTTGATCCTTCCGTCAAACAGGAGATCATCGGGCGCATCAATCAACTAACCTCCCAATCCCAGCGTCAATGGGGAAAAATGGATGCCGGGCAAATGCTGGCACATGTGCAGGTGCCCATGGGCGTGGCATTGGGAACCCATACGCTAAAGGGCAACTGGCTGATGAAACTGATCCTGCCCCTGTTCAAGAAAAAACTATATGACGAAACACCCTGGAAACCAGGTTTACCAACGGATAAGACCTTTATTATGACCGGTACTGAAAAGAATTTTGAAACCGAAAAGACCGGGCTCCTGGATAAGATCAACCAATTTACTGAACTGAATATGGTCAATGAAAAACACCCGGTATTTGGAAAGTTAACTAAAGAACAATGGAGCAAAGCGACCTGGAAGCATTTGGATCATCATTTAAAACAGTTTGGCGTATGAAAATAAGAAATAAGGAATAAGGAACACAAAATAAGGAAGTGGTGACCACTTCCTTATTTCTTATTATTTATTTCTTATTCCTAATTTATTGCAACCGTTACAATCTCTCTCAACTGATCAATCGACACCCTCTCCTGCTCCATCGAATCCCGGTGACGGATCGTGACCGTATTATCTTCTTTGGTCTGGTGATCTACCGTTACACAGAAAGGTGTTCCCAGGGCATCCATCCGGCGGTAGCGTTTGCCAATCGAGTCTTTTTCTTCGTAAAAACAACGGAAATGAGGTTTGCAATCCGCCATTATCTTTTCAGCGATACCGGGCAGGCCATCTTTTTTGGTCAGGGGTAGTACGGCTAATTTAATAGGAGCCAGCTTAGCGGGAAATTTTAAGACTACACGGCTGTCCGGTTTATCATCTTTGGTAAGGTCTTGTTCTTCGTAAGCATGACTGATAACAGCCAGGAACATCCTGTCCAAACCAATGGAAGTTTCGATCACATAAGGAATATAATTTCCATAAGGCTTCCCGGTAGCCGGATCAATATCATTATCGAAATACTGCATTTTCTTTTTACTGTATTCCTGGTGTTGTTTCAGGTCAAAATCTGTCCTGGAGTGGATTCCTTCCAGCTCTTTGAAACCGATCGGGAATTCAAATTCGATATCACAGGCCGCATCGGCATAATGTGCCAGCTTCACATGATCATGAAACCGGTATTTTTCCGCCGGTAGCCCAAGTTCCGTATGCCATTTTAACCGTTCTGCTTTCCAGGATTCATACCATTCTTTCTGTGTACCAGGACGAATAAAGAACTGCATCTCCATTTGCTCGAACTCCCGCATCCGGAAAATAAATTGCCGGGCAACTATTTCATTTCGGAACGCTTTTCCAACCTGGGCGATCCCAAAAGGGATTTTCATCCGGCCTGTTTTCTGCACATTCAGGAAATTCACAAAAATACCCTGTGCTGTTTCGGGACGCAGGTATACCTTATTATCCTCGTCATCAGAGGAAACAGTAGAACCGAATTCAGTCGAGAACATCAGGTTGAACTGGCGGATATCGGTCCAGCTAGAAGTACCACTGACAGGGCACTTGATCTTATTCTCCTCAATTAATTTTTTTAAACCAGGAAAATCATCTTTGGCCAATAATGATTCCATTTCCACAAGCAACGTCTCAGCTTCTTTTTCACCTTCCACTCCTTTACTTCTTAGCTCTTCTGCAAACCCTTCGATTAAATGATCAACCCGGTAACGTTTCTTGCTATCCTTGTTATCAATCATCGGGTCGTTGAAATTATCAATATGACCGGAGGCTTTCCAGGTAGTGGGATGCATGAAAATAGCGGCATCTATACCAACGATATTGTCCTGCAACTGGGTCATGTTTTTCCACCAGTGGTCTTTGATATTTTTCTTTAGTTCGCTGCCCATCTGCCCATAATCATATACAGCCTGGAGCCCGTCATAAATTTCACTGCTGGGAAAAATAAACCCGTATTCTTTGCAATGCGAGATAACCGCCTGGAATTTATTGGTATCGTTTGCCATGAGGCGGCAAAAATAAGCCCAAATGAGGATTTGAAACAGCAAAGATTTAATCCTGCTTGTCCCCCGGTTTTGTCTCCGGTATTTCGATAACCGTTTTCTGTTCAGGCTGCTGCTGGATGGATTTTTCCGATTCCACTTCTATCTGCTGCACCCATACCGCATAGCTGTTGGGATAGATCCGGGACCCCTTGTAAACAACGTAGGCATGGGTAAAAGCCGCGCCGAAATAAAGTATCATAGAGGAATAATATACCCATAGCAATACCACGATCAGTGAGCCTGCTGCGCCATAAGCTGAACTCATCCGGTTATGACCCAGGTAATAGGTAATAATAAAACGCCCGATCATAAAGAGGACCGCTGTTACACAGGCCCCGATCCTTACATGTTTCCATTTGACGCGGGCATCCGGCAATACTTTGAAGATAGTGGCAAAAATAAAAGCAGTGACAAGGAAAGTCAAAATGAGATTCAATATATAAATAATCAGGACCGTAAGCTGAGGGTATTTTACCAACAGGTTGTTCAACAAAAAATCCAACCCGCCATTGATCACCAGCGACACCAGTAAAAGAAAACCAAGCGTAATGATCATTGAAAAGGAAAGCAACCGGTTAAAAACTAATTTTAAAATGGCAAAACCTTTCCTGGGCCTGGCTTTTAAACGCCAGATATTGTTGATCGAATCCTGGATCTCCCCGAAGATACTGGTAGCCCCGATGATCAGTGCGATCAGGCCAACCACCGTAGCCACACTGCTTCCTGCATGATCCGTGGCATTCCTGATCGTTTCCTGCATATCAAGCGCAGCGGAATGGCCCACAAAACCTTCCAGTTGGTGATACACCGACCCTTCCACGATATCCCGCCCATAAAAAAGATCGCTGAACCAAATAATAATGATGAGCAGGCCAGGTAAAGAAAAAATGGTGAAGAAAGCCAGTGAAGCGCTTAGCTTAAAAACATTCCCGTTGTAAAAGTCGGTGAAGGAATGTATTGTTATTTTCCAGGCATCTTTAATTGACATGACAATGAGAGTGTTAAAAAATTATGCCAAACGGGTTTATTTTAATTTGTCGTTTTCCTGGTGCCTGACTGCATCTCTCCCTGTTTTCTTTTCAAAATTCTTTTCCAGCGCTTCTGTCAAATTCACCCCGGTTTGATTGGCCAGGCAAAGGAGTACCCAGAATACGTCTGCCATCTCATCTGCCAACAGCTCCCTCTTAACCTCCCCCGAAAGGGCAGCACCTTCTTTATAGGATTGCTCACCATATTGCCTGGACATATGTCTTGCCAGCTCTCCTACTTCTTCTGTAAGGATCGCCATATTGGTAAGTTCGCTGAAGTATCGCACCCCGATCGTTTTAATCCATCCATCCACTTGTAGCTGGGCTTGCTGAATTGTCATAACAAATATTTTTGAGTAGCCCTTGCAATATAGCATGATTCTTGACGTTTAGCACTTCCCGCCTGTGGCGGAAACCCATGCCTCCTGCCCATTGAAGATCGTTATAAACCAATTCCTTTAAAAGATTAATGTATTCTATGATGAGTGTTATCCGCCGGCTATCCGCCGTTGCTTTCCTGTCTGTTTTATTTCTTTTTTCGCAGGCGCAGCCCGTGACTGAACCGCCTGCCACTAAAGACATTAAGCCTTACCAGTTATTTACCTCGGGTAAACAACTTACTATTAAAAGTACCAAAAATATCAGGCAGGTGATGGTATGGACGATCAGTGGTAACAGGGTGGTTGAGCAAAGAGAAGTCAATAATAATTCCTATACGATCAATATCCCGGTAGATCACAAAACATTTTTCCTGATGGTTGGGTTAAGTGATGGCAAGGTCTATACAGAAAAGATCGGGATCAGGGAGTAAACAAGGCTAAGAGTAACCTCTTAGCTATTCCTTATTTTTTGTATCTATCACGATCGTTACCGGCCCATCATTCAGTAATTGCACTTTCATATCCGAGCCAAATATCCCGGTTTTCACATCCTGTCCGAGATCGGCTGACAATCTTTTTATCATCTTTTCATAAAGTGGAATAGCGGTTTCCGGCTTACTGGCCTTTATATATGAAGGACGGTTTCCTTTCTTAGTCGAAGCATGCAGGGTAAACTGGCTTACCAGCAATATTTCACCTTTTTTATCCAGTACCGATTCATTCATCACGGCGTCAGGGTCATCAAATATCCGCAGGTTAATGATCTTGCCGCTTAGCCATTCGATATCTTCTGTAGTATCGGCATCTTCGATACCTAATAGAACCAGCAATCCCTTCCCGATCTCTGAATGGATCTTCCCCCCGATCGTTACACTGGCGTGGCTGACACGTTGAATAACTGCTCGCATGCTGGTTGCCTGTTACTGGTTATTGTTGCTGGTAAACTTTCCGGGTAAAGATAATATCATTACAGGATTGAAATTATCTTTACAGGATAATGAGTAACCAGTCATGACTGACATTTCCAAAGAGATTGTCTTCCAGACCACCCGTAGCGGCGGTAAGGGAGGACAAAATGTAAACAAGGTAGAGACAGCGGTCATCGCTTCTTTTCATATTGATTCTTCATCCTTACTCACCGCCGAACAAAAAAAAACCCTCGCGGAAAAATTATCCCATCGCATTACCGCCGAAGGCAATCTCCAGCTTAAGTCTCAAACTCACCGCACACAGCTGTCCAATAAAGAGGAGGCCATAAAGAAAATGAACGAGCTGGTAAAAAAGGCGTTGGAAAAGAAAAAAGCCCGGATCGCCACCAAAGCAAGCAGGTCTTCCAAAGAAAAAAGACTTGAGTCTAAAAAAAGAAAGGCGGATATCAAATCCGGCAGGCAAAAATTCAGGGGAAATGACTATTAGGGATTACTCCAACACCTGCTAAATTTTCTCAGCACACAGACTTACTGCTTTAGGAAAGCCTATAGCAATGTGTCTAAATGAAAGAGATATGCAATAAAAAACTCCCCGGGAAATTCGTAAATTGAACCCTGTGCGTAAAAGCTTATTGACGATAACTTTATTACTGATCACCATTGCTCTTACCTCTTGGTTATTAGGATCCTGCAGGAAGGATCAAAATACAGAAGGGTTGCAATTGCTCCAGCAAGAGATGCCTGCGGCCTTTTCATCACCTCTGTATAAATTTGAAGACAACCCGCTCAGCCAGGAAGGTTTTGAACTGGGCCGGAAATTATTTTACGACGGGCGACTTTCGATCGATAACGATCATCCCTGTTCTTCCTGTCACCAGCAGGTCGCTGCATTTGGCACTTTTGAACATGACCGGAGCCATGGCGTTTTTAATTCTCACACACTACGCAATGCACCGGTACTTTTTAACCTTGCCTGGAGTCCTGCATTACACTGGGATGGGGAGTTCAGTTCGCTGAAAGAGGAAGCCGCACAACCTATCAACGGTCATATCGAAATGGGAGAGTCTTTTGATGGCGTTCTCAATAAGATCAAAGATGATAAAGACTACCAGGTCCTCTTTAAAAAGGTTTTCCGTTACCCTTTTATCCGCCCCGAATATATTTTAAAAGCACTCGCCCAGTTCACCGGTTCCATGGTTTCCGCCGATTCGAAATACGACCGTTATAAAAAAGGAACAACCGCTTTTACTGCACAGGAAGAAAGTGGTTACCAGTTATTCAAGGCCAATTGTGCTACCTGTCACCCTGAACCAATGTTCACCGATTATAGTTTCCGTAATATTGGTTTACCGGTAGATAATTTGTTGGTGGATTACGGGAAGATCCGGATCACGGGTAAAAAAGAAGATTCACTGAAATTCAAAGTGCCTACCCTGCGGAATGTTTATGTGTCTTCCAACTACATGCATGACGGGCGTTTCAATACCCTGTCCCAATGTATCAATCATTACCGGACCGGTGTACAGCAAAGCGCAACCTTAGACCCCTTGTTGACAAATGGAATTACCTTGACAGATGCACAGGCAGGAAACCTCTTTGTATTTCTCCGCGCCCTGACGGATTCTGCCTTCCTGAAAGATCCACGTTTCATGAAACCGCAATAAACCAGGATTTCAATACGGGAAAAATGTGAAGCAGCATCTCCGTTATCCTCTACCCCCTCCTCCTCCTCTTGAAATTAATTTCTCTTTCTTTTATCCTTCAGTTTTTCAAGACTTTCTCTTTGTGCATCGATATCCCTTACCGTTTCATCCTGTGATTTGAGATTCTCGGTGAATTTTTTGTCAAGCGCCTGCTTTTCTTCCTGCAGACCTTTCAATTTTTTTTCTGCTTTGGATACAATCTCTTCCTGGTCTTTGATCTGCAGTTCAAGATCCTCCACTTCGATATCCGGCACCAGGTCATTTAAAAAGGATTTTGCCATACCGATATCAAAGGCTGATAAGCGACCCATCATATTTACGTCGCTTTTCATCATGATCATATACAACTCGGATTCATCACTGGCCTTACGGCTTTTGCGTTCTACTTTAACAATATAATCCATCCTGTCTTTGCTGATATCGGTGATATAGGCATTTTTAAATACCAGGAAACCTTTGTCCTTGTTCAAAAAGCCCTTTTCTTCTTTGACTTTGTATCCCAACCGCTCCATTTTACGGATGATGGCGTTTTCCACGGCTTCGGGCGGGTAAGTATAATCGATTGCGATAGCCGCTTGCTTTTTCTTGTCGAACTGGATAGTGCTTTCGTAAGCCTGGGAATAAATAGCCTGTAAAAAAGAAGACAGCGTTAATAAAAGCAGGAAACCCTTTTTCATAAGCATGTTTTGCTATAAAGATACAGGAAGAGTCGGAAACGCAGCGACCATTGGCTTTACCACAGGTTACTCAGATTAAATCTCAGGAATGACATGGTCCTATTTGTACTGCAATCGTTAATCTTTGGTAAAATACCCCGGACTCTATAAACCAGGCGTTGCGATTTTCTTAAATAAAGCTGCCAGGGCCTCTAAATTCGTTTTTTGCCTGTCCAACAACTACTTTTGTCTTGAAATTTCCAATCCTTTGAGTGGAATCAAAAAACTGGCAGGGCAAACAATGTGGTATGGAGTAAGCTCCATAGCAGCCCGTTTTCTCAATTACCTGCTCACCCCTTATTTAACGGCTACTTTATTGACCCCGGCATACGGGGAAATGAGTTTGGTCTATGCACTCATACCTTTCCTGAATATTATTTTCACTTACGGGCTGGAGACGGCTTATTTCCGGTATGTACAGAAAAAGGAAAGGGAGGATGATGTATATAATACCATCACAGTTTCACTGATCATCAGCACCATCAGTTTCACCATCCTGATGCTGGTCATGCGGCAAAGCCTGGCCAACCTGATATCCATCCATGATCATCCTGAATTCATTACCTGGAGTGCTTTTATCATTGCACTGGATGCACTGACTACGATATCATTCGCCAAACTTCGTCACCAGGGCCGTCCGGTAAAATATGCGACTATCCGGATCCTCAGCATCCTGATCAATATCGGTATAACCGTTTTCTTTTTATCCGTTTGCCCGGCTATCGCTGCAAAGAATCCCAACAGTCCCTTATTATATTTTTACAATAAGGACATCGGGGTGGGTTATGTCATCATTGCCAACCTCGTGCAGTCGGCCGTTACTTTTTTACTTCTCTGGAAACAATTCTTTTCCTTCCGGTGGAAATTCAACGGTCCACTTTGGAAAGAAATCATGTTGTATTCCATGCCCCTCATCGTAGCCGGTTTTGGCGGTATGATCAACGAGACATTTGACCGTATCATGCTGGGCTGGTGGTCAACGGCAGCTGATCCTAAATCCGAAGTGGGTGTTTACAGCGGTTGTTATAAGCTTTCCATCCTGATCACCTTATTCATCCAGGCTTTTCGCATGGGAGCAGAACCGTTTTTCTTTAAACAGGCGCAGGGAGAAAACCCGCAGCGGATCTATGCAAGAGTGATGAAATTTTTCGTGATCGTGATCTGCACCATGTTCCTTGTCGTCGTACTCTATCTTGATATCTGGAAATATTTTCTTGGTCGCAAGAGTTACTGGACCGGCCTGAAAGTCGTGCCTATCCTACTCCTGGCCAATATGTTCCTGGGTATCTATTATAACCTTTCAATCTGGTATAAGCTTACAAGTAAAACCAGGGCCGGTGCCTGGATAACGCTGATCGGTGCCGCCCTGACGCTTACGATCAATTATCTTTTCATTCCTCGCTTTGGTTATATGGCCTGTGCCTGGGCCACTTTTGTTTGTTATGGTACGATGATGGTGATCTCTTTTACCTGGGGACAAAAAGAATACCGGGTGCCTTATGCCTGGAAAAAATTAGTGGCTTATATGGTGATCGTAGTATTGCTGTATTTTATTCATTTACTGTTTGCCAAATTGGGCTTAGGCGTTTGGGCAGACCGTGGATTTGCAACAGTACTGTTACTTTCGTTTATCATTTTTGTGCTGAATGTGGAGCGAAAAGAATTTCAGCGCCTGCCACTGATCGGGAGGTTTTTGAGGACAAAGCCTTTATGATTTTTCTTTTATTCGTTTCAGAAAAAACCTGGTGAAAGTCCCGGTTTTGACGAGGTTTAACCCGCGGAAGACAGCCGGTTAAGTTGTAATTTAGATCTATGACAATTAAACTACCTCTTTTATTCAAAGGTTCAAAAGGAGAAATGACACTCTATGCTCTTTTCGACACAGGCAGCACTTATTCCTGCATCAGCGAAGACCTTGCAGAAAAGGTAGGCAACCTGGACAAACTTCCTGAAACCAGGTATTTTGGAACTGCTTCCGAAAATCAATATTTAAAAGTGGAAAATGGCATGAGACTGGATTTTGAGATCAACGACATAAATCTTACCGATGAGTTCATGGTTGTTCCCAAACTATCAGAAGAAGTGATCATCGGCGCTACCACCATGCAGAAATGGAGACTGAAGCTGGATTTTGAACATGATGCAGTAATTGTTGATCCGAAAGTGGCAGTGATCATTTTGAAAGCGCTGGACCAATGCCCGGCTTTTTAGATTGCCAGGATTTTCTTCGCTAGTTCTTTGCATCGCTCCATATTTCCTGGCAACTCCATCATAACAGTTTCAATTTCAAAAAGACGTTTCGCTATAGTTTCATTGTCTGCCTGATGATGTTTTAACCCCCATATCTGGAGTGCATAACTAGTATACTCATCCCTCGCTTCTTCACAATCATTAACACCAATTGGATCCCTTTCAGTCCAAAGAAGATCATCAATTTTCTTATAAATATCTTGTTGTTCTTCCTTCATACTGGATATGCGTCAGTCTTTGAAAAGAGGCTTTTTAATACAATTTCACAAAAGGATTATTCATCTTCTCGAATCCCACCGTGGTCATCGGCCCATGTCCCGAATAAACCTTTGTTTCATCCGGGAGCGTAAAGAACTGGGTTTGGATGCTATTAACGAGCGTAGCGAAGTCACCTCCGGGCAGATCCGTCCGCCCGATGCTCCCGTTAAACAATACATCACCCCCGATAATAAATCCTCCCGCTTGATGGTAAAAGGAAATACTCCCGGGTGAATGACCGGGGGTAAACCAGATCTCCAGTTCTTCTTCCCCAATTTTTATGGCATTTCCTTCCTTTAAATAAACCAGGGGCCCATTGAAGGGGTCAAAGGGCATCTGCCATTGCCGACCGGATTCAGGGGCAAAATCAAGGACCGGTTTCTCTTTTTCATGCAGGTGCAGTGGCAGACCCCAGGTATCGTAGACGAACTTATTGCCAAAAACATGGTCGAGATGGCAGTGCGTGTTAAGCAGCAAAACGGGTGTCAGCCCTGTCTCTTCTATACCCGTTTTTAATCTATTCCTTTCCCCGGGGAAATAACAGCCCGGATCTATAATGCAGCACTGCCCCTGTTCGTTATACAAAATGTAGGTATTCTCCTCAACGGGATTAAAAGTGAATGACTTAACAGCTAACATGGACGGTTTTTTCGTACTTTTAATTTAGAACTAAGATTTAATGGGTTTCCAGGGATTCTGATGAAATAAAGATAATCAAACATCGTTCATCAGGGTCTTGGTCTCCAGAACAGATTTACTACAGCTGGCTGCTAAATAATAGGTAACACCGATTAAACAAGTTATTAGAAACAGCAAGAGTCTATGAAGAAAGTATCAAGCCTGATTGCCTGCCTTTTTGTTATCCTTTCTATGGAAACAGCAGCACAAGTGAACACGGTGGAATTTGGAAAGAACCGGGTACAGTACCAGAAATTCAAATGGAAATATTACCAGACCGAGAATTTCAACAGTTATTTCAGCCAGGATGGATTGGGTTTAGGGAAATATGTGGCCCAGGTGGCCGAACTCGAATTGCCTTCCATTGAAGAATTTGTGGAATATGGCTTACAGCGCCGGATCAATATTGTCGTCTACAACAATTACGATGAGATGCAGCAGTCCAACATCGGGCTGGGTATCGACTGGCAGAATACCGGTGGCGTTACCAAACTGGTGAACAATAAAATGATCGTCTATTTCGACGGCAATCATGATAATCTCCGCAGGCAGATACGCCAGGGATTGGCCAGGATCCTCGTAGATAATATTTTGTTTGGTGATGACCTCGGCGAATTTGCGGCCAACCAGGCATTACTGGATCTTCCCAAATGGCTGACCGATGGCTATATCGCTTACGCCGCCGAGAACTGGAGCACTTCCCTGGATGATGACCTGCGCTCGGTGATGCTGAACAGCAGCTATAATAATTTTTACCAGTTCGCTTTTGAAAAACCCCTGCTCGCAGGTCATGCTTTTTGGAAATATATCGCCGATAAATATGGCAAAAGCAAAACGACCTATTTTCTCTACCTGGCGCGTATCTACCGCAACCTGAACAATGCCTCGCAAAAAATCGCCAAGAAAAAATTCAAACTGATACTGGAAGACTTCATGACAGAAGTACCGCAGCAATATTTCAAAGACCTCCGTGGCCGCCGTAACTCACCCAAGGGACAGTTATCGGTGAGCGAGGAGATCGGCAAAAAAGATTTCATTCGTTTCAATGCCAACCCGCTGCCCCGCAGCTTTACCTACGCAGTGGTTGAGTTCAAACAGGGTCGTTACCAGGTTGTGCTGATGGAAAATTTTGTCGACCGGAAAGTATTACTGAAACTCGGCGTTCGTTCCCGCGAAGAAGAACAACATCCTAATTATCCCATACTGGCCTGGGATGGGAAAGGCACCCGGCTTGCCGTATTATACAATGATAAAGGCAAAACGAAATTCTTTGTCTATGACCTGGTGAACCATAACAAACTATGGCAACAGGAGATCGAAAAATTTGACCAGGTACAGGATATGAAATATATGCTGGATAACAACACCCTCGTCATGAGTGCTGTAAGAAGCGGGCAGACGGATATTTTTGTTTACCGGATCGACAAACAAACCGTTGAACAGGTAACGAACGATATCTATGATGACCTGGATCCTTCTTTTGTGGCTTTCCCCAATAAAACAGGTATCCTTTATTCCAGTAATCGTCCTACTGCTACAGCCGCGACCAGCGATGATTCCTTACCGGGAAAACATTTTAATATTTATCTCGTTGATAACTGGAATAAATCGGATGTCAAACAAATATCCAAGCTGACCGACCTGAAATTCGGGAATGCAAGATTCCCTTCGCAGTACAACCAGTCGCATTTCACTTTTATCAGTGACGAGAACGGTGTGAATAACCGCTATGCCGGTTTCTTTACTACGGAAAGAGCCGGTTTGGATACCCTTGTCTTTATTGGAGATGAAATGCTTCGCAATCCACCACAGAAAGAGGTGGACAGTTTACTAAAAGAATGGAACAAGACCGATATTGATTCGGTGGGTTTTGTTTCTATCACCAATGATTCTTCGTATGTGTTCCCTTTGACCAATTACCAGAGCAGTACGCTGGAAACAAGAACAGCCGGTGACAACCAGCAGGTAAGTGAAGTGGTCAAACTCGGAGATATCAAATTGCTCTACCGTCTTCGCATCGATGAGAATACACTACATCGCCGGAATATTAATGCAAGACCAACCGAGTATGTCAAGAAACTGATCGAAGAGGAAAAAAAAGCCGCAAGAAAAGAATCCAGTTTCCAGCCCAAGACCGATACGCTTACCAAAAAACAGGATGATTTCTTCACGACCGGTTTTGAGAACGATAAATCGGACAGTGTCAAAACAAAACTCGGCGATGTGGTAAAATCGGAAGAGATCGTGAAAGAGTCAGCGTTGAAAAAAGCCCGCGTCTATGAATACAGGCCGCCAAAGTTCTTTAATGACTACCTGGTGAGCGGTTTCAATAATAATGTGCTTGTCAGCCGCTACCAGCCTTACCAGGGTGGAAACGGGCCGATTAACCTCAGCAATGGCAACCCTTTCAATGGTATCATCCGGGTGGGTACTTCCGATCTTTTCGAGGACTGGAAATTTGCCGGTGGATTCCGGATCAGTCCCAACCTGAACAACAACGAATACATACTTACTTCGCAGTACCTGAAGAAAAGAATTGATTATGGTCTCACCTATTACAGGAGTGTAGTGAAGGACCCGCCGCTGTTTGACACTTCCAGCTTTTTCGCCAAGCAGGTTAGCAATCTCTACCAGGTAACTGTTGCTTACCCGCTGAACCGGGTAAAAAGTGTCCGGTTGAATGTTGCCTACCGGAGAGATAAGTATGTCATCCTTGCGCATGACTATACGCCAGGTTCATTAACAGCGCCTGATCAGAAGGTCAGTTATGCCCTGGCACATCTAGAATATGTGCATGATGATGCCATCAGTCCGGCGATGAATATCTGGAACGGTCTGCGTTGGAAAGCTTTCTTTGATGTAAACGGACAGGTAAGTACCAGCAGGTCTGTACCTCCTAATACCAAGCGTCCTTTCACGATGAACTTCGGTTTTGATGCCAGGAATTACCTGCCGATCTATCGGAATATTATCTGGGCCGTTCGTGCTGCCGGTGATTTCTCCTGGGGTAATGAAAAATTCATTTATTATCTCGGCGGAGTCGATAACTGGCTCTTCCCGAAATTCAACCAGGAGAACAGGCCTGACCCGGATCAGAATTATTCTTACCAGTCATTGGCAGTTAATATGAGAGGCTTTAAACAGAATGTGGCCAATGGCAACAACGCTGTCGTGATCAACAGTGAGGTAAGGGCACCTGTCTTTACTTCCTTCTTTAATAAACCCATCAACAATGCTTTCCTTCGTAATTTCCAGATAGTACAGTTTGTTGACCTGGGAATTGCCTGGAACGGGCGTTTTGATAAACTGGAACGACCCAGTGTGGTATATGGTGCCCCTCCTATCGCGGTAAAAGTAAGAGCGGGTGGAATAGGTCCTTTTGCAGGTGGTTATGGTTTCGGTGCCCGGAGTACTTTGCTGGGTTATTTCCTCCGCCTTGATGCTGCCTGGGAAATGAATGGTGTCTTCCGTGGCAAACCGATGTGGTATTTTGCGATGGGTCTTGATTTTTAAATAAGATTTTTTCGGAAAATAAAAGTCCTTCCCTGAGGACTTTTTTTATTTTAAATCTGTAAAGGTCTCACTCAATTTCTTAACCGTGAAATAGAGGAAGGTCATAAAAATTGCATAACAGAAGGTCATTCCCCAGGCATGCGATTTATGAAAAGGGTGAATGAGCATATCGATCATTTCTTCTCCTAATGAAAAAGGGTTTGCGATGACATCCCAACTATTAAATCTTAAAAAACGGCCGATATAAATACCAAAAGCATTCAACCACATCACAATAAATATCAGCAGAAAAGAAAATCTCCTTCTTTCAGAAAGACCAGTAATGATTTCGATCCGTCGTATCGATACTATCCCGCATAGGATACCATTCCATGCAAAGGAAAAGATCAGCAGGAGATCAAACCATTTAGGGGCTGACCTGACACGTGTAAAGTGAAAAAGATCAGTGATAATATAAAAGGAATTGGGAATAAACAGCAGCCAGGCTATAAGGGTTACAAGTAATTTTTTCCTATTCTCAATAATAGATTTGTTTTTTGCCAGCCACAAGCTGATCCAATACGGAACAAATGCAAGAAACAGGTTCCAGGGAAGAAAGATATACTCGATCGTTTGGGTGGCCAACATTCTTATGGCAAGCAATAAACAACTGAAGCCAGAAGATAAAAGCAACCATTCATGGACAGTACCTTGAGCAGATAGATTAGCTGAACGGAATGATCTTCTTGTAAGCATAGACTACACTTTGGGGATAAAAATAATACAACCTGTAACCACGGCTACTACTGCGGCAAGCAGCACCGCGGCTGCCGCGAGGTCTTTAATGAATTTGATCTCCGGCTTTCTTTCCACCGAAATAAAATCCACTATTTTTTCAATGGCGGTATTGACCAGTTCTGTTATCCATACCAACCCGATCACGATTGCCAGGAGAATGATCTCGGTTCCCGATAAAGGAAAAATAAAAGCAAGGGCGATCACTACAGCAGTTGCGAGCAGGTGAATAAGGGCATTGTGCTCTTGTTTCAAAAAATCGGCTATACCGTTTAACGCATAAGTAAAACTCCGGAGTCGTGCCCGCAGTGAGAATTTTTCATTTTTTTTCATACATGCCGTTTTATCCTGTTCTGAAAATTAACTATTAAGTAATGAATAAGGATAACTTGCAAAGAAAGACAGGAATAAAAATTCCCGTCCGTTAAACCAACATCAATCGTTTTGCCATTGCAGTTTTCTCGAAAAGAACATAATCACTGCCAATGCTATAAATAAACCGATACTTCCCATTAATAATGAATAATCCTGCAACTGGATAATAGTGAAAATGTACCCATACACCACTGCCAGTACAAAACTGATGAACAAAGCGATCCTGGATGACCTCATCACCGATCCCACATACCATACTACCAGCCCGATGGTCGCAATGGCCGACACCAGGTAAGCCGGGTTAAAACCTATATATTCTGAAATGGATAAGAGAAGCGTATAGAATAAGACCAAAGCAAGACCGGCCAGGCCATATTGAAGCAGGTGAAGCGGTTTTTTATAAATTGTTTCTATCAGGAAGAAAGCGGCAAAAGTCAGGATGATACAAAGCAGGGCATACTTTACAGAACGTTCTGTTTTATCATAACTGTCAACGGGTATCAGGAGATCAGCGCCCAACACCGATGAGGACAGGTAATAGGTCGTATTCTTCCATACGGGCGGTATAGTCCTGTTTAAAAATTTCCAGTTGGCCACAAAGCCGCTATCTTTTACTTCTCTCGTGTCCGGAAGCCTGATCCCGGTAAAACTTGGGTTAGGCCAGGCGGACCGCATTTGTATTTTATTCTCCCGTGCCACGGGTGTAAAAACAAGTTGCTCGGAACCATTGAGAAAGAAATGCATACTGAATGAATGGTCTTTTCCTGTTTCTTCCTGTGTAAAGGGAGCCGGGGCTACAAACCCGTCTGTTAAAAAGGACTGGCCTGATGACTGTGGATTAAAAAGAATAGTACTGCCATTCCAGTTAATGAATACATCTTCGTTGATACCTTTAAGATGGTCTTCCACTTTAAAAACCAAAGTGGCCTGGTCCCATAAAATATTATCGGCGGTTACACCGAGTTGTTGCCATTGAAGGGAATCAAATTTGCCAGACAACCGGAGCTCACTCCGGTAAACAGCCACCTCATAGATTCCACGGTGTCTCTTTTCAGGAACGATCCTGGATTCAATATCAAGTTTAGACGGCATAAAATAAGCTGTACGCTTATGCCAGGTCTTGTTCCCCTTATCGTCTGTATCCTGTTCATTATAAGGTACCATCAGGATAGGACCAGTTACCACCTGTTTATTGGCCCATTTACTGCTGATATCGGCTATCGCTTCTTTTTGCCTCCCAGCTCTTTCTTTTACAATATCAAGAATAAAATAAGTGGGTAGCCAAAGGACCAGCGCCATAGCAAAGATGACCATACTCTTAATAAATAATTTCCCTTTGTCAGTTAAATGATTTCCCGTTTTGATCGTTTCGATAGTTTCCATTATTATAGGTGTTTATTTATATACTCTTTTCATTATAAGCTGTTTCCTGCACTTGCTTTTCAAGGATGCGGATCTTTTTCAGGCAGATGCCAAGCGGCAGCAGGCCGATAAGACCAAAGGAGCAATCCACCATTCGCCACCAAAAAGGAATACCCCTGAAATGTCCCGCCAGCAGGGCAAAAGGAATGATCAACAGGCAGGCGATGATTCCGAATTCTATTACCCACCTGTTTTTTACGGGATCTTTCAGCGGGCCAATAAACAGAACGGCCATAACAAAATGCGCAAAAGCAAGCCAGTCATACCCATAAGCAAGGAACGGGTAGTCGCTGTTCATTTGGTGAACGCCTGTAAAGACCCTGTCCAGCCAGTTGCCCAGCAAAGACCCTGTAGGGAATACCCGGCACAGGAAATCAAGTTCTTGTTCAACCGGCATGGCGGTAAGTCCGCTTACGATCAATATGATTATAAAAAACCGGATCCAGTTTCGTGTTGTTTTTATTTCATTATTCATAGAAAGTACTTTGTATTTCAAAGTGTATGTTCAAAAAAAATTATTTAACTCCCTTTATCATATTTTCCAATGCCGTGATATGGTCAGTAAAAGCTTTTTCTCCCGGCTTTGTTACGGCGTAAGTGGTATTGGTTTTTTTGCCGATGAATCCTTTGTGGACTTTAATAAAACCGTTCTCCTCAAGATTCACCAGGTGGGTAGCCAGGTTCCCGTCCGTTACTTCCAGGATTTGCTTCAGGTCATTGAAGTTCACCTCCTCGTTCACCACCAGGATACTCATCACCCCGAGACGGATGCGGCTTTCAAAAACTTTATTTAACCCTGTTATCGGATTCTTCATCTTACTTATAACTTAGTTGATCTTTTATTTTCTCTCGTACTTCCACCACATGATTATTCCATACACAATATGTAAAACGCCAAACCCCAAGGCCCAGAACCATAAACCGTATCCAATAAAAAACATATTGATTAGTCCCAGTATAATCTCGCAATAACCCAGGTAACGGATATCCGTCACGGTGTATTTACTGGCGTTCACCAATGCCAGGCCATAAAAAATAAGGCAGGCTGCTGAAACAAATATCCAAATATCATAACGCAACATCCCCAAAATAAAAGCTGCCCCTGCCATTAAAGGGACTATCATATTCCACGCAAGACGTTTAGAAGTCAGGTTCCACAAGGGTTGACCCATTCTTTTAGCTTTTCGCCAGGTCAGGTAATAAGAAGTAATAAATGCTACGGTAAAAACACCCGCTCCCAGGAGAGTCAATTTTATTTTCAACCGGCTGAAATCATCCCCGGAGAAAAACCCTTTGCTGTTATAACTTCCATAATAGTTAGCCAGGATACTGTTTGCAATAAATGCGCCAGCCAAAGCGCATATCCCGGCGGCTACACCGCTTAATCCACTCAATGAAATGAACCGGGTGGATCTCTCCATGATCTGGCGGATATCCTTAATATCCCGTAGAGAATCGGTAGGTTGGTTTTGTTCAGACATAAAAAGTACTTTGAAACACAAAGTAAGTGGATCCTGACCAGATTTCCAAATCCATCTTACTCGTTCTGCACTTTCTTAATTTTACAGCCTGAATTCCCTCCTCCTGGTGTATTTTTATAGACTATGTACCTCCTGAAACGATACATTCCTTTCTTATTTGTACTGCCGTTTTTGGGCTTTAACCTCCTGGCAGGTGCACAGATCAAAATACTTAGCGGTACCGTAAAAGATTCCCACAGTGAAGAAACCATTCCCTTCGCGTCGGTAAGCTTTAAGAATTCCACCATCGGGAAGCTGAGCGATTCTGCCGGGAATTTTAGTTTTTACCTCAATAACTGGCCTTCTGATACACTCGAGATAACCTGCGTAGGTTACCAGCCTTTCCATTATATCATCAATAGGAAAAGAGATTCGGTCTTTCTCAGTATCAATATGGAAAGAGGGACTTTTAATGAAGGGGCGCAACTGAAAGTAAAAGTGAATAAAGGACTACTGGTCTGGCGGAAGATCGTTGAGCATAAACCCGAAAATGACCGCTATCGTTTTGACAATTTTTCCTATGAACTATATAATAAACTCGAGCTGGACCTGAAGAATATCAATTTTGAAAAATTCGGGAAGTTCAAACCCCTGAAGCCCATCAGCGAACTGATCAACCAGAATATTGATACCGCCGAAGGGCTGCGTTACCTGCCTACCTATCTTACAGAAGCCCTCTCAGATTATTATTACCAGAAGTCGCCCAAAAAAAGAAGAGAGGTCATCAAAGCTGTCAATCTCAGCGGGATCAAAAATGAAAGCGCGATGAAGTTGCTGGGGGGTATGGACCAGGTAGTGAATGTCTACAATAATTTCATACCTGTTTTTGATAAACAATTTGTGAGCCCCATCAGCGACAATGGCGATTATTATTATAATTACCGGGTGGTGGATACACAACTCGTCAACAACCAGCGGTTCTTCCATCTTGTTTTCACTCCCCGCCGAAAAGGAGGTGATACCTTTGAAGGCGATTGCTGGGTGCATGTAGGGACCTTTGCCATCCAGAAAATGAACCTCCGCCTGGGTAAAGAGGCCAACGTGAATTTTCTTGAGACGCTCAGCCTGATCCAGGAATATAAAATGATCAATGATACGACCTGGTTCCTGTCTAAGGATAAATTTGTGGCCGATGTTTCCCCGGTAGGTAAAGACAGGCCAGGTTTCATCGGCCGTAAAACAACCACTTACAGGAATGTTGTTGTAAATGATACTTCTGTTATCCATGAATTGAGCAAAAACAAGATCATGGAAGAGATCATCACGCTGCCAAAGGCCAGTGAGAGCTCAAAAGAATTCTGGGCAACGGCAAGACATGAACCGCTTACGAAATCGGAGAACGGTATCATTAAAATGATCGACACACTAACCAATGCGCCTGTCTTCCAGCGCTTCACCCGTACCATGGCCTTTATTGGCACAGGTTACAAGGATATTGGCAATTACCAGATCGGTCCCTGGATGAACTGGGTCACTTCCAACGGATGGGAAGGTCTCCGGGTAAGGTTTGACCTTGCGACCAACAAGCATTTTGATAAAAAGATCAAGTTCCACACCTACCTCGCTTATGGATTTGGCGATAAAAAACTAAAAGGTATGGGAGAGATCTTTTACCTGCCCACGAAATCACCGCGGATGTATCTCTACGGTTCTTATACCAATGATCTTGATTTCGGGCAGAATTACTATGGGGAAGTGTCATCTGATAATATTTTTGCAGTAGCGATCCGGAAAAAAAATGTTCCCGTCAAAAATATCAAAGTGAATGAACAACGGTTCGAGTTCTTCAATGAGACCTTCACCTGGATGTCGAACCTCGTGACCGTTACGCATAAGACCATTCTTCCTCTCCGGAACCTGTTGCCAGTAGATTCTTTTCCCGTAGCGGGCAAAGGTCATCCTTTTACCAATTTTGAAGTATCGGTTCGGCTGCGCTTTGCTTACCTGGAACGTTTTTTAGAAAGCAATTTTTACAGGACCAGTCTTGGAAGCATCTACCCGATCGGTGAGATCAATATCAGCCATGGTTTTGCCGGTGTGTTTAAAAGCAGTTACAGTTATACAAAACTATCCGCCAGTGTTTCCGATTATTTTACCATACCCCCTTTTGGTAATATTTCCTGGTATATATATGGCGGAAAAACATTCGGCACCTTACCTTATCCCCTGCTTGACATTGCCCCGGGAAATGAATTGTATTATTACAACAAATATGCTTTCAACATGATGAACCGCTGGGAATTCATTCATGACCAGTACGCAGGCATCAATGTTGAGCACAATATCGGGAACGGTATCTTCCGTCTTTTTCCCAAGTTGCGCTTCCGCCAGTTCTGGACAGCAAAAACTTTATGGGGAAGTTTATCTCCGGCCAACAAAGCGCTTAACTTCAAACAGGGACACAATTTCCAATCACTCGACGGCAAAACCTATCTTGAACTGGGAACCGGTATCGATAATATCTTCCATGTTTTCCGTATCGATTTTGTCTGGCGGGTATTACCTGCCCGTGTAGACCGGCAAAACGATAAGAACTTTGGTGTGTTTGGAAGTTTCAGGGTGGCATTCTAAACGGAGCAATGCAGATATATCCCTGGCTTGTACGATTCCCCTCTTCCATGCTTCAACGATTGATAGCCGCTACACTTCATTCTAAAGTCACTCGATCTTTTTCGCTAACTTCCTTTTATTAAAAATAAGATGGTATGTCTTCTCATTATATACTAGCCCTTGACCAGGGCACGACCAGCAGCCGCAGCATGTTATTTGATAAACAGGGTAACATCGTCAGTATGGCGCAAAAAGAATTCAAACAGATTTTTCCGCAACCCGGCTGGGTCGAACATGACGCCACGGAAATATGGAGTACCCAGTTCGGCACCATGGCTGAAGCCGTGGCAAAAGCACATATCAATATGAAACAGGTAGCTGGTATCGGTATTACTAACCAGCGGGAAACAACGGTAGTCTGGGATCGTGGTTCCGGTCAGCCCATTTACAATGCCATTGTGTGGCAGGACCGGCGTACGGCGGCATATTGCGACACGTTGCGGGTAGAGACGAGGCATGCCTCGTCTCTACCCGCCATGATACAGGAAAAAACAGGTCTTATCATCGACGCCTATTTTTCCGCCACAAAATTGAAGTGGATCCTTGATAACGTAGAAGGTGCCCGCACGAAAGCATCCAATGGGCAGCTGGCATTCGGTACGATTGATACCTGGCTTACCTGGAAACTGACCAATGGCGAGGTACATGTAACGGATGTGTCCAATGCATCGCGGACCATGTTATTCAATATTCATACGCTTCAATGGGATACTGAGCTGTTGCAACTTTTTGATATTCCGGCTTCCGTTTTACCCGAAGTAAAACCGAGCAGCAAGATTTATGGAGTAACCGGCAATATCATTCCTGACTCAAGAATTCCGATCGCGGGTATCGCGGGTGACCAGCAGGCGGCCCTGTTCGGGCAACTCTGTACGCAACCGGGTATGGTAAAGAATACTTATGGTACGGGTTGCTTCATGCTGATGAATACCGGTGAAAAGGCTATCCTTTCCAAAAATAATTTACTGACCACCATTGCCTGGCAGATCGATGGGAAGACCGTTTATGCACTGGAAGGAAGTGTGTTCATTGCCGGCGCTGTTGTGCAATGGCTCCGCGATGAATTAAAGACAATCCGTACATCCGCTGAAGTAGAAAAACTGGCGGCGCTTGTACAGGATACCGAAGGAGTGTATATGGTGCCTGCCTTTGCAGGTCTCGGTGCACCCTACTGGAATCAATATGCAAGGGGAACCATTTTTGGATTGACAAGAGGCAGTAACAATGCTCATATTGCCCGTGCCGCTCTTGACAGTATTGCCTACCAGGTCTCTGATGTATTAAAAGCAATGGAAGCCGATGCAGGGATCCATATAAAAGAATTAAGGGTGGATGGTGGTGTTACGATCAACAATCAACTCATGCAATTCCAGAGCGATATTTTAAATACCCGGGTGATCCGGCCGAAGATCACAGAAACAACTGCGCTGGGAGCGGCATACCTCGCGGGCCTGGCGGTGGGGTACTGGAAAAATATCGAGGAAATACAGGAGCAATGGCAGGTGGACAAATCGTTTTCACCCATGATGGAAGAAAGCAAACGTGCGGAATTCCTAAAAGGTTGGCAGCGGGCCGTCAGGGCGGCGCTCGCCTGGGCAGAAGCAAAATAAATTAACCAAGACTCGTGTCACCCTGAGTTTATCGAAGGGTGATCAACGAAATGTTCATGTCACCCTGAGTTTATCGAAGGGTGATCAACGAAATGCCCATGTCACCCTGAGTTTATCGAAGGGTGATCAACGAAATGTTCGTGTCACCCTGAGTTTATCGAAGGGTGATCAACGAAAATGTGAAGAATGAAAGCAGGTCATAATTATTACGTTTATATTGTTCAATGTAAGGATGGCTTGTATTATACGGGGATAACAAATAATCTTGAAAGGCGAGTATGGGAACATAATACAGGCTACAACGAAAGCTGTTTCACTTTCAAGCGAAGACCAGTTGAATTAAAATACTATGAACATTTTTATGATGTCAATAATGCCATTGCGTGGGAAAAACAGGTAAAAGGATGGTCAAGAAAAAAGAAAGAAGCATTATTTAACAATGACTGGGATACGATAATAAAAATATCGAATTCAAAACCGCGTAAGTAAATCACCCTTCGATAAACTCAGGGTGACATCCCTTCTCTCAACATTCGATAATGAACAGAAAGCACCTGATACAACAACTCGATTCCACTCCCGGGTGGGATATCTGTATCATTGGTGGTGGCGCTACGGGATTGGGAACGGCCCTGGATGCTGCCTCCCGGGGTTTTAAAACAATTCTATTTGAGCAATACGATCTTGCCAAAGGCACTTCTTCCCGCAGCACCAAACTCGTTCACGGTGGCGTCCGCTATTTACAACAGGGAAATATCAAATTGGTGATGGAAGCTTTGAAAGAACGAGGATTGCTGCTCAAGAATGCTCCTCACCTCGTACACAATCAAAAATTTGTTGTTCCCAACTATAAATGGTGGGAAAAACCGTTTTATGGTATTGGGTTAAAGATCTATGATAAAATGGCTGGTAAACTGGGCCTGGGTCCTTCCCAATTGCTGTCCAAAGAAGAAACATTAAGCCTCGCCCCAACACTGGATCCCAAAGGATTGAAAGGAGGAGTAATTTACCACGACGGACAGTTTGATGATGCCCGCTTAGCAATTAGTATCGCCCAGACAGCTGTCCGGCAGGGAGCCGTAGTGTTGAATTATTTCCCGGTAGCCGGGTTATTGAAAATGAATAACAAAATCTGCGGGTTGTGGGTAAAGGATCAGTTTACCGGCAAGGAATACGAGGTAAAAAGCAAAGTGGTCATCAATGCGACTGGGGTTTTTACCGATGCTGTCATGAAAATGGATGATGCAAAACATAAAAACATCATCAGTCCCAGCCAGGGAATACACCTGGTTGTTGATAAAGATTTTCTCCCGGGAGATACAGCGATTATGATCCCGCGGACGGATGATGGGAGGGTTTTGTTTGCCGTGCCCTGGCATAGTAAGATCATTTTAGGTACGACTGATACAGCGGTGGATAATATATCTGCAGAACCGGTTCCGAAAGAACAGGAAATTGCTTTTATTTTAAAACATGCCGGCCGCTATCTTTCCAAAGATCCCGGAACGGAAGATGTAAAAAGTATGTTTGCCGGTTTGCGTCCCCTGGTAAAAGGTAACACCAAAAAAACAGCTGCTTTATCAAGAGAGCATTTGATCACGGTAGCTGATTCGGGCATGATAACTATTACCGGTGGAAAATGGACAACGTACAGGAAGATGGCAGAAGATGTAATAGATATCGCTATTGAAAAAAATGCCTTGCCTGTTTATGCCTGTAAAACAAAAGACTTAAAGCTTAACGGTCATGATAAACCGGTACTACCAGCTGAAGCAGCTTCCCTCGAAAAGGATGAACTGACTTCGCTGATCAAAATAGCGGTGGAAGAGGAATTGTGTATGACCGTGGAAGATTTCCTGTCGAGGAGAACAAGACAATTACTGCTGGATGCCAGGGAAGCCATCCGGGTAGCGCCCCTGGTTGCGGAACTGATGGCCATGCAAATGAACAAAAACGAAGGATGGATAAAAGAACAAATGAATATCTTTAACGAGATCGCAAAAAATTACATCCCGGTCACAAACCGGGACAATAAACCAAAAACAATAAACTAAAAACTAACTGCTATGTCTCCATTTATCGGCGAATTTGCCGGCACAGCTTTACTTATCATCATGGGTGATGGGGTAGTTGCCAATGTCGTACTCAATAAAACAAAAGGAAACAACAGCGGGTGGATCGTTATTACGTTCGGCTGGGCCATGGCAGTTTTCCTCGGTGTTTATACTTCGTTGAAACTGGGCGGGAGCGGGCATTTGAACCCGGCTGTTACCATTGCATTGGCAACGTTTGCAGATTTTGATCCTTCTTTACTCGCTACCTATATAGGGGCACAATTTGCCGGTGCCATTACCGGGGCCATTATCGTATGGCTGGCTTACAAACAACATTTTGATACCACAGCCGATAAAGATTTAAAGCTCGCAGTTTTTTGTACCGCACCTGCCATACGCAGTACGGGGTATAACCTTTTAACAGAGATCATCGGGACTTTTCTCCTTGTGTTTGGAGCACTCGCTATCTCACCCGCTGCCAGTTCCATGGGTACATTGGATGCCTTACCTGTTGCTTTACTTGTGCTTGGAATTGGTCTTTCTTTAGGCGGACCTACCGGGTATGCGATTAATCCTGCACGGGACCTGGGACCAAGAATTGCACATTTCATTTTACCGATACCGGGGAAAAGAGACAGCGACTGGGGCTATAGCTGGATACCTGTGACAGGACCCATAGCAGGCGCACTGCTGGCTACCTGGCTTTTTAAATTACTTTGATATTTTTAATATACCCGGGATTAATAGACTCCCTGGCTCGCCACTGCAGCAAGCACCAGTAAAATACCCAGCATTACTGATGTTCCAAACCAGGCCCATTTTACCCTGTTTCTTTTATAATCATCATTGATCAGGTAAGCAAACAGTACCCCTAAAATTAAAAAAAAGAAGCCAAGGGCAAATCCACCGGCATGAAACCCTGTCTCACCTCCTTTTCGCTGCAACATTTTTTCTATTTCCCGGTTGTTTATTGTTCCATCCCGGTCAATAGCCATTCTTAATTTCTTTTGAGCGATCTTGAATTTTATTTTCTCGAAAAAACCAAGGTCCATCTCAGTCAGTACCTGCAAATCTTTTATACTGATAGCCGAAAGTTCAAGCAAGGATATTTTTACTTTGTTTTTGCCGACAGGGAAAAATATTTCAGCAGCATTCAGCGGAAGATGGCTGGTACTGGCTGTTGCGAACGAACAGGTAAGCATGAACATGGTAGTGACAAGCAAGAAGATTTTTTTCATGTTTGCGAGTTTTGGTTAAAATATCCGGTAAAATAAATAATTTATCCTGAAATTAAAGTTTCAGTAAAATAAATCATACCCATTTATTCACACGAATCCAGGATGGTAATACAGGCTTTCCTGATTTGCTCCGTCGCTATGATAAGCGGGGGACAGATGCGAAGGGAATTGGAAGAAAATAAAAACCAGTCCGTGAGACAACCTCGTTCAATGCAGGCATCAATGACCCGTTTATTTGTTTCAAAAGAATCAAACTCCAGGGCCATCCACAAACCAAAGGAACGAACGCTTTTAATTTTAGGGTGGACAAGTAAAGACCTGAACAAAGCTTCTTTTTCTTTTACCTTTTCTATCCAGCCTTCTTCCAGTAATAGCTGCATCGCCGCCATCCCTGCTGCACAGGAAACAGGGTGACCACCGAAAGTGGTAATATGGCCAAGGGCAGGGTTAGCGGTAAAATTATCCATCAATTTTTTCGCGGCAATAAAAGCACCCAGGGGCATCCCGCCACCCAATGCTTTCCCCAGCAATAAAATATCCGGAACGATGCCGAAATGTTCAAACCCCCAGAGTTTACCGGTCCTTCCAAACCCAGCCTGTATCTCATCCAATACAAGCAGTGTACCTGTTGCATCACATTTCTTACGTAAGGCTTCCATCCACGTGGGTGATGGGATAATGATCCCGGCTTCGGCCTGGACTGTCTCTGCTACCACACAGGCCGTTTCTCCTGTTATTTCCTCCAGTGATTCAAACGAATTATAAGTAAGATGCAAAACACCCGGGAGCAGGGGACGGAAGGCATTTCTCCAGTATTCATCTCCCATTAAGCTCAACGCTCCCTGTGTACTGCCATGGTAAGAGTTATTGAAAGCAATGATTTGTGTGCGACCCGTTACCCTTTTGGCAAGTTTCATCGCGCCTTCTGCCGCCTCTGTCCCTGAATTAGTGAAATAAACCGAATCAAGAGAGGGTGGCAAATGGTCCGCCAGCAACTTTGCATATTTTACCTGGGGTGCTTCAATAAATTCACCATAGACCATTATATGCAGGTAAGCTTCGAGTTGTTGTTGAATGGCAGCAATGACTGCCGGGTGCCGGTGACCTGTATTTGCTACGCTGATTCCCCCGATGAGGTCAAGATATTCCTTCCCCCCTGCATCATACAACATACAACCTTCCGCTTTCACGATTTCGAGTGCAAGCGGGGCCGCAGAGGTCTGCGCAACATGACGAAGAAAAAGTTCCCGTTGATTCATCGGGACAAATATCGTACTTAGCATTTTAATTCTACCTTAGGAAGGGAGCGGGAGCCAAGAGCCGGAGCGGAGAGCGAGGAGCCGGGAGCCTGGAGCAGTGAGACGTGACTAATCCTGTAAAGCTCGTCCTGCTTTCGTAAACAACTATAAACAACAAACTATAAACAATAAACCTTTCTCATGCCTTTTATTCTTCCCGTAGAAGACAAATTCCCTCAATTTGGCAGCAACTGTTTTATTGCCCCGAATGCAACTATTGTTGGAGATGTAGTTGCCGGTAATGATTGCAGTTTCTGGTTCAATACGGTTATCCGCGGGGATGTCAATTTTATAAGAATGGGCAATAAAGTAAATGTACAGGATGGTGCCTGCATCCATTGCACTTTTCAAAAATGCGGCACCACGATCGGGAACAATGTCTCGATAGGACACCATGCTATCGTTCATGGATGCACCCTGCATGATAATGTACTGATCGGGATGGGCGCGATCGTGATGGATAAGGCTGTAGTGCACAGCAATACGATTATCGCAGCAGGATCTGTCGTTCTGGAAAATACCATTTGTGAACCAGGAAGTATTTATGCAGGGGTACCGGCCAAAAAAGTAAAGGATATCCCGGAAGAGATGATCAACGGTGAGATCGGCCGGATTGCCAATAATTATGTACGGTACGCCGACTGGTTCAGGGAGAAGGCATAAGCTGTTAGCTATTAGCTACCAGCAGTTTCTGACGGTCTTGAACCATTCCTCCTTAATCGTAAGTTTCCTATAGTAAAAGCAATTGGAAACAGGTAAATTCGTTATTAATAAGTAAGCAGTCAATTATGAAAAACCTACGATTTTTTGCGGTCACGTTGAGCCTGGCTATTGCTCTTTCTTCCTGTGGTAAATTAAGCAGCATTTTCCACCACAAGGCCAAGACCGGTTGCCCAAGTAACGGAAAGAATGTGGGGGCTGAGAAAATACTCAGTGGTGACCCCGATGCGATGAAGTCCGTAAAAAAAGCCAAAAAATTCCGTAGTTAATTTTCTATTAACATGCAGCAAATCAAGTTTCAATCCAGTCCTATGAATAACATTAAACCCTTACACCATGAGCCTCACCCTACGAACCACTTTAGGCTGTACCGAAGCCGTCATTGCCGATGACGGCGGGTTAAAGCAGTTCTACCATGTAGCTGACATCCTCAGTAATGACTTTAAAGTGAACTTCTCCCACAAAGAAGATGATTTCGACGCCATCGACTGGGAATTCCGCTTTAAAGGTCATAACATCACCCTTCACTACAGCATCTACAACGGTATTTCTATTTTCCCGACAAAGACCCGTGACGCCCTTAACAAGGACAACAAAGCAGTGATCGAATTAGCAGGTATCCTGGAAAATAAATTATTTAATGAGGGAAGAAGGAATATTGCCTGAGATCAGTATGATGTTTCCCCGACCGAATCAAGTATGCTGAGATAACTCACATACCTGTCCTCGTGAATTTCTTCATTGTTTACCGCTTCTTTGATTGCACAAGCCGGCTCATTATAATGTAAACAATTATTGAATTGGCAGTTGTTCAACCGGTCCCTCATCTCCGGGAAATAATGTGACAGTTCCTGTTTGGATATATCCACCAGCCCGAATTCACGCATTCCCGGTGTATCAATGATCCTTCCGCCAAAAGGAAGGTCATACATTTCCGCAAAAGTTGTCGTATGCTGTCCCTTGCCGCTCCAGCCGCTCACATCCTGTGTCTTTAAATTCATTTCGGGGAAGATCACATTCAGCATAGAAGATTTCCCTACCCCGCTATGACCACTGATCAATGTCGTTTTATCTTTCAGCAGGTCCAGCACTTCCTCCATGCCTTCTTTTTTCTCCGCGCTGACCAGGAAGACCCGGTAACCGATCGCCTCGTACATCTGTCCCCAATTTTTAAATTTGTCCATTTCCTTGTTCCTGTACAGGTCGGATTTATTAAAGACGATAAAGGGGGTAACATGGTACATCTCTGAAGCCACCAGGAAACGATCAATAAAACCCTGCGAAGTGCGGGGCTCTTTCAGCGTAGCCACCAGCATAGACTGGTCAAGGTTGGCCGCTATGATATGGTGCTGGTATTTATGCCGGGGGGATTGCCGGTTGATATAATTATGGCGATCGCTGATAGCCGTGATCATAGCGGTGTTCTCCTGCTCGTTTTCAATATCGATATCTACTTCATCACCCACAGCCACGGGATTGGTGGAAGTAATATCATCGATCTTCAGTACTCCTTTTATCCGGGCATTGTGAAATTTCCCGCTTAGATCCTTTACTACATACCAGCTTCCCGTTGATTTATATACAATAGCTTTCATCAGGTCGCTAATTTACAGGAATGAAAAATGATCAGGGGAATTTTCTGAATAACGTAAACCGCAATAAAACTTCCAGCAATAATAAACCCAGCGCTGCCAGCACAAAAGGAAGGAATCTTTCTTCATAGCGCCGGAACGAAGTGATCTCCATGGTCGATCTCTCCAGCTGGTTGATCTCGTTATACGTATGCTGCAGGCCTTCTTTATCCTTTGCACGGAAGTACTGGCCCCCCGTTTCATTCGCGATCTTTCTTAAAAGTTCTTCATCAATAAAATCAATATTGGGGTTTTGCTGGCGGCTCCTGGCGCCGGTTATCTCAACGATGGTGGAAGGCTGTGCACCCATTCCGATCGTGTAGACTTTTACTTTTTTTGATTTGGCGATTTCGAGTGCTGTCAACGGATCGATCAGCCTTGTATCTGGCGCATCTTCTTTTCCATCCGTAATCAGGATGATCACTTTGCTTTTGGAATCACTTTGAGTAAGCCTGTCAACGGCTGTTGCCAATCCTTCCCCGATCACGGTCCCGTCTTTCAGGTATTTCCGGCTTTCCAGCGTCTGTATCTGCGAGATCAATGTATTCCTGTCCCCGGTAATGGGACATTGGGTAAAGCTTTCGCCTGAAAAGATCACCAGCCCGATCCGGTCGACGGGACGGCTGCGTACAAATTCTTCCGCCACTTGTTTAGCCACTTCCATCCTCGAGGGAAGAATATCCCTTGATCCCATACTACCGCTGACATCCATGCACAGCACGATATCTATTCCTTCACCTTCGGTACGCTGCTGGTCGTCCCTTTTTTGCGGCCGGGCCAGGGCTACGATTAAACAACAAATAGCCAGCAGGCGTAATATAAATGGCAGGTGCCGAAAACGATTCTTCCAGGAAGATACGGTGAAGGCATAAATGGAAGATACTTTTATCGAAGATTGTTGCTTTGTCGCTTTTTTGGCATACCACCAGCTTAGTAATGGCACAAGGATAAATAACCCAAATACAAGGGGATAAGCAAAATCCATATCCTTTATCCAGTTATACAGCATCTTTTTTTTGTTCTATGGCTTCAATTGATCTCCCGATAGTTGAAAACGCCTGTATATCATCTTCCGGTGACGGTATATATTTAGCGAATTTTACAAAGTCGCTCAATTGCAGTGATTGTGAAAGTTTATTAAATTGATCTTTATCCAGGTCAAGATCGCGTAAACGAATTACAAGGTCCCCGGTCGTTTTTTGAAGTGATAGAATTCCTTTTTTCCTGAAAACATACAACCGGAAAATATCCGTGAGTGTTGAGTAATAATTTTTCGTGTCGGGTTTTTCTTTCTTTAATTGGGCCAGTTGTCTCATGGCTTCCTCGAAGGGATCAATAACGACAGCCGGTTTAACAACCATTACCGGTTTTTTCTTACGCAAGAGCCAGGTAAGCAGCAATACCAGCAGCAGTATCCCCCCGCCAATATACCACCACCATTGTTTCTTTTTTGCAGGCTCTACTTCAAGAATATCTTTTATATCATGGTAGGGCTGGTTGGGATCGAATTCAGAAAATACAATATCAATGGGGATCGTATCTGTTTTTACCGTCTTGCTCAAACTAAAAGATGGGATGACCCAATGACCGGAATCAAAACTGGTGATCCGGTACAACCCCCGGATATACAGAATACCTTCCTTAATTGTTGTGTCGATTGCAAGTGTCTCCAGCAGTTCAAAATGTGGAATGCTGTCAACCGAAATAAATTTTATAGCAAGGTCTGCAGAAAGCCCTGCTTCAACAGTTAATACAAAGGGCTCCCCGATAAGTATTCGGTTCTTGTCAACAGATGCTTTTATAGTTGCAACGAACTGGGCTTTACCCAAGAAGGCACTAAGAGAAAAAAGAAGGCAAAATATTATCCTGGAGAAGATCATTTTATCATCTGTTCCGGCTGAGGAAGAATCGCTGCAATACCCTGACATAATCATCACCTGTTCTAACGTGCAGCAGGTCGCTTCCCGCTTTTTTAAATGCCTGGGTGCTGTAGGCTGTTACCCTGAAAAATTCCTGTTCATAACTATACCTGACAAAACTATCACTGCTGTCCACCCATTTTACCTGCCCGTTCTCCAGGTCCTGGACCTGGAGCAGCCCTGCATTGGGTAAGTGTTGGTCCATTTTATCATATAACTTGATACCGATCACATCATGTTTTTTCCCGGCGATCCTTAACGCATCTTCATAATTAGCATCCAGGAAATCACTTAAAATAAAAGCAATGCTTTTTTGCTTGGTGGAATTATTAAAATAACGGAGCGCTTTGCTGACATCCGTTCCCTTGCCTTTAGGTTCCTTGCTCAGTAACTCTCTTACAATATACAAGGCATGCTGTTTTCCTTTCTTGGGCGGGATATAAGCTTCCACGATATCGCTGTAAAAGATTACCCCGATCTTATCCGCATTATTGACAGCTGAAAAACTAAGTACAGCAGCCATCTCGGTAATAATATCTTTTTTCCTGGCATAGCTTGTACCAAACAAAGAGCTCGAACTTATATCTACCAGCAGCATTACGGTCAGTTCCCGCTCTTCTTCGAAGACCTTGCTGAAAGGATGTCCAAACCGGGCGGAAACATTCCAGTCGATAAACCGGATATCATCTCCCGCTGCATACTCCCTTACTTCTTTAAAGGACATACCCTTGCCTTTAAAAGCACTGTGGTATTCGCCTGTGAACAGATCACTGGTCAGTTTTTTGCTTTTTATTTCAAGCTCTCTTACTTTTTTTATTATTTCTGCTGTTGTGAGCAAATGGAACGCTGATTTTTATGATTTATATAGTGGAACGCAGATTTTATGATTCTTATGATTAAAGCAAATGATCCTGACCATCTTAACCATCATAACAATCTGCTTTCTCTTTACGGAACATTGATTTGTTTCAATACATCTTCGATCACATCTTCCACTTTTACATTTTCCGCCTCGGCTTCATAAGTAAGCCCGATCCGGTGCCGGAGTACATCTTTACAAATACTTCGCACATCTTCCGGAATAACAAAACCCCGCTTGTTTAAAAAAGCCTGTGCTTTCGCCGCCAGTCCAAGATTGATACTACCCCTTGGCGAAGCCCCGTAAGAGATAAGCGGCTTCAGTTTTTCAAGTTTATACTCCTCCGGCTTTCTTGTCGCAAACACGATGTCAAGGATATATTGTTCAATCTTTTCGTCCATGTAAATCTGCCGCGTAAGGTTTTTGGCATTGATCACTTCCTGTGTCGAAACCACTTGTTTGATTGTAGCAAACTCTCCCTGGATATTCTGCCGGAGAACCAGTTGCTCTTCCTTCATCGTAGGATAATCAACGATGACCTTCATGATGAAACGATCGACCTGCGCTTCGGGCAAGGGATAAGTGCCTTCCTGTTCCAATGGATTCTGTGTGGCCAATACAAGAAATGGCTCATCTAACTTATACGTATTCTCCCCGATGGTGACCTGTCTTTCCTGCATGGCTTCGAGTAAGGCACTCTGTACTTTTGCGGGAGCCCTGTTGATCTCATCGGCCAGGATAAAGTTGGCGAATATGGGTCCCTTCCGGACAATGAATTCATTTTTTTGCTGGTTGTAGATCATCGTACCTATTACATCAGCAGGCAGCAGGTCGGGTGTAAATTGTATGCGGCTGAATTTTGCATGGATCGCCTGTGCAAGTGATTTGATAGACAGTGTTTTTGCAAGCCCTGGTACTCCTTCCAGCAGCACATGCCCGTTACTGAGCAACCCGATCAGGAGCCGGTCGAGCATATGATTTTGTCCGATAATTACATGGCTTATCTCTTCTCTTAATTTATCGGTGAACTGGCCGGCCTGGCTGATCCGTTCATTCAGCAGCCTGATATCCTCTGCGGTTTTAAACATGGGAATTATTTAGTGTACGCAAAATACGAACTTGCCATTAGCAAATTACCTGCCGATATGACGACCGGCGGGCTTTCTGGCACCATTTTAGAGTAATTCTACCTTATAAATCATCAAAAGTTTACTTATTTTGTGTAAATAATCCATTGTATATGAAAAAGCAAGTCTTACCATTATTAGCATTTCTAACCGCCAGTTTATTCCTTCTTATTTCTTCCTGTGATAAGAAAGACGACGCCCCTGCAAAAACTAAAACTCAGCTGGTAACACAAAGCAGCTGGATATTCCAATCGGCTTTTTGGGGCTCAACTGATGTCTCAAACCAGGATCCCCCCTTTAAGACTTGCCGGAAAGATAATATCATCACCTTTACATCTGCAGGTGGCGGTACTGTAACGGAAGGAGCTATTGCCTGCTCACCCCCTGAACCCATAACCTTTACCTGGAGTTTTACAAATGGTGAAACGATCCTTCACGTGAATACGCCTTTATATCCAGGTACCGGGAATGATTTTACTGTCATATCGATTTCTGAAACGCTGTTGGTACTCCAGGCTTCATATACACCTACGGTTGGACCAACGATCCTGATAAATATTACCTTCCATCATTAAAAGATCAGGAAAGATATTTTCCAACGATCGGCATTCTTCTGCCTATTCCAAAGGCTTTGGGAGAAATGCGGATGATGGGACAAAACTGGTTACGTTTATACTCGTTCATATTCACCATTTTTAATACCCGGTCCACGAGAGCAGCATCAAAACCCTGCGCTTTGATCTCCCTGGGTCCCTGTCTCCTTTCAATATACTGGTATAATACCTTATCCAGTATCCCATATTCGGGTAAAGAATCGGCATCTTTCTGACCGGGTCTCAATTCAGCGGAAGGAGGCTTCGTAATAATAGAGGAAGGAATTATTTCTTTTTCCCGGTTAATAAAATTAGCCAGTGCATATACCTGCATTTTATAACAATCACCCAGCACACCCAGCCCCCCGGCCATATCACCATACAATGTTCCATAACCCGTAGCGAGTTCACTCTTATTGGAGGTGTTGAGTAAGATATACCCGAATTTATTGGCCATCGCCATCAGCAGGTTTCCTCTTGTTCTTGCCTGGATATTTTCTTCCGCTACATTAAAAGGCAGGTCCTTATAGAAAGGTTTTAATCCGGTCAAAAAACTTTCATAGATATTTTTAATAGGGACAATATCATAGGGATTACCCAGGGTCTTACTTAATTGTTCTGCGTCACTAACCGAGTGTCCTGTTGAATAAGGCGATGGCATTAATAACGCCCTTACATTTTCTTTGCCAAGCGCCCTGCAGGCCAGGACAAGTGTTACTGCACTGTCAATGCCACCGCTGCTTCCCAGGATAGCTTTTGTAAAACCCATTTTGGTGAAATAATCTTTTATGGCCATAATAATGGCATCATGTATCTCCGCCGTACAAAGGTTATATTCCAGTACCTGGGGGTTGAATTCCGCATCGGGAAGTTCACTGGCAGGGCTGCTGACAGGCAGTTTAAAAGTCCCGTCATCTTCCAGGTCAAAAACTTCCATCGCTTCTTCAAAAAGCGGTAATTGTTTGATGAGGTTGGCCTGCTTGTCAAATACAAGGGAGCCGCCGTCAAAAACAATTTCTGTCTGGCTTCCCACGCAATTGCAATACAACATGGGTAATTTATACTTGGCGGTATTTAATTTAATGATCGCCTTCCGATCCTCTACATGGGTATAATCAAACGGTGAAGCCGATATATTAAGCATAATGTCCGGCTGCTGCTTCATCAGTTCATCCATCGGGCAGTGCCGGTAGAGCGGGTTATCGCCAAGGTTCCAGATGTCCTCGCAGATCGTTATAGCCAGTCTTTTTCCTTTGAAGGGGATGATATCCCAGCTATAAGCAGGTTCGAAGTACCGGTATTCATCAAATACATCATAGTTGGGCAGGCAGGTCTTATGCGCGATTCCTTTTATTTCTTTTTCATATAATAAATAGGCCGCGTTGAAAAGATCCTTTCCTTCCTTTACAGGGTTCCGGTCAGGCGCTCCTATTATAACCCCGATCGTGTCTGCCTGTTCTTTGATTGTATCGATGGCCTGGTTACACTTATTAATAAAATCATCAAACTCCAGGAAATCCCGGGGCGGGTAACCGCAAACGCAGAGTTCGGAGAAAAGGACCAGTTCGGCTCCCTGTTGTTTGGCCCATTCAATGCCTGCAAGGATCTTACGGGTGTTGTCCTCAAAATTACCAATATGGTAATTCTGCTGGGCTAAAGCGATTCGCATGATACAAATTTACGCAAATTTTTTGGGCTGTTTTTGCGTGGTATCTTCGCGGCGCAACAATTTGAACAGCTTAACGTTTACAATGACAATGAAAAAAACAGGTCTTTTTTTGCTGGTGGCTGCTTGCTTCTTCGCCTGCAGGGATAAAAAGAATATACCCGATGTTTCCGGCGTCAGTATAAACCTGAAACTGGAAAGATTTGACAGGGATTTTTTCTCCATCGACAGTAATAATGTGTTGCCGGGGTTAAATGAACTCCATAAAAAATACCCCTCTCTTACTACGATCTTTCTCCAGAATATCCTAGGGCTTGACTCTAGCTCAACCCTGCAAGGGGTAAAGCGGTTCATTCACCTGAGTGCAGGACTTCATGATACAGTTAACAGGGTTTTTAAGAACACCGGCGACCTCGAAAAAGACCTTAGGAATGCATTCCGGTTTGTGAACTATTATTTCCCCGATTATAAAGTACCAGTTGTCTATACAATCGCGGGTCCCGTGGATGCGATGGCACAATCCGAAACGGGCCCGACACCTGATTTCCTGGGACCGGAACTCCTTGGGATCAGTTTACAATTCTACCTGGGCAAGGATTTCTCTGTCTACCATGACCCTTTTTTTATAGAAAATGTAGCTCCTTCTTATCGCAGCAGGCGGTTCAGCAAAGAGTATATCATTGCTGATGCCCTGCAACTGGTCGTCGCAGATATTTTCCCCGATAATAGCGGAGGGAAACCATTGATTGAACAAATGATCGGGCGGGGTAAACAATGGTACCTGCTTGATAAATTCCTTCCGGCTACTCCTGACTCTGTAAAGACCGGTTATACAGAACAGCAGTTAAACTGGTGTACAGAAAACGAAGGATTGATCTGGAGTTATATTATTAAGAATGAAGATTTGTATTCGCTTAGTCCCGCCACCATCCAAACCTATATAGGCGAAAGCCCTTTTACACAGGGTTTTTCCCCCGATTTCTCACCCGGCAATATCGGGCAGTGGATCGGCTGGCAGATCGTAAAAAAATTCGTTAGCAAAAACCCCGGCATGACACCTGCAGAGATCATGCGGACTTCCCCGAAAAAGATACTGGATGAGGCCAAATACAAGCCCAAATAAAAAAAGTTTTGGGAACAGTTTAACCTTGCGTTATTTTTTGAGGTATATCCTCTACAGTCATGCCTCCAGGATGATAATTTTCCTATTTTTACCGGAATCATGAAGGCATTTCCCTTAACACTTACAGACCCGGTTTATACGCCCAAAGAAAAGTTCAGTTTATATGAAAAACTGTGGCTGCGCATCATGCTCGATAAAAGAGATCTTCCCTTTATTTATTTGCTCACAAAGATCCACCTGCTTGTTTTACCGGTGGCCGTTCTTTTGTTTACGCCTCTATTAACAGGATGGTGGTGGTGGGCCCTTGCTGTTCCTTATTTTTATGTTTCCCAGTTATATTTTAAAGGAAGGTTTGGCCTGATGTTTCACTGTCTTTGCCACCGCAAAACTTTTAAAACACCTTACCAGAAGCCCCTTCTTGCTTATATCACGTGGATACTTTGCCCCCTGTTTGGTCATGCTCCCGAAGGATATTTCAGTCACCACATGGGAATGCATCATATTGAGAACAATATGCCGGATGATACCAGCAGCACAATGGGCTACCAGCGTGACAGTGTGTGGGGATTCCTGGCGTATTTTTTCAAATTCATTTCTGTGGGCGTTATTAATACCATCCGCTATTTATTCAACCGGAAGAGAACAAAATTATACCAGCGGCTTACAGCGGGCGAATACATTTACATGGCTTTTTGTATTGCCATGTGTTTTGTAAATTTAAAAGCAACCATGCTTGTCTTTATTGTTCCCTTATTGTTTGCAAGACTGGTGATGATGCTGGGTAACTGGACGCAACATTCCTTTATTGATGCCCGGGACCCGGAGAATCTCTATACCAGTTCCATCAACTGCATCAATACTGTTTATAACAAGACCTGCTGGAACGATGGTTACCATATCATACACCACCTGCGCCCGGGGATGCATTACACAGAAATGCCGGGTGAGTTCTTAAAAAGGAAAGATGAGTTCGCCGCCAATAAGGCCATTGTATTTGATGGCATTCACTACCTCCATATTTTTACCTGGCTGCTGACCAAGCGTTATGATAAACTCGCCGATAACCTGGTCAATATCAATGGTACTATTTTTCAGTCGCGTGAAGAAGCGATTGCCCTTATGAAAGAGAGGACAAGGAAGATTAGTTAATTATTTTACTCAATTTTTCTTTTTCTGCTTCCTTCAGATCTATGACTACAGAACCCCCAAGAAAATCATGTAAAGCACGGCGTTTGGGGTTGGAGAACATTATGATTATTTCGATGAGCACCAATGAGGAAGATATGATCAACGCATATTTTCCATAGTGGATATTGGTTTCTTCACTTAGATAAGTGATGTCGCGGTTAAAGATCAACGAGGCAATTAAAGCCAGATTTATAAAGAACCAGATGCTTTCCCGCAGAAAGGCTCTTTTATAACCAATAAGTTCTTTTTCATCAATGCTGAAGACTTTTATTTTCATAACTTTTTTTCCAACCGTCTGGCCAAATTTTCCATGTCCTATTACATAGTATAGTATCCAGGAAAAGTTGGAGAAAAGATTAAGGCCTACAAATACCCACTTATTGTCTTTGTCCGGAAATATCTCTCCAATAATATAAACTGGCAGAAATACCAGGCCATCAATAATACCTGCTAATATTCGCTGGCCAAATGTTTTGTATTTGTTGCTAATTATCAATTCTTAAATACAAGCAGGCTCTTGAGGATAAAGCTGCTAATTATTCTTCATTGGCACGATCATCTCGAAAGAAGGGATACTGACATCGAACATCGTTTTGCTGTGAAGGTTCTCCATCTGGTAAGTCCCGTTCATACGGCCCATTTCGGTGCGGAGGTTGCAACCGCTGACATACTGGTAATTCTCGCCCGGCTGCAGGGTTGGCTGTACACCCACAACTCCTTCGCCTTCCACTTCGCGGTGACTGCCATTACTGTCAAAAATAAACCAGTGACGGCGGTGAAGTTTTACGGGGAAAGCATTGTGATTTTCAAGGCTGATGCGGTAGGCAAACATGAATTCTGACTGTAGCGGGTTACTGTAATCCGCCTGGTAGAATGTTTCCACACTCACTTTCACGCCTTCGGATATCATGCTGGTCATGAAGTAAAAATAAACAAATTACCAGCAATACAAAGCCGGGCCTTATTTAACGCTGAAATAGGCCTTTCCGGCTTAATTTTGCGGCTCAAAGAATAAATCATTTATTATGAAGATAGCGGTCGCAAAAGGCGATGGTATTGGCCCGGAAATCATGGAGGCTGTCCTGAAGATATTTACAGCTAATAAAGTACCTCTTGAATACGAATACGTGGAAATGGGTAAATGGGTATTTGATAAAGGTTTTAATAACGGTATGACACCAGGGGCCAAAGTAACTATCGAAGAGTTGGGCCTGCTTTTCAAAGGACCCATGGAAACCCCCAAAGGAAAAGGTGTAAAAAGCATCAATGTAACCGCACGCAAGACCTGGAACACCTTTGCTAATAAAAGAGATTTCAGGACCCTGCATGGTGTGGATACTGTTTTTAGTAATGCAGGGATACCAATTGATATAACAGTGGTAAGAGAAAATATTGAAGATACTTACGGTGGTATTGAACACATGCTCACCCATGATGTGGCATTGAGCCGCCGTTTTATCACCCGCCCGGGAAGTATGCAGGTGATCCGTTACGCTTTTGAAATGGCCCGGCAAAAAAAAGCAAGCCGTATTACCTGTGTTCACAAAGCCAATATCATGAAGATAACTGATGGTTTGTTCCTGGAGTGTTTCCAGGAAGTGGCCAACGAATATCCTGAAATAAAATCGGATGATATTATCGTGGATGACCTCTGTATGAAGCTCGTGACAAGACCTGACTTGTTTGATGTATTAGTCCTGACCAATTTGCAAGGTGATATTGTTTCTGATCTCTGTGCGGGTCTTGTCGGCGGTTTGGGTTTTGCTCCCTCCGCCAATATCGGCGATCATATTTCCATCTTCGAAGCAGTACATGGAACCGCACCGGATATTGCAGGAAAAAATATCGCCAATCCCACTGCCCTGCTGTTGAGTGGTCTTGCGATGCTCCGGCACCTCGGGCTGACAGAAAATGCCGCTCTTATCGAGAATGCCCTTCTCTATACCCTGGAGAATGGTGTTCATACCGGGGATTTTGGCGACAAAACAAAACCTTCTGTGAACACAACACAATTCGCGGAAGCCATCATCAGCAATTTTGGAAAAAACCCTGAGCTGGGTGCCCGCGAGATCATTGCGAACAAACCCGGCACACCCGCTCCTTTAAAGCTGGAGACAAATCCCATGATGATTTCGAAAGAAGGCGAAGACGAAAAGATCGTGGGGGTTGATCTTTTTATAGAAAGCGGGGAACAGCCCGCTGCCATTGCTGAAAAATGTAAACGGCATGCAGGCGTGAAGTTCAACCTCGTAAATATCAGCAACCGCGGCACCCAGGTGTGGCCCACAGGGTCTGTTTATACCAACCTGGTAAACCAGTACAATGTCCGTTTTGAAAGTATCAGCGATGAGCCACTGAACCAGCAGGATGTTATCGGTCTGTATGTGAGCATGAGTGGTAATTTTAAGATCTGTTCTTTCGAGTTATTGAATATGTGGGGAAATGTGAAAGGCTATTCCCAGGCACAAGGACAGTAGAGTTTGTGGTTTATGGTTTATAGTTTATGGTTCTTTAATTTGAAGTTTTTTATTGGGTTTTATAATTTGTTTATATTGGAATAGTCATCCTAGTGAGTTTCGGGGACACTAGTGTAACTTGAACTATCGGGTTCAAACAATAAACTCAAAACCATAAACAGTAAGAGTTTATGGTTCTTTAATTTGAAGTTTTTTTATTGGGTTTTATAATCTATTTATATTGGAATAGTCATCCTAGTGAGTTCCCGTGACAGTAGTGTAATTTGTGCTATAGGGTTTCAACAATAAACCACAAACGATAAACTATAAACTTTCATGTCTTTGGATACAATAAAATACACGAATGACGAAATAACTGTGGTCTGGAAACCTAACGTTTGCATTCACTCTACCATATGCTGGAAGGGATTGATCGAAGTGTTCAACCCCAAAGAAAGGCCCTGGGTTAAAATGGAAGGGGCGACAACAGAAAGGATCATTGAACAGGTGAGAAAATGCCCCAGCGGCGCGCTGAGCTATTTCCTCAATACAGAAGCTGTTGCGAACGAACCGGCTGATAAAATTGTGGCGGAATCCGCCAATATGCTCAGGATAGAAGTTACCCCCAACGGTCCTTATCTCATCAAAACTGAATGCCTGGTTGTACATCATGATGGAAAAGAAGAAACTAAAACGGGCACAGTCGCTTTATGCCGTTGCGGCGCTTCGAATAACAAACCCTATTGTGACGGCAGTCACCGGAAAAACGGGTTTACCGGCTGAGTCTTATATTCCCGGGACAAGAAACTCATCAGGTTTTTTTGGATTGCTTATAACCATTGTTCTGTAACCACAGGATCACTTTCTCCCGCTGGTCACCCTGTACAATAATTTCACCCCCTTTCGCTGAACCACCGGTGCCACAAAATGATTTCAGTTTTTTTCCCAACTCCTGGAGATCTTCCTCCTTACCGGCAAATCCTTCGATCAGCGTAACGGCTTTACCCGCCCGGTGTTTTGTATCCAGCTTCACTTTCAGTTTCTGTTGTGCAGGAGCTGCTGTTATTAAGCTTGCTGGTTCTTCTTCAAAAGAAAAATCGGGATCGGTGCTGTAAACAAAACCCCTTGTATCAGGCTTCTTCTTCTTGCTCATATATTTCAAAAATTCCCCTTCATTTTTCAAATCATCAATTGATCACATTCCCGCATTTTCAAATCGCCTCATTTTCAAATCATCAAATCAATACTGCCTTTAAACTCAGGTCCAAACTTCTTGCCTGGTGTATCAACGCACCCACACTTACAAAATCAACACCTGTTTTTGCATAGTCTACAATATTGTCCAGGTTGATACCGCCGCTGGCTTCTGTTTCAAAATCCTCCCCTATCAATTGCACCGCTTCGGTGACCTGTTCCGGCCTGAAATTATCCAGCATGATCCGCAGGACCTTTCCTTTTCCCATAGCCATCACTTTTTTTACATCCTCCAGCGTCCTTGTTTCCACTTCTATTTTTAAGGAAGGCTCCTTTAGCTGGACATATTCCCATGCCTTATCAATTGCTTTTTCGATTCCCCCGCAATAATCGATATGGTTATCCTTGAGCATAATCATATCATACAAGCCAAAGCGGTGATTAACACCGCCACCGATACGGACCGCCTCTTTTTCCAGTAAACGGAAATTGGGAGTGGTCTTCCGGGTATCGAGGAGTTTTGTGGTGTAACCTTTCAGCTTATCGGTGTATTGTTTTGTTAGGGTGGCGATCCCGCTCATCCGCTGCATACAGTTAAGTACCAGCCGCTCGCATTGCAGGATCGTATATACCAGCGCTTCGACTTCAAAAGCTTTTTCCCCAACCGCCATCCTATCGCCGTCCTTCTTGAAAGGAATAAATACAGAACCAGCTTCTTTATAACTGAATATTTTTTCTGCCACTTTCATACCGGCCAGGATACCGGGCTCTTTTATCTTGAGTACTGCTTTTCCTTTTGCAGTTGCAGGAATCGAAGCGAGGGTGGAGTGATCGCCGGTGCCGACATCCTCCTGCAGGGCTTCCCTGATAAGATGCTCCAGTTGTTCATCATAATTCATCCCTGCAAAAATAAAGAAGCCCACCGGTTATAACCGGTGGGCTTCCAGGAATATTTTCTTGGGATCTAGTCAATGGACTGGAAGCGGATCTCTTTCACCACTTCTCTTCCGTTCTTAATTTTCATAAAAACATTAGTACGGAAATTACCGGCATTTGTTTGCAGGGTACCGATACAGAAATGGCCGCCGGGGGAATCGCCTTTATGTTTCAGTTCGAATCCTTTTATCCCGTTATTGCCAAAGAAATCCTTTACGATCAGCTGGGCCTGGGCCTTGCTGTAACTATCGCTTTTATCGGGGAGGGTGAGCTCCACGTTATCGTCAAAATAACCGGAAAGCTGTGCGGAATTACCCGAACGGAGTGCCCCGATCACTTCATCGATATTGCTTTGCAGCTTAAAGGAGGAAAGCAGCAAAACCGAACCAATCATCAATGTTGTAAATAAAGCTTTCATATAAATTTGTTTTCACAGAGTCATTAATCTAAAAACATGCCACAGGTAAACCTGGTTGTTTAATGATTACTAAAGTACTAAAAACCAGCAGTTTTTCCGAATAAGGGCTGGCAAATAGGAGATTTGAATGTAGTTTTACAGGGGGCGGACTGCCATTCTTACCTGAAAATGAGTGGATTTATCCTTTTCTCAAAATGTTAATAAAAAAATGGCTCAAAAAAAGATAATACTGGTCATCATGGACGGCTGGGGGCTGGGGAAAGTTGCTTCGGCAGATGCGATACAACATGCGAATGTTCCCTTTACAAAATCTTTATATCAACAATATCCTAATACTACGCTGGTCACCTGTGGAGAGGCAGTAGGACTGCCGGATGGACAGATGGGAAATTCGGAAGTGGGGCATTTGAACCTGGGCGCAGGCCGGGTGGTATACCAGGAATTGCAAAGGATCAATGTAGCGGTGAGAGATGGTTCTTTTGCAAAAAATGAAGTATTACTCCGGGCGATCCGCTATGCTAAAGACAATAAAAAACCTCTTCATTTAATTGGATTAGTAAGTGATGGCGGCGTGCATTCACATATCCGTCACCTGGAAGCGATCATAGATCTCTGTCAAAAAGAAAAACTGGAGAATGTTTTTATTCATGCGTTTACAGATGGCCGTGATTGTGATCCTAAAAGCGGCCTGGGTTTTATCAGGGACCTGCAATTGCACCTGAACCAGGCAGTAGGAAAGATCGCAACCGTTAGTGGCCGTTATTTTTCTATGGACCGTGATAAACGCTGGGAAAGAGTAAAGCTCGCCTATGATGCTCTCGTAAATGGAAGAGGTGAAAAAGCAACCGATGCTATTGCAGCCGTTGAAAATTCTTACCGCAATAATATCACGGACGAATTCATCAAACCTGTAGTAATCCTGGATGAAGGACAACAGCCTTTGGCTACAATACAGGATGGGGATGTCGCTATCTGTTTCAATTTCCGCACCGACCGCTGCCGGGAGATTACACAGGTGCTGACGCAAACTGATCTGCCTGAATTCGGGATGAAAAAATTAGCACTCGACTACACAACGATGACTGGGTATGACCATACTTTTAAAAATGTACACATCATCTTTGATAATGACAACCTGGTGAATACGCTTGGTGAGATACTGCAGCAGCAGGGATTAAAACAACTCCGCATAGCCGAGACTGAAAAATACCCGCATGTAACGTTTTTTTTCAGCGGAGGAAGAGAAATTCCTTTTGAAGGAGAGAAAAGGATCATGATCCCTTCACCTAAAGTGGCCACTTATGACCTGCAGCCGGAAATGAGTGCCTATGAACTTACAGATGCATTAATCCCCGAGATAAAAAATAAAACAGCCGATTTTATCTGTCTCAATTATGCCAATACAGATATGGTGGGTCATACCGGTGTCTGGACCGCTGCTATCAAAGCTGCCGAAACCGTTGACAAATGCGTCGAAAAAGTTGTCACTACCGGTCTTGAGAACGGGTACACTATATTCCTGACGGCCGATCATGGTAATTCGGATTTTATGATCAATGAAGATGGCTCACCCAATACTGCACATACACTTAATCCCGTTCCCTTTTTTATTATTGATCAAACCTGGAGAGGCAAACTGGTGAATGGGAAACTGGGAGATATCGCTCCTACGATACTCACCCTGATGGGACTGCCCATACCCAAAGAAATGACAGGGAATATTTTGATCACTAACCCATAATTTTATTAAAACTCATTTTTATGTTCAGGAAAATAATGCTGGTATTACTGGTAGCGCTGATCGTGATCCAGTTCATACACCCGAAAAAAAATAAGGCAGAAGGAGTCCAGCCGAATTTTATCGGGAATGTTTTTAATATCCCGGCAGATGTAAAACCCATCCTGGCAAAAGCCTGCAACGATTGCCACAGCAATAACACCCGTTATCCCTGGTATTCAAAAATTCAACCGGTGCATTGGTGGCTGGACAACCATATCAAAGACGGGAAAAAGGGAATCAACTTTGATGAGTATACAAATAAGAGCCTTCGTTTCCAGTACCATAAAATGGAAGATGTGATTGAAATGATGAAAGAAGGAAAAATGCCGCTCAATTCCTATACCTGGATCCATAAGGACGCCAAGCTTAACAGTGATGAAAAGAACAAGATCATTGCCTGGGCAAATTCCGTCATGGATACGATGAAAGCACGTTACCCTGTTGATAGTCTTCTTCGCAAAAAAAAGCCATAATCCGGGTTCGTGGTTCCCTGTTGTAGCCGCAGGTAGGAATTTCATCTTGTCTCCGGACCGCCCTTTAAATCTAAAAATCCGGGCTTTCACTCCCTTTTTTCCAGGTCAACGGGCCGGATATTTTACAATTGTGTGCAGCATTTGTACAGGAAAATTGTCTAAATTACGGGCAACCAAAGGAAATTATGACCGAGGAAGCCATTTTAAAAGGTTGTTTGAACAACGATGCCGCAGCCCAGCGCGAACTGTACAACAGGTACAGTCCAAAGATGCTGGCTGTTTGCTATCGTTTTGCGCACAACCGGGAGGATGCGGAAGATATGCTCCAGGAAGGTTTCATCAAGGTTTTTTTACAAATACACACATTTGAGAACCGTGGAGCATTTGAAGGATGGGTCAGGAGGATCGTGGTACATACCTGTATCAATATCCTGAAAAAGAACAAGAAGTTCAATGAAAGCGTGGACATCATACACGCTACCGGGGTGCAGGTAAGAGAAGAAAGTGTGCCGGCCATTATCCAGGCCAAACAGGTGGTAGAATGTATACGCTTATTGCCGATTGGTTACAGAACTGTATTAAATCTTTACGCAGTGGAAGGATACAGTCACAGGGAAATAGCCAATATGCTTGATATAGAAGAAAGCACCAGCCGAAGCCAGTATACAAGGGCAAAGGCGATGCTTGAAGATATTTTGATACGGAAAAGATTATTACACAAACCAAAAGAAAAGACTGATTGGCTTGCCGCCGTTAGCCAGCGATAATTTTAAACCGTACCCTAAATTGACAACTGGTTATGGAGAACAGGTTTAACAACAGGGATTTTGAGCAGTTTGTAAAACAAAATGCTGACCAATACCGGATGTTTCCTTCCGACAAGGTTTGGAAGGGTATACACAATACGCTGCATACACGCAGAAGATGGTATGGGATCGGGCTTGCTTTACTATTGCTTACAACAGCTACTGTAACAGGGGTTATGCTCAGCCCTTCGGCCAGGAAGCAGACCGCGGCGCGTGTTCCTGTTTCGGCAAAACCTGCCGTTAATGACCAGCAAAAGCCGGCTGAAATAGTTATAGCCCAGGCCAAACCGGTCAATGAGAAAACCGCCTTTGTAACTGCGGCCACCCGCTTCCAGCAGGATCTCTTCCTGTCAGGAACCAGTAACACTCCTGTTATTGATGATCCAGAAGAGAATATGGAAAACAGCCCCGAAGATTATACTGAGCCTGTGATCGCTTCTGTGAATTTTACACAACCTGAGTCTATCTCAAAACCTGCTGTAATTGTAAATAACAGCAAACCGCAACCGGTAATAAGGCCCCTGAATAAGCCTTCTGTAAATTTAAATATGGTGGTTGCTGCACCCACGATTGACAAAGAGATAATCTTTCCATCCGCGCAGGATGAAAAATATAAAGCGAATCAATTGACCTCCGCATTCGAAAAAGACTTTGCGCTGAACAGGACTGATAATTATCCCCTCAGTATTGAAAGTGTTTTGAATTCCTACAGGCATAACTCCTTAAGAAAAAAATTATCCTGGCAGGTATATTTTACGCCCACCGTAACCTATCGTAAATTAAGTGAGAACGAGGAGTTCCTAAATGCCTCACGTCCTTATACGGCTTCGCCCACCAACCAGACAACGGATGTGAACAGTGTAGTCCGGCACAAGCCTGATATTGGTATGCAATTAGGTTTCGCTACCGGTTATCCCCTGTCAAAAAGATTAAGGATCGTAACCGGCTTACAGTTCAATGTAAGTAAATATGATATTCTTGCTTTCAATTACCCCAGTGAAGTAGCAACGATCGCGCTCAGTACGGCTTCCGGTGGCGCTAATACGGTCTCCACTTTTACCAACTACCGTAATTCAGGCGGCTCTTCTCATGCTGACTGGCTGCGGAACCTGTATACATCTGCTTCCGTTCCGGTAGGTCTTGAGTGGAAAGTGGCAACCAATAAAAGATCTTATGTTGGCGTCGGGGCCACCATTCAGCCGACTTATATTTTAAGTAACCGGGCTTACCTGATCTCAACTGATTATAAGAACTATGCGGAAGTACCTTCACTGGTCCGCAAATGGAATGTAAACACCGGCTTTGAAATATTTACAGGTTATACTACAGGGAAAATCAACTGGAGACTCAGCCCGCAGGTACGCTACCAGGGGCTATCCAGTTTCCAGGCCAAATACCCTGTTAAAGAACACCTTTTTGATTTTGGTTTAAAGTTGGGCCTTATGCTTAAGAACTGACACTAACTGCCTGCTGTGCTAGAAAATATCCCGTATCGCTAACCTGGTACGGGATATTCATTTTTACTCCTGCCAATCGGTGGTTTACATTAATTTTAGCGTATGAAAAACTGGTTGATATTATGGCTGATCGCGGTTATCCTGTTACCCTGCTGCCGCCACAAAGAAAAGGAGCCGGATAAAAAATTCATTTCTGTACTATCCCTGATCAGGAAACAGGTAGCTCATATAGATACATCACTTTATTCAATCGTGAAAGTTGTTTCTACTGACAGTCTTCACCATGATACAACTTATATTCCCCGGGAACAGTTTGCTGCGGTAGCCAAAGAATTCCTGGAGATCCCTGATCTCTCCGACAGCAAAGTAGCCAAACGCTATAAAGAGGAACCCGCTATTTATGACGAAATGCTGAACCGCGTCATCATCACTTATCTTCCTATTGATCCGGCCAGGGAAGAGTTCAAACGGCAGGAGTTGCTGGCCACGCCAGTGCCGGGAGATGATTCCAAGATCAACAATATCATTATCATCCGGGAGATCAGTAACCGGGACAGTTTTTTACAAAAAAATATGCTCTGGCAAATGGATAAATATTTCCAGGTAGTGACGCGTAGCCAGAAACCCGGTCAACCAGAGATAACTACTATTACCCGGGTGACCTGGAACGAGGATACCTATCAATGACGGCAGCAGAATTTCAACATATAGCCCCGACCATACCCGGGCAGCCAGGTATTTATAAATATTTTGATGCCGGGAAGGAATTGTTGTATGTAGGCAAGGCCAAACACCTGCGGAAAAGAGTGAGTTCGTACTTTACAAAGACTTTCACCAGTTATAAAACCCATGAGCTGGTCCATCGGATCGCTCATATCGAATTTACCATTGTCAATTCCGAGCAGGATGCTTTCCTCCTGGAGAACACCCTGATCAAGCAGTTCCAGCCCCGGTTTAATATCAACCTGAAAGACGATAAGAGTTATCCCTATATCGTGATCAGGAACGAGCCCTTTCCCAGGGTCTTCCTGACCCGTAATAAGATCGATGACGGCTCGGAATACCTCGGTCCCTATACTTCTGTAAAGAAGGTCCGGGAACTGCTTCAATTCATCAAACATACGATCCAGTTAAGGAATTGCTCGCTTAACCTGACCGACAGCAATATAAGCAAGGGTAAATTCAAGGTTTGCCTGGAATACCACCTGGGTAATTGCAAGGGTCCCTGTGAAGGACTGCAGACAGCCGCCGATTATAAAGAGAACCTTGACCAGCTTAAGAACCTCCTGCGGGGCAACCTGGGACCTGTGATCCGGCATTTTAAGGAAGAGATGAAAGAGCAGGTGGCAGCACTGGCTTTTGAGAAAGCTGACCTGGTAAAAAAGAAGATCAGCTTTCTCGAAAACTACCAGTCAAGGTCGGTCGTAGCCAATGCCCGGGCCGGTAACATGGATGTGTTCTCCATCCTGAAGGAAAAAGATACGGCCTATGTCAATTACCTGATGGTCCGTAACGGGGCCATCATACAGACGCAAACAAATAAAGTGGAGACACATCTCGGCGAACCAGTGGAAGAGATCCTTAGTTTTTCCATTGCACAGCTAAGAACCACCTTTAATAGCGACGCCGCGGAGATCATTGTTCCTTTCCCGGTCGAATACCCGCAGGATGAAATATTGGTTACGGTACCCAAAGGGGGTGACAGGAAAAAACTCCTTGACCTTTCCGAAAAAAATGTGACTCATTTTATCGATGAGCTGAAGAATAAAGAACGGCTGCAACTGAATATCAAAAAACCGGATAAACTAAGACTATTGGAAAAACTGCAGGCAGATCTTCAGTTAAAAGAGTTACCGGTGCATATAGAATGTTTTGATAACTCCAATTTCCAGGGAAGTTATCCTGTTTCGGCGATGGTTTGTTTTAAGAATGCCGAGCCCAGTAAAAAGGATTACCGGCACTTCAATGTGAAAACAGTTGAAGGGATCAACGATTTTGCGACGATGAAAGAAGTGGTGTACCGGCGTTACAAACGGCTCAAAGAGGAAGAACAGCCTTTCCCTCAACTGATCGTCATTGATGGAGGCAAAGGGCAACTGAGCGCCGCTGTAGATGCCATGAAAGAATTGGGATTGGATGGAGCAGCCACGTTAATGGGGCTGGCAAAAAACGAGGAAGAACTTTTCTTTGCAGGAGATTCTGCTTCTCTCAAACTTCCTTACAACAGCGAGAGTCTTAAATTCATCCGTCGTATCAGGGATGAAGTCCATCGCTTTGGTATCAGCTTTCACCGGCAAAAAAGAAGTAAAGGCACGTTTAAGAATGAACTCGAAGATATTCCCGGGATCGGGAAGGCTACAGCTGATCTTTTATTAAAAGAATTCAGGTCGGTAAAGAACATACAGGAAACGATCCGGCAGGCGAAAGGAGAGATCGAGATCGGGAAAATAATCGGTATCAGTAAGGCCAGGCTGGTGGTGAAGTATTTTAGCCCCCCAACCTCACCCCCCACTTAAATTGTTTATTGAACGGGCAAAATATCAAAATCCCCCTCTCCACATGGAGAGGGGGATTTTGGGATATATACGTTTTATAAAACGGATGTAATTGGGGGTGAGGTATGGGCAAAAAAATGGGGCCAGAATAGAAATTCAGCCCCGTTTTTAAAATCCAATATCCTATGAAAAACCGAGACGAAAATACAACTTAAATCCGATTTCCCTATAGGACTTTTACGTTTTTTGAAACTTTTTTTTGATTAACAATGAATCACTTAGTTATTAAAAAAGCCCCTAAACAGGGGCTTTTCGAATTATTTAAGAACGATTTGATTCGTATTAGTACGACCAGAGGTCCTGTTCAAAATTGAAGATCTTCTCTTTAATATTATCTCCTTCCAGCAGGGCCAGGATCGGGTCCTTGATATAGTTCTTGATCATCTTATTGGCCGGGTTGTCAAGCGTTGATTTAACGATATAGCTGCTGAACATACGGCTCTCGAATAACTCTTCCCAGGTCATCCGGCTTTGACCCATGTTCTTGGGGTTATATACCTCTGCTTTGGCAAGCATCGGGCGGAGATCCGGGTAATATACCCAGAACAGGGAGGAAGTACCTCTTTCTTTAGGAGGTTGTGTATTGGGAATATATTCTGTCTTTAATATACCGATTCCAAGGATTCTGCAGAACATTTTACTTGATTCGCGGTCAAAGATCCACTCTTCTTTTAAACGAAGTTTGGTAACTGTTTTAGGATCAAAGCTCGATCTTGTTACCACATAACCGGTGATCTTGGTCATGTCTTTAAGATCGTACTGGGCCACTGTATCGTTACGACCCGCTGTTGCTTGCTCTATGTCTGTAACTGTAAGAGGGGTTGTAAATCTATCGTCAGTGAAAGCAGTTACATCACCATTCCTGATACCTTTCAGCAACATATTGATGAAAATCTGGCTGCCATTATCATCTACTGCCTCATACATAAAAACCTTGTTCATTTTTTCACGCAGGTCAAGTTCCCTCCATACTTTTTCAGCATACAGGGCATCATCCCAGCGTAAATTTTCGTAAGGGAGAGGAGTCCTTGTAGTCAGGTTAGTTTTATCAAACGCGTTATCATTACGCAATGATTTTTTTACGCCATTATCGATCGACGTAGTGTCAAACGTGATGGGAACATTGGCGTAAGGGTCATATCCTGAGGGCTGCTGAGTATTGTTGTTCTGCTGCTGGTCGGTACCCGTCGGCGTTGTTGTTGGGGTCGTAGGGTTGGTCCCCGGTCTTCTTTTGGGCGTACGCTGCGCATCAGCACTTCCTGCCAGGAAACCAGCCAGGACAACACAAAACCCATATTTTACAAAATTCTTATTCATAGCACACTTATTTGATATAATAAACGAGCGAAGGGGCTGTATTAGTACGTCCGTCCGGCCCTTTTACCCTGATATTGTCAATAGTAACCATTCTTCCGGCCGTTACGTACTGGTTGATGGCATTTTTAACGGGTCCCTGGAAGAGCGCTCCACTTACAGGTATTGACACAATGTCATCATCTGTGTCGCAGGTAAATGTAAAGCTCAATACGTTATAATCTAGTTCAAAAGGGAAGTTCTTGATACCTGCTGCTACCCCTGCCTGGGCTTTAAAGGCACCGGCCGCTATATTAGCGCCACTGGGCTGGTTACCCACATAGGCCTGCGCCTCGGGAACCGTACGTACCCTGAACTGGGAAGCGCCGGCTACTTTTCCCTCTACATTTACCGTAATACGGGCATCGTCGGTAATGCTGTTTACCCGGGCAATATATTTACCTGGTCCAACACGGGTAAGGCTACCACCTCCGCCGCTAAGGACCGCCTGCACCTTATCATCACCGCCACCACTGGCAGCAATGGTTACCGGGTTATCAACACCGATATAAAGTACATTCATTTTATCAAGAGCAATAGAGGCATTGGCAGAACCAACCACGTAATCCACTTTTACTTCACGCACATCATCTTTACCGGTTGTCTGGTTAAAAAAGGCAATTCTAACAGGAACACTGTGTTGTCCAACGCCGCCAGCGGCTGTTTTATATTCCGCATATCCTTCTTCTCCAAGCGCCACATTGGCCCCACCGATATTGATCGTCGGTTGTGCAGCTTTGCTGAAAGCACCCACACCTGCTTTGATCACCAGTTCCTGGCCAGGCATCAGGTAGTTAGAGTTCTGGCCAACAATGGCTGTATAAGTATCAAAAATCACTTTCACCTCACCTACTTTCGTATGGCAATAAGTAACCACTTTATTCTCGGCTGTTTTAATGTCGTTCTGGAATTTACTTAAGATCGTAAGACCGGCTACGGTCGGGATCATATGGAAGTAGGCAACTTCCCAATCCTTCTTCTTTCCATCCCGGCTGGGAGGAGCAGAGACATCAACGTTCAGTGAGTTTCTGAACTCTGTATCAATGGAAGAATCGATCCCAAGGATATCGGCCTTATACTTGGTAAGCATGGCCAGCAATTTTTTTCCTTCACCTTCTTTCACCATCAACCTGGTTGCGATCTCCAGGTTATCTTCTTTAAAATTCACAGTTGGATCTCCTGGTTTTCCACCAGCTAGTGTCAGTATTTTATTTTTTAATCCTTCCAGGTAATCATATACTTCTTTTGATTTGCTGGTCACCTGTTGTGCTTTCGCGAACCATGGAACAGCACGATCTTTTGTCTGGGGATCAGTTGTTTTCTCCTCCAGCGATTTCATGATGGTTTCAGTAGAAAGATTGACTTGTTTATTGGAATTCTCTAAGCTGCGATTAACGGTTTTAAAGGCATTGAGGATCTCGGATGACACGTTCAGAGCCAAAAGTGCTGTCAGCACCAGGTACATGATATTGATCATCTTCTGCCGGGGCTCTTTAGGTAATGACATGGATAGTTACTTTAAGGTTGATATTGAATGGTGATGTTTATTTTACTACCGGCAGGTTTCCCGGCCGGCAGTAAAACAGATTTTAATTTAGTTGCGACCCTGCATGGCAGTAAGCATATTACCATAGATACCATTCAGGCGGCCCAGGTTTGTTGCGAGGTGCCCGATCTGGTCCTGTACTTTCTTAGCATCTTCTGCGCTGTTCAGCATAGAAGCAGATGTTTCAGACAGTTTGCCGTAGAAAGCATTCAGCGCTTTCAGGTGATTATTGCTTTCCTGTAATTCCAGTTCATAAATAGTATTCAGGGAAGAAAGATTCCTGGTAAGTACCTGTATCTGGTCATGGAACATCTTCGCGCCTTCTGTAGCCTGGTTAAATGCACCCACAGAACTGGCAGCATTCACATAGGCATCTTTTACTTTGTCCAGGTGACCTGTCACTTCTCTTGTCTTAGCAGCATATTCATTGTTGGCAGCGATCGTATCAGTGATACCAGTCATACCTCCAACGGTTGTATTCAATTGTTTGAACCCGTCACCCAGGCGTTTCATGGTGTCAGGAGTAATATCAGCTTCCAGGAGCATTTTATCCATGGATCCAAAAGCAGCTCTTGTTTTGGCGCCGGCAACAGAAAATTGTTCTTCATCGTGCGAAGCATCTTTGATAGGCGGGTAAACTGCGTACAGGATACCATACACACTAAAGATGATTGCTTCGGTAGTCAGACCGATCCACAGCCAGGTGTCAGCATCGGCTGCGTGGGTGATTTTCCGGAGGGCTCCCCAGATTACTAATGCTGCGCCAAAAGAAACGCCTACGTCTACCCATTTACTTACTTTGGAAGGAATAGCTGCTGCCATAATTGGATCTTTTAAAAGGTTTTAATTTGAATATTAAATGAGAGGAAAAAAGAGAGGACAGGTTCGTTTGGCTGTCCTCTCAATATTTTATTGTGATTTTTTTTATTTGCGTTTGCCTTTGGTTGGAGCTGCAGGTAAATCGATCACACGACGGAACCCGATATAAGATTTGGTTGAGTCCTGGTACTCATAAGTGCTGGTACCGGTCTGCAGATAATAACCAACATCTTTCCAGCTACCGCCACGGATGATCTTACGCTTCATGAGGGGGGGATCATCATCCTTTGCATTCCAGCGCACATCAGGGTTCATATCATGCTGGAAGTTATTGCGGCCTTCATAATAAATAGAAGAGGTCCACTCGGCAACGTTACCTGACATACAATACAGCCCATAATCATTAGGCCAGTAAGCATCGGCACGCACCGTATAGAAACCACCATCTTCAGGATAGTTACCACGGCCGGGTTTAAAGTTGGCCATCAAACATCCTTTTTTATTTCTCAGGTAATAGTTACCCCAGGGAAACATTGATTGTGAGCGACCGCCGCGGGCTGCATATTCCCATTGTGCTTCGGTAGGGAGGCGATAATCTGATTCCTGTGTTCTTTTCTTTGAATCGAGGTACGCATTCATGAGATGAGTGCTCCATTCGCAGAAGGCATTCGCCTGTTTCCAGTTAACACCCACTACCGGATAATTACCAAAAGCAGGGTGAGAGAAATAACGTTTGGTCATCGGCTCGTTATAGGAATAAGCGAAGTCACGGATCCATGCGAGCGTATCGGGATAGATCTGCACATCTTTCTTTACAATAAAGGTAGAACGGGGTTTGCCGGCATTTTCTCTTTTAGCGGCTTCTTTCAGGTCAAATACTTCTGAATGGAACGTGATCTTACTGGGATCAATTTCTTTTTTACCAAAGATCCTGTCGTCCGGGGGAAGGATAACATCAGTACTGCTGAGCTGTTCCATTACTTTCGGATCACTCCATTTCATGGTTTTCATCTTCGTCCAATCCACGTATTCGTTACCATCGGCGCCTGCTTTTACATAACCCATTTTCCGGGCTACAACAGAGTCACGCACCCATTGTACAAACTGGCGGTATTCGTTATTGGTGATTTCGGTAGCGTCCATCCAAAAACCGCTGATAGAAACCGAACGGTTTCTTGCGCTGAATGCATAAGCAGGATCCTCATCACTGGGACCCATATGAAAGGTACCCTGGGGAACATAGACCATGCCCGGAGGTTTAGGAAGTGTGTACTTACCACCCGGAGCAACTCCGTGTACCATTCCGTCATTCGGCAGGCTTCCGCCCTTGCTTCCGCTTTTCTTTCCCAAAATTCCACAACCAGCCAGCACGGAAATGCAGGCCGCTGCATAAAGGGTGTAGTAAAGGTTTCTCATTTTCATACACTTAAAAGGTATTGGACAAATATAATATTTTGAACTCTTCTCTGACACAACATTAATATTTATTTTTTTTTGATCAAAGCTATTTTTACGGGGTAAATTTTCAAACGGTGGCAGGGTCTGATTTATTGTATTAACTAAAAATTAATTACGTGTTTTGGGGCCTGTTTATCAGCGTTATAAGGTCGTTTGCTGAAAATACGGGAGCCTGGCAAGTGTAATTACGGCACAGGTAAATAGCGGGAATACCCGCGACCGGTTTATTTACCAGCAAAGGGAAGGCCGGATCAGGTTTTTGGGACGCCATAAATACCCTTTGTGGAATGTATTTGCTGAGTATTTCCGGGAAAAGGGCCGAAAGATCGTCTCCAATAAGGGCGATTTCATTCGTTCCCGTGATCATTTCCTGGAGAAGACAGGCCCAGTTCCCAAAAGAGCCGGGGTATTTAACGACCGCATTCCCTAAAGCAGCGATCATATCCAGGCTTCTTTGTTTCCACGCTGACTTATCCAGCAGGATAGAAAGATGATAAAGGTTATAAGCCATTACAGAATTCCCGGAAGGAACAGCGCCATCGTATACCTCTTTTTTACGGACGATCACATCTGCCTGGTTCACCGGTGTATAAAAAAAGAAGCCCGTTTCCTCTTCGCTGAAATTTTCAATTACAAACCCTGTCAATGAACTTGCTTCCAATAACCATTTTGTATCGCCGGTTATCTCCTGCAATTGCAACATGGCCTGGATTAAAAAAGCATAATCATCCAGGAAAGCCGGGTACCTGGCTACCCCATTTTTCCAGGTATGATGCCATTCATTTACCCTGCCTGTTTTAAAACTACCCGCCAGGAAATTCATATTAGTAACAGCCAACTGCCGGTACTCTTCCTTTCCAGTTGCCGCGAAAGCCTTACTGGATGCTATGTTCATCAAGGCATTCCAACCCAATAATATCTTGTCATCGAGTAAAGGACGGGTTCGCCTGCTTCGTTCTTCCAGTAATTTTTTCTTCCCTTCTGCCAGTATCCTGGTTAACTCATCAACTGTCATACCATTTTCCGCGGCAACCTTTTCAGCGCTCTTTCTTACCCGGGTAATATTGCTGCCTTCCCAATTTCCTTTTTCGGTTATATCATAGAATTGACAGAAAACGTCAGCATGTTTTCCCAATAATTCTTTTACTTCCGGAAAGCTCCATACATAGAATTTTCCTTCCACCCCCTCACTATCAGCATCCAATGCGGCATAAAATCCCTTTTCCGGGTGTAATAATTCCCGCCGGATGAAATCCATGGTTTCATGGATTACCTCTTTATACCTGTTTTTACGGGTGAGCTGAAAAGCTTCACAGAGGACAATGATCAATAAAGCATTGTCGTAAAGCATTTTTTCGAAATGCGGGGCCAGCCACTCTGTGTCCGTAGCATAGCGGGCAAATCCACCTCCTACTTGGTCATAGATACCTCCTTCGATCATTTTATCAAGGGAGAGAAGGGCCTGGCTTAAAGCCGCCCCCCCACCCCCCGAAGGGGGGATTTCAGCGTCATTGGGTTTGACTGATATTTGACTGGTATCGAAGGATACTGATCCTCCTTTTCCTTCAGACAAGCGTTTCATTAAGGAATACCTGAGTAAATATTGTATCGAAAAGGTCTGGGGAAATTTGGGCGCTTTCCCAAAACCGCCCCACTCTTTGTCGGCAGATTGCAGGAGGTTTTTAACTATCTCCCCTGTTTTCTCTATGGTGAAAAGCTCGTCCACTCCTGTTTTCTGTAAACCAAAGGAGTTCGATTTCAGCAGGTGATCCGTCAGGGTTTCGGCCTGTGCATCTATTTCATGCCGTCTTTCTTCAAAAGCCTGTTTAACACCCAGCAATGTTTCCTGCCAGGAAGGCCGGTTAAAAGCCCTTTGCGGCGGGAAATAAGTGCCGCCATAAAAAGGTTTTGCGTTAGGCGTGAGAAATACATTCAGTGGCCAGCCCCCGCTGCCCGTCATCGCCTGCACGGCATCCATGTAGATATGATCAAGATCGGGTCTTTCTTCACGGTCGATCTTGATATTAATAAAATGCTCGTTCATGATCCGGGCCGTGGCTTCATCTTCAAAACTTTCTCTTTCCATGACATGACACCAATGACAGGCGGAATAACCGATACTGACAAGGATTGGTTTATTCTCTTCTTTCGCCCTTGTCAATGCTTCTTCGCTCCAGGGATACCAGTTGACGGGATTGTGTGCATGCTGCAGTAAATAGGGACTGGTCTCATTAATTAGCTGGTTGGAATGTCGCGGGGTCATTCCCAAAGTTCGTTGATATTCTCAAGAAAGGGAGAACACAGAGGCACAGAGATACAGAGTTCACAGAATCCAGAGGGAGAACACAGAGACACAGAGAAACAGAGTCCACTGAGTCTTCTCTGTGTTACTCTGTGGTCTCTGTATCTCTGTGTTGAAATAAAAAAAGACACCGGTAGGTGTCCTTCAAAGTCAGTTGGTTTTGGTCGTAAATTATTTTTTCTTCTTCGCTGCAGCCAGGAATTGTTCCAGCGCGGCAACCATGCTGGGCATCTGCGGTTGCGGGGCTTTGATCTCCAGTTTCAAACCCGCATCTTCAATGGCTTTGGAAGTATTGTTGCCAAAGGCGCCGATCACTGTTCCGTTCTGTTTGAACTTTGGCACATTATCAAAAAGGCTCTTTACACCGCTGGGAGTAAAAAAACAGATCACGTCATATTCTGTTTTGGTAAGGACTTCTTTTACATCGCTGCTCACGCTGCGGTACATAAAAGCCAGGACAAATTCACAGCTGTTGAATTTTAACCAGGTTACAATCTCATTATCCTGCTGGTTCTCCGAACAGACATACATAAATTTCTCGTTGGCTTTATGCTTGTTGATGACATCAAACATGCTTTTGTTTGTGCCGTCTGTTCCATAGAATACTTTTCTTTTCCTGTAGAGGATGAATTTTTGCAGGTAAAGCGCTACCGCCTCGGTTATACAGAAATACTTGGTATCCTGAGAAACGATGACCTTCATTTCTTCGCAGGTGCGGAAGAAATGATCGATAGCATTCCGGCTGGTAAAGATTACCCCGGTATAATTTTGTATCTCGATTTTTTGTTTGCGGAAATCCCTGGCAGGTATGCCTTCCAGCCTGATAAAGGGATAGAAATCCAATTCCAGGCTATACTTACGCTGAAGTTCAAAGTACGGTGACTTTTCACTTTCAGGTCTGGGCTGGGTAATCAGGATCTTATGTATGGCTTGGGCCTGGTGGTCGGCTTTATTCACCCCGTTTTTAGTCATGTTCTCTTTGGCTAAATTTGGCGGCAAAGTTACGGACTTTGATTGAAAAACTTCAACAAACCCTTGTAAACCAATAAAAGAGGTGCTATTTCAAAAGCAATAAGATACAAAAGGAAATGAAAAGGATTGACCTTGACCTGATTACGGATAGCAATAAAGGTCAAAATAAAGCGGTAAGCCAGCAGACCTATTACCAGGCACCAGGAAAGGGTGAGCCCTGTTGTATATACATTCCCTACCGTAAAAGCCAGCAGGATAAGAAAGGGGATCAGCAGGATACCGATCATTTTATTGACAATAAAAACAATAAAAATATAAGAATCGGCGGCTTCGGGCCTATTGAAGACCCAGCCTGATACTTTCAAACCGACAAATTTCACCAGGTAAGCCACGGACAAGCCCATACAACAATAGAAGAACAGGAGCCAGAAATTATCGACCGGGTCCAGGTTAAAATACCTGACCAGGAAAGTGGCATAGAGACCTGCGCTGACAATAAAAAACCCGTTCAATAATAAAGAAGGAAAAGGTGTTTGCATCAATTGCTCCCTGATCTGCCGTTGCTTTAGTGTGGTACGGAAGAAAAGACGGAACAGGTCGCTGAAATATTTGGGGAATGCCCGGCGGAGTAACGCAAAAACGATCAATAAAAAAACCAGGACATAAAATAGTATTTCCTTTCCGGCAAACGACCGGGTATCCTGTTTAACGGGATAGATTGGTTTGGCCGTGAATCCAAACCAGGGATTGTGTTCAAGTACCTGCCAGCTAAAACCGGGAGAGTTAAACGAGAACGCCGGGTTTAACGCCCAGCCGGAATCCTGCGCCGGTTTTTTAGAAATGGAATCCCGGTTGAATGTATAAACCGGTAATGAATCCTTATGAATAACTGTATCTCTTTTGACCAGTGAACCGGGCGGAGGAATGATCGTACTGTCTGCTGAAGATTGTGCAGTGACAGGGCCTGCAAAAAACAAATAAAAAGCCAGTAAAAAAAGGTGACGGTTCAAATACAAAAGTTATGCTGCAAAAGTATTGAACTACTTCCCGACTTTATAGCTGTTTTAAAAATATTTGACAGCCCCTTTTTCGGTTTCGCCCGGATCATCAGAAATAATTTACAAACCCGAAGTGAATTTTCGATTGCCGCAGGTTAAAGTCCGTATCGTTCCGTTTACCTATTGCCCAGGCGAGGTTGAAGATACCGGCCTTTGTTTCAAAAGCAAGCCCGATACCGGTACCGAAATAAGTATAATTCAAATGTTTTTTCTGGCCGTTATCCTGCCCCCAGCCGCCATCAGCCAGCACATAGAAAAAGGAATTTTGTCCTACGAGATACCGGTACTCCAGGGTACCAATCGCGAACTGGGAGAGGTACTGGCTTTCTTCATCAAAGCCACGGAGCAGTTTATACCCGCCTAGCTGGAACAGTTCATTGCGGAAGATATTCCCGCTCTGGAAAACCCCCGCATTAATAGCAGTCTTTACCGTGCTTCGCTGGTTACCCATCGGAAAATATTTCGCTGCTTCAAGTCTCACCCGCAGCTGGTAGGTATTCAGTTTCACGGTATCATATAAGGTATTGAAATCAAAAGACGGGTCACCGGGATCCTTTAGCGCTACTACCTGGTTATTCTTTTTCAGTTTCTTAGTCCCGATAGCCGTAATGAGACGAACCTCGTTTCCTTTTTTCGGATTGAGACGGTAATCGGTATTATTAAACTCGTAATCTATTCCCACATTAAACGAATTCACATCCGCCACATCGGGTAACCGCCTGCTTTGAATGACCAACGGTGCATTTACGCCTCCTTCACTGATAATAGTCTGCACTTTTTGTATAAAGACCTTAGCCGATTGCGTGGCATTTAAAATATACAGGGCTCCTAACTGGAGATTAATATTGACAAAGGAGGAATCTTTTCTCAACATATCAAAAGAAAAATCGAGCCCCAGCGGAGAGTTAAAAAGATAAGGATGCTGGTAAAGCAGGTTGAGCCGTTGCGAGGATACCTGCAGGGCCTGGAAATTCAACCCGATGGTCTCACCCGCGCCCAGTGCATTTTTCAGGTTAAGATTCCCCTCTCCTGTTATCAATAATTTTTTTGAAGCCAGCTGGTTGTTGTTTGGAAGAAACCCAATGATGACATTTACCTGGCTGCTTTTCTTTTGCTTCAGGTAGAGGTTCAGTACCGATCCGTTACCCAGCAATGTAATATCTGCGGGCTTCTCTTCTTCTACATAAACCAGCTCTCTTATCTTTTTATTGATCCGGAGTAATTTTTCTTTATTGTACATGCTCCCGTTGTAGATATCGAGGTAACGCTGCAGGAAAGTATTGGAAATCTTTGCATTTCCAAAAACCCGGATACTGTCGATCTTGTAGGGAGGGCCTTTGTCCACTTTTAATAAGGCTGAGACCTTGTCGTCTTCCAGTTGCAGGCTGTCGAGGTATACCCTTGCAAAGGGGTGACCGTTATTCTCCAAATGAGCCAGTATCCTTTCTTCCCATAATCTTACCTGGTCGAAATTGATGGGTTTACTGGCAAACATTTTTTCCCGCCAGCCGATAGCATCCAGTACAGGAGCTTCTATATTCCTGGCATCGAGCTGCGCCCAGCGATAAAGTTCGCCAAGGAATAAAACCATCCGGGCGGCAGTTGAATCGTATTGCAAACTATCGATGGAAGCCGTGACATACCCGGTAGACTGTAATAATGCGGGGAGTTTATTGATATAATCGGTGCAGGTAAACCGGGAGACAAAGCTGGTTTGAATACCCGTTTGGGCAATGATAACAGCAGAATCCTTATCCACTCCCCGGATACTGAGATTATATTTTATTTGCGCAGAGGCATAATTACCTGCCAGCAAAAGAACAAGCACCGATATTTGCAGTCTGAATTTTTTCACCTTATCCCTTGCCGTTCTCCATAAACGGAGTAAGGAGCTAAATTATTCATTAAATCGCAAACGACTTGGCCGGTATTTATATTCATATCCCTTTTTGCAGGCAGGCCTGTCACTATTGCAATTTCCATTTCACAACTTCCCTGCATTATAAGAACGATCTAATTGCTGCATTATTGAAAGAAATTGTTCTTCAAAAGGACTACACGGGAAATCAAATAATCGAAACAATCTACTTTGGTGGCGGCACTCCCAGTTTGTGTACGAAGTCGGAGATCTGGAATATTATTTCCGCCATTCGCTCAACGCATAAAGTAGCGGAAAATGCCGAGATCACCCTTGAAGCCAACCCCGATGATATAACAGAAGAAAAATTAACCGGCTGGAAAGAAGCCGGTATAAACCGTCTCAGTATCGGTATCCAGAGTTTTTTTGATGAAGACCTGCGGTGGATGAACCGGGCGCATGACGCCAAACAGGCAACAGGCAATTTGCAATTAGCAAAAAAATATTTTGATAATATTACCATTGATCTTATTTACGGCACCCCAGACCTGACCAATGAGAAATGGAAAAAAAATGTGGAGACTGCTTTATCATTCAACATCCCACATCTTTCCTGCTATGCGCTTACCGTGGAGCCAAAAACCCCGCTGGATAAAATGATCAGGCAGCACAAGACAAGGGGTATCGATCCTGATAAACAATCCGAACAATTCCTGTTATTGATGCAATGGCTGGAAGAGGCGGGCTATGAACATTACGAGATCTCCAATTTTTCCAAACGTGGCTGGCGCAGCCGGCATAACTCCTCCTATTGGCGGGGGTCGAACTATCTTGGATTGGGTCCCTCCGCCCATTCTTACAATGGAAGTGAAAGACAATGGAATATTTCCAACAATACAGTATACATCGAATCTATCAGCAAGGGTATCCTTCCTTTTGAAAAAGAAATATTGACAGCTACCCAAAAAAAGAACGAATATATTATGACCTCGCTCCGGACGGTTGAGGGCCTGGACATGCGGATCGCCGGGAAGGAATTCCTGAAAAAAAGTAAACGGTTTATCGATGCCGGTTTGATGAAACTGGATAACGAGTCACTGGTTCTTACCAAAGAGGGGAAATTATTAGCCGATGGTATCGCGGCGGAATTATTCTTCTAGGCTTTACTGAACCATTGGACAAGGATATTGAGTGCACAACCAATGGCCACCAGCGAGGTGAGAATAAAAGGGAACCATTTCAGGGGATGAGGTTTTGTACTCCCTTCTTTGCGGCTATCCTGCCATTTCTTGAATTCCAGTACATTAACGACAATAAGTATGACCGCTGCAATTAAAAAAACTACCTGGAAAAATTTGATCATGGGGCAATTAGTTTACGCCATGAAGTTAAAGTTTTTGATGATGATGTTTCCAGTAATCATATAATTGTTTTGCTGCCAGGCAGGTCACCATAACGAGGATGGCAGCGGGTGCGAATCCATGGTACGATAGTGGCATAGGGTAAAATTTAATAATCAGACCAGTACCTGTTCTATCCGTTTAAAGCCTTCGGAAGGTTTAACATCTTCCCAGAGTATTTTATAGACCGTTTCCGCTATAGGAATAGCTGCATCCACGGACTGGTTAATATTATAGATACATTTCGCAGCGTTATAACCTTCCGCTACCATATTCATTTCCTGTTTCGCTGCAGTAACAGATAATCCTTTGCCGATCAGGGAGCCGAAGCCCCTGTTGCGGCTGTGTAACGAGTAACAGGTTACCAGCAGATCGCCCAAATAAACGGAAGCCGCATAATTAGGGGTTTTACGATGGGTTACCGGATCCTCTCCTTCATGCTCCCCTACAGTGATATGTTCAACTCCGAATTTCCTCAGGAATCCCGCCATCTCATCCGCAGCATTGGCAATATAGACGCTGAGAAAGTTATCGCCATAACCGAGTCCATGGGCAATCCCTGCACCGAGTGCATAAATGTTCTTCAGCACGGCAGCATATTGTACGCCAAGAATATCATGGTTTGTAATGGTGCTGATATAATCTGTTGTGAAATGAGAAGCGATTTCGGAAGCGGTCATGATATCGGTACCTGAAAAAGTGAGGTAAGAAAGTTTTTCTTCGGCTACCTCTTCTGCATGACAGGGCCCCAGTACCGCGAAATAATCTTCCAGCTGGATGTTGAATTGTTGCTGGACATAATAGTTGAGCAGGATATTTTTCTCCGGCAATAATCCTTTGATCGCGGAGACGATCTTTTTATCTTTCCAGTCAGCCGCTTTAAGCCCCGAAAGACTTTCTTCTGCATAGGCTGAAGGGACTGCTATGATCAGCACATCGGACCGTTGCACCGTTTCCTTTACATCGGAGGAGAGGGATAAAAGAGAGTTATCAAATTTTGCCGAACTCAGGTACCGGGGATTAAAACCTTTCTCCCGGATATGCCGGATGATCGGTTCACTTCGCATCCACCAGTTAATAGCATGTTTCCGGTCCGCCAGTATCTTCGCCAGCGCTGTTGCCCAACTACCTCCGCCGATAACCCCAAAAATCATATGAAAGGTTTATGGTTTATAGTTTATGGTTTATAGTCAGTCTCTGAATATTGAAATGAGTTCAAGGGCAGGAAACCATAAACACGTATTATTTATCAAACAGTTTATCCCGGGGAACCACTTTTACTTTTGTTCCCGTTTTCAGGTTCTTACTGATTGCATTATAAGGGCCCGTCACCACGTCTTCTCCTGCTTGCAGTCCTTTGGTGATTTCAATGTAATTGATATCCTGTATCCCCGATTCCACTACCACTTTTTTTACTGTTCCGTCTTTTTCCACAACAAATACAATTTCTTCAAGTTCGTCTGCAGTGGAGGGATTCGTAATATCATTCTCTTCTTTGCCCTGTTCTTTTTTCTTTTCCTCCATGTTCTTATCGCTGTCTTTTACCCTGGCATTTACTGCCATGATAGGAACAGCCAGTACATTTTCTACTTTTCTTGTTTTGATATCAGCGCTGGCATTCATACCCCGGCGGAATGGTGTTCCCGAACCTGCAGAATCTGCCATGTCTTTATAAGAAGCTGAATCCAGCCGGATCTTTACTTCATAACTGGTCACATCATTGCTGGACATAGCTACCGTTGCAGCTTTTGTTGTATTGGCGATCTGGGTAACCACTCCTTTGAATTTCCGGTTATTGTAAGCATCCACTTCAATATCGGCAGAATCACCCACCTGTACCTTTATAATATCATTTTCCCCGACATCAACCCGCAATTCCAAAACTGACATATCCGCTACGGTCATGATCTCGGTACCCACACTAAAGCTGTTACCGGCAACACTCTCTCCTTTCTTTACTTTAAGAGAAGAAACGATCCCCGCTATCGGCGCTTCTATATTCATCCGGTTACTTATTCTTGCCAGCACCTGTCCTTTTTTTACATATTCACCTTCGCTGACCCTCAGTTCAGTAACCTGGCCGGGGTATTCGGGACTAATCTTTACCTCGGTCTCCGGGTAGATTTTCCCGCTGGCATTCACGGTTTCAATAATGGTTCTTTGCGTAACTTTTTCGGTAGCGACCTTCTCTGTTTTATTCCTAGCCGCAATCATCCCCCGTACTATAAATGCAGCGGCCAGTAAGACAACCACCAATAAGATCCATTTCCAAGATTTACCCATAACGTTGAAGTTTATACCCTGCCACAAAAATAAACGAAATGAAGCTGTTTCAACACAGAGATACAGAGTAACAGAGATACACAGAAAAATTTTAGCATACCAGTCCTCTGTGTTACTCTGTTACTCTGTATCTCTGTGTTTATCCCTCTACTCGATCTTCGCCAGTGCCTGCTCAAGGTCTCCAACCAGGTAAGCCGGATCCTCCAAGCCCACATACATACGAACATAGCGATGTTCCCTATTGGCTGGATCGAATTCAGCCGGCTGAAGCCCCGCGCATTTAGGGATCACGAGGCTTTCATGGCCGCCCCAGCTGACCGCCATCATAATATGCTGCAAGGATTCGCAGAATTTCACCATAGATTCCATCTTCTTTGTCTTTATAGCAAACGTGAAAAGACCACAGGCCCCTTTCATCTGTTGTTTAGCTAACTGGTATTGGGGGAATGAATCATCAAACGGGAACAGCACCCTTTCCACTTTCGGATGTTGTTTCATATACCGGACCACTTCGGCAGTTGACTTCGTAATCCTTTCAATCCTTGCCGGCAGGGTCCTTAATCCACGGATAAGTAACCATGCATTAAAAGGCTGGATACCACTTCCCACATTCAAATATTCGCTGTCAAATATTTTTTTCATCATGGCATGAGTCCCGCTCAGCACACCACCCAGTGTATCACTATGCCCGCCGATATATTTTGTGGCGGTCTGCATCGCCATATCAATTCCCATCTCGATGGGTAGCTGGTAAAGGGGCGAACAATAGCTGTTATCAATTAACGTAGTGATATGTTTCGATTTTGCCAGGGCAGCTACGTCGCAGATGGGTTGAAGGGCAAAATCCCAGCTGTTAGGTGATTCGAGATAATAGAAACTCGTAGCAGCTTTTGTAGCTTTTTCCCAGTTTTCGATTTTGGTGCCATCGATATAAGTGGTCGTTATCCCAAACCTGGGTAATATGATATCAAACATCCGCTGCACCCATGTATAGGGTTTAGCTACGGATACAATATGATCACCGGCTTTTACATTGGCAAAAATGCCTGCAAAAATGGCCGCCGCACCATTATTAAATACCAGGCAATCTTCTGCGCCGTCCAGTGCCGCTAATTTTTTCCGGAGAATATCAACGGTAGGGTTAAGACCGCGGCTGTAGAGATAACCCCCCATCTCATCTTCAAAAGCCGTATGAAGATCTGCTACCTTTTTAAACGAGAAATTGCTGGTTTGCATAATGGGTGGTGCCACCGCGTTGAAATAATTTTCCCGGTCCTCACCCAGTTCGTTAATGATTTGAGAGATATCCATATCAGGAAGTTGTTTGATCAGCCGGCTTAACGGCTTTTACAATAAAGTATAATAGGATGAACCCGGCCAATACACCCAACCCGATCAGGGATAGTTTTGTTTCATTGATCAGCAGGCTGATGGCTACAAATGAATAAGCCGCCATGAAGATCAATGGCAGCAACGGGTAAAGTTTCATACTGTAAATGCCGGTCCCGTCCAGGTGTGCTGTTCTTTTACGGATAATAAAAATGCTGCCGGCAGAAAGCACCATGCCAAAGCAATCCAGGAAAATAGTAAAGCTTAGAAGGGTGTCGAATTCTTTGGCCCAGAAAACAACGATGGCTGCTAGCCCGGCAAAGATGGTTAATGCCAGCGTTAAAGCGCCGCGGCTGTTTCTTTTCTGGAAGGCGGCCGGTAATATTTTATCCTCGCTCATGGCTACCATTACCCTGGGGTTACTCAGCAGCAATACATTAATATAGGCAAGTACGCTGAGGAAAAGCAGTACCGACAAAATCCGTTCTGCATTGACACCAAATATTTTGGAGGCCATGATCGCAGCAATATTCTTACTGGTCTTCAGTTCTTGAAATCCTATCACATGTACATAAGCGTAATTGATAGCGAGGTACAACGTAATAATGATAAAGATGCCCATGAATATTCCCCGTGGAATATTCTTATTCGGGCGGTCTACTTCCGACCCGAAGTTGATCGTTTGCTGGTAGCCTCCATACGTAAAGCTGACAGCCACCAAACCGATACCAAATGCTTTGATGTATTCCTTGAAGCCCGGGTCAAGGGAGGACGTGATCAGTGAGGAGGTGGCTGCTGCATGACTGGAAGCAAAAAACAAAGGAGTGATGAGCAGGAGCACCAACCCGATCTTGATGATAGTTAGTACCGTCTGTGTTTTTGCACTCAACCGGAGACCAAGCATATTAACACCGTAAAAAATAGCGATTGCAGCCAGGGCGATGGTAATATGAACCGTCTGTATATACCCGGCATCCTTTGCACCCGGGATAATGACACTGGTTATATATTCACTCCCTACCAGGGCTACTGCCGCTCCCGACGCTGCGTTACTAACCAGGATGATGCAGTTGATCGCAAAAGCGATCGAGGGGTGATAGGCATAAGAGAAAACTTTATAATAACCTCCCATAACCGGCAACCTTGACCCGATCTCGGCATAGGTAAGAGCGCCGCAAAGCGCCACCAGTCCACCTGCCAGCCAGGCAATAAAAAAGATAAGCGGTGTGGGAGAAGCGGCAGCAACATTGGCGGGGGTGCGGAAAATGCCCATCCCGATTACAAGACTTACCACGATCATGGTAAAATCAAAAAGACCAAGCTTGTTCTTTGGAGTCATGAGATGAAGATAATAAAATAAACATTCTATCTTTGTGATTACTAACCAAGCCAATACCATGAAAAAAACATTAGTCGTTCTCACGGCTCTGCTTTTTTTGAACCTGTCTTCCTATGCGCAGAACCAGGTCACCGACTCATCCCTTCTCTTATCCGGTGTAACGATCCGGGCTTTTGAACAGAACCGCCGGTTAAAAGAAATTACAGCCGCTGTCAATTATATCAGCCATGCGCAATTGGAAAGGTTTAACGATCTCTCCATTCTGCCGGCATTAAATTCCACCCCCGGTGTCCGCATGGAGGAACGTTCACCAGGCAGTTACCGGATGAATATCCGCGGCAGTACACTTCGTTCTCCTTTTGGCGTGAGAAATGTAAAAATTTACTGGAATGATCTCCCGCTGACCGACCCCGGTGGCAACACTTACCTGAACCAGCTTGCTTATTATAATTTCAACTCCATCGAAATCATTAAAGGACCCGGTAGCAGCCTCTATGGCTCGGGCTCCGGTGGGGTAATGCTGATCAATGGATGGCCCGAAAAATGGATGCCGGGGGCGGATGCCTCTTATATTACCGGGAGTTATGGTTTGCAAAATATAAATGTACAGGCAAGATTGGGACAGGAAGACAACCGGAATGCTTTCAGCTATACGCACCAGGGCAGTGACGGCTACCGCCACCATACCGCTATGCGGCGGGATGTTGTAAACTGGCAAACAATCATTAAAGCCAATGAAAAACAGGAACTGAAAGCCTCTATATTATACGGTGATCTTTATTACCAGACACCCGGTGCTTTAACCCAGGCAGAATATCTCGCTGATCCGAGTGCCGCAAGACCCAAGGCCGGAACATTACCGAGCGCCGACACCGCGAGAGCCGCTATATTCCAAAAAACATTCCTCGCTGGTATCAGCAATACTTTTTTACTTCCGTGTAACTGGGAAAATACTACCATGGTATACGGGGCCTTCACCAATTTTAAAAATCCAACGTTCAGGGCGTATGAAGTTCGTTCAGAACCGCATTTTGGAGGGCGCACCCGTTTTAAATGGGATCGTACTACGCCTATCGGCCAGCTACAATTTCTTCTCGGCGCGGAAGCGCAGAAAGGATTTTTTAATACTTCCACTTTTGCTAATATAAGCGGAAGACCCGGGGCGGTACAAACAAATGATGACCTGAACAACTGGACCTGGTTTGTTTTTGGACAAGCCGATTTCCATTTAAAAAAGAACTGGAATATCACCGCCGGGGCGAGCATCAACCGTTCAGCTGTAACCATCACACGTTTGTCGGTACCTAATTTTGTCCCGGTTAAAAGAACCTACAGCAACCAATGGGCGCCCAGGATCGCCGTCTCCAAAAAAATAATTGCGAATACCTGGCTGTATGCCAGTATTGCTAAAGGGTTTTCTCCTCCTACTGTGGCGGAACTGTTGCCGGGAACTGTTGCGATCAATACGACGCTTGAGCCGGAAGAAGGAACCAATTATGAAGCCGGGCTGAAAAGCAGCTGGCTGAAAGACAAACTTTATGTTGAAATAAATATTTTTTCTTACAAGCTCAGCAATGCTATCGTTGTAAGAAAAGATGCCAGCAATGCGAATTATTATGTTAATGCCGGTTCTACGCAGCAGCGGGGTATTGAGTCACAGGTCGCCTATAATTTTTTCCAGTCTCCTAGTCATTTTATAACCAGTTCGCAACTCCGGTTAAGTTTTACGCACAATGATTTTCATTATGCCGATTTCAAACAGGGAACAGCTGACTTTTCAGGGAACAAGCTTCCCAGTGTACCCCGTAATATAGTAACCGCCACCTTTGATGTCCGCACAAAGCCGGGAATCTATGCTGCCTTTACTTATCTCTACAGCGATCCCATTGCATTGAATGATGCGAATACTTTCTTTGCCACCTCTTATCATTTGCTCGGAGGAAAACTGGGATGGAGAAAGATAGTGAACAAAAAATACGGGTTAAACCTGTTTGCAGGGGCCGATAACCTGTTTGAAGCCAATTATAGCCTGGGAAATGATATCAATGCAGCGGGTGACCGGTATTATAATGCAGCGCCAACGCGGAATTATTATGCCGGACTCGCCTTTCAATGGATCAGGCCTGTGAAAAACTGATCATTTTTCCGAAACGACCGCATAGAGGAAAAAATGCTGTTGAAAACTCTTCTTGCCGGAAAATCCTGTCTCCTTACTTTTGCAGCGATTTGGTTCCGCCAGTTGGCGGATTAAAAGGGAAGTCAGTCAGATTCTGACGCTATCCCCGTAGCTGTAAGGCCGGCGAGCGACCACTCGCCAGTTGAAACTCCAGCCACTGTTTCGAAACAAGCGAAATGGGAAGGCATTCAACAAAAGGCTAAGCCAGAAGACCTGCCAGGTCACGTAAACAACATTCAGCTTTCGGGTGAAAGGCGTGAGATGTAAAAGTCGCAGGACGTTTATATTTCTATCTCTTTTTGTTTCCGGAAGCAGTCACGCAAAAAATTCATGAAAATGAAAAAGTATTTTTTTGTACTGGCTGCTGTCATAATCAGCAACCAGCTATGTGCACAAGACAGCACAAGAGTCGCTATCAGGCGGGTAGAACCGCTTAGCGAGGGAGAAACCGCAGCTACGCTCGATAACATTGTCGTTACAGCCAACAAGTATCCCAAGAACCAAAATGAGACCGGGAAAGTAATGACCATAATCAGCAGGCAGGAGATTGAACGGAGTACCGGGAAGACACTAAGCGAATTACTTAACAATTATGCGGGCATGAATATGACCGGCAGTAATAATAACCTGGGTAATAATATCACAAGCAGTATCCGTGGTTCTTCGGCAGGTAATGTCCTGATCCTGGTAAATGGTATCCCCGTGAACGACCCTTCTGTTATCAGCAACAATTTCGATCTTAATTTCATCAACCTTGACCAGGTAGCACGCATTGAAATATTAAAAGGCGGGCAATCGACACTATACGGGTCGGATGCAGTAAGTGGCGTCATCAATATCATCACAAGGGTAACCGTTGCGAAGAAACTAAACCTGGACGGCACTATTACCGGCGGTAGTTATCATACACTGCGGCAATCATTGGGGATTGATGGTACCGTAAAAGTTGTTGATTATGGTGTGAACTATACACACCTGAATTCGGAAGGCTTCTCTGCAGCTTATGACAAAGACAAAACGGGTCTTTTTGATAAGGATGGCTACAACCAGCATATAGTTAATGCACGATTTGGTTTCAAGGCAGGGAAAAGGATCCATTTCGGCATGCAGGGAAGTTATAGCCACTATAATACCGACCTGGATGCTTCCGGTTTCAATGACGAAAGGGATTTCACGGTAAAAAACACGAATAAACAGGCAGGCGGAAACATCACCTATAAGTACAGGAAACTATTAATCGTTGGGCGATATAGTTACAACAAGTCAGAAAGAGATTACCTGGACGATTCGTTACACCAACCCAATCCCTATGCTGTTTTTTCTAAAAGCAATTATACAGGTCGTACACATTTCACTGAAGTGTATAGCAGTTTCAGGATCAACCAATGGGAATTCTTAGTGGGAGGAGATTACCGGGCGCACAATACCGATCAATCTTATTACTCAACCGGTGCATTCGGACCTTACAGTTCTTCGCTGTCGGGAAAAATGAACCAGTCAAGCCCCTATGCTTCTATCGGCTATATCAATAAAAAGGGATTCAGCGCAGAATTGGGGGGACGACTCAATATCCATTCTGAATATGGGAATAATTTCACGTTTAATCTCAACCCTTTTTACCGGATGGAGAACGACAATAAACTTTTCCTGAACCTGTATACTTCTTTTAAAACACCCACCCTGTACCAGTTGTTCGATGACTATGCGGGCAATCCAGACCTTAAACCCGAAACAGGAGTTACAGGGGAAGCAGGAATCGAAATAAAGTCGGTACCTGCCATGAAGACAAGACTGGTGCTCTTTTACCGGGACGGCAAAAATTCCATCTTATATACTTCCAACCCCTCCACTTTTGAAAGCAAATACCTGAATGCGGCCAAGCAAACAAATTATGGCGCTGAGCTGGAGTTCTCCTATGCCAAGGATAAAAAGGAAATGAGTTTTAATTATACCTATACTGATGGTAAAACAACAGCGGCTTTCGATGGCACCGGTGCACCCTTGGGTAAGGATACTACATATTTTAACCTGTACCGCATACCCAAACATGCCGTTAATGTGATGCTGGGTTATCATGCCTGCAAAAATGTATTTACCAGCCTGTTGGTACATGCCGTTACGAAGAGAGATGAATTTGTGTATGCCGGTCAACCTGAGATTTTAAAAGGATATGCCACGATCGATCTGCATGGCGAATACCGGTTGGGTAAACTGGCGCGGGTCTTTCTCGACCTGAAGAATATTACTAATAAACAGTATTTTGATTTCCTGGGATATAATGCCCGGCGTTTCAATTTTACAACAGGAATCAGTTTTCATTTATAAGAGCGTCCATGAGCCAGCATGAAACAAAGAATTGCCCCCGTTGCAAAACAGTTTTTGAATGCAAACCTGGTAATATAACGCAATGCCAGTGTTTTGGCCTTGTCATATCCGCCGAATTGCGGGCTTATATCGAACAGCGTTATAATGATTGTCTTTGCCGGGATTGTTTGCAATGGCTCTCGGATGAGCTGAACTTATTTAAGGAGAAATATATCTTTCAATAGCTATTTTTGTAAAAACTACCGTCATGCTATTTGACGTCCAGGAATTCCTGACATTGGCTTTCACCCTTTTTGCCGTCATTGATATCGTGGGTTCGGTGCCCATGCTTATCTCCATGAAGGAAAAGATGGGCGGTATCAATGTGTGGAAAGTGACGCTGATTTCCGGGGCGCTGATGGTATTGTTCTTTTTTATCGGCAAACCATTCCTGAACCTGCTGGGTGTAGACATTAAGTCCTTTGCCGTGGCAGGTTCGATCGTCATTTTCATCCTGGGACTGGAAATGGTGCTGGGGATTGAATTTTTCAAGGCCGAGAAAGGCGCTGCCTCGGGTACCGTGGTACCGATCGCTTTTCCCCTGATCGCGGGGAGTGGTACGTTAACAACGATCATGTCTTTAAAAGCCACGTTTGAAAGGAGTCAAAAGAATGAATATATGATCCTGCTGGCTATCCTGGTGAACCTGATCGTGATCTGGCTGGTACTCCGTTCGCTGAATCTTATCGAAAAAGCGTTGGGTAAAGCAGGTTTATTAGCGGTGCGAAAATTTTTTGGCGTAATTTTGCTGGCCATTGCCGTAAAGGTGTTTGCCACCAACGCCAGTGGATTGATCAAATAATGAAAGGATTTGAAGATTTGAAAATAAAGGAACTATTCCTTTTCAAATTAGCAAATTGTCAAATTATCAAATTTTCCTGGCCTCGTCGTACAATGGATAGTATAAGAGTTTCCGAAGCTCCAGATACAGGTTCGATTCCTGTCGAGGCTACCAAATGAGAATTGAGGCTACTCTTTATAGGGTAGCCTTTCTTATTAGCGGCTATTTTGCTGTCTTTACCGGAACTAAAACGATTTGGAGTCTTGTCGCGGTTGTCATATCCCTGCTGGCTTTGCTTTCGTCCAATGGTTCTCTCGCTATCACATTTTTGTATATTTTATTTTCAAAACCAGGATATTTCGCTTCCACTAAATAGATGCCGGGCTTTAAATGTTTAAATGAATAATATCCATTTTCAGCTGATACTGCCGAATCAATAATATTCCTGGTTGTATCCATAACAATAATTATCGCATTAGCTATACGCTTATCATCGTTATTCCTTACATCACCTTCGATCTGGGAAAAAGATTTAAAAGAAAGCAGCAGCAATAGGATAAGTACAGTATGCGTTTTTTTCATGGCAATTCATTTTAGTTTCTCAATTGTATCTGGCTCATGCAATCCCCGTTTTTTGCATTCCCAAAATAAAGTTTTGTGGCATTGACCCCGGTACCATTTTTTGATGTGCAAAACACCCTGCCTAACGGCAACAAGGGTTCTTTATTAAAGATTGTAGCCCCATCCGCGCCAATTGTCAATCCCCAATGATAAAAAGGATAGTAATTTATCATACAAGACATTACACCGCTTTCAACTGTATTCAGGCTATCTCCAATACCTTTTATAAGCAGCGGACGTTTGATGATTAAGTTACCATTACGGTCAAAAATCCGGATTTGATCTGAAACTTCGGTTATGTCGTAAGATCCATTATAGTGGTCAACCCCATGATGATCGATGTTAACAGAATGGCCAAGTTCATGAGCTACCGTTTGTGCCAAATACTCCTTTACCGTGAACTTCAATGCTTCGGGTTTGGCACTGTCAACCAGCTTCTTGTGGAGTATTTGAACATAATCGTAATCAATAACAACTTTGTCTATATTGGCTGGGATGAATAGTTTATTCGCGCAAGAAGTATTGCCAAGCGTCCCATCACGGCCCAGGCCACCGTCCAAAAGATGAACAGCAAATTGGTCGAAATAATGAGCTGCCTTGCAATTCCCGTTTATTGGTACACCTGGCGCAGCTTCCTCCTTTTTAATATCGAAGCGTATAACATCCAGGTCACTTGCGTTTTTAAACCAACCAATTCCTTCACTAAAAAGAGAAAAATCTTTTTGTGTTGCAACAACCCCAATTTCTTTTTTTACGGGATCAAGTCTTTTGAATTTCCCTTCAGAAATAACACCCCGGTATTCCTCGTAAACAGTAAATCCATCTCCTTTAAAGCTATTATCCCTTGAAGATTCTTTGTCTTCCAAATCTTTGGGATTTCCATGGGCATTATACCAGGCAAGAGCGATCTTTGATCCGGGAGCTCTTTGGGGTACCGGGATATTTTCCGGACCGGTTGAAAGAAGGAGATGCCCTTTAATATGCCGATGGTCCTTTAGTACGGCTTCAGCTGTGAGTGTTGTCCACCCGCCTCCATCATAAGAAGCTATATATGCTTTACCCGTTGAACCATCGGGGCTGCCGACTGAAATGTATTGATCTTCCTCTATACTTTCCATTCGGGGATCCAGTATCAACCGAAGATCAGGCAATTGATCATCATCCGGATACACCGGGTAGTTTATGGTTATTCCAGGTTCTCTTGAAGTATTGGAAAGCCGGAGTACAAATGAATCAGCTTTTACATTTAATGGTTTTCCATTCTTGCCTTGCAGTTTAAGGTTGATCGTCATCACTGACCCCTTATTTGATTCATCCATACCTGGTTTAGGCAACCAGTCGTTATATTGTTCAGGAGCAACGATCAGTTCCGCATCACCTGAAACACTGCTCAGGCTCCATGTAATAGTAGTTGTAGCCGTACCCAGGCTGTCCGGAAGTTCCGCAGTCAGGGTTTGCGTTCCATTCAATATGTTTTTTGTTGTTCCCAGTGGCTTATCGGAGACAATGATACTTATACTCTCGGGGCCATAGTCTGTGCTGCCGCCATCGCTTGAAGTTTTTGTGCCCTTACAAAGGGGAGAAATGGCTTCAATATCATAAGTTTTGGTTTCCTCATTGATCACTACTGAATGTAATTCCGATTCGCCGCCTCCTGAGCAGTCAGTGGTCCCTGTTACTCCCATAGCAGTGCCTTCACTGTGAAAAGTATAGTTGCCAGTACCCTTATCATCCTTAAAATTAAGATCAATCGTTCCATCATCCCTGTTCATGGTGGGCAACGCATCGGAGAAGGAGACCACGGCATGTCTTTCACTTTTTACATTCATTACCGGGCTTGAAATAATAGTTATTTCTTCATAAGTTATCGTACCCGTCCACCGGGCAGTCCCCCCGGTTTTATGATGGACATGATCGATTTTTTTATAACTGCTGAACAATGCCCCTAAAGAAATAGTAATTAAAATGAAGCAAGAGATCTTTTTCATTTCTGAAAATTTAATCTGCTGGGTTGGGAGACATTGGGTGACTCTGCCACGCAAATAGTGATAGAAGCTTTAATAGCCGGGAGGCTATCAGTTTGTGCCATAACGAGAGAAGCAGAGGCAACTAAACTTACAAGAAGAAGTATTTTCTTCATAACAGAACATTTCAGGGGATCATCATTATTGCTAATTCAACGTTTCCACCCTATGTCCATTCATGAGTACGTAATACAAATCTGAAGTAATGTAAGAAATTTTTACTAAACGGGAAGCGGTATACTCTTATGAAAGGCTACCCGGGTAGCTGAAAGGAAAATTGACAAAGGCGATTCACTCACCCCTGATCCGCCGCATAAAAGTCCTCGTGGTTTCTCGGTTCCAGTTCTTGAATCGTCCCCGTTGCACCAGGAATTGATTGGCACCCGGTGCCTGGTCAAAATAATAATAGAAACAGAATTTGGCATACGGGTCGTGCCAGCCGGCGATCTTCCCGAAACGGAGAATACTAAAGACCAGGGTATCATGGGTACGTTGAACAATATAATCACCCCGGGCGAATTTTTGGAGATTACTGATATCTTCCCGGTCCTTTACTTCCTGTAAGAAACCATCATTTTTGGGCGTATAGGCAAGCATTGTTTTTTTCTTATCGAACACGGAACGATAACCCGTATAAAAACCTTTTTCTTCCCTTATAATAACAAACCAAAGCCAGCTGTTAAAAGGTGAAGGTGTTGCATAAAAAGAACGGTAGGCAATTCCTTCCGCTTTCAACTGGCGGCGCATCGCTCCTTCTACCTGTAATTTATTATATACTGCATAGAGTAGATAGAGGGCGCTCAGTCCCAGCCCGAACTGCCATGCCATCCGGCGGGCCTTGTGTTTGCTGTAAAGCACCAGTATCGCGATCACAGCCAGGAAAGGCCAGATCGAAAAGAAAGGATCTGCTACGAAAAGCACATGAAAAGAAAAACGGGCATGACTAAAAGGTTCAAACCAGCCAACACCATATGCATTGAACGCATCGATAAAAAGATGGCAAAAAACATTGAGCCCGAATAACCAGGCTCCATGTACCCAGTCAAACTTCCGTTTATGGAATATTCGCCTGGTGGCTGCGGACAACCCAATCACTACGAGTATGCCAAAAAGAAGGGAATGTGTGATACCCCTGTGGGCCAGCAGGTTCTCCGTTTTATTCAGCCAGAAATAAGCGATAAAATCCATATCCGGGATACTCTGCGCCAGCGCTCCCGCCACCATGGCTTTTCTCCCGAGTATTTTACCGGCGGTGGCTTCGCCGATGCAGGCGCCGAGTACAATATGGGTGAGTGTATCCAATAATCAAAAATAACAAGAACAGTACCAACACCGGCACGCTGCCGGATTTTTAGTACATTTAGTAGGCGGCAACAAAATTTTTCTTTTAATCTTTTTATATGAAAGAAGATGAACAGCAAAACCAGGATCCCCTTCTTAAAAAAGCGATCCTTTCCGGCCTGCATAACGACCCGCGGACGGATGTAAGTAAAATGGAAGTGGAGGTCAGTGATGGAGTCGCCACACTGAAAGGCCGGGCTGATACAGAAGAAGAAAAGAAACATGCCGAAGAGATAGCTGCTGCTGTAACGGGCGTAAAGCAGGTAGAAAACCATTTACATATCGATATCGGGCTGGTTCATGCCGTCGCCTCTTTTGTCACCAGGATCGTTTCCGGTGATGAAAAACCAAAAAAAGAAGACGAGGCCAAAAAAGAAGAGGAATGAGCCATACGCAGGCTTTTTCTTTTTTTACCTAATTATTTTTTATCTTCCTTCCCAACAAAACTCCTGCTATGGCAATTCAAACGCACAAAACTTCGACCTTCCTTGTATTTCCCTGGGGTCTTCTTTCCATCGTGCTGGTCCTGGTACTCAACCTGACCCTGAACGGCACCTGGTTTAATAAGAACTTGAGTTGGATCGCATTGGTGCTGATCATCCCCGCCGCTATCCTGGAAAATTTCAAAGTTGGTTATTCCACCATGAGTATCATGTTCAGGAAAGTAGTGTATTCACTCCTCTCCTTCCTGCTCGCGGGTATGGCTTTTGGATCAGCGCTTACCGGTTGGCATATACAGAAATTCCAAAAGATAGAAGGCGCCAAAAGTATCCAGCTCCCCTGGTACGTGATGCTGGTGCTGGGTATTTTATTGCTGATCCAGGTAGCCCAGTTATTCAGCATGCTGAAAGCAGTGAAAAGGGAATTCATGCAAATGGACCCGGATGATTAAGGACTATAATTGTTTTATCGCCGCCTTAAAAAAGGGCCAGGCGGGCAACGTAGAAATAATCTTCAACTCTTCTTTAAACGAACTTTCATTATCAAGGAACCCCAGCACCTGTTGGGGTTTATTTTTTTTAAAGAGGTCCGTAAATATTTTCTTCCCGGGGACTTTATTATGATAAAGAATATAAAGCAGCGTATTGTCATAGAACCGGAATCGTTTGGAAGCCGCCGGGAGTTTTTTTAAATCCCTGCCAGCTACCAGGCAGTCTACGATCTGCTCACTTTGTTTCTGGATGAACTGGAACGTATAACCACTGGACGCTTTTGTTTGTCCCCCGGCCATACCGATCTGCCAGCCATTCCCGGCAAAAGAAAACTTCTCATTAGTCATAGGTATCACCCCAAATTCCTGGTCTGTCACTTTATACTCATCAATCCTGAGAAAATGGCTGATATATTTCTTTAGTTCATCATTGTATTGCTCCGGCTGCAACAATTCTTTGGTGAAGAGTGTAAACTCTACCAATGCCGTCGTAGCGCTCAAAGGAAGTGTATAGACAAAGGAAGTTCCATACTGCTGGTCAACCCTGAAATCCATGATAGTGGCTTCCGACGGATCAAATACGGGTTTATCCGTTTCGATGACCCAGCCTTTAAAATGCTGGAGCAGCCTGATTGTTTTATTTCTGCGGGGAGCTGGTTTGTAAAAAGAATTGAACAATTGGGTATGCGCAGCAAATAACCTGTATTGCTCATCGTCGATCTGGAGCAGCAGGTCATCCTTTTCATATTCCCATCCTTTTACGTCTCCCACTACTACTTCTATATTGCTATGTTTTCTTATTTCTTCAAAACAGTACCGGTAAAAATCAATTCCCCGTATCATCTTATACTGGTAGGGAGGAATATCCATTACAGCTGAGAACTCCTCGCTCAAAAAGGAGATTTTTTCCCATTCCCGGTAAACAATGTTTTCGAAAAAGCCGGGTTGTTGTTCCCAGAAGCACCAGGTCCGGTCATTTGTTGACTTGGCCTGCTTATCCAGCAACAGTATCTTCTTATCCCTGGAATACCCGCTACGGATCATCCGCATCAATAAGCTGAGCCCGGCACAGCCTGCCCCGCAGATAATAACATCGTATGTTTTGGATTGCAGCAGCCCGATCGATTGAAGATTAAAGATAGTAAGATAGAAAGGCAATCATTCTGCTCCAGGAGCATATTCTACTTTCTTATTACCCGCCATCAGTTTTTTATCGCGGCGGATCTTATCCCAGTATCTTTTCGCGACATACAACATCCCAAAACTTTCTCCCTGGTAACGGTCCAAATGTTTGTGATGCATTTTATGCGCCCAGCGGATTGCCCTGATATAACTGCTGTTGCTCCGGGTAAACCATTTGAAACGCTGGTGAATGATCACATCGTGTACCAGGAAATAGGCAAACCCGTATGCCATGATACCAAAGCCGATCGCCTGCATCCACCAGGCATGATCGAATGTGCCAAAAAAGATCAGTAGCATGCTTGGTACCGCGAAGATCACAAAGAAGAGATCGTTTTTCTCAAAGAAGCCGGGTTCTACCTGGTGGTGATCCCTGTGCAGGTACCACAAGAACCCATGCATGACAAACCTATGTGTACACCAGGTAATTCCCTCCATGACCAGGAATGTTCCCAACAAAATCAATATATAATACAGTACACCCACGTTTGCAAAATTAATCTTTATGTTCCCTGTTGTTGTAGCGTTGTTCCCAGCATTCCACGACCCTGGGGAAAGCCAGCCGGAACCAGGCAGTATATTGTTGCGGTTGATTTTCCAGCGAATCCTGAATACCTGCAATACTTCTATATTCAGCATCCATCACTTCTGTTGTATTAAAATCAACCGGCCCGCTGAATTCACCGGCAAAGACATGATCAAATTCATATTCGGACAGCCCATTGTCAAACTCCGCTTTGTAAACGAAATCAAAGATCTTTTCTACCGGTACGTTAAACCCCATCTCTTCCCCCAGTCTTCTTTGAGCAGCCTGTAAGGTGTTTTCACCGGGTTGCGGATGACTGCAGCAGGCATTGGTCCACAATCCCCCGCTATGGTATTTGTCCGCCGCTCTTTGCTGGAGCAGCATTTCTCCTTTTTCATTAAAGATGAACACGCTAAAGGCACGGTGCAATAATCCTTCCCGGTGTGCTTTCATTTTTTCAGCCACGCCTGTTGCATTATCCTGTTCATCCACCAATATCACCTGGTTTATTTCCATATCAGATCAGCCTCAACTGGTTTTTAACCCCGGCCCTGAAAATAATAAGCGCTTTGCGATAATTAGGGATACTCACCCTTTCTTCAAGAACGCGGGCCGGTTTCATTTTACAGATCCTTTTGAATAGGGATAAATAATATTTGTAGGCGACGTAAACACCAAAGCGTGCTTTAAGCGGCAACTTAACAATGCCTTGATAGGCCAGGTTAAAGTCAGTATAGATATCTTCCTCGATCTGTTTTTTATCGCTTTCAGAAAAATTATTAAAATCACAACCGGGAAAATATACGCGGGACAGTCCATTAAAATCTGCTTTGATATCACGCAGGAAGTTGACTTTCTGAAAGGCTGCACCCAGCGAACGTGCCGGCGTTTCCAGCTCCCGGTAACGTTCTTTTTCACCCTCGCAAAAAACATAAAGACACATCAGCCCCACTACTTCAGCTGAACCATAAATATATTCTTTATACCCGGCGCAGTCATAGCTTTCTCTTTGAAGGTCCATTTCCATACTGCGGAAAAAAGCATGGATAAGGTCAGGGTCAATAGCATATTCATTAACCGTTCGCTGGAAACTGTTCAATATCGGGTTAAGACTGATCCCACGTTCAATGGCATCCCAGGTCTCTTTCCTGAACTGTTCGAGTAAGAATGCTTTATCGTATTCATGAAAACTGTCTACGATCTCATCAGCGAGACGAACGAACCCGTAAATATTAAAAACCGGGGCCTGGAGGTCCTTATGGAGCATCCTTATCGCTGAAGAGAAAGAAGTGCTGTAAGTCTCCGTGACCACACGGCTGCAATTCTCACTCGTAGTATGGAACAACTCGACCATTATTCGTAATATAACAAATTATCCAAACGCTTTTATGACTTGTTTAGCTACCACTTCCCCGCTGATAAGGCTGGGGGGAACCCCGGGTCCCGGTACCGTTAACTGGCCTGTAAAAAATAAATTTTTCAGTTTCCTGCTGCGACAGGAAGGTCTGAATATAGCCGTTTGCCGCAACGTATTGGCCAGGCCATAAGCATTGCCACGGAAAGAATTATAATCATTTACGAAATCAGTCACTGAATAGGTTTTCTTAAAGACCACTGCATCCATGATCAGTTCCCCGGTATGTTTTTCCATTCTCCGGATAATCTGCTCAAAATATTTATCACGCAATTCTTCCGTATCATTTTCAAGACCAGCCGCCACCGGAACCAGCAAAACAAGATTCTCATGACCGGCGGGTGCAACAGTAGCATCCGTATAGGATGAAACACTTGCATAAAATAAAGGTTCGGAAGGCCACTGCGGATGTTTATAAATTTCTTCACCATGTTTTTCGAAGGATGAATCAAAAAACAATGAGTGATGAACCGGTTGTTTAAGTTTCCTGTTCAAGCCAACATAATACATTAAACAGGAAGGAGCCATTACCCGTTTGTCCCAATATTTCTCTGAATAATTCCGGCATTCTTCCGGTAAAAGTTGGGTTTCGGTGAAATGATAATCGGCGCCGCTGATGACCGCATTAGCACGGTAATAATCTTTCGAGGTGGAAATCGTCTTTACCCTGTTTCCCTGGATCATAACGCCATTTACCTTTTCATCGAAATGGAAATTCACGCCCAGCTCAAGCGCCAGCTTGTACATGGCATCGGCAACAGCATACATACCGCCCTCCGGGTACCAGGTTCCTCCTTTGATATCGGCATAATTCATCAGGCTGTAAAGCGCGGGTGTATCCTGGGGCAGTGCCCCGAGGAACAGGACCGGGAATTCCATCATCTGGCGGAGTTTGGGGTGCCCGAAATAATGGTGGATATGTTTTTTAATTGAAGAGAAGACCTGGAGGCGAAACATGCCGCTGATGGTTCGCCAGTCGATGAACTCGAGCAGGGAAAGCCCGGGTTTATAAACCAGTCTCTTCATTCCTTCCTCGTACTTATAAGCCGCTTCTTCAAGATATTTTTCCAACTTCACTGCACTTCCCGGTTCCAGGGATTCAAATACATTTTTCAAGGCGTTGAAATCTGCCGGAACATCGGTAAAGCCATCCTGCCAATAAATACGATAGGAAGGATCCAATCGCCGAAGGGAATAATAATCTGAAACTTTTTTTCCGAACTGTGCAAAGTATCTTTCGAATACATCCGGCATCCAGTAAAAGCTTGGGCCCATATCGAAGGTAAATCCATCTTGTTTTAATTGACGGGCCCGCCCGCCAGGGGTACTGTTCTTTTCAATAACGGTAACTTTCCAGCCTGCTTTGGCCATAAAAGAGGCGGCAGACAAGCCGGCAAAACCGCTGCCAATAACAATCACAGATTTTTCAGCCACGGGAAAGATTTTAGAACCGGCTGATTTGCTCTTTCAACAGCTTCCTGGCAAAGTGGATCCTGCTTTTGATGGTACCCAGCGGTTCGTTTAATACATCAGCAATCTCGTTATACTTATACCCATCAAAATACAACAAAAAAGGAGTCTTGAATATTTCAGGCAATTGGTGGATCGCTTTTTTGATTTCCTTCATCCGCATATCACTTTCCGCCACATTGCTGATCGTTGCCTGCTTAAGATTGATCAGGTATTCATTGGGAGTACTGTCAAAAATGGTTTTTTGTTTAGCTTTCCTGCGGTAATCATTAATAAATATATTCCGCATGATAGTGAATAACCAGGCCTTGATATTGGTACCTGCATTATATTTTTCATGATTGGCGAGTGCCTTATATAATGTCTCCTGGTATAGATCATTCGCGGCTTCAGTGTCTCTTGTCAGGTTAATAGCAAAAGGCTTGAGGAAATCCGCATTCGTCAGCAATATCTCATTAAACTCAAGGTTTGACATATATTTTGTTTAAATATTATAACATAAAGTTAAACAGAATTTTAATCCGCTCAAAATCTTTTTTCCCGTTTAAAACAGGCAAGAATGATACCGGGGGGATGGGTAAGCCAATATGTCTTAAAAGGAGGACAGGTATTCCATCACTTCTGAAAGGGATTGCTTGAAATGGATGGAAGACGGTGGTTTTTTGGAATAACTGCGGGTGAGGTGACCTGAAATTACGGTATGGGTACCGTGGAAGCGTTGCTGGAGCTGCTGGAGGAATTTTTCAAAATTAAAGTTGGTGGCCGTTGCGGTCAGGTGTATAAAAACAGTATCCGGTTTTTTCAGGTTAACCACGAATTCGGCATCCTTCAGGGGAACATTTGCCCCCAGGTAGATCGCCTGTGCCCCACGACTTTTCAGCAGGTAGTATACAAAAAGCAAACCCAGTTCATGGTGTTCCCCTTCCGGTAAAAAGAGAAGAAAGGTTTTATCCAGTTTTACATGTGAGACGGTTGTCTCGATCGCCACAATTAATTTCTGGCGGACAATATTCGTAACAAGATGTTCCTGCGCCGGGTTGATATGACCTGTCTGCCAGAGGATACCGATCTTCTCCAGGAAGGGGAAAAGTACCTGGACAACGGTGAGTTCAATTCCTTTGACAATAATATGATCCGCGATGATCTTTTCAAAAGCTTCCATATTAAGGTCAATCATTTCCTGCACCAGGTCGTTGATCATCTTTTCCTGGATCGCCCGGCTGTCGCCCAGTGAAAGTATCCGCTCCTTTATTTCCCCGGGCATCATTTTATCCAGCCGGGATATTTTAAACCCATATTTATTCAGTAATGCAAAATTCAGTACGGTTTTAAGTTCCTCGCTGCTGTAGTAGCGGATATTTGTTGTTGTACGCTGTGGCTTTAGAAAATTATAGCGTTGCTCCCAGATACGGATCGTATGGGCTTTTATCCCGGAAAGGTTTTCCAGGTCTTTTATGGTAAAAGAGTTCATTCCTGCAGCTATCTACAACCAGCAATAAAAAAAGTTCAGCTTTCGGGCTGAACTTTCCTGATTATCGAAAAGAATTTAAACGCAGAGACACAGCGTTAAAGAGTTACGCAGAGCAGGGTTTTATCTAAACGCTGTGTTACTCTGTGTCTCTGTATCTCTGTGTTTTGCCCGGGACTTTATAAATCAGGATTCCTGATCTTACCGGTTGCCATTATTTTTTTAAGGGCGGTGATCAATACCGGGTTCCGGAGCGCTTCAAGGTGACGGAAATGATGAAGGTCGGTTCCCACAAGATCGTAATATTCTTTCTTAGCCAGGTAATGGGAAAGTTCCTGGACCGATTTACCGTAATGACCTGTCAGGGAGAGCAGGTTCAGCTGGAACAGGCAGCCGATATCTTTTAATTCTTCATAGAACTCCTTGTTGCGTTCAAGATAAATATATCGTTCCGGGTGGGCGATAACAGGCAGGTAGCCCTGCATCTGCAGGTCAAATAAAATACCTTTCAGTCCATGAGAAGGATAGGCCAGCGAAAACTCCACCAATATCATTTTACCACTAAGGCAAAGCAGGGGTTGTCCTGCTTTGAGTATTCCGGCAACATAGTCATCTAAAAAATATTCCGCCGCCGCGTTGATCTCCACCTCCAGTCCCTCTTCCTTCACAGCTTTCCGCAGTAATTCCAGTTTCCCCGCTATGATCTCGGGGGTATTCTTATACATATCGCCCATGATATGCGGAGTGGTGATCAATTTCTTATATCCCAGGTCCATCATGCCCCGGATCAGCTTCAGGGATGTTGCCAGGTCGGGCGAGCCATCATCGATTCCCGGGAGTAAATGGGAATGAACGTCTGCCCCGAGCATGCTCAGTTCTCCCCTGGCAGGGGCGGGTTTAAAACGGTTAAAGAATTTCAACATTTATCAGAAACCTCTTTTGGGTAAAGTTGGAAAAACTTTATATACCAGCTGGCTATTGGGAAAAAGCACATACCATGCCGTCAGGAACAGCAACATAAAATCGGTATAAAAATTCCGGTGCTCCTGGTACCATAATTCCAATGCCCCTTTATATGGCAGGATCACATCACGGTAGCATTCTTCCGGGGTAAGTTTGCTTTGGGTAATGATCAGCTCTTCGTCCCTGAAAACGATGGAACCGATACCGGTCAATCCGGGTGTAACATTATACACTTTTGCTTTCATCACATCGGAATACCGGTCAAACCCGCTTTTCATCAGCGGGCGGGGGCCTACAAAAGACATATCGCCTATGAGGATATTGATCATTTGCGGAAGCTCGTTTAGTTTAGTCTTTCGCAAAAACCTGCCGACGCCAGTCACCCGCGGATCGTTTCGCATAGTGAGGTCTTTGGAACCCATGTTGGGACTGTTTTTCAGCATGGTAGCAAATTTCCAGATACCAAAGATCTTATTCTTATATCCCACCCTGTCCTGCTGGTAAAACACCTCGTGCTCACCCGTACATAATAAGAGAATGATAACCGGGATAAAAAAAGGAAGCAACAGGACAAGTGCGATAAGTGAAAAAATGATGTCAAAAAATCTTTTGATGAACTTGTACATAAACAATTTGGGAAAGCGCGAATGCTATTATTGAAAGGTAATCTTCTCAGGAACAGTCTTACCGGCATCAAAATACCGGTTATACCAGTCCACTGTTTCTTTTAGTCCTTCCTGCCAGGAAGTCTTCGCTGTAAAATTCAACTCCTTTTTTGATTTAGTTATATCGGGACTGCGACGGGATACCGACCCGGGGTACGTAGGCGCATTGATATATTCACCTGTAAAACCCATCAGCTCTCCCGTTTTCCGGGTAAGTTCATCGATCGTTATTTCAATTCCTGTTCCGAGGTGATAGATTTGCCCGTTGGTGCCGGGTGTTTCCATTGATAAGACGGTTCCTTCCACTGCGTCGGTTATAAAACAAAAATCCCTGGTCTGGTCATGCCCATATACCCGGTAAGGATTTTCCCCGTTCCGGAACCGGATTACCAGGTGAGGGATCACATGGTTGAAACCCATCCTCGGCCCGAATACATTATGGTAGCGGATGATCGTGGTTTCAAAGCCCAGCATTTTAGCATAGTTAAGAAACCCTGATTCCCCGAGAATCTTTGTTACTGCATAGGTAAACCGGGGATGCGCAATATCTTGTATAGTCAGGGGTACTTCTTCCGGGGTAGGTATCTTATACCCGAAAGCATCTACCGTACCTGCATAATTCTCGCTTGTGGAGGCAAAGACAACTTTGCCGATCGTTGACCGCCGGATCCATTCCAGTGTATAGAGTGTAAGCGAAGTATTGATGCGTATTACCTCGTGTGGTTTGGAATTGGCATTGTCCACGCCAACGAGCGCAGCCATCATATAAACATGGTCATATTGATTATCCAGTTTGTTATAGGCTTCGGGATAAGAAAAATCATCTTCGATGACTTTGATCCCATGTTTCTTTACTACTTCATCAAATTCTTCATCCCGGTTTTTCTTCATGAAATTATCGGCGATCGTCAGTTCATAATCCCGGTTTGCTGCCAGGTATTTGGCCACGTTAAACCCGATAAAACCGGCGCCTCCAAGTATCAACACTTTTTTGCTCATAAATTATATTTCTATGATGTGTTTTGCCCTTACAGGGCAATAAAAATAAATATTTGTTGCAATTCGTTTACCGATCTATTGCCCCGCTGGGGCAAATACAAATCTCTGTTTACGCTGTCTACCAATCTATCGCCCCGCTGGGGCAAAAAACAAATTTCTGTTTACGCCACATTATCGGTAAATATTATTGTCAGGAAATAGATTAAATACTCTCCCCGGACTATTGAAATATTTTCCTTTTACAAATCACCCCTACCGATCACTTTGACGGTATGTCTTTCAGCGAGCTCTTTGATTTCCTCATTGGTCAGGACGCCGATCGTATCATATATAAAAGATGCGGGCATGGCTGATAATTTTTTGATCAGCGCCGGGTTATTCCTGTACTCCTTGTGACCAGTGGTGATAGCTACCAGGTCATAATCCTGTTCCAGTAATTTATCCAGGTCCTGGTTGACCCATATATCTTTTTCCTCCCAGTACAATACGTGCGGATCGTGAAGTGTGATAGCTGCTCCTTCGATCTCCAGCTGGTCATAAAATCCTTCCACGGGTGTATAGCGGGTATCGCCTACATCGTTGAGGTAACTAACCCCTAACAACAAGACCTTTTTTCTTTCCAGCCCACCGGTATATTGCGATTGCAGGTATTCAAAAGCATAGAGCGGCATCTTATCATTGATGTGCACTCCTTTCTCACTTTGGTGAAGTGGTTCGCTGCTGCCAAAAAGATTCATCTTTGCCCAGCTGGCCAGCAGCGGATCTTTGGTCAGGCAATACCCTCCTACTCCCAATCCAGGTAACATAAGATTTTTATGCGTGGGGCGCATGCGGATGGCATTCACGACCTCGTAAATATCCACCCCGGCCTCTTCTGCAAACCGGCTCCATTCGACCATGAAAGCAATATTCATAGCACGGAAAGAATTCTCCAGCACTTTCGCCATCTCGGTCGCATTGGTATTTCCAAGCCGGGTCAGCGGGTATTCATCTGTTTTGATAACCGTCCGCAGGAATTTCTCTACCGCATCCGTACTCTCTTCATCCGTTCCTGCAAAGACCCGGTAAAAATTCTGGATGGAGTCAATATATTTTGGCCCCGGCATCACTCTTTCGTAGGAGTGTCCCACTTTTAATTTATCAGCAGGTAATCCTCTTTTTTCCAAACAAGCCTGCAAAAGAGGTTTCACCACTTTCTCCGAAGTACCCGGAGGAACGGTTGTTTCCACCAATACCAATATGTCTTCTCTACAATTATTACCGATACTCTCGATCGCTTTTTTGAAGGGAGCGAGATCAACACTATAATCACTTGCATCCGTTGCTGAAGAAGCTCCTTTTTTTACATCCAGGTTAATATCCACCACGACCACGTCGGCGCGGCTATATACATAGGGGTCAAACGTAGCATAGTAGTTCTTTTTCTTCCGGGAATTCTCATAGTACAGCGGGATCTTGGGATCGCTGGCCAGCACGGGGAAAACACCTTCGTTAATAGAACAGATCTTCCAGTAAGAAGCAGCCGAAGGAAGATCGATCCCGATCACCGCGTATTCTTCGGTAAGGGCATTGGCCACTACCAGGGCCATCACGGATCCGACAAAACCAAGCCCCTGTACCACTACCACTTTTTTCCCGGGATGCAATGCGAGGAACTCGTCAATTCCTTTCTTATCATCCGGGTTGGCCGGGATCAGGTATTCTTTATTCGTGATTGGGCTGCGGGATATCTTTTGCGTGATTGTTTCCATGTATGAAGAAGAATTGAACAGGTTTGGGTGCTACTGTTATATTACTATAAAGGTAATTGTTTTAAAAAAGGTCATGCCCCCGGTGAGGCCAGCAGTTCATCATATTTTTGTTTCAGGCAGCCATGCACATATTGCTGATCAAAGAACTTCTCTACTTTGGTTCGCAGGTTCTTCTCATATTTTGTCATTTCTGCGGGGTTCTGCAGCGCAAACCTGATTTTTTCCTGCAGGTCTACCGGGTTTTTGGGCTGAAAAAGAAGACCTGTTTCTTCGTGGGTCACCACATCAATATTTCCTGGGATCGCTGAACAAATAATGGGGCATTCCATCGCGCCTGCCTGTAATAAAGTGCTCGGAAACCCCTCGCGGTGAGAAGCATGAAGCATTATATCTGAAAGGTGCATAAAATATTCGGCTTCATCGCTCCAGTCAATATGAATAACAGCGGGATGTGCTTCAAGAATCTTCCTGGCTTCATCACTGATGGGGTCAAGCTCGTCTTCCAAATTGCCAAGTACAATTAACCGTAAGGCGGGTTGCTCCGCCTGGAGAATACTAAAAGACTGAAGTACTTCATCGATACCCTTATCTTTTACAATACGTCCCATACTCAGCAAGTAGATCAACCCGGGTTCATAGCGAAGCTGTTGTTTTATTTTTTCCAGTTTGGCGGGATCCAAAGCCGTAACGGAATAGCGGGCAAGATTAACGCCATTGCTCGAACCATGACCGATCACCTGTAATTTTCCTGTTTTTACCAGTTTCTCCTGGCGGATATAATTTAATAAGGAGAAACTATTGGGCCAGACATGCTGCGCGGCTTTGCCGGTTAGTTTTTCCATAAAGACCAGAAGCTTTCTTGAAAAACCTGTTGCCGTCATGAAACGCAAACCGGCTATGGTGTGAATACGGATTTTTACACCGGCAAGTTTGGCGGCCAGCATAGCGAGTAAACCAGCCTTGGGTGTATGAGAATGTACAATATCGGGTCTTTCCTTTTTAAACAGCTTATATAAGTTCCACAAAGAACGAAGATCCCTGAATGGTGCTATCTGCCTGGCCATCGTCACCACGCGGTGATCACAGCCTTCATTCCTGACCAGGTCATCCCATTCTTTTCCTTCACTGCTAACCATGATAACATCGAACCCATTGTCCTTCATATAGCGCATCTGGTTCGACAGGAGTGATTTCAGCGACAAGGGTACTGTGGTAATACGGATCAGCTTAGGCATTGGGGAGGTAACATTTCTTATACCATACTTCCAGGGCAAAAAGTGTCCAGAGCATTTTGGCTCTTTTCTCGTCACCTGTTTTTATTTTCCTGTTCCAGCAATCATCCACGAAAGAAGCCGTTACAAATTGCCGGCAGTAAGCGTCTTTAGGCAGGATGTAGGCAGCGATAGTATCTTTTAATTCGTTGTCAACCCATCTTTTCAGGGGGATCTCAAATCCCCGTTTGGGCTGGTTGATCAGTTCAGCGGGTAAATATTTTTCCGCCAGTTTGCGTAACAAATATTTTGTCTGGCTACCACGGATCTTATAGCTATCCGGAAGGGAAGGAATATATTCCAGGAGTTCTTTACACAACAACGGGCTTCTCCCTTCGAGGGAATGTGCCATGGTCGCAATGTCCATCTTCACCAGCAGGTCACCCGCGAGAATGTTATCAAAATCAAGATTCATGATCTTCTGTAAGCCTGTCAGCGAAGAATGATTGACAATATCGAAATCATCTTTTACTTTTTGTAGCGCTGAATCACTTCCCACTAAGTATTTTTCAAAGCCATCAAAGCTATCGATGGTAGCTGACAGGTAAGTGGCAAGACTTTGTTTTTTAGCAAAGCCCGTCAGCCGGTAGAGGTAATTATATTTACTTTTCTTCTGGTGAGAAACTGGTAAGATGGCATGGAGGAATGCGGCGGAGTTCTTTACAAAAGCTCCGGGTTTGAAAAAATCATATTTCGCAAACGGCACATAACGACGGTAGCCGCCGAATAGTTCATCACCGCCATCCCCATTGAGGATAACAGTCAGGTGTTTTTTAGCTTCCCTGCTTACGTAATAACTGGGTATGGCAGAACTGTCCATAAAAGGTTCACCATAATTTGCCAGTATATTCACCACATCATCGCGGAGATGATCATAAGATATGCGAATCTCATGGTGATCTGTCTGGTACCTGTCGGCTACCAGTTTGGCCAATGGCGCTTCATCATAGGCGCCGTCAAAGGAAACAGTAAATGTTTTTAAGGTTGAATTATATTCCTTAGCGATCGCACTGACGATCCCGCTGTCAATGCCGCCGCTCAGGAAAGATCCTACTTCAAGGTCTGAAGACTCCACTCTTCTCCTTACTGCTTCGTGGAGGTATTTATCAGTTGTTTCCAGGGCAGTCTCAAAAGTATCAGTTGATCGTTGCAGGTAACAGGTATGCACGTCCCACCATTTGGTTACCGTTATGGCTGCAGTGCTGATATCAACCATAGCATAACTGCCGGCTGGTAATTCCTGGATGTTATTATAAGGCGTGAAAGATTTATACAGGTAACCCATACGCACATATTGCTGTAAATGTTCTTCGTTGATCGTATCCTTTACCTGCCCTTGTAACGCATTCAGTTCACTGGCAAAAACAAACCGGCCATCTTTACTATAATAATATAAAGGTTTTTTTCCTGCGCGGTCTCTTGCCACAAATAAAATATTACGTACGCGGTCAAAGATCACGAGGGCAAACATCCCGTCAAATTCCTTCAGGCAGTCCGTTCCTAATTTTTCATAGGCATGTAAGATCGTTTCCGTATCGGAGTTGGTGCGACACGCAAGACCGTGTTTTTTCCGTACTTCGTTATGATTATAAATCTCCCCGTTGAAAATGATCGTCAACTGGTTGTAGTGCATAGGCTGGTGCCCCCCGGCTATATCTAAAATTGCCAGCCGGTGATGATGCAACACAAGATTTTCTTCCCGGAAAGTCGTTTGCTCATCAGGACCACGATGATACAGATCCCTTGTAAGGGAGGGGATATCAAGGTTATAATTAACGGAGCCGGCTAAGCCACACATATCAACTTATTTTCGGGGTACAGCAAAGTCTAATATTTTATGAAACCACTTCGGGTACGGGAGTTTTGTTTTATCGTATAACATGATCATCATGATCAGGTAGAAAGGCATGCAGGGTATTTTATAACGGGAAAGCGCTCCAAAGTTAGCGGAGGATATTCCCACTGCCATTGCGAATACAAAAGCAAAAATAAAACACATCAGTATCCTGGGTTCCGAAAATGGGATCGTAAAGAATTTTTTTACGCCCCGTTTATACATAAAGAAAATCGTCAGGAAAAGGAAAATGGATGATTCAAAAGCCGCCAGCAATACGATCGGGGTGTTGATCTCCCAGATAAGCGGGCGGTAGAATGTCGCTGAAATACCCCCCAATACCATCAAGACCGGGTTGGAAGTATTAATCTCAAAATGCGAATCGCTGCCTCCCGTCTGTTGCCCGATAACAGCAAACATCTCCCGCTGGTATTCGGCATTGCCAGCGATCTTATCTAGCTGGTACTGCTGTCCCGCTTCCGTTGATGTAAGATAATTCATCAACAGGATACCGATAACAACACTGGTGGCAAAGGTCATCATTGTAAAAATACTCCGGAGCGTCTTATTTTCTATCAGTTTATTGAACTCTGAAAACTGCCATATTACCAGGCTCAGCACGAGCACCAGTAGTATATATACCTTGATAAGATACAGGAGCAGCCCGCAAATCACGATCAACGCGATTGATGGCAGGTATTTTTTCTTTTTTACAAAAATATTCAGGAAAGCATACGTGATATATCCTACGCACCCAAAACAGATTGGATCCTTCAGTAAACCCGAACTCCAGTAACAGACGCTGGGCAAGAAAAGACAGGCCAGTGCGATCTCCCGGTAAAGTTTGGGATAGAAATAATAAAACGTTTTAAATAACCGGATAGCTCCACCCAGGGCAAAGAACCCAAACAGCATATTGATACATAGATAACTGTTCCCAAAAATATACGAAGGCAACAATGCTAGCTTCGCTGGCATAAAGTTGGCTGTATTGAACATGTAATTGTAGGTAATATCATCCTGGTACCCGTCATAATAAAAATAATCAAAGAGAGGGTTCTTATACGTTAGTTTACTTGATTTTATTGCCACCAAAAGGTTGTCCGGGTTATCTTTTATCCCGGCCCGTATATCCTGTACCGCCTGGTAATATAAAGCGGTATCCCCTCCTTTAAAATAAAATTCGGTGAGCATTGTAAAAGCGAAAACGCAGACCAGCTTAAAATAAAAGGCCCTAAAATATAGCCGCTGGATACGTTTATCCTTATACTTCCTGGCCCGGGCTCTCAGGATAAAAAAAAGCACCAGGAAACAAAGCGGGAAGATCGCCAGGTCAACGGGGGTAAAAAATCGGGCAAGTAATAACATCGTATAGTATACTAAGAATATTTTTTCGCAGGATCCTGGTCTTTGCTCAGCAGGCCCAGGAAAAGCGGGAAAGAAGATTTTACTGAATAGCTATCTTCTATTTTTTTCCGGGCCGACATTCCCATTTTTTGCCGTACTTCTGCGTTTTTCAGCAGGAACAACAAATTTTCTTTCCAGTCTGTATTGGAGTCGCTTACAAACCCGTTCACCTGGTTATCCACTATTTCGGAATTCACTCCTACTGGAGAAACGATCGCCGGAATTCCCAGCGACATATATTGAATCGCCTTAAAACCACATTTCCCCTGCGAAATAGCATCGTCATATAAAGGCATCAACCCAATATGAAAACGTAACAGGTCTTCTGCTTCTGTTTCACGTTTCCACTTGACAAATGTGTAATTTTTCAAGGGTAGTATGGGATCAGTCTCGGCGATAACAACAAGGTCAAAATCATTTGTTTCCTGTAATTCTTTCAGTACGGGCATTACAATATCGAGATAAGGTAATGTGCTGAATGTCCCTGTCCACCCTATAGCAGGGTGTTGTGTTTGATGGACTTGCATTTTATTATGAACCGCTTCCGTATCTACCACGGTAGGCACAATGTAAACATTCCTGTTAAACCGGCTGGCGTATTCCGCCAGGTACCGGTTACCCACAGAAACTTTGAAGGACCAGCGGCATATTTTCGCTACTTTGCCGAAATTCTTAAAATAGATAGCTCTTTTGTTGTATTTGGAAATAGCCGGGATCCAGATCGAATCATCAAAATCATAAATGATCTTTTTACGCAGGACCCGTGACATGAACCATTCGAAAAAAGGGGGTCCCAGCGGTAAGGCTTCCCGGTGGATATATATAAGCCGGAAGGGGGCCAACCGGAACAGGTCAATAAAACGTTTCCCTACCCCGCGCAAAACAATGAACGCTTTTTTTACATAATTGCCCCGTGTAAAGATTGTTTTCCATCCATTCTCTGTATAAAACCCGCTTACCCGGTAACGTATTCCCTGTTCTTTAAGAAGTATAAGGTATTGTTCAAACCTGAAACGCTGGCTGGGAGATATTCCTGTCGAAGCAGGGACAATAAAGTACACAGATATTTTTTCTTTTTTCTCTTGCACGAATTATTTGTTTGACGCCAGCATTTTTCCATATACGGCACTATACCGCTGAACACCTACCTGTACGTCAAAATATTCGGAGGCTACGGCACGGATGGCGTCCTTGCTAATTGTTTTTTTATCCATATTGTTCAACGCTGTGCTGAAATTTTTTGTACCCGTGTCTACCAGTTCCCCCAGTGGATATTTCCTGAGAAAAAAACCGGTATCACCGATATCGTTACAAAATACAGGAATACCCATACCCATCAGCTCAGCGTGTTTCGTCGGCGAAGAAGCGATTTTGCTATAGATGGGTTTGATAAAAAACAGTGAATAATTACTTACACTGAGATAAAGAGGTAGTTGTTTATAAGAAGAGAAACCAATAACAACAGTCCCCGGATCTACCTTATTTTTTTGCATGGCTTCTTTCAAACGTTCTACTTCCCTGGTGAGTACCAGGAAAAACGCACCCGGGTATTGTTGCCGGAAAGCTTTAAAAAATTGAAGCATTTCATCCACCATATACCAGGCACCCAGGGAGCCGCTATAACTTAATACGGGAACCCCATTCGGGATACCTAACGAATTTTTTAATTTTTTCGTTCCGGCTGTATTGCTTTTGTTGAAATCAAAATGAGAAAGATCCGCGCAACAGGGAATAACCGTACACTTGCTGTTTATTGATTCATTTTTCCCTTTTAATATACTGTCATACAATCGCCCCAGTTCTTTTTTCCCGGCTTCTGTCAGGGAGATAATATGATCAGCCATGCTGACAAATTCCTCTTCCAGTTTCTTGTAGCGATGGTAAAGCTTCCGGTAAAACCATTTCCCCTGGTCCCAATGCCCGCTCTCCGCTTTTTCATCGGCCCAGAAACCACGCATATCGAACAGGAATTTGACCCCGTATTTTTTTTTGAGGTATAATCCCAGCTCTGCGGGTATATAACTCCGGCAATGAACGAGGTCGAAATGCTTTTCCCGGTGCAGGCGGCGGGCCTTACTAAATAGTTTACGCCGGTCTATGATCTTCGCCACAACAGGCGGTCGTGTATGAAATTCAAGCGGCACCCATTCTATGCCTGCTTTTTCACATTTCGCTTTTACTACAGCGCTGAACTGGCTGAAAGCGTCTTTTTTTTCAAAACTCAATAAGGTAAACTGGTAGCCTACCTGTGACAATCCTTCCAGGTAAGGTAATACCTGTGACTGGCCCAGGGGGTCGGTCATGCCATCATACGAAACATAAAGTATCTTTTTCATAGGGGAAGAGATACAGTCCGTGTTGTTCCGGGCAGTGTTGTATCCCGTTGTTCTTTAAGGTTCTTCAATAATTTTTTTTTTGTACTCGCAGTCCACATCTTCGTCAGGTAAAGTTGTCCTTTTCCAAGAGATGACTGCGGAACAGAAGGATACGGGGGCACGGCGCTGAGTATAAAGCTGACCGCTTTCAAATAAAGTGAGTGTGCATGTTCCATTACCTTCAGGTGAATGGAATACAAATCTTTTTCCTTGCTGATATCAACTCTTTCACTCACCAATATATTCCCGGAATCTATTCCAGCCGAAAGCCAGAGTATCGTATTACCTGCCAGCGACCATTGATTATTTGCTATACACCAATTAGTACAGTTGGGACCTCCTTTTACATAAGGAGACAGGCCGGTGTGTAGATTCAGGATACCAACAGGAAGGGACAATGAAACAAGCGGCTCCCTGATAAGAGAAGTGCCGGAAACGATAACTAAATCAGGGTTTCTTTCTCTCGTAAACTCCAACGCTTCTGTACTATTGATAGATTCAGTATAAAGGACAGGAACACCGGGGGGAAGAGACGGGAATTTCTTTTGATAATACTGCTGTAACTGCGACCACGCTTTATCAATTTTCCCAAAACGGATCTTATCAATAATTTTTCGGAACAGCTTTGGCATCGTAGCTTTCCCGGTCATTTTAGTTTTTTTATCGATCACTATTCCCGCAAGTCCAAATTGATCTGCCAGCTTTGAAACCAATGCCTTGTGATTCGGGGCATTCCCGATCCAGCAAACTATTGTTTTATTCATCGCATCAATTTCCTTATTTTTTGATACAGGCCGCTTATCCTTGCCTGGGTTTTCCACCAGGGCTCGTTATAAAGTTCTGTGCGGGGTATTGTCAGTACACCATCTTTCGCCGTATTGTAAAAACGCTGTTCTACGGCAAGTCCATAATGATAACCCGTTTCCGTGGCTGCCATCACTACACGCTGGTCCCAGCTGCCAATAGGGTAAGAGATCGTTACAGGTCGGTGCCCAAGATGGAAGGCAATTTGTTCAGCTGACACTGCTAATTCTTCTTTTATCTCTGTTTCTTTTTCAAGACTTGCCAGCATTGGATGGGTATGCGAGTGTGAGCCGATATAAAAACCGGCCTGTTTCAACTGTTTTACTTCCTCCCAGTTCATCATCATACCGCCGGGAACCGATGCGTCGCGGTTTTGAGCCTGCAATTGTTCCATCACCCATAAACGCAGGGGGTTAGAGAGGCTTTTCATCCATGGCTTTATCTTCTTTCCCCATTCGCTGCCTTCGGCCAGGGCATTCCATTCAATTTTCCTGAAGGAAGCGGGAACAAAATCATTATCGAGAGAAAGACTAGCTTTTTCCCGTTGGAAAAAAAAATCAGTGATATAGGTCCAGGTAGGAAGTTGCCTGTTGATACAATCGCTGACGACATAAAAAGAAGCCGGGCATTTATATTTCGATAAAATAGGAGCCGCTATCTCCAGGTTATCCTTATAACCATCATCAAAAGAAACAGTGGCCGTTTGCTTTTTGCTTTGCTGGGCGCCAGGGTCTTCAAGGAAATCCTCGAGCAGTACCACATTGAATCTTGTCATCAGCAAACGGATCGTTTTTTCGAAAAGACCCGGGTGCATTGGTGGCCATAGCATATCCTTTTCTTCGGCAACCCTGTGAAATAGAAAATTACGGACGATCATGAGGTACAGGTCACAGGTTATTTTTTCTTACAACGCAGGGCCCGATTACCAGGATATCAAGACCACAGGAGAAAAATGTACGTACTGCGTGTTCCGGTGTCATTACGATGGGCTCGCCATTCAGGTTAAACGAAGTATTCAACAGGACAGGGACACCTGTGATCTTTCCGAATTCTTTGATAACATCATAATATTTAGGATTGATCTCCCTTTCTACTGTCTGTACCCTTCCCGTGCCATCCACGTGGTTTACCGCACCCAGCTTCTCTTTCCATTCATCACGTATCGGCACTACCCTTTCCATGAACCGTACCTTGCGGCCTGGCCGGAGTTCGAATATTTCTTCCGCTCTTTCAGCCAATACAGCCGGGGCAAAAGGCCGGAAGGATTCCCTGTATTTTACGGCAGCGTTAACTGTATCCTTGGTGCTTTCTTTCCTTGGATCTGCAAGAATCGAACGATTCCCCAATGCCCGGTGACCAAATTCCATCGCTCCCTGGAACCACCCTACCAATTTACCATCAGCGATCTCTTTCGCGATCGTTTCGCAAAGATCAGCCGGCTCCTCGTATTTAAGTTTGAACTTTTGCAATGTATCTCTCGCCTCATCATCAGAATAGGAAGGACCCCATGAATTATGAAGCTGTTCCTGGATTTTTCTTGGTTTTTTACCATACCGGTGCCAGGCCAAAAGGGCAGCGCCCAGGGCGACTCCTGAATCATCAGGACAACTGGAGATGCTGGTATTTTTATAAATATCGAGTTTATCCAGGATACCATTAAAGACAGAGTTCATAGCAGCACCACCTGATATGACAAGGTTGCCGCTTTTCTTACCATTTTTTTCGGATAATGCCACCAGGTGGGTGACGGTTTCTACAAATACCCTTTGCATGGCACCCGCTATCTCGAAATGTTTCCGTTCAAGTGGTTCGTTACGTTTTCGTGGTATTCCAATCAGGTCTACTAGTTTCTGGTGATAGAAATGCGGGCGGCGGTCGAAATTAAAATAATCGAAATAGGTGAGATCAAGTTCAAAACCCGTATCCGTAAGATTGATCAGGCTCCTGATCTTGGCATCGTATTCATTTTTTTCCAGGGCATAGGAAGAAAGGGCCATTACTTTCCACTCATCTACATCCGGTGTAAAGCCCAGGAAATCGGTAAAGGTTCCATAAAACAATCCTACTGAATGCGGGTAGATCACGTTACTCTGCTGGGTGATCTGGTTTCCTTTTCCATAACCAAAAAAGCAGGTCTCGTCTTCCCCGTGTCCATCGATGGTCAGGATATCGGCTTCGTCAAATGGTGAAAGGAAGAATCCGTTGGCCGCATGACATTCGTGGTGGTTCATATAAACGATCCGTGTTTTCCCCCACCGGATCTCCATTTCATTTTCCATGGGTCCATCAATCGCCCTCATTACCTGGATCGGCACATGCGATAACAATTGTCCGCGCCAGTTCATTTCAGATACCCAGCGGCGGGAAGCATGGTTCACGTTCCGCATAGGGTTCCAGGGAACGACGATCATATCAAGATCATCCCATTTCAGACCCTGGCTTTTAAGACACCATTCGGCTGATTTATTCGGGAAGCTCGTACTCATTTTTTGCCGGTCAAATCGCTCTTCCGGGGAAGCGGCTACAATTTCCCCGTCGATCAGCAAGGCCGCTGAGGAGAGGTGTATATAAGGATACAATGCAAGGATCTTCATGTTCTCATTTTAATTAAAGATGAATAAATATTTTGTGCGTGTGTGTTCAGGATACAATTTCAATCGCCTGGGAAGGGGCAGGAGCATTGTTGGTCTCGAGGTATTTATGATGCCACATCTGGAAAAATATCATGGACCATACCCGCTTATCATGGAATTTCTTACCGGCGCGGAAGGCATCTACATAAAATTTTACCTGCTTGGGGTTCAATATTCCCTGCGCTTTTATCCGTTGAGGATCCAGCCATTTATCAATAAGATAAGAGAGATCCCGGCTCAGCCAGTTACCAATAGGCGCGGGGAATCCCCATTTCCTGCGATAAACCAGTTCATCAGGTAAGTAGCGCTGTAGTAATTTTTTCATCAGGTATTTTGCGGTGCCATTCCTGATCTTGAATTCTTCCGGGAGATTAAAACAATATTCCACCAGCCTGTAATCGAGATAAGGATTACGGACTTCGAGGCTGTTGGCCATTGATGCCGAATCCATCTTATATAGCAGGTTATGCGCCAGGTACTGTTCAATATCAAACAAGGATATCTTTTCGTTATCCGAAAGATTCATCGCATCGATCTCCCGCCAGTTTTCTTTTATAGTTAACCGCGTATCACTGATATCCAGCAAAGAGCCTATTTCTTTTTCGGAGAACATGTACTGTTGCTCTGACCATAAATGAACATACAGGTCTTTTGCCGGGAGATCAAAGATCCGGGATGCCCGCTGGTATCTTGGTCCCAGCATCCTGAACAGGGTACCCATCAGCTGGCGACCAACACCGGGGGATGCTTTATAGAGCTTTTTCACTTTGCTGTACAACTGGTAATAACCATAGCCCATGAACAATTCATCACCACCATCACCACTCATAGCCACGGTTACTTTTTTCCTTGCTTCATGACAAACCAGGTAGCTGGGAATGGTAGAAGGCGCGGCAAAAGGTTCATCGTAGTAATCGGCGATCTTTTCCACGATGCTCATCGAGCTTTTATCAGAAAGACGTGTCTCGCTGTGATTCGTTTTCAGGATCTTCGCCACCTGTGCCGCATAACCAGATTCATCATACCCTTCCACATCAAACCCAATAGTAAATGTATTGACCGGGTTTGTATTTTGCTTTTGAAACAATGCACAGATAAGAGAAGAATCCGTTCCGCCACTCAAAAAGGCCCCGATAGGAACATCACTGATCTGCCGGTATTTGACTGCGGAGCCAAGAAGGTCCTCGAATTCATCCAGCGCATCCTCCTCTTTTT
>JBDSBR010000006.1:0-57295 GCA_039921505.1 Chitinophagaceae bacterium
CTAACAGTGTGCTCACCATGCAGCGCAGACCACATCTTGCAAAGGCTTTTGTCAATCTTAATATGGCTGTCATGAAAAATGAAGGCAGGGTAACCAGTTCACTAAAGCGGTTAATCGGCTATCTTTCAAGCTATACTGCAGGTTGCCTGTATTGCCAGGCGCACACCATACGTGCTGCTGAACGTTACGGAGCCAAACAGGATATGCTGAACAATATTTGGGAATATAAAACTCATCCCGCCTTCAATGATGCCGAAAAAGCGGCGTTTGATTTTGCTATTGCTGCCAGCTCTGTTCCAAATGCTGTTACAGATGAAGTAGCAGATCATCTTCGCAGGCATTGGGATGATGGAGAAATTGTAGAAATTTTAGGGGTTGTTAGCTTGTTTGGTTACCTGAATCGCTGGAACGATTCCATGGGAACTCCACTTGAAAATGCAGCACTACAATCAGGAAAAACTTACCTGGAAAAGAAGGGATGGAGTGCAGGAAAACATAGTTATTAGTATCACAAATTAGATGTGATTAATAGGATTTTTGATAGTTATGGCATACCAATATTGATTGGCTTGTTTATTACACTTTTATTCTTGAAACTAAATTTCAATTAAGGCGAACGCACAACAGCGAGGTTTTGCGTCAGCGGGGGCGACGAATAAATCCTCATCTTTTGTGCTACTATCAGCTACATATGGGCTGACCAAACGCCGATGAGCTACAGAATATGTTTTCAACTTTTGTATCTTTAATCGGCTTCAGTTCCGGGCTGAACGTTTTCCAAATGCCCCGCCGAACGCAAGGCCCTACCGTTGGCGGTCAGGCGGCGACACCTCAAGAACAGAAATTTGAACACAATGACGAAGACATCCAAATTGACAAAGGGCATCACTGAAGAAGAATTTGACAACGGATATTGGTATGCTGACGAAATAAAAGCGTTTGCAAAAGAAATTGGCATTGCTAACAGTAACAAACTTCGCAAAGACGAATTAGAACAACTTATCAAACATTACATTAGTACAGGACAAGTTAAAAACGCTGACAGAAAGAACGTTGTAAAGAGCGGGACAAAAGACCTTGACATCGGTCTGACAATTTCGCTGCCAATTATCAATTATACGAGTAACAAACAGACAAAGAATTTTATTAAGGCAGAAGCAAACAAACTTACAGCCGAACTAAAAATAAAATCTGGAGTATGGTATCGTCTCAATCGTTGGCGTGACGAACAAGTTACAAAAGACAAGGAAATAACTTATGGCGACTTGATAAGGCAATTTATAAAACTAAATCAGACTGACAAATTTGAAAAGGCAAAGGTTGGGCGGTATATAAATTTTCTTTCAGACTTTTTAAAAAATGAACCTGGTTCAACACGACAACAAGCAATTGACGAATGGAAAAAATTAAAGACACTCAAAATTGAAAAAAACTACAGCTCGTGGAAACAGCAGCGAAAGAAATAAAAGCCCGAACCGCTAACATTCGGTTTGGCAATATGGCGGGGCAACGAACATATCCTCAACTTTTTGTTCGCTATTCGGCTTTAGTTTCAGCCGACGAATAACGCCAAGCAATAGAGTAAACAATGAATTTTTATTTATAAATTTAGCTTCGGTTACGGGCTGACGATTTTCAAATACCGCCACATCGCCAAGCCGTACCGTTAGGCGCAAGCTATGAGCCTCTCTCGTCTTGAAATTGGTTGACACAAAATCGTCTAATCTAAATCAGGCAACTCATGACAATTGACAAAGTATTAATCATACAATCTAATTTGTTTTACACTTTACCTGATTTTTGATTGGCATCTACTTCAAAAAAAACAAATATGAACACTCAAAATACTTTTAAGACAACCTTTTTTTTACTGACTTTTATTTTTATGGCTAGTGTTTCAGTGTCGCAAACTGCAAGCAACTTTAAACTAATCAGTTCAGCTTTTGAAGAGGGAAAGCCTATTCCGGCTAAATATACCTGCGATAGCTCTAATGTATCGCCAGCGCTTAGCTGGAGTGGATTTCCTGAAAAAACCAAGAGTTTTGCCCTTATTATGGACGATCCGGACGCACCAATGGGTACCTGGGTACATTGGGTAATGTACAATATACCAGGCACAGTGACTAGTCTTGAAAAGGAACTGAACGTCGCAAAAATCAATGCGATAGACGGTTTAAATAGTTGGAGTGAAAAGGGATACAATGGTCCTTGCCCCCCGGGTGGAACTCATCGTTATGTTTTTAAATTATATGCTTTGGAGAAAACTTTACCCCAAAAAGAAGGAATGGACAAAGATGAACTTCTGCAGGCAATGAAAGGTCATATACTGAGTGAAGCTACATTAACCGGATTATTTAGGGTTGAGTAGATTGATGCAGTTTTATGGGTTTTATGACCCGTTACGTTTCTATAGCTTATGAAGATTTTGTCGCCGTTGCATATCAGTCATCACCTAACTCACGAGTAAGGTAAACTTACATCGCACAACACTGTGTTTATAAAATTGCGGCTGGACAGTAAGCATTCAACTATAAATCGCTATTTTGCTTTTGTGGTTAATTGAACCTGACATTTTCCAATCGCCACAACTTCATAAACACTTTAGCTTCAATTCGGTCAGACGAATTTCTATCAATTTTAGTTCTTAAATTCAACAATGTATTTTCAATCAGTGGCGGTTATCGGCAGACGGAATCCAAATATCCAACCTGCACAAAGCCCTGTTAGTTGTGTGCAATCTTGGAGCGGCGTTCTAACATTAATTAAATTGAAATGGGAATATTGAAACATATTAATGCAGGAGACCTTTGTATTGCTTTTGAAGAAAGTGGGAATACAAATGGAATACCCGTCATACTTCTACATGGATTTCCTTATGACGTGAGGGCTTACGATGACGTAACAAAAAATCTATTAACTGAAAACTGTTGGCTTATCGTTCCATACTTACGTGGATTCGGACCAACAAAGTTTTTATCCCCAGACTCTATTCGTTCCGGTCAACAAGCCGCATTAGCTAATGACCTGATTGCATTAATGGATGCACTATCTATACAAAAAGCAATATTGGGTGGATACGATTGGGGTGGAAGAGCAGCCTGTATTGTTGCTGCGCTTTTTCCTAACCGGGTTATTGGTCTTGTATCAATGGCAGGATATAATATTCAAAACATAGCAAAATATTCAGAACCCGATGTTCCGGAAATTGAAATGCTAAATTGGTATCAATACTATTTCCATAACGAAAGAGGACGTTTGGGATTAACAAAATACCGAAAAGAACTGTGCAGGTTATTATGGAGCAACTGGTCACCAACCTGGAAATTTGATGACGACACTTTTGAAGCAACAGCAGTTTCATTTAACAATCCCGATTTTGTGGAAGTAGTAGTGCATTCATACAGACATCGATATGGATTAGCAAATGGCGACCCTAAATTTGAAACTATAGAACAGTCGCTGCAAAAGCAGCCAACAATAAGAGTGCCCACTATAATATTAGATGCAGAAGCCGACGGTGTTGAACCGTTTTCGGGAACTGGTAAAAATGCCAGTTATTTTGAAGGCGGTTATGAAAGGAGAGTTACCAAAGGAGTAGGGCATAATTTGCCTCAAGAAGCACCGATTGAATTTGCCAATGCTATTCTAAAATTTATTTGACAAAAAAGACTGCACACAACAGGCGGTTTGGCGATATGGCGGGATGACCCTTCGGCTTCGCTCAGGGCAGGCTAAATTCTCAACTTTTTGTTCGCTATTCGGCTTCAGTTCCAACCGGCTAATAACGCCGGGCAATAGAATAAACAATGAACTTTTTATTATAAATTTAGCTTCGGTTACGAGCTGACGATTTTCAAATACCGCCACATCGCCAAGCCGTCGCCCGTTGGGCGCCATGCTATTATTCTCACCTTGGTCATAACCACCCCGAAAAAGGTTTCTAGTAATGATAAAAAAGAAAAATTCGGCAAACTATATATGTAAAGTATATTTGTCATTATGGAAAGTAAAATTGACACGCCAAAAATAGCAAAGAAGAAACCTGGACCCTTTTTACCAAACTATTATAAAAAGATTGGAATTGCTATTATGATATTGCCATTGATAATTATCCTTTGGTTTAAATTATTTGATTCAGCATTTCTTCATAGCCATAAAGAAGCCATTTGGACAATTTTGCCCAGCATCTTCATCCTAGGTTTGTCCTTTATTGCTTTTGCAAAGGATAAGGTTGAAGATGAAATGACTTTGCACTTGAGACTTAAAGCAATGGGAATGACATTTGGGTTTGGGGTTTTCTCTGTTATTACCCAGCCAATATGGGATTGGGTTTGGGGAGACCCGGTAAAAGTATTATCAAGTCAGCACCTGATCGTGATCATGCTTGTTTTTTATATCGTTTTTTTCTTCTTTCTAAAGAGATTTAGATAATGAAGAGCCTGATCAAAGTCGAACGTGCTAAATTGAATATGACACAACAGGATCTCGCCGATGCGACCGGTGTGTCACGACAGACAATTAACTCAATTGAAGTAGGTAGGTACATTCCCTCAACTGTGTTAGCATTAAAAATCTCCAAAGTATTTAAAACCACCGTGAATCAGATTTTTCAATTAGAAAAGGATGATTGAAAGACGCAAAGCGCCCAACAAAAAGTTTTGCTCAAGCCTGGACGTGCTGCCTCGCTATATTAAAATTGTATCTTAGTATGGCTCGGCCGGCAGGGTCGTTTAAATTAGACCAGCCTGCGCAAAGCCCTGAACGTTAGCCGCCATTTTCACAACCAGCATAATGACACGACAAACGATTAAAACAAATTTTTTACAGACGATTGATTGGGCTGACAGGAACATCGTTGATTGGGTTTCTGCTGGACAACAATATTCTTTAGACGGACAACAAAAGCAACTTGGAAAATATCATTACGCTTTCAGTTTTGACGGTTCAATCACCTCACAAGATGGGCAATATGCTTTCATTTATAAACGCCTTGGAACAAAAGGGATTTTGTTAAAAAATGGCGAGATAATTAGGGAAATTAATCGCACTTATTACCAGGCAGAAGTTTATGAATTTCCAGCAGCTTTTATAACTTTTGACAATAAAACTTACTTAGCTCATTGCCCAATTAATTATTGTCAGCTTGACTTTGAAAATGTTGAAACAGGTGAAATTGTTACTAATATTCAAAATAGAAAACCATCTGACATTTTTCATTCAAGGCTTTCAATTAGCCCAGACAATAAATACTTAATGGTTTGTGGTTGGGCCTGGCATCCTGTTGACATAGTCGAATTGTTTGATATTGAAAAATGTTTTAAAAATCCATTTTTATTAGACAACAGTTCATTATCTCCAGACTTTGGGACACAGATTAATACAGCAAGTTTTATTGACAATGAAAGAATACTTATTGCGGCATCAGATGAAGAATCTTTTGACGACGAAGTACCACCAGCTTTACCTCAAAAGCATATTGCAATTTGGAACTTCACTAAAAATGAAATTTCTGCACCAGTAAAAGTTGAAGGTGAGTTTGGAAATCTATTCGCAATAAGCGATAAGCAGGCATGGGATATGTTTAAGTTTCCTAAAATTATAAATGTGCAGACAGGAATAATTGAAAGTAAGTTTGAAGACATTAATTCAGGACTTCAAACCTCATCAATTTTATATAGTGACATTAAAGATAGTCCACAAATTTGCTATGACAGACAAACGTCTAAAATTGCAATTCGGGTTGACAACACAACGATTGAAATTCTTGCTCCAAAATAATACGGTGGATAACAAAAGTATTGCTGCAACTTGGGCTGGGGCGGAAGAACAATCAGCAGCAGTGCATATCCAAGCTTATATCCGGCGGATAGAATTCTGTTGGGCATTAGTTCTAAACATCAACTTTTATTTATAAATTTAGCTTCAGTTCCGGGCGGACAGTTGGTCAATTTCCCACCTGCAGCAATACTCAATCGTTAGCGGCAATTATGAAACAACCTAATCTTGGAAAGACTTCTTAAATTTATTGTTGGCTCTGTTTTTATATCTGCTGGGATAATCCTGTCATATCGCTATTTCTTTAATGGTACGAATGTTACGAGTAAACTTTCCAATATCAAAATCGAACCATATTACCCAGAACATAAAGATAGCAGTCACTACGTTGTGACTTTCCAAGTCACAAATTATAAAGATAGGTTGGCGGTATATATCGGAAATCAGGAAGATGTAAAAAATAGTGATGTTGTACACTTGCTAGACACTTTAAGGTTTTACACCATAAACTTTGATGAAATGACGCCAACTTATGATGAAATAAATATCGGAGTAAGAAAAATCGTTGCCGGAGGAAAGGTTATTTACAAAAACTTCCATTTCCTTAGGCTGCTTGGAGGTATTTGTGCGTTTGGCATTGGCTTGTTCTTTTTAGCTCCGGGCATCAAACGAATATTCGATAACGGCCGCCAACAAAAAGTTTTGCATTAGCGGGGGCCACGAATAAATCCTCATTTTTTGTACTAGTATCAGCTACATATCGGGCCGTCCAAACACGGATGACCTATAGAATATGTTTTCAACTTTTGTATCTTTAATCGGCTTCAGTTCCCGGCTGGACGTTTTCCAAATGCCCCGCCGAACACAAAGCTGTGACCGTTGGGCTTCATTTAATCGAACAAAAAGATGAACCGACATAAAATAACTTTACAAACCTGGAATAAGGTCGCTTTGGCCTATGAAACAAAGTTCATGAATATGGATTTGTACGATGATACTTATGACCTTTTTTGCAAGTCGCTTGAAAAACAGAATTCTAAAATTCTAGAAATTGGTTGTGGACCTGGAAATGTCACGAAATATCTATTAGCGAAAAGGCCTGATTTCAAAATTGAGGCAATCGATTTTGCTCCGAATATGATTGAATTAGCCAGAGCAAATAATCCAACAGCTAATTTCAAAATTCTTGATTGTAGAGAGGTCAATACGTTGGCTTCAAAATTCGATGGGATCATTTGCGGTTTCTGTATCCCTTATTTATCAAAAAAGGAAAGTTCGAAATTATTAAAAGATTGCTCTTCCTTGCTGAATCCAAATGGAATACTATATTTCAGTGCAATAGAAGGAGATTATCAAAAATCAGGTTATGAGAAAGGCAGTACTGGAGACAAAGCTTATGTTTATTATTACGAAGAAGATTTTTTACTGGGATTACTAAAAGAAATTAATTTTAATTTACTAGGGCTATGTCGGAAACAGTATCCCAAAACTCCGACCACTTTCTCAACTGACATGATTTTCGTAGCAAAGAAAACGTAAACGAAACGCCCAACATGGTGTTTTGCGTCAGTGGGGGCTGTTTTCAGCTTTTGTATCTTTGATCGGCTTCAGTTCCGGGCTGAACATTTTTCAAATCCCCCGCCGAACGCAAAGCCTTAACGTTAGCGGCAAGCATATACAAACACTAAAATTAAGTTTATGAAATACTTACTTATCGCTCTTTTATCCCTGATGATTTCATCTAATTCGGATGGACAAACAAATGATACCACAAGAGCCAAAGATGAAGAATGTATTAAAAGGGTATTGACAGATTTCACAGACGCATGGAATAAGCATGATGCCAAAGCATTCTCAAATGTTTTCACTGAGGACGCTGACTTTACAAACGTAGTTGGAAAAGGTTCCACTGGTCGTAATGAAATCGAGAAGTTTCATGCGCCAGGTTTCGCGACAAGGTGGAAGGACTCATATCAGAAAATAACACAAAGCAAAATCCGTTTCATTAAGCCGGATGTTGCAGCAGTAGATGCATGGTGGGAAATGACAGGAATAAAAGGACCAGAAGGTCAGGACATGCCGCAAAGAAAAGGGCTTTTGAATTTTATCATGACCAAGAAAAGTGAGACATGGCTTATCACTGTCATGCACAATATGGACTTACCTATTTCACAGTAATATCATGCCAGCCGCTAACAGCGAAGTTTTGCGTCATGCTAACACGACATCATACTCACAATGCTCAATTAGAATACTTACTTTAAGGACTATAGTCCGTAACAGTTGAACAGACTATTTTTTGGAATTATTTTTTTTAAAACTTAACTACAATGAAAAAATTAGTCTCCACATTATTATCGCTCCTCATTTTCTTTTGTACTCATGCACAAAACGTCGCAGAAAATGAAATACGAAAACTAGACAACGACCAGAAAGAAGCCTATTTTCGGAGAGACACCCTAACATTATTGAAACTTTTCTCTCCAGGTGTTATAATAAACGGGTTTTCAAATAAATTTGAAACACTTGAAGATATCCTAATTCGTATAAGAAAAGTGGGAAATGACATGGAATATTATGAGAGAATTATTGAAAAGATAATTTTTGCTGACAATATTGCAATTGTTATGGGAAATGAAACAATAAAGCCAAGCGGAATAGCTATAAACGCAGGTAAAACTGTAAAAAGGCGATTCACAAATATTTGGATGCCAACTAAAAAGAGTTGGCAACTTGTTGCGCGACAGTCAACTATTATTTCTATCGAGTGATTATTTGCAGCTACCTATAAAATAGCAACCAACGTTTTTAGTACAGCCGAGAAGCACGAACGCACAACATTGGTATTTGCAATATGGCGGCTGACGGAAGTTCAATCAGCTTTTGTACTACTATCATAATCAGTTCCAGCCGACGAATGTCTTTCAGCATTTGTTCTTAACTTTGGCTGTAAATCATTTAGTCAGCAGCGGTTATCGGTTAACGAATAAATCCGCCGCCACATCGCAAATACCTAATCCGTTAGCGCTCATTGTAAAGCGATACCACAACACGAATTCAAGAAAACATGACAAATAGAATATTCACGCCATTTCCTACATTAAAAACCGACAGGCTTATATTAAGACAACTGGTTAATACTGACGCCAATGAAATATTTGCATTGCGTTCCGACGACAATGTAAACAGATACCTTGACAGACAGCCAAGCCAATCAATTGAAGACGCTAAATCTTTTATACAGACTATCACTGAAAACGTCAAAAAAAATGACTCTATTTATTGGGTAATCTCTTTGAGTGGCAAATTGATTGGAACAATCTGTTTATTTGAATTTGCAGACGACAATAGTAAAGCAGAAATCGGGTATGAGTTACTACCAGGCTACCAGGGAAAAAGATTTATGCAGGAAGCTGCATCAGCAGTGCTTGAGTTTGGATTTCAACATATCGGGTTAAATTCAATAGAAGCATATACTCATTCTGAAAACCAAAATTCAACAAGACTATTGGAGAAATTTAATTTTAAAAAACAGGCCCCTTCCGGGAACAATTCCGACAAAAGCTTTATTGTTTTTAAATTATCGAAAAGTTGATCGGAAAAACACCGAACCGCTAACAAAAGTATTGGCAAAAGCTGGGCAGACGGAAGATCAATGAGCAAAAATCGCTAGTGTACAGTATCCGGGCTTGATGTAATTCTAATCATCATTTAGTTGTTAACTTGTACTTTTATTTCTTTAGTCGGCTGCAGTTCCGGGCTAAACAAGCAATGAATATCCAGCCTTCGCCAATATTTGGTCGTTAGGCGTCATGCAATCAGCGACAAGACAAAACTCAATAACTTAATTCCGTAAGTTTGGCAACTGACAAAATGGAAAAATTAGACAAACTTCAAATTGCTGAGAGAAACAAAGGCAATTACATAAAAGCGAAAGAACTTTTTAACCAAAATAAGGTTGCTGAATGTGTTCAATACTATGCCTTAGACCATGAAGTAAAATCTAAGCAAAGCGAAAAAGGTCGAGCAAACATCCAGGCATTTTTAGAAAGTATGCACCAAACGTGGACAGACATTCAAATTACCGTAGAACACGCTGTTGCAGAAGAAAATTGGGTTATGGGTAGAAGTGTAGCCACTGCAACACATTCCAAAATAGTTTTGGGTGTCCCACCTACAAACAAGCAAATTATAGCCTCATTTTGGGACTTACATAAATTTAACAACGACGGACTAATTATTGAAACCTGGAACTTAATGGACAGTTTAGCCATTATGCAACAAATTGGATTTTTTAAAGGATAATTTAATTATTCACGAACTGTGAAAACACTACGCTTAACATTGGGTTTGGCTATATGGCGGGGTCACGAATAAGTCCTGATCGTTCCGTTCACTATTCAGCTTAATATCCGGCTAATTTTAAGAACTTAATAAGACAGTATCAATTAAATAAACAATTGAAATCATGAAAAAAGCTCAATACAAAGTAAGCATAAATGCACCTGCAAGTAAGGTTTGCGACTTTATGCTCGGCATAAGCAATAAACAAACATACGAACAATGGACAGCTCTGTTTAATCCGACTTCAACTTATGAAGGGAGTTGGATTAAGGGCAGTAAGATGCTGTTCGTTGGGATAGACGATAAGGGTGAAAAAGGTGGTATGGTATCAGAAATCGCTGAAATCATTCCAAACCGTTTTGTTTCAATTCGGCATTTCGGGCTTTTAAAAGCTGAAAAAGAAATCACAACAGGTCCTGATGTTGAAAAATGGGCGAACGGATTTGAAAATTATAATTTTGAAGAAAGCAACGGGATAACTTTAATAACTGTTGATCTTGACACTACAGAAGATTTTTTGGATTTTATGAACCAAACTTACCCAAAAGCACTTGACAAGTTGAAAGAAATATGTGAAAAATAAAAACGGAACGAAACTTAAAAATGACAAAGAAATAAACACAACCTATAACATCAGGTTTATGCAATTGGAGCTTGACGGATGTACAATCATCAGCATTACAAATCCAATCTTTATATCTGGCTGACGGAATTCTGCCGGTCATCAGTTCTTATCATCAACTTTTAATTATTAAATTTAGCTTCGGTTACGGGCTGACAGTTGGTCAATTCCCCAACTGCACAAAGCCTCGAACGTTGGGCCCATGTAAACTATCATTCGAATTAAAATTAGCCTTTATGAAGCATAAATTATTCCTCACCCCTCTTTTCTCTTTGGTGTTGGCAATCATTTCATTTGCACAGCAATCTGTAAAAAACAACTCAGGAATAATTTCTAATGCTGATCCTGTACTAAATAAAAAACTTGATAGCATTTTTTCTTCTTTCAATAATAATAAATCTCCGGGAGTTGCAGTTTCTGTAATTCAGAATGGAAGAGTGATTGCTAAAAAGGATTATGGTATGGCCAGTATTGAATTGCGGGTTCCCTTTTCGCATCAAACGGTGGTACGGATAGGATATTCAGAGGCGAGGGAATTTATTTCCATTGCTGCCTTATTAATGGAGAATGATGGTATACTTAGCATGAAAGATAAGGTAAGGAAGTATTTTCCAAAATTACCCGAATGGTCAGATCCGGTAACGATCTGGGACCTGCTTAATCACCGCAGTGGCTTCGTAGATGAATGGGCAACCTTATTATTGATGCATGGCGATATGGCCAATCGTTTTGATAAGGAACAATTTTTCCGACTACTATATTCACAACCGGAACCCGAGATTGAACCCGGCAAAGGATATATGTATTGCAATTCTGATTTTGGTTTATTGCGGTTGATTCTGGAGAAAGCTTCCGGCAAAATACTGCCTGACTGGATAAAGAAACGGGTATTCGATTCGTTGAAAATGAATAATACAAGAATGCAAAAAAATCCACAGGATATTATTCCAAACCGTGCAGCTAAATATTCTTATGATGGAAATGGTTTTAAACTTGATAATGTGCAGAAGACATCACCTGGAGGAAGTTATTTTATACTTACCTGTGCTGAAGACCTTGCCAAATGGTCAACAGCTATTGGCGACCCAAGTTCGGAGTTCAATGCTGCGTTCAAAAAATTATTAGAAAATGTGCGAATGATACCGGGAAAAAAGAATCATTACGTTACAGGGTACAGCATTGATACTGTCAGTAATCATGCAGTCATTATTCATGAAGGGGTTAATGGGGAAAATTATCTTAGTCGGGTTCCTTCAGTAGGATTAACAATCATAACACTTGGTAACATTGATGGAGAAGGTTTTTCAGAACAAAATAAGCTTCTGCGAGACTACCTTATGAATGTAAAACAAAATTCATTCGTCAAGCCGGTTTTTAAAACGAAGCCAATCACAATTACTGAAGCGGAATTAAAAAAATATGAAGGCAGGTACCGTTGGCTAAACCAGGAATCATGGGAAAGTTATAATGATCGCAGAAAGCTGAGCGACTTTTTTATAGAAAATGGCACATTGAAATCACGGTATAGCGGAAATTATATCATTGAACTCACCCCGGTTGATAAAGATCTTTTCTATTACGAAAGAGGCTTTGGCATGGAGGTTAAATTTAGTCAGCCTGGTGTGGGTTACCCAATGAGAGTAACGACGACTTATGATGATGGATTTCCGGGGGATATACTGGAAAAAGAAGATAAACAGTGGATGCCATCAAAAGAAGATCTTAAAATGTTTACTGGAAAATATTACAGCAGCCATATCGACTACTATTGGAATTTTGATTTGAATGAGCAAAATAAGATGGTTTTGAGAAGAACCACAATGGCAGATGTAATTATTGAACCCGATGGCGAGAACCAGTTTCACTATATTGCTGAAAAAGGCCCAGGTGATGGCTTTGACCAATGGATACTGTTTAATAAAGATGCCCAGGGTAAGGTAACCGGGTTTACTGTTTGGTCAGCAAGGGTAATGCATCACAGGTTTGAAAAAAAATAGACAGCCACACAAACGCACAACATTGGGTTTTATGCAAGCTGGGCTCGACATTGTAAGGTCAACTATTTGCAAATCCCAGCATCAGTTTCGGCAGTCGAATAAATCTCAGCTTTAATTCTTAAATTCAACTTTATATTTTACATGCACGTACAAGAAGAAATCAAAAAGTATATTACCAGCCAACCGGAGCCAAAACGCAATGACATGCAGGCGTTGCACCGCATCATTCTGCAAGTAATGCCAGCCTGTAAATTATGGTTCCTGGATGGTAAAAACAGTGAAAATAAAACCGTTTCTAATCCTAATATAGGATATGGACTTTATACCATAAAATATGCGGATGGAAAAACCAGGGATTTTTATCAAATTGGTCTCAGTGCAAACACTACCGGGATTTCTGTCTATATCCTTGGTATTAAGGATAAGAAATACTTAGCCCAGTCATATGGAAAAAAACTCGGCAAGGCGAGCGTGAGCGGGTATTGTATTAAGTTCAAATCGCTGAAAGATATAAACATTGATATACTTGAAGCGGCGATACGATATGGGGTTGAGGATTCGCTCCGGGACTAGCACTACAGCCAACAAGGTATCGCTAAAAGTTTAGCTTGACGAAAAATCAATGAACAACAAATCGCTAATAAATTTCAGTCTTTTACAGACACGCATTAAATAACAAACTATGACAAGAAATAGATTTTTCTACTTGACAGTTTTTCTACTTACCAAAACGCTTTTTGTAGTTGGACAAGGCACCAAAATTGAAATTCCAAATTTCAACGACAAATATTCAGGCTATGTAAAGCAACTTGAAAATGGCAAGACAAATATCGACTATGTTGATTTTAGAAACAGTTTTTTAGAAAGCAGGCAGTTCAGTAAAAAAAGTACAAATTATGCCAACTTGAAAAAACAAGTCTATGCTGAAATAAAAAACAAAAACTATACTGAAGTAATAAGGCTGACACAAGCAATGTTAAGTATAGACTATACAAGTATGTTTGCTCACAAATATTTACAACAAACATATAAAATTCAAGGAGACACTATCAATAGAAATAAATACCACGACATTGAATTTGGCCTTTTAAATTCAATTACAAAAAGTGGGGATGGCAAGACTTGTGAGACAGGTTGGCACGTTACACAAATCGAGGAAGAGTATTTTATTCTAAGTATGATTGGAGCTGTCCTGCAAAGCCAAAGTATAAGCAGTGGAGGCAAAAATCTTTGCGACAAAATGGTTATTAAAACAGAAGAAGGAGAAAGTAAAACTTATTATTTTGAAGCAAACAAGGTATTTGAAATGGAGAAAAAAATGTTTGGAAACTAAACGTGACAACTTATTTCAGTAAAACTTTTTATCAGGAGATAACAACTTTGTATAACTAAAGAGATAAACTATGGCAAAAAACAAATTATTAAGAATGGACAACGTCAGTATCGTTGTAGAATCCCTTGAGGACGCCATCTCTTTTTTCACGGAGATAGGCCTGAAGCTCGAAGGGCGGGCCACCATTGAAGGTGAATGGGCTGGTCGCGTTACCGGGCTGGGTTCCCAGTGCGTAGAGATTGCTATGATGGTTACCCCCGATGGCCACAGCCGGCTCGAGCTTTCGCGATTTCTCACCCCACCTGTTATCTCGGATCACCGTACTGCCCCGGTAAATGCTCTCGGCTACCTGCGCGTGATGTTCACTGTTGAAGACATAGACGAGATGGTATCCAGGCTCATAAAGCATGGAGCTCAGCTCGTTGGCGAAGTGGTTCAGTACGAAAACTCGTATCGGCTCTGCTACATTCGCGGAACGGAAGGACTTCTAATCGGGTTAGCAGAAGAAATCGGTAATAAATGAGTAGTGGATGTTTTATTCTTTTAAAACTAAAAAATAATAACTGATGAGAGAACTAATGCTGATCTGTCATTTTCTCGGTCTAGCCATGGGCCTGGGTACAGGCTTCGCCCATGCTTTCTTAGGCTCCATCACTTCCAAAATGTCAAGGGAAGAAGCGATGAAATTTCGTTTAAACTCATTAGTCCTGGGCAAAATGGGACATATAGGAATAGGCTTGTTGCTTATTTCCGGCTTTTACATGATCACGCCTTATTGGAAAGTTCTTTCCTCCTTTCCTTTACTGATCGTCAAATTAGCGCTGGTAGCTGTGCTCATCACATTGATTACTCTGATCACTATTGCAGGAAGAAAGGCCAAACAGGGTGATGCGGAGAGGCAGTTGAAGAAAATGGAAACGCTTGGCAAGCTGACCCTGCTGGTAGGCATAGCGATTGTAATCGTGGCGGTGAATATCTTTCACTAAAAGCTACCTTATTATTTACTCTCCCGCTCCACATGAATAATACGGTACAGGGTCCCGTTTTCAAGCAACAGGGTTCCATCGATCCCTTTCCTTTTACGGTAAACTGCCAGGCAGGATAATTTTTCATAATCCCTGTTAGTTTACGCGTGGAAGGGTCGTATGTCGCCAGTATCAAGGCAATATCTTCTTCTTTGCCTATCCACCCGCCTTTTAGGTACAGGGAAGAACTTGGTAATTATCTGTCATGTAATTGTAACTCAGCACCTAAAATATTATTCCCTGGAAAAAAACTGGTTTGGCTAAAATATTTTACATTTAACATCCCATACAAGCTGCCCATCCTCCAACCTATGCGGTCAATCTTTTTAAAACTAAATCAATAACGATGCAAAAAGTTTTACTCCTTGCCTTCGCGGTAGTGCTTATTTCAACAACCGGCTTTTCACAAACAGATAATTTCTGGTCTGCCAACAACAACAGTGTCTCTACAATCACGGCAGATAAAGCTGTTGCACGGCAGTCTTTCCCGGCCACTTACAAATTATTCAATTTAAATGCGGCTCCCTTTCGGAACGCATTATTTTCTGCCGGCTTTACAAGCGATAAGCATGCTGCAATCATCACCCTGCCCAATGCCGATGGCAACCTCGAACAGTTCGAGGTCGTGGAAGCTTCGAATTTTGAACCTGACCTGCAGGCAAAGTTTCCTGAGATCAGGGCTTATTCCGGCAAAGGCATCACGGATAAACTGGCCACGCTTAAACTAAGTATATCACCCCAGGGTGTGCAGACAATGGTTTTCCGTACCGGCGCTGAAAATGAATTTATGGAACCTTTTTCCAGCGACCATACCGTCTATGCCGTTTACAAATCGCACAGGGATAAAGGAAATTTATTATGGACCTGTTCTACCGAAGAAAAACAAATGGCAGATGGACTCGATGCGAATGTGTTTAGTTTAAATGCGGCCGGCAGTTCAACAGGGCAATTAAAGACCATGCGGCTGGCACAGTCCTGTAACGGTGAGTACGCCAATTTTTTTGGAGCTACCAACTCTTCACAGGTAGGTCTTGTACTGGCTGCCTATAACGCGACCCTGACCCGTTGCAATGGTGTATACGAGAAAGACCTCGCCCTGCACCTGAATCTTATTGCCAATTCTACTTCGGTTATCTATTATAGCCCGTCCACAGATCCTTATACAACGCTGTCCAACTGGAACCTGCAATTGCAACAAACGCTGACTGCTGTGATCGGTAGCGCCAATTATGACATCGGTCATATGTTTGGCGCCTCGGGCGGTGGCGGGAATGCCGGTTGTATTGGTTGTGTTTGCGTGAACCCTCCCAACAATAATTCCCTGGCCAAAGGTTCAGGTATCACTTCTCCTGCTGACGGGATCCCTATGGGAGATAATTTTGATATCGATTACGTAGTACATGAAGTAGGGCACCAGCTTGGCGCCAACCATACTTTCTCCATGTCGCTGGAAGGTACAGGGCAGAATAAAGAAGTAGGTTCAGGTATCACCATCATGGGTTATGCCGGTATTACCAGCCAGGATGTGGCCCCGCATTCCATTGATATATTCCACGAAACATCTATCGCCCAGATACAGGCAAACCTGGCGGCCAAGACCTGCCCGGTGTCTACCGATATCACCGCGAATAATACAGCGCCTGTGATCGGGGCTGTCAGCAATTATACCATTCCCATCAGCACACCTTTTGCATTGAGCGCTTCCGCTACGGATGCCAATGGCGATGCACTGACTTATTGCTGGGAACAGAATGATAATTCTACAACATCCGGTACCAGCAGTGTGGCTTCTCCGACAAAAGCAACAGGACCCAACTGGTTATCGTTTAGCCCTGTGGCGTCCGGGACAAGAACCTTCCCGAAACTATCCACCATCCTTTCTGGTTTGAATGTAACTCCTCCTTTGCCGGGTGGGGATGCAGGAGCGAATATTGAAGCATTGAGCTCCGTTTCAAGGACCCTGAATTTCCGGGTGACAGTAAGAGACAATCACCCTTACAGTTCTACTGCTCCCATAGCAATCGGCCAGACAGCATTTACTGATGTAGTGGTTACGGTTACTAATACATCTGGTCCTTTCCAGGTTACCTCGCCCAATACAAATATTACCTGGAATGCCGGTAGTACGGCAACCGTTACCTGGAGTGTGAATGGCACGACGGGAAGCCCGGTAAATTGCAGCGCTGTAAACATTTTATTGTCTACTGATGGCGGGCAGACCTTCCCTACCGTTTTAGCTACTTCCACTGCGAATGACGGAACTGAACTTGTTAACGTTCCCTCAACTCCGGGAAATACAAACCGCATAAAAGTAGAAGCTGCAGGAAATATCTTTTTTGATATTTCCAATACGAATTTTACCATCGGCGTTGCCCCTACCTGTTCTGCTGTAAACGGGTTGAATGCAACAGCGATTACCCAAACATCCGCTACGCTTGGCTGGAGCGCCGCTTCCGGTGCTGACAGTTATGATGTGGATTATAAAGCTTCTTCATCACCTACATGGATTAATGCCGCTACCGCCACCACTTCAACTTCTGCCGGAGTAACAGGCTTAACGGCGAATACTACTTATGATTACAGGGTAAGAGTGAATTGCGCAGCGGGTTCCGGCAACTATACCCAGGCACAGTTCACTACAACACCTGGTGCAGTAACCTGTCCTGGTCCTTATGATATAAGTACCAATGGTACGACCGCTGGCGCTGCTGCCATTCCATTGAATACAGATGTCAATGGCCGCATAGAAACCCGTGGTGATAATGATTATTACCAATTTGTTATTACTACCGGCGGTACGATCACTATTACATTAACGACATTACCTGCAGATTACCAGCTTGCCTTACTTAACAGCGGTGGTTCTACCCTGCAATCTTCCCTCAACGGCGGCACGACGAATGAAACGATTAATGCAACCTTAGCAGCTGGTACCTATTACGCACGTGTCTACCCGAAAAATAACGGGGCTATGGATGTAAACAATTGCTATACATTAAAAGTGCAAACCGGTACCGCTTCCAGGATCGATAATGAACTGGTTATACAACCGGCCAGCAATAAATTTGCGATATCACCCAATCCTGCCAGCGATATGGTCAACCTGTCCTTTACTTCCGAAGCAGGTGGCATGTCTGTCGTTTCTGTAATCAACCAGGCCGGTTCGGTCGTGTTGAGCAGGACAGTGACGACAACAAAAGGAAACAATAGCCGCAAATTAGACCTGGGTAACCTGCCAAACGGTTTATATATTATTAAAATTCAAACAGGCGCCCTGGTACAAACAACCAAATTGGTAATCGGGAAATAAACTACCGGTTCATAATAGTAAGAGGCTGCAGGGTTGCAGCCTCTTTTTTTATAAAAACTTGTTCAACTCATTGACAGTCATATTTTGGGAGCATAGAATTTACCCGCTTTCGTAACCGTCTCACCCCTAAATCCTTCGTATATTTGCAACCCGCCTTTTCGCTTGGTATAGCGAAGACGGGGTTTTTAATTTCAGATCGTATGAGTCGTAAAGGAAAAGTTTTGGTGGCTATGAGCGGCGGTATTGACAGTACCATCACTGCCCTTATGCTTAATGATGAAGGCTATGAAGTAGTGGGGATCACCATGAAAACATGGGATTATGCAGCAAGCGGCGGCGGCAAAAAAGAAACCGGTTGCTGTAATATTGACTCTTTCAACGATGCCCGCCAGGCGGCGGTGGAACATGGTTTTCCGCATTATATCCTGGATATAAGAGAAGAGTTCGGCGATTTCGTGATTGAGAATTTCGTAGATGAATATATCGCGGGGCGGACACCGAACCCCTGCGTGCTCTGCAATACACATATCAAATGGAGGGCCCTGTTAAAAAGGGCTGATGCACTGGGCTGCGATTTTATTGCTACAGGCCATTATGCAAAGATCCGCCAGCATGAAAATGGCAGGTACGTGGTAAGCAAAGCTATCGATGATACAAAAGACCAGAGTTATGTATTATGGGGATTGCAACAGGACCTGTTAAGCAGGACCTTATTACCCTTAGCTCCTTACCGTAAGACCGAGATCCGCCAGATGGCGCTGGATTATGGCTACCCGGAACTCGCCAAAAAAAGCGAAAGCTATGAGATCTGTTTTGTCCCTGACAATGATTACCGCGGCTTCTTAAAAAGAAGAGTACCCGGACTGGAAGAAAAAGTAGCGGGTGGAAATTTCGTGGACAAGGACGGAAAGATCCTGGGTCAGCATAAAGGTTATCCTTTCTATACCATTGGTCAGCGCAAAGGTCTTGATATTGCTTTTGGCAAACCTGTTTTTGTCACCCGGATTGACCCTGATAATAATACGGTAATGCTGGGCGATGAAGAGGATCTTGAGCAGAATGAAATGAAAGTAGGTAAGCTGAATCTTATCAAATATGATATGATCACGCCGGGAATGGAAGCAACTACAAAAATCCGGTACAAGGATAAGGGTGCGCTGTCCAATTTATATGCGGTAGAGACAACGCATGCGTTGTCTCTACCGCATGCGTTGTCTGTACGATTTTATGAGAACGTAAAAGGAATCGCACCAGGCCAAAGCGCCGTTTTTTATGAAGGGGATGATGTGATCGGTGGAGGAATTATCCAGTCGGGAGCACTGAGCCTGTAGATGAGAATGGGGAGCGGAGAGCGAGGAGCCAAGAGCCTAAGCCTAAAGCCTAGATCCTAGAACCTAGAACCTAGCGCCAGGAGCCGGTCCTGACCAATTGATCCTGAGGCAATAATGCCTAAACAAACACGTTTATAGAATGGGGGAGCTATGTTTCCCCGTTTTTTGTTATTAACTTTACTGTGCGACGAAGCATTCATTGATCCTGTACCCTACCGTCCAAAGCAAAACGAACAAACTTTTTATCCGAAAAATTCAGAAAGACCACTTATGAGACTTTTGCCAATCTCCCGTCTTAGCCTGCTGGCTGTTATTATTACCACTCTTTTTTCCTGTAATGAGAAGGAAGAATTCCTGAACGGGAATGTCTCCGATTATTATCCTACGGTGGTCGGTAAGTATATCACCTACCGGGTAGATTCCATGGTCTTCACCAATTTCGGAAGGACGACCGAGATCCATAAATACCAGGTCAAACATGTGATCGAATCGCAAATCACCGATAATGCAGGCAGACCAGCTTACCGCGTTTTCACTTATATCCGGGATACGGCGGGGCTGCAACCCTGGCAACCTGCCGGTAATACCATTAGTATAACTCCTTTGTTTGACCAGGTTGAAGTGACAGAAAATAATCTCCGGGTTATTAAAATTCATGCTCCTTTCAGAGACGGGTATACCTGGAAGGGCAACAAATATTTACCGGCCAGTCCTTACGAATCAATTTATAATTTCAGTAATGACGATAATATGGAGGACTGGGATTTTCATTACGATGGCGATGCAGCTTCTTTCAGTTACCGCACCTTCAATTATACGAATGTGTTCAGCGTGGAAGAAATAGATGAATCGTTCAATGTTCCCATCACTGTCCCTACCGCTTATGCCGCCAGGTCCCGTTCCGTAGAGAAATATGCAAAGAACATCGGCCCCATTTACCGGCAATATGAATTATGGGAATACCAGCCAAATACCACGGGCACCGGTGGTCCCTATAAAATAGGCTTTGGCGTCACCATGTGGATGATCGACCATAACTAGAAGTTAGCTTAATAACGCTGTGTTAAACCCTGGATTTTTGAGATCGTTCTGTTTTCCGATTATGCCGTAAATTTGGAGCTGGCAAAACAAAGCCGGTGTACATGAAAAGAATTCTCCCTTTCTTTCTTTTGTTTGTTGTGGTGAATGAATCACAAGCCCAGTTTACCCGTTATGTCGTTAAATTGAAAAATAAAGGTGGTTCACCTTATTCGCTTTCCTCACCGCTCACCTATTTATCACAACGGGCTATCAACAGGCGATTACAATACAGCATTCTTCTCGACAGCACCGACCTGCCGGTTACGCCCTCTTATATCACACAGATCGATAATATTCCCAACGTGAATATTCTGAATGTATCGAAATGGCTGAATGCGGTTTCGATCCAGACCTCCGATCCCAATGCGATCACAGCGATCAATGCATTACCTTTTGTACAGGGCACGGCACCTGTAGCAGCGAGGAATGGAATGATGGCGGGTAAATTTGGACCGGAAGAAATAGTGGAAATAGCGCCTGTTCAACGAACAGAAGGTGTTAGCACGGATTATTTTGATTACGGCGCCGCATCGTATACCGAGATACATCTTCACAATGGTGAATTCCTGCACAATATTGGTCTCCGTGGACAAGGTATGCAGATAGCGATGCTGGATAACGGTTTTAATAATTATACTGCCCTTAAAGCCTTTGATAGTATCAATATAAATGGCCAGGTATTAGGCACCTGGGATTTTGTAGCCCGTGAACAGAACGTGTCAAACGACGGAAGCCACGGTATGAATTGTCTTTCCACCATTGCTGCAAATATCCCGGGGCAGTTTATTGGTAAAGCGCCAAAAGCAGGTTTCTGGTTATACCAGACCGAAGACAATGCCAGTGAATATCCCATTGAAGAATTTAACTGGGCCTGCGGAGCTGAACGTTCCGATAGTACAGGCGCCGATATCATTTCCACTTCTTTAGGTTATGGTTATGGTTTTGATGGGGGTGTTCCGGATTATCCATATTCAACACTCGATGGGAATACCACCATGTCGTCTATCGCGGCAGACCTGGCCGCCAAAAAAGGGATACTGGTCTTTATTGCTGCCGGCAATGCAGGAACCATTCCCTGGCATTTTATTATCACGCCGGCAGATGCAGACAGTGCGCTGGCGGTCGGCGCTGTAAGCAATACCGGTGTGGTCGGTAACTTTTCCAGCTATGGCCCTTCCGGTGATGGCCAAATAAAACCGGATATCGCTTCTGTAGGAGTAAACGCATTGATACAGACAACGGGCAATACGATTGGAACCAGTAACGGTACTTCTTTTGCCTGTCCTAATATGGCCGGCCTGGGAACCTGTCTCCGCCAGGGCTTCCCGGAGTACAACAATATGAAAATATACAAAGCCCTGCAGCAGGCCGGAAGCATTGCGAATGCACCGGATAGCCGGATTGGTTATGGCATTCCCAATATGAAAACGGCTTTCTCAATCCTGTTGGTTGAGTTTGCTACGTCAGGTGTCACGGTGAACGGTTGTAATGCCACGGTCAGCTGGACAAGCAAGGATGTAGCAGCCATGAAATATGAAATAGAAAGAAAGGTTCCGGGCGAACTGAATTTTTCCAAGGTAGGCGAAGTGAACCCGCAGGCGGGAACTATTTTAGCCAATCATAATTACAGTTTCAACAATGCGATCATTAGTCCTGCAGCTGGAACGGTCTCCTACCGTATCCGCCAGGTGATTGATACAGCGGCGGCCAGTTTTACAGCTGTCTATATTGATACAGCTGTTGTAACCATACCGGGTGGCTGTTTTGCCACTGGAACAGGTGGCAATCCAGGTCCAGTTAAAGAACTCGTGACTGTACAGCCAAATCCAGTATCCGGGTCTTCTGTTTCACTGGTTATAGAAACAGCCTACGCGGTAACGGATATGCCGATCAACCTCTATGATGGTAAAGGAAGGCTGGTGATGCAATTAAAAGATTCAAAAGGAACCGGCAAAAAAACGATTGATCTCTCTATCAGCAACCTGGCCAGGGGAAAGTATTATATCAAGGTGATGAATGGACAGAGAATCATCGGTACTGCAGAGTTACTGAGATTATAAAAGTGAGCCACGGATTACACGGATTAACACATATTAATACAAGTTGAGCCACGGATTACACGGATTAACACAGATTAATACAAGTTAAGCCACGAAAACACACGAAAGTATATGAAACCATAGCTTGTATTTTTCGTGCTAATTCGTGTTACTTCGTGACAAAAAAGATTGCGAAGCAATCAATCTGTGTTAATCCGTGTAATCCGTGGCGAAAAAATATTTAATCATAAAGGCTTCCTCAGCAGGGCCGCGAACATGGTATCCGCTTTTTTATCATAGCCTTTGATCCATTCCGTTTTTACCTCTTCGAGACGGAATTTTTCTTTTATAAATTCAACAACTTCCTCGTTTTCTTTTTTGAAAACGGAACAGGTGATGTAGAGTAAGTAGCCGCCAGGTTCCAGGTAATTGAGCACATTCGATAAAATCTTTTGCTGGAGTGTTACATAACTCTTGATCTTTTCGTATTCGAAATAGAATAATTGTTCGGGCGTACGGCTCCAGGTTCCACTGCCTGTGCAGGGCAGATCTGCCAGGATCAAAGAAAATTGATCATTCAGCATTGAATATTGAATATTTTCTTTTGCCAGGTCTGTCACTAAGGCTTTGTAATCAGTAATACCGGCAACACCAAACCTCTTTTTTAAGTTGGCTAAAATAGATTCCCTTACATCTGAAACAGTAAGCTCTATTTCTCCCAGGATATCTTTTGCCATGATCGATTTCCCCCCGCTCGCCGCACAGCAATCCCAAACAGAAAGTTTATGGTTTTTGGTTTTTGGTTTTTGGTTCAAAAAGGTTCCAACATACTGGGAACTCCGGTCCTGCACGACCGCTTCTTTATCCAGCTCTACCAATGTATCGATCCTTGAGGCATTGGGCAAGGCAAGACATTGTTCAGAAATAATTTTGAAACCGATTCCTGCTGTTGCCAGCTTTTCCATTACCAGCGCTTCTTTTCCCGGCCGGAGACGCAGGAATAGATCGGGTTGTTGTAAATGAGAGAGCACAAATTTTTCTTTATCTATACCATCACTTAATTCATTTGTCCACGGGAAAAGTTCCAGGGTAAAAAGTTCAGCCCCCAAAAAGGCGATTTTTTCAACAATCGTCAGCCCTGTCTTTTCATTCCAGGCGGGTCGCAGCTCTTCAAGAAATTTGTCCGGCCCTTCAGCACAAAGAAATACACCTGCCAGTATTCTTTCCTCCATTGACCTATCCTGCAATGCCTTTCCCGTCCTGAAATAGCTATAACACAAATGACTGACCTGTCTCCTGTCTGAAGCGCCAAATTTTTTATGACCGGAAAAATATTTCTTACTAAAGGAAGCGAAGGGTTCCTCTCCTTTGTACAACAGCAGTATCTCTTTGGCAGAGTTAAGATAGGAATGCCAGCGGCTCATGCTGCAAAGTAAATGTTTTAAAGTAGCCGGGGAACGCTGATTAATGCAAATCCGACGCCGGCTCAAATCAATACTCCCGGGATTATAAAAACCTACCGGTAAAAAAAGAACAATTTCATATCATAGCCCGGTGGTTGTGGTACCAGGCTTAAGGAAGTTTTGGAAGGCCGGTCATACTGGTTGTACTGTGTTCCCGAAAAATTCGTACTGTAATTAGCCGGTGTAACAAGATCGTTCGTGGTGGATTGCAGGGGGAAATTCTTTGACACATTATCCGGGCCAATAGCGATATAACTTTCTTCGGCCATCGTGGTCATGTTCTTATGGGTAGAATACGTGTACGTAGTTTGTGACACTGGGTCAAATCCTCCTATACCATCGGGTGTTAAAACATCCCTTTTAACCAGGTTCCCATTGGCATCATAAGAATAGCTCTCTTTCGCCGAAGGAGTCCACGGTCCCAGTAGATCCGTATAGCTGACTTTAGAAGACACATATCCTGCCGGGTTATAGGTATAAGCGGTGCTGTCCCCAATGGGTCCGATCAGCGTATACTGTGTATCGATAACGTAGTCCAGTCTTGTGCCTGTTTGGTAATGAACCGTGTACACGGTAGAATCAAGAAACCCGGCGGTAAGGGAGGATTTGGAAATGATCTTTTTGATCGTTCCGTCTGCATTCCTGATGATCCGGTGAAGGATATCGGTAGCCGTTCCGTTCACCTTACCCGTGCTTTTATACTCAAGCAGGCGCCGGGCGGCATCCCATTGCAGCGTTATTGTATTGGTATCATTGGTAGCAGGAGTCACTTGTAATGTTTTCACCAGCAGGTCCCCGTTCGATCCGTCATCCCAGTTTATTTCTTTTTGACAGGATACCCCGACCAGGGTTACTAAAAGGATCAATGTTGCGAAAAAATTGCGCATAAAAATTACGTTTATAACTCTAATAAAGTTTTTACAGGGTCTTTACCGATCAGTAACTGTTCTGGGTTTTCCAGTAATTCTTTTACTCTTACCAGGAAACTTACTGATTCCCGGCCATCAATGATCCGGTGGTCATAACTCAATGCCAGGTACATCATAGGCCTTATCACTACCTGCCCGTTCAACACCATTGGTCTTTCCTGGATCTTGTGCATACCCAGGATCGCACTCTGCGGTATATTAATGATTGGGGTACTCATCAGCGATCCGAATACTCCTCCATTCGTGATCGTGAACGTACCGCCTGTTAATTCTTCCGTTGTTAGTTTACTATCCCTTGCTTTGCCGGCCACATCGATCACTTTTTTCTCAATATCTGCCATACTGAGACTTTCCACGTTGCGGATCACCGGAACGGTCAAACCTCTCGGCGTGCTGACAGCAATACTGATATCAGCATAGTCATGGTATACCAGCTGGTCGCCATCAATATAAGCGTTAACAGAAGGCCATTCGGCCAATGCAACAGCACAGGCTTTGGCGAAAAAACTCATAAATCCCAGTCCCACTCCATGTATCTCTTTGAATTTATCCTTGTATTTCGTCCGGATGGCCATGATATTGGTCATGTCCACTTCATTAAACGTGGTGAGCATAGCGGTAGTATTCTTGGCTTCCACCAGTCTCCGGGAAATCGTTTTCCTCAGGTTGCTCATTTTTTCGGTGCGTACATTACGGCTGAATAAGTCTGTTCCCTGGAATGCCTTTTTCCCGGGGCTGGCCAGGGCGGCCAGTACATCTTCTTTTAAAATTTTGCCCGCGGTACCTGTAGGGGTTACTGTTTTGGGATCTACTTTTTTATCTGCTATAATCGCCGAAGCAACAGGGCTTGCTTTGATCTCTTCAGTAACAGTTGCTGGTTCCTCGATAATTGTTGCTGGTTTATCAGTACCGTTTGAGGCTGCTCTTTTTGTTTTTTCAGGCTTCTTAGCTCCCGGCTCCGGGCTCTTAGCTACTGGCTCATTACTCTTGGCTCCCGGCTCCGGGCTCCCGGCTTCACTCTCTGGTTTCGCAGCCGCGTCATCAATGCTTGCCAGAAGGTCCCCTATCTTTATCGTATCTCCTTCTTTAATGGCTTCCAGTTTTAATATCCCCGCCTTTTCCGCATTGACTTCAAAAGTAGCTTTCTCACTTTCCAGTTCAGCGATCACCTCGTCCCTTTCCACGTATTCACCATCTTTTTTGCTCCATTTCAGCAAGGTAACCTCGCTGATGGATTCGCCGACTGTTGGTACTTTTATCTCGATCATCCGTTAGAATTTGAAGGCACAAATTTCAGGAAAATAACTTGTTATTTGGAATTAATTTAAAGTCCGGGTGTACTCATAAATATTGTGCTTAAAAGATTATCTTTTGAGATGCGTTTCCCGAAAAGCATATTACTGGGCATGGTCTTTTTGTGGGGGAAGGCCTTCAGCCAGGGATTGACCATTGTTCCCGACCTGCGGTTCGAAAATTTCAATACAGAACGCAATTTCATATCTGATTATGTCGGCAACATGACCGTCGACAGTAAAGGATACCTCTGGGCAACCTCTAACGGGTTGATCCGGTTCGACGGTGTCCACCTCCAACACTATACCAATTTTAATAACCAATACCACGGGTTGCGGTCCAATTACAGTGATGACCTAATAACAGATTACCTTGGGCGGTTGTGGATCGGCAATGGGCTGGGTCTTTGCTATTTTAATGATACCCTGGGGAAATTCCATTATATCGACAAAGACACAATCACTCCTATCAGCTATGCATATGCTTTTTACTTATCCGGGGAGGAGATGTGGTTTGTATGTAACCTGGGTCTTTGCCGGATAAACCTGCAAACACTGGCAGTAACTGAAACATCCCTGAAAGAATTTGCAGACCCGATCGAAACTTTTCCCCTGGGTGATCATTTACTGGGGATCGGCACAAGAACAGGCGTTTATTTATATGACATAAAAAAGAATACCTGGACGAAGCAGGTATTCACTTACCAGGGGAACAGCATCAGGGTCAGGCAATGCATTTACAACAAAGGAATTTACTGGCTCGGAACAAATAAGGGTCTATGGCAACTGGATGAAACTGGTGAGCATATTTACCCTGTGAGCGGGACCGGCGGCCTGAATATTTCGAACCTGTCATTTCATCCCCTGGACAAAGAAAAACGGTTTATCTGGATGTCGACGACCAACAATGGCCTCCGATTATTCAATACGGAGACCAACAAGGTTGAACAGTCTTTTTTTCATGACGATGCTAACCCTCATAGCCTTCCCACCAATAATATTACGAGTTTGCATTTTGACAGTGCAGATCGTTTGTGGCTGGGTACAGAAAAAGGGGTAAGCATGTTTGATTACAGGAATCAATATTGGAAGACGCGGGAAGTGACTTTCCGGGAAGGCATAACAGCTGATAACGAGATCCGGAAAACCGTTCAGGATCTCCGGGAAAGAGACAAGGTCTGGATGTCCTGCATCAACCAGGGCCTCCTGCTGGTGGACTGGAAAAGCAAACAGGTCCTTAAACATTATAAAGATTTCCCGGCTGAATCCGCTTTGTCCTTCCAGGATATGCACCAGCTACCGGGCGGCAACTTGATTTTATTAGCAAGGAATAAATTATTTGAATGGGACCCGGTCTCGGGAAAGATCAACACAACCATCTCTTTCCCGGCTATCCCTTCTCTCCCTGTCAACCGTGAGCTCACCAGTATAATGGGAACGGGTGGCGAGGATCTGTACATTACGACCAACACCGGTCTCTACAAGTATCAGCCTTCTTCTGGTTCGATCTCGCCTGTCATAAGAAGAGAAGGAAAAGATCTCTACTCTTCTTATGATCTCCAGCAGGGGGTTTGTGATAAAAATGGTATCCTGTGGCTTGCTTCGCGGAAAGGGTTGGTAAGATATGATAGCCATACGCAGGAAGCCCGGATCTTCTACTATTATTGTGCTGATAGTGTTACGGTTAATTATCTTGGCCAGGTTGCTCTTGCAGGAGATGACCGTGTTGTTTGTGCAAGTTCTTCAGGCATCAATATTTTTGATATCCGCAGCGAAAGCTTTTCAAGGGTCAATGAATTCGGCAATGTCCGCAATCCCGGCTGTAATTCGGTCGCAGTCAAAGGTTCCATTGCCTGGGTCAATTCCAATGCCGGCCTCCTGCAAATAGATCTTAATTCCAGGAAAGGAAGGGTAATGGAGATCTCGCAGGAGAACCTGGCGTTTTCTCCTGTTCGTTTCGGGGAAGTGAATGATGAACTGGTAATGGGTTACCGTAACATGTACGTGTATTTTGATCCCGCAAAAATTACAGGTACTGATCTTCCTGCCAACCCGGTAATTGAAAGGATCCTTTTAAACAATACGCCATTATACAGTATCCCGGGTAATGACCGGGAATATACATTCACCTATAAACAAAATACATTTAGTTTTTATTTCACTGCTTTTGAATTCAATAACCCCGGCCAGATCCAATTCCGTTACAGGCTGGAAGGTCATGACAGGGAATGGACCTACCTGGATGAACAAAGAAATGCGACCTATATCCGCTTACCACCGGGTCACTACACTTTCCGGGTACAGGCCGGAAATACCCAGGGGCAATGGAACGAGGATAGTGCCGTTTTTCATATGCATATCGTTCCCCCTTTCTGGCAACGCTGGTGGTTCTGGCCCTTGCTGGCGATCGTCTTTGTAACGGTTGTGCTCCTGGTGGCCAGGAAAAGGGTCAACAGCATACAAAAAAGAGAGCAGGAAAAAACAGCCCTCAATAAATCCATGGCTGAGCTCGAAACACAATTATTACGGAGCCAGATGAATCCTCATTTCATTTTTAATTCGCTCAATTCTATTCAAAAATATATCTGGGAAAATAAAGAAGAAGATGCAGCTGAGTACCTCGCCCGTTTCGCCAAACTGATCAGGGCCATACTGGAAAACTCAAGACTCGAAACGATCCCGCTTGCACAAGAACTGGAAGTGCTGAAACTTTATATCGAACTGGAACACCGGCGCAGCAATGGGAAATTCGATTACCGGATCCATTCCGAAAAGAACCTGGAACTGGACAGGATATTGGTTCCACCGCTGCTGTTACAACCCTATATCGAGAACGCGATCTGGCATGGCCTGAATAAGAAACAGGTGCATGGCCAGCTTGACATCTCGATACGAATAGAGAATAACAGGCTGATCTACATCATTGATGACGATGGCACAGGAAGAAGCCGCAAGGAGGAGGCAACAGCAGCCGGGAAAAAATCCCTTGGAATGGAAATTACTCGGCAACGCATCAGTAAATTACAGGAAAATGACAGCGAGGCCGGTGTACAGATCATAGATAAGACCAGCAATGGTGAACCTTCGGGAACAACAGTGATCGTATCGATCCCTGTCAAATACAAAATCCATGCTTAAATGTTATATCATCGATGACGAACAACAGGCAGTAGATGCTTTATCAGCCCTGCTAAAGAAAAAATTCCAGGGTATGGTACAATTAGTTGGTTCACAAACCCACGCTGAACATGCCATTGCCGAGATCGAACTACTTGCTCCTGATATTTTATTTCTTGATATTGAAATGCCCGTACTAAGTGGTCTTGAATTCCTGAAACATTTTCCCAACAGGCGATTCCAGGTAATATATACAACGGCACATGAAAAATATGCGCTGCCCGCACTGAAAGCAGCAGCTATTGATTACCTGCTTAAGCCACTCTCGCCCCAGGATGTACATGATGCGATCCAAAAATGCATAAGGTTTCATCATACTATTAGCCAGGAAAAAATAGAGCCCTCCCCTGCCAGGATCACGCTGCCTTCTTCCAAAGAGCTCGCTGTTGTGGATATACAATCGATCATTCGCGTGGAAGCAAATAATAATTATTCTCATTTTTATTTTCTTGACCGGCCAAAACTAATCGTGTCAAAGACATTAAAAGAATTTGAAGAACTGCTTATTCCCCATCATTTTTTTCGTGTACACCAATCGCACCTGGTCAACCTCGCACACCTGGACTCGATACAGACCCAGAACGGTGATTATGCGATTTTAAAAAAAGGGCACCGTGTTGAGATATCCCGGCGCAAAAAGCCTGAGTTGCTTGAACAGCTTAAAAACCGCTGACCGGTTTCAATTCAATCTTAACCGGATTCTAAGTGGATGATGCCACCTGCTCGGTACCACCGGGGGTAATCAATCAGCGGATGTAATTTCCCGGAAATATCTTTTATGCCTCAAAAAATAAAATCACTGTTTTTTCTGTTGCTTGTATCCTGCATTATTACGCAAGTAAAATCACAGCAGCAAAAATTCTGGACTGTAACTGGCCCGGATGAACCCGCTTTGAATAAACTGGATGCTTTCATGAAATCGTATATGCAGCAATTTGATATTAAAGCTGGCGCGCTTGCCATTGCAAAGGATGGTAAGATCGTATACGCAAAAGGTTATACATACGCGGAACAGGGTTATCCTGTCACGATGCCCACAAATTTGTTTAGGATCGCCAGTGTTTCCAAACCCATTACCTCACTCGAGATCCACCGGCTGGCGAATGACGGAAAACTGAATCTCGATTCGCCCATTCAGAAATATCTTAACCTGCCTTTACCTGCTCAAAGTGCAAAGCCGGGTGTTTTGAAGACACCGGGTTACTATTTCAGCAAAGTCACCGTTCGTAATTTATTAGCACACCAGGGTGGATGGAACAGGGATGCGAATGGATCAAATGATCCCACCTTTTTGCATGACCAGGATATAGCAAATGCAATGAATAATGGAAAATTGCCTGTATCAAAACCTCAACTCGTTGCATGGGGAGCAAAACAGCTACAGCAGATGTACCCCGGAACTGAATACCACTATAGTAATTTTGGTTACCTGCTGTTAGGAATGATCATTGAGAAGCTGGATGGTAAATCATATATAGCTGCCGTTAAGGCAAACCTGCTGTCCCCGCTCGGTATTGAACGTCCCACCCAGTCATACCCCAAAGAATCACAATTAAGGACGAAAGAAGTGCATTACCACGTGATCCCGGCCGATATACGTGCGTGTATGATCAGTACAGGGAATTGCCCGGTGCAATATGGCGGGGAGAACAATACCAATTTCGATTCCTTTGGAGGTTGGATCCTATCGCCCATAGACTATGTGAAATTATTTGCGTCATTCAGAAAAAAAATAAGCCCTGCTCCGGATCTGCCGCCAGGGAATCTTATTACCATCCCCATGAATTCAAAACTTTCAACTAAAGGAATGGTCTTTGATCACGGTGGATTGTTACCCGGCACCTGGTCTTATATGGCCTACCGGATGGATGGGGTTGACCTGATGATCGTCTGGAATACAACCAACGCAAAACCGAATTTCACCTATGAAAATGTGACTTACGGAGTAGGTAATTATCCCACGATCGTGCATAAGATACTTGATGATGTAAGCACATGGCCCAGCTATGATCTCTCACCAGCATATTTTGGGAAAACAGCGGTCAATATTCTTACTGATAAGATCCTCTATGATGGTGTCTGGAATAGTTCGAATTCAAAATCATATTATGAAAGAGCAAAAAAAACGGACGAGTTCACTGCACTTTATTCCAAATATTATAAAATAAATTATAAGCTGCTGACCCAGCAAACCTATACCATCAATGGAACTATCGTTCATGATGGAGTCTGGGTTCCCGGTAAGGAGGGTCAGTTCGCAGCATGGGACAAATCACCGGAACAATTTCAGCAACTCTATGACGAGTGGTGGAAAAAGGGTTACCGCTTGATCCACCAGGAAGCTTATGTGCTAAATGGAAAACTGGTTTACAATGGGATCTGGAATCCAAATACGGGCGGACAATTTGTGACCTGGGATAAAACACTGGCACAATTCAATGCATTGAACGTGGAAATGATCAAAAAAGGGTTTCATCTTGTGCAACAGCAGAATTATACCCTGAATGGAAATAAATTATATAATGGTATATGGAATCCTGGCACCGTACAGCATTTTACGGCACACGAACAAACCCGGGATCAATTCAGCCAGCTATTCAATGAGCAGTTCAATAAAGGTTACCGGCTGATACAGATCCAGTCATATCACCAAAACGGTCAACTTTTCTATGATGGTATCTGGGCACCGGGAACCTATGGACAATATATTTCCTGGGGCAAGAATAATGAATGGATCGACGCGCAGAATATAATCTGTGACGCGAAAAAATTACAACCCTTGTCCTTTTCTGCATATTAATTGAGTGCTGATGTCATCCGAAACAATCATCATCAGGTTCGATAAAAGGAACGACCAGGTGATCGTAGTCGTTCCTTTGCGACCAGGAAATGGCGAAGCAAAATTTACCTTCCAGACGCGGCTGGGGGAAACAATTGATAAAAGAATTTTGCAAACAGGTGTTAACAGGCTGAGTATACCTTTAATGAAAGAAAAATCATTCGTAGCCAGGGTTGAAACTGCCTATGAAACGGTTGTAAAGGAATTTGAATAATTAATTAAATCACACAATATGAAAAAACTAGTAGTTAGTTTAAGTGCCGTTTGTATGTTGCTGGCATGCAATAATAAAAAACAGGAAGACAGCAATACCAACCCGGTGAATGAAACAACAACCATTCCTGCTAACGATGACAAAGCATCAAAGACCGGCAGTTTCACGATAGACGGGAAAACATATACCGGTGATATAACCACCCAATATTTTGGAGATAAAACAACAGGGCAGTATTCTGTTCTTTGCCAGCAGGATGATCCTCTTGCCCTGCTACAAGCCGTCTTTTCAAACGAAAAGGATGCCCTGAGCGGCACTCCGTTTAAACCAGCAGAAAGTTTCTATTCGCTGGAACCCGGGGAAGTTCATATTGCTTTATCGGGTAAAGCGATAGGAGATATGGAATTTGTTACATCATCCACTTCTGCTGGCAGCATTACCGTTTCCGCCAAGACACTGGTCATTAAAGGCCTGCAGGTATACAATGGCGATCACCAGGAAAAAATAGTAAATGCTACGATTTCTTTTTAAATAACGTTTGAATAAAAAAACTTTAAAAGCAAAATTTATGAAAAAAAATCTACTGGTCATACTAGCGGCCCTTCTGTTCAATGTATCGCATGGCCAAACTTTCCTGGAGAAAAACGGGACTTTGTCAAGCGATGTAACAGACAAGGACATTGATTTTAACCGGAACCTCGACGTAACGGTTCCCGAAGCGGGCACCTATATGATTATGCTCAGTGCCCAGGGAGGTACGCAGGCCCAGGGCGGTGATCCGTTCAAGTGCTTTCAACGGGATGGCATCGTGAAGGTCTGGTCCAGGACTAGAAATTTTGAAATATTACGTACCCCGATCAATTATATTTTCGCCGACCAGAACAGTCAGTCGGTCGGGAATCCCCCCGGGTTAAAGCAACTCAGTTTCCCTTATTATAATATAATGGTGTTGCCCCTTACTAAGGGCGAGGTCCTATGCCTGAAAGGCTTCGTATCCAAAACCTGCCCTTCCAATGCCGTTTTGGGAAAATGGAATATTTTTGATGCAAGGCTAAAGATCATCAAACTTTAGATAGTTCACACACTAAATGCTAAATGCCGTTTCGATGATCTCTGCCTGTTCCTGCTGGTGAACTTTATTATACCCCGTAGCCGTTGAAGCAGAAGGCTGGCGGCTTATTACTCCATAGTTGATGCTTTTCAGGTTCATTTGCAGGAAGGAAGCAGCACCCATGTTTTGCGGTTCTTCCTGTACCCAGAACCAGGTGGCCTCACTGTATTTTTGCTGCAGTGCTTCCAATTGCTTGTAAGGTAAGGGATATATCTGTTCAAGACGGATAATGGCAATATCCTGGCGGTTATCCTTTTGTTGCCGCTCGGCCATATCAAAATAGATCTTGCCGCTGCAGAATAATACTTTTTTCACCCTGCCTGTATTTGCGAATACATCATCGATCACTTCTTTAAATCCGCCTGCGGTAAACTCTTCTATCCGCGAATAGCTGCCGGGGTGACGCAGGTTGGCCTTGGGAGAAAAATCGATCAACGGTTTACGGAAAGGCCAGGCCAGCTGGCGTCTTAATGCATGGAAGAAATTCGAAGAGGTAGTAATATTCGTGATCACCATATTGAGTTCAGCACAGGATTGTAAGAACCTTTCCAGCCGGGCACTGCTGTGTTCCGGTCCCTGGCCTTCATAGCCATGTGGTAACAGCAGGGTCACACCGTTCATCCGGTTCCATTTCTGTTCACCTGCTGCAATAAACTGGTCGATCATCGTCTGTGCGCCGTTGACAAAATCCCCGAACTGCGCTTCCCATAAGACCAATGTATTGGGATTGGCAAGGGCATAGCCATATTCAAATCCCAGGACCCCGAATTCACTCAGCAAAGAATTATAGATCCTGAATTTTCCATTGGCACCGGGTATCCTGCTAAGACGGTTATAGGCTTTATCATTTTCTTCGTTACGCAATACAGCATGCCGGTGCGAAAAAGTTCCCCGCTCCACATCCTGGCCGCTCATTCTTACGTTCTTCCCGTCAAGCACTAAACTGCCATACGCCATAAGTTCACCGGTAGCCCAATCCACTTTATGCTCTGTTTCGAACAATTTTATTTTATCCTGCAAGATCTTTTCCACCTTGCGAAGCGGCTTGAATTCATCCGGCCACTTCATCAACGCGTCAAAAATTTTTTTAAAATCTTCCGTACTGATCGCTGTTACCGGTGATTGCTCAAAATCATTGACCGTTGCGCGGCGTAGTTTTTTCCATTCTACTTCCGGCGCCTGGTAATTATATGGAAGGGGATGCTGCTTTACCTCATCCAGTCTCTCCTGCAGGTCAGCCCAGAATTTTTTCTCCATTTCTTTGGCCAGTTCCTGTGCATCACTTTCCCCGTGATCCAGTAAATATTTTACATAGACTTCCCGGGGGTTGGGATGTTTATCAATCAGCGCATATAAATGAGGCTGGGTGAATTTGGGATCGTCACCTTCATTATGACCATGCTTCCGGTAACAAACCATATCAATAAAGAAATCAGCATTGAATTCCTGCCGGTAACGGGTTGCCATCTCCACGCATTTTACCACGGCTTCAGGGTCATCGCCGTTTACATGCAGTACAGGTGCCTGTATTGCCGCCGCCAGTGAAGTACAATAGTCGGAACTTCTTGCATCATCAAAATCCGTTGTAAACCCAATCTGGTTATTGATCACGAAATGCAGTGTTCCACCGGTATAAAAACCTTTCAGGTTGCACATCTGCAATACTTCATACACCACACCCTGCCCTGCAACTGATGCATCACCATGGATCAATACTGGCAATATTTTGTCAAAATCGCTGTCGTACATCACATCCGCCTTGGCCCTTGCAAAACCCACCACGACAGGATCCACTGCTTCCAGGTGGGAAGGATTGGGCATCAGTTTCAAATGAATGGTTTTGTCATTCATTGTCTGTACCTCGCTTCCATAACCCATATGGTATTTTACGTCACCGCTTCCCATGGTCTGGTCAACCTTGGCAGTTCCCTCAAATTCACTGAAGATCTGTTCATAGGTCTTACCCATAACATTGGCCAGAATGTTTAGTCTTCCCCGGTGCGCCATCCCGATCACTACTTCCTGTACTTCGTTATCGGCAGCGGTATTGATAATAGCATCCAGCGCCGCAATGGTTGTTTCGCCACCTTCGAGCGAAAATCTTTTTTGTCCTACATATTTGGTGTGCAGGAATTTTTCAAACATTACACCCTGGTTCAGCTTCTCCAATATCCTTTTCTTTTTTTCCAGGGAGACAGGCTCCTGCATTTTCTTTTCTACTTCATTCGTCAGCCAGTCAATTTTTTTCTGGTCGCTGATATATTTGAATTCAATACCAATATGGGAGGCATAACATTTTTCGAGGTGATCCAGGATCTTCTTCAACGAAGTCGTTCCCAGTCCCAGCAGGTTGCCGGCATGAAATTCCTTATCAAGATCAGCTTCGCCGAATCCAAAAAAAGATAATTCAATATTGGCACCCCGGTCCTTTCTCGGGCGGATCGGGTTGGTTTTTGCAAGCAGGTGTCCCTTGTTCCGGTAGCCGAGAATCATTCGGTAAGCACGGATCTCTCGCATCCAGTCAACATCCACCGAAGCGGGTTTATCCGGGATGGCAGGAACAGTTGCGGGGGTACCATTTCCGTTGGAAGCTGTGTTGTCAACTGCAAAGTCAAATCCTTCAAAAAATTTCTTCATTTCCGGGTCCACGCTCTCCGGGTCTTTCAAAAAGTCACGGTACAGGTTCTCAATAAAAGCGGGGGAAGAATTAGTGATATAGGAGAAATCCTTCATTCAGGGGAAAATTTTGAAAATGACCAATTTGGAGCCCACAAATATCGTTGAAAAAATCGAAAATTCGGGTTCATTTTGAACGGTTTATACGGGCTTTGCCGGTTACAGGTAAGGCCCGCGAAGACCTGCCGTAATTCCCAATTAAATGGTTGAAAATTTGGTTGTTAAGGCGCCCAGCCCTACCTTTGCCTCCCGTTAAAACCGGATTAAAATCAATAAGAATGGCTAATCACAGTGCAACAAAGAAGGATGCCCGCCAGGCCGCCAAAAGAACAATTAGAAATAAATATTACGGTAAAACGACCCGTAATGCTATCCGTGACCTGAAAGAACTGAAAGGTAAAGAAATGGGTGAAAAGTTCCCTGAGATCGCAGCAATGATCGATAAACTGGCTAAACGTAATGTTATTCATAAGAATAAAGCCGCTAACCTGAAAAGCAAACTGGCAAGAAAAGCAAACACTGCCAGGGCTGCAAAATAAATTACCCCAATAAATTTTTTAAAGGCATCTCATTAGAGATGCCTTTTTATTTAGTCCCAGCTACAGCGAAGCTGGGTTGTCATTACCTTTAATGAAATTTATGAGCCCGGCACAAGTACTGTTGCGTCGCACTCTTCATCGTTCGCTAATTCTACTCAGCATTTATGAAAAAACTTATTTCCCTCCTGTCATTCTTCTCCCTGGTGCATGTTTGTCTTTGTCAAACCATTACGACAAAATTTGAACAGACAAAGGGCACACAAACCCCCACATATGCTGAGATCGTGAGCTGGTGGCAGCAACTCGACAAGCAATCCGGCAAAGTAAAAATGCTGACCATGGGCATGACCGATGCCGGCTACCCGCTTCATCTTATTGTTGTGTCCAATAATGGTGATTATAATTTTGATAATATCCGCAGGAATAATAAACGGGTTATCCTCATTAATAACGGTATTCATCCCGGGGAACCCGATGGGGTGGATGCGAGTATGTTGCTCGTAAGGGATATTGTCGCCAACAAATACAGCATCCCGGATAATATTATCCTCGCGATCATCCCTGTTTATAATATCGGTGGTTGCCTTGACCGTAGTGCTAACTACAGGGTCGATCAAAATGGTCCCGAAGAATTTGGTTTCCGCGGCAACTCGCAGAACCTTGACCTGAACAGGGATTTTATCAAGTGCGATTCGAAAGATGCAAGAGCCTTTACCGCCATATTCCATCTTACCGATCCCGATGTGTTTGTAGACAACCATGTTAGCAATGGCGCCGATTACCAGCATGTGATGACCTTGCTGACCACGCAGCACAATAAACTGGGTGGGGTTATGGGTGATTACCTGGAAAAGAATTTTGAACCGGCCCTGTATATGTCGATGAAACAAAAAGGCTATGATCTTGTTCCCTATGTCAATTCATTTGGTGATACCCCAGAAAACGGCTGGCCTGAATACTGGGACAGTCCCCGCTATGGAAGTGGCTATGCAGTGCTCTGGCACACTTTTTCTTTTGTTCCCGAAACACATATGCTGAAACCTTATTACCAGCGGGTAACTGCAACCTATTCGCTCATGCAATCCTTTATCGAGTTTACAGCTAAAAACAGTGAGACCATAAAGAACCTTCGCGATCAAACTAAAAAATCCGTGCGCTCCGCGGTTGAATTCCCGCTTGCCTGGTCACTCGACAAATCAACATTCAAGGAGGTTGTTTACAAAGGATTTGAATCAGGTCATAAACCAAGCGAGGTGAGTGGTTTCTCCAGGTTATATTATGACAGGACCAAACCTTTTGAAAAGACAGTAAAGATCTATAACTACTTCGCCGTTAAAAATACCGTGACCAAACCAAAAGCCTATATTATACCACAGGGCTGGTGGAAAGTGATCGAACTGCTACAGTTAAACAAAGTGCAGATGAACCAGTTGAAAAAAGATACGACGATCGAAGTGGAAGTTTATAAGATCGAAGATTATAAAACACTTCCCCGGCAGTACGAGATGCATCACCTGAACACAGATGTGAAAACAAGTACCAGTATGCAATCCATGCGCTTTAGCAAAGGCGACTGGTATATCCCGTTGAACCAGGAAGCCAACCGTTTTTTAATGGAGACGCTGGAGCCCACAGCCGAGGACTCCTATTTTGCCTGGAATTATTTCGATGCTATACTGGGACAAAAAGAAGGCTATTCAGCTTATGCGTTTGAAGATATTGCAGCTGATTATTTATCGAAGCATCCAGACATAAGAAATAAACTCGAACAGCAAAGACTAAGCGATACAGCTTTTGCCAAGAATGGAAGAGCGCAGTTGAATTTCGTTTATCAGAATTCTCTTTGGTATGAGCCGGCGCATATGCGTTACCCGGTGTATAGAGTGGTGAGCCGTTAAACAAGAGCCGTTAACCGTTAGCGCTTTCCTGTACTAAATCCTTTTCAGGAATATTAGTACCCCGCGAGCTAATATCGAATTCGTGGAAGATGCCCCGTGCAAACAGGAGTGTAATAATTAATACAAAAATACTCAGGTAGCCCACCCATTGATAGTTATGGATCTTTCCTGTTGCATCTGTATGAACAATAACCCCGGCGACCAGGGCTGCAACGCCGCTACCCAATTCCCGGATACTCCCGTTGATGCTCATGAAACTTCCGCGATGCTGCGCGGGGACTACTTCACTGACCATGGCCTGCGCTGCAATAATACGCCCGGTTGCAAAGACAAAGAGAATTGAAAAGATCAGCAGTACCAGGCTAAAAGGTATATCAGGTAGTTGCGTGACCAGGAATACTAAAAAGAGAGATAAAATAACTGACATGGAAAAAACGTAGAGTTTTCCATAACGGTCGGCCAATTTCCCGAGGTATAAGGCGGCGATAAGTGAAGCGCCACCGCCCGCAAGGAAGATCATAGGGGTCTGGTCTTTGGTAAATCCTTTATTGAATTCGAGGTAAGGATTGATAAAGGGGATGATAAGAAAATGTCCTACCATCAGCATACCGGAAAAAATAAGCGCCTGTCGCTGACCTTTTATCTTCCATACTTTAACAAGAGCGCCGAATACAGACTTGTTCCCGGGATTTTTATGTCCGGCAATGATATGATCTTTTACGGAGGGAATATAGACAGCAACAAAGGGCAGCAGGATCGTTCCGATTCCGCCGATCAGTAAAAAAGGAACATGCCAGTCCTTGTGGAGGAGATTGGTCAGGTACAGGGAAACAGGTACGCCCAGGATAGAAGCGATGGCAAACCCGGCCATGACTGCCCCAACGGCACGTCCACGGCGCTGGTAGCTGAATATATCCGCCACGATGGACAATACCTGGGCACCGATGATGCCCCCAAAGATCCCGGTCACAATTCTTGCAGTAAGCAACAATTCATAAGTACCCGCGAAGCCGCAACCCACCGTTCCGAACAGGAAACCGGTGTAAGCATACATGAGTGTATTCTTGCGGTCAAACCTGTCAATAAAAAGGGAAATAGCAATCCCGGAAAAAAAAGCGCTGATCGAATAAGCGCCTACCAAAACACTGAACTGGAAAGCACTGATCTTAAAACTCTCACTCAGGTAATTCCCGAGCGGCATCATGATCATGAAGTCGAGGGTATGGGTGAAATTAAGCGCGGCCAGCAGGAATAGTATGATGCGTTCTCTTTTAGTCACCAAGACAGGATAAGTAAGCAAAGATTACGGGTAATTGGTATAAAAACAAAAAAGCGTGCCTATTAATCTGAAACTTAAGTGGATCAACCTGAATTCACCTTATCCCGTTCAGGTATACCCGCTCTTCCCCTTTCTTTTCCTTTGCTAAAATTGCATTCGCTCGTTGTTTTTCATTTTAGTATTTTGCAGTACATATTGATGAAGCATGTTGAGGTTAATCTCTATACTTCTTTTCATCCATTTTTCAGTACATACAAAACTGGCAGCACAGGAAACCAACAGCAGGGCATCCGGGAGGGTATTATTAGAAAACCATGAAACCCCGGTGCAAGCAACGGTTACTGTAATCCACGAGCCCACTCAAAATAAATACATTTCTGTTACACAGCCGGGGGGTTATTTCGACCTGTTTAACTTAAAACCTGGTGGTCCCTATACTATCCTGGTCAGTTATACGGGTTATGAACTCTTAAAAAAAACTAACTTATTTATTCACCTCTCAGGGGAGCATTTTCTTTCCGGCGATGCAGAGATCATTGATTTCTTCCTGGAGAAAAAAATAATAACCCTGTCCGGCGTGGTCATCTCCTCCATGGCTCCAAACAAAGGTAAAAACGGTATAGAAACAACTATCCCCCGTTCTGCCCTGCAATCAATGCCTTCCATCAACCGCAGTTTCCAGGATTTTGTCCGGATGGTACCACAGGCAAAGGTTAGCGGTGAGGGCGCCATGTCGCTGGCCGGTCAAAATAACCGTTTCAATGCTTTTTACATTGATGGAGCAAACAATAATGATATACAGGGTTTGGCAGTAACAGGTATGAATGGCGGCCAAACAGGATCGCCCCCTGTTTCGATGGAAGCCATTGAGGAGATCAATATCCTGCTCGCACCCTATGATGTCCAGTACGGAAATTTTACAGGGGGCAGCATCAATGCGGTTACACGTTCAGGTAGCAACGAGAACAAATCTTCTGTGTGGCTTTTTTTCAGGAATGAGCATTTAGCGGGGCGATCGCCGCAAGCGGTGGAAAAACCCGGTTACCCCGGAGAGTTTTACCGGCCAAGACTGTCCGCTTTTTCTAACCAGACCTTTGGTGGATGGAATAGCGGCGCGTTACTAAAGAACAAACTCTTCTATTTTGTACTACTGGAGAGACAAGCTGAACTAAGACCACAGCCATTTGATATAAATGAATACCGAGGAAACAGTAACTGGCAACAATTGGTTGCTTTGACTGACTTCCTGCACAATAACTACCAGTATGATCCCGGTTCATTCCTCGAATCGAGGGACCAGTTAACGGCCACCCGGTTCAACCTGAAATTCGATTGGAATGCTTCCATAAAAAATAAGTTCATGTTAAGCTACCGCTATAATGATGCGCAGCGGATCTTTGCCCCCCGTGTGTCGGCTTCCAATTTTATTTTTTTTGAAAACAGCGGGATCAGGTTCCCGGCCAGGACGCACGCCGTGTCATTCGAGTGGAAACATTTTTTTTCGCCCCGCATGAACAACCGTATGATGCTGTCGTATACCAATCAAAACGACACCCGCAGGTGGATAGAGCAACCTTTTCCAAATGTCACGATCGCTGATGGCAATGGTTCTGTTGTATTCGGTAGCGAGCCAGGAACAGGTCTGAATGGGCTTAAAGCCAGGGATCTTACTTTGTTTAACAGTTTTAAGTATATCAAAAATAAGCAGGTCATTACCATCGGAACCGATATCAATTTCACTCAACTGAATAACCGAAGTATGCTGCTGTATTTCGGAGGCTACCAATTCCGGAGCCTGAGCGATTTTATGGGTGGTGCCTTCCCTTCCAGGTTCCAGCGTTCCTTTTATCTCAACAACGAACCAGGGAACCCTTCAAAATTCAGTACGCTGCGGACAAGTTTTTTTGCAACGGAGGAAATAAAACCCGGCCCCGATCTAAAATTAATTTTCGGAATTCGCCTCGATGGGAATTCGATCCCGCCAAGAACAAATAAGGACCCGTTTTTCAACGATACTGCCATACAGATCATTACGGGGTTTTACGATCTTGAAAGGGCGGTCACAGGAGAAAAACTAAGATCGAACTGGTCCCTGTCCCCACGGGTAAGCGCCGAATACAAACTGCATCGTTCACAGATCCTGGTAAAAGCAGGTGCAGGAATTTTTTCCGGGCATATCGTCAATGCCTGGTTATTTAACGTCTTCAACAGCGTTGATGGCTTCATTGACATCAACCCCCAGCAAAGCGGTTTGAATTTTAACCCGGATCCATACCAGCAGCCTGATCCACAATCCCTGGGTATGGATCCTTCCAACCTCAAAGGCGTGTTAAGCCTCATGGCCAAAGGGTTCAAGTACCCTTCGGTTTTCCGGACATCACTGGCTATTGAAAAAAAATTAAAATCTACCTGGGCATTTTCCATAGAAGGAATTTTTACCAAAAACATCCAGGAAGCGGCTTTCCGTAATGTGAATATTTTACCCCCCGCTATCCAAACATCTGGTCCCGGCGCAAGAAATACCTATTCGGTGAGTTCATTTCCTCCCAAGATACCATTGAGAAGCAATGGCGTTAATCCTTATGCGGGTATCTACCTATTGACGAACAACAGCGGCAAGAAGGGATATTCCTACAGTTTGAGTTTTATTGTCCGAAAACAAACAGCCCTTTCTTCTTTTAACGCAGGCTACACTTATGGAAGATCAAAAGTACTCTTTGAAATGACCGGCCCACAAACACCGATCGCTTCTCAATGGCGGAATATAGAAACAGTGAATGGGCGAAACTTTGTTACGCTATCCACTTCCGACAATGACCTCAAGCATCGGGTTATGGCGTGGGTATCTAAAAAAATAAATTACCCCAAAAGCAAAATGGCCACAACGATTTCTCTTTTCTACAACGGCCAGTCGGGCACTCCCTATAGTTATGTTTACCTGAACAGCCTGGTCAACGACAATGGCAAACTGGGTGAAAATTTCGATCTGCTCTATATTCCAACTGTTGATGATCTTGCTTCGATGAGTTTTCTCCAGTTTACGGACAACAGTGGGAATTTATTTTCTGCCGCGCAGCAAAAAGATCTTTTAAATACATTTATTGAATCTGATAACTATCTACAAAAACACCGGGGAGAATTTGCAAAAAGGAACGGCGCCCGGCTTCCCTTTACCCATATTGCCGATCTCCATTTACAACATGATCTTATTATTGAGATCAACCGCAAAAAAACAATTATTTCTATCAGCTACGATGTGTTCAATTTTACCAATATGCTGAACCGGAAATGGGGACGTATCTATTTTTTACTGAATGATAGTTACCCGCTGATCACCTTTACCGGTTACGCCAACACCGCGTCTCCGCCAGTAGCCCAATATCAATTTAAACCCTTCAATGGTAACCCCTACTCCATCCAGGCAAGCAGCCTGCCGGGAAACAGTGCCCGGTGGATCAGCCAACTTGGTCTGAAGTTCAATTTGAATTAACTATTAATGGGATTGCAGTCTTTCCATCACCGTTTGTTTGTATAAACGGCCGATAGGTATCTCGTTTGCATCAAGCTGAACAGAGAGGCTATTGTACCCCGAGATCTTATTCAGTGAAACCATATACGAACGATGAACTCTCAGGAATTTGTGTTCGGACAAGAGATTTTCCATGGCACTGATAGTCTGTTTCACAAGGATATTTTTCCCATTGGCAAGAAATAGCTTGACATAATCCTTCCAGCTTTCGATATACAAGATCTCATTCACGAAGATCTTCTTCATGTCTTTTTCAACTTTCAGGTATACAAAGGCACCGGGATCCGGTTTATTTTCGCTCGTCGTCGCAACCGTCTCCTGCCCCATCATCCGGTTTAGCTTGGTGATAGCTTTAAAAAAACGTTCAAATGAAACAGGCTTCACAAGGTAATCGACCGCGTCTAGTTCATAGCCTTCTACTGCGTAATTACGGTAAGCGGTGATAAAAATAACTTTAGGAGGATGGGATAGGTTCTTTAAAAATTCAGTGCCGAGGATCTTCGGCATCTTGATGTCAAGGAAGATAACGTCAACCGTTTTTTTATTTAAAACATCCAGGGCCTCAATGGCATTTTTACACTGACCTGCAATCTCCAGCCCGTTTATATGGGAAATATAAGACGCCAGCACCTTTAAAGCAGGAGGTTCGTCATCAATAAGTAAACAACGAAGTTTCATGACTCAATTTTTTCCACGGGCAAGTTGTTTACAGGCGATAAGCCAGTTTGCTGCTTCCTGTAATTCTTTAACACGATCAACAATGAAACTACAAAAAAATTATTCTCTTCACTTATTTTAAGCTCATGCTTACCGGGGTAAATAAATGCAAGGCGTTTTTTTACATTTTCGATCCCGATCCCGTTCTGGCTGACCGGCACAAATTCATTTTTACTGTTCACGATCTTGCATTTCACCGTATTTCCCTTTACAGATATATCAACGCTTAACCAGGGCTTTTCCAGCTGTTCTGATGTGCCGTGCTTAAATGCATTTTCTAAAAATGGCAACAGTAGCAAGGGGGCTATATTCTTGTCTTTTACTTCCCCTTCGATCTCCCAGGATATTTCGATCTTATTTCCATACCGCTCCTTTTCCAGGTCGATATAGTTTTTCATGATCTCAATTTCCTTTTCCAGCCTTACTTCCTCCGCTTTACAATCGTAGAGCATGTAGCTGAGCAGGGAAGAAAGTTTTAGTATCAGCCCGGGAGTCTTGGGTGAATTTTCCAGTGAAAAAGAATAGATATTGTTCAGTGTATTGAATAAAAAATGCGGGTGCACCTGCGCTTTCAACAACTGAAGCTCCGCTGTTACTTTCCCTTTTTCCGCCTGCATCCATTCCTGCTGTTTTATGTACCAATGCTTGAATAGGACAATGATGCAGGTGAGGCCTGCCGCGGTCGTGATCAGCGCATAACTTCCCGGTGACCAGGGATCCCTGACAATATTTTTATAGTGCAATGCTTCCTGGACCGGGATAAAAAAGTTGACCCTGTAAAGGTAGTTCAGGAATGTTCCGGCAATAGCCCACAAAAAAATAATGATACCAAACCGGGCGTATCTCCCTTTCAGCAGGTATTGGGGCATCGCCCAATACATGAGCGGGTAACAGTAAAGGATCCTCGCAGGTAACCAAAGCAGGCCTTGAAATAAAGTTCTTCCGAGGTTCCATTGTCCCTGGCTGTAACTCGTGAGTATCGTAGCTGTGACAAATGTATACAGCACCCAAAAAACGATATGTCGCAGTACTCGGTAGCTGGGAGAAAAAATAAAACTATTGTAGGAGGAGGTATTCATTTGCCACTATCATTTGCAAAGTAAGAATTAAGTACTGTTCATAGTACAATTGCGCTTACAAAAAGCCCAACCACTTAAATTTCCGACGAACAACAGTTTCCCGCATATGAAAACCGTTGAAATGCACTTCCCGCCTTATTTCCAAAATAAATTACGCTAAGCGATTGGCGTTGGGAAGCTAGGTAATGAGTTCCTATTTTGCCAGTGATACATCAAAATCAAACAACCTTATTCCTTCTTTTATTAAAATTTTTATTATGAGAAAGCAATTACTGAATTCCGTTCTGGGGATAATAGCATCATCACTCTTTCTTATTTCCTGTCAGAAAGAAACAGCCACTAACACAGGCACCGAAAAAACTCAAAGTAGCGCCCGGCCCGGCAACGAGGGAATTGCCAGGGGTAATGTAAGTCCTGAAATGGTCTTACGCTGGAACGATGCGGCAACCTATGTTGTAACGCGGACACTGCAATTACAGGCAGCACCAAGGATCCCGCCATTCCGTGAAAGCCATTATTTCGCAATGGTCAACCTGGCCATGCATGATGTATTGAATAATATCATACCCAGGTACCAGGCATATGCATTGCATGCGAGAGATAAAGATGCCGACCCGGATGCTGCTGTTGCCCAGGCCGCGCATGATGTCATTAGTTTTTTCTTTGGAAAATTAAATCCCCCGCTGAATAGCACGCCGCAATCCGTGCAGGATTCGATCCATAACCTGCTCACACAAGTATTGAATTCAATTCCGGATGGTGAAGCCAAAACAAAAGGTATCGCTTTGGGTATCGCTTCTGCGCAGGCTATTATTCAGAACCGGGTAAATGATGGTAGCGGTAGTGCCCAATTTGCCATAACGCAAGGAACGCTACCGGGTGAATACCGATCAACTCCCCCATTTGAATTTTCAGGTTTTTATGATTCACCAGGTTGGGGGAATGTCAGGCCATTTAGTATTCAAAACAGCACGCAGTTCGCGGTTCCTGCGCCGTATGCTTTAAACAGTCCTGAATATACCGCCGACTACAATGAAGTAAAGGCTATGGGCTGTGCCAGCTGCACAGGTGTTGGCGGGCGTACCCCAGACCAGGAAAAGATCGCAAGATTCTGGGTAGAAAGTTCTGCCCAGGGTTGGAATAAAATTGCCAAAGCGATCATGGCGCAAAAAAATATGGATGCCTGGAAAACTGCCCGTTTATTGGCTTTGCTTCAAATGAGTATTGCCGATGCGTATATCGCTTCACTTAAAGCAAAGATGATCCATTTCTTCTGGAGACCTTATACGGCTATCCGTCTTGGAGACAGTGATGGCAATCCCAATACAGTTGGGGATCCTGCCTGGCAGGTATTGGTTTTCCCGGTGCCACCAATCGCTGATCATCCTTCAGCACATGCCACTGCAGGGGGAGCTGCTGCGGAACTGATGCAACAGTTTTTTGACAAGGATAATTTCAGTTTTTCATTTGAAAGTACTTCGTTACCGGGAAATCCAAGGAGCTATTCAAGTTTTTCACAAGCTGCGAGGGAAAATTCTTTGTCGCGGATCTATGTAGGGTATCATTTCCGCAAAGCCTGTTTCGATGGTGAGGACCTGGGCAGGAGCGTTGGTGGATGGGTCGCAACACATGCATTACCTGAGAATTAAAAACCATTAATTATTACAAAATGAAAAAGTCAACTTGTATAATACTTATCTTTCTGTTTCTCTTACAGGTATCCTGCAAAAAGGACGATGACAGGGGAAATACTGGTACTGTTGGATCAGTCTTTCCTCCATCCCCACCTCCTTTCCCTGTCACAGATACCATTATAGGAAATGAATATATTTTCACCGACCTGCAATGGCACATGGGTTATTCCGAATTCATGGAGGTTGATTACCCCCTGTTGCAAACCCCTGAGCGTCCTGACCTTTTCGGTAGTTTCAGGAATATGAAAGTATGGGTTCAAAAAAATGCAGGGTCCGTCTGGGTCGAGGTCCGTGACTATTACCACTATAGTTTTCCGGTTGAGACCTTTTTCCATTTTGGAGGGTATCAAAATCGCCTGGGCGTACTTAGTAATGGATCAAGTGCGGAGGTATCAGGCATGAAAGGGGCTATCAAAGTCCTGTTCCTGTAATCGAAAGATATTCATTTCCAAATATGGTTATGGGTTCGCTTGTCGACCCGAAATAAATCGCTTTATTATGAAAAAGAAAATGGCCTACACAATCCTGCTGTTTTGCCTGATCATTGCATTTTCTTGCGAGAAAAACTCATCTTATTCTGGCGGGCCAACAGGTCCTGGACCGGTTCCCCCATACCTGAATACCCCGCCCATTGTAAATGCAGGGAAAGATCAAACAGTGCCTGTGGCCTGTAACAAGGCATTCCTTTCAGGCAGCGCTTTCGATACAACCGGATCGATCAGCAGTTGCTCCTGGAGGCAACTCTCCGGGCCGAACCAGTGTACGATCGTATCAGCATTCGCGATAAATAGTTTTTTGACAAATATTGTAACCGGCATCTACCAGTTTGAACTAAAAGTGAATGACAATTCCGGCGCTTTCGCCACTGACACGATAGAGGTAACTGTTGTCTCAATGCTTAGTGAAATAATATTCGCGGATCTTACCTGGAGTTTTACACCGAATGATATTCCGTATGATGAAGCACGTTTAACGGTTCCCACGCGACCTGACCTGTTTTGTGATACAACGCGCCAGATGCAGATCCTGGTTCAACCGGCGGGAACGTCCGACTGGACCCCTGCGTCGAAGAGTTATGGGTCAGAATATTTTTATGAAATTTTTTGGAATACCGACCTACGGGTGTTTGGGAGCAATTGGCTTTTGGGAACAAAAGCATCGGTGAAAATCATTTTTTTCTAACCAAATGTTTTAAAAAAGACTGTATGAAACCTGTTAATAAAACACTCTTGTCACTGGCGATATTTCTTATTGTCGGTGCATCATTTTCCTGCGAGAAGAAAGTAGACTGCGCAAACTGCAACAATAGTGGTTTGCCACCAGCACCATTCATCAACCACCCTCCCATTGCGCGTGCTGGTGCGGACCAGCTGATTATTTTGCCTGTAAATAACACGATCCTAAACGGCACCAGTTCCAGCGACCCGGATAATGATATTACGAATTATTCATGGACCAAAATTCTAGGTCCTTTGTCATTTAATATTGCTAACTCAAATACCCCACAAACAGAGGTAATAAATCTTGTTAAAGGCATTTACCTGTTTGAATTAAAAGTAACGGATGCAGGAGGAATGGTTTCAAAAGATACGGTTGAGGTTAGTGTTTGGCGAACTGGGAGTACAGAGATTATTTTTACGGACCAGGTTTTGATTAATACATGTTATGATCCCAGCCCGGGAGCTTGCTGGATAAATGGCGATTCCCCATCATACGGTTTAAATATATCAGACAACGCAAATATATTACCCGATTCTGCAATGGCTATTTCTGGTGTTTGGATTAGAATGGATACTTCAAGCGTATGGGAAAACGTGCCTCATAATTGTTGGCAGTTTCCCGAACCTACTCCTCAAACAAATTTCATTTATTGCATCACCCCAAATAACTTATCGATTTGGACCTGGTTTTTTTCCTTGAAAAATCTGGAAGGAAGAAAAGCTAATGTGAGGATAGTGTACTAATCGATAGTTGAGCGAGGGTGTAAATCGTGACTCCTGAGTAGGTAGCCTCAAAATAAGACAAGGCATCCAACTATTGATGATGCCTTGTCTCCTGGGTTTAATGGTTAATGGTTATTCCCTGGCTTTTTCTTCCAGCCTGGAAAGCAACAGTTGTATTTGTTCTGATTGCGCGTTTACTTTTCTGGTCAGTTCGTCGATCATCAGCTGTTGTTCCTGTACTGATTTCACCAATGGCATAATGAACTGGCTATAAGCAAGACTATAGTGATCCTTATCATTTGACGGCGTATGTACTCCATCAAAATTATACCCTAGATCTTTTGCTATTTTTTCTACATCCTGGGCTAAAAATCCTGTATGCAATTGCTTTATATCTGTAAAGGAAGCCTGTTTAACCGGGCTGCTAATAATCATGCCTGTTTTACTAAATTCTGCTAATTTTTCTTCATCAAAATAATACGTAACAGGCTTGAGTTGTTTAATAAAATCAAGACCTGGAACATTGTTTTGAATGTTGTATTTAAATCTTTTATCAGAAGGTATTACACTGTTAGCATGCAATACTGTAGTAGCAGGATTTCCAAAATAAACATCGGTTACAGCTGAGTTACCGATTTGCACCCGGTTGCTGGCAGTTACAGTGGCGCCATATCCAATAGCAGTAGCATTTGTTAATCCTCCGGAACCTACATCCGCCCCATGACCCAAGGCTGTGTTTTTAGTACCCGTTTGATTTCCAGCGAGCGCATAATATCCGGTGGCAGTATTGTAATTACCTAAATTATAAAACAGTGCACCATAACCATTGGCTGTATTTTCGCTCCCTACACCGTTAAAAAACAGTGCGCCATAACCATTGGCTGTATTGCTATTACCTGTAACGTTATTATTAAGGGCATTGTACCCGATAGCTGTATTGCTATTGCCACCTGCATTAGCAAAAAGAGTTTTTGAACCTACGGCAGTATTTTCTATTCCTGAATTATTGAACAAGGCGGAATCGCCAATTGCAACAAGATTAGACCCCGTTGTATTATTATTCAATGCCCATGCTCCAATTGCTATGTTGCTATAACCTGAAGAATTTCTGTAAAGTGCATTTCTGCCGGCGGCGATATTATTATCCCCGGATTTATTGACATAGAGGGCTTCTGTACCGATGGCAATATTGTCATTACCCGTTTCGTTAAGACGCATTGTATTCATTCCAATCGCGCTGTTATTACTTCCGGTTGTATTAGAAAGTAAAGTAGCATAACCATAGGCGATATTTTGAGAACCAGATGTATTCTCCTGCAACGCATACACACCTGTAGCTGTATTCTCACTACCAATAGTATTATTCGAAAGCGCCTGTGTTCCATTTGCAGTATTGTATAACCCGGACATATTTTTCCCCAATGCATGGTAACCTGTAGCAGTGTTGTACCCACCTGAGGTATTAGCAGAAAGGGCTTTTGATCCTATCGCTGTGTTGAACCTGCCACTCGTATTTTTATGCAAAGCTGAATCCCCTACAGCTACCAGGTTGGAGGTCCCTAAATTATTTTTCAATGAACTTGTGCCAATGGCTACATTATCAGAACCAGATGTGTTAGACAAAAGGCTCTCGAAACCGACTGCTGTATTATTATTTCCTCCAATAGTCTCACCCAACGCATTAAAGCCCATCGCTGTATTGAACATACCTGTCATATTGGAAGAGAGTGATCCAAAGCCATAGGCAGAATTTTTTTCACCGGATGTATTTTCCCGCAATGAATTGAAGCCCATCGCTGTATTCCAGTTGCCCGTTAAATTGTTGAAAAGAGAGAAATAGCCGACTGCAGCATTACTGCCGCCAGCAGTATTATTAGCCATAGAGTTGGACCCTACCGCCGTATTTGAATTGCCTGTATTCAATTTCAAAGCTTCATTACCAACCGCGGTATTAGCGACGCCGGTGAGATTAGACATTATGGCTTCATTTCCTATTGCGGTATTACCAGCTCCCGTTGTATTGGAAGCCAGGGCTGTCGATCCAACAGCTGTATTGAAAATCCCCGTTGTATTGAGATTCAATGCCGCGTAACCAGCTCCCGTATTGAATGAGCCGGTCGTATTGCGGGAGAGCGTCTTGGCACCCAGGGCAGCATTGCGTTGCCCGGTTGTGTTACTGAATAAGGCAGAATCTCCCACAGCTACCATGTTGGAACTATTGGTAGCGCTTCCCAGTGTAAGTCTTCCAAGGGCTACATTGTTGTTACCGGTTGTATTGGACATAAGCGACTGGTAACCTGCTGCCAGGTTATTATCCCCTCCTGTATTGTTTTGCATGGCGGAACTGCCAACAGCGGTATTATTTGTACCGTTAGTGGTAGCACTACCTGCCTGGAAACCCCAAAATGTATTGAATAACAGATGATCTATTCTCCCTGACCTGATATTATTGACACGTATATTCAATGGAATATTATCCGTAGTCCCGATAAAATTTGTGCCGTCTATCGTGCCTGCATTCCCCGTAAGCAACCATGCTGCCGGGGGCGCTACCGCTGTCTGCCAGGTTGCATTCCCTGAAGCATCACTGGTAAGTATTTTGCCTGCTCCTTCATTGATACCTGTAAACTGTAAGGCCCCTATGGTTCTCAATGCCTTTGCTGTTGCATTTGTACTTGCAAACTGGCCTGCCCATCCAGTACCATTTGTTAGAACATCAACTACAACAGAAGGACTGGCCGAATTATTTATTTGAAAGATACCAGCATTCCCCGTGCCGGTGTTTATACCTGAAATAGCAGCGCCAGTACTGGTATTGGTCATCCCAATCAATGAACCGGCATCTGATTGCGTTTTAATTAAAGGAAAACTTATCTTTTGTGATGTGACCGCTCCATCTGCCAACTTACCCGTGGTAACACTCAAGTCAGCAAGTTTGGGAGTGGTGACCGATCCGTCCGTCAACTTATTCGTGGTAACACTCAGGTCAGCAAGTTTGGGAGTGGTAACGGATCCGTCTGCCAGTTTAACAGTGGTAACGGCCCCGTTTGCAATAACAGGATTAGGATAGGTTCCCGTAAGATCGCCACCAGCTGTGCCAACAGGATAAGCACCGGCAGCAAAATAGGCGAAGGGAACTGACGCAAGCGATGCAGCTCCGACATTAATAAAGTTGGAACCGCCGGAAGGATCAATCTCAACCTGCAGGACTTTATTACCGGTGGACCAGTTAGTGCCTGGAATCGATCCTGTTACACTGCTGGCGCCAGCACTACCTACCTGTACATTAAATAATCCAAAAGGATTGGTAGTCACGGTTCTTGTTTCACTGTACACAACAGGCCCTGCAGCACTTCCATCATGTATACTCAACCGGAGTGTAATATTTGTATTAACAAGGACATTGCCTACTGCATTCCGGGCTACACCCTGGTAATTGAAGAAAGCAGGGACCTGGCTAAATGCTGTAATTGAAAACAAGCAGCTGATGATGATTATTATCTTTTTCATGTATCTTTTTTTAAGATTAATTCTATTTACCTGATAATTTGATCACTTTAAACCCGCTGTGCCGGCGCATAGCGCCGTTATCGAGGTCGGCCACCACGTAATAAATACCAGCCGGTAACCGGGTTAGGTCAAACAGCTCGATACGGCAACAGCCATCGTATGAATAGGACCTGGATTCCAGCAATTGACCAAGAGAATTGATGAGTTGCAACTTCATCTGGCCGGACTGCCTGACAAAAAAATCCAATTCAAACTTTCCATCGGTCGGGTTGGGAAATAATTTGTATTCACCATTTTCAAATACTACTGCGCCGGGAGTTTTTCCAATGATGTCTGTGCAGGGTTGAAGCACACCATGGGTGAGCAGTACTGAACTGTCGGCCGGTGCCATTGCCTGGATGACCAGTAATTCTCCAAAACTCCATTCGAAGCGATAATAGGACTGCGGGTTATCGTAGCTGCCACCCGTTGTATTAAAAACCGCCGGAACTACCCCATTCACCGGGGAGAGGGCGGGTATTTGCGCATTTACTACCAGGTGAATGAAACTTGCCAGCAAAAACAGCATACATCTATTGTAAACGTTGGTATGGCGCATGTGTTCAATTTTTAGATTCTGACTGATTGGCAACTCCTGAATGATGAAAGGAATAGTTACATAACCTTTCGTTGCAATTATTCAGGATCAAAATTGTAAAAGCAATCAATGCAGTCAAATAGCGAAAAGGGGTGAATTCCCGGAAAAATCTAATGAGAAGGAATTGAAGGATCTTCTTGCTGTTGGGGGTAAAGACGCAGGTTAGAACAGACCGGTGTGGAAAGAGACTTAGATGATCTTATCCCGGAAGACCTTGGAGATGGCTTCAGTAGCCGAATGAACGTGCAGCTTATGATAAATACTGCTGATATGTGATTTTATGGTTTGGATAGACAAAAATAATTCTGCTGCAATAAGTTTATAGCTTTTCCCTTTTACCAGCAATTGCAAAACTTTCACTTCCTGGTTCGTGAGGTTGTAGTCCGTGGCCGGGTTTTCCGTTTGAAGATTGGATTTGAAAAGTTCAAGCACTTTACGGGCGATCTCGGGTGTCATGGGTGACCCTCCCGCATGAACATCTGCTATCGCCTGCAGGTAACCTTGCGGTGTGGTGGTTTTGAGAATATACCCCGAAGCTCCTGCGCAGATACCATTAAAAATATACTTGTCATCGAAAAAAGCGGTCTGGATCAATACTTGTATCTGCGGGAATCGCTTCCGGATGATCTGGGTTGCCTCGATACCGTTGATACCGGGCATTTCAATATCCATCAGCACTACATCACACGGGTTTGCTTCAAGAAGCGGTTCAAGATCTACACCATCGGCATACGCACCCGAGCAATGATATCCATCGGCGGAATTTAGCAGGATCTCCAATGTATCCCGCAGGTGTTTATTGTCTTCAAAAATTGCTACCTGGATCAAATGACTTATTTACTGCAAAATTTACAAATCCTGACGTATAAAAAATAGCGAAAAAGGGTGAACCTTTCAGGATAGCGGCATTACCAGCTGAACGGTCGTTCCCCGGCCGGATCTTATATGCAGTTCCCCGTTTATTTCCTGCGCCCTGTCCCGCATATTGGAAAGACCGTTACCCATTGTCTTATCTTCCACAGAAAATCCCTTTCCATTATCGACAATTTGGAGGTCGAGTTTTTTATTTTCGAAATTCGCCTGTACACGGATCTTCGAAGCACCCGAATATTTTACAGCATTGTTCAGCGCCTCTTTGAAGATGAGGTAAATATTTTTACGCTGTTTCATATCGAAACGCGCATGTTCGAGCGGCGCAATATCAATATTATATTCTATATCCTTCTCCCCGCACATTTCATGCATGAACCGTTCCATTCGTTGCACAAGGCCTGTCGTTTCTTTTTCTCCCGGCTTGATCATCCACACGATATCACTCATTTTCTCCATGGTTTCCTGCGCATTCCTACTCAATTTATGAAGAAGTTCCTGGTTGCTGCCCCCGATATTGCTTTTTTGAGTAACGATCCGGCTTAGCATGTGTATGCTGCTAAGAGAACTTCCTACTTCATCGTGGAGATCGGAGGCGATCTGGTTGCGCAACCTGAGCTCTTTCATCCTGATACGCATTCGATGCCTGCTGATCAATAAAAAGATACCAACGAGGGCAAGGAGAACCATACCAATGGATCCCGCGATCAGTACCCGTTGCCGTAAAAGCCGCTGCTGTTGTAATTCCTTTTCTTTGTTCAAAAGCAGGATCTCTTTGTTCTTTCCTTTTATTTCAAAAGAATTTTGCAAGGCAGCGATTTGCGCACTAAACCGTTGTCGCAAAAGACTATCATTCAGGTTACGGCTTATCGAAAAATAATTATTGGCATTCTGGTAATCCTGGAGACCGGTATAGGCTTCCGCCAGTAACGTTGCTATTTCCTGCTGCTGCCCGAGGTTGCTTTCTGAAACAGCATATTGAAAACCTGATTTCCCGGCCTTTACTGACTCACTATACTTATGTTGTACCAGGTAGAGATGCGAGAGCTTTGCATAAGCGGCGGCAAGCTGGAGGTCATTTTCTTGCTGATGCGCAATCTGCAATGACAATAAAATATGTGTTTCGGCCGATGGATATTTTCCCGTTTGTGTGTATAGGTCGCCAAGATCCGCATGGTAGGTGGAGAGATTTTTAAAATCTTCCGCCTTTTCCCCGATCCGGATAGCTTGCTGGTAGTAAAAGGTGGCAGAATCCACCTGGTGCATGTCTTTATAAATATCGGCAAGATCGCTATACACCTGTCCTTCCATAATATCATTTTCATCCTTTTTATAGAGTTCGAGCGCTTTGGCCAGGTTGGCAATAGCTGGTTCATTTTGTAACTGCACAGCATAGATATCAGCTATGATATCATAGATCCTCGCCAGCCGGTCTGTATTCCCTGTCTGCTCCGCATAATTGAGCGCAGTATCACAATACAGCAGTGCATTTTTATAATCAAGTAAATTCCGGTAAATGTCTGCCCGGTTCAGGTACGACAGGGCCAGCCGGTTGGGATCATTGATCTTATGGCAGTAAAAAATGGCTGAATCGGTATAGATGGCGGCAGACTCGTATTTTCCGGTGAAGGTGTAGCCGGTCCCGATATTGATAAAAGAACGCGCCATTCCGAGATCATAACCCAGCTGGCGGCTAAGGTCAACACCTTGCTTCCAGTATTCGATCGCTTTCTGCGGGTCTTTATGCGCAAGGGAAACACCGATATTCCTGAGCAAGTTGACCTTATTGCTGTCGTTATTTGCGGATGAAAGGATAACCAGGAGGGAATCTGTATTAAAATTCTGTGCCTGCGAAACTTGCAGGAAAAGTATAGCTATGACAAAAAGTTTCCACTTTTGCATGGCTCAATTTACATAAAGCTGAAGCAAATAGTTTTAATTCTACCGACTGGGCATAAAAAAGCTCTTCGGGGAACTGCTTTATCAGATGAGGATTATTTTTGATCGCTGCTCAAAATCAAAGCAGCAGCGCGGGCCAATATTTTCACACTGCTAACTTCGTCAGGGGAAGGCTTGCGAATCTCGCGGAAATAAGTTCCGAATGTTCCCAGCACCACTCCCTGTTTATTTTTTATGGGCATACTCCAGGCACCGACAAAACCGAGGGCAAGGGGAAGGTGACGTAATTCGGCCCATTTGTCGTCTGCCTGGAAATCGGGGGTTAATACCATTTTCCCGGTGGCAGCGGCGGCGGCGCAGGTTCCCACATGCGGATTTGGTTTTAGTCCGTCAATAGCTGTAAGATAATCATAGGGAAGCCGAGGAGAAGCCCCGTTTCTCAGTAACCCTTCTTTGTCGAGTATGAGAATAGAAGAAACGGCATCCCCGCCAGCTACAGTTTCAGCGGCGGAAACAAGCTTTGCCAGTATTTTATGTGAAGGGGAGCCTTGTTTATGTAAACTCAGTACCTCATCTACAACATCGTCAATAAACGCCGTTTCCATAATTATTACGTGTATTAGGAATAATAGAAAGTCTATAAAATTAACCCAGTTTAGCGAAATCGAACATTTACTGGAAAATAAATAGTGTTGATTATTTAAAATCAGCGTGCCCGAACTGGAGATAGTAAAAATAAAAAAGCCTCTCATTGCTGAAAGGCTTTTTAAATAAATATGGCAGCTACCTACTCTCCCGCATTGTGGTGCAGTACCATCGGCCATGAGGGGCTTAACTTCTCTGTTCGGTATGGGAAGAGGTGAACACCCTCGGCAAAACCACCATAAGAATTTCAAGCTGTTAGTTATGAGCTGTTAGCTGTTAGCAAATCTTGCTAATGGCTAAAGCTATAGGCTAAAAGCTAATAAGGTGACATATCGGGAATGTTAGAAGACTTTCTGATATAATCATTTTTAAAAAATGATTAAAAAAATTAAAGCGTACAGGCAATTAGTACTACTCGGCTTTACTGTTACCAGTTTTACACCTGTAGCCTATCAACGTCATAGTCTCTGACGGCCTTTAAAAGTAAACTCATCTTGAG
>JBDSBR010000007.1:0-22463 GCA_039921505.1 Chitinophagaceae bacterium
AATTGTTTGGAGTTTTCCAGCGCCTGCATAGCAGCAATGAATTCGAAGGCACTGGTGTTGGACTTGCCATTATCCAGAAGATCATCAACAAACATAGCGGTAAGGTATGGGCAGAAGGCAAAGTAGATGAAGGTGCCTGTTTTTATATTTCATTACCTGTTCTGGCGGACCCAATATAAAATCTTAAAAATGGAATATATGACTGATAAAGACATCCAGATATTGCTAGTGGAGGATAAGAAGGCGGATGCATTGCTTACCATTAGAGCTTTAAAGAAACACAAACTCGCCAATAACCTGGTCCACCTGATCGATGGCGCACAGGCGCTGGAATTTATTTTTGGAACCGGTGAGTTTGAGGGCAGGGATATCGGGAATAAACCGAAAGTTATATTCCTGGACCTGAAAATGCCGAAGGTGGGAGGACTGGAAGTGCTCAAGATCATTAAAAGTGATGAAAGAACAAAAATGATCCCCGTGGTGATGATGACGTCTTCAAAGGAGGAATCTGATATTGTGGAAAGCCATAAGCTTGGTGTAAACAGTTACGTGGTAAAACCCGTTGGGTTTGCCAATTTTTCCAAGACAATCACGGAACTCGGGTTTTACTGGCTGGTAGTAAATAATCCTCCCGAAAAATAATGGAAAGTCACCTCTTTAACCAATGGTATGAAACCAAAAATAAAAATTCTGCATCTTGAAGACCTGTATACTGATGCGATGCTTGTAGCCAGGGAGTTAAAGAAGGGAAAGATCGATTCTGAAATAAAAGTGGTTGATAACAGGATTGATTTTAAAAAAGCCCTTGTAGATTTTGTACCTGACATTGTACTTTGCGATCATTCCCTGGCTTCCTTCAATTCGATCGAGGCGCTCAAGATCATTAACGAATTAGACAATAAGATACCCTTTATACTGGTAACTGCCACGGTGTCTGAAGATTTCGCTGTTGAAGTGATGAAACAGGGGGCCTATGATTATATCCTGAAAGACCGTCTGCAGCGTCTTCCCGGTACTGTACGAAATGCCTCAGAAAAAAAAGCAGTTCAGAAACAGGCCATGGAGGATCTTAAGCATAGCGAGGACCGATATCGCCAGATCGTAGAGACAGCGCAGGAGGGCATCTGGCTGATGGATGAAAATAACAGGACAACTTTTGTGAACAGGAAGATGTGTGAGATACTTGAGTATTCCGAGGAAGAAATGATTGGTAAGGAGAATGTTTATTTTATGGGCGACAACGGGAACCTGGCTGAATTTACGACGGAGGAAAAGAGAAGAAACGGGATGAAAGAAAATATAGATATGCCATTTGTCACCAAAAGCGGGAGAAATATCTGGACGAATATATCCTCTAACCAGATCTTTGATGATCATGCTAATTACAAAGGCACGTTGCGAATGGTATCGGATATCACAGAGAAGAAAACACTCGTCCAGGAATTACTGGACCAGAAAGTGGAAGAGCAACGGAATATCTCTAAAGCAGTTGAAAATGCCCAGGAAAAAGAAAGAAGCGAGATAGGCATGGAATTACATGATAATATAGGCCAGTTGCTGGCAGCTTCCAAGCTATTCCTGGACCACGGGCTTTCTAAGAAAGATTATGCGCCTTCTATTTTACAAAGCCAGGAATGTATCATAATGGCGATTGCGGAGATCAGGAAATTGTCTCATGAACTGGTGGGGCCTGCACACTACCCTACGATCGGGTTGGTAGAATCGGTAGAGAAATTAATACACAATATTTCTATTGTGAAGGATATAAAGATAGATTTCGTTTATGCTACTTTCCAGGAGAGGAAAGAGGATGTTGCATTAAACCTCGTGATCTACCGGATCATACAGGAACAAATGAACAATATTTTAAAGCATGCGGATGCTTCCGAAACAGAGATCAGGCTGGAAACTGAACCCGATCACCTGGTGGTAACAATAAAGGATAACGGTAAAGGGTTTAACACGAAAGCTAAAAGAGCTGGTATAGGATTAAAAAATATCAAGAACAGGGCAGAAATGCACAACGGCTGCATGCAGATATTCTCTGTTCCCGGGAAAGGGTGCCAGGTAAAAATCATATTTGAAACTACTAATAATAAAAAACACAACCCTGTAAAGTCCGGGTGACGTATACCAGGAAACCCTTTGACAGCAAGGTTTTGACGGCTGATCCTAAAAATATCCTACACAATAACAATATGCTTACTATAAACCCTTCCAGAGAAACCGCCGGCCATTCTCAATCGCATAAAAAAATAAAAATATTGCACCTTGAGGATTCTCCCAGTGATGCTGACCTGGTAGACAGAGTATTGCGTAAAGCCCGGCTTGAATTCGAATTACTTGTGGTAGACACAAAGGAAACTTTCATCAAAGCACTAAAAACCTTCTGCCCGGATATTATCCTGGCAGATCATTCACTCCCGGCTTTTGACTCATTCGAGGCACTGAGCATTGTTTATCAAAGCAGTTTGAAGATCCCTTTTGTTCTTGTGACAGCGACAATGCCAGACGAATTTGCTGCGAGCATTATTAAAAGAGGAGCGGACGAGTATATTTTAAAGGACAGGCTTAGCAGGTTGCCCATTGCCATTAATAATGTCATGGAGAAATACCGCCTGGAGAATGAAAAAAAAATCATTTTAGGTGAGCTGGTCAAGAACGAGAAACGGTTCAGGTCGCTCATTGAAAACAGTACCGATGGCATCATCATCCTGTCCGAAGAAGGGAAACCTTTTTATGCATCGGCTTCGGTAGAGAAAATTTTGGGATATTCAGTAAAAGAGGTACTGCATATGTTCCCCTTTGCCGATATACACCCTGATGATCTCCCCGCTGTAGCTGATGTCATGAAACAAGCTTTGGACAACCCCGGTGTAGCCATGCGGGAGCATATAGGACGTATGCGTCATAAAGACGGGAGCTGGAGATGGATAGAAGCTACCATCACAAATATGCTTCACGACCCTTCCATAAAAGGGATCGTTAACAATTTTAGCGACATAACTCCAAGAAAACAGGCTGAAGCAAGACTAATCCATGTCAACCGGCTCTACGATTTTCTCAGCCAGGTCAATAAAGCAATTGTTTTTTCTGCCGATGAGCAATCCTTATTCGAGGGGGCTTGCAGGATCGCTGTAGAACAGGGAAAATTCAAGATGGCCTGGATCGGGGTACCCCACGCGCCCGGGAGAATCCACTTGTCCGCAAGTTTCGGGCAAACAAATGACGATATACTGAAGTTGGATGATTATTTATATGATGTGGGAGGGCCGATCGATAAAACGCTGAAGGGCGGGGAATACGTAGTGATTAATGATCTCCAGAAAGACCCGGGTATAACCTGGAAGGAATACGCAGCGGAAAGAGGATTCAATGCTGTTATCTGCCTGGCCATTAAAATACCAGCACAGGGGATTTGCGTATTAACGATCTATTCATCAGAAATAGACTTCTTCAGTGACGAAGAAATTTCCTTGCTGAGGGAAGCGGCCCTGGATATTTCCAAAGCATTGGTTGGTTTTGAAAAAGACAGGCTTAGAACAACGGCGGAACAAAATCTGAAGAATAGCGAGCTTAAATTAAAACAGGCACAGGCAATTGCCCACCTGGGAAACTGGGATCTTGTTTTTTCAACAGGAAAAGCTACCTGGTCCGAAGAAGCACTGCGGATGTACGGGCTTCCCACGGATGAAAGGGAGCAAACCTTTGACTCATGGATATCCTTTATTCACCCCGATGACCTGGATTTTGTGAACAGTAGGATAGCTGAAGCCCAGGCTGGTTCAGGTAATTCCTCTTTTTTTCACCGGATCCTTCGTAAAGATGGAAGCGTCCGCCATATCCATTCCGAATCGCATTTGCAGGTCAATGATGAAGGTACCCCCATTGGCATGTACGGAGTAGCGCATGATGTAACGGATATTAAAAACGCAGAAGCATCTTTGAGAGAATCTAAATCAAACCTGCAGGCCATTTTTGAAAACACCCCTAATGGATTTATTCTGACAGACCTGGAAGGTTATATAAAGTCTTTTAATAACAAAGCAAGAGAAATTTATTACCTGAATGTAAAAAAAGAACTGGTAAAGGGGAATAGCATTTTTGATTATTCCCGGGACTCCATGAGAGAAGTGTATAGAAGCGCTATTCCAAGGGTATTAGCAGGTGAAAACGTACAGTATGATCTTGATTTTGTGAGAGAAAATGGAGAAGAAAAATGGTTCACATTTACAATAGACCGGGTTCATAATAATGAGTGGACCGAAGGTTTTAGCATCTCTATAAATGATATAACAGGGCGAAAAAAAGCAGAAGCAGGATTGCAGGAAAGTGAACTGTTCAATAAAGGCATCCTTGCTTCACTCCATTCGCATATTGCGGTGATCGATAGGACAGGTATCATCATTACTGTCAATAAAGCCTGGAATGATTTTGCAATTGCTAACGGGGTAACAACTCTTGAACGTGCGTCGGAGGGCAGTAACTATTTTGATGTATGCCGCAAGGCAGCTATTTCTGGAGATTCAATTGCAAACCAGGTGCTGGATGGTATCCGGTCCGTATTTGAAAAGGAGGTGGATGAATTTCAACTGGAGTATCCTTGTCATTCCCTTACAGATAAACGATGGTTTATCCTTCATGTATCCAATTTTGGAAAAGACAGTTCCAAAATTGTGCTCTCTCACCAAAATATCACGGAGCGGAAAATTGCCGAACAAAGATCAATACTCAGCGAAGCAAAATTAATAGAAGCCCAGGCGGTATCCAAAATTGGAAGCTGGGAAACGGATCTGCTCACGATGAATGTATTTTGGTCTGCAGAAATTTTCAGGATCTTCGAAATAAATCCCAACGATTTCATCCCAACCCACGCCAGGTTCCTGGATTTTATTCATCCCGATGACCGGGAAAAAGTAGATAAGGCCTTTACTGCATCTTTAAATAAGACCACCCATAATTCAATCGAACACCGGATCGTTACCCCCACTGGAAAAATAAAGTTCGTCGAGGAACATTGGCAGATATACCAGGAAGAAAATGGACTGCCTGGCCGGGCTGCAGGAACCTGCCAGGATATAACACAGCGAAGGGAGATTGAACAGCTACTCCAGCGTTCTGAAGCCAACCTAAAGGCCATTATAGAAAATACGGATGCAAGTATTTATTCGATTGACAGCAATTTCAGGTACCTGACCTTTAACACACTTCTCCAGGATACCCTTAAAGCTATATATGGACTGGATGTTAAACCGGGTGATAATGTATATGATTTCCTTGAAAAGCTGAACCCGGAGGAAGCCAGGGAATGGGAGTTGGTTTATTCCAAAGCACTGGATGGACAAATAGTGAAGTTTGAAAAAGAGTTCAGTATTAATGATTATTATAGTTATATCAGTTTTTCTATTTATCCTATCTGGGAAAACCAGGAGGTTATCGGGTTATCCTGTTTTGCATTTGACATTACGAAACAGAAATTAGCAGAAAAAGAACAAGAACAAACGGAATTACGTTACCGCCAGATCGTAGAAACAGCACAGGAAGGTATCTGGCTGATCGATGAGAACAGCCGGACCACTTTTGTCAATAATAAAATGTGTGAGATCCTCGGGTATGCAGTTGAGGAAATGATCGGGAAGGAATACACTTATTTCATGGGCGAAGTGGATGTTGATGAAGCAACCGCATCAATCGAAAGAAGGAAAAGGGGAATCACCGAAAACCTGGACCAGCGCTTTATTTCCAAAAGCGGGAAGGAGATATGGGCTACGGTTTCAGCCAATCCTTTTCTGGATAACGGGGGAAACTATAAGGGCGCCCTCGCCATGGTTACTGATATCACGGATAAAAAAGCGTTAAAGGACCTGCTGGACAAAACGAACAAGCTGGCAGATATAGGAACCTGGGATATTGACGTGACCGGTGGTATCGTTTTCTGGTCAGATAAAGCCAAGGAGATCCAGGAAGCTGATCCAGGCTTTGTTCCCCAGCTGTCAACCGGCATTCATCAATTTCAAAAAGGATCGAATAATGGAGCTATTCCGAGGAGAGTACAGGATTGTATGGAAAAAGGAATTCCGTGGGATGAAGAACTGGAAATACTCACGCAGAAAGGGAACCTGAAATGGATCCGCTCTGTTGGCGAGGCCGAATTTATGGATGGTAAATGTGTAAGGATATATGGGAGCTTCCAGGATATTGATATGAGAAAAAGAGCTGAGTTGGAAGTTTTAAAGATCTTCCAGGAAAAAAATACCGTTCTTGAAAGTATCCGGGATGGTTTTTTCGCGGTGGATAAAAATTGGGTCGTAACCTACTGGAATAAAGAGGCGGAAAAAGTATTTCATAAGCATAAACATGAAATCATAGGAAAAAATTTTTGGGATGTATTTTCAGACAGTATTGATTCGGAATCTTTCCGGAAATACCATCAAGCGATAGAACTCAACCGGGTGATGGTTTTCGAAGACCATTACGCATCCCTGTCTAAATGGTACGAAATAAGCGCCTATCCTTCGGAAAAAGGGTTGTCTGTTTATTTCAAGGATGTTTCAGAGCGGAAGATATCTGAGTTAGAATTTAAAAAAATGAATTCGGTGCTGGAGGAGCACGCCAGGGAACTGGCGATCTCCAACCAGGAACTCGAACAGTTTGCCTATGTGGCTTCGCATGACCTGCAGGAACCCCTCAGGATGGTCACCGGTTTCATGACCCAGTTACAAAAGAAGTATGGCGATGTTATAGGTGATAAGGGTAAACAGTATATCAATTTCGCGGTGGATGGCGCCAAGCGGATGCGGCATATTATCCTTGACCTGCTTGAATTTTCTAAAGCCGGCAAGGCAGAGGATAAATTGGAGAAGGTGGACCTGAACGGGTTGATGGAAGAAGTATTGACTCTCTATCATAAACAGATCGAAGCAGGAAAAGTGGATATCCGGGTAGGCAATTTGCCCTTGCTGATTACATTCAGGACACCTGTCAGCCAATTGTTTCAAAACCTGGTCAGCAACAGTTTAAAGTATGCTAAGGAAGGCACCGCTGCTGAAATTACTATATCGGCAAAGGAGATAGGAACGCACTGGCAGTTTGCCGTCAGCGATAATGGTATTGGTATCGATCCCCAGTACTTTGACAAAGTATTTGTCATTTTCCAGCGGCTGCATAATAAAGAGGAATATTCCGGTACCGGGATAGGCCTGGCTATTTGTAAAAAAATAGTTGAAAACCTGGGCGGAAAGATATGGGTTGAATCAGAAGAAGGGAAAGGCAGTACATTTTATTTTACGCTGCCAAAATAATAGGAAAATGAGAATTTGGAATAATTATATAAAATCTATTGAACTCAATTGTGCCAGCCCGGTTACCGCGACGCGGGGAATTGATTATTGGCGGAATAACTTGTTTGCCAGTACCATCATTTACCTTCTTCCATTTTGCATGATCGCGCTGATTCCAAGTTTGTGGTGGATTATTACTTCAGGTCAATACTTACTGGGAGTTGTAGATATTATAACATTGGGCAGCATGATAGCCCTGGCTTTCATCCCGCGTATATTGATCAATACCCGTAAGATCATTTTTATAGCTTGTGTGTATGTGTTTTGTTGCATCATGCTATACAATGTAGGCCTGCAGGGCCCGGGTCTTATCTTCTTATTAACAGCCTGTATACTCTGCACCCTCATCTTTCCTGCCCGGTATGCCTGGGGTGCGGCGATCCTTAATACCATAATATGTATACTTTTTGCATTAGCTATTATTTTTCGCTTGTTGCCGCTGCCTGAAACGCCCGAAAACACGATAGGCATATGGATAGCCATTTCTTCCAACCTTGTTTTTTTAAGCTTTTTATCTGCGGCCCTGATACCACGTATATTTAACGGGCTGCAACAAACCATCCAGAAAGAAAAGCAGTTGCAGGGGCAATTGGGCCAGGAGCAGCAATTGCTTCGCCAGGCTATGGGAATGCTGGAACAAAAAAACAGCGAGCTGGAACAGTTCGCTTATGCCGCTTCCCACGATCTCCAGGAACCGCTGAGAATGGTAACCAGCTTTTTAACCCTGTTGGAAAATAAATACAAGTCAGGTATAGATGAGAAAGGGAAGAAATATATTCATTTTGCCGTGGATGGTGCCCGAAGGATGCACCAGCTAATTTTGGACCTGCTTGCATTTTCACGCGCAGGTCATACCGAAGAACAACTGGAGAATGTTGACCTTAATGAACTGGTCCAGGAAATTCAAATTCTTTTTCGTAGGCAAATAGAAGAAAAAAATGCCAGCATCTGTCCAGGGCAATTACCTATAATTCCTGCATACAGTTCCCCGTTAAAGCAAGTTTTTCAAAACCTTGTCAGCAATGCTTTAAAATATGGAAAGGAGGGAGTGCCTCTGCTTATTAAGATTTCAGTGCATGAAACAGGAACGGAATGGCAATTTTCCATTTCTGATAATGGTATTGGTATCTCCGGGGAATATTTTGATAAAATATTTGTGATATTCCAGCGGTTACATACCAAAGAGGAATACAGTGGCACAGGCATAGGTCTCGCCATTTGTAAAAAGATAGTTGATAGCATGGGTGGGAGGATATGGTTAGAATCGGAGGAGGGGAAAGGCAGTACATTTTATTTTACCATCCTAAAATAAAAACTACACAATGAAATCAATACACATTCTTCTCGTAGAAGACAATGAAGGGGATATCCTGCTTACGACAGAGGCGCTGGAGGAAGGAAGGATCGCTAATAAGATCAGCGTGGTAAAAGACGGAAATAAAGCTATTGAGTTTTTAAATAAGACAGGGGATTATACAGCTGCTGATTCACCCGACCTTATCTTATTGGATATCAACCTGCCGAAACGAAATGGCTATGAAGTGCTTCAGTATATTAAAGGTGTTGAAAACCTGCAGGGGATACCCGTTATCATGCTTACTACGTCATCGGCTAAAAAAGATATTAATCAGTCCTACCAGAATTTAGCCGATGGGTATATTACAAAACCTGTTGAAGTGAATGATTTTGTCACCACCGTTGCGAAGATCAGGGATTTCTGGATCCATTTTGTAAAACTTCCTGTAAAAAAATAATTATGAGTAGGGATAAAAAACTATATAATATACTGGTGATCGAAGACAATACGGGTGATTTCGCATTGATCAATGAATACCTGGAAGAGCAAATGGTGAACCCTGTGATCCGTCACGCCCGGAGTTTCAGGGAAACAAGGGATTGTATTACCGAACACGGCCAGTCTTATGATGTTATCTTGCTGGACCTGTCCTTGCCTGACAAGAGTGGGGAATCACTGATCAATGAAATAAATGCTCTTTGCCCGGTATGCCCTGTTATCGTATTAACGGGTTACTCCGATGTTGAATTCAGTATCCGGTCCCTTTCCCTGGGCGTCAGTGATTATTTATTAAAGGATGAAATGACTGCTGTAGCATTGTATAAAAGCATTATTTATAGTATCGAAAGAAAGAAGACGAATATAGAGCTCGAAGAATCTGAAAAAAGATATAGTAACCTTTTTCACCTGAGCCCCCAACCCATGTTTGTGTATGATCCTGTAACCTTTCGGTTTATCCAGGTGAATAAAGCTGCTGTTGAACATTATGGGTACAGCGAAAAAGAGTTCCTGGATATGACGATCCTTGATATAAGATCCGAAGCCGACGCCCAGCTGATGAAAGAGAGTAATCTGGGAGTAATACGGGGTGAGGGTCTTTTTACCGGCACTGCACAACATTATAAAAAGTCTAAAGAGCTCATGGAAGTGGAGATCTATAGCAATCCCGTTTTGCTGGATAATAAAATGTACCTGTCTGTGATCGCGATCGATGTAACGGAGAAAAAGAGACTGGAGCAGATAGTACTGGAACAAAAGGTACAGGAACAAAAGAAAATAACCAGGGCCGTGGTAGGTGCCCAGGAAAATGAGCGGGCGGGGATTGGTATGGAACTGCATGACAATATCAACCAGCTCCTGGCTGTTTCCAAATTATACCTCGGGCAGAGTCTTATGCAACCTGATTATATCCCGATGATCTTAAAAAGCCAGGAATGCATCGCCTCAGCTATGCACGAGATCAGGAAATTGTCGCATGCCCTGGTAGGCCCTACCCAGGATGAAAAGATGGGATTAATCGATTCCATCGAAGAATTGATGCGTAATGTATCCATCGTACAAAAATTGAATATCCACCTTATCCATTCCACGTACCACGAAGAAGAAAGCGAAGTGGGGTTAAAACTGGTTATTTACCGGATCATACAGGAACAACTGAACAATATAATAAAGCATGCCGGTGCTTCTGAAGTGCAGATAGAACTCAAAAAGGAAACCGGCTACCTGGTTGTTACGATAAAGGATAATGGTAAAGGATTTGATCCCACTGGAAAAAGGAAAGGGATCGGTTTAAAAAATATTAAGAACAGGGCCGATATGTACAATGGCGCTGTCCAGATATTATCCTCTCCAGGGCATGGCTGTAAAATGAAGATCCTCTTTAAAATGGATGAAGAGAATTTGACGGCTCAAAAAGGGGTTGCCTGATTATTATCCCGATATCATAGCTTTCATGCTGCGCCAGGAAGGCGATCGTTCCACCCATGATTAAGCTAGTAAACGCCAGCCCAGTATTATCCCAACAATGAATAGATCAGCTTAAACCTCCTTTCACCAGTACAAGACTTGTATCTTCTTTTCGATGCTTTACTACAAACCAGCCAGTAATCAAAAAGGAGAGAATGAAATATCCCCCCAGTATATATTTTATTGAAGAACTGTAAATCCCCGCCCCAAACCAATCATCCTGGCCATACAAAAAATACAAACCGGCCCCGCTGCGTAAGGTTTCAAAGGCAATGGCTGAAGGGTTCCTGTCCATCAGGTCGGTCAGGGAGTAAACACTCAGGAAAAGAAAGCCGCCATACCAGATAATATAGTATTTATCGAGACTATTGAGGAGGGCTATATTACCGAACAGGTAGCTGGTAAAGAGAAGTATCATCAGCAGTTGTATCCATGTCCAGGTATTGAAAGCTGGAGAAGTCCGTGTATCATATTTTTCAAAATTGTACACATCCGTGATTTTGTAAACAGGGTATTTCTCCGCTACATCTGCAGGACGGTAACCGGTATGCCGGAACCATAGCGTGAACTTGTCTTTCCAGCTTTTTGTCCGCCAGGCATCTTTGATCAGCAACCAGGCATGCTGAAAATTTATTTTCAACGGGTTCCAGGTCCTTACCGGTCTTGTGATGCCATAGACCGGGGCCACAGCAGGTAGTTCTTCCTGGTAAGTGCCAAATAGTTTATCCCAGAAGATGAAGATCTGGCCGTAATTCTTATCGATATATTCCGGGTTGATAGCATGGTGTACCCGGTGATGGGAAGGGGTGACAATGATCTTTTCCAAAAAACCCATTTTATTGATATGCTGGGTATGGTACCAGAACTGGGCAAACAGGTGCAGCGGGGCAATCACGTTGATTACATTGGCCGGTACACCCAGGAAGGCAGCCGGTAATAAAAAGATTGCAAAGGTTTTTACGATCGCTGAAACACTCTGCCGCAAGGCGCAGGCGAGGTTGAACTCCTCGCTGCTGTGGTGGACAATATGACCGTTCCAGAAGAAATTGGTGACATGCTGAAGACGATGGACCCAGTAACCGGCAAAGTCCAGGGCAAAAAAAGCGATGATATAAACGATCACAGTATTGGCGACATGGGTTACAGCAAGGTTCTCCAGGAAAAAAGGATAAGAAAGGATGACCAGGTAGAGCCCGATCACATCCTTTGTTACATTGGTTACGCCGCTGCTCAGGCTGCTCACCATATCCAGGTTCCGGACCGTATCCTTGTTTTTCCGGACACCCCATAATTTCTCAAAAAGTACCAGTGCAAGGAAGGCGGGCATGGCAATGAGCAGTATCTTTCCGTAAGTTTCCATGATCAGTCAATATTTTACGAATTTACAAAATCCCTTTCATGACAAGATCACTTTTATTGCCCCGCATAATGGCGCTTTGTACAGCGCTTTTCCCTGTATTTTCAGTTGGGCAGGTTACTAAAGGAGCGCAGAAAATAGCTGCTTTTAAAAAACAGCAGCAGTTACTCCAAACTTCACCGTATAAAAACCTGGAGTGGCGCCTGGCCGGCCCCGATAATAAAAGTGGCCGCTGCACGGATGTGGCAGGGGTGACGGGCAACTCCAATATCATCTATGCAGCGTTCGCGACGGGGGGTCTATGGAAAACTGAAGATGGCGGCAATAGCTGGCGCTCCTTGTTTGATAAAGAAGCCACGCAATCCATCGGGAATATCGCGTTGGCACCTTCGAACAATAATATCTTGTATGTAGGTACAGGGGAAGCGAATATTTTCAGGGCCTCGCTTCCAGGGGTAGGGATGTATAAGTCAGTCGATGCCGGGAAAAGTTTCCAGCATATCGGCCTGGAAAATACCGGTACGATTGCCAGGGTGGTCGTTCATCCAAAAGATCCCAATAAAGTGTATGTGGCAGCCAGCGGTAATGAATGGAGCTATAATAAAGATCGTGGCGTTTATATGACTATAGATGGAGGGAAAAGCTGGAAAAAAATATTATACCAGGATGAAAAGAATGGTTGTATCGATCTTGTGATGGACCCCGCGGATCCCAATACGCTATATGCATCCATGTGGAACAGGATACGGCGTCGCTGGAGCGATCCCATGCCCGAAGACGGCGATCATATCTATAAAACAACAGATGGCGGTGCTACCTGGAAGGTCATTGACAATGGATTGCCGGATACAAAACTGACCGGCAGGATCGGCCTGGCCATCTCTCATTCCAATCCCAACCTGCTGTATGCCTTCGTGGATGATCATACGAAGAAAAGGGATCCCAACCCTGGCGAAACGGATAGTTACCAGCGACAGGTGCAGAAGGTCGTGATCGGTGGCGCTATTTACCGTAGCACTGATAAAGGGGAGCATTGGCAAAAAATGGGGGAGGTGCATGATTTCTTTAAACCCTTTTCTGGAACGTATGGCTGGGTCTTTAGCCAGGTTCGGGTCAATCCTAAAAAAGAAAATGAAATCTACGCATTGGGCGTGAGCATGGGAAAGTCAGAGGATGGAGGTAAGACATGGAAACAATTCCGGCCCACTGATAAAACAAGTGAAGGTATCCATGGCGATAACCATGCGTTGTGGTTTGATGAGAATAACCCCGACAGGATCATTCTCGGAAATGATGGTGGTACGAGCACGACCATGGATGGCGGTAAGAAATGGAATAATTTTTTTGACAAGATACCCACGACACAATTTTATACGGTTACGTATGATATGGAGAAGCCCTTCAACATTTTTGGAGCGATACAGGATGAAGGGACTTTTACAGGAAGCAGTAACAATGAATTTGGCAAACCACAGGATTCCACGGTCCGCAGCTGGGATTATGCACCCGGTGGCGAAGGAACTCAGGTACAGGTAGATCCCAAAAATTCGAATATTGTTTTTTCCAGCAGCTACTATGGCAGGCTGATGAAAAGTGATATGAGCAAGCCGGACAGTAGCAAGAGTGAGCGGATCAAACTTTTTTCCGTGGGAGCAATTGATTCTCTACGCGGTGAATGGCTGGCTGGAACATTGCTTTCGAAATTCAATAATAAAGTGATCTATCATGGGTTGCAACATTTATATAGGTCTGCTGATGGAGGAGAGAACTGGCAGATGATCAGCAGTGATCTGAGTTATAATGACAAGACAAAAAGGGGTGTCTATCCTTATCTTATTTATCACCAGGCGATCACTGCCATTACAGAAGGGGATAAAGCAGGAGTTCTTTACGTGGGAACCGATGATGGCCGTGTATGGCTGACCATGAATGATGGACAGAGCTGGAAAGAGATTACAAAGGGTTTACCGGTCAATAAACATGTCGCGAAGATTGCGGTCTCGCAGATCTACCCGTCAAGGGTTTACCTGGCATTGAATGACAGGAGAGAGGATAATCATACACCTTACCTCTACCTGTCGGATGATCGCGGGGTAACCTGGAGACCGATTGCCGGTAATTTACCCGCCTCACCTGTCAATGTGGTAATGGAAGGAGATGCCGGCGCTGATGCACAACTACTTTTCTGTGGCACGGATATGGGCGTTTATATGAGCAGGAATATGGGAAAAAACTGGGTCGCACTAAATGGCAATATGCCGGCGGCTGTGGCAGTGGATGATATGTTCATTCACCCCGTGGAGAGGAAATTGGTGGTTGGTACGTATGGGAGAGGAGTGTATATTTTGGATAATATTTCGGTATTGCGGTGAGGGTTGCAAGCTGGATTCTGGATGCTGGATGCTGGATTCGGGAAAAACCCTTTTTTCGAAGTTTTTTTCTCTTTTTGAAGTTTTACTTATGTAATATTTTTCAACTTGTGAAGGGTTTTAAACCCTTCACAAGTTGTTATGGAAAAAATATTACCCGGAAATATCTACCATATCTATAATCATTCGAACGGTTATGAAAATATTTTCAGAGAGAAAACAAATTATGATTTTTTTCTTGGCAGGCTTTCCTTACATGTGTTGCCGGTTGCTAAAATTTATGCCTATTGTTTGATGCCTAACCATTTTCATATGCTCTTACAAGTTAGGGAACCAAAAGAATTGGCAGGATATTTTATCCAAAAGCCTTTCATTAAAGATGACCGCGAACTTTCCCTTGAGCCATTCCTGGTTAAGAAGGTGAGCAAATCCTTTTCTAATCTTTTTAACAGTTATGCACAGGCTTTTAATAAGATGTACAGCAGGATGGGGAGTCTATTCATGCAAAACATCAAACGAAAAGAAATAAGAGGAGATGAGTCTTTTTGTCGTGTTGTTTTTTATATTCATGCTAATCCTGTGCATCATAGGTTTGTAAAAACGATCGATAAATGGACCTATAGTTCGTATAATATATTACGGGGGAGCGAAAACACGGTGTTGGAAAGAGAGCAGGTTTTGCGGACTTTTGGCGGACGGAACGGGTTTATTAAATATCATGAACAGCCTATTGATCCGAAATTTCCTAAAAACTCATGAAGGGTTTTAAACCCTTCATGAGCTTGAAAAAATATTTATGAAACATATTTTCTCGTGTATCGACGCCCATACCTGCGGCAACCCTGTCCGTCTCGTCAGGGAAGGCGGGCCTCTTCTGCAAGGAAATAGCATGAGCGAAAAACGACAACATTTTTTGAGAGAATATGATTGGATAAGAACCGGGCTCATGTTTGAACCGCGGGGACACGATATGATGAGCGGAAGTATTCTCTACCCCCCGCATGATCCGCAAAACGATGTGGCAGTTCTATTCATTGAAACCAGCGGTTGTCTCCCCATGTGCGGTCACGGCACGATCGGCACCATTACAATTGCTATCGAAGAAGGACTTGTAAAACCGAAAAAAAATGGTGTCGTAAATATGGAAACGCCTGCCGGCCTGGTAAAGGTTGAATACAGGACTGGCGATAGACAATGGTCGATAGACAATGGACCATCGTCGGTCGACCATGGACAATCGTCCATCGACCATCGTAGTTTCAAGGTAAGCAGTGTGAAACTGACCAACGTTCCCGCTTTTCTTCATTCGGAAGGATTGACCGCTGATTGCCCCGAATTAGGCGAACTGATCCTCGATGTGGCCTATGGGGGGAATTTTTATGCGATCGTAGATGCACAGAAAAACTTTAAAGGACTGGAACATTACACGGCTGATAAATTAATTGCCTGGGCAAGAGCGTTGCGGAAGAACATCAATGCGAAATATGAATTTGTGCACCCGGAAGATCCTACGATCAAAGGATGTTCGCATATTTTGTGGACGGGAGCAGTACTGGATAAAAAATCCACGGCAAGAAATGCGGTATTCTATGGCGATAAAGCCATCGACCGTTCTCCCTGCGGAACAGGTACTTCCGCAAGAATGGCGCAATGGTATACAAAGGGTAAATTGAAGAAAGGGGATGAATTCATACATGAAAGCATCATCGGGAGTAAATTCACCGGGAGAATAGAAGAAGAATTGGTATTGGCAGGTAAACCCGCTATCCGTCCTTCGGTGGAAGGCTGGGCAAAGATTTATGGATACAATAAGATCTGGATCGATAAAGAGGATGACCCTTATGCGTATGGGTTCCAGGTACTATAAACCCCAAACCCCTAAAGGGGCTTTTTGAAAAATCCTCCAGAATCAAACAAACATAACGTTGAGGAATTTACTACTATATAGTGCCGGTTATTTTATTTTGTTCTTTGCATCTTGCAGGACGAAAGAAAAGCCGTTATCGGCAGGCAATAAGGAAAAAGATTTGCCCGGGATATTCCTGGTAGTGCTCGGCATAGCGCAGGATGCAGGTTATCCGCAGATCGGTTGTACAAAAGAATGTTGCAGGGACTATTGGGAGGGAAAAGAGGAGAAGAAGCATATCACTTCCCTGGCTTTGGTAGACAGGAATACCAATCAATACTGGCTGTTTGAGGCAACTCCCGACATTACAGAGCAATTACATGCCCTTCAATCCTTTCTGCCTGAAAAAAATGATTCTTCACCGGACGGAATCTTTATCACCCATGCACATATTGGTCATTACAGCGGCCTGCTGCAACTCGGCCGCGAAGCGATGGGAGCAAAAGAAGTTCCGGTATGGGTGATGCCCCGTATGGATTCTTTTTTGCGCAACAATGGTCCCTGGAACCAATTGGTCTCACTTGATAACATCAAATTACAGGCTTTACACGCCGACAGTACCGTGTCCCTTAACCAGTTTTTGAAGGTTACACCGGTAACGGTGCCTCACCGCGATGAATTTTCCGAAACAGTTGGATTTCTTATCGAAAGTAACAGGAAGAAGATTTTGTTTGTCCCCGATATCGATAAATGGGAGAAATGGGGAAAAGATATTCTTACGGAGGTTGGGAAAGTGGATATGGCCTTGCTTGACGGGACTTTCTATAAGAACGGGGAACTGCCGGGAAGAGATATGAGCGAAGTTCCGCATCCCTTCGTGGAAGAAAGCCTGCAAAAATTTTCAGGCTTATCTTCGGCGCAAAAAGCGAAAATCGTGTTCATTCATTTTAATCACACGAACCCTCTCTTAAAAAAAGAATCTGCAGAAAAGAAAAAGGTCCGGGCGGAGGGGTTTAAAGTAGCGGAGGAAGGAATGATCATCGAACTATAAATTGAGTCAGTAGTTTATGAAAGTAACCATCATTGGAGGCGGGATTATCGGACTTTGCTCCGCTTATTATTTACAAAAGGCAGGACATGAAGTAACGGTCATTGACCGTGGCAATATCACGGAGGGATGTTCCTTTGGCAATATGGGCTATATCTCTCCTTCACATTTTATCCCGCTGGCAACTCCCGGCATCATTTCACAGGGCCTGAAATGGATGATGAGTTCCTCTTCTCCCTTTTATATCAAACCCAGGCTAAACCTGGATCTTATCCGCTGGGGAATGACCTTCTGGAAAAAAGCTACAGCAAAAAATGTGGAGCAAAGTGCCCCGCACCTGAATAACCTATTGCAGTTAAGCCGTCACCTGATGAATGATCTCCGGGAAGATCTGCCGGATTCATTTGATATGATCGAGAAGGGTTGCTGGATGCTCTATAAAACAGCAAAGACGGGCGAACATGAGAAACATCTTGCAGAACAGGCTCACTTATTCGGGTTAAAAACGATTTCCTGTTCTCCCCAGCAGGTACAGGATCAGGAGCCGGAGGTAGAAGTAAATGTGGCCGGGGGGATTTTATACCTGGATGATTGTCATCTAAGCTCTGCCCAACTAATGCGCTCCTTATTCAGCCACTTGCAAAAAAGCAAAGTAAAATTCTGGCTGAACACGGAAGTAACAGGATTTGAAAAGGCTAATGGTAAAATAACAGCAGTGATAACGGATAAAGGTATAGTCAGCTGTGATGAACTCGTGATCGCCAATGGTTCCTGGCTGGGGAATATCTCCAGGCTCCTTGGAATAAAAATGCTGATGCAGCCAGGTAAAGGCTATAGCCTGGCTTACAATGATCTTAAAAAAAACCTACAATACCCTTCAATACTGGTAGATGACCGGACGGCGACCACCCCGATTCGTAAATGGCTTCGTATCGGCGGTACAATGGAATTGAGTGGACATAGTGACAATATCCTTCCTAAAAGAGTGACGGCGATCTATAATGCGTTTAAAAAATATTATCCCGCGATGAACCTGCCGCAACCAGATTTGAAAAATGCCTGGTTTGGTTACCGCCCGGTAACTCCCGATGGGATGCCTTATATCGGCAGGCATAGCAGTTACAGCAATCTTACCTATGCAGGCGGTCATGCTATGCTGGGTGTGAGCGCGGCAGCCGGAACAGGTTTATTGATAAAAGAAATTATCGCAGGTGAAAAACCGGCTATAAGCCTTATTGCTTTCGATCCTGCAAGGTTTTCTTAAATCTGTGTTTATCTGTGTAATCTGTGGCAAAATAAATTTGTGGAGTTCTTACTTTTACAGCTGGCTTCGTAGCTTTGACCACAATCGCTTATGGACTGTACATCTACCCGCTTGCCTTACCGCCAGACTGGAGCTTTCACAAAGATCGCGCTGGACTATATTGACCAGGCTATAGCATTAAAGCCTTTCTTTACACATCCTCCTGGCATACAGGGTTTGCAAAAAGCTATTGAAGCGAGAAAGCAGTTCCCGACTAACAGGAAGTTACTGGTACAGGAATTACAAAAACAATATGAGGGAGTTAAAACCAGTGAACGGGTAAAGAAAAACATTGAATCGCTTTTATCAGGGAATACTTTTACAGTAACAACCGCTCACCAGAATAACATTTTTACCGGTCCGCTCTATTTTATCTACAAAATCGTTCATGCGATCAAGCTGGCCGACCAGTTGAGGATAACTAACCTTACACAAAACTTTGTCCCGGTTTTTTATATCGGCTCTGAAGATGCAGACCTTGAAGAATTGAATCATGTGTGGCTGGGAGGAGAAAAACTGGTTTGGGAGACCACGCAAACCGGGGCCGTAGGAAGAATGAAGATCGACAAGGGATTTGTGAAACTGATTGGGCAAATGGAAGGCCAATTAGCTGTTTTGCCAAACGGTGAGTCGATCATCGCTCAATTAAAAGAGTTCTACAAGGAAGGAGTGGCCCTCCAGGATGCCACTTTCCATTTTGTCAATAGTCTTTTTGCGGAATATGGTATCGTGGTATTGTTACCTGATAACACGGCCTTAAAACAACAAATGATAAAGTTGTTTGAAGATGATCTTTTACATCAAACTGCTTCGGCGATCGTGGAAGAGACTGCGTCAAAACTCGCAAAAGCAGGTTATAAGGTACAGGCAAACCCGAGAGAGATCAATCTCTTTTACCTGGTTGATGATAAACGAGAGAGGATAGAGAAAAAGAATGATCACTACAGCATTCTCAATTCTCAATTCTCCTTTGAGAAGGATGCGATGATTAAAGAATTGAATGAACACCCTGAACGGTTTAGCCCAAACGTGATTCTCCGCGGGCTCTACCAGGAAACCATCCTGCCCAATATTGCTTTTATCGGCGGCGCAGGAGAAACAGCTTACTGGTTGCAGCTAAAAGACCTGTTTGAACATTACAAGGTTCCTTTTCCAGTACTGGTGCTCCGCAACTCATTTTTGATCCTGGAAAAGAAATGGCTGGAAAAGATCAGGCATCTTGGATTTACCCCGGAAGATTTCTTTTTACCGGAAGAGGAATTGCTAAAACGCCTGGTGAGCAAGGAAAGTAAGCACCCTGTAAAGCTTAACGGCTCATTGACAGAACTGGAAAAACTCTACGAATCTTTCAAAAAACAGGCGGCGGCAGTAGATAATACGCTGGAGAAACATGTCAATGCGTTAAAGGCATCGACAGTTTCCCGGCTGCAGGAACTGGAAAAGAAAATGCTCCGGGCTGAAAAAAGAAAATTTACCGACCAGCAACGCCAGATACATACCATCAAAGAACAATTATTTCCCGGGAACGGGCTGCAGGAGCGCCGGGAAAATCTTTGCTATTATTATGCAAAATGGGGTAAGGAATTTATAGGCAAGCTGTATGAACATTCGTTACCGGTGGAACAGGAGTTTGTACTCCTGTCAGAAAAATAAGCCTGTTCCGGTTGCCGGGTTTTATTATTCCGGTAAGTTGTTCCCGGCATGACCACTTCACCCCATCGAAAAATCTTCTTACCGCTTCCTCAAATAAACATTAAATGTAAAAGCATTTCTTTTAAGTGACGAAAGCGCCCGCGAATAAGTCGTCGTTGACGCATTATCCTTAATATCAGAGAACCCTGCTGAATATTGCAACTCCGGTGAAAGGACGATCCCTGATTTCAGCAAATTGATATCCACCCCAAACCCTCCATTACCAAGGAACATTGACTTCTTCACGGGTAATAGAACAGCGGAACTGGCATCCTGGCTCAGCAAATAGCTAAAGGATGGTCCGAGGGCGATATAGGGCGCAATGTCTTTGGAAGAAAGCCGGATGATCAGGGGCAACACAACATTTACTGAAGTCCCTTTTACCCGGATGGGTTCAATAATGACTGGCCCGCCGGTGACAGGCCTTCTTTCAAAATTAATCTCCGTATTTCCAAAGCTGACTGTAACGGCAGGCCGGATGCTTATTGCAGTACCAAGGTTCACCTGGCTGATAACACCGAGGCCAAACCCAGGTGTTGTATTCGAAGCAACGCCTGTATAACCAGAGTTGGCATCACCGGAATAAGTAGGGTTTGATTGATTTATACCTCCGCCAAGGGTGAACCCAAAACCAACCTTGCTCACGGGTCTCCTGGGTGTTGGTTTATTTTGCTGGGGCTCATTATTATTGGCCTTTGCATTCCTTGCCAGCGCCAGCGTTGTCAATGCGCAGGCCCAGTTGGGGGCTGTTTTCGTAGCTTTCTCTGCATAATAAAGAGCGCTATCGATCCTGTTATTCTCCAGGTGCAATAAAGCCAGCTTATTTTGAATATAAGCACCGCCAGGATCAGTCTTTAATGCCGCATATGCGTTTTGAAAAGAAACAGCAGCGGAAAAATTATTTCCACCCGCTCTTAACAGGTACATCCTGTTCAACAATGAATTGGCAAAATCTGCATCATCCTCCCGTACACTTGCGATCGCTTTTTCAAGGCCGTTCGCGGCTTCTGTATTTTCCTGCCGTTGTTTGGCCGAGCCGTCTTCCCCGCAGGCGAGGTAACGGTCCACTCTCGACTGCGCAATATTGATGAATTCCACGGCCAGCGTTGATTTGGCATCGAGTGTATAAGGATTGCCGGGATATTTTTTATTCAACTGGAGAAAATAATCTTCAGCAGAGGAACCACCCGTCAGGTTCTTGTTATTAACAGCCCGGTAGAAACGGTTATAGGTTTCAACAAGTAAGGTATCCGCATCCGATAAACGGAAAGTCTTTTCAAATCCTTCCGGAACAGAATTCCCCGGCCCTCGGTTCTGTTGTTTTTTTGTTTTCAGCCATTTTTGCAAATAAGCGGTATCCACCGTGCTGATCACCCGGTCGCTGTTTTCTGTACAACAGAAATAAGGATCCTGTTTTCTTTTAAAACGTTGCTGTGCCACAAAGGGAACATTCTTGTCCACATAAGCTTCTATCTCCCGGTAGGTTACTTTCTTATCGGGTCCGCCGATAGAATCCGCCAAACCGCTCAATCCATCCACGAGGTAATAGGTAAACAAACCCTGTCCTGTGCCGATCGAAGCATCTTCCAGTGATTCCTGTCCCGCACCGGTAGCCAGCATAATGATTTCGCCGGCCTTTTTTTCCGAAATCGCAGAATTTAAAAAGCCCTGGCCACTTACACCACCTGGTAATTCACTGGAACGGCAGGCATCCATTATAAAAAATACTTCCACGCCTTTCTTTGTCTGGTCGGATATTTTCTTTTTGAGATTGTATAACTGGATGGCCCCGCTGACGAGATAATTATTCTTGTCGCCTTGAGGGTTGCAATCATACCCGAGGAAGAAGAACTGGTCTTCATCGATGGCATCGCCGTGGCCGGCGAGGTAAATAAAGAGACGGTCGCCTTTCCGGAGGTCCTTGGCTTTTAGCCATTGAAAACCCTTGCCCCAGAAATTGGAGTTGGACGCTTTATCATTCAGCAATAAAAAAATATTCTCCTCTTTCACACTGCCGCCGCCCGGGGATCTTAAATAATCATTGAAAAGCTGGGCATCCTTATCCGCGTAAGCAAGGGGTCGTACATATTTGTATTTGGAAACGCCAAGTATGATCGCGAATGTCTGGGGACCACTGACGGATAGATCCCTGGGTTTGAGCGGGCCCTGGGCAGATACAGGATTGTTACCGATCAGCAGGGCAAGGATTGCCGTGTAAAGAAAGTATCTCATAAGTTCAGGTTATG
>JBDSBR010000008.1:0-440391 GCA_039921505.1 Chitinophagaceae bacterium
ATCGGCGGATGCGTGGCAAACATATTATCCCAGGAAGCAGAACGGTGCGCAGAAGGCTTGGGGTTATCAATAAATAATTGCGCCACATCGCGGCTTTCTACAGCTTCGATCAACGGGTCACCGGAAATCTTTCTCAAGGCATTTGCGAGTGCATAAGGTTTCTTTGTCATCTCCGCACTGCCGGCATCAGCAAGGAATTCTCTTTTACGGCTGATTCCGAAACGGAGCAGCATCGAGATGAAATAAGCTACCGCTGTAATAACGATGGCGATCAGGATAATAGCGCCGCTACCTTTGCTGTCTTTACTTTTCTTTCCAGCACCCGCAAACCGAAGACTGCGGAAAGCTATTTCCGCCAAAAAAGAAAAAATGCCGACAAAGATGATCGACACGACCAGTAATCTTACATCACGATTTCGGATATGGGTCAGTTCATGCGCCAGCACGCCTTCGAGTTCATCATCATCCAGCTTGTTTATAATACCTTTTGATAAGGAAATGGAATAAGTCCCGGTATTGATACCGCTGGCAAAAGCATTCAGTGAATCATCGTCGATGATGTAGATTTTTGGCATTGTCATACCCTGTGAGATACAAAGGTTCTCAATGAGGTTATAAACTCTTTTGTTCTCGATCCTGTCCAGTGGCTTGCTGCCGGTGGCCATGCGGATAAATGCTGAATGTCCTGCCCAGGCAATAAGAAACCAGGCGCCGACGCCTGCCAGGACGAAAGGCATGGCCTGGAGAAATAGCCGGTTGGGATCCTCTTTATGCTCGCTTTGAAGAAAATAGATAAGGGCGTACAACATTCCCAGCAATAAGGCGGGGAATGCGATCAGCAGCAACAATGAATTGAAATTATTTTTCCTGATCTGTTTATCCAGGCCAATGTATTCCATCAAACTTAGAATTGAATTTTGGGAGGCTCTTCCATTTGTTTACGGTTGTCGGTTCCAAGGTCAAACATAATTTCTCTTTTGAAACCAAAATTCCTGGCGACAAGATTCCCCGGGAAGGATTCCACGGAATTATTGTATTCGGTAGTAGCCCCATTAAAGAAACGCCTGGAAGCAGCCAGCTTGTTTTCGATATCGCTGAGTTCTTCCTGCAATTGTAAAAAATTCTGGTTGGCTTTGAGGTCGGGGTAAGCTTCCACCTGTACTTTCAACCCCTGCAGGGCGGTCGTCAATTGCTGTTCTGCAGCTATCTTGCCATCAATGGTCGTAGCTGCCATAGCCGCGGTTCTCGCTTCAGTTACTTTCAGCAATAATTCCTTTTCATGAGAGGCGTATCCTTTTACTGTTTCTACGAGTTGCGGTACCAGGTCATGCCGCTGGCGAAGCTGGACATCAATATCTGCAAAGGCATTCTGCCTGCGGTTCCTTAACCGCACCAGCCCATTATAAAGACTGACGACCCAAAGGGCGATTACGACAAGAATACCGACTACGATTAAAACTGCCATGGTTGTTTTGTTTAGGTATTGAAATTAGGGAAAAAAAGCACGGATGGCGCTGATGGGACAGGATAATGGATTTAACCGGGTTTAAAAAACCGCATGATCCATTTCTAATCCCTTACATCGGTGATTCTTCTTATCTTTCCCTATCATTACCTGCTTATGCGTATCGTTCCATTTGCCATCTCTACTATCATAACCGCCGGACTCGTTTTTGCTCTTAATAAGCAATGGGGAAAAGTTCCGCCCCTGGGAAAATTTGTAAGTCCCCAGCATGGATTTTGGCAAAATGCCGAACCATCCGGTCAGGATTTTGACGCCGACCTGAGTTTCCCGGAACTGAAGGGGAAAGCAGAAGTCTATTTTGATGAACGCCTGGTCCCGCATGTATTTGCCGAAAACGACGAGGACCTTTATTTTATACAGGGCTATCTCCATGCAAAATTCCGCCTGTTCCAGATGGACCTGCAGACGAGAGCTGCAGCAGGGAGAGCCAGCGAAATTGCCGGTAGCAAAGCCATTAAGTTCGACAGGGAGCAACGAAGACTTGGAATGGTGTACGCTGCAGAAAACGCGTTGAAGGAAATCAATAAAGATCCCGCTTCCCAGGCAATGTTTGATGCTTATACAAATGGCGTGAATGCATATATAAATGCTTTGACCGAAGCCAGATTACCGCTTGAATACAAACTCCTTAATGTTAAACCTGAAAAATGGTCTAACCTGCGGAGCGCATTATTATTGAAGATGATGGCAAAAAACCTTTCCTCGGGAACAGAGAGTGATCTCGCTAATACGAATGCAAAATCTATTTTCATGCCGGATGAATTAAAAATGATCTATCCACAGGTACCTGATTCGCTGCTGCCTATCGTCCCCAAAGGAACAGTGTTTGAGAAACCCGGTATTATCCCGGTAGCGCCTGCTACGGCCGACTCTTTATATTTTTCCCAAAAGGAAACTGTTGCGGAAAATGAAATTGCAAAGCCTGATATTAATAATGGAAGCAATAACTGGGTCGTGGCAGGTAGCAAAACACAAAGCGGCTCCCCGATCTTATGCAACGATCCGCACCTTGAATTGTCGCTGCCTTCTATCTGGTTTGAAATGCAATTGGAAACCCCGGGCAGCAATGCCTACGGGGTTTCATTGCCCGGCAGCCCTTTTATAATTATCGGGTTTAATGATAGCATTGCCTGGGGTGTTACTAACGCACAACGGGATGTAAAAGATTACTATGAAATAAAATTCAGGGACCAGACAAAAAAGGAGTACTGGTTTAATGGCCAGTGGATCCGGGATTCCCTCCGGATTGAAAATATAAAGGTAAAAGGCGGGGCAACAGTTTATGATACGGTAGCCTATACCATTTTTGGTCCAGTGATGTTTGATGAAAGCAATCCTGATACAACTTCAAAAGTTAAGAGAAACCTGGCTGTTCGGTGGGTAGCACATGATCCAAGCAATGAGGGTATAACTTTCTATCACCTGAACCGGGCAAAGAATTATGATGATTATGCAGAAGCTATCAAAACTTTTGAATGCCCGGGCCAGAATTTTGTTTTTGCTTCCAAAGCGGGTGATATCGCTATCTGGCAACAGGGAAAATTCCCGGCACGATGGAACAGGCAAGGTTTATATGTAATGCCCGGCACCGACAGTAGTTATATGTGGCAGGGCTTTATTCCGCAAACAGAAAATCCTTATGCCAAAAACCCTGAAAGAGGCTTCCTGGAAAGCGCTAATCAACGACCAGCAGATTCTACGTATCCTTATTTTATTCCCGGTAGTTATATTACAGCAAGGGGGATCAGTATTGAAAACCATCTTTCCTCGATGAATAGTATAACAACAGGAGATATGATGAAGCTGCAGAATGATTATTTTAATGTACAGGCTTCTTACCTGCGGCCACTGCTTATAAAATATACTAGAGAAAATGAATTAGCCGGTGATAGTAAAAAATATTTTGACCTGCTTAAGAATTGGGACCTGGAAGCTGACCCGGGATCAAAAGGACAAACGGTTTACCGTACATGGCTCGATAGTCTAAGAAAAGAAATCTGGTATGATGAATTTTCGAGGGTAAGACCCATGCCGGACTGGCCAAGTGATCAAACATTGATCGAGGCACTATTAAAAGACTCCGCGTTTAAATTTGTTGACAACATCAATACATCACAAACTGAAACCATATATGATGTAGTTACAAGTGCGTTGAAAAAAATTACCCCCGTTCTTTCTGCTGCTGAGGCGAGCGGGAGATTAGCATGGGCTAAATTCAAATCACCGGGTGTTTACCATCTTTTAGATCCCGGGAAAACAGCGATCCTTCCTTTGGATCGTACTCACCTGGATGTTGGCGGTGACAATAATATTATCAACGCGGTAACAAAAAGTCATGGCCCCAGCTGGCGCATGATCGTGCAATTGTCTACGCCCACCGAAGCTTATGGTGTTTATCCCGGAGGCCAGAGCGGTAACCCGGGCAGTAAATATTATGATGATTATATAGATAACTGGGTAGCCGGTAAGTATAATAAGCTATGGTTTATGCGCGAGGGGGACAGGACGGATAAGAATATTAAATGGACAATGAAGTTTAAGAAGGGTTGATAGACGATCGTCCATAGCCCATCGACAGCCGTCAATGGACAATAGACAATAGACAATGGACAATAGACAATGGACAATACCACCACGAAAGATATAAATACTAATAAATGAAATTTTTAGTCGCAGTCATCTTAACAGCCTTACTGGCTTTTATCAGCGGTTTGTTCCTTCCCTGGTGGGGCATCGCCATCACTTCTCTTTTAGTGGCGATACTTGTGCACCAGAAAGCCGGGAAAGCATTTCTTGCAGGATTACTTGGTGTTTTCCTTTTATGGGGAGCTCTTGCTTTTTGTATCGATTCGAAAAATGATGGTGTGCTCTCGAAAAAGATCGCTTCCGTCTTACCGCTCGGCGGTAATGCCATCCTGCTCATCCTGGTGACAGGGTTGATCGGCGGCCTGGTAGCCGGGATGGCCGCCATGAGTGGCAGTTTCCTGCGTACTTCGGGCAAATGATGTTAAATCTTTCCAAATAGGTAATGCCGGTGATGCAAAAAACTGGTGACTGAACTTATCTTGTATCACTGTATTATGAGACTGCTACTTCCTTCCCTTCTTCTTTTCTTCTGTTCGCAGTCAGCCTATTCCCAAAAAATCAAAGGTGTTGTTACAGATAATACAGGTAAGTCATTGCCTTATGCATCTGTTTTTATTAAAGAGAACAATAAAGGTACCAATGCGAACAGTGAAGGGAAGTACTCCCTTAAAACAGATCGTGGAGTGTATACGCTTGTTTGCCAGTATGTGGGCTATAAAAAAGAAGAAAGAAAGATCACGGTAGCTGATGCCGACCTTGAACTGAATTTTATTTTAAGCCTTCAGGAAATGACACTTGGGGAAGTGATTATTAAGAATGGGGAAGACCCTGCCTATGCCATTATCCGGAACGCCATAAAGAAAAGAACTTATTATGATGCGCAGCTCAGCAAATTCCAGTGCGAAGTATATACCAAGGGGCAGATGCGGATAAGGAGTTATCCTGATAAATTTTTTGGAAAAAAAGTGGATTTCGAAGACGGGGATACCAGCAAACAAAAGATGGTTTATCTCTCGGAAACCATTTCTACTTATGCTGTTGACAAACCCAATAAAGAAAAGATAGCCGTTATTTCCTCTAAAGTAAGCGGGCAGAGCGATGGCTTTGGTCTTAGTGCCCCGCGTTTCTTCTCCCTCTACAAAAACAATGTATTCATCGGGAATAATTTAAATCCACGGGGCTTTGTTTCACCGATCGCCGCTTCCGCCCTGAATTTTTACAAGTACAAACTGGAAGGAACTTATTTCGAGGATGGCCGGGAGATTTCGCATATTAAAGTAACACCGAAAAGAAAATATGAACCCCTTTTCAGTGGGTATATTGATATTGTCGCGGATGACTGGCGTATCCATTCTGCCCGTTTATTACTGACCAAGGCATCGCAGATGGAATTGATGGATACACTGCGTATCGAGCAACTCTATCGACCGTTGAATAAAGATGTCTGGTATATTTCCAGCCAGGTCATTTACCCGGCTGCCAAGATCCTGGGCTTTGATATTTATGGCTCTTTTGTAAATATCTATTCCAATTTTAATATCGATCCCCCCTTTGATAAAAAGACATTTGACAATACGATCCTGAAATATACTGACAGTGCCAATAAAAAAACACCGGAATATTGGGAGAAGACAAGACCTGTTCCACTGATGGCAGACGAAGAAAAAGATTACCGGCGGAAAGATAGCCTGGAACTGGCGAAGAAGGATCCAAAATATCTTGACTCATTGGAAAAACTACGCAACAAAATAACCGTGATGGGTATTTTATTGACCGGTCAATCCTTTCAATCAGAACGAAAAAGAACCTCGATCAATTTTCCCTCCCTGCTGGAGATGGTAAGCTTTAACCCGGCGGAGGGACTGGTTGTCAATCCATCTTTTTCCTGGATAAAAAAACTGGATACTACTTCTTCAGGGAGGAGAAGTATTGCCATTTCCCCATCACTGCGGTATGGATTTGTCAATAAACATTTTAACGCGCATCTCACCGTTGGTTATACGTATGGTAAAAAATATGCCAGCAGCATCGTCTTATCCGGGGGTAGAAGAGTTTTCCAGTTCAATAATAACAGCCCGATCGGGGAGCGGGGCAATACTTTTTCCTGCCTGCTGAGCGAGAAGAACCGCGTAAAGACTTACGAGGCTATTTATTTCCGTGGCAGTTTCCGGAAAGGAGTAGGAAGCGGATTCTCTTTTGTTTCAGGGTTTCAATACCAGGACAGGATGCCTCTTGAGAACAGGACTGATTATACATGGAATGATAAAGCCGGGAGGGAATACACGCCTAATTACCCAAATGAACTGATCGCGACGAACATACAACGTCACCAGGTCTTTATGGCTATGATCGGTTTTACCTGGCAACCCGGTTCCCGCTATGTAGAATTGCCCGGCCGGAAAATTAATATCGGTTCAAAATATCCCGTTTTTTCAGCACAGTTTACAAAGGGATTTGAAAATATCCTGGGTAGCGATGAGCGTTTTAGCAAATGGAAACTTAGTATCAGGGATGATATCAACTTCAAATTACAGGGTAAATTCCGTTACCGTATTGGTATCGGCGGTTTTATTGATACGGGAAGGAATATACAGGTCCCGGACTACAATCACTTCAACGGGAATATTTCCACGCTGGCGACCGAATACCTGAACAGTTTTCAGCTATTACCTATTTACAGGTTTAGTAATGTTTCCAGGTTTTATGCCCTAGCACATCTCGAGCATAATTTTAACGGGTTTCTTACCAACAAAATCCCTGGTTTTCGCAAATTGAATTTTTACCTGGTAGCGGGAGCCAACGGGTTCTATATCAGCCGGGATAAAAATTATTACGAGATTTTTGTTGGGATTGACAATATCTTCAAACAACTGCGGGTTGATTTTGTCCAATCATTCCTGGACGGGAAACCCTGGCAGCATGCTATCAGGATCGGCTTCAGTAAACTCAGTGTAAGGCGGGGAGACGACTGGCCTTAAGGAATTGCCTATTGGTTGTTGTGTATTGAATAGTATGATCTCCTGGCTTATCTTTGCATTGCTTTAAATTTTGCCTCCCGATTTTTATCGGGACAATTGGGAACTTAAATAATATGGCATCATTACACAACCGTATCTCCCGCAAGGAGCTAAAAGAGCGAATTCAAAACGACCCGACTCCACGAACCACTCTTTCTTTTTATCGCTACTTTAAAATAGAAGAGCCACCCGTCTTCCGGGATGAACTTTATAAACAGCTCAACGAAATAGCAGTGCTTGGCAGGATTTACCTCGCACCCGAAGGGATCAATGCACAGGTAAGCGTACCGGCCGCGAACCTTGAAGCTTTACGATCCTATTTGTATTCGATTGACCCACTTAATGGCACCCGGTTAAATATCGCGGTGGACGATGACGGTAAAAGTTTCTACGTGCTGGATATAAAAGTGAGAAACAAAATCGTAGCGGACGGAATCGAAGACCCTTCTTTTGATATGGCCAATAAAGGGAGCTATGTAAATGCTGAGCAATTTAACCAGCTGACAGACGACCCCGGCACGATCGTGATCGATATGCGTAACCACTATGAATACGAAGTGGGACATTTTGTACAGGCGCTGGAAATTCCCAGCGATACTTTCCGGGAACAATTACCGATGGCGGTAGAGATGATGAAGGATAAGAAAGAGAATACCATCATCATGTATTGCACGGGCGGCATCCGTTGTGAAAAAGCATCCGCCTTTATGCTTCATCATGGATTTAAGAAAGTGTTTCACCTCGAAGGAGGGATCATCAATTATGCCCGGCAGGTAAAAGAGAAAGGACTGGAAAGCAGGTTCATTGGTAAGAACTTTGTTTTTGATGAGCGGCTGGGAGAGAGGATTACAGAAGATATAATAGCAAAATGTCACCAGTGCGGGAAACCGGCAGACCTGCATACTAACTGTAAAAATAATGGCTGTCATCTCCTTTTTATACAATGTGAAGCTTGTAATATAAAATACGAAGGATGTTGCAGCGATGAATGCCAGTCTATTACGCATCTGCCCGAAGATGAACAAAGGAAGACCAGGGAAGGAACCGACAAGGGAAGAAATGTATTTAATAAGTCAAAATCAAGACTCAGGCCAGGGCTTCGGCCACCCGGAACAGCCGATTAACGCAGCTAAATGTTGCCCAATCTGAAATATTCATTACTTTAGCGGCTGTTTTTTAACTGCTGTGAAAAAGTTTTTCGCCATACTGCTATTAGTGAGCTTCTCTGTGCAGATCACAGGGTACCATGTTTTCTTTCACATGAGGCAGACAGCTATCAAGAAATCGGCTACTGACAGGATCGAACGTGCCCTGGAAGAAGGGGCGGCTGATCATTTTGTATTTACACCCGCAGAAGCGACGGCCCTCCTGCAATGGGAAGGGGATAATGAATTCCGTTTCCGGGGAGAAATGTATGACCTGATTGATCAGAAAGTGGAGAACGGGAAAGTGCATATCCGCTGTATCAGCGATAAAAAAGAGACCAGCCTTGTTAAGAATTACCGGAAAATGACCAGCGACGATTTCGGCGGGTCATCTAAAAAACGGGCGGCGCTTCTGCTTAAACTTATTGCAACTTTTTATACTCCTGCAACTAACTCCTGCATGGAAACCCGCGAAATGCCGGGAAAAATAAGCTGGGCAGCCTACCAAAGCCCGCTTGCTTACAATATAGCTGAGATACTTACTCCTCCGCCACAGTTTATGTGATCTTTTTTCTATTCCTGTTATACCAACATGCTGCAATGTTATAGTTGCGGAGCTCTATTATTATTCAATTATTTCAAATCAATAAGATCATGAAACGAATTCTATTATTCGCTGTTTGTTCGGCATTTGTTCTGCTTTCCCAGGCACAGACCATCAAAGGGAAAATCCTGGATGCTACAAAAAAGACCACCCTCTCGGGTGCTACAATATCCGTAAGTGGTAAAAATATTGCCACTTCCAATAATGATGGCTCTTTCTCCTTTGCTTGTACTAAATCTGTTACCCTAACCATTTCGTTTGTGGGTTATGAAACCCAGAGAGTCACAGCTAATTGTAATGATGACCTGACCATTAACCTTAATCCTTCCGGCAATACACTGGACAATGTGGACCTGACCGCTACCTCAGAGAAAAATAAATCTTTATTGTATCAACCTGTATCTATTACTAAACTTACGCCGGTAGAATTAAAAAGAGGACAAGGCATTTTTCTACAGGACGTTATTGAAACCAGTGTACCTGGTGTGATCATGAACAGGAGATCTGTTTCAGGAGGTCAACAATTTAATATCCGTGGGTATGGTAATGGATCAAGAGGTACCAATGGAATTAATAGCAATTTTGACGGGCAGGGATATAAGGTTTATATCAATGGTATGCCGCTTACGGATGCAGAAGGAATAACGACATTGGACGATATTGATTTCGCTTCGCTGGGAAATGTTGAAGTTTTGAAAGGCCCTGCAGGAACGTTATATGGACAAGCTATTTCGGGGGCAGTCAGTTTCATGACCATGAAACCTGAAAACGGGAGAACTTCTATCAGCCAGGATATTATGTTTGGAAATTATGGTTTGCAACGATATACTACCCGTTTGGCAGTTGGGAATGAACGGAGCGGGGTTTTATTAAATTATGGGAAACAAAAATCAGATGGTTTTTCCATTCACAATGCTTCACATAAGGACTTTGCCAATTTAGTGCTGATGAGTCAACCCAATGAAAAGCAAAATATTTCAATGTATGTTGGGTTTACTGATAGTTATGATGAAAGATTAGGCGAGCTCACTCTTCTACAATGGGCAAACAAAGATTACTCAGGCAATCCCAGCTACATCAGGAATAACGCTCACAGCCATGTAGTTACTTTCAGGGCGGGAGTGACACACACTTATAATTTTACCAAAGGATTTTCCAACACTTCTACTGTATTTGGTACAGGTTTCAGAAGCGACGCAAGCAGTGCGGGGGGATGGACAGATAAAAATACTGTTAACTACGGTTTCCGCACTTCGTTCGATATAAAGATCCCGGTAAATGAGAAATCTGTATTGAATGGAATCGCTGGTATGGAAATTCAGCGGCAGAATGCACAAACGGTCGGATACAGTATGAAACCTAATCCTAATGACCCGAATCCGGGCACTTATACATACGGCGTTAGTCCTTATTATGTGATAAATGCAATTTCATCCAACGTAGCTTATACAACGCAGCCGACTTCCTATTTTACAGAATGGACATTAGCATTGCCCCAGGATCTGTCTCTGTCAGCAGGTATAGGTTATAGTTCCCAAAAAATTTCCCTGGACGATCGTTTCAGAGCGATCACAACCACCTATCCTGGTCATTTTGATACCAGCTACAAGGGTATGTGGTCGCCACATCTTGCAATTAATAAAGTTTTCAGCAAGAAAGTTTCGGTATATGCATCTTATAGCAAAGGCTATAAAGCACCTGTAAGTTCTTATTTCTTTATTGTCACTCCGGTTGCACCAGCATCAGGTTTTGTCAACAACGTTTTAAAACCTGAACACGGTGATCAATTTGAAATAGGGTCAAAAGGGTCATTATTAAGAGACAGGTTGAGCTACCAGTTGGCTTTATTCTCCTTTAATATCTCCGATAAAATGACAGCAATATCAGTACCATTGAACGCTACTACCACGGCATATAGTTATATGGTAAATGGCGGTGATCAAAAGCATAAGGGTGTTGAAGCTACATTGAAATACGCGATAGTAAACAATGAGAATAGCGTAATTTCTAATGTAACTCCGTTTATTAATTTCACTTATTCTGATTTTAAATATGGCAATGATTTTAAAATCATTATGGGTAATAATGTAACATTGCCTTTACGTGATACGATTGACTATAGCGGGAAAAGAGTATATGGGGTACCCAAAATCATGAATGCTATCGGAGTCGATGTGGCAACCAAGTTTGGTCTCTATGCCAACCTGGTGCATATATATAAAGACGGCGTTACAATTGGCACAAAAAGAACCAGCAACTCCGGAGTGTTTCCTAAGGTATTTACTACCTATGACGCTTCCAGCTATAATTTGCTGAACGGAAAAATTGGTTTCAGAAAGAATTTCTCAAGTCATTTCTTCATGGATCTGTTCCTGGGTGTAAATAATATTGGCGGGACACGATACCCGCTCATGATCTTTGTTAATCAATTGGATGATGCGTATATCCCGGCTCCTCCTAAAGCTGTTGTATACGGAGGTGTAAACCTTAAGTATAACATCTTTAAGAAGTAAGGTTGTATAATAGAGGGCAGTGTAGCGATATGCTGCCCTTCTTTAAAAAATTTATATGAAAAAGATCAAATGGCTGGCACTGCCTGCTATCCTCTTACTGGCTGCCTGTGGCCGTTTCAGTAATAAAGAAGCAGACGGAACAAAAGACATGCGGATTGTTTGTCTTTCGAAACACCTTACCGAAATGATATTTGCGCTGGGAAAAGGACATGATATCGTCGCGGTTGATCTCAGCAGTACCTACCCCGATAGCGCCAAATTGCTGAAGACAGTAGGTTACCACAGGGCATTGAGTGCCGAACCTATCATTTCAATGAATCCCGACCTGGTGATCCATAGCAATGATATCGGGCCGGAAAATGTTTTACCCCAGATAAAAGAAGCAGGATTGAATGTAAAAGCATTTGGCGGGGCCAATACGATCGACAGCGCTAAGCTGCTGTTAAAAGAGCTGGGCACATTCTTCGGAGTAGAAAAAAAGGCAGATTCGATCATTAAGAATATGGAAGAAGGAATTGCCAGGGCTACCGATTCAGTGAAGGCTATGGGTATCCATGATTCACTGAGAGTAATGATTATCCATTTTGGGCTCAGGAACAATAATTATTTTATCATGAGCGGAAGAAATGGAGTAGGAGACAAGATGCTGCGTCTTGCCGGTGCTTCGGTAGCATTGTATGATGGAAAAGGTTCACGTGAAATGAGTGCTGAGGCAGTTGCCCTGGCCAATCCGGATGTGATCGTTGCAACTGATTTTGGTTTCGACCGCATGGGAGGCATGGATAAATTCATTACCGATGTCCCGGGTGTATCACTTACCAATGCAGGTAAGAATAAACGCATTATTCGTTTTGAAGAACACGACCTGATCTATTTTGGCCCGCGAACTGGGGAGAATCTTCTTAAACTAGTTCATTTACTTTATCCCGGACTGACAAGTGTTACACAAAAATAAATTCTTCTTTCCCGGGCTGATCACTTTACTGGTCATCATGGTGCTCTGTGCAATCGCATTTGGCACGGTGCCGGTAAAGCTATCAGATATGTATGCAGAGATGCAAAACCTGGTTGCCGGGCAAAAACCGGGCAATATACACCAGGCTGTTTTCATTCAATTGCGATTGCCAAGGGTTATACTCTGCGCCATAACCGGGGCAATACTTGCAGTAAGCGGGGTGTTGATGCAGGGCTTATTCCGTAACCCGATTGTTGAACCCGGTTTAATAGGAACCAGTGCGGGCGCATCTCTCGGGGCTGCCATCATTTTTGTAAAAGCGCCGCAGTTCAGTCCCGCGTTAAAAGAATTAGCCGGCCCGTTATTAATGCCCATTGCTGCATTCCTGGGGGCATTGGTTGCTACGATCGCGGTTTATTCGCTGGCAAAAAATTCGAAACGCATATCTATCATGTCTTTATTACTGGTGGGTATTGCGATCAATTCTGTTTGTTTGAGCGGGGTTGGTTTCATGAGTTATACCGCAAGAGATGCACAGGCAAGGAGCATCACCTTCTGGAATTTAGGAAATTTCAATGGCGCCAACTGGCAACAAGTAATGATCGTTGGTGCAGTAGCGTTGATCGTGTTCATCATTTCATTCCGTTATTCAAAACAATTGAATGCAATGTTGCTGGGAGAAGAAGAAGCAAATTACCTGGGTGTGAGTCCTGATAAGCTGAAAAGAAGGATCTTATTGCTCAATACCATCATGGTTTCGGTAGCTACTGCTTTTGTTGGCGTGATCACTTTCATGGGGCTGATCGTACCCCATATATTACGTTTGCTGATAGGCAGTGATAATAAAAAATTACTTCCCGCATCGATGATATTGGGCGCAGCGTTATTGGTACTGGCTGATCTTGTTGCGCGGGTAATATTAGCTCCCGCCGAAGTACCGATCGGCATCATCACGTCACTGGTAGGTGCTCCTGTCTTTATCATCCTGTTGAAAAAATTCAACCTGTTGCAGCAGAAAGGAGGGTACAATGCTTAAAGCGACCGGGATACATTACCGTGTTGGGAAAAAACTGATCCTGAATGATGTCAGTATGGATTTCCAGCCCGGTGAGTTCAATATGATCCTGGGACCTAACGGCTCGGGTAAGTCTACTTTCCTGAAAATATTCAGTGGTGAACTCCACGGGTATGAAGGCACGGTGCTGTATGGCGGTAAAAAACTGGAGACCATCAAAAAAGTAGAGCTGGCAAGGGAAAGAGCCGTGATGAGCCAGCAGCCGGAATTAAGTTTCCCGCTGACCGTTGATGAAGTGGTGATGATGGGGCGGTATCCTCATTTTGCTTTTAATCCCGGGAAAAAGGATGAAGCCATTTGTGAAGAAGTAATGAAACGCATGAACCTTCAGTCTTTCAAAGAAAGAAATTACCTGACACTCAGCGGCGGGGAAAAGCAACGGGTGCAATATGCCCGGGTGCTGGCACAGATCTGGGAAAAACCAGCTTCCGGCTGCCGTTATTTATTCCTCGATGAACCGCTGACAAGCCTTGATATTAATTACCAGCAGGAATTTCTCCAGGTAGCAAGGGAATTTTCTAAAGAGGAGACGATCCTGGTTGCCGTAATGCATGACATCAACCTCGCCACCCAATATGCGGATAAACTTTTCTTTTTAAAAGAAGGGGAACTGGTGGCAAAAGGAAAACCTAAAGAAATTGTCACGGAAGATTTGATCAGGAAAGTGTTTGATGTTAAAACTACGATCATCAATAATCCTGTTTCGGGTAACCCGCTTATCGTATATAACTGAAGAGTTACAAAATATCTGATCGTTGAGTAAATACAGTCAGTTGGTTAACAGACAGGCCGGGTGTTCTCATCCGGCCTCTTCTTTTAAAACAACAGCGGGAAGATTTTTTAATTTATTGGCACCCATTTGATACAAACCGGTTTCCCAACTGTTATTCTTTTGCCGGTGTCTGACAAGAGACCGCTCTTCCCATCTCTTTTAAAGATCACAATCTCATCGCTGTTCTGGTTCTCCGCCAGTAAGAACTTACCACTGGGATCGATACTGAAATTCCGGGGTGTCTTACCGAGGGTTGATTGATGACTGATAAAGGTGAGTGTACCTTTTTTATCGCTGATGCGGTAGATGGCGATCGTGTTGGCATCGGCCCGATTGGATGCATACAGAAATTTTCCATCAGGTGAAACACGGATATCTGCGCTTCCTGCAAAGCTGGTATCTCCTGCCGGCATCGTACTGATGCGTTGTACCGCCTTCAATACTCCATTGTGGGAGTTGAATACTACTACAGTCCCGCTTAACTCTTCCACCAGGTAAGCAAAACGGTTATTCGGATGGAAAGTTATAAGTCTCGGTCCCGAGCCGGGCACCGATGCGGCAAACGGTTGCTTTGCTGCTGTGAGTTTTCCTGTTGCTGCATCAAAAGAATACACCAGGACTTTATCAATGCCAAGGTCGGTAACAAAAAGCCAGCGGTTATCCGCCGAAATGATCGCCCCATGTGTATGCGGGCCTTTTTGCCGCTGGGGATTTTTTCCGGAACCACTGTGCTGGATTGTAGTAGGTGCACCAAGACTGCCATCAGGGTTAACAGGCAGGACAGACAGGCTCCCGCTACTGTAATTGGAAATGAATAGCCATTTACCCGTTTTATCCATTTCCACGTGGCAGGGATGGTCACCACCGGAAGGTTGTTTGTTAAGAAGCGTTAACGTTCCGGTTTTTTTATTAAAGCTGAAAGCGGCAACATCGCCTCCCTTGCCATCCTGCGGGGCTGTTTCATGCACGGCATAAACGAATCGTCCATCCGGTGAAACGGCGACAAAGGAAGGATTGGGAGTGTTTACATGGCTCATTTCACGGGCAGTTCCGTCGGAACTGTTAAAGCGGTAAACATAGACTCCTTCGCTTTTAGGCGAATCATAAGTACCAACGATCATGTATTGTTCCTGGGCAGCAGTTCGCAGGAAGGATAAGACCAAAAACAAACTAAGAAAAACTCTCATGGGCGGGTTTTAAGAAGTGAATATCCTTTTTTCAAATGATTTTAACAAACCCTCATCAAGGTTGGCATAATCTGGCACAATCTTGTCATTAGTTGTTTGCCCAAACAATTTTTAAACAATTAAATCAAATGTCATGAAAAGAATATTTACTTTATCGGCTATCGTTCTCACCGTTGCACTTTTTCTCAGCAGTTGTGTAAAGAGCAGCGTTCCCCCTAACAGCGAAAATTACTGGCTTTCCAAAGAAAGAGGGGAAGTCGTTTACAGTGACAGTTACTGTAATTATTTCGTAGTAGAAACCTATTACGGCTATACGATCGTACGGGCCTATGGAACCTACAAACCTTACGAGGGAAGCGTTGTATACGGTAACTTCAGCAGCCGGGGAACAAAAGACATGTATGATTATTCCTCTGCTTACGTTTTTACCGGAACCATTACGGATTACTGGTTAAGCTATACCGAAGCGCAGGATGCCATGGATTATTATTGCCCTCTTTATGGAAAAGGCGCAACAAGAGTATTCAGACAATCAACCATAAAACAAGAACAAAAGAAATAGAATACCTGTGAATTAAATGACAAGGTCACCGTGTAGCAATACGCGGTGACCTTTTTTTAACTATTAATAAATAATGTGGTGCCGGCCAAAGCCTGGATCAGCAACCCGGCAACGAAGAGAAAATATAAAATGGAAATGACGAGAATCTGTTGACGGTTTTAGGAAGGATCAGCAGGAAAGTTTTTGCAGCGAAGCGATAACTGCCTGCCGGGTGTCTTCTTCGCTAAAAGTGGAAGCCTGAAATTTTTCACCAATCACTTTTTCATACAGTTCAATATATCTCCCGGAAATCGTATTTACCCATTCATCACTCATGGCCGGAACGGTTTGACCTTCTTTCCCCATGAAATTATTTGCGATCAGCCATTCTCTCACGAATTCCTTACTTAACTGTTTTTGTTTTTCGCCTTTTGCCTGGCGCTCTTCAAACCCGTCTGCATAGAAATACCTGGAGCTGTCGGGTGTGTGAATCTCGTCCATCAGGTAGATTGTATCGCCGATCTTTCCAAACTCGTATTTCGTGTCAACCAGGATCAACCCTCTTTTCGCCGCGATCTGTTTCCCTCTTTCGAACAATTGGAGGCTATAATTGGAAAGCAGATCCCATTCCGCTCCTGTTGCCAGGCCACGGGAAATGATCTCCTCCTTGCTGATGTCTTCATCATGACCTTCAGTTGCCTTGGTGCTCGGGGTAATGACCGGCTGGGGGAAAAAGTCATTTTCTTTCATTCCATCCGCCATTTTCACGCCGCAAAGTTCTTTTTTCCCGGATGAATAGGTTCTCCAGGCATGGCCGGTAAGGTTTCCCCTCACGACCATCTCGATCCGGAAAGGCTCGCATCGTTTCCCGATACTTACATGAGGGGCGGGAACCGTTTCCAGCCAGTTGGGGCAGATATCCCTGGTGGCATCCAGCATATATGCCGCGATCTGGTTTAATACCTGTCCTTTGAAAGGGATGAGCCGGGGAAGCACAACATCAAAAGCCGATATCCGATCCGAAGCGATCATCAGCAGCCAACGGTCACCGATACTGTACACATCACGGACCTTGCCACGATAAAAACCCCGTTGATCCGGGAAGGTAAAATCAGCCATATTCCGAAAGTAAGAAGGGGGTGAAAACCAGCCAATCTGAACCCCTCCAAGATTTCAACAATTTATCCTTTCCCCTTAAAAATTAAATTTTTAGATAAAGGTTACAATGCTTATTTTTCCATCAAATTCCAAAACTAAAATCTCCCTATTATGAGAAAAAGCTATAGCTTTTTAGCTGCCTGGCTGATGGCTTGCCTGTTTTCGATTACTGCTAATGCCCAATCAGTTACGGTTTCCGGTACTGTTATGAATGGCTCCACGAAAGAAAATGTCCCTGCTGTTTCGATCCGTGTAAAAGGTACCGACCAGGGCACTTATACAAACTCCGATGGAGTTTTCATCCTGAAAGTCACCAAGCTTCCCGTGGTGCTAATTTTCACTTCTATTGGTTACGACGATCAGGAAGTGACTGTAACTGATGCTTCTAAACCGGTTAATGTTGATTTTAAAGTAAATAACACCATGGGACAGGAAGTGGTAGTCGCTGCCGCCAGGACTCCCCAGCGTCTTTTAGAGTCTCCCGTTACGGTGGAACGAATGAACAGGCTTAAGATACTTGCTGCATCAACTCCTACAGTTTATGAAGCTATGGGCAATGAAAAGGGAGTGGATGTTCATACTTCCAGTTTAACCTTCCGGACAATTACCACCCGCGGTTTTGTAAGCAGTGGTAATACCAGGCTGAACCAGCTGGTCGACGGGATGGATAACCAGGCGCCTGGTCTTAATTTCTCAGTGAGCAGCATCGTGGGATTAACTGACCTGGACGTGGATAATATTGAAATACTTTCCGGCGCTTCATCCGCTTTATATGGATCAGGAGGGATGAATGGAACCGTACTGGTGACAAGTAAGAACCCTTTCAAGTACGAGGGTTTTAGTTTTAATGTCAAACAGGGTATCATGCACGTGGATCATAAGCAACGACCCTCAGCCCCATATTATAACTGGAGTTTCCGCTGGGCCAAGAATTTTAAGAACCGGTTTGCATTCAAACTGGCAGCAGAACTGCTTAAGGGAAGCGATTGGGAAGCTGAAGATTACCGCAATAAACAACAGATCGGTGTGTTAAGTAAAGTTGTGGGTGGTAACAGGAGCAGCGATCCCAATTTTAATGGCGTGAATATTTATGGGGATGAGACCAGCGCTGATATGAATGGGTTCTCATTCTTTGTGGAGGACAAGACTAGAAGAGGTATTTTGGCACAGACTGGTGGTGCGTTTGACGTGATCAATAACCCCTTGCTGGGAACCAATGCTTATTTTAATGCGATTGGAAATCCTGCTTATCCTACAACTACCCAGCTGAATAATTACTATGCCTTACTGACAGCTAACGGGCTGGGTGCGGCTGTTCCTGCTGTTCAAAGTATGATGCCTTTTTACATTGGTCGTAAGAACAATTATTTCCATAATGCCAGTATATCCCGTACAGGATATGAAGAAGATAAACTGGTGGATTACAACACCCTTAATGTAAAAGTTACCGGTGGTGTTTTTTATAAGATCACAGATAAGATCGAGGCTTCGATCAATACGTATTTCGGTACAGGAACAACTGTTTATACCGGTGCAGAGCGTTATTCACTCCGCAACTTCAAAATGGCACAGCACAAGGCGGAGATCAAAGCAAAGAACTGGATGGTCCGGGGTTATACTACCCAGGAAAACGCTGGTGAATCTTATATCTCCGGCGCTTTGGGTGCTTTCCTTAACGAAACTTATAATCCGAGCTCAGTCTGGTTCCCTACTTATATTACTCAATTTTCAGAAAACAGGCGCCTGAATGCTAATGCCGGTATTCTCCTGAGTGATGACTCTCTCCACCGTATCGCACGTCGTGCTGTTGAAGGCAACAGGTTGCAACCTGGAACGGCTGCATTTGATGCTGCTGCCAAAAAGATCAAAAACACACCGGTCAATAAACCCGGCGGTGCCTTGTTCCTTGATAAATCTGACCTGTATGCTGCAGAAGCACAGGCTAACATTTCTGATATGGCTCATTTCTCCGATAAACTGGAAGTGATTGCCGGCGTTTCCTGGAAACAATGGGCGATGAACTCACAGGGTACGATCTTTTCCGATACCGTCCAGATCATCCGGGTAAATGAATACGGCGCTTATGCCCAGATAAAAAAGAAATTCCTTAATGATGTGCTTACCCTTAGCGCTTCAGGCCGCTATGATAAACAAACAAACTTCAAGGGTAAATTCACACCAAGGCTTACAGCTGTGGTTCGTGTGGCGAAAGAGAACTTTGTGCGTCTTTCTTACCAGACCGCCTACAGGTTCCCGACCAACCAAAATCAATACATCAGTTTACGTCTTGGCGGTGGAAGCAGCTTCCTCATTGGTAGTCTCCCCCAGTTCCAGACTTATTATAAATTGAATTCAACACAGCCCGGTTATACCGCTGCCAGCGTATTCAATACCGACGGGACTGGTTACAGGAATGGAACTATCGCGGATTCAGGCAGGCTTGTAAAGGCTGTCTATCATGAAGTAAAGCCGGAGACAGTTACATCTTTCGAAATAGGATATAAAGGAGTTATCGGTAAAAAATTATTACTGGATGCTTACGGCTATTACAGCATTTATGATGACTTCCTCGTAAACGAAGCAGTAGTACAAGCACAAACTGCTTACAAGTATGAAGTTTATTCACCCTTCAGCAGCAATAACCTTTCTTACACACAGAACTCTACCCAGAAAGTGAAATCTTCTGGCTGGGGACTGGGTCTTGAATACCAGATGATGAAGAATTATGTGCTTTATGGGAATATCTCTTCTGATGTATTAAGAAACGTGGAAAAAGGGGTGATCTCTTTCTTTAATGCTCCGAAATACCGTTATAACATCGGGTTGAAGAATGAGAATGTTTGCCATAATGTCGGCTTCAACGTGGTATTCAAATGGCAGGATAACAACTATTATGAAGGAACCTTCATTTCAGGTACACTGCCTTATTTTGGAACATGGGATGGCCAGATCACTTACCGCCCCTCCGGTTCCAAGAGTACATTCCGCGTAGGCGGCACCAACCTGGGTAACCAATACCAGCGTACTGGTTACGGCGCCCCCGCAGTTGGAGGTCTTTACTACTTCAGTTATGGGTATAACCTGTTCTGATAATTATTGAAAATTGGGTTTTAAGTATAAAGGTCCCGGTTTACCGGGACCTTACTTTTTTTACTGGCGAATATTGAAGATGGTTCGCTGGTTATTGAGTGTTCTTTAAAAAAACTCAATAATCAATGCCCAAAGCTCAATGTCACGGAAGCTATTTACTGGAGATTCTTCATTACCTGCCCGATCATATGTCCATTGTGGTAGATCTGGAGTGTGTAGGTGCCTTTCATAAATTCATCAGGGTTCATGGAAAAAAGAAGCGGTTTGGATTCCCCTTTATGATATTCGAACCGCATTTTCAGGGTATAATTCTTGCGGCCCCCGTTGTAGGTATCAATAGCAGATGATTCCCAGATATCATTTCTCAGCACTTTCCCGTCGGGCTGGGTCACTACGATATAGACCTCGGCATTTTCGTAATCATTTACATTGTTCTGTAGGGCAAAGGAAATGACGAATTTGCTGGCCTTTCTCTCCAGGTTGGTTTCTACTTCTTTATCATTTTTCACTGTTACAGGAGTGAATTTTATCTCCGACGCCACAAAAACAGCCGCCAGGTTCACTTTTTCTGTCAACACTTTGTTTTCCTTGTCCAGCTGCTGCACATTGGTCTCAAGGCTTTTTACCTGGACATTTACTTTGTCCAGTACATCCGTGATCTGTTTTTTCTCTTCTTCGATCGTGGAGTTCTTGTTTTGAAGATCGGTGACAAGAAACTGGAGTTCGGCAGTTTTCTTACGCGCCAGGTCAATATCCTCCCGCTTGATATTATTTTTTTTCAGGATCGTGGCGATCTCCGTTCTGAGCCGGTAGATCTCAGCCAGTTTTGTATTCAGTTCGCCTTTCAGCTGGCCAGCGTTTGCTTTCGTGGAATCCAGCTGCGTGTCGAGGTTCATAATGGCAACAGAATATAATTTTTGTAAAGAGTCACTGATGCCCTGTGCTACGGCCAAGGAATCTTTGATATAGATCTCGGTCCTGCGGCTGCTGTATTGGGTCTTATCATAGAGGTGGTAAACCCAGGTTCCGGTCAAACCGGCTGAAAGCATAACCAGGAGAAGGCTTTTAGTGTCTTTCATCAACCAATAAGTAATTGCGGCATCTGCCATGTAAAAAAAATTACATTGCGGAAAACAGGTAGTCGCTTATTTATCAACTGCCTGGTCAACATAGGCCGAAACCCATCCAACCTGCCCGTTCTTTACCAGGTAAAATTGTTTGGTCTCAAAGGCTGAAGCGAATTGACGCATGATCTTCAGCAGCAGACCGGTGCCGGCCATCAGCGCTTTCTGATCAAAAACCTGCTGTACTCTTTTTGTTTCTTTCAGAACGGTTTCTTTTTCTGTGCTGCTGCTCACATGCTGGGCCAGCAGGGCAGGAGCGAAGGCATCATAGTTGTTAAATAATTTTTCACTGAACTTTACTATCTCATCATAACTCACAGAGATCACGGAATTATCCAGTAGTTCAGGATGAGTAAGCGTGGCTACCGCCCAGGCGATACCGCCACTGACAGCTATATTATCGCTTACAGGATAGGCGCCGCTTGAATTCACTGAATAAATGATCTCTGAGTTTTCGGCCCCTGCCAGTACACGGAACAGTTGTTTGTTATAATTCACTAGGCTTTTATCGTCGCCGCAATTCTTCTCCGTAGCATTCGCGGTGCTCTTTGTACCCCAGGTCAACTGGAAGAGTTTGAAATCATTCGTATTTCCATAAGGGAAAAAACCACCCTTGGTATTGCCGCTGCCGATATCGATCAGGAAAGTGGTAAAGCGTCTTGTTTCCGGAACAATACCCAGGTGCGATAACAGCGCTTCTTTCATAACGTCAACCACTTCCACCTGTCTCCTCGGCTCATCAATTTTTATACGGAAAGAATCGATCAGGCGGCTGACCCACGCGTATTTTGTTTCTTTCTCAGCCTGCATTTTCACACCGCTGCTGATTACGGTAAAGACCCTTTTGGAAGGTATCTTGTATTCTTTCGTGGCAGTAGTGTATAAGCTGTATAAACCATTCAGGGTTGCCTGGTAGGTAGCTTCCGTGAAACTGATGAAATCGGTATTCACAGAAGTGTCTTTCAGGATATTGAAAGCGCCGTTGCTTTGTGCATTCTTGCCGATCTCGATCACGCTCATCTTGACTCCCTTGGACCCGACTTCGATACCGGTATAGATCGTTGAATTATTATACTTTGGTTTAAAATTGGTTTGACCAAGCGATACAAGACCCGTGAAAAGAAAGGCCAGTAATAAAGAATGGAACCGGAATTTATAATTAAGCATGGATAAGGTAATTTGCTTGTTGATAAAATTACTATAAATGTGCTACAGCTTTTTCTTCTCTTTATCCCCGGAAGCCAATATGTGTAAAAGATGTGTTTAAGCAAATAAAAAACCGTCCCCGAATAAACAGGAACGGTTTTTTTTGCAGGAGTTAGCTGCTTTTAACCGAATAAACCACCTTTTTTAAGACTTCTCACGCCTTCGCCGATTTTGAAGCCATTATGATAAACTTCAATTTTATAGTTACCTGTATTAAAATCAGTTTGCTGGATCGGGAACTGCACTGATTTACGTGTGCCTTGTTCATAATTGACAGGGATCTTTGCTGTAAAGTTCTTATCTCCGTCTGTCCTTGTATTCAGTACGTTTCCGTCCTGGGAAATAATCTTACCGTCGGGAGCTGTTACGATCAGGTACATATCAGCAGGACCTGATTTCGCGATACGGTTTTCCACATCAAAAGACACGACCAGTTTATCAACTCTTTTCGCAGTCGTAGTACTCTTTTCTTTACCGTTATTCTTTTGATTGATTGGAGTTACCTGTATATTGGAAGCACTGAAAGTAGAAGCTACATCAACTGTTTTTGCCAGTTCCTCTTTTTCTGAATTGGTTGTGGCAAGATTTGTTTCCAGGTCAGTTTTTTCCAGTTTCAGTGAAGTATTAGCCACGTTAAGCTCCTGGTTTTCACCGGTGAGGCGGGCTACATCAGCTTCCAGGCTACTGATCTTTTCATTAAGCTCACTGATCATAGTCCTGGCTTTTGCCAGTTGAGACTGCGTGGCATTTTTATCATTCAGGATCTTGCGGATCTCTGCTTTTTTAGCATCGATGTCTTTTTGACGATCGGTCAGCTGTCCCTGCAGGTTATTGTTAGAACCTGTTACGGAATCCAGCCTTGCAAGTGCATTATCAAATTCACGCTGTACATCTGTTTTTGCAGAATCGAGGGTAGTGATCTGCGTTTGTTGCGCTTCGATCTTTTCTCCTGATTTGTTTTTGTCGTACAATAAATAACCCCAGGTTCCAAGCAGGCCGGCGGCCAGTAAACCGATCAGGAGATTTTTATTGTTGTTTCTTTTTGGTGGCTGACTCTGTGGAGTCGTAGAGGCCGAAGGATAATTAGTGTTTGTCATACAAAAGGATTTGAGATTTGACGTTAAATTAATAAATGTTCGGCGGAATTGAAAACGGCCACAAGGTATTTTGCTGGTTGCATCCTTTTAGGCTTAATCTTGTTAAAAGTTCCGTCCGGCACACAATTTTCGAAAACCGTGCCAGAAAGGCTTTTTAACGTCAACAAGACCTGTATTTTTTTACCTGTTGAGGTGGATGAAAGCCTGTATCTTAGTGTCTTATGAGTGTGGAAAAGATAATCTCCGACTGGAAAAAGAAGAGTTTCAGACCTGTCTACTGGTTGGAGGGAGAAGAGGAGTATTTCATTGATAAAGCCGTAAAATATGCAGAAAGCCAGATCCTGAGCGAAAGTGAAGCGTCTTTCAACCTCAGCATTTTTTATGGAAAGGATGCAAACTGGGCTGATGTGGTCAATGCCTGCCGCCGTTACCCGATGTTTGCTGAGCGACAGGTGGTCCTGCTCAAGGAAGCCCAGCAAATGAAAGACGTGGAGAAACTGGAGACATATATTGAGAACCCGCTTGCGTCCACGGTATTTGTTGTTTCGTACAAAGAGAAAAAACTCGATGCGCGGAAAAAATTTGCAAAGCTGGTGAAAGAAAAAGGGGTGCTTATCACGACCAAAAAAATGTATGATAAGGAGTTACCCGAATGGACGCAGCAGTTACTCCAGTCAAAAGGTTTATCCATCACACCGAAAGGACTTGCCCTGCTGGTGGATCATATCGGTAATGACCTGGTGAGGATCGAAAATGAAATTGATAAACTGTCTGTGAATCTTGGTAAAAGGACCGGCATAACCGAAGATGATATTGAACAATATATCGGTGTGAGCAAAGAGTATAATGTATTTGAACTCCAGTCAGCCCTGGCAGCAAAAGACCTGTCACGGAGTATCCAGATCATCCAGTATTTTGAAGCGAACCCTAAAGCAGGCCCTATCCAATTAATCTTACCATCTTTATACAGTTTTTTCAGCAAGGTCTTTATGGTATATGGTGCCGGTACACAGGATGAAAAAACGATCGCCGGGAGTATCGGGGTGAATCCCTATTTCGTTAAAGATTATCTCCAGGCAGCCCGTCTTTATACTTATCCAGGCGTGGAAAAAGTATTGCTTTTACTGCATCATTATAACCTGAAAAGTGTAGGCGTTGGAAGCCCCAATACAGGGGATGCCTCACTTTTAAAGGAATTGGTAGTGAAAATGCTGACCTGAACATTCTGCCCCCGGTTGCCTCTTATTGAGCCAAATCCCTTTTCTTTGTGCAACTTTTGATCCTGAGTTCTCATCATTTTTGTCAATTATTAATAGCATGAAAAAAATCATCGGCGCTCTTTTAGTATGCGGAACACTATTGCTGGCAGGTTGCTATGAAAGCACACAGGAAATAACACTGAATGCAGATGGAACCGGTACGATCAGCAATACCAATGACCTGAGTGCGTTGATCGCGGTGGCCAAACAAATGGGTGCGGGGGCGGAACTCGAAAAAGCTCCCCAGCAAACAACCGATTCTACCGTGTCTATGGAAAAAGGAGCGGATAGTATCCCCAACCTTACTCCCCAGGAAAGAGAGATGGCGCGCAAGGGTACATTACGGATCAACATGAACCTGAAGGAAGAGAAGTTCAAGACCAATTTGACATTTCCTTTTTCATCACCTTCCGAGATCCCGGTATACAATAAATTATCTGACAAAATCATGGCCGGGATCATGAAGGGCAAGGCAGATGATATGAGCGGCGGCGGCGCTGGTAGCGCGGCTGACCAGATGCCCGAACTGTCTTCCTTTGATGATTATTATACGTACGAGTTCTCCAATGGTGAACTGAAGAGAAAATTAAATAAAGAAAAATTCGCCGGCGTAGAAAGCGATCAATACCTGAAAGCCATGAAAGAAGCCGCCGGCATGGGATTGAATATGAAAGCCACGTATATCATCAACCTGCCACGTCCTGCCAAGGAAGCCGAAGGGAAAGGTGTAAAACTTTCGGAGGATAAGAAGAAAGTGACCATCACGGCAGGGATCGATGATTTTTTTGATGATCCTTCTTTACTGGAATTCAAAATAAAATATTAAAGGTTTATAGTTTTTTGTTTATGGTTTATTGTTAGTTTCCTAAAACGGGAGAGTCTTCCAATCCGGGAAATGTTCCAAAACCAAAAACCATAAACAAAAAACTATAAACTCTTCAGACTTTCGACCTTGTCATTGTCTATTTGTTTAACGAGTGCTTCCAGCCCATCGAACTTTATTTCTTCGCGCAGGTATTTCTTGACATATACTTTCAGCGTCTGGTCGTAGATTTCTTTATCAAAGTCAAAAATATTTACTTCGATCACTCTTTTCTTTCCATCAACTGTTGGCCGGAAACCTATGCTCATCATGCCTTTCATCCGTTCCGTAAAACCTTCTGGTTGTGCATACACCGCGTAAATGCCGTTGCCCGGGATTATCTTTTCTTCATCCTGTATTTTAAGGTTGGCGGTTGGATATCCCAGTTTTCTCCCGAGTTTATCACCGTGTACCACGGTACCTGAAAAAAAGAATTCATAACCGAGCAATTTATCGGCAGTGGCAATATCGCTGTGGAGGATAGCTTCGCGGATATTGGTGGAACTGATGGAAATATTCTCCAGGATATGCTTGGGTATTTCCTTCAGGTTGTAATGGTAGTTATCCGCTTCTTTTTCAAGCAGGCGGTAATCACCAGACCTGTCGCGGCCAAAGTGATGATCATACCCGATAATGATGGTATGGGGATGGAATTTATCGATCAGGAAATCCCTGACATAGTCAATAGCGGTTTGATTGGCGAAAGCGTCTGTAAAAGGCACCACTACCGTATGATCTATGCCCAGTTGTTCGAGCAGCTCGAGTTTTTCATCCAGCGTATTGATCAGGCGGATGCCGAGTATCGTGGAAGAAACAACCTTTCGGGGATGCGGGTGAAACGTAATGATCACGGTCTCGCCGCCGACAGCATTGGCTTCCTGTTTGAGTTTTTCAATAACCTGGCGATGTCCCATATGAACGCCGTCAAATGTACCAATCGTAATTACGGCATTATGGAAGACCGGCAGGGCTGCTATATCGTAATGAATCTTCATAAAAGTCGTGCAAAACTAAGTGATAATTGAGAATTGAAATGGTTAGTTTTGCGGCTCAATTCCCGCTATGAGCCTGTATTCAAAAAGAGGAGTATCTGCCCAGAAAGAAGAAGTACATGCTGCCACAAAGAACCTTGACAAAGGGTTGTATCCACTCGCTTTTTGTAAAATATACCCGGATGTTTTGTGCGGGGATGATGCCTGGGTGAATCTTATGCATGCAGATGGTGCAGGTACCAAAAGTATCCTGGCTTATTTATCCTGGAAAGAAACTGGCGACCTCTCTGTCTGGAAAGGAATTGCACAGGATGCCATCGTCATGAACCTGGATGACCTGCTTTGTACCGGTGTCTATGACAACTTGCTTTTTTCATCGACGATCGACAGGAATAAAAGACTGATACCGGGAGAGGTTCTTGAAGCCATTATCAATGGCAGCCAGGAGTTTTTTGATACCATGAAGAAATCCGGTGTGCATATCACGTTTATGGGCGGGGAAACGGCGGATGTGGGAGACGTGGTAAGGACGATCGCAGTGAACGGAACAATGACAGCCCGCTGGCCAAAATCAAAACTGGTCACTAATGAAAATATAAAGGCGGGAAATGTAATCGTAGGACTGGCAGGGTACGGGCAGGCTAAGTACGAGAAAAATTATAACAGCGGGATCGCCAGCAACGGCCTGACATCGGCCCGTCATGATATATTGCATAAAACCTATGGCGCGAGGTTTCATGAGAGCTATGATACGTCCCTGGACGAATCGGTAGTTTATATCGGCCCACACCGCATTACTGATGAAATTGCAGTAACCAGTGACCAGCCAGCAATTACAAGTACGATTGGCGAACTTCTTTTAAGTCCTACCAGGACTTTTGCTCCCATCATGAAAGAGTTACTTGAAAACAATTTTGAGTCCATTAATGGTCTGGTACATTGCAGTGGGGGTGGCCAGACCAAATGCCTGAAGTACGTGCCGGAAAATGTTCGTATCATAAAAGATAACCTGTTTGGGCCGCCTGTTATTTTCCGGTTGATACAGGAGGCCAGCCGTTCGGATGACCGTGAAATGTACCAGGTATTCAATATGGGTACACGAATGGAGATCTATACGAATGAAAAAGATGCTGGTAACATCATTGCCGTTTCCAAAGCCTTTGGAGTTGATGCAAGAGTAATCGGCAGGGTAGAAGATGGAACCGGCAAATCCTTACTGCTAAAGACCAAAAATCAGGAACTTGAATTTTAAATTTGTTAAGCTAGTTTCCTTTACTTTGCAGCAAACCCCATTAGGATGGCTGAACCCATTATAGAATTACACAACGTCAATATTTACCAGGGCAATAACCTGATCCTCCAGGATGTGAACCTTACTGTAAACAAAGGAGAGTTTGTTTACCTCGTTGGGAAAACAGGAACCGGTAAATCGAGCCTGCTGAAAACATTATACGGCGAACTGGAATTGACAGAAGGTGAGGGGACCGTGGCCGGTTTCAGCCTTCGCGGCCTGGATTGGAAAAAAGTACCTTACCTGCGCCGCAACCTGGGCGTCGTATTCCAGGATTTTCAATTGCTGACCGATCGCAATGTTAACCATAACCTCAAATTCGTATTGCGTGCCACAGGCTGGACAGATGAGAAACTGATGGATGAAAAGATCATGGATGTGCTCGATAAAGTGGGTCTGAAAGCCAAAGGTTTCAAGATGCCTTTTGAATTGAGTGGCGGGGAGCAGCAACGGGTGGATGTCGCCCGGGCTTTATTGAATTCGCCTAAACTCATTCTTGCTGATGAGCCAACGGGTAACCTGGATCCCGAAACCTCAGACGAGATCATGAACCTCCTGTTTAGTATCTGTAAGGATTATAATACTGCCATTGTCATGGCTTCACACGATTATATTGTAGTGCAGAAATTCCCTGCCCGGATGATAAGGACAGAAAGAGGAAGGGTGATCGACAACGCTACCATAAGTATTGAATAAGTTCCCGGGTATTTTTTTCGTTATTATAAGTATCTCCCAGTAACCTTTTCCTGAGTTGTATTTCCTCCGCCGTGTAAGGCTGGTTGTATAACTGTGCAATAATAGAAGCAAAAGCATTGGCTGTTGTCCCGGTATGGCAGGCTCCTTCCAGCCCCGTTCCTTTTACCATTGGCTCATTCACAATACAGTGCCTTCCTTCATAAAGAGCATGCAGTAATTTTAAGCGGATACCGGTTATCTTTTTATTGAAACAGGGAAGTACATTGATATGGGCTTTGCGGATAAGGTCATTCAGCTCTGTTTCGGTAGGATCGGCCACCAGGCAGGTATGCTGGCAGAGATGCGCCATTTTTTGCAGGCGCCGGGTAGGGTTCTTCCCGGCGATCACGAATGGCTTCCTGATCTTTGTAAAAACATTTTGTAACAACCATATAGCTGCTTTCTCGTTCTCAGGAACCGAAAGATTGCCATGGTATAGACAAAGATTACCGATACCTTCTTCCCCGCTGACCTCTTGCCAGGAAGGAAAGATGGGTACCATTCTTACATCCGGTAAGTGATAAATTTCTTTGAATGCGTGCAGGTCATCAGGGGAAAGACAGGCATACATACATTGCCCGGGGAGATGATGTGTATATTTTTTGATCAGCCTGCTTTCACGGAGAAAATATAATTTTTTGAAAAAGGAAGGTTCCGCCCTTGCCAGTTCTTTATAATAAACGCTTTCTTCATTGTGCATTCTCACAATTATTTTTCTTGAGCCCGGGTCCAGGCGGGGAAGCACACCGCTGCAATGGAGACCCTCGAGCAGGATAGGATAATTATCGGTCCGTAGATGCTGCACCAGTTCTTCATTGATCCTTGAAGCAACAATATAAGGTAAGTGCGGGGAGAGACCTTTCCGGCCATTTTTTCTTTCGTAGACCTGTATGGTCTCACAAAACTGGTTCAGTTCGTTTGGTGTTCCCCGTTCATTATAACAGAAATAATGGAGATGGATCGCTATGCCCATTTTTTTGAACATCATGATGCGGTTCATCATATCAATAGCCCCGCCATAATCCGCCGGCCAGGGGGTGTCAAGACAAACGATATGAAGATGATTGCTCACTGAGAAAAGAGAAATTGGTAAAAAGCCAGTAATTTTTTTTCTTCCTGCTGCCAGTTCAGTTCTTTTCTTGCCAGCAGGCAGTTTTGCTTCAATCTCTCCAATAAAACATCATCGGTGAGTAAATTGTTTATCGCTTCCGCTATTCTTTTGGGTTCATGGGTGCTTATAAGTACAGCCACTTCGAACTGCCGGTTGATCTTCTCGTATTCCGGGTAGTTCATCGTCAGTTGTGGCAGACCGGCGTGTATATAATCAAAGAATTTATTGGGGAGGGCAAGCCATTGGTTCAATCCTTCTTTTTCGGGAAAAGCCACACCGATGCTTGCCTTTTGCGAGATTGCCCTGAGCTGCTCCGGGGTCAGCATTCCGGCCAGTTCAATTTTATCCTGTAACCTGTATTCAATGATCATTTGCCTTACCTGCTTCATATAGTTACCATCGCCGCAGATCAGTAATTTATTGTTGACCCATTGCATGGAAGGAACCAGGTATTCAAGTCCCCTGGCTTCGTTCACGGCTCCCTGGTAGAGAATGAAATTGTCGCCTGCGTTGGTTGGGGGTGTCTCGTCCAGCACCGGCATATTACGTATCGTTGAATAGCTCACTCCGTAGCGGCGTTTGAATTCTTCCGCGATACCATCACTGACCGTATAGCCCCATTTGAATTGTGGAACTGCTTTCTTTTCGATCCGCATCCAGTTTTTTTGAACAGCGGGGCGGGTAATCACTTCTTTCAACCCGGTGAATAGTTCATGCGCATCATAGATGCGGGGTATATTTTTCCAGCGGGAAATATAAAGACAGGGAAGTATTGTATCCAGGTCGATAGCGCAAACCGCATTCATTTTTTTAAAGAATAAAAAAAGAAAGAGCCGGATATTGTACTCGGCGTAGAACCATTTCGACCTGGTGAACCAGCACTGTATCCTTTTTTGGGCAAACTTCTTTTGCGTAAGCGGGAGGGAAGCCGGTAATTTCCTTCCTACCAGGGTTACCGCATAGCCGTTTTCTGCCAGAGAATTGCAGATCCTGTGCATCCGCTGGTCATAGGTTAGGTCATTTGTTACAGTAAAGTAGATTTTCTTCAAAGCATGGCGAATAAACGGAAAGAAAAAGGGTTTTGCAAATATGCAAAACCCCGATCTTTTAAACTATTTAATCTTTTATTGCCCGATACTCATGTTATCAAGGCTATTCGTGTCCTGGTTCTTATTGTTCTTCCGTTTGAACAGGTTAGCGTCAAACTTTCCAAAACGCCAGTTGAAATTAAGCCGGACAACCTGTGGGTCCCGGCGACGCAATACATCCTGGGTAAAATAGGGCGATTCCGAATGAACATCTGAACGCCGGGTCTTGAATATATCGCTGAAATTAAGGGAAACTGAAGCCTGTTTGTTTTTGAGGAATTCATAGCGTAAACCCGCATCCACAAAATAATTAGCCCTGACAAAGCCCTGTGATGAAGAAGTCTGGCCAAACATACCGCCGCCAAAACCACCACGACCGCCGCCACTGCCGCTGCCACCCGGAGGTAAAATACTTTTGGACTGGTATTCACCGGATACCTGCATGGTGAAATTTTTATAAAGTTTGAAAGCATTGTTCAGCTTTCCAAACCAGCTGGCAAACTGGTCCTGTTCCGGCTGACCGGCAATACCTGTATTGATCTTCGAGGTGAACAGGTTCATATTAGTGGTTATATCCCACCACTTTGTAATTTTTGTTTTCAACGTCAGCTCAAGTCCTGTAACATAACTCGATGCAGCATTAATATAGGTATTCACCAGGATTGTATCAGGAACTATTTCCTGTACCTGGAAACGGGTGATCAGGTCATTGGTATTCTTGTAATAAACGGAACCCAGGAAACTGTCTTTGTTCTTCTTGAAGGTTTTTTGATAAGAGAACTCCACAGAGTTGGTAAACTCGGGCTGCAGGTTCGGGTTTCCCCGGCTGATATTCAACGAATCAGAAAAATCGGTAAAAGGATAAAGCTGGAAGAAGTTTGGCCGGTTGATCTTCCGCGTATAATTCAGCTGCATCTCCTGGTCCTTCTTTAATTTCTGGCTCAGGAAAACACTGGGGAAAAGGCTTACCGGGAATTTGATATTGAAGACCTGTCCTTTCTCGGGGAGTCTTCCTTCATAGTCGGAACTTTCTACCCGCAGACCTAACTGGTAGCCGAAACTTTTCACCTGGTTTGAATAAGTGCTATAGGCAGCAAATACTTTATCCGTACTGTTATAATTGACAGATGCGAGCGGGTTATAAGTAGCTACGCCGCTGGGGGAGATAAAGTAAAAATCATTTTTGTTATCTACTTTCCTGATCGTCACCCGGGCGCCCATTTCTATCTTTGATTTTTCACCGAGCGGGTTGGTATAATCGGCCTGGAAAATAAAATTTTCATTTGTTCCTTTTCCATCCTGTCTTTGCGAGGAGGTTTTAACCACGTTTTTGGTGGAAAAATCCAGGGAATCCGTTTTGATCAGGTTAGAACTATTGTTTTTGCTGGTATTATAGGTCATATCAGCCGTTAATTCCTGGCCCGCCTTGGGAAAATTCCTTTTATAACTCAGCATGGTGCCGGTATTTTGGAAAATATTCTTTGAATTGGACAGTCGTTCGGCAAGAGAAAGGCTTGGGGGTGTTCCCAGCACTGTTGTTTCCATACTGCTGAAACTGCTGGGTTTAAAACTTCCCTTCGCCATGCTTCCGGAAAGTGAAATGGTATTACGATTGTCAATAAAATAATCAAAGCCGGCCCGTCCGAATCCAAAATTACCGAGCATGGTGCTTTTATCTGTTTGGTATAACTGGCTGCCGGGCGTCCCGTATGTGAGACGGTCTGTAGTGCCCTTGCTTATTGATTTTCGCTGGTTAAAGTTGCCACTCAGGAAGAAATTGATCTTTTCCTGGCGCACATTGAGATCAGTACCAAACCCAACTCTTCCCCTGGAATCGATATTGGCCCTTATACTCCCGTTATAACCCACTTTCTTATTCTTTTTCAACACCACGTTGATGATACCCGAGGTACCGCCTGATGCATCAAACTTGGCGGAAGGATTGGTAATGATCTCTACACTTTCAATTGCATCGGCGGGGATCTGGTCAAGGCTCATCGTAGTAGGACGACCATCCACAAAAATCTGCGGGGCATTGTTTCTCATCGTTACATTACCATCAAGGTCAACACTCACCGAAGGAACATTCTTCATCACATCAACGGCACTACCACCGGCAGATACAATATTTTTGTCTACGCTGAAAACTTTCCGGTCAATACCCAGCCTTAAACCGGGATTTGATTCTGCAGTAACAGTAACATTCTCCAGTATTTTTTCTTCGATCTCTACTTTTACATTACCAAGATCTTTATCGAGAGCACTGATCATAGCGCTCATGTCACCATTATTAGCACCTGGTTTGAAATCAAATGAAACAGATTGTTCGAAAGGCTGGTAGCCCACCACGGTGATCCTTAATTTGGATTGCCCCATTACCGGAACATTCTCGAGGCTGAACTCACCATTTGCTTTGGTAAGCATTCCGCTGACTACGGTTTCTTTTCTTTTTTTGGTCGTAGTATCCATTTTATTCTGGATTAACTGGACAGAAGCGTATTCTATGGGTTTGCCGGATTTTGCTTCCACTACTTTACCATAAAACCGGCCCGTAGGGATTTGGGCTCCTCCTGGTCTTCCTCCTCCGGGTTGAGAGAATGTTATAAGTGACAGTAGGACAAGGAATAACAACAGTACCGGCTTTTTCATATATCAAAATTTAATGTTTAGACGGGCAAAGCTGCCCCGACTTGCTGACCGATAATGACATCTTGATGAAAGGCAGCAAATCGTTCATCAATGGAAAAAGGAGATAATACCCGCTTTTTAATCTACTCGGTAAAAATCAAGCCATGGAGTACAGCAGGAGTAATTGCAGCAGTCCTATTACGAAACCAATAGCGGCACCCAGGATTCCTGCCAGCCTTAATTCACGGGACATTTGCTGCCATAGTATTTTTTCCAGTTTTTCACCGGAAAGAGAGGATATCTTTTGGACGATGAGCTTCTCTATATTGAGATCCTGTTTCAGGTTAGCGGCATATTGTTTCATCACCTGGGGAAACATATTCCCGATCTCCTTCATGAAAGCTTCTTTTAGTTTCCCGATCGTTTTATCACCGATGAACATACTGATCATCGGCATTTCTTTACCCAGACGGTTACGCAAAAAATCGTCAATATGCTCCTCGACTACGGGCAATATCTTTTCCAGGTTCGCGGGGTCACTGATCTTTTGTTCAATGCTATCAAAGGATATAAACCCCTGGCCCGCCTGCTTTCCCAGTTGTTCTGCAATTTGTTGTTGCCGTTGCGGAAAAACTCCCTGGAAGCGGATTCCGAATATTTTTTTCAGCTTACGGGGATGGAACAGCATTTTTAAAAGGATACGGATCGTGATCCAGCCTATAAAGGCGGAACTAATAGGGATAAGAATAAAGAGCCAGTAATTCATAATTTTAAAAAGAAGTGCAAAGAAACTGAAACAGCTCCCGGATTCAAAATCTCCTTTTGGTATAAGGCATGATTTTCTATATTTTTGTCGCCCGAATGGTAGCCATAGCTCAGTTGGTTAGAGCATCAGATTGTGGTTCTGAGGGTCGTGGGTTCGAACCCCATTGGTTACCCAAAACTCCATCCTTCAAGGGTGGGGTTTTCTTTTTGGGGATATTTCAAGGAAATAAGAAATGAGGTTGCTTCGGTTTTGCCTCGCAATAAGCAATAAGGTTGCTTCGGCTTTGCCTCGCAATGAGGAAGTGGAGCTCGTTTTGGGACTCCTGGCGAGAGAAATGTGCTCCGACCCCCCAACTTCCGGAATTCGGACTTCCTTCCATTCATCAAAAACCCTTGTTAAAAGCCCCTAAAGGCAAGAAAAACAGGCTTTTTGCGTTAATTTTGGGTAATGTCTGATACACTTAAATACCTATTGAATATGAAAAGACTTCCAATTGTGATAATGATGGTGGTAGCAGGTTCCTTTTTGGCTTTCAAGACGATGGGAACAGGTAAAACTAATTCCGCACCCCCCTCCAAGTATGAACAGATTCTGAAACTGGTTGGCGAAATGCTCAGCCAGGCTCATTACAGCCCTCAAAACATCAATGACGCTTTTTCACAGAAGATCTTCAAAAAGTATATGGAAGATCTTGACAGGGAAAAGAATTTCTACCTGAAAGGTGATATCGATGGGTTAAAGAAATACGAAACGAAGATTGATGATGAAATTAAAGGCGCCCCGGTGGAATTCTTCCTGGCCGCAGGAAAAGCATTCAATACAAGGATGGAAGAAGCCGGAAAAATGTACACCGATATCCTTTCAAAACCGTTCAATTTTTCCATTGATGAAGACGTGATACTCGATGGCGAGAAACTGGATTATCCAGTTACAGATGCAGAGAGAAAAGACCGCTGGAGAAAAAAAATGAAATTCATGACACTGGAGCGGTACACAGACCTGTTGGATACCCGTGAAAAAAATAAAGGAAAAGAAGGATTTGTTGTAAAGTCAGACGCTGACCTGGAGAAAGATGCACGTGAAAAAGTAAAGCGGATTCTCGACAGGACTTTCGAACGTTATCGTTTCAAATTCACCGATGATGATAAGTTCAACATATTTGTAAATGCCATCACGACTACGATGGACCCTCACACGGAATTTTTCCCCCCGGTTGATAAAAGATATTTTGACGAAGAAATGAGCGGCCGTTTTTACGGTATTGGTGCTTCTCTCCAATATGATGACGGGAACATCAAGGTAAGCAGTGTACTGACTGGTAGCCCTGCTTCCAAATCCGGTGAGATTCAACCCGGTGACATTATCATGAAAGTAGCACAGGGAAAAGAAGAACCTGTTGATCTTACCGGGTATGTTGTTACCGATGCGGTGAAGATTATCCGGGGCAAAAAAGGAACCGAAGTAAGACTTACCCTGAAGAAGATGGACGGAACTTTAAAAGTAGTGACCCTGATCCGTGATGAGATCGTACAGGATGAAACTTTTGCCCGCAGCGCTATCGTAAAGAACGGCGGTTCCAAGATCGGTTATATATTCCTTCCTGAATTCTATGCAGATTTTGATCATCCCAATGGCGCCCGTAGTTATGTGGATGTTGCCAAAGAAGTGACCAAATTGAAAGAAGAAAAAGTAGACGGTATCGTCATCGATCTCCGTAATAACGGTGGCGGCTCTTTGTATGACGTGGTACAGATGGCCGGCCTTTTTATCGATGAAGGTCCTATCGTACAGGTAAAGGACAGGGAAAATAAGCCCAGCGTATTAAAAGATAAAGACCGCTCTGTATTATATTCCGGCCCGCTGGCCGTTATGGTAAATGAATTCAGCGCTTCCGCCTCGGAGATATTTGCCGCTGCGATCCAGGATTATAACCGCGGAGTAATCATCGGCAGTACTTCTACCTATGGTAAAGGAACTGTGCAGCGCAATATCGGGCTGGATGAAAATGGGTTCTCTCTTTCCAATTCTGACCTGGGCACTGTAAAACTGACCTTGCAGAAATTCTACCGGATCAACGGCGGATCGACCCAGCTAAAAGGTGTTTACTCGGATATTGTTTTGCCTGATAACCTTGAATACCTCAAAGTAAGAGAGAAGGATGATCCCGATGCATTGCCCTGGGATGAATTGAATAAAGCCACGTATACAAACTGGACGGCAGGTTATGATCTCAAAACGATCCAGCAACTGGCCAGCCAGCGGTTGGAAAGCGATAATACATTCAAACTGATTAAAGAAAGTACCGAGTGGTTGTCAAAGCAAAATGATAAACAATATTCACTGCAACTCGATAAGTATCGCCAGGATCAGAAAATGATCCGTACAACGATCAAGCAACTGGAGTCCCTGTTAAAGCTAAGTACGGCGAACCAGATCGATGTTACTGCATTACCTGCAGAAACCAATCGCTGGGCTGATGATAAGAACAAGCAGGAAAGATTTTCCCAGTGGCTGAAAAGTTTACGGGAAGATATCTATCTCGACCAGGCAGTTAAAGTGATGAACGATATGATCGGCCAGCAGAATCTCGTAAAAGCAAAGACAGGTGAAGAGCCGGTGAAGAAAGCGTTTTAAAAAATAGTCTCTTATAAAAAAAGCCTGTTTCCCCGGAAACAGGCTTTTTTATTGAAATTTTATCACTCAGGAACCTATCCATTTAAAACCGCTGTATTATTTTGCAGGAAATTATTGCTCATGAAACGGACAATTGTTGCTATTCTGGCCTTTTATTTCATAACCCTTCACCAGGCCGGTGCCCAAACCAAGGAGATTTATACCAGCCCTCATTTTGATTCTATTGCGCCGCATCATAGCCAGCTGGCGATTATACCCTTTGATGTGTCGCTGAACCTGCGGCCAAAAGAGAAGGAGAAACTGAAGCCCGGAGAACTGGAAGCCCTGCAGAAAAAAGAAGGTGATGCGGTGCAAAGTGCTATTCATACTTATTTCCTGAAAAAGAAAGAAAAAGAAGATTTTAAGGTCAACTTCCAGGATATCAGCAGGACCAATGCGCTGCTGGCAAAAAATGGCTGGACTGCGGATACTTTACGTACTAAAACAAAGGAGGAACTTTGTTCGTTGCTGGGAGTGGATGGGGTAATCTCCGGAACTTTGTTTACGGATAAACCTATGTCACAGGAAGCTTCCGTAGCTATCGGGATTGTTTTTGGTGTATGGACCCCAACCAACTCGGGCAAATGTACGATCAATGTTCACGATGGAAAGGGAGGGGAGTTGCTATGGAAATATGAAAAGACGCTTTCCAGGAGTCTTGGCAGCGATATCAATACCGTCATCAATACGATGATGCGGAAAGCATCGAAGCGATTCCCTTACGAGGATATTAAGTAAAGTAATAGGTAGATAGGTAATAGGTAATAGGTAATAGGTAATAGGTAATAGGTAATAGGTATATAGAGTATATATTAGGTGGCAGATACTTATATACCGATTTACTTATTACTATTTGTACTCTTACAAGTATCGTTCCTTCAGCACCTTTACATGATGGTTGATATGCCCGACGAGGATAAAACCGATGCCCAGTACATAGACAGGTTTCCCACTGGCAACGCCGGTTGCATCCAGCTGGTTTTTATCAAAGGATCCAAAAAGTATTTCTGTTGATCTGCGGAGAGCTTTGAATTCTTCCAGCAATTCATCCCAATTTCTTTTTGAAGCTTTGGAGTTGTCTGCATATTCGTTTTCATCAAAACCGGGAAGGGGGGTTGCATCTTTACGGGCAAAACGAAGGCCCCGGTAAGCAAAGATCCTTTCCGCATCGATGAGATGCTGCAGCATTTCTTTGATTGTCCATTTACCTTTTGCATACCGGTAATTCCTTTTTTCAACAGGAATTTTCTTCAGGAATTTAAGGAAGGATACCGATTGTTCCTGCATGGCCTTCATCAAATCGTTTCCAGGAACCTGGTTAATATAAACATGGTACCATTCTGGTACCCTTGAAAGATCAGGACGGGGCATAGTTTGATTGTTTATAAGTTTATCGTTTTGGCTATGTGGCCTCTGCAAAATACTTAAGTTTTATGAAAGAAAAATATTGGAAGTCCCCGTATTTAAACACTGCGGTAGTCCCGGATTCTTCAAATAAAAAAGCCCGTCACGTTTATTACGGACGGGCATTGAATATTTTTTGGGTTCTTATCCTTTTGCCTTAGGCTTAACCGTTGTTGTTGGATTTACAACAGCGGGTTTTCTTTCACCTTTGATAGTAGAAGCCAGTTTAATGGCCTCATAGGCATTGACGAGTCCGCCTGATTTACTGATATCAGCAAGAGGAACCATATCGCCTGTCTCCGGGTTCTTAACTTTTTCCACAAGTTTGCCGGCTGATTTTTCGATCACCATCTTTACCTGGGCAGCGCTCAGGTTGGGATAATATTCAAGGATAAATGCCGCCAGTCCAGCTACCACGGGGGAAGCCATACTCGTTCCCTGCAGATTCTGGTAGGTATTTCCACCGGGAACAGTGGAATAGATCCTTACACCGGGAGCAAATACATCTACTTCTTTTTTTCCATAATTGGAGAAATTGGCTGTTACACCACCCGCTTTGGGGTCGCCGCTGGCGCCTACGGTAATCCAGTTATTGGGTCTTTTATTATCCAGGAAAAGAGGAGTAGGGTAGTTAAAGGTGGTATCAATGTCTTTGGCATCGTTACCGGCCGCATGAACCAGCAGCACACCTTTGCTTTCCGCATATTTTACCGCATCATCCACCCATTTTTTTTCAGGGGAGAATCCCTTTCCAAAACTCATATTGATGACCTGTGCGCCATTGTCTGCTGCATAACGGATTGCCAGTGCAATATCCTTGTCATGTTCATCACCATCGGGCACCGCCCGTAGCATCATAATCTTAACATTGTCAGCGATACCATCCATCCCCACACCGTTATTCCTTGAAGCGGCGATGATGCCGGATACGTGTGTACCATGAAGGGCTGATTTATTACTGGCCATTACATCAGGATTACCATAGAACCTGTCATTGAAATCATTGTAATTGTCTTTTACGATACCAGCCCGGTAGTCTTCGGGAGCCGTGCTGGCTGCTTCTGCTTTTTTCTCTTCCCCGCTTACATAATCACCAAAACCTTCGAGGAATTCCTGGTTGGAGGCTTCCAGGGCATCGTTCCCTGACATGAGAGAATAGAGGCTGTTCTTTGCTTTTTTTACATCAGGATCGGTCGAATTAAATTCCCCCAGTTCTTTACCCGTGAATTTATCTTTACCCATTGCCTTCCGCAGTATGCTGTCGCTTTTCAGGCAATTCGTATACGCCCTTTTCAGGAAAATAAGTTCAAGACCACTTGTTTTGGAATCACCACCCGCCACTTCTGTTTCTGAACGTTTCCACATCTGGTATTGAAAAGCGTCTTCGGGTGACATTGTTTTGGGGTCGAGCTCCTTGCCTTCGTAGTTGGATTTCAGGTTATGGTAGACCCGGGCTGCCTCGTAAGAATCCTGTTCCACATTCCGTCCGTCACGGCCACCAATAAAATTCCAGCCATAGATATCATCCACATAGCCATTCTTATCATCATCAATACCGTTGCCGGGTATCTCCTTTGGATTTTTCCAGAGCACGGAACGCAGGTCTTCGTGTGTCGTATCGATGCCGGAATCGATCACGGCAACGATCACTGTTTTACTTTTTATTTTTTTGGCTTTTACAAAATCATAGGCTTTGTCCACACTAAGACCATAATAGCCTGATGTTGCTTTATCCATCATGTGCCACCCTTTGGGAACCTCGTCTTTCTGGGCGAACAGGGCAGAAGATACCAAACCACAGATGGCAAGCAGAGAGGCACGTTTCATTAATCTATTCATGTATTTGATTTTATACTACAAAATTGGTATAGGCGTAAAAATACTGATTACCATTCATACATTTTGCATAAGAAAACGCTTTAAACAGCAACTTTTTAGGCTTTTTTTGACGGATGGCAAGCCTTATAAGTTGCGTTAAAAGTAATTAGGGTCTTTTTTTGTGATTTAGACATGGAATTTAATTCCCTGGGCAAGGGGAAGGGACGTACTATAATTAATAGTATTGGTCTGCCGGCGCATATAAGCTTTCCAGGCATCGCTGCCGCTTTCGCGTCCGCCCCCGGTCTCTTTTTCGCCTCCAAAAGCGCCGCCTATTTCTGCTCCTGATGTTCCGATGTTTACATTGGCGATCCCACAATCACTTCCCGCGTAGGACAGGAATTGCTCTGCTTCCCGGAGGTTGAGGGTCATAACAGAAGAAGATAATCCCTGCGGTACCTCGTTCTGTATAGCAATGGCTTCATCCAGGGTCTTATACTTCAACAGGTAAAGGATGGGGGCAAATGTTTCATGCTGTACAATTTTATAACCTGGCTTTGCTTCGGCAATACAGGGTTTTACATAACAACCGCTTTCATATCCCGTGCCTCCCAGTTCCCCTCCTTCGACGATGAATTTTCCGCCTTCGGTTTTGCATTTTTCGATCGCCTCCAGGTACATTTTTACAGCTGCTTTATCAATAAGCGGGCCCACATGATTATGCTGGTCGAGCGGATCACCTATCCGTAGTTGCTGGTAAGCGGTGACTAATTTGCCTTTGACCTTCTCATAGATATCCTCGTGGATGATCAGTCTTCTAGTTGACGTGCATCGCTGCCCAGCTGTACCCACCGCCCCGAACACGGAACCAAGAATAGCAATATCAAGGTCCGCATCCTTTGAAATGATGATCGCATTGTTACCGCCTAATTCCAGTAATGCTCTTCCTAATCTTGCGCCTACTGTGGCGCCCACCGCTTTTCCCATCCGGGTGGAACCGGTAGCAGACAGAAGCGGGATCCTCGGATCTGCTGCCATCCATTCGCCTACCTGCCTGTCGCCAATGATCAGCCCGCAAACACCTTCGGGGATATCGTTCTTTTTAAATACTTCCGCGATGATGTTCTGGCAGGCTATAGCGCACAAAGGTGTTTTTTCAGATGGCTTCCAGATACAAACATTTCCACAGACCCAGCCAAGCATACTGTTCCAGCTCCAGACAGCAACAGGGAAATTGAAGGCGGAAATAATTCCTACGATGCCGAGAGGATGGTACTGTTCATACATCCGGTGACCGGGCCGTTCACTGTGCATAGTGAATCCATGTAATTGCCTCGAGAGGCCTACTGCAAAATCACAGATATCGATCATCTCCTGTACTTCGCCATATCCTTCCTGGAGACTTTTGCCCATCTCGTAAGAAACCAGTTTGCCGAGTGGCTCTTTATAAGTTCTTAAAGCTTCGCTTATTTGTCTTACAATCTCGCCTCTTTTAGGAGCCGGCATCATCCGCCAGGTTGTAAAAGCTTCGGTTGCTTTTTTAATGACGGCTTCATAACCCTCCTTATCAGCTGAAACGACAGAGCCGATTTTTTTTCCGTCGACAGGAGAGAAGGAGTCAATGACCGCTCCTTTGGATTCGATCCATTGGGTGCCGGTACTTATGCCTTTATTAGTGGAACCCACCCCAAGTTTTTTGAGAAAATCCATATTACATCATTTTGAGGTTGCAAAGGTAGGAAAGAGAAAGAGATAATAGAGGATAACGGATAGATGAGAACTGATAGATGATAGATGATAATTGGAGTACTATAGCAAGTGAGATAATAATTAACAACTGCTAACTAATAGTTGGGTTACCGAAAGCAGATAAAGTATGATCAGCCTGAAAGAACTATCATCTATTATCTGTCAGTTGTCATCTATTATCTATCCGTTATCATCTAATACTGTTCTGTTTCATTCGGGAAATCTTTGGCTTTCACATCTTTAATATACTGCTGAACAGCTTTGGTTGCCTGTTCATGGATATTCAGGTATTGACGAAGAAACCGTGGTTTGAATTCGGTATTAATCCCGAGCATATCATGCATCACCAATACCTGTCCGTCACAGTTTCCTCCCGCACCGATACCTATAGTGGGGATGGTTAAACTTTCTGAAACTTCTTTGGCAAGGACAGCGGGGATCTTCTCAAGCACTATAGCGAAGCAGCCAGCTTTCTGTAATAACTTGGCATCCCGTTTTAATTTATTGGCTTCTTCTTCTTCCTTGGCTCTTACGGTATAAGTGCCGAATTTATAAATAGACTGGGGGGTCAATCCCAGGTGCCCCATGACCGGTATACCGGCGGAAACAATTTTCTTAATGCTGTCCACCACTTCTTCACCTCCTTCCAGTTTGATGGAATGCCCGCCAGTTTCTTTCATAATCCGTATGGCGGAAGCGAGAGCAATATCTGAATTGGACTGGTAAGAGCCAAAGGGAAGATCGACGACGACAAGACAACGGTCGACCCCGCGTATCACTGCAGCGGCATGGTAAATCATCTGGTCAAGCGTGATCGGTAGGGTGGTTTCATGACCGGCCATTACATTCGAAGCGGAATCACCTACCAGGATCACATCAATCCCGGCCCCGTCAATGATCTTTGCAAAAGAGAAATCGTAAGCCGTGAGCATGCTGATCTTCTCACCGGCAGTTTTCATTTTTTGGAGAGTGTTGGTAGTGACCTTCTTTATTTCCTTATTGACAGACATAGATGCAGATTTTGAAATGTTGGATTGGGAAATTGGGAAATTTCCCTACTGCTATTTCCCTTTATTTTGTTTGGCAGTTTTACTTGCTGCTGTAAAGATAGCAGTAAGTTCTCTTGGTTCTCTAAGGAGGGGTTCAACTTCGACCTCAGTAGCGTTTTGTGTTCCTGGAATGATATCGAGCCAAAATGTTGATTCATCGGCTTCTTCCTCTACGATACCAATTTTTGCAACGAATTCTGCATGAGACCTACCTCTACATGCTGCCCTGTAATTCGCTGCAATAGAAGAGGCGCATCTGCCCAACTGATGACCAATAATATTGCCGCTGCGCCGGTTAGGTAATCTGTCAACAAAATTCAAGACCTCAATAGCAAATTTTTTTGTCCTGATCTTTAACTCCCTTTCAGTCATAATAAGGTTTGGTATGAAGTTCAGGCAATTTCCCAATTCCACTTTTCCCAATTCTTCTCCGTCTTTCCCTCAATTATTAGCGTTAAATAGCGGCCTCTTTGAGCTTCACTTCCTCATATAAGCTATGAATTAACCCGTCGGCGAGCCCGATCTTGGGAACGAAGATGTCTTCGGCATCCGCCCAGCGCATCACATTAATATAGATCAGCAGTGCCGGGACAATCACATCGGCCCGGTCTTCCCGCAGCTTATGAAGGCTGATCCGTTGTGCGAGCGAAAGGTTACTGAATTCTTTATAATAATCCCTGAGCAGGTCAAGGGTAAGCGGTTTGCCTTCTTTTCTTTTTGAAATGGAAAATATCTTGTTGATATTCCCTCCTGAGCCAATAGCGGTTACATGGTGGTAACCTTTTGTTTTATTAGTGATGAATTCCTTCATGGCATCCCAGGTGGCTTCATTTACCTGGTTCTTCAATAAACGGATGGTACCTATATTAAATGATTCTTTAAAAACCAGTTTTCCATCACTAAAAAAAGTCAGTTCGGTACTTCCGCCACCCACATCGATATAGAGGTACGATTCATCCCCGGTCATATTCTCGGCAATATGATTCTCGTAGATAAAAGAAGCTTCTTCCTGGCCACTGATGACCTCGATGCTGATGCCTGTTTCCGTTTTTACTTTTTTGATGATCTCGGCGGCATTGGCAGCATCCCGCATGGCGGATGTAGCACAGGCCCGGAGGTGTTTTACTTCATAGACATCCAGTAATAATTTGTAGGATTTGATGGTTTTGATGATCTTCTCTGTTTTGGCAGGGGAGATCACGCCTTTATCAAATACATCAAAACCGAGGCGCAGCGGCACCCTCACCAGGACTACTTTGATGAATTCAGGAACGGCCTGGGGGCCGGCAATTACATCTGTTATTAATAATCTTGCGGCGTTACTTCCAATATCAATGGCTGCCAGTCTCACGTTGCGTCTGCGTTTTTTTGTACAGGTAGTTATAGGTTTCTACCTGTGATCGGATTTTCTTTTTAGTTGTCCTTACATACTCATTACTCAGTTCATTGTCCAGCCACCTGGCTTTTACATTGTCCTGTAACTGTATATCCAGGATGTCTTTCAATTCCTGTTTCAGTTCCTCGTGCCAGATGGGACATGTGGCTTCCACGCGGTGTTCCATGTTCCTCTTCATCCAGTCAGCCGAAGATATATAAACTTTCTCTTTGCCCCTGTTATGAAATACCCACACTCTTGCATGTTCAAGGTATTCGTCGACGATGCTGATTGCTCTGACAGGCTTTTCATATTTTTTATGTTCGGACAACATGCAGAAAACGCCACGGATGATTAATTTGATCTGGACACCTGCCTTTGCGGCGTCGTACAATTTCTGGATCATCTCTTCATCGCTCAGCGAATTCATCTTTAAAGTGATGGCCGCAGGTTTTTTCTTCCGGGCCTGTTTGATCTCTTCATCAATAAGTTTCAGCATTTCCTTTTTCGCGATCATCGGGCTCGGGATGATCACTTTGCAGTCACGCAGGAAATGAATCCCTGTTTTCGGTTGTTCCAGGTAATTGAACATCCTGTTCACATCCGCCATGATCTTCTGGTTGGAGGTAAGCAGGCAATGATCGGCATAGACCCTTGAAGTCCGCTCATTCAGGTTTCCCGTACTAACGAAGCCGTAGAGAATACTGTTATTGTCTTTAGTCCGTTTTCTTATTACACAAATCTTGGAATGCACTTTCATGTTGGGGATCTCCACCAGCACTTTGGCCCCTTCTTCCTCGAGACGGTTCTTCCATTCAATATTGGCCTCTTCTTCAAACCTTGCTCTGAGTTCCAGCATGACGGTAACTTCCTTGCCATTCCTCACAGCATTGATCAATGCATTGATGATCTTGGATTGCTGGGCAAGCCGGTAACAGGTGATCTTTATTGAAATGACATCCGGGTCAAAGGAAGCTTCCCGTATCAGGTCGATCAGTGGTAAAAAAGAATGATAGGGGAAATGCAGCATGATATCTTTTTCCAGGATCACATCCGATACCCTGCGTTCCGTGAGCAGGGGATGATCAAATGGTTTTTTACGCTGGCGTTTTTCTTTGAATACCTGTTCGGGGAAATCCATGAAGTGCCGGAAATTATGGATACGGCCTCCCGGTATCAGGTTATCTCTTTTACTGAGGTTAAGCCTGCGTACCAGGTATTCAAGCAATCCCGGGTCCATTTCCCTGTCATATACAAAACGTACCGGTTTTCCCTTGCGGCGGTTCTTGATACCTTTTTCGATCTTCTGGGTGATACTGGTGGAAAGGTCCTCGTCCATATCCATCTCGGCATCGCGGGTAACTTTAAATATATGGGAGTGGTACTGGTCATACCCGAAATAAGAAAAGATATCAGGCAGGTTGAAGCGGATCACGTCCTCCAGCAGGATAATATGACTCTCTTCAGGTTTGGAAGCAGGAAGGATGGTGAAGCGGCCCAGGGCCCGGCTGGGTATCTCGATAAGGGCATACTTTCTTTTCAATGCGCTTTCTTTCTTCCACATAACCACGGCGAGGTAAATGGATTTATCCCTTAACGCCGGGAATTCCGGGATATTCTCGATCATCAGCGGGATGATATCCGAACTGACTTCTTCTTCATAATAGTTCCGTACAAAATTTTGTTGCTCAATATTTAATTCTTTTTCGGTTCGGATATAGATCTTTTGCTCTTTGAGTTGTGCCATCACTTCTTCCCAAATCCTGTTGAATTCTCCCTGCTGGTTCAGCACCGTCATTTGTATCTCGTCGATGATCTGCTGGGGATTATTCTCCAGGTGCATATTGGCCTTATTGCCAAAGTGGATCATTCTCCGCAACGTAGCGACCCTTACCCGGAAGAATTCATCCATATTATTGGAAAAGATCCCCAGGAACCGTATCCGTTCCCGCAGGGGAACGGTCGTATCGGCTGCTTCCTGGAGCACCCTGGCATTAAAGGAAAGCCAGCTGATATCCCGCGCAATCGTTTTTCTTTTATCGTGGTGAGCCATAAGAATTAATTATTCAGCATTAAATACTCCGGGCGTAGTTTCCGGAAGTATACAATAAAATTAATGAACAGGCGGAAAGGAAGATATTAAGTTTTGCGGAAAAGCCTCTAGCCTTTCTTTGATCGTTCAATAATCGCGGTCGTAGAGAAACCTTCGAGGAGGGAATTGATCACCACCCGTCCGCCCGCGGCGATTACTTCCCTGGCCCCGGCAATTTGGTCGATGGTATAATCGCCACCTTTTACAAGTACATCAGGAAGCAAAGACTTAATGAGTTCGAGTGGTGTGTCTTCTTCAAATATAACCACTGCATCCACCATCAGCAGGGAGGCAAGGAGTAGTGCCCTTGATTGTTCCTCATTCACGGGACGTCCTTCCCCTTTTAATCTTTTTACTGAGGCATCTGCATTCAACCCCACGACCAGGTAATCGGCTTCCCTGGCAGCTTCTGAAAGAGAAAAGATATGCCCGGGGTGAAGGATATCAAACACCCCATTGGTAAATACTATTTTTTTACCCGGCAAACGCCATTGCGCGGCTTTTTGCAATAGTTGCGCAAGCGGGTAGATTTTTTGTGGTATAAGGTCAGCTCGCTTCACCCGTTCTTTTTTTATTGTAATAAGGGATCGCTACAAAGCTAATCAAACCCCCGATGAGAATAACAGCCGTCGTTGCGAGCCAGAGTATCCATCCAAAAGCAAGAGCGATGCCCTCGTTGAGCCCATATAGCTGCATGGTTTTCTGGATCATGTAGGCATAAGCGCCGATACCGCCCGGTGTAACGATCATACCGATACTGCCGGCAGATAATATGGTGAACGCCTCTTTGATACCATAATGGGTTGTTTCCTGCAAGGCCATGAAACCTATATAGCCTCCCATAAGGTAGAGTGTCCATAAGGCGATGGTCAGCAGGACGAACAGTTTTCTTTTTTTTAAATGCCTGATTGCTCCCACACCCTGGAGGATACTTTGCCATATCTTTTTTAAAAGCCCCGAAAGGTCATTGATTGTTTTCTTTTTAATGATCATCCAGGCAGCGACAAGAAGTACAATAATTCCGAACACAATAAGCAGGATGACCCAGGTGGCTGTCTTCTTTTCTTTTGCCGGCAATGAAGAAGGAGAGGAGTTGAAGAACGTATCTATGATCTGGGAGTAAAGCGAAGGCTGGATTGCCAGCGTGATCGCAAAGATGGCCAGCAGGGTAAGTGCATCCACCAAACGTTCGAGAATAATAGTACCTACGAGTTTATCAGCCGGTATCTTTTCATAACGGGCGAGTACTGTACATTTCAACACTTCTCCCAGGCGGGGAACGGCCTGGTTGGCCAGGTAACCGATCAGGACCGCGAAAAAGGTATTGGCTTTGGAGGGCATAAACCCCAATGGCTCGATCAGTAAACGCCAGCGCAGGGCCCTTATAAAATGACTCAGGAATAAAATACCAAATACAGGAATAATGAGCCAGTATCTTGCCGTACGCAGCGCATTCCTGATCTGTGACCGGTCATCTGCTGTCAGGTCCTTGATCGACCACCATACAAGAAAAATGCCCAGGCCCAGGAAAAAAGTATATTGTAATATGGTGCGGATACGCCTGTTCATAGAATCCGAAAATAGGCAAATAACAAATAAGGGGAGTGGGTCAATTTCATGCAGGGAAGGTTGAGTTCACAGGATATAAAGCCAATCTCTTCGCACCTGTGCAAGCTATAAGATTCCCTGTTCAACCAGGTCAGGAAATTTTAATTCAAAAGCATATTATCAATCAGTCTTACTTCATTTAAGAAAGCGGCCACCAATCCTACAAGCTTTTTTTTCCCATCCCAATTGACAACAGGTGAAAGATCTTCAGCATCTGCAATTTCAACATAGTCGATGGTAAAGCCGGCTTTCCGGAGCATATGCTGTGCTTCCTGCTGAAGGGAGAGCAGGTTATCAGGGTGAAGATTTTCTTTTACCAACCGAAGACTTTGGTAAATGGCGGTAGCCGTTCTCCTTTCTTCTTTATTTAACCTGCGATTGCGGCTGCTCATGGCAAGACCGTCTTCTTCCCGGAGGGTGGGACAGATCCTGATCTTTATCGTGCTGTCTTTATTGATCAGTTCAGTCAGTTTTGTTATCACCATACATTGCTGGTAATCTTTCTGCCCGAGATAGAGATGAGAAGGCTGAACGATTTCGAGTAAGCGATGAACCACCTGGCAAACACCCTGGAAATGTCCGGGCCGGAATTTTCCTTCCAATATCGTTTCCTGGTAACCCAGGTTGTAGTGACGGGCAGCTATTAATCCGCCCGGATAGACTTCTTCCACCGAAGGAAGGAATAGCGCAGTGCAACCGGCAGCTTCGAGCATCGCGATATCCGTTTCAATGGTGACGGGATATTTTTTAAAGTCTTTGGGGTCGTTGAACTGGGTAGGGTTGACAAAGATGCTGCAAACTGTGGCGCTGTTCTCGTTGTGGCTGGCTTCGATCAGTGAAATATGTCCTTCATGTAAGGCACCCATGGTGGGTACAAAACCAGTTAAGTTGCCTTTTTTAGACTGATCATCAAGCCACTTACGAAGATCTGCTGTTTTTTTAAATAAGATCATGCTTTTTAATGATTAGGAGCTAAGCTCTTCTGAAACATCCCAATTCAGCGTAAAATAACTACCTTTGCCACCTTTTACCAACGGGATGTAAATTAAACGGCTCAGATATGTCAGCAAAGAAAAGAATTTTATTTATCGCTAACGAGATGTCACCCTACCTGGAGCTGACTGAATTTTCAGAGATCGTCAACAGGTTAGCGATCAAGGCTAATGATAACAATTTCGAGGTTCGCTGCATCATGCCCCGTTTTGGGAGTATTAACGAACGCCGTCACCGTCTCCATGAAGTGGTAAGACTTTCCGGTATCAATGTTTCCGTGGATAATGATGATATGCCATTACAGATCAAAGTGGCTTCTCTTCCCAGCGCCCGCCTGCAGGTTTATTTTCTCGATAATGAAGACCTGTTCAAACGCAAGTTTGTTTTCCATGATGAGCAGGATAAATGGTATGATGATAATGATCTGCGTACCGTATTCTTCTGCAAGGGAGCCCTGGAAACGGTAAAGAAATTTGGGTGGCCTCCCGATATCATTCACTGCAGTGGCTGGATGACCGGGCTGATTCCCGCTTATTTAAAAACGCTCTATAAAAAAGAACCGGTTTTTGCGCACAGCAAAATCGTTTTCACGATCGGACAAAATACTTTTAAAGAAAAACTCGGGAGCAGCTTTATCAAGAAAGCTCTTATCCACCCTTCCCTGAAAGAAAAAGATCTTGAAGTATTTAAAGAAGGTACGAATACGGCAATGTTCCGTGGTGGTGCCACCTATGCAGATGCCATTACTTTCGGCGCAGAAAAGATTGAGAAAAAACTCCTTGAAGAGTTCACTAAAGTGCGGGGTAAGAAGACGTTGCCTTTCAATCCGGGGGGAGATTTAACAGACTATTTACAACTGTATGGCGACCTTGCAGGCAAATAAATAATATCTAACCCGTCATAAATATACTTTGTGAAGATCAGATCTCTAGTATTCTCATTCATAGCTGTTTTTGCTATTTTGTTTTCAGCCTGCCGCAAGATTAATGAATCTACCGAATTGGGCGCAGGTCTTATTCCCCCGGTTGATAATATCACTACTTTCGATACCAGTATCACCGTGCATGCCTATAACGGTATCTTCAGCCTGGCCGGTGATTCGCAATATATTTCGAGAGAAGAAGAATTTTTCCTTGGGCGTATCAACAATGATCCTTTTTTTGGTAAGACAGATGCCCGGATCTTTCTTGAATTAAAGCCGATCTTTTACAAGTTCGCTTTTGCCAATTCCGACCCCACAAAGCTCCGGCTGGATTCTGTGGTGCTGGTGATGAATTACCTGGAAACATATGGCGACAGCAGTGTTGCGCAGACCATTGATGTCTACGAGATCGATAACAATGTTGATTTCAGGGCCGATTCGGCTTACCTTATCAGGCAGAACAATTTTACCTATTCTAACCTCCTTGGTTCCAAATCCATTTTGCCGATGAACCTCGATGATTCGGTCAAAGCCTACAAGGATACGACTAAGAACCAGCTGCGGATAAAATTGAATAACACATTTGGCAACCGTTTACTGGGTTATGATTCATTGGCGAATGGTGCCTATTTCAATGATTCCATTTTCAGAACCAAATTCAAAGGGTTTGCACTGCAATCAAGAAATACCGGCGAGGCGGTGATGGGCTTTGACCTGATGAGTAATAACACGAAACTGGCTATCTATTATCACTATGATAAAGCTCCGGTAGTTGATTCTGCCGCTGTGGCTTATTTTGGTTTTAATGGCTCTTCATCTTTGGATGCGGGAGCCAGTGCTGCCGCGAACTATATTCAAAGAGATTATTCGGGAACACCCGTAGCGGCAACTTCCGGGGATGCTATAGAAGACCAGATAGCGTATATCCAGGCTTCACCCGGCACCTTTGCTACGATCAAAATACCTGACCTGGCTGCTGTCAATAACCGTCTTATTCACCGTGCTGAACTTATCATCGAAGAAATCTATCATCCCTCAGACACTGTTTTCAGGACCCCTGAATTGCTGTACCTGGATGCCTCTGATCCTTCGATCAGCCTCAACTATAAATTCAGGACCGTACCTTACGATCTCCTGTATACTCCTTCGGGTTTCAGCCTGAACAGCTTTGGTGCGGTTCCGGAAAAGGGAGTTGATGCAGCCGGTAATACGATCAAGGTCTGGAAATTCAATCTGTCCCGTTATGTCCAGCATGTGCTCACACATTCACAATCCCTGTACGACCTGAGGCTTTTTGCTCCTTTTAGTCTTAACGAGAGCTATGGTATCCCCCCGGGAACCGACCAGGTATTTCCCTTCTTTGTCAATCCCACGCTTGTTAAAGGCAGGATCAGAGTAGGTGGAGGCAATCATCCCAGCCAGAAGATGAGATTGCGGCTGATCTATTCCAAATTATAATATTTATTAAGATATGTTCAAAAGTCCATCTATTACCCTGGTGGACTTTTTTCATTATGCATACACCCTTATCTTTGCACCTCAAAATTTTTAATACATGCCGTATTTATTTACATCGGAGTCTGTAAGTGAAGGACATCCCGATAAAGTAGCTGACCAGATATCTGATGCGCTGATCGATAATTTTCTTGCTTTTGACCCGCAATCAAAAGTGGCCTGCGAAACACTGGTTACTACAGGACAGGTAGTACTCGCCGGCGAAGTGAAATCAAAAGCTTACCTGGACGTACAGGAAATTGCCCGGGATGTTATCCGCAGGATCGGCTATACCAAGAGTGAATACATGTTCGAAGCAAGCAGTTGCGGAGTGTTATCCGCTATCCATGAACAATCTGCTGATATCAACCAGGGTGTTGACAGGAAGAAGAAAGAAGAGCAGGGAGCTGGTGACCAGGGTATGATGTTTGGTTATGCCAGCAATGAAACAGAAGATTATATGCCGCTGGCACTTGACCTTGCCCACAAGTTGCTGATCGAACTGGCTGCTTTAAGGAGAGAGAATAAGCAGATTAAATACCTGCGCCCGGATGCTAAAAGCCAGGTGACACTGGAATACAACGACAAGAACCAGCCGGTACGTATCGAGGCTATCGTTGTTTCTACCCAGCATGATGATTTTGATGCCGAAGGAAAGATGCTGGCAAAGATAAAAAGCGATATCATCAACATTCTTATCCCGCGGGTAAAATCAAAATATAAAAAATACGCGAAGCTTTTTAACAACGATATCAAATACCATATTAACCCCACCGGTAAATTCGTAATCGGCGGACCTCATGGTGATACGGGCCTGACAGGTCGCAAGATCATCGTGGATACCTATGGCGGCAAAGGCGCACATGGTGGCGGTGCTTTCAGCGGTAAAGACCCTTCCAAAGTTGACCGTTCAGCGGCTTATGCCACCAGGCATATTGCCAAGAACCTGGTAGCAGCCGGTTTGTGCAGCGAAATACTCGTACAGGTTTCTTATGCCATTGGTGTAGCGCAGCCTACCAGTATTAACGTGAATACGTATGGCACGGCTACTGTAAAAATGAATGATGGCGAGATCAGTAAGCTTGTAGAAAGCATTTTTGATATGCGTCCTTATTTTATCGAACAGCGACTGAAGCTGCGTAATCCTATTTACAGTGAAACAGCAGCATATGGGCATATGGGCAGGAAGCCTGAACTCATCGAAAAGACTTTCACTTCTCCTGACGGAAAGAAAGTGACGCGGAAAGTAGAACTGTTTACCTGGGAAAAGCTTGACTATGTTGCGAAAGTAAAAAAGGCTTTTTCTCTTAAATAACCTCCTCCAGGCTCTCTCCGTAATAGAGGGCTTTGAAAACCCTGCTGGTTGTAAAACTTGCAGGGTTTTTTGTTTGCCTACATTTGCAAAGTGAAAAATTTCAGACAACAACAACAGCGGCCCAAAAAAAACACGCTTGTCATCGGCAGGAAGGCGGTGATAGAATCGTTGCAGGCAGGCCAGCAACTGGACAGGATTTATCTTGATACAAGAGCCCAGGGACAGGACATCAATGAAATAAAAGGACTGGCCTCACAAAACGGGGTGCCTGTCAATTATGTCCCGGCTGCCAAATTGAATGGCTTTAATATTACTGATCATGAAGGCGTGGTGGCACAGATCGCCAAAGTACAGTATCAAAACCTCCAGGATGTGATTTCACTGGTTACCGAAAGTGGCGAAACGCCGTTATTCCTCATCCTCGACGGGATAACCGATATCCGGAATATCGGGGGCATCGCAAGAACGGCTTATTGCACCGGTGTTCATGCTATCATCATCCCTGACAAGGGAGTGGGGGCACTGAACGAGGATGCGATCCTTACATCGGCCGGCGCCCTGGAAAAAATCGCCGTTTGTCGTGTCAACAGTTTAATGAAAACCGTGGATGATCTTCACCTGAACGGGATAAAGGTCTTTGCCAGCGAAATGGCAGCTGGTAAAAAGATCAGTGATATCAACTTGGCAGAACCCTGCGCAATAGTAATGGGCAGCGAAGAGAAAGGTATTTACCCGGCGTTGATGAAGATCTGCGATGAAAAAATGAAGATCCCGATGGCAGGTGATTTTGAATCACTCAATGTTTCGGTTGCTACCGGGATCATCCTTTATGAAGTGATGAGACAAAGATCATGATGACCTGTGCAGGATATATTTATCCTTATACAATAAAGGGTATTTTTTTGACTCAGTAAATCCCTTTTGTAACACGGCGGGCTTATCCAGTATCAGGTAATCATCTTTTTTCAGTTTTGCGTAATGCAACAGGATCTTTTTCTGATCGATCAGTTTTACCAGTTCTTCCGGGTCAGGGGTCGATAATTCAATGCTGTTTGCTCCGGGAAAGGATAACCTGAAGATAAAATGCCGCGCTATTAACCAGTCTTCATAACTTTTATCGGTAGCAGAAAACTGGTTTTCCATATCTACCCAGCAGTCCAGGTAATACCATCCGCTGATACTTACAAGAGTTGCATTGAACCTGCTTGTATCCATAGAACCCGTTTCTTTATTCCCGAAAACGGTTTCTACCTGGTAGTGCCTGCCTCTTTTCCCCTTCAGGGTATCTACCCTATAATAACCCGAGCGGTCTTTGGGGTCTTCCCATTTCCCGATCAATTCTTTTTTAAAAATAAAATCATTCTCCTCCTGTGACAAGGGATACAACGTACCTGCTACTTTACAGGAACTGGCAAGTAGAGAGAGAACTGCAACGAGTACTAATAATTGTTTTTTCATTGTAGAAAGATTTAGAATTAATGAAGTGTTAGTGTAACCAGTTCCTGCTGGAACTCCCGGAAAACAGGTTTTAATTTACTTTCCGCGTCTGTTCCGTAATTGATAAAGAAAATATGGGTTACTCCTGTATTGGGGAAATAAAATAGATTAGCGGTATATCCAAGATCCCTTCCTTTATGCCCGATCCCATAATCAATGCCCTGGTCCAGGAATGATTTCTGGATCCCGTAGCCATAAAAATTTGTATCATCTTGTTTGCCATAGACCTGCATCCTTGCCATAGAGGATGGAAGTAATAATGTTTGCTGCGCGAATAAAGCATTGCCGAATGTAAAGAGGTCGAATATATTACTGTACAAACCACCGTATCCATTTCCGCTCCCGGTCACCAGGTTGGAAACATTAACAATAGTCTGGTTATTATAAAGGTCAAAATAACCCTGCGCCGTACTGTTGGGCAGTTCATCATAAGGCTGGTAATAAGTATGCTGCAGACCCAGGGGCTCCAGGATGTATTGTTTCAGCAGGGCAGCGTGACTTTTACCCGTAGCCGCATCGATCACCATTTTAATAAGGATTGTATTGGTATTGGAATAGATAGCTGTGTCAGACGGGGCAAAAAGGGGTGTCTTGTTATAAATGAACTCCAGTAATTCTTCGGGTTCCCATTTTTTATTTGGATTGTTTAATACGGCCAGGTAGAAAGGATCCTGCTCAATGAGATCCGGGATGCCTGTCTCATGATTCATACATTGCCCAAGGGTGACCAATGCCCCATTAGGAAGTTTATTAATGACCCTTGCAGGTAACCAGTGCGATATCTTCGTAGTAATTGCATTATAACCAATGCCCGTGTGGATAGAATCTTCCATCAGCCGGAACAACAGGGTACTAATGAAAAGCTTGGTGATGCTGGCTGCTTTGGAAACAGTGCCCGGAACAAAAGCTATACTGTGCTCGATATCTGCTTTGCCGGTGGCGCCCACCCAGGTTCCATGGCTATCATTAACAAGCAGGGAAATACCTGGTAATCCTTTCTTCCTGTACTTTTCAAGCAGTGCCCTGAGTTGAGCATTTTTTGGGTGCGTACTGCTGCTATCGGTCCAGGGAACAGGTTCTCCGATACTGCGGGTATCCAAAATCTGGGGTTTACGGCAGGAAGCAGCAATAAAAACAACCCAGGTAATCCATACTATTTTTTTCATACCGATCGTATTAACAGGTTAATTGTTCTTTTTATACAATGGACGGCTCAGACCTATGATAAAACTATTATAAGGCAAGAGGGGCACATATGATTTTACAAAAGGGAATTGAACACGTTGCTGGTAACTTGCAAAGATCCTGGTGGGCCTGGTTGCGCGGGGGTGCAGGATATAGCCGACGCCGGCATTAAACGTGACGATGGACTGCATCCTCCCAATTCCCTTGTTATTCTCATACTCCCCGTCGTTATTCAGTTTAAGTTTTGCCGTTGCGGGAATCGAATGCATATACCCGGCACCCAGCGAAGTTTCAATGGAAAAGTTTTTCTTTACCAGGTAACGGTACCCCATGTTAAGATAGAGTGGTATTCCGTGCTGTACGAACCGGTGATAGAAATACGCAAGTTTTAATTCGGCTGTCCACTCGTGTTTCTTTTTGGCAGAAAATATTTTACCATAACCAGCCTCGATTCCGGGGTGGAGTGTTTCTGAAAAAAGTCCCGTGAATTTTCCGAACGGCATGGCATTTTGCGTGGTGAAGACAGCTATGCTGGTATAGTTAATTTTTTGAGCGGAGACAGCGGTGCTTACCAGCAGGGCAGCGGTGATCCAAACCTTTTTCATATTTTATTTTTTGAAGGAGAATTATTTGTAAAGACCTGTTTCGAGTTTCGCAAGATTTTTTATGATATCTTTCTTCACCGCTTTCTTTTCATTATAACATCTTTTTGTCAGCAGTACATTTCCATATTTATCCAGGGCTACAGGGTTCACGGCGCGGAAAGATTTGTTACCGGCATCATATTCATTCCATTTACTGATGTTTTCCCAGGCAGGCTGGTAGCATACATCCCGGAATAGTTTACGGGTAGGTGCCCCGGCAACGGCTTGTCTTTTCAGGAAGAGCCCTGGTTTTGTCATTACCCAGCTTTCGCATGCATATATTTTCGCTCCTGGCAGCAGTTCCCCCATCGATATCATCAGGGAATCGCCATTCATCCGGGTGGTATCTTTATAATCAATGGAAGAGCGGTGATAGGTGGCGCCTCCATAACAGGATCCAATCACGATCTTTGTATTATTGTCTATATAGGGTGCTAGTAACTCAAGAGGGGCCCTGGTACCTGAATCCCTTAAGGTTTTATAGCTGTACTCATCATGACCGATAAAGAAAAGGGAATATCCTTTTTTATACATACCGTGTGAGTCGAACCAGATCGTCCCGATCCGCGCATTGTGTTTATGGAGGTGATGCAGAACACGGCCCGACATTTTATCACCGCTACGGGCGACCACAGCCATAAATTTTTCTTTTTTAAATAATCCTTTCAATTTGGTGCGTAATACATTGAAGCGGGTAGCCGGATCGATTTTTCCCTTCTTTCTTTTTGTTACTACGAAAAAATTAAGCTGTTTTTTGGGGGACAGTACTTTTTCGCCGGGATCTCTTGTTTCTGGCAGCAACGCATTTTGCTGTGCGTTGATCTTGCCATTCGTTACCAGGATAATTGCGAAAGCAATGAGGTAGTTAATTGGTTTCATAATTGGTGGTTTTAGTATACGGGACAAACATAACCTCCACCTAAAGCGAAACATAATGGGAAAAAGCCTTAACACTTCTTTAAAAAGCAGATACCCGGTTTGTGGTATACGCTGGTCTTGCAGGGGAAAGGATTTCGACTTCAAAAAGAGATACAGGGGGAGGAATTGGCAGAATTCCGTAAAGAAGGATTGGGTTTTACGGAATTTCCGTAATTTCCTTATGAAATATGCAAACCACCGAACTGCAACAACAACTCTTCAATCACCTGAAAGAGAAATTGCCTCCTCATCTTTCGTTGGTGGATGAGCTCGAAGAACTGCTCGGCCTGAGCGCCGATAGTGTTTACCGGCGAATCAGGGGTGAAAAGCCCATTACGATGACGGAGTTGAAAATAATCTGCGAACATTATCATCTCTCACTCGACCAGTTACTCCAGTTAAAGACCGATACGGTTGTTTTCCGGGCGCCTGATCTTGAAAAGACGAATTTCTCTTTTACCGATGTATTGAGCTCGATGCTGCAGCAATTGCAATACATGAATTCCTTTAAAGAGAAGCAGATGCTTTACCTGTGCAAGGATATGCCGATCTGGGAATTTTACCTTTTTCCCACCCTGGCCGCTTTTAAAACATTTGTGTGGGCGAAATCCATTCATAATGACCCGGCCTATGCCGGTAAACTATTTTCGCTGGATGAATTCATGTTCAGCGATTGTTTTGCGATTGGGCAGCAGATCATACAGGAATATAACCGGATACCCAGCGTGGAACTCTGGAATGAAGAAAGTATCAACAGCACGCTGAACCAGGTAAAGTTTTATAAAGATTCGGGAGGTTTTAAATATGCAGCGGATGTTACGGCTATCGTGGATGCTTTCCAGCAAACCCTTGATCATTTGCGTTTGCAGTCAGAACGTGGAGTGAAGTTCATGCCCGGTGACCCGGAAATCATACACAGGGCCTCTGTGCAATTCTATGTCAACGAAGTGGTGCTGGGAAGTAATACCATCCTTGTGGAGCTGGATAATTCTAAAATGTCTTTTATTCCCTACAATGTTTTTAGTTATATGCTCACCAATGACCGCAGGTTCAATGAAAGCGTGTTCAATGGGTTTCATACCCTCAGGAGCCGGTCTACCCTGATCAGCGGAACCGGGGAGAAAGAAAGGAACAGGTTCTTTACATTCCTCCAGGATAAAGTAAATGGGCTTCGCAAATAGACCAGCTCCCTGTTAGCGCTGATGGGTCCGGGATCGTAACTTTGACTATATGAATACCGGAAATATCAAACTTATTGAATGCCCCCGGGATGCGATGCAGGGATGGAAGAATATTATACCTGTAGAAAAGAAGGTAGAGTATATTAATTCTCTTTTAAAAGTAGGATTTGATACCATTGATTTCGGGAGTTTCGTTTCTCCCAAAGCCATCCCGCAAATGGCAGATACAGCACTGGTATTAAAGAATCTTAGCACAGCGGATAGCCGCTCCAAATTGCTGGCCATTATTGCAAACGAAAGGGGTGCCAATGAAGCAAGTATTTATGACGAGATTCATTACCTGGGTTTTCCTTTTTCTGTTTCTGAAACTTTCCAGCAAAGAAATACGCATTCCACGATCGCGGAATCACTGGATAGGGTAGAAGTAATACAGAACCTTTGTATCAAAACGGGAAAAAAATTAGTGATCTATATTTCCATGGGTTTTGGAAACCCTTACGGCGATCGTTATTCCGAGGAAATTGTTTTTGAATGGGTGAACAGGCTGGTGGCACTTGATATCGGTATCATCTCTCTTGCTGATACCGTAGGGATTGCAACTGCAGAACAGGTCTATGATATGACAAAATACCTGGTGGATACCCTGCCGGGAACAGAGATCGGGGTTCACCTGCATTCCACGCCCGGGAACTGGAAAGAAAAACTGGAAGCGGCGGTGAAAGCAGGCTGTAAAAGATTCGACGGTGCGTTGAAAGGTATCGGCGGTTGTCCCATGGCTGATGATGAACTGGTAGGGAATATGAACACCGAACTTATGATCCCTTATTTTGAAGAACAGCAATTGCTTACGGGTCTTGATAAAAATGCCCTGGCCGAAAGCCTGCGGATCGCAGGCGAAATCTTTATTTAATACGGAATATGGACCTGATGCTAAACATAGAGCTGAAGAAGCCGGTAAAACCTGTTAGGTATACTGATAAACTACTGCTCACAGGGTCCTGTTTTACCGAACATATCGGCAATGCGCTGGCAGACCTGAAATTTTCTGTACTGCAAAACCCCAACGGTATATTATTCGATCCTGCCAGTGTATGCCAAAGCCTGCTTTCTTATATTCAGCCCCAACTATACACAGAAACCGGTCTTTTCATGCTAAATGAAGTCTGGCATAGCTGGCAGCATCATTCAAGGTTCTCCAACATGAACCTGCCGGCAGCCGTAAAGGCCATCAATGAATCACAGCAAAGAGCGCATGTGTTTTTAAAAGAAGCGGATCACTTAATTATTACACTTGGATCTTCCTTCTCCTATCGCCTTACAAAACTCGCCGGATCACCGGAAAGATTGGGAACAGGGGTGGCCAATTGCCACCGGGCGCCAGCCCAATGGTTTGATAAACAGTTGCTGGAAATAAAAGAGACAACCGCTATGCTGCAGGATTGTTTGCAACAATTGCTGGCGTTCAATCCCCGTCTCCAGGTCATTTTTACAGTTAGCCCGGTCCGGCATATCCGGGATGGGGTGGTGGAGAATAACCGCAGTAAAGCCCGGCTTATCGAGTCGGTCCACCATATCGTCAGCCAGTTTGAGCAAGCTTATTATTTCCCGGCCTATGAACTCGTGATCGATGTATTGCGGGATTACCGGTTCTATGATATTGACCTGGTACATCCGAATTATCCTGCCACGGAATTCGTATTAGAGAAGTTTGCTGAAGCCTGTATTGATGAACCCACCCAGCAACTGATGCAAGAAGTAAAAAAGATTGTCATCGCAAGAAAGCATAAAGCCTTTCAGGCGGGGACAAAAGCCCACCAGCAATTCCTTGCTTCACATTTTGAAAAGGCAAGGGCTTTACAGGAGAAACATCCTTTCCTCGATCTTAAAGAAGAGATCGTTTATTTTTCTCAAACCTGATCTCCTGAGAGGTCTCAACACAGAGGCACAGGGAAACAGAGGAGCACAGAGCTCGCTTTTGGTTATTATCTCTGTGCAACTCAACAACTCTGTATCTCTGTGTTTAAATCCAGAACTTTCAGATAATTGCTAAACTATTATTTTATAAGTTGTCTTCTGGTGATAGATCTCACCCGGCCGCAAAATAGTATTCGGAAAATGCGGCAAGTTTACGGCGTTCGGATGTTTATGAGTTTCTAAACAAAAACCAGATAGCGGGCCATATACCGTTCCGTTCTTGCCTTTCACAACAGGCGTCCATTTACCGGAATAAAAATGGATAACAGGTTCCGTAGAGTAAAGCTGCAGGTGGACGCCCGATTGGGGTGATCTTGCTTCGGCAAGTAACCGGGATTTTGTTTTATCCACGACAAAACTTTTGTCATATTCTTTCACCCGGGTGAGGCCTTCACCCACCTGGCGGAATTGCCTGAAATCATAAGCTGTTCCTTCCACCGGAACTTCACGTCCCGTTGCCAGCAGTAAATTATCCTGTTCAAGTGTCTGGTTGGCATGAATCATGACTTCATGTTCTTCAATCGTTCCTTTTCCATTGTTGAGGTTGAAATAACTGTGATGGGTAAGGTTGACAGCTGTTGGCTTGTCTGTTGTAGCAGTATATTCATAACTCAGTTCATTGTCATCATTCAATTCAAAACGAATGGTTGTTTCCAGGTTGCCGGGGAATCCTTCTTCACCATCGGGACTCAGGTATTTTAATTCAAGAAAGGAACAGGGATCATCCCCCATGCGAAGAAACTGCCAGGTTCTCCGGTCGAAACCACCCTCGCCACCATGCAACTGGTCATTCCCCCGGTTCTTTGCGAGCTGGTATTTTTTCCCGTCGAGTTCAAACTCCGCATTTTTGATACGGTTGGCATACCGGCCTACCGCACAGCCAAACCAGGGGTACTGTTCCAGGTAGCCCTTTTTCCAATATTCTTCGGGTCTTTCAAAACCAAGTACAATGTCATTCAGGATTCCATGGCTGTCCCGGAGGATAAATGAAGTGATGATGGCGCCGTAATTAGTGATCCGCACAGTGGTTCCTGCAGCATTGCTCAACGTGAACAAATAAATATCTTCACCAGGTGAATGGGTAAGACAGGTCTGTTGCTGTACCGGCATAGAATGAAAATAATACAAATTGCATGACTGCAGATGAATTGATTAAAGAATTCCGCAATCGTTTCCGGCGGGAACCCGAAGGAGTTTTCTTTTGTCCCGGCCGTGTTAATCTTATCGGTGAACATATCGATTACAATGGCGGAAGTGTAATGCCCTGTACTATTTCACGGGGTACTTACCTGGCGGCGGGAAGAAATATTGATAAGACCTTTCGTTTTCAATCCATGGGTTTCCCGGCTACCGCTTCACTCCATGTACAATCTTCTTATACTAAAGCCGGGAAGGATTGGTTCAATTACCCGCTGGGAGTGTTCCATGAATTGCTCCAGGAAGGGCATGAACTCCCGGGAATGGACCTGCTTTTCGACGGCGATCTACCGATTGGTGCAGGTCTCTCGTCCTCAGCTTCAATAGAAGTGCTGACGGCTTTTGCTGCCAGTGAACTTATGGGGTTGAATATTTCCCGCAAAGACATCGCTCTTCTCGCGAAAAAAGTGGAAAATGAGTTTATCGGTGTCAGCTGTGGTATTATGGACCAGTTCACGGTGGCACTTGGACAAAAGAATAAGGCCTTGTTGCTGAATTGCGATACGTTCGTATATGAATACCTGCCTTTTGATACGGGCGAATACCAACTGGTCATTATTAATACCAACAGGAAAAGGGCGCTTGAAGAATCAAAATACAATGAACGGTTCGCGGAATGCGGCCTTGCGCTGGGTGCATTGAAAAAAGAATTATCCATTAAGGAACTTTGCGATCTCGATATTGCTTCCTTTGAATTAAACCAGGAACTGATCCATGACCCCGTACTCAGAAGGAGGGCACTGCATGTGGTAACAGAGAATGCAAGGGTCGGGGATGCTACGGTAGCCCTGCAAACAAGTGACTGGTTAACTTTTGGCAAACTTCTGTTTGCTTCCCACCAGTCACTGAAGGAACTCTATGAAGTAACGGGAAAAGAACTGGATACCATCATTGATTTCTGCAAAGAGTACAAAGATTGCTGCGGCGCCAGGATGACGGGAGCGGGGTTTGGCGGATGCGCGATCGCCCTGGTCCAAAAAATAAGCTTCGACGATTTCGCGTCAAAGCTTAAATTATTTTATAAGAAACGAACCGGTTATGATGCTGACGTTTTTGCAGCAGCAAGCGGCGGTGCTGTTACCCGGATCTAGTTAGACAGTTTGGTATTCAGTTCATCAATAAAGCCATCGTATTTTTTCAGGATACGGCCAAAGGGTTTGAACTGTTCATCCGAACTGAAAGAGGTGCCGGCCCGGCCTGATTCTTCAGAAACAAGTTTGATCTTAAAGGCCAGGGGCTCTTCGGAAGAAAGTTTGATGATAGCTCTTGTCCGGATTGTATTGTTCGATCGCGCAAAAACGACACCAACCCAGGCGGTACGCAGGTAACCTGATTTCTCATCATTGTTTTCCAGCACATCAAATTTGCTTAAAACAGTTTGTACGATTGTTCTCCACGCTTCATCACGGGATTTACCTTTTCTTACACTCAGCAGGATCTCGTTGTTGGCTACATCCGATTGAATGGATGATGTGTAAGATTCGTCTTGCTGTAACTGGATATAATCTGAGTTCGGGGGTTTTGTCATGCCTTTTTTATCACAATAGGTCCTTACTTCCTGGATATAACCTTCCTGTTTTACTTCTACTCTTACACAATCATTTTTCCCTACTGTAACAACAATGCTTCCTGTACCGGTCAGTACACCATTGACAAAGATCCTTGCTGTTTGCGGATCCGTGGTCACGTTCACTTTTTCAGAGCCATCAGGGTAGGTGGCGACAACATTAAAATATGTCCTTATTTTTTTAGGCGTGGAAAAGGAAGTGGTAACAACTAGGAAAGAAAAGCTAAAAACAGAGGTGATTAACAACTTTTTCATGTGGTGGTAGTTTTGGTAATTTTCGTGAAATATACCATAACTCAGGTAAACAACCAATACCCATTATTTGGTAGATCCGGCCTAAATATTATCATGAAAATTAATAGGTTATACAGTAACCTGGTAGTGTTCACCCAGGAACTTCTCTAATTGCTGTAATAACACGAGTTGGTTCTTTGCCCGGTCATAGTTTTGCGCAGGGTAGCTGACCCGGTAATAAATATTGCCATTCAGGAAATCCGCCAGGAAACGCAAAGCTTGCATATAAATGATAAGTATCCCGGAATGGTGAATATATTTTTTCTCAGTTCCTGTTAAATGGTCACCCATTTTATTAAGATAGCCTTGCAGGATAGCCCTGTAAAAATCTTCCCGGATTTGGATCGCATCGAAATGGATGCTGTTTTCATCTTCACTGCAGGTCATGGAACGGATCATGTCACCAAGATCAGAAAAGAAATAACCCGGCATACAGGTATCCAGGTCGACTGGGCAGACGACCTGCCCGGTCTCTTCGTCAAAAAGTATATTCGATATTTTGGCATCGTGGTGCATGACTCTTTTTTTGAAAGCATCCGATCCTGTCATCACATCATAAAAACTGGCATAATGTTCTCTTTTTTTCAATTCATCCACTAAGGGAGCAGCCTTCATTAACCGCTCATAATTCCTGCTATGCAGCGAGGATAGGAATTGCCGGAAACGTAAGGACAGGTCATGGAACCCGGGTATGGTGATCGCGAGCGATGAATCATCAAAGGAGGCGAAGCTTGCGGTAAAACGGGCAAATGTTTCCGCAACCTTCCTGGCTTGTTCAGGATTCCCGGCAACCGGAATAGTTTGAGTTCCATTCATGAATTCAACAATCCTCCAATACCTGTTATGGCTGTCGAAGAATATGCTGTTGCCACCGGGAAAACGAAGTGGTCTTGGAATAGAAATGGGGTCGGCTCCTTTATTTTTCTTTTCTTCCAGCCAGGACCAGATCGTCTCATAATTGGATTGCAGTTCTGCCGGTTCCGCGAAGACGGCTGTATTGATCTGTTGCAGCAGGAATTTATCGCCGGTACTGCGGATGGTCACTTTATAAGTTTGATTGATCAGGCCGTTAGGCATGGGTAACACCACAGGATCATTCTGCGGGCTGGCGGCGGCGAGCGCTTCCGAGTAAACTGCGGTCTTCATTGTGGATGAAATTAATCAAACAACGATAAGAAAGATTGTTCAATCGATTGCGGGAATTTTGGCTAAGAGATGAAAGGAGTGAAAAGAGAAAAAGAGATAATTAATTTACAATGCACGTATATGCCCAGCGACAGGCAACTTCTAAAGACATCCTCCTTAACACTTTTCACTCCTTTCATCTCTTAGCCTAATGTATCCTGTCGCCGCGGACATCCATTGTTTGTATGACCCCTGCCTCATGATCCAGCCATTCATTCCAGCGGGTCTTTACCTTTTCTTTATCGATATATGTTTCCGCTAATTCAATGAACAGGGTATAATGTCCTGCTTCACTTTCCATAAAACGGCGGTAGAACTGCTGCATGTAGGAGTCCTTTAACCCTTCGCTTAATCGTTTGAACCGTTCACAACTTCGTGCTTCAATTAAGGCCATCGTCAGCATCTGGTCCAGGAAGCGGTCGTTAATATGGCCGCCTTTTCGCTGGAAAAGCAACAATGCATTTACATATTCATCCTTTCGTTGCTTACCCAGTTTCAGACCACGTTTCTGTAATTCGGCCAGCACCAGCCGGAAATGACCCCATTCTTCCGTTACGATGGGGGAGAGTGCTGTCACCATTCGCTCCTTATCACTGTATCGTTGAATCAGGGAGATACAGGTTGTAGCCGCTTTTTGTTCACAATAAGCATGATCGGTGAGGATCTCTGTCATTGATTTTTCGGCCAGGTTCACCCATCGGGGGTCGGTTGGTAACTGGAGGCCAAGGATGTTCTTTGTGTCCTGCGAAAGCTGCATGGCTCAAAATTAGAGTTATAGTCTGAAAACCAGCTAAAACGGTGAGAAACCGGGGTAAAAAAATGGCTGGAAACCTTTGCTATTAGCTATATCTGCCTTACCTTTGCCGTCTTAAAAACAAGATGCAAAAACTCGGATGAAATTTAAAAATTAAAAAGATGCCATTAACGAAAGAAAAAAAAGCTTCTGTTGTAACGATGTATGCCGGTGCGGCCACGAATACCGGTTCTACTGAGGGTCAAATTGCCCTGTTGACTGAAAGGATCAGCCAGATCAGCGGCCATTTACAGGAAAACAAAAAAGATTTCTCTACTCACCGGGGCCTGATGAAGATGGTAGGTCAGCGGAAGAGTTTATTGAACTACCTGCAAAAGCATAATCTTACAGGTTATCGCCAGTTGATTGAGAAACTCGGAATCAGGAAATAAGACGCCTCATCCCTGGAGGGGTGTTTGGAAAAGTCTTTTATCGGAAGTTTCTCTCTACACTTTGTAAAGAATAAATGCCTCATAATCGATTATTCCCAACTTCTTCAGACGATGTTGGGAATAAGTGTTTTTGGACTACAGCATTTTCACTGTCACCCGGAGCACGGAAACTTCCTTATTTTTTATTCCTTATTATTTATTTCTAATTCTATTTTTATGCTTTCACAACCTTTACAATCAAGATTTACTATAAGAGATGGTCAGGAAGTGATCATCGAGACCGGCCGGCTGGCGCGCCAGGCAGATGGTTCAGTAACCGTTCGCCAGGGTAATTGTATTATCCTTGCCACAGTCGTTGCCAATAAAGAGCCGAAAGAAGGACAAAGTTTTTTCCCCTTGTCGGTAGACTACCAGGAAAAATTTGCTTCTGCAGGCCGTATCCCCGGGTCTTTCTTCAAAAGAGAAGCTCGGCTGAATGATTACGAGATCCTGACAAGCCGTTTGATCGACAGGGCGCTTCGCCCGTTATTCCCGGAAGATTATCTCTGTGAAGTACAGGTACTGGTTACGCTTATTTCCAGCGACCCTGAAGTGATGCCGGATGCTATGGCCTGCCTGGCTGCTTCTGCTGCCTTAGCAGTTTCTGATATTCCTATCCAGGAGATCATTTCCGAAGTACGTGTTGCCCGCGTTGACGGACAATACCTGGTCAATCCTTCGCGCAGTGAACTGGCAAAGGCTGATTTTGAATTCATCATCGCTGCCACCAATAAGAATATCATGATGGTGGAAGGTGAAGCGAATGAATGCCAGGAAGAAGATCTTATCAAAGCGATCGAAGTGGCGCACGAAGCAATCAAAATACAGGTAAAGGCACAGGAAGAACTTAGAGCGTTAAAAGGAGTTACTTCTAAAAGAGAATATGCCAAACCTCTCCACAATGAAGAATTGCGGGAAAAGATAAATGCTTTTGCAAAAACAAAAGTGTATGAAGTGGCCAAGGGCGCTTTAGCCAAACATGACCGTTCCGATAAATTCGCCGCCATCCAGGAAGAACTGATGGAGTACCTGAAAAAAGAACTGGTTAAAGAAGATGATGGAAGTTTACCGGACGATGTAAAAAAATGGGCAAAGACCTATTATGCCGACCTGCAATATTACGTGGTACGGGATATGATCCTGAATGATAAAGTGCGTTTGGATGGCCGTAAGCTCGATGAAGTTCGTGCCCTGAACATGGAAGTGGATGTATTGCCTTCCCCGCATGGCGCTGCTTTGTTCACCAGGGGTGAGACACAATCACTTACTACGGTTACTTTAGGAACTCCTTTGGATTCGACATTGATCGAAAGCGCTGCCGTTTCTGATTATTCTAAGTTCTTTTTACACTATAATTTTCCCCCGTTCTCAACGGGTGAAGTGAAGATGATGAGAGGTGTGGGCCGTCGCGAAGTCGGTCACGGTAACCTCGCCATGCGTTCCCTGAAGAAAATGATGCCGGGTGGTGATTTCCCTTATACGGTTCGGGTGGTGAGTGATATCCTGGAATCAAATGGTTCTTCTTCCATGGCGACTGTTTGTGCCGGTTCACTGGCCCTGATGGATGCTGGTGTTGCTATCCCTAAACACGTTTCCGGTGTGGCGATGGGATTGATCAGCAAAGAAGGACAGTTCGCTGTACTGACCGATATCCTCGGGGATGAAGATCACCTGGGTGATATGGACTTTAAAGTAACAGGTACAAAAGATGGTATCTGTGGTGTACAGATGGATATCAAAGTAGATGGTTTAAGCATGGATGTGATGCGCAAAGCTTTGGCACAAGCCAAAGAAGGCCGTCTCCATATTCTTGATGCGATGTATGCTACTATCCCCCAAGCAAGGAATGATGTGAAGCCACATGCACCGAGAATGGTGAAACTGTTCATTGATAAAGAGTTCATCGGCGCGGTAATCGGGCCAGGTGGTAAAGTAATCCAGGAGATCCAGCGGGAAACAGGAACAACGATCAATCTGGAAGAGAAGAACAATATGGGTGAGATCAGCATCTTTGGTACTAAAAAAGAAGGTGTTGATAAAGCGGTGTCATGGATCAAAGGAATTACGGCAGTCCCGTCCGTAGGTGATGTGTATGAAGCCGTCGTTAAATCGATCATGCCCTTTGGTGCCTTTGTTGAATTTATGCCCGGTAAGCAGGGACTGGTTCATATCAGTGAAATAAGCTGGAAGCGACTGGAAACACTTGAAGGTATCGTAAGGGAAGGCGATGTGATGAAAGTGAAACTGATCGGTACCGATCCTAAATCCGGTAAGTTCAAATTGTCAAGGAAGATCCTGATCCCAAAACCAGATGGACAGGGCCAACCAAGGCAGGAAGAAGACCGGCAAAGCTGAGACCAGCACTATACTATACTTGAATAGCCTCTTGATGGGGGCTATTTTTTTTGGCTACGAAATTCTGAAAATGAAAAATACTTAGCCACAGATTACACGGATTAACACAGATAAATACAGGAATACAGCTTGACCCTTGAATGAGTTTGTTCGGTGGTTAAATTGTAAATAAGGCCACTTCGGCAGCCAATACGCGTTCATCCGTGTGAATCCGTGTGAATCCGTGTAATCTGTGGCTAACAATTTTTGCCGAAGGCAATCAATCTGTATTTAATTGTATTGAGTCGTGGTATTCGTGAAATCCTTGGCTAACTTGTATTCATCTGTGGCTAACTATATTCAAATAACATTTAATAATATCTCTTCGGAGCAAACTGAATTATTAGTGGCAGAACTAGCCCAGGTCGGTTTCGAAGGCTTCGAGGAAGGGGAGAGGTTTTTTAAAGCCTTTATTCCTGCCGACGACCTGGACGAAACTTCACTCCATGAAATCGCAAACCGCCATGATCTTTCTTTTGACCGGTCGGTCATTGAAGAAATTAACTGGAATGCTGCCTGGGAATCGGGTTTCCGGCCCGTCATCGTAGATGATTTTGTAGCGATCAGGGCTTCTTTCCATGAGCCTGTTGCCGGTGTAAAGCACGAAATCATCATTACTCCCAAAATGAGTTTCGGTACCGGCCATCACGCCACTACACTGATGATGTTGCAGCAAATGAGAAAAATCGATTTTAGCGGGAAAAAAGTTGTTGACTTCGGAACCGGGACTGGTATCCTTGCCATCCTGGCGGAAAGGTTAGGCGCTGCCGCTGTGATTGCTATCGATAACGATGACTGGAGTATTAACAATGCTAGAGAGAATGTAGAAAACAATGCCGCCTCAACAATACAACTGGTCAAAGCTGACCGGGTTGACCCCGGAAAATACTATGATATTATCCTCGCGAATATCAATAAGAATGTGATTGTAGAGAATTTTTCTCAACTTGTCAGCAATTTAGAGCCCAAAGGGGTTTTATTACTGAGTGGATTACTGGAAACAGATGAAACTGACATTTTAGCCGAAGCCGGTAAATTCCCGCTGGTATTTAACGAAAGGACCACGGAAAACAACTGGATCGCCTTAAGGTTTACTCGTTAAATGGGCATGAGTTTTAGATTAAATTAGTGTTATCCCTTTCTTTTTTTGCTTATTTTTGCCTTCCCCATTAGGGGGGTTCTATGAATGAACTTTTATTAATAGTTCTCGCCTACCTGATTGGCAGCATACCCACTTCTGTTTGGGTCAGCAAGCATTTTTTTGACATTGACATACGTGACTATGGCAGCGGCAACGCCGGCGCTACTAATACCTATCGTATACTTGGTCCTAAATGGGGAACGGTTGTAATGATCGTGGATATGCTCAAAGGAATTCTCGCCGTGAAGCTTGCGCTTTTATTACCCGAATATGCCGACAGCGAGGTACATCTTCAAAATTTACAAACAGGCCTGGGACTGGCCGCGGTAATTGGTCATATCTTTCCAATCTGGGCTGAATTCCGTGGAGGGAAGGGAGTGGCTACCCTGTTTGGCCTCGTGCTCGGTATCTCCCCCTGGACCGCATTAGGTTGTGTAGGGATCTTTGTTATTGTATTATACCTGACTCGTTTTGTTTCCCTGAGCTCCATCCTGGCTAGTATCGCTTTCCCTATTTTTATACTCGTTATTTTTAATGTAGATAATCCTGCTTACCGTGTTTTCGCTATCGCCATCGCCCTGATGGTATTGCTGACGCACCAGAAGAATATCGGTCGTTTGTTAAAAGGAAACGAAAGCAAAGTGCCGATCCTGAAAAACCGTGATCGCCGCCGGCAACGCCGTCGTGGGGAATCCGCCAACTAAACCGGGTAAACCCCAAATATCTTAGTCAATTTTGTGAAATTTTTGCAGGATGCCTCTTTTGGTACAATGATTGGAATCCTTTAGGAAATATCTGTATATGATAAGAAAAATAACTTCACTATTTATTCTCTCAGCTTTTGTTATTGCCTGTTCCAAAAATGCGGTAACGGGCCGTAACCAGTTTAAACTCGTGCCCGAATCGGACCTACAATCGATGGCCAATACCGAGTACCAGAATTTTCTTTCAACAAATAAAGTTGTCTCCTCCAGTAATAACAGGGACGCTGAAATGGTGCGAAGGGTAGGACAACGTATTACAAGGGCTGTAACCGATTATTACGCCCAGAAAGGTCTTTCTGACCAACTGGCAAATTACAGGTGGGAATATAACTTGGTGGATAATAAAGAAGCGAATGCCTGGTGTATGCCGGGTGGTAAGATTGTTGTTTATACCGGTTTGTTGCCTATCACACAGAATGAAGCAGCCCTTGCGGCAGTTATGGGTCACGAAGTATCTCATGCTATTTTTAATCATGGTAATGAAAGAATGAGCCAGGGGTTGATCCAGCAATTGGGGGGTGTCGCTCTTTCAGTTGCATTGGCGGATAAACCTTCTGAAACCCAGAACCTGTTTATGGGTGCTTATGGTGTGGGTACGGCTGTCGGTGTTTTATTACCTTTCTCACGTAAGCATGAACTGGAGGCTGATCATTATGGATTGATATGGACTGCTATGGCAGGTTATAATCCAAGGGAAGCCATCGCACTCTGGCAACGGATGGAACAGGCAAGTAACGGCCAGAAACCACCAGAATTCCTCAGCACACACCCCGCAGAAGGCCGCAGAATTGACCAGTTAGAAAAATATATGCCCGAAGCGCTTACCTATTATAAGCCGGTAGGGAATTAATTTATTGATTTTAAACAGGAATCCCGTCCAATTCATTGCTGGACGGGATTTTTATTGGATAATGCTTTAATGCCCGGAGATTTTATCCTACCTTTGCACTCCCTACTTTTGAGAACTCTGTCATTAGCTCTCGAACCGGGTTATTTGGCAGGAACCCTTAAAATAGTTACCAGGTATGTCACAAACGCTGTTTGAAAAATTGCAACTGGCAGACGAAAAGAATCTTCTAATTCAGGGTTTGCCCTCTTCTATCGAGAAACAATTCAACAAATTATCCTTCGCTAAAAACATGACGCCGCTCTTAAAGAGCCGGAAGATCGATTTTGCGTTGGTATTCGCTGTAAGCGAAAACCAGTTGAATGGCATCCTCAAGGATGTAATGCCCTCGCTGAAAGACGGGTCTAAATTCTGGGTAGCCTACCCCAAAACCACTTCTAAGATCGTCACTGACCTGAACCGCGACCGCAGCTGGAACCGGCTAACCAACGATGGCTACGAAAGCATCGAAAGGGTAGAACTGGACCATGTATGGAGCGCTATGCGGTTTGTAAAAGGTGACGAACATGCTCGGGATGGCGAAGTAGCTCTTTCCCGTAAAAGGGAACAGGTCGCTATGGCTGACTAACTCCAGTTCATTTAAAAATGTATTCAGGTTTGCTGTGAAAACAGCAAACCTTTTTTTTGCTTCGGCTTCACCTCGCAATGACGGGCTTCGGTCGCCCCACAACGTCATTGCGAGACAGAGTCGAAGCAACGGCTTCGCCTCGCAATGACGGGCAAGGAACAAAGAACACAAAGGTTTACACAAAGAGCACAAAGGCTCTTTTAGATTGCTATAGTAAACTTTCTGCTTTTCTTTGTGTTCTTCGTGATTCTTAATGTTCTTTATGCTCCATAAATTTGTGCTATATATGTCACACTTAAATGTAGAAATAAAAGCGAGGTGTAAGGATGCTTATTTTATCCGGAATTATTTACAGCAAAATGAGGCTGATCTCAAAGGCACTGATGAGCAGACCGATACTTATTTCAACGTACCCAATGGCAGGTTAAAACTCCGTGAAGGGAATATTGAAAACAACCTGATCTACTATGAAAGAGATAACCAGGCAGGCCCCAAGAATTCCCGTTTCCATCTCGTGAAAATAGCTGACGCAAAAGGTCTGAAAGAAGTGCTGGCAAAGTCAAGCGGAATAAAAGTAGTGGTAAAGAAGAAGAGAGAGATCTGGTATATAGACAATGTCAAATTTCACATCGATGAAGTGCCCGGGTTAGGTGCTTTCGTTGAGATCGAAGCTGGTAATATCCTGGCAGATCTTTCGCCCGAAGCATTGAAGGCGCAATGTGATTTTTACCTGGCTGCATTCGGAATAAAGGAAGAAGACCTTGTTGAATCATCTTACAGTGACCTGTTGCTTGAAACACTGCCTAACGAATGATCACTGAACCGGTCTTCTTTACCAGTTCCATTTCCAGTTGTTTTAAATGTTCATGCGTCTGGTGCAGCATGCTGTATTCTTCAGGACTATGTTGTTTTTCCATGTCGAGCTGGTTTTCCAGCAGCATCCGCTTGATCTTGCGGAGTTTGAGGTAATTAACAGCTGAATCCACTTCTACACTGGTTTTATCCTCATCCATTTTGAGATAGGTCATCAGTTTTTCTTCATTATCCGGGGCAATGGTTTGAATAAAATTTTCGTAAGATTGTTCAAACAGGTTCTTTTGATAACCGGTTGCCTGGCTGAACTCCCTTCGCCAATGATCGCTTTCTTCATAGGGAAAATTCAGCAGGGAAACAGCCAGTGCACTGAGTTTGGTATCGGGATGGTAAATGAAAAAATTCCTGTTGACTGACCCGGGGCTTTGCTGTATTAATTCTTTAAAGACGGCGATGAGCCTGATCACATCGGTATTGTCGAGCAGGCTTTCATCCACCATTTCTTCAAAAATATGTTCCGCTACCAGTTTGGAGTCATCCCATTTCCTGATTCCGTATTCCAGTAATATCCTGGCTACTTCGCGTTCCTGTAATTCATCCTTGAACAGGAGGTTAAAAGTAGCATCGTCGTAATTTGTTTCTTCTCCTTTCAGGGCATTCTCTTCTGCCTGTTCTGCTGTTTCAAAAGATTGTTTTCTTTCAAGTGTATTGATCCGGTCGCGGATGAATTTATTGACGAGTGCATGCATTCCGCCCTCATCGATCTTCAGGATCTCGGAGCATTGCTTGATATAATCCTGTTGTTTGGTAAAATCTTCCGCTTTATTGATCTTTGAAATGGTTTCCGCCATACGGTTCACCACTTCAGATTTTTTCACCGAGTCATTGCCCGCATCTTTTAACGCGATTCCCAGCTGGAACAGGATAAAATCTTTTTTGTTCTTTTGTATAAAATCCCGGAACGAAGCTACCCCCACTTTATTGACATAGCTGTCCGGATCTTCCTTATCCGGGATAAGCACCAGTCTTACATTCAATCCTTCTTCAAGGGCCAGGTCAAGCCCCCGTAAAGCAGCTTTCACCCCGGCTTCATCCCCGTCATAAATAATTGTAAGATTGTTACTGTATTTTTTTATTAAGCGGAGCTGGTCAGTGGTAAGGGAAGTTCCGCCCGAAGCTACTACGTTCTCGATCCCCGCCTGGTGTAGCGAGATCACATCGGTATAACCTTCCACAAGCAAGCATTCATCAGCTTTATCAATAGCCTGGCGTGCAAAATAAGACCCGTAAAGAATCTTACTTTTCACATAGATCTCGTTCTCGGGGCTGTTGATATACTTTGGCGCCTTATCATTGCTTTTAAGTATACGGGCGCCAAACCCCAGCACTTTGCCACTATGGTTATGAACCGGAAAGATGATGCGCCCCCGGTAATTGTCTACCAGTTGCTCGTTCCTGTTGGCTGACAGACCCGCCCTGATAAGGAGCTCGGGGTTATATTGTTTTGCGAGGGCTTCCCTGGTAAAAGCATCACGTTGTTCGGGGGAATAACCTAACTGGAATTTCCTGATCACATCTTCCCGGAATCCCCTCTCTTTTAAATAACTCAGGCCAATATCCTGGCCTTCGGTGCTGTCGAATAGTTGCGTGGAAAAAAATTGCTGCGCAAACGCATTGACGATATAGAGACTATCGGCTACCTGTACCTGCTGCCGTTGCTCATCGCTCTGGAAAGTTTCCTGTATCTCGATCCCGTATTTCCTGGCCAGCCACTTCAGCGCCTCCACGTAACTGTATTTCTCATGCTCCATGATGAAACTGATCGTGTTGCCGCTCTTGCCACAGCCAAAACATTTATAGAGTTCCTTGCTGGGGGAAACAGTGAAAGAAGGCGTTTTTTCGTTGTGAAAAGGGCAGAGGCCAATATAATTCGAGCCTCTTTTTTTCAGCTTGACAAACTCGCCAATGACGTCTATGATGTCAAGACGTCCCAATATTTGCTGTATGGTTTCCTGGGAGATCATGGTCACCTGGTCGGGACTGCGAATATAAGTTATAGCCAGTTCAGGCCCGGTTTTATATGGGGAAAAGCAACCCCGGGGTATCTTTACCCGTTAATCTTTTTTGTCCCCTGATAGTCAATGATAAACAAAACCCGCTTTATGAGATCAAATATCTTTTTGTTATTATCTGTCTCGTTTTTTTTATTTTCCTGCGACTGGCGGTCCGGCTCTGCAAATGAAATGCGGGAAGCGTGGATCCCCGTTTATTCAACCAATACCAATGCCGTTAAAACGATAACTGCCGGCCCGGGCCGGTCAACCGTAAAAGCCGGCAAGATCTATGTGACGGGAAATCTTATTTACCAGGTAGAACAGGACAGTGGTATACATGTGATCAACGCGTCCAATCCTTCTTCTCCCCAAAAACTTGGATTTATACGCTCTTTTTTGTGCAAAGAAATTTCTGTAAAGAACGGTCTTATCTATACCAATAATCTCAGCGACCTCGTAGTCATAAATGCTTCTGATATCAACAATGTACGGGAAGTTGCAAGAACGGCCGGCGTTTTCCCTGACCTGGCCCTGCAGTATCCACCCAAACCGGACCCCTTCACAACCGTTTATTTTGAATGCCCGGATCCGAAGAAGGGGATTGTTGTAGGCTGGCAAATGAAAAATATTGATAACCCAAAATGCTGGAGGTGATCTTATGAAAAAAACTTTAATCATCCTGTTATCTTTTAGCCTGTTATTGAACAGTTGCAGCAAGGAAGATGCAAGTGCTGCGGCAAACGCGTCCGGCGCCGGTGGCTCCACCGCTCGTTTTACGATCGCAGGTAATTACCTGTATGTGGTGAACACGACAAACCTGAAAACCTTTGATATTTCCAATTCCGCTGTAGCCCCGGTGCTTAAATCAACAACAGATGTAGGTGTCAACGTGGAAACAATCTTTCCTTACCAGGATAAATTATTTATCGGGTCTTCTTCTTCCATGCATATTTTCTCCCTCAGTAATCCGGAAAAGCCTTCAAGGCTGGCACAGGCGGATTACATGGTAAGGATGAGTTGTGATCCGGTAGTGGCTAAAGACAGTACGGCTTATGCTACCCTGAATGCTTCCGGCCCCTGCGGCGGCAGCTTTAGCCAACTGGTGGTTTTTGATATTAAAGATATTACAAGACCTGTTTCGCGGTTCAGCTTTCCGCTTACAGCACCTTACGGACTGGGTATAAGCGACAGTGCGCTGTATGTATGTGATGGTTCCGCCGGTCTGAAAGTCTTTAATACCCGTAATACTTATTCACCGCAATTAATAAGAACCATCAACGGGGAAACGTTCTATGACGTAATCCCTTATGGTAATCTTCTTCTTTGCCAGGTCAGCGGCGGACTATCGTTGTATGATATTTCTGTTCGTCACCAACCGGTATTTCTTTCAAGGATATTAAACTGACCAATGCGAATCATTAATTTGTACCTGATTTTTATCCTGTATTGTTTTTTTTCAGCACCTGTCGCAGCGCAAGAGACGAAACAGGTATACCCGGATAAATTACCCGCAGTAAATATTCGTACCAGTCTTAGTTCCTGGGCGGAATTTGATGCAGGCCTGATGCTGGGGATCAATTACCGCTGGCACAAAAATTTTTCTGCAAGCTTTGAACCTACCTTGATCTTTTTTACCCCCTTTAGTGATGAGGGAGGAAAAGTATCTCCCTCGGGTATAAAGATCCGTTCCGATCTGCGTTATCATTTTGCCAGGAAGCGAAAAAAGAGCCCGGAAACATTCCTGGCACCTGAATTCCATTATAAATACACGAAGACGCGAAGAGAGGGCCTTTTTGGGATTAATTGCCAGAATGGCCAGTGTGCCTATTTCCAGGAAGCCGTCTATTCCCAATTGAAGAACGAAGTTGGGGCCCTGCTAAAAGCGGGGATTATTTTCCCGATGGGTTTTATCAGTAAAAAGGAAAGGTTGTTCCTTGAATTATACTTCGGTCTTGGGGTAAAAGGATTAAAATTCAGGGAAACAGACATACCCCCGGGAGGTTCCTTTGTACATTCTCCAAACAGGTCCCCGCTGAACTTCCGGAATTCCTGGGGGAGGGACCATTATAATGTTCCTATGATGCCCCTGGGGCTCAAATTGCTGTTTTCATTATAGAGGGATTGCCGCTGGCGGTCCCGTAAAGCTGTGGAACCCCGGGTCCCGGTAAAATCATTTTTGGCCAGCCTGTGCATTTCTTTTTATAAATAGGCTACCCCAAATATTTGTTTTTTGCAAAAACATTTTTACCTTACTAGTGAGCATTTACCCACCATTTTTATCGTCCGTTACCCCAGGGAAACCTGTCCATCGCTGACAGGAAAAATTAGTTCTTTTATTCTTTAACCTTGTCTGCTCCCAGGCAGATACTAAATTTTAAATCCCATGGTTCAGGTAGACATCTCACAGCTCACCCGGGAGTGTAACGGCTGGAGGGAACAGCTTCGCAATTATCGTGAAGAATTCACCCAGGACGAAACACGCCTCCGGCAAGTAGCCAGCAAACCCCTCTCCAAAGAAGACCTCCAGGACGTAGAACATCTCCACAATCAATTTCACATCCAGCTCATCAACATCCACGACCTAAAACAGACCATCAAAGCACATGACCGTAAAATGAGTTTTGAGATGGTAGCTTTTAACGGAACAGCGAACGAAGACAGCTTGTCCCGCCATGAAAGCCTGCTGGATGAATACCAGTCACTGGAACAAAAACTGGATGATCTCCGTACCGAATTCAATAATTTTTTGAACCGAACGAAATAAACTTAAGTAATAAGTAAATAGGTATATAAGGTATATACTTTATTTACTCTACTTTATATACCTATTTACCCAACCACCAATCTGTGCTTTACGTACTGTCTTTGCATTCCCATTAAATTCAAAGACAAATCATTTCGTCATTTCTAAACCAGATTGCCATGCCTGAATTTGATACCTCACACGTAAAAAATATTGTCTTGCTGGGCCATGCCGGCTCCGGGAAGACCACCTTAGCGGAATGCATGCTATTCGAGGCCGGTCTTACCAACCGGAGAGGATCGGTAGCTGAACGGAATACCACAGGAGATTACCACGAACTTGAACAGGAACGTGGTAATTCTATTTTTAGCAAGCTCCTTCACAGCAAATGGAGAGGTTATAAGATTAATATCCTGGATACACCGGGTTATGATGATTTTAACGGCGAAGTGATCTCTGCCCTGAAAGTAGCCGATACAGGCGTCATGTTGCTGAATGCCGGGATGGGAGTGGAAGTGGGCACCGATATCATCTGGGACTATACTGAGAAATTCAAAACCCCGATGATATTCGCGGTGAATAAACTGGATGAAGACAATGCAGACTTTGACAAAACGGTACGGGAAGCAAAAGCGCATTTTGGCAATAAAGTGGTCGTCGTGCAATACCCACGCCAGGCGGGTGCCGGTTTCCACGAGATCATTGATGTACTCCGGATGACGATGTATAAATTCAAGGATACGGGTGGCAAACCGGAAAAATTACCCATACCTGATGACGAGAAAGCAAAAGCAGAGAATCTTCATAAAGAACTGATCGAAGCGATCGCGAGCAACGACGAGACCCTGATGGAGATCTATTTTGATAAAGGGGAACTGATGGAAGATGAGATGAAAATGGGAATGAAAAAAGCCATGATCAACCACGACCTCTTCCCGCTTTTTTGCCTTTCGGCAGAACGGAATATGGGCAGCGGCAGGCTGATGGGCTTTATCGATAATGTTTGTCCCAGTGCCAATGAAATGCCCCCACAGGTCACCAAAAGTGGCGACCAGCTTACTTGTGATGCGAACGGACCGGTTTGTATCTTCATATACAAGACCATTTCTGAACCACATGTCGGGGAAATGTCCTTTTTTAAAGTGTACTCGGGTACTGTAAAAGTGGGGATGGAATTGGAAAATGAAAGCACCGGGGTTACCGAAAAAATTAACCAGTTGTTCCTGGTGGAGGGTAATAAACGAACCCCCACACATGAGTTGGTGGCTGGCGACATCGGGGCAACATTAAAATTGAAAAATACACATGTCAACAATACGCTTCACAGCCGGGGAAAGAATTATGAACTTCCCTCAATCGAATTTCCGCCGCACAATATGACGGTAGCGATCGAGACGTTGAAGAAAGGAGAGGAGGAAAAATTATCCCAGGCTTTACACCAGTTAAGGGAAGAGGATCCGACCCTGCGGGTAGAAGTATCCTCTGAATTAAAACAAACACTGATCCATTGCCAGGGAGATATGCACCTGGCTGTTGCCAAATGGAAAATTGAGAAGCAGCATAAAGTGGAAGTAAAATTCATCAAACCAAAGATCGCTTACCGCGAAACGATCCGCAAGATGTCTGATGCCAGTTACCGGCATAAAAAACAAAGTGGCGGTTCGGGGCAGTTTGGAGAAGTGTACCTGCGTATTGAGCCCTGGTATGAAGGGATGTCGGAGCCAACCGACTTCAATGTAAGAGCCCGTGATACCCATGAGCTGGATTGGGGTGGTAAACTTGTTTTTTACAATTGTATTGTCGGCGGGGCTATTGAAGCCAGGTTTCTGCCTTCCGTTTTAAAAGGAGTCATGGAAAAAATGCACAACGGGCCACTGACAGGTTCGTATGCAAGGGATATCCGGGTATGCGTATATGATGGAAAAATGCACCCGGTAGACAGCAATGATATCTCCTTTAAGATAGCCGGGTTACAGGCTTTCCGCCAGGCTTTCCAGCAGGCAGACCCGCAGATCCTGGAACCTATTTACCAGGTGGAAGTACTTTGCCCGGATGACCTGACCGGCGCAGTAATGGGTGACCTCCAGAGTCGCCGTGCTATTGTAGAAGGTATCGACAGCGAAGGTCATTTCCAGAAAGTGATCGCCCGCGTGCCGCTCGCGGAAATGGATGGTTACTCTTCCTCGCTTCGTTCTATTACCCAGGGAAGGGCCAAGTTCAAAATGCATTTCAAGGCCTATGAAGCGGTACCTTTCGAATTACAACGCAAGCTGATTGATGATTATAGCAAAACTTCAAAAGAAGAGTTTGCATGATGTTGCTTCGGCTCCGCCTCGCAATGACGCTGCTTCGGCTCCGCCTCGCAATGACGGGCTTCGGCTCCGCCTCGCAATGACGGGCTTCGGCTTCGCCTCGCAATGACGGGCTTCGGCCTTTGGTCTTCCAATGATGTAGGGAAAACCCAAAAGCATAACCACGTCATTGCGAGGCCCGAAAGGTTGACGAAGGAAAATAAATACTGAATAGGCCGAAGCAATTGCTTCGGCATTCCTCCAGCTCTTTTCTGAGCAACGCTGTGGGCCTCGCAATGACGACGGACAAACGGTATCCGCTTCCTTACCTAAACTTTATTTCTTCATACAAATCTTTCCACGCAGGGTTTATACTGTTGACAAGCGCTTCTTTCTTTTTCCTGCTTCCGCCTTTAATTCTTTTTTCTTCAGCGATCGCGGCAACTATCGTATCAAACCATTGAAACCACACCAGTTTTTTGCAATTGTATTTTGCTGAAAAGCTATTGGGGTATACTTTTTCTTTGTGCTGTGCAACTCTTGCAGCAAGGTTGGAACTTACACCCGTATATAACGTGGTGTTATTGAAATTGCACATGATATAAACATGCCCTCCCATCCGTAACGATTTCCGGTGTCAATTTAAAGCTACTGTTGAACGGGTTGCTGTTGAAATAGCAATTGTTCTTTGTTTTTTCCTGTGTTGGAATGTGGGTTTCATCGTAAGCCGAAACAATCTATCAATTGGTAGGTAAGGCAGAAAAAGAAAGATTGCTTCGGGTTGAGTATCCTTCATTTCGTATTAGGCTTGTAACTGACCCTCGCAAGGACGAGGACTCAGGAAGTTGGGCGTTGCATCCCATGCTCGTAGTACGAAGACCCTGGGACCTGTTGCTTCGACTCTGTTGCGGGGCAAAGCCGAACCATGTCATTGCGAGGCGAAGCCGAAGTCGGTCATTGCGAGGCGAAGTCGAAGTCGGTCATTGCGAGGCGAAGCCGAAGTGCGTCACTGCGAGGGAGTCGGAGCCCGTCATTGCGAGCCGAAGGCGAAGCAAAAAAAAGGGGACAGCCAAAAAGCTATCCCCGAAGGTTTAATTAAAAACCCTGAGCATTTATCGTTTGTTCACCACGATCTTTTCCACGGACTGGTCGCCGGTGGCAGGCACAACAACACGAAGGCTGTAAATACCGGGGTTCAGGTTCTCAATCGTTACATTATTGTTGGTGACTCCTCTTAATTGTTTTACGATCCGGCCGCTCATATCGGTAACGGTTACGTCGCGGCTTGTTGCGCTGGCATTGTCAAATACAACATTGATCTTGCCGTTGTCGGAAGGATTGGGATATACCACTGTTCTACCGCCCTGGCTTTCACCAACCACAGCTTTGATATCGCTGTATTTAGCCGTAGCATTGATGTCAATTTGTTTGATACGGTACTGGCTGACACCCTTTACGTTGTTAAAATCAGTGTAGGAATAGCTCAACAGGCTGCTGCTGTTGCCATTGAAAGACTGGGAAGCCACAAATGCGATCTGCTCCCAGGTACCATTTACATTTCTTTCTACCGCGAAACCACTGTTGTTCTGCTCGGAAGCAGTAGACCAACTGATACTTACGTTGGCCTTGTTCCGGGTTGCTGTAAAGGCGGCGAAATTAACCGGCAATGGAGACAGCGAAGGAAGCGGGCAAAAATTACCATTACAATTTTGGCTGGCATGGATCCTGAACTCGATCTCTTTAAGTCCTGCGCAAGCAGAAGGATAAGTTACTGAGTTAGCTTCATGGAATACTAAATTCGGATTAGACCCAGACCTGCTTTTCAGATCGTCCAGGCAAGGACCCTGCGCCACTACCACACCGTTACAAAGCAATACGACAAGGATCGACGCGTTTCCATTGACATACCTCCAGTCATACGAATAATTGTACGTAAGACCAGAATTGGTAACTACCACATTTGTAACTTGTACGCTTGACCCGTTACACTGTGCACTGGCTTGTTTAAAGGCACCCAGCAATGCCACGAAAACGATAGAAAATAAAATTTTTTTCATGCTTCAAGGTTTTAGAAAATAAAAAAATAGTTAACTAGTGTTACGAATAGCTGATTGCTCAGCATATATGATGAGTTTAATCATCCTGTGTTACAGGTGATTCATGGAGTGGGACCTTGCGGCATTCGGACAGGATGGACTTACGTCAGTAAAATCAAAGGGATGTGGATCGGGAGGTTTTTGAGGGGATGTGTGGACAGAGTTGTCTTAATAGTGTGTAAATATAGACGACTTTTTTGTAGCAGCAATAGCAGGGGATATATTTTTAAAAAAATGATATGTCAGGTAACCGAAATTCGAGTGTGCGATGTACGAAGTACGATGTACGCCAGTCCGCCATTTTGGAAACTCCCAGGATATCGGACCGGCGTACATCGTACATCATACATCATACATCGAACTGCCTTACCGGTCCCTGTAAACCGCAATGGAAGAGGCTTTGTCATTCCAGTTGGATAGTATAAATACGCTTTTGGAAGCCGTTATTGTATAAGATTTGCCTTTAAAATTCTCATATTCGTACAACACTACCCGGTAGCCTACCGGTACGGTCAGGGAACTGAGTGCGTCATCCAGGAAACCGGCCTGCGCCATCGTGCCATAGGTTCCGGGGAGAAGGGAAGCTGACTGGCCCTTGTAATTGGCATCGGTGTACAGGATCACCCGCTCGTAATTATCCGGCGGGTAATTATTATTCGGGTAACCATTGTTATTTCCGTTGGTCTCTTCAATGATCAGCGAACCGATCCTGTTGTTGAGTGTGCTTGACAGGCAGCTGGTATTCTCAGTCAGTGTATAATAGGTGCCGTTCGTATACTCATTGTTGATATAAACTTTTGCCCTGAGGTTGGAGGGTATTTCAATGGCAGAGATGTCATACTTCAGCAGTCCGAGCTTATCACCCTGGTAATACCCGGGCGCCAGCCGGAGACTGTTTCCCCTGTAATCACAATCGGTATATATAGTAGCATAAGCCCCGCTATTGGGGTAGTTGTTATTGTTGGGGTAATTGTTGGGATAACTGGCCGACTTGTATTCAATCACCAGGGAGCCGATCCTGTCATTATACGCATCCGGGAGACAGGTCTGGTTGGTCTCGATCGTATTGGAATAACCTGAATTATATTCATTGTTGATGTAAACTTTTACCTGCAGGTTTCCATAAATGGCCAGCGAGGAAATATTGTATTTTAATTGTCCCAACTGGTTGCCACTATAGCTCCCGGGTTTTAAACTCTGGGAATACCCTTTGGAATAACAATCTGTATAAAAAGTAACATAATCATTCTGGCCATAGCCGGGCTGGCTGTACTCGCTTTCGACAACGATAGAAGAAGCCATATCGTTCCAGCTGCTTCCCAGGCAGGGGGTATTGGAAAAATAGGTCTTTGATTTCCCTTTGAAATCATCGTGCTCGTAGATCGTCACTTTCATCCCGGAAGGGATCTGGATTCCCGAAAGGTTGTCATTATCGATCTTCATCTGGTAAGTGTGATAACTGCCCGCCTCGAGGTAGGCCTTCTTGCCCGAGTAGTTACAATTCTCATATAGGGTGACATAATTCTGGGCCGAAAGTGTCAATGAAACAAACAAGGCAATGGCCAGGAACAAGGATTTGGGGGACATAAGGTTTAGTTTGGTTTTTGCGGTGCAAGAAAGTTAAGAAAGTTTTTTTGCTGCTGAAACTTTTGTTTTAAGGGTTTCTCGCAGCGGACGCAAAGGAGCGGCGACGCGGTGGTTTTTGTTTTAATGGCCAGGACATTTCCCGGATAAACTCACTGCGATCTTAGCCCGTTATGTAAGCGGGAAAAATAAAAAAGTAAAATCTACTTTATATGGTGTTTAAGGTGCCAGGCCACTGATCTCCATTTATTCCTGACTTTATCCATATCACAGACGAGATCATTTCTTGAATATTCGGCGGGAGAAAAAATATTATTGGTACCGACCTCTTTCTTCTCCAGCTGATCAAAACAAACAAAACAGCGGCTGCAAAGACTCATTGAAATAAGCCGCAGGAATTTTTTTACATTCCCGGGCGGGTAACCGGCAAGGTAAGCAGCCCGGAAACTTTCTTCCATCACGGTTGTAAAAGTTTCCCTGACATCTTTTATATGCTTCGCTGTCGTCAGTAAAGTGTGGATGTTTTCATTCCGGTCATCATACACACCATATACATCATTCCCAAATTGCATAAGCCCGCCGATCCTGTATAAAGCTTCTTCCTCTCCCGGGCGAAACGGGTGCGACATAGCAGCCCTGTAAAATAATACGGAGACGCCTCCTTTGTCAAGGGTGATTTTTAATATCTCCTCCTTCGAAAGCCCGGGCACAGCCTGTTTCTTACTTTCTACCTGTGCGGCAAAGACTTTCCTGAGATAGTGCTTAACAAGTCCGGGGTCATGTGCATATTGCAGGGATCTTTTATAAAAAGAAAGGAATAACATCTCGCTGGCTGTGTGCCCGGTAAATTTCTCCGGGCTTTCTATAAATGCTTTAACGGTCTCTGCTGATGTTCCCTGTTTATCAAAGAAATCATCTCCCAGCCCTGTCATAGCGCCCTGGTAAGTTAGGGCGAGCCGTTCCTGTTGTGTCATTTTAACTCCGCGTAAAGCACAGATCTCTTCGCCAAGGATGGCCGGTACAGCTAATCCATAGTAATGAGTGATCTTGCGGAAATCTTTCTGGTCAAGGCTCCCGTCATTGATATTCTTTGCAGCATTAAGTTCAGCTTGCAGGTGTTCTTCAATAAACCGATGCTGTTTTTTTACATTGCCAAGCAGGGCCGACAGGGTGCGGGGTGTTTGAATGATATTTCCGAGTATCCATCCTTTACTCATCCGCTGGTCTTTTCAAAGCTTACACATTCATTTATTTCTTTTTCCGTGTAAGCTACTTTGTATTGCTGAAGGACATCATCCGGGACACCATTCCACTGGGTAGGTTTATTCCCTGCATAGCCCATATCTTTTACGCCGATCTCCGAGGTATAAAAACCGGTAGCGGTCAGGTTTCTCATAAGGCTGAAGAAAGAAGCTCCGGGTTTTAGTTCAGGTTTATCTTTTACGCGGTCAGGATAAGCAATCAGGTCCACCATTTCCATCTGCTGTTGCGGGCTGCAATCATTGAAAGATCGTTCATACCGTTTCAGGCATTGCATATCCAGCCAGCGGAGACCGCCCCGCATAGGAACCTGGTGGGAAGGCATATCCTTAACAATAAATTCAATGAACCCGGGAACTTTTGCGTCGGTTGCACTCCCGCTGATCTTATCTTTAGGAATGATGATATCAGCCAGGATCGTGATCGTGGCCATTTCATGATCCGTAAAAAATTTTTCCCTGGCCAGGATTTCTTTTTCGTTCTTCAATTCATCCGGGTTGCGGTCGAGATTGAATTTAGGATCCACTTTACCTGCGTCTGTTTTTTTATCATCGGTCTTGCAACCGGCAATAACAGCAGGAGCGGCGACAGCGCCGGTAATAATTAGTTTTAATGATTTTCGTCTGTCCATAATGTAACCCCCAACCCCCTAAAGGGGGCTTACACCCCGCTGCCAGGCGAAGCGTTTAGTTTTTGTAAGTTTTTTAAATAAGTGATCTTCTCAACGATTAGCCTGATGACCTGTTCACTATTCTTTAATACCTGTTCATTTGTGAATCTTAAGACCTGGTATCCCCATCTTTCCATGTCTTTTTGTCTTATCTCGTCTGTTTGTTTTACTTCCGGTTGATTATGTATAAGACCGTCTACTTCAAGGATAAGTTTTACTTTATGACAATAAAAATCTGCAATATATAACCCGATCGGATGTTGCCGGCGAAATTTCAACCCATCAACTCCTTTTTTAAGATGCATCCATAAAACGGTTTCCGAAGCTGTCATATTTTTTCGGAGTTGCTTCGCATTAGCAAAAACAACAGGGGAAGCACCTTCAAACATGCCACCTTCTTTGTATGGATTCTTTAAGGTCATTTCAAAATTTAGGGTCAAAGCCCCCTTTAGGGGGTTTGGGGTTATATGTTCTGTTTTTTCATCTCCTCAATAATATATTCACTGGCCCGCATACTTAAAGCCAGTATCGTCCAGGTGATATTCTTGTCGGCCTGGCTGACAAACTGCCCGCCGTCGACGCAGAATAAATTCTTGCAGTCATGCGCCTGGCTCCATTTATTAAGGGCAGACCGTTTCGGGTCATCACCCATCCTTACCGTACCTGCTTCGTGGATGATTTCACCCGGTTTGGCAAGTCCCCACTGGTTCTTTTCATCATCATCACCGCCCCAGGTAATAACAGCGCCCATATTGTGCATCACTTCTTTAAAAGTCTCCTTCATGTGCTTTGCCTGTTTTATTTCATGATCGGTCCATTTCACATTGAATTTTAAAACCGGGATACCAAACTTGTCTACCGTAGAAGGATCGATTGCACAATAATTACTTTCGATCGGGATCGCTTCGCCACGACCCGCCATCCCCACACCACATCCATAGAAATAACGGTAATCTTCTTTCAGTGAAGCGCCATAGCCGCCTCCTTCTTTTTGTTTCCCTTTTACCACGTATTTCCCGTTGAGGTTTTCGATTCCCCAGCTAAACCCATAGGAGGGCTGGCTCATGCCTCCCCAATACTCCACATGATAACCTCTCGGGAAATCCAGTTTTTTATTATCCAACCACCAGGGAGAATAGATATGCATACCACCCACACCATCCTCATTATATCTTTTCCGGTCGAACAATTGAGGCAGTATACCGCCCAGGGCAGCACCGGTAGAATCATGTAAATATTTTCCTACCACGTTGCTATCGTTGGCCAGCCCGTTCGGGTGACGTGATGATTTTGAATTCATCAATAAGCGGGCGCTCTCACAGGCACTTGCTGCCACGATCACCACCCGTCCTTCTACCTGGTATTCCATCATATCGTCTTTACTGATATAGGAAACACCCGTTGCCAATCCTTCCTTATTGGTGAGTACTTCTCTTACCATCGCATTGGCCAAAATATCAAGATTGCCGGTCTTCAGGGCCGGGTAGATCAATACATTCGTAGAGGAGAAGTCGGCTTTTGCCATACTGCAGTTACGGTTACACTGACCGCAAAAGAAGCAGGCGCCTCTTTCGTCATTCAATTTCTGTGTAAGGATGGATAAGCGGGCAGGGATCACTTTTACACCCGCTTGCGTAGCTGCGTTCTTAATGAACAATTCATGTAGCCGCGGTTTGGGAGGTTTAAGGAAAAATCCGTCCGGGTCATTTTCCAGTCCCTCATTGGTACCAAAGATGCCGATGAGTTTATCCACCCGGTCATAATAAGGCTTGATATCTTCATAACCGATGGGCCAGTCATCTCCCAGGCCATCAATACTTTTTCTTTTGAAATCCTTAGGTCCAAAGCGAAGTGAGATCCTTCCCCAGTGATTGGTGCGTCCACCCAGCATCCTTGCTCTCCACCAGGCCCAGTCCGTTCCGCTTTCTTTTGTAAATGGTTCCCCGTCAAGGGACCAGCCACCATAGCAGGCGTCAAAATCACCAAAGGGGCGGAGTTTGGTGCTGGCGCCGCGCCGCGGAGAATCCCATGGATTTTTTAATTGCGTTACATTTTTCTGCGGATCATACATGTAACCAGCTTCGAGTAAACAGACTTTTAAACCTGCATGTGCCAGGATATAAGCGGCCATACCACCTCCGGCTCCTGAGCCCACGATTACCGCGTCGTATTTCTTAGCTTGTTTCTTAACCTGGAGATCTCCCATAGAAGCGTGAGGTTTTTTTGAGAATGAAGGGTATTAGTTCAATTTCACGCGGGTTACGCTGAGTTTGCAGAGGATCAATATTATGTATTCTCAGTGTTCCCTGCGCACTCTGCGTGGTCTTGTAAATATCACCTGTGCCGAATGAAGCAACAATTTACAGGTTTGCTTTTTTGATGCCGAAATTTTTTATTAGAATTTCTGCACAAGTCAATTTTGTATCTTTAATGATGATCCATTTACTGCCTGTAAAAAGAAGTACATGATTTCAATACATAGTAAATCCGGCAAGTCAGTCCTCGCGCTTTGTTGCTGTTTTATTTTTGTATCCCTGCATGCTCAACGGGTAAATGACCTGTTGGTCTATGCCGTCAAAGGAACCGTTACGGCTATTTACAACAACCAGGAGTCGCCCATTAAGATCGGGAAGGTATTACGGAGCGGAACGACCATCCACCTGCGCCAGGGGGCAAGGATGACCATGGTTTGTAAAGAGGGAAAACCACTCGCGGTTGACAAGGAAGGTATTTTCCCGGTGTCGAGGTGGAAAGATTCCTGCAGATCAGGCGGCAATTCCATGACCTCGAATTATTTTAAGTATATATGGAATGAAATGTATTCCAGGAGTCCCGATAACCCGGACCAGCAAAAAGGAGTTACTGCCGTTACCCGAAGCCCGGCACCTGATATTTTTAATCCCAGGAGAATAAAGATTGAATTTAGTCCCGGTCTTGACACCCTGAATTATGTTGGTGGTGATTTCCCGTTGTCCTGGACCTGTTATGACTATGACGGGAAATATATTTTTACGCTGTATGATGGAAAGACAGGTACACTACTCTACAAAGACAGCCTTTCCCGGAGTTTTATCAGGATCAGTAAATTCAAAGATCTCTTAGTGCCGGGGAAAAGATATTCCTGGACTATCTCAGCTCCGAAGTCAGGGTTAATTAAAAGGAGGATATTGAATTATATTCCCACGATTGCTTTTGAAAAATATATGACAGTGCTGCAACTGCCCATTGATATACCCGAAGAACCTTCAGCAGAACAATTTCGTACCGGCTTCATGCTCGAACAACGTCATTACCTTGCGGAAGCATATCATTGGTATATAAAAGCTATGGATGCAGATCCTGCGATGGAACTTTACCGCGACAAATTATTACGTTTTAAAAGTGAATTCTGGATCAGTGACTGAGTAAGAAGTTGGGTATTATTTTACTTATTTCGTTACTTATTATATACAATAGGATAACAGTTCATCTATTGTGATGCTGTTAAGATAATAACTTCAACAATAACGGGTAAATCGCTCAACAAAGCCTACCTTGGGGCTTCAACATCGTTTATTTTTATTATTCCCCTGCTCTTTTAATGTTAATAATTCTTGTGTTCTTTTTGTGTCACTGGTACCTGGCGATCTTCACCCAAACTTTTCTCCAACACCGTTACGCATCTCATGCTGCCTTCAGTATGAGCAAATTCTGGGAACGTTTTTTTTACATCCTGGCGTATATAGGCCAGGGTTCCTCTTATGTTAGCCCGAGAGTATATGCTATCATGCACCGCATGCACCATGCCTATACCGATACGGAAAAAGACCCGCATTCTCCCAAATATGACGAGAACGTATTCGCTATGATGTGGAGAAGCCGTCTTTTTACTTCGGGTGTTTTTAACAACAAAATAGATATCGAGGAAAGGTTCCTGAAGAATCTTCCCGACTGGCGTGCATTTGACCGCTTTGCCAATAACTGGGTATCACGGGTGCTCTGGATCGTTTTTTATATTACATTCTATATCATCTATGCACCTTCTGCCTGGTGGTACCTGTTGCTCCCGATCCATATCACCATGGTGGCTTTTCATGGTGCTATTATCAACTGGTTTGCCCATAAATTCGGTACGATCAATTTTAAATTAAAGAATACCTCCCGCAATTTATACCCGATGGATGTATTCCTGCTGGGAGAAGCCTACCATAACAACCATCATAAAACACCTTCGGCTACCAATTTTGGCAAACGCTGGTACGAGATCGATCTTGTTTATCCCGTGCTGCTTTTCCTCAACTGGATACATGTTATCCGGATCAATAAGATAAACCTGAGCAGTAATGTAGAACTGGAGTAGTCTGTGTTCCCAGGGTTCTGAATTTTCTAAGTTTCCAGGTATAGTAAGTATATACTCTATATACTTATTTACTTACACCTTCCTCCGCAGATCCACTACGATCCATAATACTACAAAGCTGAGTAACGCGGCAAAGAAGCACCACACGGAGACTACAAACCCGTTGTAAAAAATGACCGCGAACAGGTAAGAAGCAAGAAAAACAATCCCCATCCATTTCATTTTTCGGATACTCGACAAAAAAGGTGTAACAATAGTCGCCAGGATATACAATACCGAAAAACTTCCTATCAGGTTCTTTGCAACCGGCGGAAAAGTAAATTCATAATGAAGATGCTGGTTCAGAGCAGCAGCAGAAGAGAAAGGACAAGTAGGGCAGAAGGGGGTCATAGCCTCTACCGGGTAAAAGAACAGGACAAATACCACCATCACGGCTACCAGGGTGCCGGTAACGACTAACCCTCTCATTATTTTTTTCCGCCGTATATCTTTCTCCAATCCCCATACTGAAAAGGAAATCCAGAAAGGCCATACGGCCATGGCAAATACAAGATAGATATAGGTGATCGAAAATTGCCAGGAATGAAGCGATTCATTTTTCAGGGATAACCAAAGAAGCCCTTCGGTCAATTGCTGTACCGCAAACACAAGGGGGATACTGGCAAAGACCCGTTGAGGCTTTGTATGAGCTTTGGTCATCGCAATCGCACCCACCGTTCCCAGGATAACACTGGCTCCAAAACTGGCGGTTGCGGAAAAGCACATGGTTTAAAACATTGATTACAGGGTAAGATAGACTATGTTTCTGTTAAGCAATCTTATTTACCCTTTGTACCAGCCGCGTGAATAAAACCACGGCGGCCATTAAGCATCACTGCATGGGGGCCTTACGTCTTTCAATCTTACAGATATAACAACCTGCCTCCGCGTTCCGGGCATGCAGGAATTCTATTTCCTGTTGGGTATCAAATATTTTACTGATCAGGTCGTCAATATCATCATCCCCCACCAGTTTTGTATACTGCATCATCTGTTCCCTGTCATACCCGATCAATGTTATGGGAAAACTCTTTTTATCAGCTTTGATAGCAGGAGGAAAATTGTAGACATCCTTATATTCTTCAACTTCACGCTGGTCGATGAAAACAGGACCCGGTTGATTAAATGCATTGTCGATACTGAATGGAGAATGTGAAAACAATAAACGCCTGTCTTTACCAGGTACAAATGGTTGCAGCGAAACCCTGCACGGGCCTTTCCCGTTGGCAGCCTGTTCAATTACCGGATGATTAAAATCGTCGGTCATTTTTTCGCGGATTGAACGGGCATATTCTTGGGAGAGCGGAATGATCCTGAAATTGTTCATGACACAAATTTTAAGTTATAAAAATAAATTTATACAAGTATTTGTCCAACCCGTTATTTGCTGTTCCTCCTTCGTCGGAATGACAAATAGAATTATTATTCACCCCGCAGTTGCGCCGCTTCCCAACCCAGCTCCGGAGGAGCAAAATACCAGTAGAAAATAAAGAAGTTGCAGCTACAAACCCCGTAGGGGTGGAATGTATAAATATATATCGCCCCGCTGGGGCTAATACAGCTATATAAAACTTACTACTGATATCTCGCCTCTCTGAGGCTGATTTAAAACATGCCCGTTAGCAATTTTTTATTCGCCTGATAATTGCGCCGCTTCCCACCCCAGCATAGCCGTTTTCCTGTCGCTGTTCCAGCGATACTCACCGGTGATACCGGTAGAACGGATCACCCGGTGACAGGGAATCAAAAAAGCAACGGGATTATTCCCGATAGCAGTACCTACCGCTCTCGGGGCTTTAGGTAAACTGATCTTGCCTGCAATACCACTATAGGTATCAGCTTCACCGGAAGGTATTTGTAATAAGGCCTGCCAGACTTTCAACTGGAATTCTGTTCCTTTGAGATGCAATTTTATTTTAGACAGGTCACTCCAGTCACGGTTAAAGATCTTTAATGCATTTTGCTGGAGCATATCCGTCTTCTGTACAAAACGGGCTTGCCGGAAAGATTGTTTTAATTCTTTTATTGCCTTCGCTGTTGTATCAACAAAAGAAAGATGACAGATACCTTTTGGGGTAGAAGCGATCAGTACATCACCGAAAACTGTTTCAGCATGACTGTAGTTGATCGCCAGGTTTTCACCTTCATTTTTATATTCGCCGGGAGTCATCCCTTCGATAGTAATAAACAAGTCGTGTAGGCGGCCGGTGCCCGAGAGTCCTGTTTCAAAACTCACTTCCGCGAGGGAAAGTTTTTTACCAAGTAATTGCTTGGAATACTCAATGCTGATGTATTGCAGGAATTTCTTTGGGCTTACTCCTGACCATTCTTTAAAGAGCCGCTGGAAATGAAAAGGGCTTAAATGGATATGTGCTGCCACTTCTTCCAGCCTGGGTTGCTGTTTAAAATTGTCCTTTATAAAATGAATGGCTTTCGTGATGCGTTCAAAGTCTGTCATGATAGCACAAAAGTAAACCAGGGAAAGATTACAGGAAACCCGATTGTTGCGGAGATTAAGCCCTGACTGCTTTCAGATCCCAACCATAAACCTCAAACAATAAACCATAAACTTCCTGTACCTTTGCGCTATGACAATCGAAAAATTGAATGATATGCGGTCCCGCATTGCCGGGGTAAGGAGGTTTCTTTGACGTCGCTAACCGACAACAAAAAATCGCCGAAGACAAACAACTTTCATTAAGCCCCGGGTTCTGGGATGACAACAAAAGGGCTACCGAAATTCTCAAGAACATCAAACTGAATGAGTATTGGGTAAAACTCTATGAGACGGCTGAAGCGTCTGTAGAGGATTTTGCTGTGCTTTTTGAGTTCTGGAAAGCCGCCGACGCCACGGAGGAAGAGACCAAACAGGCCTATGAGAATGCTATTACCCTCATCGATGAAGCCGAATTCAAGGCCACGCTCAACGAACCTGAGGATGAATTAGCTGCGGTTTTACAAATTAACTCCGGTGCTGGTGGCACAGAAAGCCAGGACTGGGCTGAAATGCTGGCCCGTATGTACCGCATGTACGGCGAGAAACAGGGTTGGAAAGTGACCGAACTGGACTGGCAATGGGGAGATGGTGCAGGTATCAAGACCTGTACCTTGCAATTCGAGGGTCCTTTTGCCTATGGGTTTCTCAAAGCAGAAAGCGGTGTACACCGCCTGGTCCGTATTTCTCCCTTTGACAGTAACGCCCGGCGCCATACCTCTTTTGTAAGTGTGTATGCCTACCCGCTGGTAGATGATACCATCCATATCGAGATCAATCCTGCTGATGTAAAAATGGAAACCTCCAGGAGTGGTGGTGCCGGGGGACAAAATGTAAACAAAGTAGAAACAAAGGTTCAGCTTACCCATATTCCAACAGGTATTGTAGTGGTATGCCAGCAGGACAGGAGCCAGTTGGGTAACCGGGAACTAGCGATGCAGATGCTGAGAAGCCGGTTATACGAGATGGAATTACAAAAAAGAAATGCATTGAAAGATGCCAGCAATGCCAAGAAGAAAAAGATCGAGTGGGGCAGCCAGATAAGAAGCTATGTGTTCCATCCCTATAAAATGATCAAGGACCATCGTACGGATTACGAAGTGGGGAATATACAGCCGGTTATGGATGGAGAATTGGATGGATTTATTAAGGCGTATCTTATGTCGGAGAAGGAAAGCGAAAGCTAGCTTTATCCCAACGGGAGATAAAATACATTTCACGCAGCGATCACGGCGGTGCGGCGAACGCAGAGAAGAATTTTATGTGATCTGTATTAACTTTACAAACGCCGCGTCGCCGCCTCTTTGCGTGCGCCGCGAGAAATAAAAATTATCATTTAAAAATATCTTCATGAGTATAGGAACATTTTCATACCCGATGCCGGTGAATGAACCGGTTCTTTCTTATGGCCCTGGTAGTCTTGAAAGAAAAAGGTTAAAAGAAGTATTGACTGAATTAAAGAGCCAGGAGCTGGATATCCCTATGTACATTGGTAATAAAGAAGTCCGTACCAACAAAAAAATTGCGATTCGTCCACCCCACGAAACCAAACATATATTGGGTTATTTCCATGCCGGCGAACAAAAGCATGTGGAGCAGGCTATCGAAGCAGCGCTGGCAGCTAAGGAAAGCTGGGCCGCTACGAGCTGGGAGAACCGGGCGGGCATATTTTTAAAAGCCGCAGACCTGATGGCAACAAAATATCGACCTTACATGAATGGCACCACCATGCTGGGTCAAAGTAAGAATGCTTTCCAGGCAGAAATAGATGCGGCCTGTGAACTCATTGATTTCTTACGCTTCAATGTTCATTTTCTTTCAGAGATCTATAAACAGCAGCCGATCAGCAGCCCCGGCATGCATAACCGGATGGAATATCGTCCCCTGGAAGGGTTTGTACTGGCTGTAACACCTTTTAATTTCACGGCAATTGGGGGGAACCTTCCGACCTCAGCGGCTATGTGTGGCAACGTAGTGGTATGGAAACCTGCGAATACACAGGTCTATGCCGCACAAATGACGATGCGGATCTTAAAAGAGGCCGGTTTACCAGATGGTGTTATCAATTTAATTTATGTCGACGGTCCTACGATCGGTAAGGTTTGTTTTAATCACCGGGATTTTGCAGGCGTTCACTTTACAGGTTCTACCGGTGTTTTCAATAATATGTGGGAGACGATCGGGAAAAATATGGCGAATTATAAATCGTATCCAAGGATAGTAGGAGAGACAGGCGGTAAAGATTTTGTACTTGCGCATAAAAGCGCCGACCCTGATGTAGTGGTAACGGCATTGTTGCGCGGGGCCTTTGAATTCCAGGGACAGAAATGCTCAGCAGCATCCAGGGCTTATATCCCTTCTAATATCGCAGAAGAGGTAAAGAAAAAACTGGTTGCCGGGGTGAAGAGTTTCACGATGGGTTCGGTGGAAGATTTTTCCAATTTTATCAACGCGGTGATCGACGAAAAGAGTTTCAATAATATCAAACGCTACATTGATAACGCAAAGAAAGATCCCAAAGCAGAGATCTGGGTGGGAGGTAAGTGCGATAGTAAAGAAGGTTGGTTTGTGCAACCCACGGTCATCGAAGCAAAAAGTCCGAAATATGTGACCATGTGCGAGGAAATATTCGGACCGGTACTTACCGTTTACATTTACCCGGCTAACAGTTTTGAGAAAACACTTGAACTGGTGGATACCACCTCGCCTTATGCATTGACAGGCGCCGTGATAGCAAGAGACAGGGCAGCTGTGGACCTGGCAACAACCAAACTCCGGAATGCAGCCGGTAATTTTTATATCAACGATAAACCGACAGGCGCTGTAGTAGGGCAACAACCTTTTGGCGGCGCCAGGGGAAGCGGAACGAATGATAAAGCCGGGAGCATTTTGAATTTATACCGCTGGCTGAGTGCACGGACGATCAAAGAAACATTTAATCCCCCTACGGATTACAAATATCCTTTCCTGGAAAAAGATAAAGCGAACCGACCCTGATAAGCATGACAACAAGTTTTTTATCCAGCGCAGTTTTCCTTCATGAATGACTGGTAAGACGGCAGTTTTCCAAACTTATTGCCCCATTTCTACTGGTATACAAACTCATGCTGTTTCAAAACTATTGGTATAGATACTCCTTTGGCATGATTTTGCTTGGCTTAAGCGCAGAAAGAACAGTTGTGATTCTAAAACTAAAACCATTATTATGAAAAAGTTATGTGTGGCATGTCTTGCCTTTTTTTCTCTTATTTCCGCCCGGGCTCAAACTACCAGCTTTGGGATAAAAGCCGGGTATAATTCTTCCAGTGTACAGGTTACTAACGCGGATGACTGGGATTCTAAAAGCGGGCTTCACCTCGGAGCACTGGCACATATTCATATCACATCACATTTCGCCGTTCAACCCGAATTAGTGTACAGTTGCCAGGGCGGCGAAAAAACAAATACCAAATTAAAACTGGGATATATTAATCTGCCGGTATTGCTCCAGTATATGATCAGCGAGGGGCTCCGTTTACAAACAGGCCCGCAGATTGGTTTCCTGGTTTCTGCCAAACAGAAAACCGGAGATGTGGAAGTGGATGTAGATGACCTGCTAAACGCTGTAGATTTTTCCTGGTCTGTTGGCGGTGGTTATCTTTTTTCTTCCGGACTTGGCATAGACCTGCGTTATAATATCGGTCTTAATAATATCAGCGATCAAACGAATATTACAGCGAAGAACAGGGTTTTCCAGGCAGGATTGTTTTACCAGTTTAATAAAACTAAAACAATAAAGAAAAAATAAACAGGTGCATTTTGTTTTAATAAAGCCCTCTTGCAGGGCTTTATCTATTTTAAGGCGGGTACTTCCCAATGAAAATCAAGGAATGAATTCAGTGGCATTCTCTACCTTCACACAAAATATTTTAATGCAGGTCTTACTTTCCTCTTCGCAATTAACTGCTAGCATTGATGCACTGGCTGCGCAATTGAATAAGAATCATCCCGATCATGATGATGTTATTTTTGTCGGCATACAGCAGGGTGGGGTAGTACTGGCAAATAGTATCACTGCTTCCCTGCAAAAGCTGGCTCCTGCGGGAAAGGTTCAATATGGGCAACTGGATATTACTTTTTACCGGGATGATATCCGCAATGAGATCCTCGCGCCGGATACCATGAACCTGCCTTTTGCCATCGAAAATAAGACCGTTGTCCTGATCGATGATGTATTGTTCACGGGGCGAACGATCAAGGCAGCGCTGGATGTCTTGCTGGATTATGGCCGCCCGGCTAAAGTGGAACTTTGTGTTTTGATCGACAGGAAAGAACATCGCCAGTTCCCGATCCAGGCTGATTATGTAGGTAAAACTGTTACCACCGCGAAGACTGATAAAGTAAAACTGGTCAATAACGAAGTCGTATTGATCAGCGCCTGATTGTTGGAAAGAATCCCTGGCTTCTGTATTAATTCGTGTCATCTGTGTTAATCAGTGGCTAACCCGTATTAATCCCTGCTCATCTTCGTTAATCCGGGGAACCCCTTATTTTTTCTGTTCATCTGTGGTTAAATCCCTTAATTTTGCTTTTTAATGCAACTATCCACACGACACCTGCTCGGCATTAAAAACCTCACGTCCGCCGATATTTCCCTTATTCTTTCAACAGCCGGGCAATTCAAAGAAGTCTTACAGCGTCCCGTTAAAAAAGTTCCTTCCTTAAGAGATGTGACGATCGTCAACCTTTTTTATGAGAACTCTACCCGTACAAGGTTTTCATTTGAGCTGGCCGAAAAAAGATTAAGCGCCGATACGATCAACTTTGCCGCCTCTACTTCTTCTGCTGCCAAAGGGGAGACACTGCTGGATACAGTCAACAATATATTGTCTATGAAGGTGGACATGGTAGTGATGCGTCACAGTGCGAGCGGGGCGCCGCATTTTTTAGCACAGCATATCCCGGCAGCGATCATTAATGCCGGTGATGGTATCAATGAGCATCCTACACAGGCTTTGCTGGATGCCTTTTCCATTAGCGAAAGAACGGGTGGCCTGGAAGGAAGAAAAGTTGCAATTATCGGTGATATCATGCACAGCCGGGTGGCACAAAGCAATATTTATTTACTGAAAAAAATGGGCGCGGAAGTTACGGTTTGCGGACCTCCCACACTCATTCCTAAATATATCAGTGAAGCATTAGGTGTTAACGTAAGTTATAACCTGAAAGAAACACTCGAATGGTGTGATGTAGCCAATGTGTTGCGGATACAGCTGGAAAGACAGAACCAGGTATTATTTTCTTCCCTGCGGGAATACAGCCTTGCTTATGGTATCAACCGTAAGTTGCTCGACAGCCTTCACCGGGAGATTGTTATCATGCACCCGGGCCCGATCAACAGGGGAGTAGAACTGGATAGTGATGTGGCTGACTCTAAACAATCCATTATCTTGCAACAGGTGGAGAATGGCGTGGCCGTGAGAATGGCAGTACTTTATTTATTAGCAAACAGAACCCATTAAATATGTACGATGTACGGTGTACAATGTACGCCAACCCTTCTTACGAAGATTTACATTCTATCCCGACATCAAGCAATATTATTAAACACACAGTTGGGGTACGAGGTAAAATGTACGACTCCAGGTAATTTTGAGTGCGTACATCGTATACCAAACTTCTAACATTGTATTTATGCCCCGTATTTGTCTTTTCCCCGGTACTTTTGACCCGGTAACTTTGGGACATGTTGATATTATCAACCGTGCTTTGCCGCTGTTTGATAAGATCATAGTGGGTATCGGCTTGAATACTGCCAAAGCTCCTATGTTTTCCGATGAGCAACGCCTGCTATGGATCCGGGAGATCTATAAAGATGAGGAAAGGGTGGAAGGCGCCGTTTACGAAGGGCTTACGGTTGATTTCTGCCAGAAGATCGGGGCGCATTTTATTCTGAGAGGTATCCGGTACGTGAGCGATTTTGAATACGAGAAAACGATAGCCGATGCGAACCGTACGCTCGACCGTAATATTGAAACGGTCTTTCTCACCGGGGAACCGAAATATACATCTGTAGCTTCTACTATCGTAAGGGACATTATCAGGAACAATGGTGATGCCAGTCATTTTCTACCCGAGATCGTTTATAAATCATTACCTAAATAAGAAAGATGAGTATTTGGTTCAATCCTGAACTGGCTGTTGATCATTTTGGTCAGCTTGGCAAAAACACGATGGGTGAATACATCGGGATTGAATTTACCGAACTTGGCGATGACTTTCTAAAAGCCAGGATGCCCGTGGACCATCGTACCATACAACCTTATGGCTTATTGCATGGCGGCGCTTCCTGTGTGCTTGCTGAAACGATTGGCAGTGTCGGGTCCGCGATGGTAATAGATCATTCCAGGTTTTATTGTGTAGGTATAGAGATCAACGCGAATCATATCCGCAGCGCCCGGGAAGGCCATGTTACCGGCGTGGCAACTGCATTACATTTGGGTAAGACGACCCATGTATGGGATATAAAGATCTATGATGAAAAAGAGAAACTTGTCTGTGTGAGCAGGCTTACAGTGGCTATACTACCCAGGAAAGAAGCCTAATGCCTAATGCCTAGAGCCTCATCTCCAGCACATCCACTACCGAAGGGAAAGCGTTCTTTCTATATTTAGTGAGATCATCTGCCTTTACCCATTTTATTTCCTGAATCCCTTCTTCGATCTGTGGCACCAGTTGCTGATCACCGCTCACTTTCATAGTATACCAATGTGATTCCTTGAGAATAAAGCGTGCTCCTTCATGATAAGTATGGTAAGTGATGGCAAGGGGTGCAATCAATTTGATCTTTTGCAAACCTGTCTCTTCTTCCACTTCGCGTAAAGCACATTCTTCCAGTGATTCTCCCTTGTCAAGCTTGCCCTTGGGCAAGTCCCATTTACCACGGCGAAAAATAAGCAGTGTTTGTTTCTTTTCATTTTCTACCCGGCCGCCAGCTGCCTGCACCAGCGTAAATTTTTTATAAAAAGCTTTTTTTAATTCCCCCAGGTCGGGATGGTAGAACACACCTGCATGCACTTCGGGTTGTTCCATTTCGTGAACCATGGATTTGATAGTATGTGAATTCAATTCATCGATAAAGACTGCATCATCGTGGTGTATATAAGGTTGCAGTGTTTCATCAACGTTATCGCAAAGAAACAGGGGCTTATTGTTAAAGAATATTTTTATATACATAAATAAGGCTCAAGGTGCAGGGGACAAGGGACAAGAACCTCGATCAGGCCATTCCCGTTATCCTCCCAATTTAATAATGATAGCAGATAGTATTTTCCGGATTTGTTCTCCTTCGTCTAACAATTTAGCTTTTTCTATATCCATGTCCCGGTTATTATAAGTCATAATAAGGTCCAGCCATCTGAGCGTTTCTTTTGCTTCCCTCCGGCTGATCTTAATTTTCATTTTTTCATCGGCTTTCCCCAAGTCATCTGATGCTTCCGTATAATTAGCGCTTATTGAGCCACTGGAACGGATCACCTGTTTAATATATTCTTTATTGATGACATCCCATTTTACCCGTGTACAGTAATCTCTTACAGCTTTAGCATAATTATGAAACCTGTCTTCCAATTCTTTTGACATAGCCATCCTTTTTTTAAACAAAATGCTTTCAGACCCTGTGCCTTGTCCCCTGCACCTTGTACCTTCGTTTTATGACTGATGCCAGCGTTGTGGCCGAAAAACTGCTTCAAGTTAACGCCATAAAATTAAATCCCGAACAACCCTTTACCTGGGCGAGTGGCTGGAAAAGCCCCATTTACTGCGATAACCGTAAAGTCCTGTCTTTTCCCTTTACCCGGGATTATATAAAATCCGAGATGTGCAACCTGATCTTTGATAAATTTCCCGATGCCCAGCTACTGGCAGGAGTCGCTACAGCCGGGATCGCCTGGGGGGCCATGGCAGCTGACCAGCTTAAATTACCCTATGTCTATGTCCGTCCCAAACCCAAGGAACACGGGCTGGGCAACCAGATCGAAGGATTCTATGAAGCAGGACAGAAAACTGTCGTCATAGAAGACCTGGTATCCACGGGGAAAAGCAGTATACAGGTAGTGGATGTACTGAAAGAGCAGGGGGTAAATGTTATCGGGATGGTCTCTATTTTTACTTATGGCTTCCCGGTTGCAACCGAAGCTTTTGAGAAAGCATCTTTGGTCTATTATTCCCTGACCGATTATCCAACGCTGATCAGTTCAGCGGTTCAAAAAGGGATTGTTTCAGCTACCCAGCAGGATATGCTATTAAAGTGGCGGAATGACCCGGCCAATTGGAAAGGAGTTTTATAAGTTAACCTGTCAATTTTTATCAATGAAGCGAGTTATTGTCCTGTTTGCAGTCCTGGGGCTTTCGACGACAGTTTTTTCCCAGGTAAAACCAGTCCGGATCGACACTATCAAGACACCGCAGGCACTCTGCGAGTTCTGTAAGACCAAAATCGAGAATTATGTGAAGCATTTCGATGGTATCCTCGAGATCAATGTAATTATCCGCAAAGGGATTACACGGGTAAAGTACGTGGTGGACCGTATCAATATTGAAGAAATAAAAACGGCGATCGCCAATTGCGGTTTTGATGCATCGGATGTACTGGCTTCACCGGATTATTATAAAATGCTCCCGCCTTGCTGCAAAAAGCCGGAAGATGGCGGGATAAAGCCAAAAACGAAGCCCGTTGCGGATACCACGCATCAGCAATAGTTCAAATTCCCACTTTATTTTATCGGCTTGCTATGGCAGGGGGTGGTCTGTTTCTTTCGAACTGTGCTTCGGACCCCCGGGCTTTAATTCATTTCAACAGTGTCCCCAGTTTCTGCATTCCTTCATAATGGATAGGGTAATGGATATAAATAAACCCTTTCCCGATCTGCGCACGTCCTTCCACGGTAATAACAACTTCTTTATTTAACAGGGCCGCCAGTGAGTTTTTGAGTAGCTGTGCCATGCTGGCTTTTAATTCAACGGGCAGCCGGAAATCGGCAAGAGGAGGGATATGGATCAGCGTATCTATCGTAAAATGCCCGAGCAATTGCTTGTCTATCCAGATATCGCCTTCTGCATCCTTGAGTTTTACCCGGAAATTATTAGGGTTAAAATAGTGGAGGTCGAAAGCCAGGGTTGAACCTGCCAGACCAAAGCTGGTGACTTGGGTATTTTCAATTTCCCGGAACCCGGGTTCTTTTACGGGAGTGCAGCTGGTCAGCAGCAATAAAGCCAGGAAAACTGAGGAGGGTCGATAGATATGATTTGCTGTATTCATGATCGGCGCACAAATTAAGAAAAGGGTGGAAGCCTGCTCGTAAAAAATTTATGCAACTAATGTATTTAGTATAATTTTAAAAAAAGTTCCACAACTATTTACTAATAAAAAAAGTAAATGTAATATTGCATTAGATCCTATTTAATAGCAATTTATCATGCCTATTTAATATTAAAAAATCGACTTTATTATCCCTTTTTGCTATCTAAATGCAATATTTATCAATAGTTAAACACTATTTTAATTAAGAACATTACTACTTGAAAATCAGATAAAAATATCTATTTACCGTTAATCTTGGTTGAAATAAAACAATGTATATTTATATTTTAATATATATTTATCGTTTTTGGAGCGGTGAAAAGAATAAAAAATGTAATCAACCACTTTTAAATGCCGACTTTTCTATTCCTTTTTGCTTGTAAAGCCTTGAGGTTAGTAGTTCTACGAGTTGAGGAGGCTATACACTATTTATTCAGATTCCCGTGGAAACACTTAGTTTTTTCGCTTTTCTTTAGTAGATTAGCCAACTCGTTTTTATCACATTCTGGACTCTGGACTTCATGAGAAAAATTTACCTTTTAAGTACCCTGGTACTTACGATATTTTTTGGTACCCCCTCTTCTTCGCAGGACTTTTCCAATAAAGGGAAAGATTTTTATCTCTGTTTTCCCCAGCACGTACCCAGCGGCACCCAACTTGCCACACTTGCAATATTTATTACATCTGATAAAGCCAGTTCAGGAACTATCACGATGGCCAATAGCGCTTTTTCTGCCACGTTCAATATCCCTGCTTATGGTATCCAGGAGATATCTATTCCCTGGAATGCATTGATACATATCAGCAATGCGGAATCAAACACTGTAATAAAAAAATCTATCAGGATAAAGACGGATGTAGGGAAACCTGCGGTAGTAGCCTATGCACAGCAATGGGCAGGTGCAAGAAGCGCCGCCACCTTATTATTACCTGTGAATGTGCTGGGAAAAAAATACCGGACCATCAGTTTCACCCAGAACGGATCTAACCAGGGTACTTATATTGCCAGGTCACAATTCCAGATCATTGCAGTAAAAAATAATACCGTTGTTGAGATCACCCCTTTTAAAAATGGTGTAAAGGGTAGCAAAATCACTATTACGCTTCCGCTCGCAGGGGATATGTATCAATACCAGTCTACAGATCCTGGTGCAGCCACACAAGATCTTACAGGAACATATATCGAATCTATCGCCTCTTTAGGTGGTGGTTGTAACCCGATCGCTGTATTTTCCGGGAGTTCCAATACCACCTTCGGTACACCCACCTGTTCTGGCGGATCCTATGATCCCCTCTGGCAGCAGGATTACCCTGTTAGTACCTGGGGCAAGAATTTTGGGTTGATTCCATTTGCCGATTACCCGGCAGGTGTTCCTTACCGTGTTTTAGCTTCCGAAGACAATACAGTTGTTTCTATCAACGGAGCCGTGGTAACAACATTAAATGCCGGCCAGATTTATCCTCCAACCTTTACATCAAATCCCACTGTACTGACAGCTCCCACAAATATTACTGCAGATAAGCCAATTTGTGTAGCAGAATATGCCCAGGCAGATGCTTGTACAGGTCAGACGGGTCCCCGGGTAGGAGACCCCGATATGGTTATTTTAAATCCTATCGAACAAAACATCAGGGATATTACAGTTTTTTCTTCCACCCGTCAGGCTATAACCCGGCAATGGATCAATATATTAATAAAGACTATTTCGGTTCCAAGTTTCAAAATATCAAGAAACGGGGGACCACTGAATCCTCCATCGGGAACCTGGCAAACTTTTGCCACGCTGCCTGGGTACTCTTATTTACAGGAATCACTTATCGGTGTAAATTCTGCACGGATGCTTGCAGACAGTTCCTTCAATGCGATCGCTTACGGATGGGGGAATGTTGAATCTTATGCCTACTCTGCGGGAACAAATGTAAAAGACCTGTACCAGCAGATCGGTGTTGTTACGGAATATGGGATTGAACCAACACCTTCCGTTTGTACCGGGGCTCCTTTCCAGTTCAGGGTATCCTTACCTTACTGTGCTGATTCCATAGAATGGGATCTAAGCGGTTTACCCGGACCTCCTGTACCCACTTACCCTAAAGTTATTTATACTACCTGTACACCCGGACCGGGCGGACCCGATTCAACCACGGTCGTGAATGGTGTGACGCTATACTGGTATTCTCTTCCGAGCATTTATACAATGAACATAGTGGGAATCTATCCTGTAACTATCAGTGTTTTTTCGCCTAATGCGGATGGCTGCGGAACTGAACAGGATATTGATTTTGATTTGGAAGTATCAAACCCGCCTGTCGCAGATTTTACTTTTGTCACCAATGGTTGTGCAACGCAACCGGTAAATTTCACCGATGCCACTAACACGGTAAAACCTACTTATCGCTGGTGGTGGGATTTTGGTGACCCTGCAAGCGGCCCGAATAATACGTCGAACCTTAAAAACCCGACGCATCTTTTCTCAGGGCCGGGCACTTATACCGTGCGTTTCTCCAATATTACAACACCCGGTTGTTTAAGTGATACAGTAAGCCACCAGGTAATCATTACAGATCCCCCATTGGCCAATTTCTCGATATCAGCACCAGCCTGCGTTGGAACTAATATCACTTTCACTGATAACTCTTCGGTAACAACCGGATCCATTGCTAAATGGACCTGGGATTTTGGAGATGCAACGCCCGTCGTTGTTGTTATTGCGCCTAATCCTCCCAACCAGGTACATGCTTATGCAGTTGCCGGTACATACAATGCAACGCTTAAAGTGGAATCAAACACTGGTTGCCAGAGTTTATTATTTACTTTACCTATAACCATTCTCAATAATGGCACGTTGAGTTTAAGTTCCGGAACCGGAACTGACAACCAAATAGTTTGTATCAATACACCGATCATACCCATTACTTACCAGGTAGGAGGAAGCGGGACAGGTGGAAGTGTAAGTGGTTTGCCAACGGGCGTTAACGGAAATTTTGCAGGAGGAGTGATCACTATCTCAGGAACACCTACTGTCAGTGGAACTTATACTTACACGGTAACTACTACGGGTCCCTGTGCGACACCTTCTGCTACCGGGACAATAACTGTAACACAGGATGCTACCCTTAATTTAAGTTCGCCTCCCGGAAGTGATAACCAGACGGTTTGTGTAAACACCCCAATCGCAACGATCAGTTATTCGGTTGCTGGTAGCGGGTCAGGAGGTATTGTAACAGGTCTGCCCGCAGGAGTGACAGGAACTTATTCAGGAGGCGTGATCACAATATCGGGTACACCAACTGTAAGCGGAACATTTACGTATACCGCAACAGCAACCGGACCCTGTGCAGGAGCAAGCGCTACCGGAACGATCATTGTTACACCGGGAGCATCCCTTACACTTACATCAGCCGCGGGTACAGATAATCAAACGGTTTGTATCAATACCCCGATCGTCAATATTACTTACACAGTAAGTGGCAGCGGAACAGGAGGTAGTGTAACTGGTCTGCCAACAGGAGTGAGCGGAATTTTTGCAGGAGGGGTGATCACTATCTCGGGAACACCTACTGTCAGCGGAACATATACTTACACGGTAAGTTCAACAGGACCCTGTGCAACACCAAATCTTACCGGTACAATAACAGTGACGGCAAATGCTACGGTGACACTGACATCCCCGGCGGGAACAGATAACCAAACTGTTTGTGTCAATACCTCGCTGATACCAATTACCTATGCTGCAGGCGGAAGTGGATCAGGAGGAACCGTGACAGGTTTACCTGCAGGGGTAAGCTGGGTATTCGCGGGTGGGGTGATAACCATTACTGGTTCACCAACGGCCAATGGCGTTTATCCTTATACCGTCAATATCACCGGTCCTTGTCAGCCCAGTTCTATTACGGGTACCATTACGGTAACCAGCAACGCATCAATTATCCTTACTTCAGCACCAGGAACGAATAACCAAACCATTTGTGTCAACACAGCACTTACAACTATTACTTATGCGGTAGGTGGAAGTGCTACGGGCGCTTCTGTAAGCGGTCTTCCCCCGGGCATCACCGGTGCACTGTCAGGAGGTATTTTCACGATATCCGGAACTCCTACCAGTGCAGTAGGTAGCCCATTCACTTATACGATCTCCGTTTCAGGACCATGCGGAACGCCTTCTGCTACGGGACAGATCACGGTAAATGGAGATGCCACTATTACATTAACATCTCCCGCCTCTACAACGTTGCAGGAAATGTGTTTTAATCAACCTATAACCAATATCACCTATGCGGTGGGAGGGACAGGTACCGGCGCTACTGTAACCGGTTTGCCAGCAGGTGTTACCGGTTCTTATGCGGGTGGTGTAGTTACCATAAGTGGTACGGCAACGGTAACAGGAACATTTAATTATACTGTAACGACAACGGGTATTTGCGCCGCTGTTACTGCTACAGGCACGATCATTATAAATGCATTGCCCACGAGCAATTTTAATTTCACGGCACCTTCCTGTGACACCAGGCTGATAACATTTACAGACCTGTCTGTTCCCAATACGGGCACCATCACCACCTGGTCGTGGGACTTTGGTGATCCTGCAAGTGGTCCTAATAATATTTCCAGTCTACCCAGTCCTACACATACTTTCTCATCGAGAGGAACGTATAATGTAAGGCTTGTAGTTACAACAGATAAAGGTTGTGTAAGCACTGCCCCGGCACGCCAGGTGGTGGTGGATGCGAGACCTTTGGCGGGATTTATTGTTCCCGAAGTATGCCTTAATGATACATTCGCCCAGTTCGGGGATACAAGTAAAGTATCAGCGCCAGACAATATTGTAGCCTGGGACTGGAATTTCGGCGATCCTTCCAGCGGACCTAATAATATTTCTACTTTACAAAACCCGCAACATGCCTATACAGCTACGGGTTCTTATACAGTTCAACTGGTGGCTACAAGCAACAGGGGTTGCAAGGATACAGTCCAGCAAATATTATTTGTAAATGGCAGCTTCCCGCAGGCAGATTTTACGGTCAACAGCCCAACGGCCTTATGTGCAAATGATTCCGTTTCTATCGTAGAAGCTTCAACTGTATTCCCGGGCATAATTACTAAGGTGGAGATCTATTGGGATAATGTCGGGCAGCCGGGTGTTTTTGTAACAGATAATTTCCCTGTTACCGGTAAAATTTATAAACATCTCTATCCAAATTTCCAGGCGCCACTGACCAGAAACTTTACCATACGATACCGTGCTTATTCAGGTGGTGTTTGTGTGAATGATAAATTCAGAACCATTACTGTGAACGCGGCTCCAAAAGTGCAATTCAACAATATGCCTGATGCCTGTCTTGATGCAGCACCGTTCCAGATTACCCAGGCAAGTGAAATAGGAGGTGTACCGGGTAACGGGGTCTTTAGTGGTCCGGGTGTAACACCGGGTGGTATATTCAACCCTGCATCCGTAGGACCAGGTGTCTATACGATCAAATACACCTACACATCATCTGCTGCCGGTTGTGTCGACACTTTATCCAAAACGATCAAGGTACTGGCACCGCCTGTTGCTGATTTCAGTGTTGCGGCTCCTTCCTGCGAAACCAAGGCAATAACCTTTACCGATAACTCAACTACACCTGCAGGATCATTGACAACCTGGACATGGGATTTCGGTGACGCATCGCCGCTCGTAATAAGAAATAATGCAGCTCCTTTCACGCATACATTTGGAACATCCGGAACCTACCAGGTGAAATTAAAAGTGACCACCAGTGATGGATGTATCAGTACGCAGAAAGTGATACCGGTTACAGTTAACCCCCAACCCAAAGCGAATTTCTCCACACCGGTCAGCGCCTGTCTGCCTGATGCGAGTGTAAGTTTTGGAAATCTTTCATCAATCGCGGACGGATCACAGGGGTCGTTTACTTATCTCTGGAATTTCGGTGACCCGGGTAGCGGCGCTAATAACAGTTCTGTATTGGCCAACCCCTCACATATTTATACAGCAATGGGTCCTTACAATATCAAATTACAGGTGACCAGTAATAATGGCTGCGTACACGACACTACCATCGTGTTCAATTCAATCCATCCACAGCCACTGGCTTCCTTTACCGTGGATAAAATAGATGTCTGTGTCGGAGGTAGTTTTGATTTCAACAATACCAGCAATCCGCTGGATGGAACCACCACGCAGATCAACTGGGTGATGGATGATGGTAATGTGAAATCAACGCCATCGTTCACTTATACCTATGCCAACGCGGGAACTTATAATGTAAGCCTGTTTATTTTCAACAGCAATGGTTGCCGGAGCACTACCGCTACGAAAACTGTTTTTGTAAATCCTTACCCGCCGGTGAATGCAGGACCAGATAAATTCATGCTGGAAGGCGGGCAGGTAACATTAACGCCGGCATTGAATGCCAGTATGCCGGTTACTTACCTGTGGACACCCAATCAGTATCTCAGTGACCCGACGATCGCTTATACCATTGCTTCACCACCGGAAGATAAGACCTACACGCTTACGATTACTACCAACAAAGGTTGCAGCAGGAGTGATGATGTGTTTGTCAAAGTTCTGAAAGCGCCGGCGATACCAAATATCTTTAGCCCGAATGGTGATGGGGTGCATGATAAATGGGTGATCCAGTACCTCGAAAGTTATCCTGGTTGTACCGTAGATATTTTCAACCGTTACGGGCAGTTGGTATTCCATTCAGAAGGGTATACCACTCCATGGGATGGTACGGTCAGGGGTACCCCGGTTCCTGTCGGAACTTATTACTATATCGTTAATCCGAAGAACGGAAGAAAAATAATGTCAGGTTATGTAGATGTAATCCGTTAATACAATGAAAAAGAAACTACTTATTTTACCGGCCCTGTTGATCGGGATGTTTGGCATCGCACAGCAACGGCCGCACTACACGCAGTATATTCTGAATAATTATATCCTCAATCCTGCCCTAAGCGGGATCGAGAATTATACAGATATCAAACTCAGTGCGCGGGATCAGTGGGTAGGATTGAATGGCGCGCCAAAGACCAGCTATTTCAGTATCCAGGCGCCCATAGGAAAAGGAGATTACCGGACCTCTTCCACGTCCTTCGAAGTACCCGGGCAAAACCCAAGGGGAAAATATTACTGGGAAAATTATACAGCCGCTGAACCACATCACGGAATCGGGCTTACCCTGGTGAATGATAAGACGGGCAGCTTCAACCGTTTTACGGCAAATGCGACCTATGCATATCATATTGGACTTACGCCAACGACTAACCTGTCTGCAGGATTCTCGGCGGGTATCACCAATGTAAGTGTGGACCGTTCCAGGCATGATTTTTCAGGTGGTGGCGACCCTTATGATCCCGCTACCGGCGCTTCACTTACCGGGGAACTTAATAAAATAAGACCCGACCTGGGTGTTGGACTATGGTTGTATTCACGTAATTATTTTATCGGTCTTTCGGCGCAGCAGATTATACCACAGAAGCTGAGCTTTGTAGACGATGCTGCTTTCCTGACCAAGGGCAGGCTTGTACCCCACGTATTCCTGACAGCAGGCTACCGTTTCCTGATCGGGGAGGATTTTAATGCCATCCCCTCCCTGATGCTTAAATATGTTCATGGTTCTTCCAACAATGATTTTCAACCTGAAGCTAATTTAAAACTGCAGTACCGCGATCTCCTTTGGGTAGGAGGTAGCTATCGCTACCAGGATGGGTACGCAGGAATGATCGGTATCAATGTGAGCAACACATTCAATGTTGGTTATGCCTATGATATGACGACTACCGCCCTGAATACAGTAAGTCATGGTACACATGAATTCGTAGTAGGCTTTATTATTGGTAATAAATACAGTGGGAAATGTCCCCGCTGCTGGTAAGAAGCCAGGAAGTTCGAAGTCCGGAGCCGGTCGCTTAAAGCCGAAGCAACCTTATTATTTATTCCTTATTTTTTATTTCTTATTTAAAGATGTACAATCTTCTTGTTACGTACCGCCCGTAACGTATTCAACGCCCGCTGGGCCTGGCGTTTCTTGTCTTCGATGACACGGAGAGTTACATCGGAGTCAGGGATACCATTTAGTTTTTGAAGGGATAACTGTTTTTCTGCATCGTTCAGGCGGATTATATTACTGTTATAAACGCGTTGTAAGCTGTCAAGGCGTACCTGTGCAACAGCATAGTTCAACTGGTTGTTGACTTTTTCCCAATCCACCTGGTCATAGGCCGTACGAAGTTTGTTTTCCCATTTTTTCCAGTCAAAATTGTTCAGTTCTTTTTCATAATCTGAACGAATCTCGTCTTTTTCATGCTGGGTAAAAACATCCGCAATACTTTTTTCAATCACCTTCCATTGTACATTTTCCAGTACTTTTTTGGAGGACTGCAGGGCTTCCTTTACCTGGTCTTCCTGGTATTTTTTTAATTCGGGAGCCTCCTGGACGGTCTCATAGTTGGCCTGGATCATATCAGGGCTGGGTACAGGGGGGGAGATATAACTTGCGGGCAACACTGCTTCGGGTAAGGATTTTACATCCATGTGCCGTGCTGCATTCCGGATGGAATGAGTAGCGGTATACTCGCTTACTGACGGCATCGTGAATTTATTAAAAGCACTGTTAAAGCCTGCAGCCTGGTTTATATCTGCGACGGAAGCAGCTTTGTATTTACCGGGGGAATCTTTTTTTGACAAGAGGGCATTCAGGACAATGATGCAGAACAGTCCTGCAAAGAGGGCTTTTACTTTAGTAAAAGAGAAAACATTCTTTTTCTGTATACCGAGGATCAGTTCTACACGTCCGAGCAGATCATTTTGCTTACCTGCTGCGCCGATGGTGAAATTGGAAACTGTTTCATTGCCTTTTTCCAGCAATAAAAGCGCGGAAGCGTATTCATGTGAATCGTACTGGAATTGCAGCACCATTTCATCACAGCTTTTTTCCCTTTCTTTCTCAACGATTTTAATAAAGGCTTTGACAAAGGGATTGAAATAAAGAACAGCGCGAATAAAATTGATGATAAGGTTGACCAGGTAATCATGCCGCCTGATATGCGATAATTCGTGGAGCAGGACGGCTTCCAGTTGTTGGGGGCTCAGGTTGTTCAGGGCAGCCAGGGGTATTAGTATAACAGGTTTAATAAAACCGATCGTGACGGGAGAAGATACAAAACGCGATACCCATATCTGAACCTTCTTTTTGATCCCCATTTGCCCTGCCACTTTATTGACAAAAAGTCTCCAGTCAGCCTGCATCCGGGTCAGTCCAAACTTACGGATGACCTGTACATAACGGTAATTCTTTATAAAACGCAGGAGGGGAAATACCAATAATAGGAGGTAAGCCATTGAAGCAAAGGGGAGGACCTGCTGTAGCCAGTTATCTTCCAGCTGGTCATTGGCCGGGTTGATAAAGGCGGAAGAGAAAACCGCATGGCCGGGAACCGAAATAATATAGGAAGAAATAAAGGTATAGAGGAACCAGGCAAACCCGCTTATAAGTAATAATGAAGCGAGACCAGCTTTTAGAGCAGGTCTTGCTGTTTTAAATACGGCAGTGACAAACTGGTAAACTACCCATAGCAAAGCCATTTGCCACAGGCTGTTGAGCACTGCCCATCCCAATGATTGCAGGAAGTTGGCCTGGCCGGTCATGAATTACTTTTTAAGACTGTCGAGTAATGACTGAATTTTATCCAGTTCCTCACGACTTGCTTTATGACTCTCATCGCCAAGGGCCTGGATCACCAGCTGGGTAGGAGAACCACCAAACAAATTATCTATCATCTTTCCGAGTAAATGTTTTTGTGTTCTTTCCTTGTTCACAGCGGCCTGGTACACATGAGTGCGCATAGAATCATCCCTTTTCACGATCCCTTTTTCATTCATGATCTGCATCAGTTTCAGGGTAGTGGTATAGCCTACATCCTTTGTATGAGCCAGTTCCTCGTGTACTTCACGGACAGTGGCAATGCCTTTTGCCCACAGTATCTGCAGTATTTCCAGTTCACTTTCCGTAGGCTTTATCAATTTGGGGGATGACATGGTATCTAGGTTTATGTTTCGAATATACGACTATTTTCGTATGACGAACAAAACCGGCTTATTTTTATTTTTCTTTAACAGTTTCCTATAGGACGTGGAAAACTCCGGGTTGTTACAAACCTTTTGATGAATTATTAGAATTAAACTTCAGAAAACATTCGTTACCAGATATTTTTTCGTAATAGCCCGGTTATAAAATCGTAACCGAACCAGGATCGATAGGAATATTTACCTGCGTTATTGACGATGAATGTTGTGAAATAAAATCAGTTTACAGTAAAAAAAATAAAATTCTTTCTTTCTTATTCTAAAGCACACTAGCTTTGCGTTCAATTACTTAAACCTTTAAATTTTGTTTATGAAAAAAATCTGTTTGTCCGTTGCTCTTGTAGCAATCAGTTTAATTTCTGCCAATGCGCAGGTTAAATTCGGAGCTAAGCTGGGCGGTAACTTCTACACGCTTGGCGGGGATGATACTAAAGGCTCTGATATTAAATCCAAAGTGGGTTTTAATTTCGGTGGTATTGTCAACATTCCTGCTACCGAGCATTTCTCTGTTCAGCCGGAATTGACCTATTCGATCCAGGGTGCACAATTGGATAACTATGGTGGTACCAATGGTGACAGGATCAATTTTAACCTGAATTATATCACTGTTCCTGTGATGCTCCAATTCACATCTGATGGCGGGTTCTATGGTGAACTAGGCCCCCAGGTTGGTTTTTTGATCAGCGCTAAAGAGGATTACAAGATCGGTACTACATCAGGAGATATTGATGTTAAGGACAGCTTTAAAGGCATTGATTTTTCTGTTAATGCCGGTATTGGCTTCAAATCCGCGGGTGGGTTTGGCGTTGGAGGCCGTTACAATGTGGGTCTTAGCAATATTGCTGATAGCCCCGGCGGAGACCTTAAGAACCGCGGTTTCCAGATCAATATTTTTTATATGTTTGGCGGCCCGAAAGAAAAAGCCAAATAAGAAACTGGATATTTTTTTAAAGGCCGGGACCGTTCCCGGCTTTTTTTATGTCCGGGCCGGTTTGATGGGAGTATGCCGGCCTCTTTTTTATTCAATGGATCGCAAGGGAATAATATTGTAGATGGAAATACCACGATTCCCGGCGTAAAAAAATAAGCCCCCCTGTAGAAACAGCGGGACTTAATTTAATGGTTCTGATTAAGCTCTTACAGGACATCACCCGGTGAAGTCCTGGTTAATATTATTGGTACTGTACAGTATTCGATTTATTGATAGCCGCGATCGGTTCAGTGGTTTTAATTATTTTTCCTGTTGGTGCGGCTGAAGGAGGCAGTGTCTTCGGAGCTTTTTTAGCCGCGATCTGTGCCAGGCTCGGCGCTATCACCAGTGAAACGATCGACATCAGTTTGATCAGGATATTCATAGAAGGACCGGAAGTGTCTTTAAAAGGATCACCCACTGTATCACCGGTAACAGAAGCTTTATGTGGTTCTGATTTCTTATAGAACATCTCGCCGTTGATTTCAACGCCTTTTTCAAAAGATTTTTTTGCATTGTCCCAGGCGCCACCTGCATTATTCTGGAACATTCCCATTAATACACCACATACCGTAGCGCCGGCTAAGAAACCACCAAGTGCTTCCGCGCCAAGTCCCGGCATAAAACCTATGACCAGGGGAGAGACGATGGCAATAGCCCCGGGCAACATCATTTTTTTCAAGGAGGCTTTTGTAGAGATGGCTACGCATTTATCATATTCGGGTTTGCCTGTGCCTTCCATGATACCGGGGATGGTCTTGAACTGGCGGCGAACTTCTTCTACCATGGCCATTGCAGCCTGTCCCACGGCGCGGATTGCCAGCGAAGAGAAAATGAGCGGGATCATTCCTCCCACAAACAAACATGCCAGTACATTCGCTTTATAGATATCAATACCTGATATACCTGCTACACCTACAAAGGCCGCGAACAATGCCAGCGCCGTTAAGGCCGCAGAAGCGATAGCGAATCCTTTACCGGAAGCAGCTGTCGTATTACCTACGGCATCCAGCACATCTGTTTTTTCACGAACTTCTTTGGGTAATTCACTCATTTCGGCAATTCCCCCTGCATTATCTGCAATAGGTCCGAATGCATCAATAGCCAGTTGCATAGCCGTAGTGGCCATCATTCCTGCAGCAGCAATTGCAACACCATATAAACCTGCACATTCATAAGAACCCCAGATACCGCCTGCCAGTACAAGAATAGGAAGGAAAGTAGACTCCATACCGATAGCGAGTCCGCCGATTACATTCGTGGCATGCCCCGTAGAAGATTGACGGATGATAGAATTTACCGGGCGTTTACCCATTGCTGTATAATATTCCGTGATGATACTCATCAATGCACCAACAGTGAGACCCACGGCAATAGCGCCGAGAACTCCCCATTTAGTGAATATCACCCCTCTTAATTCCATTGCTTCAGGCATCAGCCAGTAAACTAAACCCGCAGCGGCCAGGGCTGTCAGGATCATTGATCCCCAGTTACCCATATTCAATGCTTTCTGAACTGTATTGGTATTGATACCAGCTGTTTCGCTGATGCGGACAAACAAGGTACCGATGATCGAAAATAAAATACCCACACCGGCGATCAGCATCGGCAATACGATCGGGGAGAAGCCTGCCAGTGTATCATCACTACTTATTACGGTTGTCTGCTGGCCAAGTACGATGGTAGCGAGTACCGTGGCTACATAAGAACCAAAGAGGTCGGCGCCCATACCGGCCACGTCACCTACATTATCACCTACGTTGTCGGCGATCGTAGCGGGATTTCTCGGATCATCTTCCGGGATACCTGCCTCTACTTTACCTACCAGGTCAGCGCCCACATCAGCGGCTTTGGTGTAAATGCCACCGCCTACCCGGGCAAATAAGGCAATCGATTCTGCACCTAAAGAGAATCCCGTAAGCACTTCAATGGTCCTGAACATTTCTTCAGAATTGACCAGTGCATCCGGGGCAAAATATTGTTTTAATACGATGTAAAGACCACCTAACCCCAGCACCGCAAGACCTGCTACACCAACACCCATAACAGCACCTCCGCCAAAGGATACATTCAATGCTTTACTTAAACTGGTGCGGGCCGCCTGCGCTGTACGGACATTTGCCTTGGTAGCCGCTTTCATACCGATGAAACCTGCCAGTGCGCTCAAAACTGCGCCCATCACGAATGCAACAGCGATTAACCAGTGAGAATGAGGATTTGCAGTCGCCATAACGGCGAGTAAGACTCCTACTATCGCCACAAAATAACCGAGGATCTTCCATTCGGCTTTCAGGAATGCCATGGCGCCTTCAGCGATATATTTGCTGATCTCTTTCATCCGGTCATTGCCGGCATCCTGCCTTGAAACCCAATTGAATTTTACGAAAGTGTAGATTAAACCAATTATTCCCATAACTGGGACGAGATAGATCAATTTGTCCATAAGAGTTACTTCTTAATCTAATTTTAAAGGACGGCAAAGATAGGGGAAAACTAGTTTCTGGAAGCTGGTTACGGGTTTTTGTTTCAACTTGTAAAGCCTTGATTGCATTGGGGTTGGAGCTGGGAGGGATAAGTTTTTAAAAGCCCCTGTTCTCCGTGTTTATCAAAATGAAAGCCTGTCCTAAATAATGGACTATATCACCCGCTATCATCGCTTCGATGGATCGTTCTTTGGCAGCAATATCCCCGGCCATGCCATGTAAATAAACTCCGAGGATCGCGGTTTCAACGGAACTGTATCCCTGTGCTAACAATCCTGTCAGGATACCGGTTAATACATCCCCGCTGCCGGCTGTCGCCATACCGGGATTACCGGTTGAATTAAAAAAACCTTTTCCATCCGTAGTGGCAATAAAACTGTAATGGCCTTTGAGTACGATGATACAGTTCAGTTCCTTTGCTTTTTGCAGCGCGAGTGATACACGGTCAAATTCATTGGCCGTTTCTCCAAACAATCTTTCAAATTCTTTTGGGTGTGGTGTAAGGATTGAACCTGCAGGGATCAGTTTATAAAGATCTTTTTGCGTTGACAGGAGATTAAGCGCATCGGCATCGAGCACAACGGGACTGCGGTAGGCATCAAAGATTTCCCTTAATAACATTTTTGTTTCGCTCGCTGTACCGATTCCGGGGCCAATGCCGATCGTCTCATATTTTGTCAGATCACCTTCTATCCTGGTATTGATAGCAGGATGGGTATCGGTTATTACCATGGCTTCCGGGACAGAGCTTTGTAAGATATCATACCCGGATCCGGGAATGTGACAGGTGAGAAGTCCTGTCCCGCTCCGCATACAAGCCTTTGCGGCAAGCACGGCTGCGCCTGTTTTTCCATGGCTTCCTGCTACCAGCAGTGCATGACCGAAATTACCCTTGTGCGAAAACCGTTTTCTTGGTTTATGAATAGAATGAATAAGTAGTGCATCGGTCATTTCATAACGGCTGAAGACGGTGGCATAAAAACCAGGCTGAAGCCCGATATCAAGCAGGTGGATCTCACCAAGCGCCTCTTCATTTTCTGCAAAAAGAAAGGCAGGTTTGTAACATTGAAAACTGAGTGTGTGGTCCGCATGGATAACAGGATTCCCTTTGGAAGAATGATCAACAAACAGGCCGCTCGGGATATCAATGGAAATTACCGGGCAGCCTGATTCATTGATATGCCGTACCAGTTTTGCAGTCAGCCCTTCCAGGCTCCGGTTCAATCCCGAACCAAATAAGGCATCAATGACTACCTGGCCCGGGGGGAAAGCATGGAACTGTTCTTCAGCCTGGATGAAATGGATATCTGCAGCAGGGTATTTATGCAGGCATGCGAGATTGGCCTGGAAGTCATGTGTTCCCTTATGCCCGAATTCAAGAATATAAATGACAACGGAATAATTCCTTTCCACCAGCATCCTGGCAATGGCGAGTCCATCACCGCCATTGTTTCCCTTACCACAAAAGACGGCGAAGGAGGCTGGTTCCGGGTATCTTTCCACCAGCCAGCCTGTGCATTTACCCGCTGCGCGTTCCATCAGGTCAATTGAACTGACAGGTTCATGTTTCATGGTATACTGGTCCCATAACCTTATTTCTTCTGCTGAAAGTAGTTTCATCAGCCCTAAAGTTGAGAAACAATTCTGAGAAATGAGCGGAGTTAATACTGCCTTTTTTTTGCTGGTTTTACCGGCGCCGGCTTGAGCGGCGCTGTTTTAATGCTGTCGGTCTCCTCGGCATCTGTTTCTTTTCCCTGCTGGTAATTGCCAAAAATATCGTAGCAGAGGTGAGCTGCATTATAAATATTCCTGTTAAACCGGTTACCCAGGATAATGATCGTGGCTTTTTCATCGATCAGCCTGGCAAAAGCCGCGTTGGATCCATGCCATTTTCCAAAATGATACACCACTTTTTTCCCGTTTGGCAGCAGTTGTAAGCGCCAGCCAAGTCCATAATTATGTACAGTGGCTTTTTCAAAACTATATGGAGCAAAAGCAGAGTCAAGCAGGGATGGACGTATCACCTGGTCGGTGTATAAGGCCTGGTCCCATTTAAGAAGGTCTTCCGGCGTTGTATAAATATTCTTATCACCATAGGTCGCATCCAGGAAATCATATTCCCAGTATACATTGCGGCCAGTGAAGGAAGGAGTGGCGGTGAGTGTATCTTTTAATGTGAACACATATGTATTCTTCATCTGCAGGGGGTCAAAGAATTTTTGCTGCATGTATACCGGGAAAGCGAGACCACTTAATTTCTCAATGATCATAGCCAGCAGCAGGAAATTAGTATTGGAATAATTGAAGCGGGTGCCTGCTGTCCCGGTAGGATCCGGTCTTTTATCATACATCATCTGCAATACATCCTGGTTGCTTGCATATTGGCGGTTCCATTTTCCGTTAGGTAATATTCCCCATTTATTATTACTCATAAAATAGAGATAGTTAGGGAGCCCGCTGCGGTGATTCAGCAGCATCATCACCGTTATACCCGGGTAAGGGAAACCCGGGAAGAATTTTTCCAGCGTATCTGTCAGCGATAACTTGTTCTCCTGCACCATGCGAAGGATGGCGATAGCGGTAAATGTTTTGGACGTGGAAGCGATATGCATCGGGGTATTGCGCCCGATACTGTCATTCTTTCTCAAATCGGCCTTGCCGGTATATTTTTCATAAATAACGTCACCGTTTTTAGCGATAAGGATACCGCCATTAAAACCGGAAGCCAGGAGGCTTGAATCAAAAAAATTACTCAGGCGGCGGTAATAGCCCCGGAATTCATCCTTCCCGAGTTTTTGTGGTGTAGGAGGATAGTATTGAAGGGAATCATCCTGCGGTTTTTTTTGCGGGGAAGAAGAGTTGCAGGCAATAATCAGTGCTACCGGTATGAAGAGCCGAAAAATTGTTTTCAATAAGAGATATTTAGATTCTTACAAAAATAGCCGCTGGTAATCCCGGCCGTTCCTTTAGTTTTCCCCAATCATCGGGCCAATGTTAATAGGCGGGATGGCTGGCAGCAGGAGCGGATGATTGTACCAAGTATATTTGCACTATGACGAAAGCAGGCACAACCAGTTATCCCAAGGAAAAAATACGTTTACTCTTCCTCGAAAATATCAGCGATGTGGCGTTGAAAAATTTTCACAGGCAAGGTTATATTAAAGCAGAGCGGATCTCCAAAGCATTAACGGAAGAACAATTGATCGAAGAGATCAGGGATGTTCATATCCTGGGCATCCGTTCCAAGACACAGGTTACTCAAAAAGTCCTGGACGCGGCCAAAAAATTACAGGCTATCGGCTGTTTTTGTATCGGGGTGAACCAGGTGGACCTTGACGCTGCCACCAGGAATGGGGTAGTGGTATTCAATGCCCCTTATTCCAATACACGTTCAGTTGCAGAACTGGTCATCGGCGCTTCTATCATGCTCATCCGCCGGATCCCGGATAAGAATAAGGCCGCGCATGAAGGGAAATGGATGAAAGAGGCCAGCGGTAGTTACGAGTTGCGGGGAAAAACACTGGGGATCATCGGGTATGGAAATATCGGCAGCCAGGTAAGTGTAATGGCGGAATCACTGGGTATGAAGATCATTTTTTATGACGTGGAAACCAAGTTGCCGCTGGGTAATGCAGAAGATGCCAGATCATTAAAAGACCTGCTTGGCAAATCCGATATCGTAACATTGCATGTACCTGAAACAGACCAGACAAAAAATCTAATCAATAAGACCAACCTTAAATATTTTAAGAAAGGGGCTATCCTGATCAACTATGCCAGGGGAGAGGTTGTGGACCTGGTGGCCTTAAGAAGATCACTGCTGGAAGGCCATATCGGTGGTGCGGCCGTGGATGTATTCCCGTCGGAACCGGAAAAGAACGGCGATCCATTTCAAACCCCTTTGCAGGATTGTCCCAATGTGATACTGACCCCGCATATCGGTGGCTCGACGGAAGAAGCACAGCAGAATATCGGTGAAGATGTAAGTATTAAATTATTCAATTACCTCGAAAAAGGAATCACGTTTGGATCACATACGGTGCCGGCACTGGCTTTACCGCCGCAGGAAGGAAGTCATCGTATCCTGCATATACATAACAACGTGCCGGGTGTATTATCGGAGATCAATACCCGGCTTTCCAAATACAAGATCAATATCCTGGGACAGTACCTGAAGACGAATGACCTGATCGGTTACGTGGTGCTGGATGTGGACAAGCAATTATCAGCGCAGGCATTAGGGTTGCTGAAAGAAGTAAAGGAGACGATCAAGGTGAGGATGTTGTATTGATTCTATTTGGTCGCAGCGTCTTTTTTGACTGAGTCCATACAATTCCGGGGAACGATCACTCTTTTTTTGGTTATTATATCAAGATCAACCCCGTCCAACTTCATTTCTTTGAAAGCAGCTGATAATTTTTCTTCGGTAGACTCTTCGATATGAAGAGAAATGGTTTGTTGCTTTCCTACCTTGAAGGAACTGATGCCATAATAGATTTTTTCTTTCAGGCTGATAAAACCAATAACGACCGCTTCATCATTGAGGAATAAGGGTATCTGGCCTTTATATTTTTCAAAATGGAACAAGTTGTCCTCTTTGTGACATGTTCCTACGGTCAGTATCTTTTTTGCAGGAAAGAACACATGTACTTCGATCTTTTGGGGTTCTTCAAAATCTACTTTTACAAATAGGTCAACGATCTCTGTGCCTTTCATTCCTTCGTAGAAAGCATCTACGTTAAACCAACCCAGGGTTTTTATTCTAAAATTATATCTTCCATCAGTAGGTAAAATATCGACAAAACCGCCGGTCCTCATTGCTTTCTCCAGCGAATCTGGTTTTTTATAAAGGTAATCCATCGAATCTTCTTTCGTGGCTTCTTCATGAAGGTCCATCATATTGTCAATAGCATATTCATATTTGGTGGTGTCCACATAGATTGTATCAAACCCACAGGGGGCGGACAGGCAAGAGGAGAGGCTGCTGGTATCTGTTAAGGGTAGCCCACCTTCGCCATCTTCGTATGCTGGTTTGAGATCAGGTCTTTTTTCTGACTCATTCTTAATATAGTCCAGGATCAAATCAATATCCCGGTCGCTAAGATCAGGGAAGGCAGTCATCATACTTCCGTATTTGGCTTTTTGGCACTGGAAGTAAACATTCTCCTGCATTGTTTGCGCCGGATTCCTGATGAAGGATCTCAAAACATTTCTATCATTTATTCTTTCTTCCACGAAAAGCAAAGAAGGCCCTGTGGTTTCTTTATAGAGGTTATGACAACTAGCACATTTTATTTCAAATAAAACTTTACCGGTATCGATAGGGGATATGTTTATAGATGAATCAATCGGCTCAGGATCGGTCCAGTTGACAGTTCCATCTGCTTTTTCTTCACCTTTGAAAACCTTCATTTCTTTGTTAACATAGTTTGTCGGGATAGAAATGCTTACCGGTTTAATAAGTTTAACCTGTTTTCCATTTCTTTTCGCATTAAAATAAACCATGCCACCACTTTCAAGCAACTGTCCATCAGATTCTGTAGTGAGCCCGGCATACACTATTTCAGCAGGGCTATAAGCTTCCTTAATCTCAATTTCAACAGGCCCGTTTCCGCTAAAGCTGCCTTTCTCAATACTAAAAAGTCCGCCACGAAGACCGAAAAGGGTGGTATCAGTATTGGGATTGATCTTAAAATGCTGGGTTCTTAGGTTCTTTGGATTGAATAACCCGGGAACTGACTTATTATCTGAACATGAAAAAAACAGGAAGACCAGGCAGAGGAGAATTAATAACAGTTTTTTCACGAGCTGTATTTAAAGGTGGCAGAACAACAGTTATTGATACCCCCAAAGTTAAATTAGAAACCCTGGACATGAAAAAGAATTACATCTTTTCCCCGCTGATGATATAGTACCCAAAATGCTTCCGGTACAGGCCGAGTATCATTCCCAGCACAGGGCCATAAACATTATACCAGCGTTCTTTCTCCATCCGCAGGCTCCTGTTCTTCCATATCTCTTTGGCGAAAAATTTTATACAGGTCCAGGGCACATAAGCAACAGAAGGCGCGATACGCCAGCTGATCTCTTTAATGCTGATTTTCGCTAATCCATTTTTCTTTAGTTCGGTTTCAAAAGCATGAATATTCCCAAAGCAGGGGAGTGCCCAGTACTTCAGGATCTTTTTATAGAGATAATTGAAGAACCGGGGCAATGGGCGGTCATGTTTTAAAAAACCATCCGCGATACAAAACTTCCCGCCCCGCTCCAGGATCCTTGCCATTTCGGAGATGAATAATTTTTTATCGCTCCCGCCGGCATGACAGGCGCTTTCAATTGCATAAGTATGTGTGAAAGATTCGTCGGCAAAATGAAGATGCTCAAAATTATCTTTCAGCAGTATCACCCGCTCGCTTAGTTTTTCTTTTTCGGCCAGTGATCTTCCTTTATTGATCTGGTAATCGGAAATGGTCACTCCGGTGATGGTCGCCCGTGGGATTTTTTCTGCCGCATATCTTGCCACGGTTCCAACACCACATCCGAGGTCCGCGATAAAAGCTTTTTCACCGGGATCGATGGCCAGTTTCGTGAGCACCTCTTCATTCATATTGTTTAGCATTCTTTCCAGGAAGAAGATATTAGAGAAGGACCGGCAATAACCAAAATGCATGTTGAAATTCCGGCTCCAGGCTTCGTAGTCAGGACCTGCGATATCATAATAGCTGGTGATATTCTTGTAAGCATCTGTAGAAATGGAACCAGTAACAGGGCAATTTTGGATAGCTTTGGGATCGTCTTGCAGGGTTTCCATGACGGGGTGGTTTGGTGCTGTAAAGGTAGCACAGGAATTATTATATTTTCAATAATTATTGAAAATTGTGTAAATTTGGGTCGTAAATCGAGTATATGAAAGTTGTAATTGTCGGGGCAGGTTTTGGCGGACTCCGCCTCGCCCGCAAACTCAATAATAAGCCGGGTTTTGAAATTGTGCTGGTGGATCGTTTTAATTATCACCAGTTCCAGCCATTGTTCTACCAGGTAGCTACTGCCGGTCTTGATGCCAGTAATATTTCTTTTCCCCTGCGCAAAGTATTCCAGAAAAGTAAGAATGTCAGGATCAGGCTGGCTGGACTGAAGCAAGTGGTGCCGGGAGAAAACAAGATCATTACGGAAACAGAAGAGATCTTTTACGATGCCCTGGTGCTGGCCACAGGGGCTGACACCAATTTCTTTGGGAATACACAGATAGAGGAGAATGTGTTCCCGATGAAATCAACGGTAGAAGCGCTTCAATTACGTTACCGGCTCCTGCAAAATTTCGAAAAAGCGCTGACGGTAACCAGCGAAAAGGAATTAACCAGGCTGATGAATATCGTGGTCGTTGGTGGTGGACCGACTGGCGTGGAGGTATCGGGAGCCCTGGCAGAAATGAAAAAATATGTATTACCCAAAGACTACCCGGAACTGGACTTTTCAAAGATGAATATCTATTTGCTGGAAGGAGGGGGGAAGACCCTGGCGGCCATGAGCGATAAGTCTGCAAAACAATCACAGCAGTACCTCGAAAAACTGGGTGTCAAAGTGATGACCAATGCATTGGTGAAGGAATATGATGGGAAGGAAGTCTTGCTTGGAAATGGGGAACAGCTCTCAGCAGGTACTGTTATCTGGGCAGCCGGGATTAAAGGTAATATCCCGGTTGGCATAGATAAAGCGCTGCTGGCGAAAGGCAATCGTATCAAAACGGACCGTCATTGCACAGTGGCCGGGTACAATAATATATATGCTATCGGCGATCTTGCCTATATGGAAACGCCGAAATACCCGAACGGGCACCCACAGGTAGCGCCGGTGGCTATGCAACAGGCCGACCTGCTCGCAGGTAATTTCAGGTTGATGGAGCGGAAAGCAAACCCGGAGAGCCAGTACGAATTTGAATACTACGATAAGGGCTCGATGGCAACGGTAGGCCGCAACCTGGCCGTCGTGGATGTTCCCAAACCAAAATTGCATTTCGGTGGTTTTTTTGCCTGGATGATCTGGATGGGCTTACACCTGATGCTGATCCTGGGTGTCAAAAACAGGTTCTTTGTTTTCAGCAACTGGTTATACAATTATATTACCTATGACCAGAACCTGCGGCTGATCTTTAAGGAATTTAATAAGAAAGAATAGCCGGGAGTTGCGAGCCCGGGGTCCCTGCCGGACGACGCTAAAATGCGCAGGAGATATCTTTTGACCCTGGAAAGTTCTGCCAGTATCGTTTCCCGGAGATCCATTACCGGGGAACATAATGACTTCCTACGAGTAGCCATTCACCGTTGGTCAGTTCGGTGCTTTTTACTTTTACTATATTACTGACGACGGAGTTCCCGCGGGTGGTAGTGGGGATCTTTACCGTTTTGGTCATACCGGGTTCGAGATTGATAACGGTATAATAATCGGTGCGGTATTCCTTGCCATCGGCCAGGAGTATACTGACTTCCACCAGGGCTTTCTGGAAACTGATATCAGTCAGGTTGTTCCGGACTGTCACGACTCCGTTGACGATACCACCGTTTGGCCCCGGTACAGGATAATTGACTTTGGAGACAAGCCACTGATCAATATTGGCCAGGATGTCGGTTTCGGTCCGGGTTTTTATAATGTTGCTGTCCATACCGGTGGTCGCTTGCGGCGCCGGGTCATTGATGCGTTCTTTTTTTATTTCACTGTCACTGGTATTTTTTATCAGGGTATCGGAAACATCTGCTTTGGTGCTGGCGTGCCCGCAGGAGATCAGAATAATCACGACGGCTGAAAACGGTAACAATAAATATATCTTTCTCATGGATGGGTTTTTAATGGGGTTATAAGATGCAAGCTACTGCAGCTAAAGAAGCCAGGCAATACCTGATAACCACAAATATAGTATATTGTTTCCTATAATTTATATTATGTTAAGTCGCAACGGGGAAAGGAAAAAATGCTAGGCTTCTGTTTGTATACCACGTCCAGTATGACGATATTTTGACGCAACCATTTTGAAAATTCATTGCTCTTTTCTAACTTAATATTATGGAACGGGAAACCATCGCCTCTCCTGACCTCTCCACGCTGGACAAAACCCAGTTGGTTGACCTTTTGCAGAATAGAACCCAACTGTTGGTTACTGCTATTACATTAAAAGTTCCCGACCGTAACTACATTGAAGCCCTTACCCAAGAGGTAAAAGATATTCAAGAGGCAATAAGACTGTATCAGGGCTAAAACTGATGGGCTAAATTAAGTTCAGGACTTTAGCATGGGTCGCCCTTCCATATCTTTGTATGATGGATAAGCCACCAAGAAAAAGATTAGGGCCAATCGCAGCAAACGCACTCCCCGCTGTGGCTGACCCTTGGAAGTTTGAGGCCAATCTCTGTACGCCCAATGCCAGGATTGTTGCTGAAGTCACCGAGGAGATAGACGTAAACCTATGGTATGACAAACATTACCATGATAGACATTTTATTGGTGATAAAAATGGGAAACGGGACGGCATTGATATGGACGTTGTCGAGGGTTTGGTATTGAGGTCTATTAAGCATTTATTTTTATATAGCGGGATGTTCCCTAATTTACATTTCATAAACCACAAGCCCACATCTAGGGCGACTAGACTTGTTTTGCAGGAGTCCGTAAATGGCGTTTTATTGAATGTTGTGATCGAAGTCCATTTTGTTAAAATATCGCTTTACGAGATAACAGTCAAAACAGCCATGAGGCATGATGAATTTGATATGAGTGATAATCAGTATGTTATAGAGCTTGATGGCGATGGCGCTCTTCTAAAGAAGTTTGAAAACAAAGCCTTACGGCTGATTTGTCAATTTTGATTTTGCGGTCTCAAAATTGCAATATAGCTTTGTAGTAAGATAGGGTAAAGATCTGGTCAGCCGCAAGGCAGGGTTTTTATCTGGTCAATCTTATCAAAAAGCCCCTTAATCGGGGCTTTTTAGCGTCCATACCCTACCTTGGGAGAAACTATGTGATGCGATTCGTTTGCGCTATTTTATTGATTCTATCCATAAATGCAAATTCGCAAAAGGTTAAATTCAGGGGGAACTTTGATTTGCCTGGACTTGTTAAAGAGACTGCGGGCATTATGACATCCTTGGGCATTAAAATTCGAGAGAACATGGAGAAGGATGACACGCTGAAATTAGATGTTACAACAAAGAAGGAGTTTTTTAATGCAGAGTTTATCTCTCATCTAGTAGCTACTCCGAATAAAAATAGCAACCAACGATATTATATTCTTCCAATTATAATGATCTCTCCCACTTTAGATTCAGTCTTGTTTAATAAAGTTGATACCAATGCCTTTACGAGATTAAAAGCATTCGAGACAATTGTTCATGAGATTACGCACTTTCTTCAAATAACATTAGAAGACAACTATTTTAGGCCGACCGATATGAAAGATTTTAATAAATACGCATCCCAATTGTCAGAAATAGAGGCTTATGCAGTTGGGGGCTATTACTTCCTAAAGTACTACAATAAGAAAAAACTAAAAACCATCTTAAAATCAAAAACGTCCAATTTGGAAAAAATGAAATCACTATTTAAGACACTTTATGAAACCCTATACCCTTGGAGGCCTAAAATCGTTTTTGAATAGTATCGTTAGTACCGCAAATACGAACCCCAATAGTAGTATCGATGTATTTGTAATGATGGATAGTCCTGCTCTTTTTGGTAGAGCAAGAACTTAAAATTAGTAGTATTATTAATATTCTGTAAATTGCATACAGAACATAATTTTATCCCGGCTGGTTTCTACCAATCGGGATTTTGCATTTAATTGAAAATACATTCTACGTTATCCTCGCCTACGGCGTTCCCCTTTTTATTTTTTCCATTTCCCCTCACAACTCCCCTGCGCTCATCGTTGAATGAAAACTTAACGATTTCGCTACACAAAGGCAAACGACTTAAGACATAATACAAGTTATATAATAGTTGTGTGAGACGTGAAGGCCTATACGATTTTTTGCCCGAATTATTGAGGGATTGGGGAACAAAAAATCGTATAGGCCTTCACGTTATGATTACACAACTCCATATAACTAACCATTATGTTAAACCGCAACGGGGAAAGGAAAAAATGCTTGGCTTCTATTTGTATACCACGTCCAGTATGACGATATTTTGACGCAACCATTTTGAAAATTCACTCCTCTTTTCTAACTTAATATTATGGAACGGGAAACCATCGCCTCTCCTGACCTCTCCACGCTGGACAAAACCCAGTTGGTTGACCTTTTGCAGAATAGAACCCAACTGTTGGTTACCGCTATTACGTTGAAAGTTCCAGACCGCAACTACATTCAAGCCCTTACCCAAGAGGTAAAAGATATCCAGGAGGCAATAAGGCTATTATAGCTAAAAGAGATGGCGTTTCTTAAGCCAGGCAGGTCCTGGTGGCAACCAAAAGGAAAGCCACCGTTAAGTGGCTTCCTTTAAAATATTTTCTGTCGTAATTATTTAATTGAATCGTACAGGTCGTTCCACTTCTTCTCCTCTGCTGTATATTTCGCAATATCCGCAGGTTTTCCCTTGGCCTGTATCTTCTTGTACGTGTATACATCAGCAAGATAACTGGCAACCTTCCGGTATTGCTGCCTGTCACGCATCGCCTGGTTCTTGTCTTCTGATTTCGGTTTGGCGGCAAAAATGGCAGCCGCTCTTTCATAAGGCTCCCTGGCTCCTTCGAGTGCATCACCATATTGCTTATCCAGCAAATCTCTTTTGGCAATATCTTCTTTGGACGCCATTGTTCCGGGTTTAGTGCGACTTTTCATATCCACTGCATGCGCTTCGCGGGCTTCATTTATTTTCACCGCTTTGTTGATAAAATGATCGCCGAGGTACAAATTGGGATTTTCAAAATCAGGTTTGGCGGCAGCTGCCCTGGTAAACGCCCCGATCATTTTCTTCTCCAGTTCAGCCGCATTCGCCGGCACGGAACTGCCTTCTTTTGAAGAATTCAGCGTATCGTAGATCAACTCGCCCAGTATCTCGTTGGCTTTAAAGTTATTCGGATCAGCTACCAGTACTTCCTCCACGGCTTTTACCTTGGCAGCAAAATTCTCTTCCAGCCCGATCGCGAAATCGATCTTATCAAATTTAAAATAATCGCTTTTGGGGTACAACTGCGCACCCAGTCCTTTGTATTTTTCAAATGAAGCCATGTCTTTCTTTCCAAAATAATAGCTGACCAGGAAACGATAGACACTTTCAAAACCATCGCCTGTTATTTTATTATCCGCAAGACGGCCATAATATTTAACAGCCTCATCCTTATTGCCGCTATTCTCTGCAGCGATACCTGCCAGGATCAGCACATTGGTATCAACTGTCACCGTGATCATTTTTTTGCTGATCAGCAAGTCAGACATTTCCACAGCCTTCTTTAATTTTTCAAAAGATACTGGCCATTTTTTTCCCTGGTAATCATGGTACCCCGAAGAATAATAACTCGAATAAAGATTGATGGGCCCGTTCTGGTAGATCAGGTCACTGATCATCGACATTTCAGGGTCCATCTCCCTGTATTTCCTGAAAGCAACATCGGCGTCATTGGTCAGCTGGTCACCAGTAGCCGTATTCTTATTCGCCTCATCCATGGAGAGTGCTGCATAAATAGTCGTTTTAAGGATATAGGCTTCCGGTTTACTTGCAAATTTGGCATTCGTGATGGCCTTATCAAAGTCGTCCTTTGCCTTTTTGAACTGGTTAATTGCAAGCATATTCTTAATGGACTCATAGCTTTGGGCGTTCACACCGAAAACAAAAAGACCGGCCGTTATTAACAAAAAGAATTTTTTCATGTTGATTATTAAGTTATTGTCAAATTGGTGCCTGGTTTAAATGATCAGGATTCAACGGTAGATGGATTTTCACCCTCGCCGGTTGCGTTATCCAAACCGTTAAGATTTTGGTCAGCAGTCCCATTCTGCTCCTGGTCATCCAGTTGCGTAATGGCTGCTATCTCATCTCCCTCGTCAAGCCGGATCAGTTTTACCCCCTGGGTAGCCCTTCCCTGCTCACTAATACCGGTGACAGGCATCCGGATCGTTACACCGCTTTTACAGGTGATCATAATATCTTCCGACTGCGCCACATCCAGGATACCTACCAATGAACCGGTTTTATCGGTCACATTGATAGTCTTAACTCCTTTACCTCCACGGTTGGTGAAACGGTATTCATCCACGGCCGTTCTTTTTCCAAAACCTTTTTCACTCACCACCAATACGGTCCTGGATGCCTGGGTCTCGGCATTTATACAAATCATACCCACCACTTCGTCTTTATCATCATCCACTTCGATACCTGCCACGCCAATGGCGCCGCGGCCCGTAGCCCTTACTTTTTCTTCAGAAAAACGAATCGCTCTCCCGCTTTTCACCGCCATCATGATCTCGCTCTTACCATCAGTCATCTTTGCCTCCAGTAACTCATCCCCTTCTACAATATTGATCGCATTCACACCGGTCAGGCGCGGGCGGCTGAAATCCTGGAGTTCTGTTTTTTTGATGATCCCTTTTTTTGTACACAATACGATATTGTGTGATTTTACAAATTCTTCATCTTTGAGGTCTTTGACATCGATGATCGCTCTTACTTTATCATCCGGTGGCAACTGGACAAGGTTTTGGATCGCTCTTCCTTTACCGGTCTTCTCTCCTTCCGGGATCTCGTATACGTTGAGCCAGTATACTCTTCCTTTCTCTGTAAAGAAAAGCATGGTATGGTGCGTAGAGGCCACGAAAAGATGTTCGATATAGTCTTCGTCCCGGGTTTTGCCACCGATCACTCCCCTTCCACCACGTCGCTGGGAACGGTATTCATCCGCCGGTGTACGTTTGATATAACCCAGGTGTGAAATAGTAATCACCACATCTTCTTCTTTGATCAGGTCTTTTATTTTGACCTCGTCATCGAGGTACGTGATTTCTGTTCTTCTTTCATCCCCGAATTTCTCTTTTATCTCCAGCAATTCTTTTTTAATGACTTCGAACCGCATTCCTTCGTTGGCCAATAATTCGGAGAGGTGGGCGATCAGTTTCATTAATTCATCATACTCTTCTTTGATCTTGTTGCGTTCCATACCGGTCAACCGCTGTAAACGGAGTTCCAGGATCGCTTTGGCCTGGATCTCATCCAGTCCCCATCCTGCATTGACCAAGGCATCTTTGGCGATATCGGGTGTCGCGGAAGCACGGATCAGCTTTATCACTTCATCCAGGTGATCCAGCGCAATAAGATAACCCTGTAGGATATGAGCTCTTTTCTGAGCTTCCCTTAGTTCAAACTGGGTCCGTCTTACAACCACTTCATGCCTGAACTCCACGAATTCGCTGATCAGGTCTTTCAGGTTCAGTGTTCTTGGTCTTCCTTTTACGATCGCAACGTTGTTGATGCCGTAAGAGGTTTGCAGGTCCGTAAGTTTATATAACTGGTTGACGATAACATTGGCGATCGCATCTTTTTTAAGATCGATCACAACCCGGGTACCTTCTTTATTATTCGATTCGTTGTTGACATGTGAAATGCCTTCGAGCACTTTTTCATTTACGAGTTCGCCGATCCGGTTGGTAAGTGCGTCACGGTTCACCTGGTAAGGCACTTCCGTGATAATGATCTGTTCACGTCCGCTGGCTTTTGGCTCTACCGTCAATCGACCTCTTACCACTACCCTGCCGCGGCCAAAATGCATTCCTGCTTTTACACCTTCCATTCCGTAGATGATGCCACCCGTGGGAAAATCAGGTGCTTTTACATATTGCATCAGTTCGTCGATGGTGATCTGCTTATTGTCAATAAAAGCAATACAACCGTCAATTACTTCCGTAAGATTATGCGGCATCATGTTCGTGGCCATACCTACGGCGATACCGCTGGAACCATTGATGAGCAATTGGGGAATACGTGTCGGCAAGATCGATGGCTCCTTTTCGGAGTCGTCAAAATTGAGCTGGAAATCAACAGTATCTTTTTCAATATCATCGAGCATATGCTCCCCCAGCCTGTCCAGTCTTACCTCCGTATACCGCATAGCAGCCGGGTCATCACCGTCCTGGTTACCAAAATTACCCTGGCCATCCACCAATGTGTAACGCATATTCCATTCCTGCGCCAGGCGGGCCATGGCAAAATAAACTGAACTGTCACCGTGAGGATGGTATTTACCCAACACTTCTCCTACTACCCTCGCTGATTTTTTATAAGGTTTATTGTAACTCAGTCCGAGCTCATTCATTGCAAACAATACCCGGCGGTGAACCGGTTTAAATCCATCCCGTACATCGGGTAATGCGCGGCCAACGATAACCGACATTGAATAATCAATGTAAGCGGTCTTCATTTGCTCTTCAATGTTAACAGGTATGATCCGGTTATTGTCCTGGGTTTCCAGTGGCTCAAAATTCTCTTCCATCGTTGATTTTCCTTCTTCTTTTAAATTGATTTTTAAACCTGGAAAATGCCTCTGAAAAGGCCTCTTTTTAAGGTCTGCAAATCTAACTTTTCCCTGCCTCAAAACCTGACAAAAATCCATCTTTTTTGACCCTGTTTTTACAGGAATGTGGATTACTTTCTGGCCCCGGGAAACACCCAATTTATAACAAGGTTTTTGCAGGATACGGCATGGATTTTTCAGGTAGTAAGGGGTTCCTAACAAAACACATGAACAGTTATATCCTTCTTCGTGATAACAAGGAGAGCGGCTCGCTTAGCCTGGCGGATTTGCAGCAGATCCGGTTGAAGTCTACTGACCTTATCTGGATCGAGTGCCAGAGCGTGGGCTGGAGAAATCCCCATGAAATAAAAGAACTGAAAGACCTCCTGGACTCCCCAACTGTTATTCCGGTCACTCCAATAGTTGAGCACACGGATATAGTCACTCCAATCGTTGCTATCAAAGAAGCAGTTCCTGACACAGTTGCGAGGAAAAACCTGGTTTATGTAGAACTTCCTGCAAAACCTGTTCCCGGTAAAAAACAAACTGAACAACTGAATACGCTGGTAAAGGAAGATCTACCTGATCACTACCAGTATGCCGGTCTGACAGAACCGGTAAAGAATACTACTATTGAAAAAACCGTAACTACCGGTAAAGCTGATCCTGTAATAACAAAATATACCCGCCCGCTGGATGAGATCAAGGAAATGTATGTACAGAACATGCAGGAACGTAAGAAAACCGGGATAACATTGGCCCCGGTAAGATTGCCCAAAGAACTCAAAAAAATCCTTGTCTATTCCGGACTGGTACTTTCGGGAGCCCTTGTGATGTTTCTCTTCAGGAGTAAAGGAGGGAAAGCACCGGTTTCTGTCGTTCAAAATCCTAAAGAATCCCCCACCATTCCTATAAATAAAGACACGGTTATCATTCAGCCTTCTCCTGCGGGAGTAGAAGCAACTATTCCTGTTTCCACTATTTCCTCTTACCGATCCGGGGAAGAAACACCGGTTGCCTCTGCAAAAAACTCTCCTGCAGAAAAAAGAACAACAATAGTTGACCAGGATACTGAACAAGGTAATGAAGCGTCGGAGAAAATCAAAACCAACACTGAAGAAACCAGTGTTGCAAAAACTACCTCAACGGAAAGTCTTTCCACCCGGTTATCTCTCAAAGCAAATGATTTTTCCATCGGTTCTTTTGGCGGGATCAAAAATCTTGAAATGACGCTTCAGAATGATTCCAGGTACCTGCTGGATAAAGTAGATGTAGAGATCCGCTACCTGAATCCTGAAGGAATGACCATCCTGACTGATGATATTCATTTTAAGTCTGTTTATCCCGGTGCTGCTGAAACAGTACCTGTTAAAAAGAGCCGTCGTGGCGTAAAGATCGCCTATAAGATCACCAGGATCGAATCGAAAGAGATCGGGGGGAGTACAACCGGTTTGTAAGCAGTCGCGCACGCTCCTTTCGGTGATAAAAGTAATTCTCCAGTGGTTTTTCCCACTTCTTTTCGGGTTTTTCATGCTAATTTTCCAGCTCTAACAGGGAGTTATTATGAAGACAGTTTTATTGTTTGGCGCGGGTAAATCGGCAACGATCCTGATTGATTATTTGCTGGAGAATGCGATAACGGAGAACTGGAAGATCCTCGTGGCTGATGCCGATCTGAAACTGGCACAATCCAAAGTGAATCATTCACAACGTGCACTGGCGGTTTCTTTTGATATTAACGATGGAGAAGAAAGGGCAAAATATATCCGGCAGGCCGATGTCGTTATCTCATTGCTTCCGCCCACCCTGCATATCCTGGTAGCAAGGGATTGTGTAAAACATCACAGGAATTTACTCACGGCTTCCTATGTCGATAGTGATATTCGTTCCCTGCAAACGGACATTGAAAAAAACAAGCTTCTCTTCTTATGTGAGATGGGGCTTGATCCTGGTATCGATCACATGAGTGCCATGAAGATCATCAATGATATTCATGCAAAAGGCGGTATCATTACTTCTTTCAGGTCACATTGTGGTGGACTGGTTGCGCCTGAAAGCGATGACAATCCCTGGCACTATAAGATCAGCTGGAATCCGCGTAATATCATCATGGCAGGTAAAGCCGGTGCCCATTTCCGCGAAGAGGGAGAAGAAAAACGGTTAACTCATAGCGAACTGTTTAACAGCGACAGACTGGTAGATATTCCTGGTCTCGGTCCTTTAAGCTGGTATCCCAACCGTGATTCACTCAGTTATACATCCCTCTATGGCCTGGAAGATGTGCCAACATTTATCCGCACCACCCTCCGTCATCCGGATTTCATGTACGGTTGGAAAAATATCATTGACCTGAAATTGACAGAAGAAACGCCGGAGTACAATACAGACGGTAAAACGTTACAGGAAACTTTTAAAGAGCACATGGATAAAAATGGCTTCAGTGAATGGCTGAACGAAAAACTCACTGAACGGTTTGCCGAGACCAAGAGCATGATGGAAAGTCTTATTAAGCTGGCCGAAGCGGAAAATGAAGCGGATAAAGAAGGCGCGGAAATACCCGATTACTTTATGGCAGCAGATGCGGGAGGCAATTTACAGGAAGTGGGAATAGATGATGTAAAGAATAAAGCAGCCGCTTACCTGGCGCATAAAATGCACGAGGCGAATCTTACCCTGAAACAGCTTTTTTTCCTGGGACTGGATGACCACGAAACGCTCGTGAACAAAGGCTTTTGCAGTGCTGCTGATGTCCTTCAGTTTGCTGTCGAAAAGAAACTGGGGCTGCGTCCTTATGATAAAGACATGATCGTGATGCTGCACGAGATCGGCTACCGTATCGGTGACCGGGAAACCGGCATCAAAAGTGTGCTGATTGTAAAGGGAGAAAATAGTTTACGGACTGCGATGGCGAAAACCGTTGGCCTCCCTCTTGGCATCGCCGCTAAACTGATCCTGAACGGGAAGATCAAACTCCATGGTCTTCATATTCCAACTGCCAGGGAGATCTATGAACCTGTTTTAAAAGAACTCGAACTGCACCAGGTCAGGTTTGATGAAGTTGAGACTTCTTAAGCAAGCCTATTAATTCCCGCACTCCCTCCGTTGCTGGTTTTTCAATCCGCGTAAGATTTTCCATTAAAGACAGGTAGGGTATCTTTTTATCTACTATGAATTTTGGCGTTGTTGCTGCCACATAATTCACCAATCCTGCAGCAGGATATACGACCAGGGAAGTACCGACTACCGCGAAAAAATCTGCTGCCTGTACAAGGGATACCGCTTCTTCAATTTTCGGAACCGGTTCTTCGAACCATACAATATGCGGGCGGAGTTGTGCCCCGTCCAAGGCAAGGTCTCCCATTTTTATATCACCCCTTATATCGGTAACCATTGATTCGTTTCTTTCACTCCGCATTTTAAAAATTTCCCCATGCAGGTGAACTACATGGGTGGAACCTCCTCTTTCATGCAAGTCGTCGATATTCTGGGTGATGATGATTACGTCAAAATCATTTTCGAGTTCGGCCAGCCCGGAATGCGCGGCATTAGGACGGGCATCGGCAACATTCTTTCTTCTTTCATTATAAAAATCCAGTACGAGCTGCGGGTTCTTTCGCCAGGCTCTTGGCGTAGCTACTTCGGTGACTTCATATCCTTCCCAGAGACCATCACTGTCACGGAATGTTCTTAGCCCGCTTTCTGCGCTGATACCTGCACCGGTGAGAACGACCAGTTTCTTTTTTGCCATGAGCAAATGTACTGGGTTTCTCGCGGCGTGCGCAGAGGAGTGCGTGCGCAACGATACTATATCTCTTCAGAAATGCAAATAGTTTCAATATTGGGATGTTAAAATACATGTTATCTACGTTTTTTTCACGTTGGTTTTATTAGCTCAGAATGTTTTTTTTGCATAAAACAATCAGGAATGGAGGAAAATGAAATCGGGACACTAGCCCTTGACATCTGTTTTAAAATCCACAAGCTTACCGGGCCGGGCTTATTTGAAAGTGTATACGAAGAGATATTCAATTATGAATGGGCAAAAAAAGGGATTCCCTACAAACGACAACAAGGTATTCCATTGATATATGAAAATATAAAAATGGATCTTGGATTCAGGGCTGATCTGATCTTAAATAACAAAGTAATAATTGAATTAAAAAGCATTGAAACTTTAGCTGATATACATTTTAAGCAAGTCCTTACTTACCTGCGATTGACAGATTTGAAACTTGGTTTACTGGTAAATTTTAATGTATTCTTGCTTAAAGATGGTATAAAAAGAATCGCGAATAAATTATGACCCGTTGCGACGCCGCGGGAAACTTCAGGAAAGCGCTGCGCCCTTCATCCTTTGCGTTCGCTGCGAGAAACAAAAAAGTTGCGAGAAACCTACTCCCCCGCCATCCCCATCACGATCTTCCATTCCTCTTCCGTTACTGGCTGAACGGATAAGCGACCCAGCCTGACGAGCGCCATATTGGCCAGCCGTTTATCTTTTTTGATGGATTCAAGGGTAACAGCGTTTTTAAGTTTTCTGACCGGTTTCAGGTCAACCGCCACCCAGCGGTCATCAGTAGTGCTGGGATCCTGGTAGGATTCCTTCAGCACTTTTGCAATACCGACGATATCGGTGCCTTCATTACTGTGGTAAAAAAAAACTTCATCCCCTTTTTTCATGGCCCGGAGATGAAGACGGGCCGCATAATTACGGACCCCGCTCCAGCAGGTCTGTTTTTCTTTTACCAGGTCATCCCAACTATAGGTGGAGGGTTCTGATTTTGCCAGCCAGTATGCCATACGAATAATTTTAATTTCCAGTTTTCAAATTTACAGGATGCATTATAAAAAAAGATTTCTTTTTATCAATCCGGATATTTCCCGGCTGACGTATCTATTGCGTTCCCCCGTGGAATAAATTAAATCATCCATAAACTTTAAATCAAAAAACATGAAATTGCTTAAATCAATTAGCCTGCTGCTGGTGGCGGCTCTCGCCTGCAATGTATCTTTTGCGCAGATGGAGAAAACGGTAGAAGTCGGCGGGTCTCCTATGTATCCTTCAAAAAACATCGTGGAGAATGCAGTTAATTCCAAAGATCATACTACACTGGTAGCAGCGGTAAAGGCAGCCGGGCTTGTCGAAACATTGATGAGTGCGGGACCTTTCACCGTGTTTGCACCCACCAATGAAGCCTTCAATATGTTACCCGCGGGTACCGTGGAAGCCCTTGTTAAACCTGAGAATAAGGCGAAACTCACTACTATACTTACCTACCATGTTGTGGCAGGCAGGCTTGATGCGGATGCCCTGAAAGAAAAGATCAAAGCAGGTAATGGTACAGCTGAACTGACAACAGTAGCTGGTGGTAAGCTATGGGTAATGAAGAAAGATGGCAAGCTTTGGCTAAAAGATGAGAACGGCGGAATAGCGCAGATCACTATCAAAGATGTATACCAGAGTAATGGTGTGATTCATGTGATTGATCATGTGGTACTGCCTAAATAGGCAATTACTCACAGCGAAGATAAATTTGCCGGTATCCATGGGTGCCGGCTTTTTTTGTCACGCCAATGACAAATTTTCCAGTAAGGAATCTTCAATTTACAGGCTCTTTACCGTATCTTTTATGTTGAACACGACCTTTTCAAACCGTTCATTGTTATGAAGAAGATCATTAAAAAACATCCCCTGGCTATCCGCTGGTTTCACTGGGTCAATTTCCCGGTGCTGGCGATTATGATCTGGAGCGGTCTGCTGATATACTGGGCCAATGATGTCTATAAGATCGGTTTTGGCAACACTACCCTGTTAAAATTCTTTCCTGGTTCTTTTTACCAGGCCTTTAAGATCCCCTACCGTCTTTCAGAAGGTATGGCCTATCATTTTGTTTTTATGTGGCTGTTTTTCCTGAACGGGATCGCCTATGTGTTGTATACGATCATATCCGGGGAGTGGCGGCTCCTGGTACCCAACCGTCATTCCTTTAAAGAAGCGTGGCAGGTATTACTGCATGATCTCCACCTCCGCAAGTCAAAACCTTCGCAGGGAAAATACAACGCGGCACAGCGGATTGCTTATTCTGCTATCATCATTATGGGTATAGGTTCGATACTCACCGGGCTGGCGATCTATAAACCCATCCAGCTGGAATGGCTTTGTACCCTTTTTGGCGGGTATAAAATGGCACGCATTATCCATTTTGCACTGACGATCGGCTATGTATTATTCTTTTTGATCCATATCATACAGGTGATAATGGCTGGCTGGAATAATTTCAGGGCGATGGTGACGGGTTTTGAAGTTGAAAAGATAAAGGAAGAACCTGTAAGCGAAGAACCAATAAAAACAACAACAGATGAAGCAATCGGTTAAAACCATATTTACAAAAAACAGTCAACTGGATACCGACCAGCTTATATTCAAAAAAACAGCGGTCTCCTTTTTTTTCTTTTTTATCCTGTTGGGGGCAGCTGCCTGGGGTTGGAAATGGCTGCGTCACCAGCCTGCTGATTCAGGCAAGACGAGTGCTGCCCTCCGCAGTGTGCTGAATACGAATGAAAGAATATTCAATGGCTGGCTCTCGGATAAACATCTTGCCAAACAATACCCGGCTTCACAAGCGGCGAAACCTGCCAGGGTAAACGGGGACCTGGGACTAAAAGCTGCATTCGATACGGCGGGCTGGGCCATGAATGTGATCCGGGCAGACGGAGATACACTGAAAATAAAACTGGACGATATTAAAAAACTTCCTAAAACAGAGATCGTTTTTAATTTTAAATGTATCGAAGGCTGGAGCCAGGTGACGCACTGGGGTGGTGTCAGATTTGCGGATTTCATCAAAGCCTATGGTTTGAAAGATGAAGCCGCGATGAAATATCTCGGCCTGAGCACTCCCGATAAAGAATACTATGTAGGCATCGATATGCCCAGCGCCCTTCACCCTCAAACCTTGTTATGCTATGAATTAAACGATCAACCGCTGCCCATGAACCAGGGTTACCCTTTACGATTGATTATCCCTGTAAAGTATGGAGTGAAAAGCCTGAAACGGATCGGCGATATGTATTTCTCCAATGAACGCACTCCCGATTACTGGGCGGATAAAAAGGGGTATGATTATTTCTCGGGGCTGTGATGAGGTTTGCTATGTACTGGTTCTTCCGGCACAACCAGCTATTGCAAAATGAAACGATCTTTACCAGTTACAAGTATTAATAACCAGCCGCCAGCACATCTGCCAGGTGCATCGTCTTTAGCTTATATCCTTTATGATTGATATATCCCTGTAAATGCATCAGGCAGGAATGATCGGTAGAAATAAGATAATCAGCTCCCGTTGCTAATGCATGCTCCACTTTCTGCTCACCCATCGCTACCGAAATCGCTTCAAATTTTACAGCGAAAGTTCCTCCAAAACCGCAACAGGTTTCCACATCATTCATTTCCACCAGTTCAAGCCCTTTTACCTGTGATAATAACCGGCGGGGTTCCTCTTTTATTTTACATTCCCGCAGGCCGGCACAGGAATCATGATAGGTCGCTTTTCCTTTCAGTACCGCACCCACATCATTCACTTTGATAATACCGGTCATGAATTCAGAAAATTCGAAGATCTTTTTTCCAAGATCCTTTACTTCATTATGAACAGAGGAGTTTTCAAATAATTTACTATAATAATTGCGGACGAACCCAACACAACTCGCACTTGGCGCTACAATGCAATCAGCCCCGCTGAAATCTTTAATGAATTTGCTGCAGACCGATTTGGCTTCATCCCAGAACCCGGCATTAAAAGCCGGCTGACCGCAACAGGTCTGCGAAGGATTATAAGAAACTGTACAACCTGCTTTCTCCAGCACTTTTATCATATTAAAAGCAGTGTCAGGATAAAGCTGGTCTACGAAGCATGGTATGAATATTTGGACGTTCATATTTTAAAATGAGAAATAAGGAATAAAAAATAAGAAATGCGAAAGTTGAAATATCCTGTCATTTCTTCCTTTTTAACAACGCTATCATTTTAATTGCAGCAATAGCAGCTTCGCTTCCTTTATGCCCATGCTTACCCCCAATCCGTGCCTGTGCTTGTTCTTCGTTATCCACCGTTAAGACTCCGAAAATAGTAGGAACGGGCAGGATAAGATTTACCTGGAGCACTCCATTCGTAACAGCACTGCACACGTAATCAAAATGCGGCGTATCGCCTTTTATCACGCAACCAAGTGCAATAAATGCATCGGGTCTTTTTTTCTTTCCTGTATTTTCCCAATGGTTCTTAATACCGAAAGGTATCTCGAATGCCCCGGGAACAGTGACCCGGGTAATGTTCTTAATTCCGTGTTTTTCCAGTTCCCTTATACAGCCGTTTTCAAGCTCATCTACGATCCCAGCATTCCATTCGGTCTTCACCAAAACGATACAGGCATCCTTTTTCAGAATGCCTGTACCGATATGTAATAGGTTGCTGTTCGTTACGTCTGCCATGGTTAATTTTCCGTGTTATAAACACCTAACTGGGCCAGGTAATTGTCGGCTTCCCTTGCCTGGTTGCTTTTGGGATATTTTTCTTTTAGTTCTTTATACAGAACGATCGCTTGTTTCTGGTCTTTCAGCACCCTGTCGGCCAGGTAAGCCGCATAAAAAAGATACTCTGCTGAAGTGGTCTCATCTTTTTCAAAATAATGCGCTGCCTTTTTGTAATACTCAAGGGCATCTGCATTTTTACCGAGATCAGCATAGGCATCGGCCATCAGTTTATAAGCACGTGCCTGTACGATTTTAGAACTCCCGCTGTACTTTTTCAGGTATTTCAGTGCTTTTTCATTGTCGTTGAGCTTGATATAACAACTACCGGCATAGAAATTCGCCAGTTTGCCTGCTTTGGTGCCGCTATACTTATCAATCACTCTCAGGAAACCCCAGTTCTGACCGTCGCCGTTCAGGGCCAGGTTGGTGGAATCCAGGCGATAATATTCTTCAGCTTTGAACATAGCATCAACAGCCTTGGCTTCCTTGGGTGACTGTACATAATTCTGGTATGCATACCAGCCTCCCGCGAGGACGATTACTACCACACTGGCAATAGTAAAAATCTTGCCATACCGGCCCCAGAAATCCTTTGCTTTCGCAATCACCACTTCACTTGAATCCTGTTCATTTTTCTTGTCTGCCATAAAGTCGTTATTACTATTTTTTATTTAATTCGAAGCAAGTGGTAATGGGGAGTGGGATATCCCCTGCTTGCTACTCACTATGCCCCACATAATTTTTTAATCTACAATAAACGGGTAATCCTGGTCTACATATACATCTTTCAGTACTTCACTGTCATCGGGCCAGGGGCTTTCTTCCGCAAATTTCACAGAACCTTCGACAATGCCCTCAACTCTTTTATTGATCGCGTCGATTTCTTCCTGGGTGGCAAATTTGTTATCCAGTATTGTTTTCAGTATTACCTGTATAGGATCCTTACCCTTGTATTCGTCTACTTCTTCCTTGCTCCTGTATTTTTGTGGATCGCTGATAGAGTGACCTTTATAGCGATATGTTTTAATTTCTAACAAAGTAGGGCCACCTTTTTCCCGCGCCCTTTTCACCGCCCTTCCTACTCCTTCATGTACGGCTTCGGGACTCATTCCATCGATCGTATCGGCCGGCATTTCATACCCATCCGCCAGTTTATAGATATCGATTACGTTGGAAGTTCGTTCTACCGAAGTACCCATCGCGTAATTGTTATTCTCGCAGATAAAAATCACCGGTAATTTCCAGAGCATGGCCAGGTTAAAGGTCTCGTGCAGCATTCCCTGGCGGGCTGCGCCGTCCCCGAAAAAACAAAGCACTATATTATCCGTACCCCTGTACTGCTCCGCAAAGGCCAGCCCGGCTCCTGTTCCGATCTGTGCGCCCACGATACCATGACCACCAAAGAAATTTACATCCTTACCAAAGAAATGCATACTCCCGCCCTTTCCTTTGGCACAACCTGTTGCTTTGCCATACAGTTCGGCCATACAGCTGTTTACGGAAACACCTTTTGCAATGGCCAGCCCATGGTCACGGTAAGCCGTAATGAAAAGATCCTCGGGTCTTGTACCCGTCATGCAACCGGCTGCAATAGCTTCCTGGCCTATATAAGCATGGAAGAATCCACGGATCTTTCCGTCCATTTTGTACTTCTCTTCCGACATCAGTTCAAACTGCCGGATGAGCTGCATTAATTCGAACCAATACAGGTAGGTTTCTTTCGAAAACTTGGTAGCCACAGGCTAAAAATTTGAGTCGCAAAAATAAGGGGAAAAAAGGAATTTTAAAGCAGTGATTTTGAAGGTGTAACCGGTGTTCCCGCCCTGGTCATCGTCCTTTGCACTGGCCCGGTGTACAAGACTTTGGAAGGCGGACTACTGCTGGAATTCTACTCATCAATTTTGAAGCTTCCCCGCTATCTTGCAGTCCCTTAATGCTTAGGCTCCAGCACATATCGGTGGTACAGTTCAAGAACTACAGTAACCGTTCCTTTGATTTTACCGGGCGGGTAGCCGGCATTTGCGGTATGAACGGCGTGGGTAAGACCAACCTCCTGGATGCTATCCATTATCTCTGTTTTACTAAAAGCTACTTCAGCCGGCTGGATGGAAACAATGTGCAGCATGGCTGTACAGGGTTCCGGCTGGAAGGGCATTTCGAATTACAGGGCCAGCCCGAAAAAGCCCTCTGCATTCTACGGGAAACCGGCCGTAAAGAATTTTTAGTGAACGATGCGGCCTATGACAAATTTTCCCATCATATCGGCCGTTATCCCTGCGTGGTTATTGCACCCGATGATGCCGAACTGATTACCGGTGACAGCAGGGAAAGACGAGGATTCCTGGATGCCCTATTGTGCCAGCTGGACCAGCACTACCTGCAACAACTGATCATTTACAAAAAAGTGCTGGAGCAACGGAATTCTTTGCTGAAATCTTTTGCCGAAACCGGGGATAAGGATCCTGCCCTGCTGGAGGTGCTCGATGAACAACTTATTAAACCGGGAGAAGATATTTTCAACAGGAGGAAAGAATTCCTGGTGTCTTTTTTACCCATGGTCAAACATTTGTACCAGGATATCTCCCGTCCACGTGCCGGCGCTAAAGCTATGGCTGGCATCGAAGATGTCAATCTTTTTTACGAAAGCGAGTTGTTACAGGCTTCTTTCAGCGAACTGTTAGCCCTCAACAGGAACCGTGATTGTTTTGCCCAGCGGACTACTTCGGGTATTCATCGCGACGACCTGGATATACAGCTCGGGAGTCAATTGTTTAAGAATATCGGATCGCAGGGTCAGCGCAAGAGTTTATTATTCGCCCTGAAACTTGCCGAAATGGAAGTATTGCGCAAGGAAAAAGGATTCGCTCCTCTCCTGCTCCTTGATGATGTATTTGAGAAACTTGATGAAGAACGAATCGGGAACCTGCTGCAAAAAGTTTGTGTTGAAAATGAAGGACAGGTATTTATTACGGATACGAATGAAGAAAGATTAAAGATTCACCTTGAAGCATTGTTGGTCGATTATCAGCTAATTACACTTTAGCTGTTTATGGTCTATTGTCTTTAGTTTATTGTTGTCGTAACAGCAGGAAACTCCATTCCAATTGGAAATTTTCGAATTAAAGAACCATAAACCAAAAACAATAGACCATAAACTTCTACTTTTGTGTTATGGGCGAATACTCTATCGGTGATGCAATGAAAAAATTCCTGGACGGCAGCCGGATCAAAGGGGGTATCCAGTCATTGCAGATCGAAGATGTATGGGAAGAGATCATGGGAAAGACCGTGGCCCGTTACACCGACAAACTCCAGATCATCGGTGACAAGCTGATCATTACAACAGGTGTAGCGCCGCTTAAAAACGAGCTCCTTTACCAGAAAGAAAAGATCAAGCAAAGGGTGAACGAGGCGTTGAAACAGAAAGTGATCAATGAAGTAATCATACAATAGTTTATAGTTTTGGGTTTATAGTTTATGGTTCTTTTAATTCGAAAGGTCATATAGCCTCGAATCTTCTCATAACACGATAACCATAAACCAAAAACAATAGACCATAAACTATTCTACTCTTACTCTTGGATCTACCACTCCGTACAATACATCAGCAAGAATATTTATAACAATAAAAAATGTTGCAGCGACGAGCACCGAGCCCATTACCACCGGGTAGTCTAATTTTTCAAGGGCATCTACTGTTACTTTTCCAATCCCCTGCCACCCAAAAATATACTCCACAAAAAAAGCCCCCGCCAGCAATTCAGCGAACCAGCCGGTAATAGCCGTAATCACAGGATTCAGTGCATTCCTCAATCCATGTTTCCATATTACCTGTCTTTTGCCCAGGCCTTTTGCATAAGCGGTGCGGATATAATCCTGGTCGAGTACATCCAGCATTGCGCTCCTGGTCAGCTGTGTAATAATAGCAAGCGGCCGTATACCGAGCGTAACAGCGGGAAGGATGAGGTTCTGCATCGTCAGCCGCCTGTGACCGCTATCGTCGATGATGAACCAGCTTCCTGCAATCCGGAGCCCGGTCCAGTCACTCAAAACAAACCCAAAAACATAGACCATGATAATCCCCATAAAGAAAGAAGGAGCCGATATACCTACAATACTGGAGAAGATAGCAGAGGTATCTACCCAGGTATTTTGTTTGACTGCAGCCATCACACCCAATGGGATACCGATAGCAACGGCAATGAACATCGCAGCTATAGCCAGCATGAGCGTTCCGGGTAAGGCCTGCATAAGGACATTCCAGACAGGTCTTTTGGTCTGGTAGGATTTACGGAGATAAGGGATCTTGAGACCGAATTTATTCTTGCCTCCTATGAAAAACCCTTTTAGTTTCTTATTGCTGATTTCTTCCCGGCTATGAAAACAAACAGGCGAAACATCATTCAAATAATAAAGGAATTGTTTGAACCCCGGGACCTTCTCTCCTTTTTCATTGATGAGATAAAGTTCTTTACGGATATTGGCCTGGGTGGCCGAATCACTGGACTGGCCGGCTACAATTCTTGAAGGATCACCGAAACCCTGGAAAAGAAAAAAGACAAGGATCACCACTCCCAGCAGTACCAGCAGACCATATAGAATTTTCCTGGTGATGAATTTGAGCATAGTTACTGGTTGCCGGGTATTGGTTGTGCTGGTAGTTCTGCAACAACAGTTTGAGGCGGAAGTTCTTTCAGCAGTTTAGCGGCTGTAGAAAAATTATGCCGGCTCCATTTACCCGTGATTGTTCCTTCTTTTAAAATATATAAACAGGGATTCGTACGGGCTGCCGTGCGGATGACGGTAAAATCACATTTCAATACCTGCATAGCTGAAAAAGGTTTCCCCGCAACCATCTTAACAGCTTCGGCTGGTTGTGTCGTGATCATATATACAGGTATGTTCTTGGCTGCCGCTGTTGCATAGACACCCGTAAAGGACTTCTCCCATTTGGAAACAGGCACGGAGAAATCTTCACAAAAAAGAAGCACTGCGTAAGGTTGGGAAAGAATGACCTGGGTGGAATCTTCGTCCGTAATACCTGATAATAAAAATCCCCGGATCGGCGGTTCTGCATTTCCTTTTTTCACCAGTTTATCTTTCCGGCTAATAAACTTATAAGTAGCGAGATCTGCCGGTAGTTCTGCCGGTGAAAATTCGTACTGTTTACCTTCTCTTTCATAGACAAAGAGGATCGCAAAACTATCGGGTCTCGATCCCGCGGGACTTTTCATTTTCTCACTGATATTATTCCCTTTTTTAAAAGGCAGGCAATCTGCTACTGGAAGATAACTCAGCGTGTACCACTGGAATCCGAAACTCAGGATCGTGATCCCAAACATGACAGAAGTAGTGGCCCTTCCCGGAAATATCCGTTCGATGAAATGTCTTTTCCAGAAAAGAAAACAGATCAGCAACAGGAGAGCAAGGTCCTTGATAAAAGATGTTTTGGGTGTGATCGGTAAACAATCGCCAAAACAACCACAGCTCCTGAACTTGCCGGAAAGAAAAGCATAGCCGGTAAGAAAAGTAAAAAAAATGATCAGCAATAGCAAAAGCCAGCTGAATAATCGAATTCGCCACCCGAGCAATAAGGCAAATCCTGCAATAATTTCGAAAGCGTTCATCAGGACAGACATCAGCAGGGTCCAGGAATTGAACCGGGTCATCCCCCACAGATCAAAGAACTCCTGCATTTTATAGCTGAGCCCGAGTGGGTCATTCGCCTTGACAAGGCCTGAAAAGATAAAAAGCAGTCCTACAATAACCCGGGCTATGTTTACCAGTACTTTCATGTTCATATCAATATTAGGGCAAAGACAGCATAGTTGATGATATCAAGATAATTGGCATCAATTCCTTCACTCATGATCGTTTTACCATCATTACCCAGTATCTGCCGGATACGCTGGAGTTTCATCAGGATAAGATCAACAAAACTTTCCTGGCTCATGCTGCGCCAGGCCTCCCCGTAATCATGATTCTTGTCCTGCATCAGGCTTTTGGCCGTTTGCACGTACCTATCAAACAGTACAGCGACCTCTTCGGTCTGCATTTCCTCAGGAGCGTCCGCGGGTAATTCCAGTTGAATTAACCCAATGACAGCATAGTTGATGATCCCTTTAAACTCTCCGTTGATTCCATCCGATACCTTTTGTTCACCTTTTTGCTGGATCGTCCGGATCCGCTGTGCCTTTATGAAGATCTGGTCAACAATGGAAATAGTACGCAATACTCTCCAGGCAGTGCCGTAATCCTTTGCTTTCTTTAAAAAAATTTCTTTACAGGAGATTATTACTTTATCGTATTGCTGGTTTGTTGTTGTCATATATTTTGTAAGTGGCGAGTGCAGAATGGGTAATGGGAAAGAAGATCGCCCCGCTTACCACTTACAACTTACAACTCCCTATCTTAGCTTCAAAAATAACGAACAAAACCTGATGTTTACACTGAATTGTAAAGGAAGACTGCTGGTTATCGATAAGCCAATAATAATGGGTATCATTAATACCACGCCTGATTCTTTTTACAGCGGTAGCCGGCAGCAGGGAACAGATGCGGTGTTGCGGCAGGCTGAACAAATGATCAATGAAGGCGCTGTCATCCTTGATATTGGCGGGCAAAGCACAAGACCGGGCAGCCGGCAACTCAGTGCTGAAGAAGAAGCAGAGCGGGTACTTATTCCCCTGGAGAACCTGCACCGGCATTTCCCTGAAACTTATCTGTCGGTGGATACTTTTTATGCAAAAGTGGCGACTGAAGCGGTGGCAGCAGGGGCTTCGATTATCAATGATATCAGCGCCGGCAGTATGGATGAGGGAATGCTCCCGGCTGTGAACTCACTTGGGGTACCTTATGTATTGCTGCATATGAAAGGAACTCCTGCTACCATGCAATTGCAAACACAGTATGATAATGTAGTAAAAGAAGTACTTGATTTTTTAATCCGTAAAGTGGCGGAATTGCACAGGATGGGAATAAAAGATATTATTGTTGACCCAGGCTTTGGGTTCGGCAAATCGATCGGTCACAATTTCCAGTTGCTGAAACACCTGTCCGTGTTTACCATGCTGGACTGTCCCCTACTGCTGGGTATCTCGCGTAAATCAACGGTCTCCAAAACGCTCGATGTCCCGGTTGACGAAGCCTTAAACGGAACAACAGTACTTCATACGATCGGGTTGATGAATAAAGCCTCCATTCTCCGCGTACATGATGTCAAGGAGGCCAAACAGGCCATCCAGTTAGTTGATGCTTACCGGCAGGCTTAAATAAAAGAATCCCGCAATAGCAGGATCCTTTTTTTCAAAACATTGTAATCATTACCTTGTTAGTCTCATGCGGCCACGGATTCTTATTGGGCAAAGCAAAAAAGTACGGTGGTATGGTTTTCCGGGTTTTTTGCTTTCAGGGGTACAGACAGGTTTAAAACAGATCCTGGACTAAAAACGGGGCCACTCAAAAAAATACCCGCCTGGTGGAGACGGGTACAAAGTTGCGACATTATTTGGTTACTCAAGCAATTATTTTGTTTGAGCTTTGTCAATTTATTGTTGTGGCCTCTGTACAGGAGGTTGATTGACCGGGGCAGGTTCTTTATCCTGTACATTCTTAATCTCAATATCGAACATAAGGTGCTCGTAAGGTTTGATCAAGGGCGAGGTCGGACTGGGTCCATACGCTAACAAAGAAGGTATATATACCTTGGCAACGGTTCCCTGTCTCATTAATGTCATAGCCTCATCAAAACCTTTGATCATTGCTCCACTCATCACTACAAAAGAATAGGGCTCTGTATGGTGAAAAGCTGTATCTGTATTGCTGTCAAATTCTACCCCGGCGAATGTACGCCCGGTATAGTTGACCGAAATGTATTTGCCAGAATCGATCAGGTTGCCTGTACCCGGACTGATAGTCTGCACAAAAGCGCCGGAGCGTGTTTTCTGCGCCTGGATATTTTTACCGGCCAGGTATTGCTCAACGAATTTTACTTCGTTATCCATCCACTCTTTTTTTGATTTTTGATCATCAATTCTCGCCAGCGAATCATTTGCAAATACGCCAAGGACCTTTATATAAGTAATGATCCTGTCGCCTTTCTTGAACTGGGGTGCTATATTCTGCGGCGTTCTCCTGATGAAAGTATCCATCATTTGGGTAGCGACGACGCTGTCACCTACACGGAGAGAAGTCCACAATTCTGCCAGGTCATACGGCTGGGGATTCTCCGTTACCTGCAGGAAAATGGGCAATTTACCTTCCGTGGTAAAATATACACTGTCTTTGATTTTTTGGGTCAACTGGACTTTTACAAAGTTCCCGGCACGGATAGGTTCTTTTCCTTTTCCTTTATACACCTGGTAAGGCATACCGCCGGCAGTTTTTTTGTAAGATGCTTTATTGCAGCTCATAACAGCAGCAGCTGAAAAAAGGATCAATGCCAGTTTTTTCATTGTGTTCATAGTTTATTTTTTATTATTGTAAAAGCGTTGTGTTTTCTTTTATAGCCTGTTTGAATTTCTCCACGGTCTTGTCCAGGGAATCACTGCTCCGGCCTCCTGCAGCATTGAAATGTCCGCCTCCTTCAAAATAGTTGCGGGCAAAGGTATTACAGTCAAAGTCTCCTTTACTCCGGAAACTCCATTTTCTTTCCTCGTCCCGGTCGATGACGAGCGCTACCAGTTTGATTCCCTGTATGGTTTGAGGAAAATTAACAAGTCCTTCCGTATCGCCTGTCTTGATATGGTATTTCTGCAGGTCACCTTTGGGTATCGAGATCAATACCGTGTTGAATTCATAAAATACTTCCATTCGGTGTAGCAGTACATGCCCGATAAAGCGGAGACGGTTCTCCAGGAAATTATCAAATAATTTATCATGAACGCCGCCATGCTTCAGTCCTTTTGATTTCAGGTCGGCCACAAGGGTATGAACACCCGCACTCGTGGAAGAGAACCGAAAGGAACCGGTATCCCCTATTACGCCCGCATAGATACATTCACTGATCTCTTCATTGATTTTATCGCCATTCCCGGAAGACACAATCAGGTCATAGATCATTTCACAGGTGGAACTTTTAGCTGTATCACTGATCCCGTAATCAAAGGAAGTTTCATCAGGTTCCTGGTGATGATCCACAAGGATCTTTGTACAGGTTAGCTGTTTCAGCTTTTCTGTCATAGCCTTGGTACGATGAAAAATATTGAAATCAAGACAAAAAAGCCATTCTGCTTTGTCCAGCACTGCCTCGGCTTTTGGCTTATCCATTTCATAATCCATCACCCCTTTTACTCCCGGCATCCAGTTGACCCAGCCTGCCCAGTTGGTTGGAGAAATCACGGTAACGGAATGCCCAAGTTGTACGAGGAAATGTTTCAGCGCCAGCGAAGAACCCATGGCATCGGCATCTGGCTTTTGGTGGGTGGTGATAACAACCTGCCGGGGCTGCGACAGTAAAGGGTATATATCCTGTATGGGTTTCATTTTGCGGCTGCGAAGATAAGTGTTTGTAGTTTGTGGTTTATAGTCGGAGTTTTAAACAGGAAAAGCCTTCAGCACTTTAGTAAATAAACATAAACCCTAAACTATAAACCAAAAACTTTTACCTACCTTTGCCGCCGAAAAAATAAACAACGTAACAATGAGCAATCGAACATTTACCATGATCAAACCGGATGCATTTAAGAACGGTCATTCCGGGGCGATCCTTGACCGTATTTTACAGGAAGGCTATAATATCAAGGCACTGAAGATGACAAAGCTGACCCCTGAAAAAGCAGCAGAATTTTATGCTATTCATAAAGAACGTTCCTTTTTCAAGGAGCTGGTTGATTTCATGTGTGAGGGACCCATTATCGCTGCCATACTGGAAAAGGATAATGCAGTGGATGATTTTCGTAAACTGATCGGTGCGACGGACCCTGCAAAAGCCGAAGCAAACACGATCCGTAAATTATATGCTGCTTCTGTTGGTGAGAATGCAGTACACGGCAGCGACAGCGACGAGAATGCGAAGATCGAAGGAGATTTTATGTTCTCGATGTTGGAGCAGTTTTGATAACTAAACTAGAAAGATCGAAACGGCCAGTACTGGCCGTTTTTTTTGTATACTATTGAAAAAAATGTTTGTTTGAACACAATTCGTCCAATACAAAGCTTCTCATTACTTGTGCCGATGTGAAACTGGTATCCCGAATGTATTCATAATCTGAGTCTTTTCTTCTTCTTGGCCCTATTTGAAGATTTCGATTTGGATCAGGTTTATAATTGAGATTTTTTTTCATTTTGCCATACCACTGCCACACACTATCAGGTGGTGTAGTTTCACATGTCTCTTTATGTAAACAACTATCTAGCTGATAAAATGCCTGGATACTTTTAATCGGTTTATTTTGAGGCAAATTGATAAAGTCGCCAGAGCTTTTATAAAATAAGGAGTAACCCAGTTTAAGTGTATCTCCAATATCCAGCACGACATAAGAAGGGAAATTTTTATCAAAGTCCTTCATCTTCCTATATATCAAGTAAACTGAGTCTTGTGTATATACTTTGAAACTGACATTAAAATGCCCCCACAGATTCCAGTCTTCATAAAAACTTGCAATTGAATCCGACGTGTTTATGATTTCAATATTTATTCCTAAATATGGTTCAGCGGGCTTATCCGCATAGCGAAGAAATCTTTCGGTCACCCTTAGATTCATGGTAACCTGCTTTGGAAAACTACCAGTAATATTTTTAGGATAGAAACGATTATAAGTTCCAATGAAAATGAACAAAAAGCCACAAACCACAGTGGTGAAAAATTGATTCATATAACGCTTATAAAGTATCAATATCTTATAAACGAAAAATGCTTCGTAAAATTATATCTCCCTAATTTTCCCGGTTTTATTCTCTACCGGCGTCACCTTGTAACCTTCCTTGCGTAATAAACTGATCACACCTTTTTCCCCGGGTAGGTGCCCTGCTCCCACGGCGATCAGCAGGGCTTTATCATTTAGCAATGTCTTTAATTTTTTGACCCAGTTCTGGTTGCGGTGGTACAGCATTATATCAGTAAAACCTGCCATACCCGCGTCGGTTTCCACCATCATCGCTTCCAGTTTTTGAAGGTCCTGTTTTTTATAGGCTTCAAACATTTCCTTTAACTGTTTATCTTCCTTATCATCTCCGTTGTTGATACCATCGATATAACTCACCAGTTGTTCGGCCTGTAATTTATACGGGATGCTGTCCAGCACACCCGCCTGGTAACTCATGGTCTCCAGGCCTTTGATCTTTTTCTTATTTTCTTTGGCCTCTTGCATGATCACCTGTTCCATCATGGCCGTATTGTCACAGGGAAGCGATGCCTGTTCCAGCGTGGAAGCTGCCAACATCGGCTTGTAGGTCTCCAGTACGGAAAAAGGAAGCATGGAGCCTTTACGGTCAAAATAGTCCTTTACTTTTTTATAATCCTCTTCGCTGACCAGGTCTTTCAGCGTTGTATCGCCTTTCATCTTCATTTTATTCATGGCACCCAGCATCTCGAACCAATTATCCATATCCACTTCGAAATAAATCTCGTCGCAGCCGCGGATGACTTTTTGCATATTGGAACTTAAGACCGCATCATCGGCACAGAGCATATGGATCGTACCAAAAAGATAGGAAGGCTTTTCAATTCCATTCCCGGTGATCTTCCAGAGAAGGGTGTTATTTTCTTTATTTTCCTGGGCAAAGGCGGTAATACTTACCAGGCTCAGCAATAAACCAGCACTCCATTTTTTCATCTTGCAATATTTATTTTTATGATTTCGTGTAGAGGCAAGGCATGCGTGTAGAGGCAAGGCATGCCTTGCCTCTACACGAACAAACATCTCTCCAAAAAAGAATTAATGTCTTTGTGGCAGGGCTCATCCCACCTCACCCCCCAAATCATCCTTTTATTAACAGGCAGTCTATCGAATTCCCCTCTCCATTGGAGAGGGGAATTCGAATTGGTTCACGATCATCAAATACAATGATTCCTGGGGGTGAGGTCAATAAAAAACCTCCTGCCAATACCTTGAAAATTTCGTTCCCCATTTGACATCCGTTTCATTTGCAGTAATTGGCAGGCCAAGTTCCTGTTTAACTGCCAGTACCGGAAGGTTGATCCCCGCTCCCAGTCCTGCCGAAATAGTTCCCTGCATGCGGGGATTGATCTCCAGGGCCAGGAAGTTTCCGGCACCCGATTTTTTTACCTGGATACCAATATTGCCATGCAATTGCAGTTCTTTAATGATCTGCCGGCAATAGCCGATGATGCTTTCGTCTTTTATAAACTCGCCTTCGACACTGATGCCATTGATCATTCTTTTTCGGAGCCGGGGAAGGATCATAACGGATTCACCATGATTGACCAGGCAATCAACAGAATATTCCTCTCCCGGTAAATATTCACTGATAAGTAATTCAGGGAACAGGCCTGATGAAAGGATGCGTACAGCCTCAGTAAAACGTAAATAAGTTGATGTCGGTTTATGATTGAATAAAAGATCCAGTTCGTTTACCTGTTCGCTGATGATCCTGAAACCCCGGCTGCCATTTGATACGGAAGGTTTAAAGCAGACAGTTTTACCAGGGTAACCTAATTCTTCAACAGCCGTTTTGAATTGCCCGATCGTTTCTACCACCCTGAATTCCGGCACAGCGATCCCCCGCCATTGGAGAAATTCATATAACCTGCTTTTATTATTCGCAATCTCCAGCGAAGCTACCGGCGACAGGGGCAATTTTGCCCCGGCCAGCTCAAATTCTTTAACATGTTGTGTCAGGGGGATCAATTCTCTTGTCACAAGCGGCAATACGATATGTATATCTTTTTTCCTGCAGAGTGAAAGCACTGCATCCGTGAAAGCGGGATCATTGCCAAAAGGAATGGTTTCAAAATCATTCCCGAGCCATTTGCCTACTGCATTGGGGTTGGCATCGGCAAGGGTTATATGGAAAGATGATTCTTTTTGCAGGCAGGCTACTATACCTGCAGCCCCGGGAGCACCGGCACCTGTCATAAGAATATTGATTGGGGAAGACATGATTAAAAATAAGGAATAAGGAATAAGAAATAAGGAATAAGGTTGCTTCGATTTTGACTCGCAATCAGAAGGTCAATTTACAACAGCTTCTTCTCCATACATCTGGTCTTTGAATTTTAAAGAAGGTGAAGGAATAAAAGGGTCAATTCCTAATCCTTTCCATTTTTCATCGATAACCTCGATGGTTTTATCATCGGCGACTATAATATTGGGCCAGTCGCGCTGGAAGTCATCGAATTCTTTTGTTTTCCTTGTTCCGTCAAAACCCATGCAGGCGGAATAGGTGCTGGCTACCGGCTCCTGGCTCCCGGCCGGCCTTTTACAGAGGTGATTGTCTCTCTTGGGGTCGAGGTTATTACAGAAACGCCATAAAGCGGTTGTCAGGTCGTTTGCATCTACGGTGTGTTCAACATACAATATCATTTTTATTCCAATGATTTCAACCGTCTCACATAATTTTTCATGCAACTCTTTTATATGCCCTTTCCTGTTTTTCTCGACAGAAATAATAAGACAGGGAATATTTTTTCCCGGCAAGGAGCTATTAATATGTTTTATCTCGGGAAATTTACTAAGGAGCGAATCACCTGTGAATTGGATATTGAACATGGGATATTGAGCATTATCATCCTTTTCTTCGTCAAACTTGAAAGTGCCGTCAATACACATCTTCCCGCCAAATCCCAGTTTGCTGCAACTATGATCCAGTACATCCATCGGGCCGGTAGAGAAATATATATCGGTAGCAGGGTTAAGATTTTTAAAAACATCCTGAGCAAGTTTCAAATAGTCATTAATCTTTAAAGAGTTTCCGGGATCCCCGGAGGGGTTTGGGGAGGTCAGCACCAGTATCTTATTAAACATCATCTGTCCTGCTCCCCACATCGCGTTCATCACTTTTTGTCCCTGCCCGGCATAGTCTTTTTTGATTTTTGTAATGACAAGATTATGGAAAACGCCTTCCACCGGCATATCCATATCTACGATCTCCGGCACCATAGTCATTTTAATGGGTGCCAGGAATATTCTCTCCGTGGCCTTGCCCAGCCAGGCATCTTCTTGTGGGGGGATACCAACGATGGTTGCCGGGTAAACAGGGTCTTTTTTATGCGTGATTGCCGTAATATGAAACCGCGGGTACCAGTCGGGTAAGGAATAATAACCGGTATGATCGCCAAAAGGACCTTCCCAGATCAATTCATCACCTGGATCGACATATCCCTCTATGATAAAATCCGCGTCGGCAGGAACTTCCACATCCGGCTGCGTAATACATTTTACCAGCTCCACTTTCTTTTTACGTAAGAAACCGGCGAGCATGTATTCATCAACATTCTCAGGCAATGGAGCCGTGGCCGAATAAGCATAAACAGGATCGCCGCCTAATGCAACAGCTACGGGCATTCTTTTATTGAGTTTTTTATACTCGGCAAAATGTTTGGCAGAAACCTTATGCTTATGCCAGTGCATGCCAGTCAGCGCCGGACCGAATACCTGCATCCTGTACATGCCCACATTGCGGGAATTGGTAGTTGGATCTTTGGTATGAATGATGGGTAAAGTAACAAAAGGGCCGCCATCCTTTGGCCAGCAGGTGATCACCGGTAATTTAGTGATGTCAGGCTGTTGCATCACCACTTCCTGGCATTCTCCTCTCCCGTTTTTTACCCTGGGCATCCAGCTGGCAAACTGGCTGAGTTTGGGGAGTAATTTCAATTTATCAAGGATCCCTTCTTTGGGAGTTGCCAGTAATTTGAAAAGCGATTCGATCTCGTTGGCCACATCATCCAGGTGCTCAACTCCAAGTGCCATACACATTCTTTTTTCACTTCCATAAGCATTCATCAGTACGGGGAAATCATAACCCGTATTTTCAAACAACAAAGCTTTCCCGCCATTCCCGGATTTACTGACCCGGTCGGTTATTTCTGCCATCTCCAGTTTAGGATCAACATAAGTTTTTACCCGGATCAATTCCCCGGCTTTTTCGAGTGCATCAATAAACTGTTGCTGATTTTTCCAGGCCATAGTAATGATAAACTTTGCAAAGGTACAACGGGCCTGTGAGAGTAAGGTTCGGAAGATGTGTTATCAATAAACGTTGACCGGGCAGCCGGTGCGGCTTTTTCTTCCCCCATGGCCGCCAAAACCGCCTCCCCCGCCTGATCCCAATTTATAAGTAAGATGGAGACCGGCAAAATAATAAACGTCTTTGCTTTTAGGATTTCCCCGCTGGTCAGATTTGGGAGGATATAACTGGCTGCCCCCGGCAACTTCATCACCGCGATAAGAGAGATCAACAGCAAGTTGTCCTTTTGCCGCCAGAAGATCTGCGGGATCGATATAATTCATACTGACATCATCCAGGTAATCCGTGAATAGTTTCCGGATCCCTCCTTCGATACCGATCCGTAACCCATCAGTGATGGCAAACTTAATTCCTGCGCCAACAGGTATGGCGAACTGGGTAAGACCATAAGGTTTACGGTCCGCATAACCATTAATACCCTGTCCTTCGGTACTCAGTGGTTTGAGATAAACCTTCTCGTTGTTTTGCGTATAGGTATAAGGATTAAAATGAAAAACCGCCAGCCCGGCAAATGCATAGGGAGAATATTTTCTATCGTATAAGTTGAGCAGGTAGTACTCACCCAGCAGGCTGAATTCTGTTATAGAGGTTTCAAAGGAAAGATTGCGGGACAGGGAATAAGCTTTGCTGCTGTAACGGTCGGCACCACCGACTACAGAATAAGTGACCCCTGCTCTCAGCATAATCTGGTCGTCCACTTCGTAATTGCCTGTTATTCCAATAGCTCCATTGGTCAATTTTTTAGGAAATATCTTATCTGCAAGATCCCCGTTATAAGCGGAGAATCCTCCAAATACGCCGATATGAACCCGTTGCGACTGGCACAGGAGAGCAAAAAAACAGGAGATTATGAAGAGAAATGAATATTTCATATCGACCGGTGATTCCCATTGCAAAATTAAGGCCGTAATCACATTAATTAGTAAACGCAGGAAAAAATGTTTAAGTACAGTAATCACACCTATTCAAGCCATGTGACTCATTTTCACCGCCCAACCGCCCGTTTATCATAATTTTTTTTGAACTGCGGATGATTGACTTATTTTTAAAATTGAAAAAACAAACAATCATGCGTTTAGCCTTTCCATTGCTGGCCCTTGGCGGCCTTCTATTTTGTACAGCGTCCTGTAAAACCAAATCGACAACTAAAAAAGAAGATGTACTGGCTGTAAATATTGACAGCACGGTAAGTCCCGGCCAGGATTTCTTTGAGTATGCGAACGGGGGTTGGATCAGCAAAAATCCTATTCCGGGAGAACAATCCTCCTGGGGTATCGGCAACCTGGTGATCGAAGAGAACCTGAAGCGTCTCCGGGAGATCTCCGAAAAATCGGCAGCCGCCAATGCTGTCAAAGGAACACCGGAGCAAAAGATCGGTGATTTCTGGACCATGGCCATGGACAGTGCAAAGATCGAAGAAGATGGATTAAAACCACTACAGCCCTGGTTGGATAAGGTCAATGCCATTACCGACTTAAAAAGCCTGGTTGCGACAGTTGCGGAACTAAAGAAGATAGGCTCTTCCACCCTCTTTAGTGATTTTGTAACACAGGATGATAAGAACAGTGATGTCATGACCTATAAATTATGGCAGGGCGGGATCGGTTTGCCGGAAAGAGAATATTACTTTAAGACTGACAGTACCACGAGCAATATCCGTAACGAGTATATAAAATATATCACGCTGGTGCTAACGATGTCAGGCGATGATTCTGTGACCGCTAATATGGCTGCGAAAAATATCCTGGCTCTTGAAACCAAACTGGCCCAGGCCAGCCGAAAACTGGAAGACCTGCGGGATCCTTATAAGAATTACAATAAAATGGCGATCACCGAACTCGGGAAGATGAACGCCACGATCGACTGGAGCAATTACCTTACTTCAACGGGCGTGAAATCGATCGACTCTGTGATCGTTGGTCAGCCGGAATTCTTCAGCGCACTGGACAATGTATTAAAAACTGTTCCCATCACTGACTGGAAAAGCTATGTAAAATTTAACCTGGTGAGTGATTTTTCCGGTGTATTGCCTGATAAATATGGTATTGCCTCCTTTAATTTCAATAGACTTTTCAGCGGTGCAAAAGAAAGAAAACCACGGTGGAAAAGATCGATCCAGAGTTCCGAGAACGTTATGGGGGAAATGCTGGGACAGTTATATGTAAAGGAATTCTTCAATGAAACAGCCAAGAAAAGATACGAGGATATGGTGGAAGCGATCCGTGAAGCCTTAAGAGACCGGATCAGCAAGTTGCCCTGGATGAGTGACAGTACCAAGCAGAAAGCTTTTACCAAACTAATCGCCATTAAGAAAAAAGTGGGCTACCCCGAAAAATGGAAGGATTTCAGCAGCATGGAGATTGGTAAGGAAAGTTATTTCCAGAACCAGGTCAATGCGAATACCTGGTGGCATAACTATAATATGAATAAGCTGGGCAAACCAGTGGACCGTGATGAATGGGATATGTTCCCTCAAACTTATAATGCCTATTACAATCCCTCCAACAACGAGATCGTATTACCGGCTGGTATTTTCACTGTTCCGGGTTACCGTGACGAAGAATTGGATGATGCTACTGTATATGGTTATGCGGGTGCTTCGACTATTGGTCACGAAATCACCCATGGTTTTGATGATGAAGGCCGACAGTTCGATGCCAAAGGAAACCTGGTGAGCTGGTGGACTTCAAAAGACGAAGAGGAATTCAAAAAAAGGGCCGGTGTGATCATCAAACAGTTTGACGAATTCGAACCGGTGCCCGGTTATCATATCAACGGAAAAGCTACTACCGGCGAGAATATCGCCGATCTTGGTGGCATCTTACTGGGAATTGAAGCGTTTAAAAAAACCGAACAGTATAAGGAGAATAAACCCATTGCAGGTCTTACGCCGATGCAGCGTTATTTCCTGGGATATGCTTTAGGCTGGTTGGGTCATACCCGCGAGGAACAATTGAGAAGCCGTTTGCTCACTGATGTACACTCACCTGCCAAGTACAGGGTGAATGGCCCTTTTGTGGACGTGGATGAGTTTTATACTACGTTCAATATAAAACCGGGTGATAAGATGTACCGGGCGGATAGCCTACGGGTTAAAATTTGGTAGTGTACTAATAAAATAAGGAATAAGGAATAAACAATAAGGAATAAGTAAGTCGGGTGTTTACTTTCTTATTTCTTATTCCTTATTTATTTTGGTAAACAGCCCACTGTAAGTGATACCCAGCCCCGGCTCGTTACTATAACTGATCTTTCCATAATCATACCCGATACCGGTCGCAAGGTCTTCTTCTAATAAAAGGGGGCCATCCATATCCACTTCATCAATAAAAGGTAATAAATGCGCAATGGCAGCTGAGCCGATCGTGGATTCGTTCATACACCCGATCATCACTTTCAGACCCAGTTCTTTTGCCTTGTCGATCATCCGGCGGGCCGGGGTAATACCGCTGCATTTGGTGAGTTTGATGTTGATACCATGAAAATGATCTTTACATCTTTCCACATCTTTCTCAACCACGCAGGCTTCATCGGCATAAAGAGGAAGGGAGGATTCTTTATAAAGTATTTTCATTCCATCCCAGTTGTCTTTTGCCAGGGGTTGTTCTACAAGCTCCACTCCCAGCTCCTTTAATTGCGGGATAAGTTGCAGGGCAGTCTCCAAATCCCAGGCAGCATTGGCATCCACCCGTAATATAGCACCGGTGTTTTCCCGAAGAGCTTTTACAATTGCAATATCATCTGCGGTACCTACTTTTATTTTATAGATGGGCCAGGGTTTTTCTTTCATTTTGGCCACCATCTTTCCGACCGTATCAATACCGATGGTATAGTCACAAATAGGATTTTTTGAAATATCCCCGTGCCAGAGTTCATAGAGTTTCTTCTTCTTTATTTTACCATAAATATCCCAGGCAGCAATATCGAGAGCACAAACCAGGAAAGAATTATTGGGTAATAAATGATGGAGGTAATGCCAGTAGCGTTCGGGATCGGTGAAAGCGAATTTTTCGATCATCGCTTTTTTGGCTTCGAGGTCTTCGATCATCTTCTCAACCGGGATATTATAATAGGCGATGGCCGGCGCCTCGCCGTAACCTTTAATACCAAAATGCTCCAGTTCAACGATCAAGGTGGGCTGGTGAGTTTTAGTTCCCTTGGAAATCGTAAAAGGATGCCGGAATTTAAGGCTGTATGACCAATATCGGATATTCATGTGGCAAAAATATTGTGGGCAGATCAGAAATGATGAAGTCGAAACTCTGTTAAAATTTAAGATCAATAATCATCATGGCCGACCACTTTCTAATTTCTTATTACTTATTCCGTATTTCTATCAGCTTCTCCCGCTGTGCTCAATATACTCCCTGAGTTCTTCATTAAAGGCATTTTCTTTAATAAGATCTTCCAGTGTGACATGCATCCGGTACTGCCAGTAATTATCAGGATTGGCCGGGTTATTTATTCTTTCTTCACCGGGGTTTGTACGGCGCAGGGTTTCACTCATCCCCATGATATCCTGTAACTGGAATATGCTCCACATTGCGGGAGAATATAAATGCTGGAAAACGATGGCACGGCTGATCCAGGGTTCGCAGTGTTCAGGTGCGTCTCCCCATTGACCCAATACCTGGTTGTAAAAATGATTGGTACGTTCTCGATCTTCCTCCCACCAGCTCCGGACCGTACTCATATCATGGGTGGAAGGCATGATCACTGATAAATAAGGAGCATGATCGGGATGTGAAAATTCTTTGGCCGGGTCTTTTGGCATACGCTGGATTTCCAGGCTGAGTATACCCGTCTGGCGCATCACATCCGGAACACAATGCGGAACCATTCCCAGGTCTTCGCCGCAGACCAGCATATTGGTAGCAGCTTTAAGGGCAGGTAATTTGCTCATCCCTTCCTTATACCAGGTTCCTTCCTGCCGGCGGTAGAAATAATCAGTATACAGGTCCCGGAGTTTGCCCTGGATATGCTGGTCCAGGTGCCGGAATGAACTTGTGTTCTCCATCGATATCCTGAAATGGAATTCCTCGCCCTGTGAGCCTTCCTGCTCAAAGAAGATCACGTTCGAGACCAGGTCGAACAATCCCAGTTTCAATTGTTCATTTTCCGTGGATTTTTCCAGTGATATAAAATGATCTTCTATCTCTTGTTGTGTTTCATACTCCATTTCCAGGTCGTATCCTCCAAAATCATTCTTGATCAGGAATTTTTCTTTTATGTCTTCTGCTTGTTCACCAAAAATATCTACCAGCACTTCATCATTGATAAAAGGCCGGCAAAACCGCTGGTAGTCAAACGCAATCGCTTTTTCCCCCAGTTCATTTATATGTACAGCAACAGCCGGGATAAAGCGGCCCATTATTCCCTGGACGGCATTGCCCGGGATACTCCAGATCCGGAAAAATCCAAGGATATGATCAATACGGAAGGCATCGAAATAATGACTCATTTGTTCAAAGCGTTTTCCCCACCAGGAAAAACCATCTTCCTGCATCCGTTTCCAGTTGTAAGTAGGAAAGCCCCAGTTTTGACCTACCGGGGTAAAATTATCTGGCGGAGCACCGGCCTGCCAGTACATATTATACAATTCGGGTGACATCCAGGCATCACAACTATGACGGGAAATACCGATCGGTATATCACCTTTTAGTACAATACCTTTTTTATGTGCATAACCGGCCGCTTCTTTCAATTGCCCGTGCAGGTGATATTGAATAAAATAATAAAACCCGATTTCGCGGGAAGAAGGAGACCCGGGTGCACAGAGTTTCGCGATCTCTGCCTTTTCATAAAAAATATTAGCCGGCCATTCATCAAAATTCGCCGTTTCATATTTATCACGGAAAAAACAGAACGCGGCATAGGGCTCCAGCCAGTCTTTGTTCTTCTCAAAGAAATCTTTATAATCACCGGACCCAAGAACTTCTTGACCCATCACTTCATAAAGTTCTTTTAATACAGAGAACTTATACCGCATCACTTCTTCATAATCCACCACGCCGAGTTCATTCAACTCCTTTTGTTTCTTGTCCAATGCATCAAGCTGCGCTGCATACTCCTTCCCCGCCACTTTTCTCAGGTTAATATATAAGGGATGAAGTGCAAAAGCAGAAATGGCGGCATAAGGATAGGAATCCGCCTGTGTAAAGGTCGCCATTGTATCATTTACAGGGAGCAACTGGATCAGTTTTAATCCTGCTGTCTTTGCCCAGTCTACCAGGAGTTTTATATCGGAGAATTCCCCGGTACCAAAACCATCCTGGCTTCTTAAACCAAAGACCGGGATGGCCACGCCGGCACCTTTCCATGTATTATTGGCGACATGTACAAAGCCATCATGGAGTGCGGTTATTTTTCTTTTGGCGGGCTCACTGTATAATAACCGGTTATCACCTCCTTCAAAAGAAGTAAAACTTTTTTCTTTGCTGTTGTAGATGCCGTATTTATAACCCAGTGGAAAATTTGAACCGGACAGATCCAGTTTCACGATCCACCAGTTTCCTGCTTTTTTTAATAACACAGGTTTATCGGTTGACCATTCTCCCAATCTTTCCCCGCTGCCGATAAGGCAAACCATTTCATTTTTATTCAGCAGTGGTGCTTTTACTTTGAAGAGATGGGTGAATTTCTTGTCAGTATGAGATTTTGTTTTAGGCTTTGCATGCTTTAATAAAACTTTGCTGAAGGGTGTCGTAAAAAAAGTATTCTCATATTCCCCGGGATAATTCCAGGCATCTACAAGTTGAATTTCATCGATTCCCCTTTCAATCATATCGATCACCCTGTCATTCCCCCACTCTTCCATGATCCCGCCGTCCTTGTCCTTGAGGAAGTACCTGTAGGAAATGTTTTTCGGGAGGTCCTTCCTTTTTACTTCGAGGTGACAAGACCAGAACTCCTCGTTCAGGTATTCCATGGGGATGGCCTTGCCGGGGTCACCATTACCCAGTTCATCCGTATCGCCGCTGATCCAGAGCCCTTGCCCAAAACGGGTATGAAAACGTAGATAGAACTGCAACTTCATGATCTGCCGGTTGAGTATTTTACTGTCAAACAATTGTGTATTTTAGACCCATTGGGACGAAAATAGAAAAAAAACATATGATTGCTGAGAATAAACCATGGAAATCACTGTTTTGGGTATGCTTTGGTCTTGCTGCCGGGACAGCCTTTTGTATGAAATGGATGGAAGCTGATTTCTGGCAGAACGGGGAAAAATTTACCATTATCGGGCTGGAACTTAGCTATCCCGAAGAAAAACTGGCATCAACACTTTCAGGTCTGAATGATCATGTAAAAACCATTTTGCGTTACCATCTTTCGTTCGATTTTGCATTTATGGCTGGTATTTATCCGGGCATTGCAGCTTTATGTATGCTGGGAAGAGAAAGATCGGACCGGCCGGGTATTCGAAAACTACTTTTAGGACTTGCTTTCCTGCAATCGATTGCCTGGGGATGCGATATCGCAGAAAATATTTTTTTGCTCAAATGGACCAGCAATCCTCTTGCCGGTAAGGAGTTCGGCGTGTATCATTTTGTGGTGTATACGAAGTGGCTGCTTGCCCTGACAGGAGCCCTGCTGGGCATACTGTTCAATATGCTGAGAAAAAAACAGCACCGGTAAAAACACTTTTTTTGATTCGATTTTGCCGCCTTATTTTTGCCGATGGAAGGCTAAACCCAAACAAAATTCTACAAATGGAACAAACCAAGAAATTCAGGGGCATGTGGTGGTTGCTTTTTTTTGCGTCTACAGCGGCCCTGATATTTGCTATTTACTCCCACTGGCCCTGGCTTACTCTCATTCTTCCTTTCCAGACCACTGCCTTTGTAAAAGCAATGAATATCATGTAACCGATTCTCCCTTATAATGTATTAAAGCCCTGCATCAGCAGGGCTTTTTATCTTCCGGCATATAAATTGAAGCTAGCAGGCTGTATACCATTTAGTAATCAACCCAAATAAATCATCATGAGAAAACTATTACTCTCTGCGCTGGCTTTCCTGGTCATCGGCGCTTCTTTTAATTCTTTACCTGCTGCATCCCTTCTTCCCTCTTCTTCAGAACCCGACCCTGTTGCTGTGAAATCCGCCATGGCCGCCTTCACCAACCTGTCAAAAAAAGAGAAAAGGGAAAAAGTAAGAGAGGTCAGGTCAGAGATCAAAGCATTTAAAGCAGCCCAAAAAGCAGGAAGCGCGCCCAGTACCAATACCTTATTACTGGTCATACTCGCCATATTACTGCCACCCCTGGCTGTTTACCTTCATGAAGGAGCAATTAATACCCGTTTCTGGATATGCCTGATCCTCACCCTCCTGTTTTTTGTACCCGGCGTTATTTATGCGCTAATCGTGGTGCTGGGAGATAAATAAACTATTTCAATCAGGGCGACCGGTAAGCCGGTACATCTTTCTACCTTGCTTTTATCAAAGGCAAGGTAGATTTTTTAATACCTGTCCTTATTAATTTATCTGTCAGAAAATGTAAATTCGACAGGTATAATCAACACCTAAAACCACCCTTATGCGGCTGCTAATCTTAATTACCGGTTTATTCCTTTTGTCCTGTGGTCAGCATTCTCCTGATAAAAAAGAAACAAAGACCGTTAAAGATTCTATGGTAACAGCACGGGATACAAGTTCCGGCAACAATATGCAGGGAAATGCCACCGACAGCGCTACCCCTGTCCCCTCTGTGTTGGCAGCCAGGGTGAATGGGATCCTGAAAGCACAGCCCGGGAATCAATGGCATGTGCTGAATGACCGGGAAGCAAAATGGATCAGCGGGCAGTTCGATTATTTTATCGCCCCCAAAAGAAAAACTGATCCTGACTATCCTTATATCGCCACGTCAGATTTTGACGGAGATCATTCCATCGATATTGCAGCTATTGTTACCGATGATAAAAAAATAAATTTCCAGCTTGTCATAATTATGGGCGCAGATGAAAAAATACCCCGGGTACTGACCTGGAAAGAAGATATAGCGGAGGATGCCGCCATCTCTGTTCAGCGAAAGTCAGTAATCGAAGGATTTGAAGGTGAAAAAACAAAAAAAATCAACATAAAGTCCCACGGTATCAATGTAGAATATTTTGAAACGGCTTCCTTTGTTCTTTACTGGACCGGGACTGGATTTAAAAGGATACAGACCGGGGACTGATCAGCACCGGTGCCAGGAAATAAAAAAGTCCCTCCGGGGAGGGACCTTCGTTCCGGTTTCTCCAGAAATTATTTTACGGAATCAACCAGGCTCTTGAATGTTTCGGGGTTGTTCATCGCGAGGTCGGCCAGTACTTTACGGTCGAGGTCAATACCTTTGGTCTGTAATTTATTGATGAACTGGGAATAGGTCATTCCTTCTGCACGTACAGCTGCATTGATACGTGCGATCCAGAGCGAGCGGTATTCTCTTTTCTTCAGTTTACGGCCTACGAACATGTAGGTCATTCCTTTCTCTACTACGTTCTTGGCAACGGTGAGTACATTTTTACGTTTGCCATAAAAACCTTTGGCTTGTTTTAATATTTTTTTGCGGCGGGCTTTGGAGGCCACTGCATTTTTTGAACGAGGCATATTTTTAGTTTTTTAAAGTTGTAGAATTACTAAAAGCTAATAGCTATTAGCTCATAGCCATTAGCTTATTTCAATCTCAACAAACGTTTTACAAAGTGGAGGTGCGAATCTGAAACAGTTCCGTCTTTCCGCATGTTACGTTTACGCTTTTTTGATTTTTTCGTCAGGATGTGACGTTTGAATGCTTTCTGATGCATGATCTTTCCTGTGCCGGTCACTTTGAAGCGTTTTTTGGCACTGGAGTTCGTTTTTACTTTAGGCATGTTACCCAGTATTAAATATTACACCCTTGAGGCATTCCCCACAGGGGGACCTTTGTCGAACCTCTTCAGGTAATGGTTGTCCTGTTTAGCAGGACTGTAGAAGAACTACCGCTTTTTCAAACGGAGTGCAAAGATAAGGCTGTAAAGCCGGCTGGCAAAGAGTTTGGAAAAAGAAAAGAGGGTAAATCATTGAGATAACCCTCTTCCAAGGCAATTTGGATATAGCCAGTCTTAATTCTTAGGATTCAGTGCGTTATCTATTTTTTTTATTACATCCTGGAGATGGTACTTGCTCATCGGGTCAGTTGTCCCCGGGAGAGCAGCATTAATTTCGGCTCTCAATCCTGTAAAATGAGCCCTGATTACACTACTGATATCCGATTTATCCGGGGATCCGCTCACGGTTACTCCCCCCACTGAGACAGCCGGCGGATTGAGCATATTGTTGAGGATACTGATATAAGACTTCTGCAGGTTGCGGCGATAGATATCGATCGGTTTTTTGGTACTCAACTCTGTCCATATTCCTTTTTTTAGATCACTGAAAAGATCCACAATCCTGTAGGTATTATTACCAACCGAGGCTTCAGCCTGTAACATTTTACTCAATGTACCATTACTAAACAGCCTGTTCAGCACTCCATCCTGTATAGTTCCAATAATCGTAAGCGGGTTACCGCCCGTTCTTTCAAAAATATCATTCTTAAGCAACCAGGTGGGCGTATTGAATAATTGCTGGTTCAGGAATACCACCGCTTCTACTTGTTTTGCTCTTGGTTCATATACGTATACGGGATCGGTGTCTTCAATAACCCGCGGTGTTTTATAAATGCCGCCCACATTTCTCGAAACGTGCCCCATATAACGGTTAAACTGACCGGTAACCTGGGTATAAACAGTAGTAAGGTTTTCATAATCTGCATTTTCCACTTTAGTCCATTGCATCAATTCGGGAACGATGCGCTGCAGGTTCTTGATGCCATAAGTACTGGCTTTCACGGCATCGTCACCAAGGTCTTCTGATTGTGAGCGTGGATCATCCTGGTTAGTTTCACCATCACCCCACCATAAGCGGCGATTTTTCAGTTTTTCCATTACCCATTTGTTCAGCTTGGATTTTTCTCCATCCGGGCTGCTGTATTCAGGAAATAACCTGTATCCCCACTCAATAGCCCACCTGTCATAATCCCCGATCCTTGCCTGCAATTCTTCACCAGTCAGTCCATCTTCCGGTTGAGCTACATAATTAAACCGGGCATAATCCATGATCGAAGGCGTATGACCATTGGCATCAACCCATGCTTTATTTCTTAAATTTTCAACAGGCACTGAACTGCTTGATCCAAAATTATGACGAAGTCCAAGCGTATGACCTACTTCATGAGAAGAAACAAAGCGAACCAGGCGTCCCATCAGTGTATCGGGGAAGAGCATTTGCCGGGCACGGGGATCATTGGGGGCAGCCTGGATCATATACCAGTTGCGGATCAGTTCCATCACATTGTGATACCAGTTGATATGGCTTTCCATGATTTCTCCGCTGCGGGGGTCCGAGATACTGGGTCCGCTGGCATTGGCAATATCAGATGGTTTGTAAACAATAGCTGAATTGCTCGCATCATCAAGACTCCACGTACTGTCTTCCTCTTTTGTGGGAGCCATTTTAGCCACAATGGCCTTTTTAAAACCTGCTTTTTCAAAAGCTCCCTGCCAGTCATTGACACCCTGCACGAGGTAGGGTACCCATTTTTTAGGTGTAGCAGGATCAATATAAAAAATGATCTGTTTCTTTGGTTCTACAAGCTCACCTCTTTTATATTTCTCCACATCCTCGTCCTTTGGTTCAAGTCTCCATCTTTTTACAACGCTGATCGCTTTTACACCCTGCGGGTTGACATCAAAATCGGTATAGCCAACAGTGAAATAACCCACCCTTGGGTCAAAGTACCGGGACTGCATGGGCACTTTAGGTAATAAGACCATTGAGCTATTCAATTCCATGGTCATATTCCCGCCTCCTGCGTTTCCGCCACCAAAACCACCGGCGGTAGCCGGCGCAGCTATACGGCTATATGTTTTTATCGTTTTAATTTCCACGTTGATCGGGTAAGATTTGACACTGACTATATAAGATTTATCACTTTGTAATGAACCCAGCCGCAACATGCTTTTTAACCCGCTGTTAAAATTCAGTATATCATTATCGCTATTGATATAGTCAGTGAGTTCGATTACCACGCCCGCGGAATCCCTTCCCAGTGATTTGATATCGAAAGCAGCAGCGATAGGCTGGATATTTGAATTGGTGACCGATGTAAACATCGGGGATGTGGAATCTTTTGCATATTCCGCAAAAGAGATCGTACGAACAAAAACCCTGTTATTGGGTCCTTTTTCAAACCGGATAACGTTCTGTCCTATCTGGTCGCCGCCATAACCAAAAAAACTTCCCTGTGCCCTCATCCCGGCCGAGGCTTTGGAAATACGGTTGACTGTCAATATCTCCCTGCCAAACAGGGAATCAGGTATTTCAAAATAATATTTGTCTTCTACTCTATGAACCCAGAATAAACCAGCATCCGAAACGGCCTTGGACGTGATCACTTCTTTATAGGGTTTGAGGCCGTTGCCGGAAGACCGGCGGGTGCTGTCAGGCCTGGGGCCACCTGTAGTGGGTTGAGCCATGACAGTCATCGAAAAGGTTATGGATAAGAGCAACATTAAGAAACGGGAAAAAGCGAATTGCATATACATGGGGTTTATTGAGTATAGTAGCTCAAGATACGGAAACCAGGGGTTTTGGTTGCTTTGTAAAACGTCGTTTTGTACCAGTGGCAACCATTTGTTAGACGGCAGTAAATAATAAACCCGTCACGCTTTTACGAGACGGGTTTGATATAGTTGAATCCTGTGATCAGGCTTTCTTTTTTCCTTTGGGTGCAAACATGGCCAGCATGCGGCGACCTTCCATCTTGGGCAGGTTTTCAAGTACCCCTACATCAGCCAGTCTTTCTGCAAATTTCAACAACAATAATTGACCTCTGTCCTGGAACTGGATGGCCCTTCCTTTGAACTGCACATACGCTTTTACTTTATTACCATCTTTCAGGAACTCTACCGCGTGTTTGGCTTTAAAATCAAAATCGTGGTCATCTGTATTGGGTGTGAAACGGATCTCTTTAACCTCGGAGACCTTGCTCTTGGCCTTCATCTCCTTTTCTTTCTTCTTCTTATCGTAGAGGAATTTGTTATAATCGATGATCTTACACACCGGCGGATCTACCGTTGGGGAGATCTCCACCAGGTCGAGCCCCTGCTCCTGTGCCATTTTCATTGCCGCCTGGGTATCATATACCCCTACTTCTACATTATCACCTACTAACCTGACCTGTGGGACACGGATATGATGATTGATCCGGTGTTCTGCTTCTTTGCGGGGAACAAACCTTCCCCTGAATCCGCCTTTGTTGAATCCGCCACCTCCGGGTTTATATCCCCCGCCTGGTGGCCTGCTGAACCCGCCTCCGGGTTTTTGTGGTACTGCCATTTATTGTTTTTAGTTAACTCCCACCCTGCAGGGAGCATCTCTTTTATGGTTAATAACCGCCGGCCAGGGACCCGGGGCACAAATAAAAATACCAAATTCCATGCAACAATAAAAACTGATTCCGGGGAACTCCTCTTCTTACAATTCTGTTCTCCGGTCTTTAATCTCACTTACCGCATTCTTAATAAAATCCTCCACCCCGATCACACCGGTATCGCCTTTACCCTGTCTTCTTACAGCCACTTTATCCTCATTCATCTCCTTCTCTCCCACGACAAGCATATAAGGCACCTTCAGTAACTCGGTATCCCGGATCTTCTTACCTATCTTTTCATTCCGGTCATCTACCTCGCTGCGAATATCTGCTTTTTTCAGTTTATTGGAAACAGCCCTGGCATAGTCAATAAATTTATCACTGATCGGGAGCACCTTGACCTGTATGGGTGCCAGCCAGAGCGGGAATTTACCCGCATATTGTTCCAGCAGGAACCCGATAAAACGTTCGTGGGTGCCTAAAGGAGCCCGGTGAATGATTAGCGGGGTCTCAGCTTTATTCGATTGATCGGTGTATTCCAGTTTAAAACTCCTGCCCTGGGAAAAATCCACCTGGTTGGTAGCGAGGGTGAATTCACGACCGATGGCGCTGTATATCTGTACGTCTATTTTGGGTCCGTAAAATGCCGCCTCATCCTGCACTTCCACGAAGGGAATATTGGATTCGGTCAACACATTCCTGACCATCGTTTCAGTTTCTTTCCATAACTCCGGTTCATTCACATACTTGATACCAAGTTTATCGGGAGAGTGGAGCGAAAGCCGCATGACGTATTTTTCAATGCCGAATATTTTGAAATATTTCAGGTACATATCATTCACTGCCCGGAATTCATCATTGAACTGTTCCTTGGTGCAATAGATATGTGCATCGTTCATGTGAAGACAACGAACCCGCATCAGGCCGAATAATTCACCACTCTGTTCATAGCGGTATACGGTTCCGTATTCAGCGATGCGGTAAGGCAGATCCCGGTAACTCTTTGGCTCGGCTGCGTATATTTTATGGTGATGGGGACAGTTCATGGATTTCAGGTAATACTTTTCACCGTCCATTTCCATCGGGGGGTACATGCTGTCCGCATAATAAGGTAAGTGCCCGCTTGTGAGGTACATACTTTCTTTAGCGATATGCGGGGTCACCACTCTTTTATAGCCTGCAGCCTGTTCGGTTTCCTTGGCAAGTTTCTCCAGTTCTTCAATAATTACAGTTCCATTGGGCATCCACATGATCAGCCCCTGTCCTACATCATCATCCATGGTATAGATACCCAGTTCTTTTCCCAGCTTACGGTGATCCCTTTTTTTCGCTTCCTCCAGCATTTGTAAATATTCGTCCAGTTCTTTCTGTGAAGGATAGGTAACTCCGTAAACCCGGGTCAGCATTTTATTTTTCTCATTTCCTTTCCAGTAAGCGCCGGCAATACTTGTAAGCTTGATCGCCTTGATAAAAGAAGTATTAGGGATATGCGGGCCCCTGCAGAGATCGGTAAAACCTCCCTGTGTATAGAAAGTGATCTCGCCATCATTGAGATTGCTTAAGAGATCCAGTTTGTATTCATCGCCTTTATCTGTAAAGTATTTTTCAGCTTCAGCCTTTGGCATTTCTTTCCGCAGGTATTCACTGTTCTTCCTGGCGAGTTCATTCATCTTTTTTTCCAGTACCGCCAGGTCCTCTTCACTCATTTTTTTATCCCCCAGGTCCATGTCATAATAAAAACCATTGTCCACGGGGGGGCCTACCCAGAATTTTACGCCGGGAAACATCGACTCCACCGCTTCCGCCATCAGGTGGGCCGAAGAATGCCAGAAGGTATTCTTTCCCTCTGTATCGTTCCAGGTCAATAATTTAAGTGAAACGTCTTCATTGATGGGCCGGGTGGCATCCCGCACCTGGCCATTGATATTGACGGCCAGTACTTTTCTTGCCAAACCCTCAGAAATGGATTTTGCGATATCCAGCGCGGTCGTTCCTTTTTGATATTCCCTGACGCTTCCGTCCGGAAGAGTGATCTTGATCATGCAGTAAATCCTCTTTTTAAATAGGTGGCAAATTTAACGAAATAAGACTAACCATCCCGCAGTATTAAGCGAGCCGGTGTCCAGGTTTGAAATAAATATCAAACCACAGCAGTGATGGAAAAATTGGGTGGCGTTTTTTCGAAACCCATTTGTTGTCCAGGCCTTTAAAATTAACAAACTATTGCCCTGGAGCGCTGAGCCGGGTAAGCACTTATTTATTAGTTTTGAACCTGATGAAACGGACTTTATCCAGGTATTTGCTTTTGTTCACATTGCTGCTGCCATTTACTCCCGCACCTGTCATTGCGCAAAACCTGACAGGTATCTGGAAGGGTTATTTTATTTCTGATGGCGGAGAACAATATAAACTCGAGTTCCAGGTCTCGCAAAGCGATTCTTACGGTGTCACAGGTGTTTCCTATTCTTATCTCGATATCCGTTTTTATGGTAAAGCTACCATGACCGGAAGTTTTGTAAAAACCTCTTCCTCCTTTAAGATCCGGGAAATAAAGACGGTTGAAGTGAAAAGTTCTCTTGGTGGCGCTACCTGTATCATGAATTACAATTTTAAGTATTCACGGTCGGGCAAAGAAGAATTCCTGGAAGGATCTTACCTGGGGAAGTATGAATCGAAGTATATGACCAACCCTCCTCCCAGCTGGGGTGATTGCGGTGGCGGAAAAGTATTCCTGCGAAAAGTAAACACTTCTGATTTTTATGTGGAACCTTTCCTGCGGGATAAGATAAAGACCACGCCGATCATCTATAATAAACCACCGGTAAAAAAAGATAGCGCTGTTACAAAAATTACACCAGGGCCTGTTAAGAAACCTGTGGTGGTAACAAAGCCACCCCTGAACAAAAAGTCTGTAACCAGGCCACCCATCAGCAACAAACCCGTGGTTAAACCTGTTACCAACCCGGTTGCTAAAACAGATTCGGTAAAAAATAAGATCACTATTCCTGTAGTTAAAACCAATCCCACGATCGTTACAGCAAGACCGGCCGTTCTTAAGGAACGCAGTAATGAACTTGTCAAAATCCTCGTGGTAAAGAATACAGATGTTATCGTCAAATTGTATGATAACGGTGAGATTGACGGCGACAGCATTTCCGTTTACCTCGATAACAAACTGGTACTGTCTTCCAAACGTCTTACAGCAAACCCCCTTATTGTGAAACTGAAAATGGAGGTGGATAATGAAGAACATGAACTGACTATGGTGGCAGAGAACATGGGCAGCATTCCTCCCAATACATCCCTGATGGTCGTTGAATCAGGGGAGCAACGTTTTGATGTCCGCATAACGTCTACGGAACAGAAAAATGCTGTAGTACGGTTCAGATACCAGAAACCTAAATAGCCTCACTCCTGCCCTTCGATAAATGAAGAGGAGGTTGACCGTTTCTGTAATTTTTAGTGCCGGGTTGCCTTTTTCATTTATTTTTCGGGAATAATGCCAAGAAAACTCATATTCACTTTCGTTGTAGTGCTGCTTGCTGCCACCTGCCAGGCCCAGGATATCAATGGCATCTGGAAGGGCAAACTGGTGATGGCTCCCGGCGGCTGTTTCCCTGTTTATAATATCGAATTGCAACTACAGGTGGCAGGTACACGCATAACCGGTACAGCCTACCACTTCTCTGACTCCCTCAATTATGTAAAAGAGAATTTCGAAGGGATCTATAAAAAAGACAGCAATATTATTTCTATCCAGGAAAACGGGATCATTGTCTTCAAGATCAGGGAAGACTGTGTTCCCTGTATAAAAAAGTATGCCCTAAGTTTTCATAAAGGCGGGGGCAATGTAGTAACCGAAGAACAATTGCGGGGAACCTGGACAGGAAAGGCAACCGATGGTAAAACGGCCTGTGATCCCGGAACGATCGTATTGACGCGGTTTGATAAATCAACCTTTAAACCCGAACTGCGCCTGCCCCCCTCCCTGACAAACCGGAAAGTGGAACTGGTGAAAGAGATAAAAGTGGACACCGGTAATATACAGATCGATTTTTATGATAATGGCCAGATCGACGGCGATACTATCTCCGTCTATGTGAACAGTATGCCCGTCGTGTCCAGGAAGATGCTGAAAGCGCAGCCGGTAACTATCTCTGTCAGGGTAGACCTTAAACGTACCGAACAGGAAGTGATCATGGTGGGGGAAAACCTTGGCTCTATTCCCCCCAATACGGCTTTGATGATCGTAAAGGCGGGTGATAAACGCTACCAGCTTTATCTTACATCAGACGAGCAGAAAAATGCGATGGTGCGGTTTATTTATGAAAAACCTCCTGCTGTCATAAAAAGCCCTTAAAAGCATAATCCCGGCAACCGTTTTTTTGAATTCGATCCTTTTTTTGCGCTGTTTGCCGTAGTTTTTATATCTTAACGAACCTGATTGGTTAATCTTCTGCCCTTCCGTCCCCGGTGAACGATTCCCGCCCTTATTTTTTTAATTAATCTTAAATACAATCAACATGAAAAAATTTTTGTTTTTAATTTCAACAGCTTTGGTTTTTTTCCTGGTTTCCTGTTCGGATAAAAAGGAAACAACCAGCGGTGGAGGGATGTCAGATAAGGCCAAAAAGAATCTTGAAGCTTCACGTATTGTAACGGAAGCTTTCAAAACAGGTGATATCAGTAAGATCGATTCAGCAATAGCGTCTGACTTCGTAGATCACACCGACATGGGAGACAAAAACAGGGATAGCCTGAAAGCGATGATCACCTGGATGCATTCAAAACCAAGCGACATGAAAATGGAAACTGTCAGGGAATTCGCAAATGATGATTATGTATACTCCCATATGCATATGACAGGTACCAGCGATGGCTCCATGGGCCCCAAAGGAACTTATGATTTTAATGAAATTGAAGTGGTCCGTTTCAACAGCGATGGAAAAGCTGTAGAACATTGGGCCTATGAAGAAGTCAATGAAATGATGAAGATGATGGGAAAACAAGCTCCCCCTATGGATAAAAAGATGGACAATAAAATGGATACCGCCAGGAAGGATTCAAAAATGTAAAGAACGAACGGTTATACCCGCCGGGTTCCCACGAACCCGGTTTTTTTATGCCTTATAAAAGACCCCATTGCCCGTTTATACCGGAAAAACAACTTTTATCATTAATTCCGGGCTATCAACGAAACATGTCGTAATTTAATTGAACAAAATCAATTAGCCATGAAACAAAGAATTCTACTCCTCTTTGTAATGACCCTGCTCATTACAACAAACTCCCATGCTCAAAAAAACCGGACCACAGGTTATGCCATTACCGCTGCTGAAAAAGGCGGTCGAAGCTGGAAAGAAGTCCGCCTGGTGGATATAACAACCGGCACAGATGTAAAAATCATCTACAACAGCAAACAGGAAACGGATCCGTTGAATGCAAGAACCGGTAAAGCGGTAGTAAAAAAGGATGCTGCCGGCGACGATGGTACAACCACGTTCACCTATAGAAACACTTCTCCTGAAAAGAAGGTGGTGAATCTCGACCAGGTGCTGGATAAAACCAGTGAGAACCAGGTAAGGACTTATACAAGGGTTGTTGTTAAACAGCATATGCAGACAGACAAACCTTTTTCTACCAACTCTGCTGCGATGGCTTATGACAAAAAACATGAGCGCCTTTACTATACCCCCATGGGGATCAACCAGCTCCGTTATATTGATCTTAAATCTGGTAAAATATATTATTTCGAAGACGAGCCATTTGGTGTTGTCAAAGGTATGGGCGACGCGGCCAGCCAGGTAACCCGCATGGTGATCGCTTCCGATGGTAATGGTTATGCACTTTCCAATGATGGAAACCACCTGCTCCGTTTCACCACCGGGAAGAAACCAGAAATAACAGACCTGGGCCCCGTTTCAGATGATGTCGCAAATGGAAAATCTTCTGTACACAGCGGCCGTGGCTATGGTGGCGATATGATCGCCGATGCTTCCGGCAACTTATACCTTATTACGGCCAACCGCAATGTTTTCAAAATCAATATTGATACGAGAGTAAGTTCTTATAAAGGTGTGATCAATGGATTGCCCCAGGGCTTCAGCACCAACGGAGCCATGGTAGAAGAAGGAAGTAAAGTGATCATTGCAAGTTCAGAATCCACCGTGGGTTATTATCGCTTCGATCTCAATACCATGCAGGCGGAGAAAGTGTCTTCCAGTGCTGATGTATTCAATGCGTCAGACCTTGCCAACGGTAATCTGGCTTTTGAGAAGAAAAAGAAAGAAAAGAAAGAAGAAGAAACAAAACCAACCGAAAAGCCCGTCGTCACAGAAGTTACAAAACAAGCCCTCCCCGACGGGATGATCCGTACCAACCGGATAACTGTTTATCCCAATCCTGTTACAGAAGGAGTCGTCAGGATGACGCTTACTGATCAGCCTGCAGGTCGCTACCAGGTGCAATTACTGGATCTCAGTGGAAAAATGATTAGTTCAAAAGAGATCAATGTGAGCAGTGAATCACAGGTGGAAGAATTCCGGTTCCCTGAATTATCCGTAAAAGGGACTTACCTCCTGCGGGTATACAGCGAAGTCAATAAAGTAAATGTTACCAATAAAGTCATTGTCCAGTAATTCGCTTTTTTATCAGTTTCAGGTTTGAAACTAGCGGGGTTTCCGAAAGGGACCCCGTTTTTTTACAAACAGGATTCACCTATTATCATTAATGAAAATATTTCTAGGGGTAAACTGGTATTCGAGTAGATGGTATTACCGAAATTCTTAAGGAACAGCACCCGGGGGATGCATCGTCAATTGGCGGATACGGTTTTGCGTCTACCTTGCTGTGCAAACAATTTTTAATCGAACTCGAATTTGCTAAGGAGCCCTGTAGTCATACGGGGCTCTATTAGTTGGAACAGGCCCCAAAAAAATGTCCCTGCGGGAAGCAGGGACATTCAATTCTTTCTACGGCGATTTAATTACAGAAATAAGGGTCGGCTGAGTTACCGTTATTCTGCGGGTAGCATAAATGTAATTGCCTTGAACTGATGGCCGTGATATATACATTTACCAGCTCTCCTTTCTTACTCTCGGGGGCTTTCCCGACGAGGCCTGATCTGGGCGGAATGCGGTAAAGAACGATTGTCTCGCTCTTGAATAATTTCTTTTCCTTTTTCATGTAATCAATCCTTACAGTCACTTTATCCAGTATGGCATCGGTACCGTTATAAACAGGAACATCAAAAGCATTAATGCCATCTCCTTTTGTTTCGTAGTTCAATTTTCCAAAAGTTATATATTTTGACCAGTTATTTCGCATGTTAAGTTCCCTGGCGGCTGTGGCAATCTTTGCAGCTTCCAGTTTTTTCTTCTCATCAGCTGCTTTTTTCTGTGCTGCTAAAGCGGCCTGCTTTTTCTTTTCTTCTTCCGCTTTTTTGGCAGCAGCTTTTTTGGCAGCATCCAGTTTGGCCGTATTAGTGGTGGAGGTTGTCGCAGTGGTCGTTGTAGTAGGTGTTGTTGGGGTTACAGTGGTTGTTACCGGGTCTGTTGTTACCGTCATCGTTGTAGTATCGGCTGGCATCGTGGCTGTATCAGCGGGGGTTGTTGCCGTAGCATCAACCGGGGTATTAACCGGTGTCGTTGAAGTGGCACTGTCGGTCATTACCGCGCTCTGGGTTGTACCGGAGGAAGCTGTCTTGTTCTTTTCCATGTCCTGGTATACAAGGTAACCTACCCCGCCTAGAACGAGCAGGCCGAGTACATAAGATAGCCAGGCCGTACTTTTTTTACTACCGGCTACTGTTTTCACAGGTTTAGGGGCGGTGGTAGTGGTTGTGGCTGCAGCTGCGGAGGTTGTAACAACAGGTGCAGGAGTTACCGGAGTTACAGGTTTTATTTCTTCTGCGGTCGGTGCCGGTACCGGATCCGTTACAGGAGCTGCTGTGAACAGAACTTTTAGTTCTTCCACCTTGCCGGCTGTCGTCCATTCCGGCAGCCCTTCATACCATACCGGTGTGCTGGCAGTAAGATTTTTTGTTTTTAATTCTTCGAGGTCAAAAGGACCTTGTTGGGAGGTTCCGTCATTCAGGAAGTACTTCTTCATGTGAGTGGTTTAATGGTTATGATAAAAATAGATGCGGGGAACAGATAAAGTGATCAACAGGGATTGGAAGGAGAGCATAAAACTAAAGCGTTTACGGCAATAACCCAAATTTCAACCGGCTGACTGGTTTTTGCTGCAAGCGGGAAAATGGCAGGCGGAAAAAGGATTTTACTGTTCCCGGCAACAGAATTATATCTGTCCTTAGCATTAAGATAGTCTATATTGTGTGATAGTGATCCTGTTTGCTTGCATAGCGATACGAACGGGTAGCTACACCACTCGCGTGCAAACCTATTATCGGATCCCCATTTAATAAAATTAGTTGTACCATGAAAATGAAAAGACGAAGCTGCTTATTATTGTCTTTACTTTTCCTTTTTGTTACCGGCAATGCACAGCCCAAGACAAACGGGACCAAGACCACCCAGGCACCTACTAAAAATGACATTGAGCAAAAAAAATTATTCGATACTTTCTTTTTATTGTCGGAAGGCGACACTGTCACGCTGAAAAAAAAATCAGCCATGTTGGCTCCTATAAGGAAACTGAATCCATCTTCCCAGTATAGCTGGTATTGCGGATCATGGGCCATTATTATGCTTAACCGGTTTGAGCCGGTTGATTCCTTTACCGCGGTGGCAGCCGATATTGAAGAAATGATTGAAAAAGCCCCCACTTTTGCCGAAATCTATTACCTGAAAGGACAATATCTTTTTTATTCCGGCCAGACAGGTTACATAGAACAAATGCAAAAATGCATCGAACTCAACCCGAAGCTTTCAATGCCCTATTATTTCCTTGCCACTGATTATAACGATTCCAAAAACTACAAACTCTCCCTGGCCTATTATAACCTCCTGGAAAAAGCCGACCCTGCATTCAGGTCGCTTTATTATAACAGGGGGAACATTAAATCGCAGCTCGAAGATTATGAAGGAGCCGTCGCAGATTTTACAAAAGCACTCGCTATTCGCCCCGATGATTACCGCATTCTATATAACAGGGGCACTAATTATCTTCAACTGGAGAATTATATCGCCGGTGAAAAGGATCTGACCGCTTTTCTGAAAGTTATGCCCGGCTATGCGGTGGGCTGGTATAACCGTGCCCTGAGCCGGTATTACCAGAAGCGCTATACGGAAGCCTGCGAGGATTTTAAGAAGGCTGCGAAACTGGGAGATGAAGCTTCGATCGATTATGTTTCGAAGAACTGTAAATAAATAGAGCCCATGAAAAAAATATCCTTACTGGTTATCAGCTATTTTTTTCTAACCAGGGGGATGGCACAACAACTGGAAACAGTTATTCAACGCAGTGGTGGAGGCCATTGTACTGAATTCACTATTTCGACCGACGGGTTGTTGCTGGCGAAGATCAATAACAACGTAAGTCTTTCTGAAATTGAGATATGGAACACGAAAACAGGTCTCCTGCAGCATGTAATATCCACGAACAGAACCAGTAAAGGCGCCGAGTTTTTTCTAAATTCCGTTAAACATGCCCGGTTCTGGAAGGGATCTAAGTTTATTGTCACTGGATCCAATGATGGATGGCATGAGATATATGATGTCGCGACGGGTAACCTTGTAAAGAGACTAAAGATCAGGTCCTATCTTGATGGCATCTTTGCCATCTGTGAAAAAACGGGAACATTAACGGTTATTCCCCCACTCTCCCTGGCCAGGAGCCAGTTATATTTTTTCGATCTTTATTCAGGGACCTTGTATGATTCTGTCGCGCTGGACCTGGATGGCAGTATTACGGCGATGGAGTTCTCCCCGGCTGGAGACAAAATTGCAATAGGCACCACCGAAGGTAGTTTTCATATATTAGAAAGGGCCACTTTTAACCGCACCATAAGGGCCGACAGTGTGCTGACAGGCGATGTGGAATTTATACAATGGACGAATGATAATTACCTGCTGGTTTCTGGCAAAGACAAATACCTCGTATTTAATTTAAAGAACGCCCAATTGGTTTCCGATGAAAAATTAGAACAAGGAACGCGGATGATCGTTAGCCCTACAGAAGACTGTTATTACTTCGCCGGGAAAAAAAATATTATAAAAAGAACGGGCCGCGGCCTGGTACAAAAAAAAATGGGTATAGAACCAGACAGTATCTGCCGTTTTCAAATGGACCCGGAGTATAAAAGGCTTTATATATTGACAGAAAATTTTATCCGTGTATGGGACATGAAAAATATCCTCCAAACAGAGAGTAAAAAGGTTGCCGTCTATGCACCCATCATCGGAGAAAGAAACCACGATAAACTCCCCCTCCATCTTTTCCGTTTCATCCCTTCTCTTCATTCCGGTATCTACCAGGAGGGCGACCGATTGATACAACAACCCATTGACAGTTCTGCCCCGATGCAGAACTATTCATTGGGTGCCGGGAAACTGACTTCCATTGTCATCGGGAATGATGGTTTCGTGGCTGCTTCCCTTGAAGGCAGGATCAAGACCTGGAAAGCCGGCAAACTCACTGAATTCAATACTCTCCATAACGATTCCCTGCTTTTTATTTTTCCCGGAATGGATAAACTCGCGGCTGTTTCGGCCCAGGATTCGGTATTAAAGATCTATGATATTGCGACGGGAACCTTACAACAGATACTCCTCTCCCCGGTGTTAAGCTGCGGGGCCTTTTCACCCGATAAAAAACAATTCGCGGTGGCAGGAAATAAATTATACATAATAAATGCTGCTACCCTAAAGCCACAAAGGCTATATGACGCCAAAAAAGAAGATTTTATTTTTGAATATGACGAGCAAAGACTTTCCACAGAAACGCCGGGGTTTTATAAACAGGTCTGTTTTTCCAAAGATGGACAACATCTTTTCGCGATAAATGGTTTCGGGCAGTTAAAAGTATGGAACCTTAAAACATTTAAGATCGATACGATCCTCAACATGGGTGCAACCCAGGTACAACTTACTTCAGAGAAGGACAGGATTTTGATCAGCAGCCAAAATCAAATAACCTTTTATAACACTAAAACTTTCCAGGAGGATGCTCATATCGCTTTTCTTGCCAAAGGAGATTTTGTCGTGAGCCTGGCAGATAATTATTATCGCTCTTCAAGAAACGGCGCTAAGGCCGTAGCTTTTAGAAAAGGGCTGCAATCTATGGGATTTGACCAGTTCGACATCCTTTACAACCGCCCCGACAAGGTCGTCCAGGCCATTGGAGATCCAGACGATAAGGTGCTGGAATCGCTTCAGAAAGCGGTAACTAAAAGAAGGGTGAAACTCGGGTTCGCCCAGTTCACTGACAATTTGAATAGCCTCGATGCGCCAGATCTATCGATCAAAGATTATAACCGGCTTCCCACAAATACCAAAAATCCTGATTTTTATTTCCAGGCAACAGCAAAAGACAAAAAGTACCCGATAGTGAGTTACCAGGGTTTTATCAACGGAGTGCCATTCGGATCAAAGACCGGCTACAGCCTTGTATCACTAGGAACACCCGAAGAAAGAAAAACCATCAACTTTAATATTACATTAGCTCTTGATGCGGGTAAGAACCTGGTGGAAATAGTCTGCACCAATGAAAAGGGAATAGAAAGCACAAAAATTTCTTTCGAGATATTCTACGAGGCGCCAGTGATCGTCAAGCCTGTTCTATATTTTATCGGGATTGGTGCCGGGACTTATAAAAACACGGAGTATAACTTAAAGTATCCTTCGAAAGATATTGCTGACGTTTCAAAATTATTCCAGGCAAGGACCGACCTGTATGAAAAAGTGAACGTAACGCTCCTGCTGGATGAACAAGTCAACAGGAAGGAAATATTCAATTTGAAGAAAATCCTTTTAGGAACTAATATCCGGGACCAGGTGGTCATTTATTGGTCAGGTCATGGAGTACTGAATAAGGAGTTGGATTATTACCTGGCAACTTACCCCATGGATTTTGCGAATCCCGTGGATGCAGGTCTTGAATATATGGATCTTGAAAATCTCCTGGACAGCATTCCTGCCCGTCAGAAAATTTTGTTCATAGATGCATGCCACAGCGGTGAACTCGACAAAGAGGGTACCAGCCTGGTCACTGATAACAGCAGGACTACAGACGGAATCATTTCAAAAGGATTAAAGGTCAGGGTTGAGGCGAATACATCCGTAACTACTTATGCTTTATTAAATGAATTATTTGCGGATACACGCAGAAGCTCCGGGGCAAATATCATTTCAGCTGCCGGGGGCGCAGAATATGCCCTGGAGAGTGATCGATGGGCCAATGGCGTTTTCACTTATTCGTTGCTTGAAGGACTTTCGGAAAAAAAAGCGGACCTGAACAAGGATGGCGAAATAATGATCAGCGAATTACAGAATTACCTCCAGGAAAGAGTGCCTGAACTAACCAAAGGAAGGCAAAAACCTACTTCACGTTCAGAAAACCTGGTAAAAGACTGGAGGATCTGGTGATCTGCATCCATTTACACCGTTGTGAACCGATAACCTATTCCATGGATCGTTTCTATGGAGATACCGGCTTCAATGGCCAGGTGTTTCCGTAAACGGGTCATGAACACATCCATGCTTCTTCCCAGGAAGAAATCATTTTTCCCCCAGACATGCAGCAATATGTCTTCCCGCTTCAGCACTTTATCAGGATGCTGGCAAAGGAATTCGAGCAATTCTTTTTCACGCAGGGTGAGGGTCAGTTCCCTGTCCGGACCAGCCAGTTTGAATTCTGCCGGAACAAAAACAGTATTCCCGATTCTATAGGAATCCGGTGCCTCCTTTATCAGCATTTTATTCCGCCGCAGGAAAACCTGGATCCTTGATAAAAGTTCTTTCATGCTGAAAGGTTTCAGTATATAATCATCAGCCCCTGCAGCAAATCCTTTCAGCTTATCTTCTTCAAGTGATTTGGCGGTTAAAAAAAGAATGGGGATCACATCATTTTTCTGGCGGATCTTTCTTGCCAGTGTAAAACCATCCTTATAAGGCATGTTCACATCCAGCAGGCAGAGATCGGGATCTTTTTTCTGGTAATATTCCCAGGCTTGTTCCCCATCAGGACAATTGATCACTTCGAAACCCGCTTCTTCAAGGTTATCACGGATAATGAAACCTAATTGCAGGTCATCTTCGGCCAGTAGTAATTTTATTTTCTTTTGCATGGTATTGATTTAATGAAAGGGTAGTTCAATGATAAAAATGCTCCCCTCTCCCGGTTTGGTTTCGATCTTTATCTTCCCGTTATGGGTATCCAGTATCTTTTTTACAAAGCTCAGCCCGATGCCAAAGCCTTTCGTGGTATATGTATCTCCCCTGCGCACCCGGTAAAATTTCCGGAACAGTTTCTTTAACTCATTTTGTTCGATACCAATACCATTATCTTTTACGGAAAGTAAAAGACTCCGGGTGGTAGTAACCGTCGAAATACGGATAACAGGTTCCCTCGCATATTTAATGGCATTATCCAGCAGGTTGGTAATCACAATAAGCAGGTAATCCCTGTCGGCCCGCAATACAGGTGGCATAGCCTGCAGATCATATTCAAGTCTTGCCTTTTTTTCGCTGATCAGCGGCGCCAGGTTATGAACAGCTTCTTTTACCAGGTCGTGGATATCGACCTCTTGAATATCCAGGTGAAGATGCCCTGATTCTGTATTGGCAAACTGCAGCAGTTTTTCGATCTGGTGGTGGAGATAATGCGCCTGGTTCTCTACGATACCCGCATAGGTACTCAGCTTTTCCGGCCTGGAGGAAATAGTGTCATCCTTTAATACATCCGCTGCAAGACTGATAACGGTGACAGGCGTCTTGAATTCATGGGTGAAATTATGGATGAAATCTTTTTGTGTTTCGTTGAGGAATTTTTGGCGGTAGAAATAATAAAGACTGGCGCCAAATAATAAAAGCACGACGAGAAGTACCGCGCTGCTGGTGATCCAGAAATTCATCTGGGATAAAATGTACTGCCGGCGGTTGGGGAAATTCAGGGCGATGTAATCATAATCACGATCAAACAATAACGGCAGTTTATTCACAGTTTCTTTCGCTCCTGCTGATGTCAGCAAATTGCTGTAAATATATTTTTTTTCCGCATGGTTATAGATGGCAAACTGGCAATTGGTAAAGATGTCAAAATCTTCCAGTTCATACTGCAGGTAACTGGAAAGCGTATCAGGGTTTACCGGCAAATTGATATGAGCCAGGTAAAGGTGCCGGGCTGGTTTTTCAATCAGTTCACTCAGGTGAGAAGAAGTATAAGAACTAAGCTCCAGGTCTTCGTATAAACCTCTTATCGATTTGAGAACACTGTGGTCAAATTCTTTTTCTTCAAACCGGTATACTTTCTTCAGCCAGGCCAGTTGGAAGACGAGGATAGTTGCAATGATAACCGTACTGATAAAGATGCCAAGCCGGACGGCAGAAGATCGTATGCGGAAAGATGACATGGTAATTGAACTTCACAAAGGTTCAAACTACGGTGAATATCTTTTGTTAACATTGGTTAAAAGATAGTTAACAGGTAAAAAAGTCCCTAAAAAAGCGGCCACTCGCAGGCCGCTTTAAACAAAACTGAACCTTTCCTCTACATCTTTTTTGCTTTAGCTTTTGACTTTCTCGCTTTCCGGGGGTGCTTTCTTTTGATCCCGGTCGGTTTGGTAACAGTTTTTGTTTTTGATGCTGCAGGCGCTGTTGTTTTCTTCACAGGGCTTACACCGGCTGTTGTTGTGACGGGCTTGCGTGTTACTGTTTTAACGGACGCAGTACTGGCCGGCTTCTGGGGTTCTTTCAACTGGGCACTGGCTGCAGCGCTGAAGAATAACAGGGCTACTACGGGAATGAATGCTTTTTTCATGATTGAGTTTTTATGTTTAAATAATTGACAGGACTAAATTCAATCATACAAACTTCACCATGAAATTTTCGGGGCTGCTTAACCGGAGATTAACCGCGGTTAACAAAAACTAAAATTTAAAGTTCCAGGTTATTGCAGGTAAAACAGGAAACAAAGAAACCTGTCTCGCTTCCACTTTAAGGTCTCCTGTTGCGGGACTTCCTGTCTGGTCAAAATAGATGAAATAAGGATTAAGCCTGCTGTATACATTGTAGATGCTGAAGACCCAGTAACTGCTGACCCGGTTCTTTCCTGCCTTCATTCTTTTGGCAGGATTTTTTGGAACCGGCATATAAGTGGCAGCCAGGTCGATCCTGTGATAAGCTTTCATCCGGTATTGGTTAAGCTTGCTGTATTCCTGTGTCAGTACACCATTGATTATATAAAAGCGTTCAGGCAGCGTGATGGCGTTACCCGTACCATACACGAATACGGCTCCGAATTTCCATTTTTTGCTGGCTTCGTAATTGGCCACTATTGACATGTCATGCCGCCTGTCATACTTGGTCGGGTATTTCTCTCCCCCATTAAGCTCAGTAAATTTTCTCCAGGTCCAGGACAATGTATACCCTACCCAGCCGGTAAAACGTCCTTTTAATTTATTGACAAGGAACTCAGCCCCATAACTCCAGCCGCGGCCAACTACAAATTCTTCTTCAGGATCCGCCAGCGAAGGGGTGTATCCTTCTTTGTATTCCACCTGGTTCTCCATATTCTTATAATAGAGTTCCACCGATGTTTCAAACTCATTGTCACGGAAGTTCTTAAAGAAACCCGCTGAATATAACCAGCTTATCTGCGGTTTTACAATATAAGTGCTGGGCACCCAAAGATCAGTGGGCAGGGTATTCCCTGAGTTACTCACCAGGTGAATATATTGAAGGTTTCTTGTTACAGCTGCTTTGACAGAGGTCTCGTCGTTGATAGCATAACGAAGTGTGACGCGGGGCTCGAGGCCGCCATAGTTTTTTACGGTCTCAAAATTTCTGTAGATAACGCTGTCCAGTTTATTCCCATTAGCATCCCGGGTAAATCTTTTATAAGGCCCGATCTGTGTGAAATTACTCCAGCGCAGGCCATAGTTTATCTTCCATTTATCACTAAGCTCCCAGTCATCCTGCAGGTAAAGCGCGGATTCGGCCGCATACTTGGTGCCTTCATTATTAGGTTTGAAAATAATAGAGTCCTGGCGGCCCGTCACTACATTGGGAATGAACTTATGATACGTGAACTGGCCGCCAAATTTTAATTTATGGTTGGGTAATGGATAATAATCAAAATCAGTTTTAAAACTGCCGTCACGGATCCCGGAAGAAAGACCTATCTCGAAATTTTCCTGCTGGGCGGTAAACTTGAATTTATAATCATTGAACAATAAAGTAGTGTTGGAGAACAACCGGCGATTAAACACATGGTTCCAGCGGAGCGTACCAGTGGAATTACCCCAGGGGATATTGGTTTTAAAGGAGCGCTTGGCATTATTAAAATCAAATACATCCCTTCCAAAATAACCACTGAGATAAAGCCTGTCTTTTTCCGAAAAGCGGTAATTCACCTTTGCGTTCAGGTCATAGAAATAGTAACCCGAACCATAGAAGGCACTGTTTTTTTTGATAAAGGGCTTTGCCAGGGCATCGGCATAAGTCCTCCTGCCAGAAATGATAAACGAGGCTTTGTTCTTTTTGAGAGGACCCTGTATCGAAAAACGCGAAGCAATAATACCAATACCCCCATCCACCTGCAGCTTGTTGATATTCCCATCTTTCATGGAAACATCCACAACGGAAGAAAGACGACCGCCGTATTGAGCGGGCATGCCTCCTTTTATCACTGATACATCTTTAATTGCATCAGAATTAAAGATGGAAAAGAAACCAAAGAGATGGCCCGTGTTATATACCACTGCATCATCCAGCAGGATCAGGTTCTGATCGGGACCTCCGCCACGCACATAAAAACCGGCATTCCCCTCTCCCGCATTGCGCACACCCGGTAACAATTGAATAGCTTTCAGGAGATCGATCTCTCCCATAAAAGCAGGGATATTCCTGATCTGGTTCATCGAAAGATCAACCTTTCCCATCTGCGCATTTTTTACATTCCCGTCACGTCGCCTGCTGTAAACAATAACATCACTAATGGCAGCGGCCCTCGGCAGCATTTCAAAATTGAAGGAGCGGTTACTGTTAAGGTCAATGCTTATCAGTTTGCCTGTATAGGTAACATGCGAAACACTAAGGTTGTAATTTCCAGCGTCAAGTGTAATGGAATAAAACCCATACTGGTTACTCGCCACGCCTTTGGATTGACCATTGACCGAAATGGTCGCCCCGATAATTGACTCGCCGGACAAACTATCTTTTACATAACCATTCAGTGTAAAACGTGCCGGCTGGTTCTGGCCAAATGCCACACAACCCAAAAAAACCAGGACAATGGCAGGGGTACATTTTTTCATATCTGGATCAACAATCCTATTGTTTTTTGGTTGTATCTGCGGTTACAAAATTGATGCTGCTTTTAACTTCCGCGCATTCCGGCTGACCGTAAGGGTTACCGGATTTTTCAGCCATGCTGAGCCAGTTACCCGGCCTGTCTTCGCCAAAAGCATTGGCACATTCCAGCCAGTATACCGTTGCCCTGTCATAACGTACAATACTGACCAGGTCTCTTAATTCATTCGAGAAAATATTCAGCGAATTTCTTTTCTCAATTATCGAGGGATCGGTAAGTATGGAACGGATCTCTGTCCTGGCATTGCTGTAGGGTTGTAAGGCTGTTTGATAAATAAGGCTGTCTACCTGCAGTTCAGTGATCCTGAGACTGTCAAGGGCTGATTGCAGGTCAGCGGCAGCGGAATTAATGACAACCGTATCTGCAACGACAAATCCTTCCTTCATTTTATAGTAAGCGTTCAGCAGGGTTTCCAGTGATTGGTTAAAAGCCTGGCTGTGGCTGCTTACTCCAACCGGTGCTGTTTTGGGTCCACTGTTATGAGAATTGCTTTCGCCGGGATAAAAGAAATAGCGGATCAGCCCGGTCAATAATAACAGGATAGCGAAGAACATAGTCAGCCCGTTAACGCCTTTTGTTTTGGCCACGAAAATGCGGACGATGCCCAGGATTATGATGAAAGCCGGTAAAACAATTCCAAGGATACCAAGAACTACCTTCATAGTGTTTAGAAGATTTCGACAAAGATAACCACGGATTACACGGATTGAGCGAGATAAAAAGTATAATCCTTGAAAATTTAACCTGTAAATGCAGTGGTTAAAATAAACCCCGCAACGTACTGGGATTTGAACCGTTCATTAATGGGCATTTTGAACTAAATTTGCGCCTCATTTACTTATTATGCTGGCAGGATTCCAAAATGTAACATTTGAATTTGGGGCGAGAACGATTGTTGAAGATGCTACCTGGCATATCCAGCCGGGTGAAAGGATCGGCCTTATCGGGTATAACGGCACGGGTAAATCGACCCTGCTAAAGCTGCTTGTCGGCGAATACCAGCCTTCCGGCGGGACGGTTGAACGCAGCCGCACTACCTCGATCGGTTATTTACACCAGGACCTGCTAAGTTTTGATACCCAGGACTCCATCCTCCAGGTGGCGCTGGGCGCTTTTGAAAAGGTCCTGCAACTTGAGAAAGAGATCGAAGAGATCGGGAAAGAACTGGAAAGAACCGGTGATGAAAAAACATTACACGAGTATAGCGACAAACTTCATGAATTAGAAACATTGGGTGGTTATGATATCCATCATCGCACGGAAGAAGTGCTGCAGGGACTTGGTTTTTCCAACGCCGATCTTCAAAGACCTTATAAAGAATACAGCGGCGGCTGGCGGATGAGGGTTTTGCTGGCAAAGATGATCCTGCAACAACCTGATCTTTTACTGCTCGATGAGCCTACCAACCACCTTGACCTTCCTTCGATCGAGTGGCTGGAAAAATACCTGCTTCACTACCAGGGTTCGGTAGTGATTGTAAGCCATGATAAATACTTTCTTAACCGGATGGTGACGAAGATCGTGGAAGTGTACCAGCAGCAACTGCATATCTATACCGGTAATTATGATTACTTTGAAAAGGAAAAAGCCATCCGGATCGAGATGCAGCAAAAAGCTTATGAAAACCAACAGGATTATATCCGCCAGAATGAACGCCTGATCGAGCGGTTCAGGGCGAAGGCGAGCAAGGCAGCTATGGCGCAAAGCCTGATGAAAAAACTCGATAAGCTGGACCGGATTGAAGATGCGGCACTGGAACGTCCCAATATCCGGATCAATTTTCGTGTAGACAAAACACCCGGGAAGATCATCGTGGAATTAAGCCATGTTTCCAAATCATTTGGTGATAATGTCATTATTGAAAATTCATCCGTGGAGATCGACCGTGGTGATAAGATCGCTTTGATCGGCGCCAATGGTAAGGGAAAATCTACCCTGCTCCGTATTCTCGCCGGGGCGGAAAGCTTCAGCCAGGGCGAACGAAAATGGGGACATAACGTGGAAGAAAGTTTTTATGCCCAGCACCAGCTTGAAGCATTGAACATCAATAATACCATCATCGATGAAATGAAAGAATGCGGCAGCCAGATGAATGAACTGGAACTTCGTTCACTCCTGGGCTGTTTTCTTTTCAGTGGTGATGATGCGGATAAAAAGATCAGGATACTGAGCGGCGGTGAAAAAGCAAGAGTAGCCCTGGCCAAGACAATCATCAGCAAAGCAAACTTCCTGATGCTGGATGAACCGACCAACCACCTTGATATGCATAGCTGTGATCTCCTGATCGAGGCACTTGACAAATATGAAGGCAGCATTATCCTGGTAAGCCACGACCGGTACTTTGTTGCGAAAACAGCCAATAAGATCTGGGAGATCGTGGATCACCAGATAAAAGAGTTTAAAGGTGGTTATGAAGAATGGGTGGCCTGGAAAGAAAGGATGGCGAAACAGGAGGCCGCGAACAATAAGCCCGTAGTCAAAAGCCAGAAGCCAGGGAAAATGATCAAGGAGGAAAAATCCAAAGAAAAGGTTATAGCTCCCGACCCGGGCCCCCGCACTGCGCTGCCAATTAACAAGGATACCAAGAAGGAGTTACAAAGAGTGCAAAAGCAATTCCAGCAGCTGGAAGAAAGAATTGCGGGGTTAAATAAAAAGAAGACTGAACTGGAAGCGGCCCTGGTTGACCCGGCTACCTATTCCGATAAACAAAAATTCCTCGATGCGGAAGCGGCATTTAAGAAAGCGGATACAGAATTAAAAGGCCTGAATACGGAATATGAGAGGTTATTTGAAAAGATCATGGAACTGGAGCAAAAATAATCATTGTTCCCGAGGCTGGGTTACTTTCACTCCTACCAAAGCTGCCAGTTATTATCAAAATTGATTTGGCGGCTTGTGGGTCTTTGCAGGCCATTGGTTAATTTTCCAACTTCCTCACTTACATATTCGCGCAGTTCTGTTACCGTAATAAAGCCATTTTTATCAGCGTCTGCGTTATCCTGTGTAAGTCCCTGCAGGATGGAATAGGTAAACACACCATTCGCCCAGTTATTACCTTCATACGCAAATTCCGTACCTGCAGCCGCTGAAATAATGGTCGCCCCGTTACTCCGGCCTGTATTGGCAAACAGCTCCTGCATTATCCCAAACGTATTCTGCAAATCAGCGACTGCACTATCTTTTGACGTGACTTTAAATCCCTTTCCTTCTTTAACATTCTTATCCATACTTGTTATCGTATAAGAACCTTCTTTATCCAATTCACCGCTATGACAGGCATCCATTAAGACCAGTTTGTTACGGGCCGGGATACTGTCCAGTAAATACTCGAGGTCATCGTAACCCAGGCCCTTCAAGGAAGGGTTGTTAAAATCCATATCGTACGTAGCGAAATAAAAATCATAGTTACTGTCAATGAGCCCATGGCCGCTCAGGGAAATGATCACCCTGTCATCCGGTTTGGTTTTAAGTAATTGATCCCGGATCATTTTAATATTTTGAAGGGTGACTTTTTCATTGGTCAGGAGTGTTATAAAAGCACCTGGATATTTTTGTTGAACGAAGGTTCCAATGTCTTTCACATCTTTATCTGCATACCGTAGATTGTAGAGGGTATCCTTATAAGCAGATACGCCGATCCCGATAAAATAGGTATCTGGTACAAGCGCTGTGGCGGGCTCATAGTTTATATAGACCGTCTCCCGTAAAGATTCGGCTGCGCGATTATTAAGACAGGAAACCTTTATAACGTTCTGACCCCTGCTTAAAGCGACGGGGATCTGTAAGGTTGTATCCGTAGCCGGTTTTGTGATGGACATTCCTTTTATACCATAGAGCGGGTTCCCATTGATGGTTACAAGTATTTTTTCTACCCGGTTTGATGCCAGGGTTTCATAACATCGTATTTTAACCAGGATATGAGCGGATACAGCACCAGCTTCCAGGATATCGCGATTTAAAATCTCCGTAATGGGTGCATGATAATCTTCCCGGAACATGGTGGTGTCGATCTTCATTTTCCGGATTCTTTTCTGGTAAGCTTTTTTATAAGCGGTCAACAGCTCAGCGTTTTTATTTCCCAGGCCTTCAAGGATCTTATCGGGGCGGTTATACTGCATATCCCATTGATCAAAATCGTAAAGTTTACCATCTTTTCTCCAGTAAAGCCATCTTGCGGCAGCAGCAGATACTTCATAATAATTATCTTTTGCCCGGGTGATAAAATCTTCCTGGTCAATACCAACAGATGAGAATAACACATTACCTGTCTCCAGGTCAGATAATAAAACCTCGGAATTTTCATGGGAGATTATTTTTTTTCTTTTCCAGTCGATCGCGGACATAGTACCCCTGAAAGTGACAGTTTTTAACAGGTTGCCAGTTTGCAGATCCCATAGTTTCAGCAGATGATCAAAATAAGTGCTGGTAGCAATTGTTTTATTGTCCGGGCTGAACTGGGTAAGCGTAACCGGGAATTGATGGCCTTCAAGTACATGAAGCAACTTGCCGGATGCGATGTCCCATGTGGCAACCTTTTGGTCAACTGCAGTTGATACCATTATCTTCCCATCAGGGGAGAAATTAAAAGCCGTGATCATGGAACTGTTCGCTGGTAATTCGCTTATTAATTCCCCGGTTCCCGCATCCCACATCCTGATGAGGCCATTCTTGTCTGCAGTAAATATTCTTTTATTATCAGGGCTGAAACTGGAAAGATAAAATCTATTTTCTTCATCGTTTTTAATCCTGAGCAGTACTTTCCCTGTTTTTATTTCCCATAAACTGGCGTCACCGTTCCATGGATCCGTTAAAATGGTTTTTCCATCACTGCTGTAACAATGGGTGGATTCAAGAATGCCATTTCCTTTCAGAGCCGTACACAGCATTTTACCGGTTTGTACATCCCAGATCAGCGGTTCATTACTAAAGGATGTCGTTACTACCGTTTTACTATCGGGAGCAAATACCGCCATATACAGCCAGTCAGCATGTCCTCTTAGGATATATAACAACCTGCCGGTTCGTGTATCCCATAACCTGGCGGTGCTGTCGTTGGAGGTGGTGATGATCATCTTTCCATCCGGGCTAAAGTCGGCAGTATTTACTAAAGCGGTATGGCCTTTCAGCACATGTTCTATCCTGCCGGTTTCCCTGTTCCATACTTTAGCGGTATGATCCGCTGAAGCCGCAACCATTTTTTTTCCGTCAGGACTAATACTGACGTAAGGAATAGTTTCTGTATGCCCTTTGAAACTGCTTAGCAGCCTTCCGGTCCCGGATTCAAAAACTTCCGCTGTATTGTGGATGGTTGCCGCTAAAATGTATTTATTACCAGGACTGAAAATTGCATAATTGATACCATCGTCCTTTCCCCCGATTGTATAAAGCAGCCTGCCGGTATTTACATCCCAGACCTTCGAATTTCTTTCCGTCATACAGGTTGTTACTATCCTTTTGCCATCAGGGCTAAATAAGGCTTTTTCTACTTTGCCCAAATGACCTTCGAGGCTATGAAGAAGTTTGCCGGTTTTTGCATCCCAGATTTTTGCTGTATTATCTTCTGATGCGGTTACGATAGTATTTCCATCGGGACTATAATTTACATCCAGGACGGGTCCCATATGACCTTCCAGCCGCCTGGATATTTCCGCATTGTATATATCCCAAATGATAACGGTATGATCACTTGAAGCGCTTGCTAGATATTTACTGTCCGGGTTAAAGCTGGCTATCTCTACATCGGCTGTAGGCGAATGGCCTTCCAGGGCAAAAAAAAGTTCACCGTTCTTTGCATCCCATATGTTTACGAGCGATTCCCGGCCTGTAGTAACAATAAATTTACTATCCGGGCTAAAATGGGCGTCATTAAGATCATTAGTGTGCCCTTTTGTATAATTTAATTTTGCCCCGGTATGTCCATCCCATATTATCACATCGCGGTTTTCATCAGCGGTTACGATCTTTTTTCCATCCGGGCTAAAACCTGCAACTATCATAGTGGCGTTCGGCTCCTTTTTTAATGTATGTAATAACTTGCCCGTCTTTACATTCCATATTTGTGCGGTACTATCCCATGCGGTGACCATGGTTTTGCTGTCCGGGCTGAAACTGGCCGACCTTGCCCAGCTATTATGGCCTTCCAGGCTATAAAGTAGTCTTCCATTCCTGGCATCCCATATTTTAACGGTATTGTCATAGGAGGAGGTTACAACCGTTTTACCATCAGGACTATAATTGATCAGGACCACATTATCAGTATGCCCAACAGGTAAAACCAGGACGGGTCGTTGCGCCCCTGTGTGCAGTATGGTAAACAGGAGAGCAAGACAAAGGGCCTGTGATCGCAGTAACATTTTGAAATTTGGTAAAAAGGTAATCACTTTAAAAGCAACGTCCAATACCGTTCGCAGGGTAGTTTAAACGGGGCTTTATTTACTGGCTTATTCCCCGGATTTCCAGGGAGAGGTAATATTTACCCAATGAATAATAGATTACCATTTTGAATGCCGCCCCGGAGGAACGGGTTTCATGAGGATCCGTGAAATAATAAGAAATAGTAAGGGGGTAATTATTAACTACTGTTGTCTCGGTCCGTGCATAGAGTGGTTTTTCAAAAGCAATAAGGATAGCGTCTCTCAAATTGGATCCTCTTTGGTCCACTTTAAGCCTTATTTTATCCGGTTCAAAATAACAGACCATAAAAGGGGGACCGGAAACAGGAACTACGATTTTACCTGAATCAGCCAATGGCAGCAATGTTTTCACTTTATATTCAAGCGCGAGTTCTTCAAAGTCACTTCCCCGTTTATCGCCTTTGTAAGCAGTAAAGCCTGTTTGTCCGTCTGCACAGATCTTTTTGAATTCAGTATAAAATGCCGTGGCGGCAAACTCATTTTGTGCAAATGCAGCGGAAGCAGTGATCGTCAGGACGAAAAGAAATGCTCTTTTCATACATTAAAATTACACAACTGCCGGTAAATCGCTGATTATTTCCCCTGGCTCAAAAAAATCTCCCTTGTGGCACTATTTGTGCCGCGAATGAAACCGGGTCATAGGTGATCAGGCTTATAAGAAGTACAACCACTTGCTATTGACCTGCCTTAACCAATTTTATAATCTAAACTTTCAACAATGAAAAAAAATCTGGCCATAGCCGCGCTCATGGCTTTCGTTTTTGCTCTCCCCTCCTGCAAAAGCAAAGTAAAGGATGCGGATATCAAACAATCCGCGCAAACTGCCCTTGTAAGTGTTCCATCTAATGGTGAATTGATGGTGAATGTGGAGAAGGGCGTAGTAACAGTTACGGGTGAAGTAAAGAACGATGCCGCAAAAGCCAGTGTGGAGCCTGCGGTTAAAGATATCAAAGGAGTAAAATCCGTAGTAAATAACACCACGGTTATGCCGGTTGCGGATATCCCGGTTATTACACCGGACGATCCGCTTACGATCGCAATAAGGGATGCCGTAAAGGATAACCCGGGAGTAACGGCGCAGGTGAATGATGGCGTAGTGACGCTTACCGGCACAATAAAAAAATCAGACCTGACCAAACTGATGCAGAAAATTAATGCAACGAAACCTAAAAAGATAGATAATAAATTAACTGTCAACTAAAAATCGGAGGAAACAAATTATGACACTTCAGGATAAATATAAAGGCCTAATAGACGCTGCCCGGACTTCGGGTGTAACCGGCTTGCAGGTAAAAGAACAGGAAGGTGTACTGTACATAGACGGCGATGCCCCTACAGGTGCCGTTAAAGACCAGTTATGGGATATGTATGGACAGATCGATCCCAACTTTACCGGGGGTGACCTGGTATTGAACGTCAATGCAAAAACTGTGGAAGGAAGCCGCGTAAAAGTGGTTACTAAATCCAGCAATCTGAATATCCGCAAGGGCCCCGGTACTGACCAGCCCGTTGTGGGCAAGGCCGCGCATGGCGAGATTATTTCGCTTATTAATAAATCTAATGAGCAGTGGTGGCTCGTGCGTACAAAAGATGGGGAAGAAGGATACAGTTATGCGCAGTATCTTGAACCGGCCGATAATTAACCGGGCTGGAAGGAAATAAAAGGAAGTGGTTGCTACAGGCAACCACTTTTTTTGGGCCCTATCTCCAAATTTTTCCGGGAATTCGTATCTTTTATGTTCTTAAACACCGATCATGAAATCCAGGTTATTATTACTTTCCTTTTTTTCTTTTATTACTGCATTACTCGCCTTCCGGTTAAAAGAAATAACCAACCCCAGGCCTCCTGTTGTCAAACAACGTGTTTATAATAAAGAATCTGTTATTCGTTGCAGCCCCGACTGGAATCAACTAAAGGAATGGATCGAAGAGACAGATATCCCTCCTATTCCCGGAGCAGGGAATTATAAATGGTCCATCACAACCAGCAACGACAGTGCACAATTCTATTTTAACCAGGGTATCAATATGTATTACAGTTTTCATATTATCGAAGCCATGGCTTCCTTTAAAAAGGCTGCAAAATTTGATCCCGCCTCTGCTATGTTGCAATGGGCACAGGCCCTGACTTACGGACCTAATATCAATGACCTGGGTTATGCCGCTTCTCCTGATGCCTTAACGGCCAGTGGAAAAGCAACAGAACTTTCGGGTAGGTGTACGGACAAAGAAAAAATGCTGGTAGATGCACAGCAGGTACGCTATTCGCCCGATTCCACACAAAGCAGGCAAAAATTGAATCAGCTCTATGCTGATAAGATGAAAGAAGCGTATGAAAAATACCCCGACGATCCAGATGTTGCTGCCTTGTATGCCGATGCACTGATGCTCCAGCATCCCTGGGACCTCTGGAAAACAGATGGTGAATCCAAACCCTGGACTCCCCTTATCCGCGAGGTATTGGAAAAATTACTGGCACAAACACCCGGCCACCCCGGTGCCAATCATTATTATATACATGTGATGGAAGCTTCGCCTTATGTAGACAAAGCTCTCCCCAGCGCGGACCGGCTGGGTAAACTTACACCGGGCCTTTCGCATACGGTTCATATGCCTTCACATATTTATTTGCGGACAGGTAATTATGCAAAAGGCGTTGCGGTAAATGAGACAGCGGTGAATAGTTATAAAAGAATGATCCCCCTCTATGCACCGGTTACGGGAGCTGATTTTTTATATATCATCCATAACCTGCATATGCAGACCAATAATTCCATGCTGGCCGGACGCTCGGCCTATTCTTCCTGGTCAGCCAATGAGACCGTCAAAAGCATCCAGAAAGATTATTTATCAATTCCTGGTGCGATGGGCAATTTCATACAATATATTTATATGACTCCCGTGCTCGTTGATGTGCGCTTTGGCAACTGGGATAAGCTGCTTAAAATGGTAAAACCAGACCCTTCCATGATCTATGGAAATATCCTGTACCATTTTGGCCTGGGTATGGCATTAGCGCAACGCACAAGGATCCCCGAAGCAAAGACTGAACTGGAACAACTCCGGCAACTTATGAAAGACAGTAGCCTGCTTACCGCCTTAAACCCTTTCTCTCCTTCCATTGACGGTGCCGTTGTTGCGGAAAACCTGCTCATGGGTACTATCGCCATGAAAGAGAAGAAGTATACGGACGCTATTGTCTCCTTTGAAGAAGCAGTGGTAACCGAAGAAAATATGGTATACGATGAGCCAAGGGATTGGTTACTGAATCCCAAACATTACCTGGGCAATGCTTACCTGAAAGCCGGTCGTACCAAAGAGGCGAAAACGATCCTGGAGAAAGACCTGTTGAATAATCACGAAAATGGATGGGCGCTTTTTGGTATATGGCAGGCATTGACGGCGGAAAAAAGGAAAACAGAAGCCAATAAAATGTTGGTTCGTTTTAATAAGGCATTTAATAAAGCAGACCTGAAATTATACGGGCCTGTCTTCTGAGAAATGCAGCGTTTTTTTAAAAGAGTCAGCACTCAATATGCTTAACCCCCATTTATTGCAGCCTTCGTTTTGATAAAATCACTTACAAGATAGCTGATCAGTTTGCCACTTGTAGCATCTGTTCTTCCATCCGCCAGGCAGGTAGCTCCTTCGCAAATATGGAGATAAGCGGGTTTGCAGTCAGCAGCAGCAAAAGAAATATATTGTCTTGCATGTACCGGTGAGATACCAACCGGTGTCATCGCGCTGCTGAGCGTGTTCTGGATCGCATCGAGATCGATATCGATACCTGTCAATGTATCTTCAGTAAAACCGGTGGCGTGTGAAACGGCCTGCAGGAAAGTTCGTTTTTCATGAACAAAAATGTCCTCGAAAGTGATACAATCAATAAATGGGTTGTTGACCATATCTACCCAGACATTCTGTGGTAAATAGCTTTCGTGCAAGCCTACAATACAATATTTCTGGAGATAACCATCTTCCTCCGCATAACGGAAAGCATTCCCGCTATGTCTTCCCTCCATAGCCCGGTAATCAGCATGGGCATCCAGGTTGATACAGTTGATCTGTGCCAGTTGCAACACCCCGGCTTTATGCCATCCTTTGGCGGCACCCTTTATAAGTGGGTATGAATTATTATGCCCGCCACCAATCACGATCGGGATCTTTTTTGACTCCGTGATCATTTTCGCCAGGTGTTCCACTTCATCATCGATCGTATTAACCGCATGCCGGTAAGCTTCTATTTTTTCTTCTTCTCCCCGTGCCGTGGTATCGATCAGGTATTGCATATCACCAAAATCGAAATGGCCGATCACCAGGATATCACCCCCGTCAAAAAAATCATTACTCTGGACATTAAAAAAACTCTGGAGAAAAGGTATCCAAAGGGTATCTGCACCACCGATACCGAAATTACCCTTGGCGCCGAGGTCTTCGGGAACACCAAATAATACATATTTTGCGTTGGAACCGGCGATGGATTTTTCTATGTCCGCTGCATTCCTTAGCACCTGTATCCGCTCTCCCAACTTTGTCTCAAAACGACGGATCTTTGTCAGGGAAAGTACATCCTGCTTGCTATATACCTTCAGGTGTCCCATGGCAGGTAACTTGGCTTCTGCGGGGGCTGTCTTTGTTTCCAGTTTTTCCATGCACGAGGTTTAAAATTCAGTTACTAAAGGTAGGGTTTGTTATTTTTTAAGCGCTGAAAAAAGCCATAAGGAGTTTAAGCTGAAGACCAACGCGAATGCTCTGTAGCTATTTTCTTTGCGCTGACCCCTTAAACCCCGATCTTTTCATTCACTACTTTCAGGATCTCTTTTTCTAAAGCTATGGCTTTGTTTTCTAAATCTCTTCCACGTGTCAAAATACCGGAAATAAAATTCTTATCAGCATAGCCTCCGGCATTGATTCTCACGTTCATAAAGGCCCCGATAACAGCAGTCCTGGCACACAAAGCCCCGACCCCGGTATCAGAAACGGAATTGGGATTGCCCATCTCTGCCATGGCCTTAATAACCCCCATACTTGCATAAGAAACCTGCATTACTTTAAAGGGTATCTCTATAGCAAAACGGGTTGCTTCCTGGATCGCCCGGGTTCTTGTTGTTTTTTCTTCGTCTGTTGATTTGGGAAGTCCGACGGCTGCCATGATCTGGTTAAAAGCCTTTGTATCCGCATCCACCAATTTTACCAGTTCCTCTTTATATTGCTCTCCTTTTTCCGCCCAATTACTGAATTCATCCCAGCGATCATCCCATCCTTTTTTATGCGAAGAAAGATTTGCCACCATCGTGGCAAGAGAAACACCCAGCGCACCCACATATGCGGCAATAGAACCACCACCCGGGGCAGGACTTTCACTAGCCGCTTCATTGGCAAAATCAGCCAGTGACATTCCGACCAGTTTGCTGTTCATCTTGTTTTGCAACAAATATTCAATCACTCTTTCTTCCGGTTTGAACGGGCCGAGTTCATCCAGTCCCATGGATTTGACAGCTATCTTGATGAGTTCTTTTTCCGACACACCAATAGACCGTTTTTGTTTTTTCAGAAAATATTTCCCCGCATCGGTCAATGATCTCAGGGGGATCAAACCGACCAATTCACTGCCAGTTACCCTGATCCCTCTTGCCTCAGCCTTCTTACATACTTCATCAAAAGCGATATGGACCGGCGTAATATTGATATTCGTAAGATTCATGGATATCTGCGCAATTCCATACTCTTCAATATACCAGCCGATCGCCTTCACAGATTTTAAAGTGCCGGGCTCGACAATCTCCTCCCCTTTATCATTCCTGATCTTTCTCCCGGCTTCCCTTACATCAAAAGCAATGGCATTAGCTCTTCTTGTTGATGTAGTATTGAGATTAATATTATACGCTACGAGAAAATCCCTGGCCCCGATCACTGTCGCTCCCCTTTTGGGGTCAAATTCAGCAGGACCAAAATCGGGTTTCCATCCGGGCTGTTTGATCTTTTTAAAGAACCCTTCATATTCCCCGGCCCTGATCACGGAGAGATTACTCCGGCTCTTATCCTGCTGGGCAGCTTCGTACAGGTAAACAGGTATTTGCAATTCCTTGCCCACTCTTTCGCCTAATCGTTGCGCATATACCGCTGTTTCTTCCATGGTAATATTGGCAATTGGGATCAGGGGGCAAACATCCGTGGCGCCCATTCGCGGGTGTTCACCTTTGTGTTTGCTCATATCGATCAGTTCGCCTGCTTTTTTAATCGCACGGAAAACGGCTTCAATCACTGCATCTGGTTGACCAACCAGCGTTACTACAGTACGATTGGTTGCTTTGCCCGGATCTACATTCAATAAACGAACACCCTCTACTCCTTCTATCTGGTCAGTGATCTGTTTAATGATACCAAGGTCATTTCCTTCGCTGAAATTCGGGACACATTCAATGATTGGCTGCATGCAATAGCTATTTGCCTGCTAAGATATTGCTTGTGGACGATTTAATTTATCAGCTATTTTTCTTCATTGGCTTGCTGGCCGTGAAGAGAAAATTTTCGATGGCATATATTACCCCAGCGATTTATAAACCGGTTCGGGTAGTTTCTTTGATGGTATAATGAAAGCCCGGGGATGGTTTACAAAATACTTACCGAGGATACGGAAAAAACGGGGGTATTCAGCAAAACGTATCCCCCTTGATTTAACAGCCACTAAAAAGGCGAGAGAAAAGCTTACAAGAAAATTTAAAAAACCGATCAATAAAACACCGCCAAAAACCGCCAGCAGGAAATAAGGTGGAATATTATTAAAACCCAATCCATACACTGCAATAGCCGTATTACCAGCAGAGATGGTTATATGACGGATATCAAAAGGAATACCTAAAAGTTTACCCAGGATACCTGCAAATCCCAGGAAGAAGCCCAACCCGATATTACCGACCAGTGAGCCGAAATTATTCTCCACCCAGTTGGCCACCCTATCGAGTCGTTTTGAAGACATGGATAATTTTAAGACCGGATGTTTTTTCAACCGGTCTTTAATCCTTCCATAGCGGATCTTATTTTGCCAGTACCCCGCAATGATACCACTGGCAAATAAAAAGAAACCGGTGAAACAGGCATATAATAAAGAAAGACTTCGCCAGGGATGCTGGTCAATCAGCATTTTCATAGCTGCCTCTCCTTCCGCTATCTTATGACCGGACAAGGCATCATAACCCCAGGCCAACAGGAAGGTTATCGGGAAAACAATCAGCAGGTTTCCAAAGAAAGATGCGATCTGGCTGCGGGATACTTTGGCTACAGTTACAGCAAGGTTCTCCAGGTCAGGTTCACTATGCTTTTTTGTATCTAATGAACCCGCTACCGCACTGGCCGTGAAAGCCGGCTGCTTCGTGGCAAGTGTTGAGCCCGTACCATCGATCAGGATAAAACCAATACTGTAGTTTACACTATATAAAAAACCCAGTGGGAAAGGCGCCAGTTTTAATTTACCCACGAGGTTTTTTAAAATGGCAATAAAGCAAATGATCAACCCGCCCCCCATGGCACTAAAAATCATTTTATAATATTCGCGTCGTGTTTCAGTAATATATCGATGTCCCCTGGTGCCTTTGTGTTCGGCAATCTGGTAGGCGAGATAACCAATGCCTTGTGAAACAAACTCCCGGATACTGTTCTTTCTTTTTTCATTCCTTACCAGCAGCCGGAAAATGTCAACAAACCGCCCGGTATCAAATTTAGTATCGCCGTCGAGTACATCCATTACCAGTTGCATCCGTTGCAAGCGGTTGGCCAGAACCAGCAGCAGGTAAGTTTGCTGTATGCTGGCTCCTTTTTCCGAGTGACTTTCCCGGATATGATCGATAAGATCATAACAATCCTGCAGGATATCTTTTAAACCTGACGAGACCGGAATAATATCGCTGCCGGGAGCATTATCCATCAGCAATTTTTCCACTTCGTGTACCTTATAATTCTGGAGCACAAAAGCTGTATCATTATCCTTTTCTTCAGCTGGCAGGTAATTAAGGACTTCTTTTTCCAAGCCCAGTTGTGCTACCTGGAAGGAAAGGATCTTCAGCGCCTGGAGTAATTCCTTCTTTAATGAATTATGCTGTGGTGAAAAACTAAACCCGACCGCTTCAAAAAAGCTGATCCAGGACTGGCGGGGTATCCCTTCTACCCATTCATAATCACTTTTTTTAAAGAACACATTATTGATGACATAGAGAAAATCTTTCTCCTCCTGCAGCCGGGGTAATATTTTATGTTTAAGCCGGTTGGATAATTCCTGCCAGAACCCCCTTGCCAATGGAATACCACTTTCTGTAATAGCTGAACTCAGATCACTGTCAATAAGCTGTGAAAGGAAAGCATGCTGTGTATTCGCAAGAATGATCCTGTGCTCCCGCAACTGGCTGGTGACCTCCTGCAGGTTTTTCTCTGCATTCTTTCTTTTTTTACCCGGGTCGGGACGTATCTCTGAAAAGAGTGAAATGAGGAAACTCAACCCCTTTTGCCGGTCATGCCATGGCAATATCTCATCGCTGGCAATGATCTGCTCAAAAAAACCAGGTTTCTTTTTTCGTAAACGGAAGAGTGCCATTATGTCGAAAATACAACAAGAACTCCGTTAATAAGTTATGGTTGTAATAATGTATTGTAAACAATCTTAATCACTCAGTTTAACCACTACCCCTTGTATAGTTGTATTTGCTTTATCATTACAGCTACAGGCATATTCATAACTGTTACCGGCTATCCGGGTAATATTGATCGTGATCTGCCTCCGGTTATTTTTTCGGCCTTCTTTACTGTTAGCCCATGTCTGTGTAAGGCGGTATTCACATTCGCCCACCCAGCTGATCTTTGATTTGGTGAGCAACCCTGTTTTGCTGTTTATTTCTGTCTGCTGTTTTTTTGTCCTGGTGATGCTGGTGATGATACCGGAACTATCCCGGTAAGAGAATTTCCCCGTTTTGAAATGATGACAGGTATCGGACAATTCTCCTGCAATACATGTTTGCGAAATAAACAATACCAGTAAAAAGAAAAGAAATCTGTTCATATTAAAGTGTTCAAAATTCCCCGGCTATCATCACCTTATCAATAAGGTTGGAGCCAAAAGCATAAGGCAGGTAAGCCAGTGACGGAATAGGGTTAGTAAAAATGAGGTTGGCTTTTTTACCAACAGTAATGCTGCCGGTAGTATCCTGCAATTCCATTGCGTAGGCTCCGTTGAGCGTGGCAGCATTGATCGCTTCTTCGGGCAGCATCCTGAGCTGGATACAGCTTATGGAGAGCACCAGATTTATATTGCCTGATGGAGAAGAGCCTGGGTTAAAATCACTTGCCAGCGCAATCGCGCAACCGGCATCAATTAATTTTCTCGCCGGTTGAAAAGGCATCCGCAGAAAAAAAGCTGCGGCGGGCAATAAAGTCCCGATGGTACCGGATGAAGCCAGGCTGCTGATGGCGTCATCATCCATCGTTTCAAGATGATCCACGCTGATGGCTCCCAGTTTTACACCCGTTTGCGTACCTCCGGATAAATCAAGCTGGTTGGCATGAATCTTTGGTTTTAACCCATATGCCATTCCTGCACGGCAAATCATTTCCGTTTCTTCAGGGGAAAAAAAACCGGTTTCGCAAAACACATCGATATAATCAGCGAGCTTTTCCTGTGCGATAACAGGCAGCATCTCGCGGATGATAAGATCAATATAGCCCTGGTGATTCTCCTTATATTCCAGGGGATAAGTATGCGCGCCAAGGAAAGTTGCCTTGACAGGAATGGATGACCGCTCCTTTATCTTTTTGATCACCCTTAGCATTTTCAATTCACCTTCCACCGTCAGTCCATAACCACTTTTTATTTCGATAGCACCTGTTCCCAATTGCCGGACTTCTTCCAGGCGTTTCCAGGCAAGGTTAAATAATTCATCCTCTGAAGCTGCAGCCAGTTTCCGGGCAGAATTTAAGATACCGCCTCCTTTTGCTGCGATCTCTGCATAACTCAGGCCTTTTAATTTGTCGACAAATTCTTCTTCCCGGCTGGCAGCAAATACCAGGTGGGTATGTGAATCACACCAGGCTGGTAAAACGAACTGGCCAGTTGCATCAACAATGTCAGCGGGTAATTTTTTTATACCCGGCAATTTATCCATGCTGCCATACCCGGCTATCCAACCATCTTCAACCAGCAGCCAGGCATTATCCACGCAGGGTAATTGGGCCAGGGCCGGACCCCGCAATAATTCATTTTGCGTGCGGGTATTGACAAGCTTCCGGATATGGGTGATCAATAAAGCAGACATAGCTGCTAATTTAACTGTAAAACGGCAGTAAATAAAAAAGCCGTTCCGCGGTTAGCGAAACGGCTATATTTTTTAATGATATAATCAATACGGCAGGATGACCGTATGGGAAACTCCGGCTAGTCCTGTCCAAACCAGTTTTAAATAATAGTTGCCAAGACCCGGGCAACCTGCCGGGTTTCCATTTGCATCAAGACCGAAAGTAACTGCTGCATTGAAATTTGCGGTAGCATGCTCTACCTTACCACCAGTGATGCGGAAATTACAATCCTGGCGGACCAGCAGCGGGCTGGTAACTGCAGTTGTAAAACTGTTTCCGAAACGATTAGTTCCCCATTCTGCTATACCGGTAACGTTGCCTTCATTATGCATGCCGGTACTGGTTATAACCACACCATTGTTATACGTGAACACCCTTTGTTTGGCTACTTGCCAGTTGCGCTGGCTACCATTATCAAACGTGATGGACATGTTATTGCTGGTGATCGTATGCGTGATCGTACCCAGGGAAGCCAGGTTGATCAGCAGGCCGCCACTAACATTTGTGTATGATTGTGTTCCATTGATCGTAATACTTTTGTTATCGATCAAACGGGTGACCTTGAAATTCTGGAAGCTGACATTGAGGATGGCGCCGGCATTCTTCCACCGTACATTCTGTGCCATTGAAATTACGATAACACCTGTACGGGTACGGTTGCCCAGGCAATTGGTGCCATTATACGTGATAGTGATCGTACGCGGATTCGACAGGGTGTCCACCGCAACAGTAGCATCACAGATAAGTGACTGCACCTGTTCACCACGTCCTGCAAAACCTGCTGTTGTCTCCAGGGTAAGGTCAGCATCGTTGGCTACCGCATCCACTTCATTGGAGAACCGCGACTGGTCATCTGAATGAGTGGTTGACTGGGTGCCATAATCAGCCTGGTCGGCTGAATCTTTCTGGCAGGCAGTAAAAAATAAAGACAGGGAAAAAATAAGGATGCTAAGTGAAAGGATCCGGGCTTTCATAATGTTGGTTTAAATTAAGGTTGAGTAAAATTACAAGGCATAGACAGCCTGCATGCGGGCAGGTTTAACAGGTGCTTATCTTTTTTTAGAATAACAGTCCAGTGTTACCTAAAAACGCAGGGAACTGGCTTTTAGTGTTAGTAGATATAAGAAAATTTACGAATGCAGGAAGAAAATTTACGTTGGTCGTTGAAATGTCTTTAATAAGTATTGGTCATGTCTTCATCCACGCAAATAATAAAATCGGCTTTTCCCTTGTTCTCTGCCAGTAGCGTATGTATCTCTTTTTGAGAAACGGTGGTCACGGTGGCATAGCGAAGATCGGGTCGCTTTCTTTTCAGGTACCAGAGGATGCCTTCATAATTCTCAGAATGGTATGCGCCGTTATAATGAATAAATAAACTTCCTGTTTTATAATACTTCAGGATGAAATAAGCCATAGTGGCGTCTTTGATAGCCTGTGCTTTGGGCAGGTTTGCACCACTGTGCCCTCCCATCATTTCAATCATTTTTTTGTAACCGGGTAATTCAGCATCATAGTCCACCGGTAAGGGAGCGATCCAATTTTTTTCTGCTCCGGGTAAACTGTCTAATTTTTCGAAACCACCCCGGGCCACCAGCGAAGCATAACGGCGGGGGATATTGGTGGCTGCAAACGGAATATGATTTTCTTTGGCAAAATTGACAAGGGGTGCATAATCCGTGGGATAATTCTTCCAGAGACGTGCATTCGAGTCAAGCCCCTTCGGACTTAATTGCCCTGCCAGGTATTTATCGAGGGCTTCCTGGTTATCTGCTTCAAACATTTCTGCTCCCAACACCAGTTCCCTGCTTTCTTTAAGGTCTTTGGTTATTTCAAGTTCCATCCAGTGAGCAATCGCATTATTGTGAAACTCCCCGATCAATGCTATGTCTTTTTCCTTCAACACGTTGATCATTTTTTTATAAGACAGTTTTTTCCCGTGGGAATTATACAACACATAAGCGGGCTTACCCTGTGCAAAACCTGTTTGGACAAAAGCAATAACTAAGAGAGCAACTACCAGCTTCTTTATCATGTTTTAATAGTTTTATAGTTCTTTTTTCATCAGCCAATCTGTTTGTGGATCATCGCCCAACATAAACGTGTGCGTACTGAATTTTTCAAAACCCCATTTCTTGTAAAATTCAATAGCGCGGTAATTATGTTCCCAGACTCCCAGCCAAAGTAATTCTTTTCCCTTTTCACGGGCTATATCAATACAATGCTGCATCAGCAGCCTGCCGACACCTTTACCGACAGTGTTTGCAGTGGCGTATATCCGGGCTATTTCAAATGCACCTGAACCTGCCTGTCCCGGCAGGTTATTTTCTCTCATCCGTACATACCCGACAGCAGCCTGGTCACTATATGCAAGCAGGAAGATATTGCCTGTCATGTTTACTTCGCTCATTAATTTTTGCCTGCTAAAGGTTTCATTCATGAACTTGTCCATGTTCTCTTTGCTGTTTTGATCAGCAAACGTTTCCAAAAAGGTCTGTTGGCTTAGTTCGGCAATCAATGCCGCATCTTCCGGGACAGCAAACCGAATACTTATGGATGACATGGCTGCAATTTACCCAGAAATGCCAGCAGCTATTTAATATCGTAAAAACACATAGTATAAAAACGAAGTTTTTTATAAAATAGGGATTAACCCATATAATTATGCGGTTTCCACTTGACAACGGTTAGAATAAATTCTATTTTGTACACGATTTCAATATCAGAAAAACTAACATATCCATCATGAAACCACTTTTACTCAGTATCCTGGGTTTGTTGGCCTTCGGTTATGCCAAAGCCCAGACCGCAGGTCCGGCCACCGGCACCACAGCCGTAAACACTAATCTTCCCGGTTCCAGTCAATCCTGGACAGGTACCGGAAATATAATGGCCAGCGATGATAACTATGCCAGCTTTGGCAATCTCCCCCTTGTTGGTACCAATTACACCGATTACCTGGTAGTAACCGATTTTCACATGAATATCCCGGTCGCGTCCCTTGTAATGGGTATAAAGGTTGAGGTCGAAGCCTCAGACCCCAATGAACGTACATCTGATTACAGTGTCCGGATTAACCGCATGGGTTTTATCGGCACCCAGGAGATGTCATTGGGAAAGCCGTTACTGCCAACAGACGGGGTTATTGAATATGGAGGAGAAGAAGAACTTTGGGGTGAAAGCTGGACCTATAAAGAAATTAACGATGACCGGTTTGGGCTCGCCATTTCAATGGTACGAAATGCCTCAAACGGTGTTACAGCCGGGCGTATAGATAATATCACGATCACGGTTTACTACAAACTGATAACACTCCCCGTTACCCTTACTTCTTTTACGGCAACCAAAGAAAACAAATCTGTAGTATTAAACTGGAACACAGCGTCAGAGAGCAGCATGAATTTCTATGTAGCAGAACGTTCTTCCAACGGAATAAATTTTTATTCATTGGGAACTATTTACAGCCAGAATATGCAGGCTGCCGCTTATTCTTTAGTAGATAAAAGCCCCTACCCCGGTATCAATTATTACCGGCTGAAGATGGAAGGTGATGCAGGGTATAAAAAATATTCACCCATTGTTTCCGTTCATTTTGATAAACACGCAACGATCAGTCTTTCCCCCTGTCCCTGGATAAAGGGAAGCGATCTTTTTATCAATAACCCGCAAAAAGAATTATTACGTATCCAGTTTTACAATGCTGTCGGCCAGATGGTAAGTACGGTGCTCACTACTACTGATAAAGTGGCTACCGATAACCTGGTCAATAAAGCAGGTAAATTTTATTACAACGTATTCAATGCCAGGAATGAGTCGCTCGGTTCAGGAACACTGGTGATCCAATAAACTGGTTTTATTGTTTTAAAAGCCTCCCGGTTGATGGGAGGTTTTTTTATACCTGCTCATACCCCTGGCTTTGTAAATTAAATTACATTTTCGATCACCATAGCAGATGCACCACCTCCCCCATTGCAGATACCAGCAGCGCCATATTTTGCTTTATACTGTTTCAAAATATTTATCAGGGTAACTATGATCCTCGCACCACTGCAGCCAAGCGGGTGACCCAGTGAAACAGCCCCGCCATGAACATTGACTTTTGCGGGATCCAGTTTCATTCGCTTTGTATTCTCTATTCCAACTACTGCAAAAGCTTCGTTGAGTTCCCAGTAAGAAATATCTTCCATTTTCAGACCTGCTTTAGCTACGGCCCTGGGGACGGCTAACGAAGGCGTTGTGGTGAACCATTCAGGGGCCTGCTCTGCATCTGCATAAGACCTGATAATGGCAATGGGTTTTATACCCAGTTCAGTTGCTTTCTCCTTACTCATCAATACAAGTGCTGCAGCTCCGTCATTCATCGTGGAAGCGTTAGCCGCCGTAACCGTTCCGTCTTTCACAAAAGCGGGGTTAAGGGATGGTATTTTGTCAAACTTTACATTATAGGGCTCTTCATCTTTATCAAACTTCAGGGGCTCTCCTTTTCGTTGCGGTATTTCTACCGGGACGACTTCCTCTGCAAAAAGGCCTTTTTCCCATGCCGCCTGTGAGCGCTTATAACTTTCCACAGCGAATGCATCCTGGTCAGCCCTGCTGATACCACATTCTGTTGCACATAATTCGGCAGCATTCCCCATCGCCTTGCCATCATATACATCTGTAAGACCATCTTTTGCCAGTCCATCAACAAGAACGGCATTTCCATATTTATTACCCCACCTCATACTGTCTGCATAAAAAGGCACATTGCTCATACTTTCCATTCCTCCTGCAACCACGATATCCGCATCTCCCAGCAGGATACTCTGTGCAGCCTGTGAGATGGCTTTCATACCGCTGGCGCAAACTTTATTTATCGTAGTGCAGTTTACTTCATTGGGAAGACCGGCAAATTTGGCCGCCTGTCTTGCAGGAGCCTGGCCAAGGTTAGCCTGCATCACACAACCCATCAACACATCCTGTACCTGTTCCGGTTTGATACCTGCTTTGGCAACGGCAGCTTTGATAGCTATTGCACCCAATTGAGTGGCAGGTATTCCCTTTAAAGACCCACCAAAACTCCCCATTGGGGTACGTACCGCAGAAATAATATAAACTTCTTTCATTGTACCTTTCAAATTAAGGATGCAAAGGTAACGATTCTAACCCTTTGCGTGGTTATGCTATCCGGAAAGTAATGTCGCGATTAAAAGGCATAGCCTAACCATAGGTTCACAATGTTATCTCTGCGATAACCTGTGGTAAAAAATAAACTAGTAAACTGCTCCCGGAATAAGATGAAACGTATTAACCGGAGTTTTGTAATTTCAAATAAAAAAATGGCCCGCTCACACCACCGCAAAAAACACAAGGAACATCTTCGCCAGTTCCGGAATAGCCAGGATACGGCTGCCGCAAAAAGCGGGAAAGGAAAAACAGTTGTTCTTTTTACCGTTATTGGCGCGGCACTGGGATTTGCTGTAAGTTATTTTGCAGCCCAGGGCTCTGCTATATGGATAGCTATTGCGATCATTGCAGGTGCTGTTATCGGTTATTTTATCGGGCATAAAATCGATGCAGAAAAACAGTAAGGTTTTATTTGTAGGTAACCTTTACTTCCTCAAAATGTTTTTTTAATTTCTTAAACCAGCAATTTCCTGCTTTCATTCTGCTATTATAATAAGTTTAATTTGTTAAAAGAAATCTCCCCTAAATGCCTTGTTTGTAAGCATTTGTAACAGGCATCCTGCTCCTGTTAACATTCCCCTTTTCTCTGGCATCTTTTCTGTTTTACAGGTGATGTTATTGTCAATTATTCATTTTTAAATCTACAATTATGAAAAAAGTTTTATCCATTATTGCGATAACTGCAGTTGTTGCAGTAATTATGACAGCCTGCAAAGGAAATTCAGTAAGTCCTCAACAGATATCATATGACGATACTGTTGGCTTTGCACAATTCCAGGCCTGGAAGGCCATGAATGAAAGGGTGGATCCTGCCACGGCTTATGGAACTGCCGCACCTGTTGCGATCGCGAAAAAAAGATCTTACAGCAGTAACAACAGCGGGTCGATGAAATCTTCCACTACCAATACAGCCCAAACTTCCAAAAAGAAAGGCTGGAGCAAAGCCGCTAAATATGCAGCGATCGGTGGTGGTTCAGGCGCTATACTTGGCGCTGTGATCAACAAGAAAAACCGGGTTGCCGGTGGTATCATCGGTGGTATCCTGGGCGGAGGAGTGGGTTTTGGAATAGGACGCTCACAGGATAAAAAAGACGGACGTTATTAACCAGGAATAAAACGGTATGAAATATGGAAGCGGGGGCTTATAATTAAGTCCCCGCTTTTTTATTCTCTTTATACATGTACACGATAGAATTATCCTTTATCTCAACATTACAATTGGAGGCCTGCTGAACCCTGTACCTGCGAATTAATTTTACCGGCTTTTCCCGGGCCTCAGGTACCAACGGTAATTTTAGTATGTTTGATAACTAATCGTTCATAATGAAAAAAGTTTTTCTTTTTTTGGTAGCAGCCGGTTTATATAGTATCACGGTCAATGCCGGAGGTAAGGATTCAACTATTTATTATATCCTGCCGGACAGTATAAAAGCCGTTTCATTCCTGGCGGAGATCAGTGTGAAAGCAGTTAATACTAAAAAAGAGGTTTTTACAGGGATCCGAAGCGGGAATATCAGTATTGCGCTGGAGTCGGAGAAAAAAGAAAAGGAAGTGGTCTTTGCATTCCCCGGCACAGCTCTTCCCATGACAAAAGGCTTCGATGTGAACGATAATGAAAAGGGTGAGATGGAATGGAAATATGACTGGTCGGTCAATGAGAACTATAAACTTCTGCTGGCTGTGGCTACTGATTCCGCGGGTAATTTTTCCCTGTATTCGGGGTATATCTGGTTACCCAAAGAAAATAAATGGAAGCTGATCGGTACCTGTAAAATTGAAGGCCAATCCACTACCCTGCAGGACCCTGCTGTTTTCTTTCCCGCGCAGGATAACCAGCCCTTACTGCAGGTAGAAACCGGGCAGGTCTGGCTGCAAAGAAATAACGGCAGCTGGAAAAACCTGAACGGTAACCTGCCCACTATTACGGTCAATCTTTTATCACATACCGACAGTCTTAAACAGCTGGAAAAAGAAACACAGATCATTCAGCAGGCGATTGTCTCCGGGAAAACTGATGTAAAAGACAATGTTGAAGGTGTTTATTATAAGATTATGAAAGAAGGTAATGGCCGGCAGGTCTCCCTTAATGACACTGTAACTGTTTATTACAAGCTGAATTTATTTATGGATGGCTCCCTGGTGGAAGAGACACAGGATAAACCCGCTACTTTTCCCCTGAAAAGGTTGATAAAAGGCTGGCAATTAGGAGTACCTCTCTGCAGGATCGGTGGTAAAATTAAGTTAATCATACCTTCTGCCATGGCGTATTCTATTCGTACCCGGGCCGCTAAAATACCACCTAACAGCATCCTGCAGTTCGAGATCGAAGTCGTGGATGCAAAACCACCCCTGTAAAGCTTTTTTTCGGCATCAATTGCCTAATTTTACAAAAAATAGCTCATGAAGATTTTTGTTGCGGGTCTCCCTTATGATATGGATGATGCAGAACTCGAAGAATTCTTTGAGAAGTTCGGGACAGTTAGTTCTGTCAAAGTTGCAATGGACAGGGAAACAGGAAAGAGTAAGGGATTTGGTTTTGTTGAAATGCCCAACGATACAGAAGCCCGCGAAGCCATTGAGGGATTGAATGATATTTCGCTCGGCAAGAAACCGCTTGTTGTAAAAGAAGCTGAAGATAAACAAGGCGGAGGTGGTGGCGGATACCGCGGCGGCAACAGTGGTGGCGGCGGAGGCGGTGGCTTTAATAAGTTTGGTAATAACAGGGATCGCAGACGTTTTTAAAAATATTTTTCCTCCTTTAATTGCCCTGCTATTCGCGGGGCAATTTTCTTTTCACCCCGTACGTCTTTTACCATTGACCATCCAAAACTTTTTCTGAACTTTATTGTTGATGGTTCACCTAAACAAAATCAACATGAAACTACAACGAATAACCTTCTTTACAATGCTGGCTGGCCTTGTAATGCTTACTTCCTGCAAACTGAGTGATAAAAAAAAGGAGAAGGATATGAAAGAACCCAAACTAAAAGAACAAATGGTAAGTTATACCCTGGACAGCTCTACCATGAATAATTTTGTTGTATACGATGAGAACCTGGAAGGAAAGCGGCCGGTGGTACTGGTGATCCATGAATGGTGGGGATTAAACGACTATATAAAAATGCGGGTAAGGGAACTCGCCAAATTGGGATATATCGCTATGGCGGTTGATATGTACGGGGATGGGAAAATGGGAAATGATCCTACAGAAGCGCAGGCGCTGGCGACTCCTTTTTATATAAAACCGGAAAAAGCAAAACCCATATTTGATGCTGCTTTAAATAAATTAAAAGAGTTTAACCAGGCGGATACAGCAAAAGTTGCCGCTATTGGTTATTGTTTTGGCGGTGCACAAGTCGTGAACCTGGCCAAAATGGGGGAAGATCTGAAAGGGGTTGTAAGTTTTCATGGAAACCTCATGGTAATGCCCGTCAACAAAGAGCTCCTTAAAGCACCGATATTGGTTTGCCACGGCGCTGATGATTCCTTTGTACCTCCGGCTGAAGTGGAAAAGTTTAAGAAAGAGATGGATTCTATCGGCGCTAACTACAGTTTTAAGGCCTATGCGGGCGCTGTACACGCATTTACAAACCCAAATGCCACTGCACTGGGTGAGAAATTCAATATTCCTGTTAGATACAATGCTGCTGCCGATTCTGCATCCTGGAAGGATATGAAGGATTTTTTCCAGGTTATCTTTAAATAACAGTATTTATTCGCTTCATACAACGGGAACTTTTTCAGTTCCCGTTGTTGTTTTGCCTATAACGGCGATCAACAGCTCATTTTCAATCGCTTACTGCGTCTTTTTGAAATTTTAAGTAGCCGCTCCTAACTCCTTTACCCACAGTATTATTACGGACTTCAGTAACCTTTGCTGAGAAAAATACTTCGAAGAAATACGATGAATCGCTATGAATTATAAAATACGGTTTCTATTTTGTCCTCCCTATCGGACATTAAAACGAATTCCTTTGAAAAGAAAAATTTTACCCCTGATCGCAGGTTGCACACTTTTTGTCTCCTGCATGAAAGAAGATTTTACTCCCCTGGCTGTCCTGGCAGAACCCTGTAAAGTTCAAACAGATAACCCATCCGGGCGATCTTATGTTGACTACGCGGTCCTCTCATATGACTGTACGGATAAGCATTGTGGAATGTTGCCGCTCAGCACAGAGAATTACTGGATTTACCTCGATTCTGTTTACATCAACGGGGAGTTTTCAACGGCACGTTACGATACACTCCGGTATACCACGACTTATAAAACACTTCCAGATGGGCTTGTCTGGTGGCAAAGCAATATCAATGTAGGTCTTCCCGATCGTTTGTATAGTAATGATTCTGCCCTGTTTAAACTGGAAGACAGGTTATTTACTACAGGGATTACAGATGCTAAAAAGGAATACAGTCTTTTCCCCGGTGATTCACTCCGCTACCTTGCCAGTTTTGAAGATGCAGCTGCCATTGGCCGCTCCTTAAAACTCCAGGGTCCGTATAAGATCCCCGCAGGCAGTTTTAGTAATTGTTTTTATTTCGAGAAGAATGCCCGCAACTACAGGAGAGACCAGGTCTATTTTAAACCCGGTATAGGGGTATTGAAATATATCCGGGAAAAAGCGCCCCTGGGACAGCGCGACATCCTGCTGGAGCAGGTTTCCACCCTCGTTGCTTTTCATATTGAATAACCCGCTGCTGATTTACGGCGGTTTCTCAGTTTCAATATTAATAACAGCGAACACGGGGCAATACAGTACCAGTGTATAGATTTATCATGCTCTGTCCGTTTCCGGTTAAATTAAAAAGCCCCGGCATTATGCCAGGGCTCTTGCTGCTGTCCCGGAATCCTATATATGCTTAAGGTAAGGTTATCAGTAAATGGTCATTGCCATTATTCCAGGTAAGAAGTGCTTTGTTATCACAATCACCGTTATTGGGTGCACCATAATCCAGGAACAATACCCTGTCATTGATCTTTATTTTCAATACACCATCGCTGATCCAGGGGCAAACCACTTTTTTGATCAGGGGTGATTCAGTATTCAGGTTAACCGTGACGCCATTATTGAATTGGGTCTTTGATCTTCCTTCGATACTGTATACATCATCACGGATGATACGCGTGCTTCCTCCTTCAATTTGCTTTACATACTTCAAGCCTTCATATTGGTAACCTCTTCCATTGGGGAAAGTCACTTTACCACCCACCACCTGCACGGTGAATTTAATATTACCATTCTCACTCAGGTTGCTGATAACTTTGGTTCCTTCAATATGAGCGCGGTTGAGATAAAAATCAACAAATGTAATGGTCATCACGGCTCCCGTTCTGCGGATCGGGGCGGTCAGGTGAATGACGATAGCACCACGGCGGTATTTGCCATCAGCGCATAAACAGCCAATAGTACCAAAATCGATGGTGATCGTTTTTGGATATGTGCTGTCATTAGGGCTAACGGTGATCGTGGCACAGGGCCCGATACGTAAACGCAATTCATCAAAAGTGGGTATCCGGCGATTCAAATCTTCAGAGCGGCCATACATACTGGCATCTCCTTCTTCTTCTGCCGCAATCCGGCTGACATCTTCCACATCATCGAAACTGGCTTCCGTTTGCGTACTTTCATCAGCATACACCCGCGCCTCATCATCCGATACGGGAGTAGTGGAACTGGAAAAACCGTTCTCCTTCTGGCAGGAGACAACAAAAAGGGAAAACATGACTGCAAAAGCAGCAACTGTAATCCGGTTAAATGATAAAGTTTTCATGGCTATACTATTTTGGGTTCAGGAAATATTAACGCAACTTTTGAACTGCCCCGGGCACAAAAGTTTAAAGTCGGCTAAAATATTTTACTTTCCAGCCTGAATGAAAACGATTTTCGGCTATTTACGGGAGTACTTTTACGTAACCGATAAAAAGGTATTGACGATTGTATCACTCCTCGCAGGCACACTAATTTTCCTGAATTATCATTTCCTGGCCGATGATCATATCAGTAAGGATTACTCTTTCGCGGCAAGTTTCGGTACCCGTTATATTATATTCCTCCTCGCTTTCGGCTTACCTTATTTCTTTTATACGGTATTTAAAAAAAGAGTTTATATAAGGCAAGTCCCTTTTTTAATCCTGTTGTTTAGCGCGCCAGCTATCTTTTCCCTGAAGATGGCCCTCGATATACCGATACATTTTTCTGACCGGTCCAACTGGAATAATTACTGGAACCATATCTTTTACTGGCCGGTACTGTTATTTATAACAGGAACACTTCTTTTTGTTTACTGGAGGGTTTTTGACAGGGAGCAACCTTTTTATGGATTAAAAACAGCGGGTATCAACTGGCGGCCCTACCTGCTCATGTTGCTGATCATGGTTCCGCTGGTTGCGTCAGCATCAACGCAGGCAGATTTCCTGGAAGTATATCCAAAACTCAAATCAATCGAAAGCATTTATAATGAACCAGGGATAACCTGGTGGCATAAACTATTGTTTGAACTTTCTTACGGCAGTGATTTTGTTTCGATAGAACTATTTTTCCGTGGATTCCTGGTACTGGGTTTTATTAAATGGGCCGGCAAAGATGCTATTTTGCCGATGGCCTGTTTTTATTGTACCATTCATTTTGGAAAACCACTGGGAGAATGTATCAGTTCTTATTTCGGGGGTATCCTCCTGGGAGTGGTCGTGTATCAGACGCGTTCTATTTTAGGCGGACTGGTTGTTCACCTCGGCATTGCCTGGATGATGGAGATCGGTGGATATATCGGTAATGCGATAAATTAAAAAAGCTACAAGCCGTAAGCCGGATTCTGTTGCTTTGCTTTGCCCGCAATGACAAACATGTTCGTCTGCTGACATAGAAAGCTGGCCATCATTTATCTGTTCCTGCAGTTGCCCGCAGGACTCAAGCTGCCTACCCAGTACCTTGGACGAGCCGTCCTCAAAACGGTACTATATGTGGCATTTCAGCATGCAAGGTTTACCCGCAAATGATGTTACCATCAAAAGCCGTAGGCTCTTACCCTACGTTTTCACCCTTTCACTCCTTGCTCCCCTTCTCCACTTATGAAGAAGGGGATTGGGGGGTGAGGTTATTTTCTGTGGCACTGTCTGTTCCCTGTTTGAGGAGGGACCCGGCTCTTCACCGGTGCATTGCTCTGTGCTGTCCGGACTTTCCTACCCTCCTGCCCATCCGATAAAGGTGTGCGGAGGATCGATAGCCTGGCTTGTAGCCCTGCAAAGATAATTTAATTGACCTTTGGCGTACCTTTTGATAATTACAGCTTATAAACCAGTAAGATAAATGAGTAAAGTATTGATATTTGATGACGACAGGGATATACTGGAGTTATGCTCGATCATTTTGCGGAAAAAAGGTCATGAGCCTGTTATCGAAACCAACAGCAAGAATGTGATCGAAAAGATCAATGAAACCGCTCCTGATGTAATCCTGATGGATATCTGGATACCGGGTATCGGTGGGGAGGAAGCCATCCGGCTTATCAGGAATAATTCCGTCACAAAACATATCCCGGTCATTCTTTTTAGCGCTAATAATAACATAGAAGCTATTGCAAAAGAAGCCCACGCTGATCATTACCTCAAAAAACCATTCGATATCGCTACGCTGAATAATGTTATCAGTAAAGCGCTCTCCAGTACTGTCCTGAAATCATGATGGTGAGTTATCCGAAAGCGGCAAGGTAAAAGAGATCGTCGAACCTTTGCCTAAACTGCTCTTCACTTTCATTTTACCATTATGCTCCCTGATAATCTCGGCAGAGATATAAAGTCCCATCCCCAGCCCGGAAGTAAATAAATTACTGTTGTCTACCCTGTAGAAACGTTCAAAGACCCTTTTCTGGTCAGCCCCTGACATACCAATACCAAAATCAGTTACTGATATGGTAACCGTATTTTTATCAACCTGGGATTGGATAACAACTTCTTTATTGTTCGGGGAATATTTTACAGCATTGCTGATGAGGTTCATCAGGACCTGTTCAATCCTTTCAGCATTCCCTTTTATCCGGGCAGGTGCTATATTCTCTTTTTTAAAAGTATGGGAAGAATAGATATGGGTACTATTCTCGACACTGGAATGAATAATATCCTTCAGGTCGAGCAGCTGCATATCAAATTTTAATTTTCCCGCCTGTATTTTACTTACATCAAGCAGGTCATTGATCAGGTGCTGGAGTTTTGTGACCGACTCATTTGCTTTATGAATATACCGGTTGACTTCAACAGGAAGATTTTCTTGCAGTTCCATCAACTGGATATATCCTTTCAGGCTGGTAAGCGGTGTCTTCAGTTCGTGACTGGCAACCCCGATAAATTCATCCTTTCTTTCCATTTCTTTTTTCTGGTCCTCGATCTCTGTAGAAGTCCCGAACCAGGCAAGCACTTTACCCCCTTCGTCTTTTAAGGGATGACATTTCCCGAGGAACCACCGGAATTGACCATCAGCAGCTCTGCGGATCCGGTATTCAAATTCAAAGGGTTTTTTTTGCTGAATTGCATCTGTCCAGGCTTTAAGCATGGGTTCGTAGTCGTCAGGGTACAACACCTCTTTTGTCCCCGCTCCTATTGATTCTTCCAGGGTAAGCCCGGTATATTCATACCAGCGCTTATTAAAATAATCCGCAGTGCCATCCGGCAGTGTAGTCCAAACGATCACGGGAATATTATCTGATAGGAATTTAAAATGCTCGCGGCTGATCAGAAGATCTCTTGTTCTTTCCTCCACGGTGTCCTCAAGTCTTTCATTCATCGTCCAGACCTTCTGTCTTACTTCTTCCAGTTGCTTATTCTTTAACTGGAGTTCCTTCTCCACTGCTTTCTGTATACTGAGATCGGTAAGGATAACGCTTAAAGATGTTCCTTCATCCATTTCCAGTGAAGAAAAAGAAAATAAAACAGGAATGAGAGCGCCTTCCTTGTTCTGTAGTGGTAATTCTCCTTTACTGTCGGAGAGCCAGCCTTTTTTTAGCAATTCCTGGAATTGCACAAGGTACTCACCTGGAATGAAATTCCTGAGGGGAACACCGATCACTTTGGAAGAAGGAAGCCCGGTCATGGAAGAGAACTGGCTGTTACAATATAAGATTATTTCGTCCTTGTTAAGCGTAACAGCGCCCTCTTTCATCTTTTCAATAAACACCCGGTAAGTCTGGTCGGCTGTTTTAAGGGTATACAGCTGGCGACCTTTTTCATTTTCAACAAAAATGGCATCGATCTGCCCTGTTTTAATTGCATATAGGGTTTCATTAGCTTCAGCTAGCTGGTGATGAAGCTCCCCTAATTCATTTAATAAGTCCGTGTACGTCTTCGAATCGTTCATTACTCATTATTTTCAATTCCCAGCATCAACGACAGTTTAGTGGAATCTGACATATCGCCTATAAGTTTCCTTTCGGGTAAAGGATGTTTTTTTATAAGGAGTGGCAAAGCAATGATGTTTTCCTGCTTCGCCAGGGAAGGGTCCTGGTATACATCAATGATCTCCAGCTCATAGTTCTTGACCAATAGTTTATCAAAAAATAGTTTAATGTTAGTAATGGCCCTTGATGAATTAGGCGATGCCCCTGTTATATATAACCTGAATAAATAAGAATGGGTTTCTTTTTTTTCTGTAATAACGGGGATTTTTTTTTGCATTACACTTTTTTTACAGCCGGGCGGATATTCAATCCCACCAGTACTTTTTCTTCATTTGACAAATCCCCGATAATTTTACGCATTGGTACAGGAACTTTTCGCACGAGGGTTGGAATAGCAAATATCTGGTCCCCTTCGGCCAACTGCGGATGTACCAGGAGGTCAACAACCTCCAATGTATAGCTCCCTTTCATATGTGTTTCGCAATATTTCTTCAGGTTCTGAAGCGCTAAAACCGACTTTGGGGTTTTACCGGCGATATATAAGCGTAATTCCCATGTTGGGTCTTTTTGTCTCATACTATTACCTTGTCTTTTTGCTAGTTTTTTTTCCAGTCCTTCCATGTTGTTTAAAAGTGTGGATTTTTTGCCCCTTACTGCTGCTTTGTGTTTCTCCAATAATATTATCCAGCAATTTTTGGGCCTCTCTCGCCGACCCCAGTAAGATACCCCCGGTACCCCTGTAAACATCCACCAGGTCAATCCCTTTATCCGTAATAAGGAATTCACGTACTTGTTTGGAATGGCTCATACCCCGTGATTTCATAATAAAAAGACCACGGTTCCTTTCTGCATTTAATTCCACATCTCTTACCTGTATCCAGGCGTCAACAAGGGAGGAAATGGCTTCATCTGCCTGGTCATTGCTGCTATTATTGATCGAAAGGGCCGTGAACAGGACGGTTACACCTTCAGTATGTAACATATCGATCAGTCTCATCAACATGGTGCTTACATCCCTTACGTTTCCTACTCTGATAAGATTGGTGATAGGGTCGATGATCACAATTTTTGGCCTGAAATTTTTCACAACCTTATACATACTGACCAGGTGTTGTTCAAGACCGTGTTCTGTAGGATGTGCCGAATGAAATTGAAGGAGACCTTTAGCAATAAATTGTTTAAGATCTAGGCCTATCGAACCCATATTCCTTACGATCTGCTGTGGTGATTCCTCGAACGCAAAAAACAAACAACGCTCTTTCCGTTTGCAGGCTGCCTCGGTGAAAAAAGCCGCAATACTTGTTTTACCTGTTCCGGAAGTGCCGGAGATAAGGATACTGCTTCCCCGGAAGAATCCTTTATTTCCAAGCATCTCGTCAAGCCCCCTGATACCTGTAGGTATACGCTGGGAAGATACTTCCCGTTCCAGCCGCAAGGAAGTGACCGGTAGAACAGAGATCCCGCTTTCATCGATCAGGAAAGGATATTCATTGGTACCATGAGAAGAACCCCGGTATTTAACGACACGTAACCGCCGTGTAGAAACCTGGTCCATTATCCGGTGATCAAGCAGGATGACACAATCAGATACATATTCTTCCAGGCCATGACGCGTAAGGGAGCCTTCTCCTTTTTCGGCGGTGATGATGGCTGTAACTCCCCTATCCTTCAACCAGGTAAAAAGCCTTCGCAACTCTGCCCTCAGGATGCCCTGGTTCTCCAGGCCACCAAAAAGATTCTCGATCGTATCCAATACCACCCTTTTTGCCCCGATGGTAGTGATGGCATGATCCAGCCGGATAAAAAGCCCGTCCAGGTCGAATTCGCCGGTCTCCTCGATCTCACCACGCTGTATATAAACATAATCAAGCCTGACCTTTTTATCCTTCTGCAATTTTTCGAGATCAAACCCGAGGGAGGCGACATTACTTACCAGTTCCTCTGTTTTTTCTTCGAATGTCATGAATACACCGGGTTCATTAAATTGCATAGCCCCGTTGACGATGAATTCGATTGAAAAAAGTGTTTTACCGCAGCCGGGCCCGCCGCAAATAAGCGTGGGCCTTCCTGTTGGCAGACCACCCCCGGTAATCTCATCCAAACCGTTAATGCCAGTTTTTGTTTTGGCTAGTGGTTTCAATTTCATAGACTTAGAATATGTCTTTTATAATTAATACTGGAAATAAATTTCGGTGGCGCCATATCCAAAATTCGGGTGATACTGGTTGACGAAAGATTTTACGTCTTTTTTTAAACGGAGGATATCATGTATCTCGTCACGAAGCCGGCCCTCTCCTATCCCATGAATAACAGTTAGCGTAGGCAAGTGCTGTGCCAAAGCTAACTCGTAATATTTTTCAAAAGTTTTCAACTGCAGGCTTATTATCTCATAATTACTGAGGTGTTTCCAGTCATCCGCCAGTTTCTCGATATGGAGGTCCACTACACTCCTTGCCGGTTCGAGGTGCTGTCTTGCCGTGGAAGCCTCGTAGATTTTATAGCCTTTCGCAGCCAGCCGTCCCATATCCATTTTATCATCGTAAACCTTGCCGGGATAATCTGTAAAAAGCAACTGGGAGAAAGTCGCCTGGTTCTTTTGTTTCAGCTCTTCGATCTTTGCAAAAAGCTGTTTGGGTTTTAGTTTGACAGAAGATTCAAAATGGTCAGCTTTGTTCTTGTCGGGTGCCGCCAGGGTAAAATCAAATTCAAAAGAAGGGCTGTCATTCAGGTCTGCAAAATCCACATCGTGCAGGTAAAAATCTTCAAAGGGATGAATAGTATTCTTTAACTCAAAATCCGGCTTCCCGAAAAAATGCAGCCTGTAAATAAAATGGTACACCGTTTCTGTCCGGTTAACCAGGTGGATCTTTAACTCCTCTACTACATCGTCCCCAAATTCATCTGTATCGAAGACGGGGAGAAAAGTAAGCCAGGCTCCATCTGCTGTTCTTTTTTCTCCCGATGGCTTTTCTTTCCTGAGATCATCCACGAATTGTTTTTCTTTTTTTGCCGGGAACGTCTTTTTTTGCGTGAACCGTTTGAAATAGGGGAAATCCACCTGGTCCATATAAACGGGGAAACTGACGCCTTTTACATCCACCATCAGCATTTTATCATTAATGATGTCAATGATCGTCCCTTCTTCTTCGGAGTGCAGCAACAGCACGATATCACCTACCTGGTACTTCATATCGCAAAAATAGGAATGCCGTTCCGAAAGGAGGCGGAACGGCATTCAATAGGTTGAAATAAATTAAGACGGTTTATACCCCTCCGCTTTATGTGGCTCTTTATTCAATTTACTATGACTGAAACTGTACAGGAAATAGACTGCCAATCCTATCACCAGCCAAATCAAAAACCGCATCCATACCGTGTGAGTTTCCTGTGCCATCAGGTAAAAACAACTCACCATACCCAACACGGGTAGTAAAGAAAGTTTTTGAGTAAAAGAAAGCACGGCCATTATAAAAGCGATCAGCCAGAAGACAGCCATGGGCCAGGTATCTTTTGTTAACAGGTCAGCTGAAAAATAGCCGGGAACATATTTTACGATCAGGATCACGGCTATGATCAATAGCGCCGGATAAATAAATTGACCATTTACATAAGGTACTTTGAATTTACTCACCGGCTTATCTTTCCTCTTCTGCAAGACAAGCACCCCGCCACAAACCAGTACAAAAGCAAACAAAGTGCCGATACTTGTCAGTGATAATACCTGGCTAAGGTTTAAAAAGAGTGCAGGAATCGCTACTACAAAACCTGTGAGGATTGTAGAGAAAGAAGGGGTACCATATTTTGGATGAATCCGGGAGAATATTTTGGGCAGTAAGCCATCCCGGCTCATGCTCATCCATATTCTTGGTTGTCCTAACTGGAAAACCAGCAATACACTGGCAGTAGCAATAATGGCGCTCACGGCCACAATTCCTGAAATAAATTTCATACCATTCGCATCAAATACCATTGCCAACGGATCGCCAACCCTTAAAGAAGTGTAAGGGACCATCCCCGTTAATACCAGGGCAAGTAATACATACACAACGGTACAAATGATGAGAGAATAGATCATCCCTCTTGGCAGGTCCCGTTGCGGGTTCTTACATTCCTCGGCTGTAGTAGATATAGCATCAAACCCAATATAGGCAAAGAAAACGGCCGATACACCTTTCATGATACCGGCAAAGCCTGTAGGTGTAAAGGGCGTCCAGTTACCCGGGTGTATATAAAACGAACCCAGCACGATGACAAAAAAGATCACACACAGTTTTATGATGACCATCAGGTTACTGGCAGACCTCGATTCTTTGATACCGCGGTATACGATATAAGTGATCAATACCACGATCAGTAATGCCGGCAGATCCATAATGATCCTGAAACCAAAAATTTGTGGTGCATGACTCCAGGCAGAAACCTGGTCAGCAGTACCGGCTGCAAAACCGTGTTTGGCACTAACATAATCCATCGTGAGCCAGTCAGGAATGTGCAGACCTGCTTTGGACATGAGGTTGGTAAAATAATCACTCCAGGAAATAGCAACGGCAATATTACCGATGGCATATTCCATCAGGAGATCCCAGCCGATGATCCAGGCAAATATTTCACCAAAAGCCACATAGGAATAGGTATATGCACTCCCCGATACAGGCACAGTGGAAGCAAACTCTGCATAACATAAGGCTGCAAATCCACAGGCGATGGCTGTAAAACCATACAAAAAGACCACCCCCGGGCCCCCGTCGGAAGCAGCCTGGCCAATACCACTGAAGATCCCGGCGCCAATAATAGCGGCAACTCCAAAAAAAGTAAGGTCACGGACACCCAATACTTTTTTAAGTCCAAGGCCGTGTCCGTCTGCAAGACCCTGCTCTGCGTCTTTTAAGATGGTTGTAATTGATTTTTTACGGAAAAGCTGATTTGCCATGGCAGTTGGTTTTGATACTTCAAAATAGTGAAAAAAATGAACGCGCAAGGATTTAGTTCCTCACTTTGATTTCAGGTATGATAAAAATCAGTTGAACGGTAAACCCCTGTCATAAAAAACCGCTCTATACCGGAATAATTTTGAGTTAATAATAAATGATATGGAAACCTCAATTCAACATGTGTTCAACCCCACCCAAACCAGAACGAAAACAGGTATTTCATTATGGAAAAGATTCATCCATTGGGCTGATGAACAGGAAGAAAACCGTTTTGGCTGGACAGCATTCGCCATTACCGGACACGGGTGTGTATTTACTATTGTAACAACGATGGTCATTCTCCTTACCGGGAATCATTTTATCTTCTGGCCCTTTGCTATCGGTGCCATGACGACCTGCCTGATCGCCAATCTTGCCGCTATGCCAACAAGGATCACTATACCCGTCTTCTTTTTCAGCCTGTTGGTTGATCTTGCCATCATTGGTATATGCATCGGTAATGGGTTTACGACCAGGGGAATGTAATACTGGTATCAATATTCCCTTTTTACAAGGAAATGTGCCAGTTCTTTGAGGGGTTCTTTTCGTTTGCTCAAGACGGCGATATCATCCAGGTGGACCAGTGCTTCATCAAGGTATTTATTCTTGAGCTGCAGCGTCCATTCGCCCGCCCTGCAATCATGGTATACCTGGCGCATCCTATCTATTTTGTCGGGTGAATTACCGCTCAAAAGTGTTGCCAGTTCTTTTTGCTGTGCAGGGCTTGCCGTTTCTAAAGCATGCAACAACAGGAATGTTTTTTTATTAGCCAGGATATCACCCCCTGTTTGTTTGCCGAATTTCTGCGGATCCCCAAATGCATCGAGGTAATCATCCTGTACCTGGAAAGCAATACCGAGTTTTTTACCGAATTCGTACAATAACTGCTGGTTCCTTGATCCCGCTCCGCCCAGTATAGCACCTGTTTGCAAACTGGCCGCCAGCGCTACCGAGGTCTTTAGTTCGATCATCTGCAGGTAGGAGCCCATACCAACGGATTCCTGTTTCTCAAAATCCATATCCATCTGCTGGCCTTCACAGACTTCCCTGGCTGTCCGGTTAAAAAGATGAAGAATCGGTTGCAGGTAATCAATACTTATTTTATTAAGCACTTCGTAGGCGGTCACCAGCATTACATCCCCCGCAAGTAAGGCTGTATTCTCCCCGAATTTTGTATGCACGGTATCCATGCCTCTTCGCAACGGCGCCCTGTCCATTATATCATCGTGGATCAGTGTAAAATTATGGAAGAGTTCGATCGCTGTTCCCGCATGCCAGGCATCTTCTTTAATCTCTTCAAATAATTCATTACCCATCAGGCAAAGCACGGGCCGAATGCGCTTGCCACCCAGCCGGAGAAAATATTCGTTGGGTTCGTACAGCGTAGCCGGTTCAGCCGGGAAATGCCGCTTATCAAAATAGAGCGCAAACTTTTGGGAAAGGAGTTCAAATGAATGCATAATAAAAAAAGTTTCAGGCAGCCAGGCGCAAGGCTCGCAGGGGGTTAATAATTATTTAGGATTGTTTACCCAGCAAACTCATTACGCTAATAAATATATAATATCCTCTGCAAATGCTGCGTGTCATCATTTCCGTTTTTTTGCTCTGCTAATAACTTCTTTTTCTGCAGCCAGCTCGCCTGCGACCACCCACTCATAATCTAGTTGACGTTTGGTAAGATTGGCTGCCACTACTTTTATAATGACCTTGTCTCCCATCCGGAATTTTTTACCACTCCGCTGACCCATCAGGCAATAATCAGTTTCTACGTGACGGAACTCGTCGTATTCCAGCAAACTGTTCACGCTAACCAGTCCCTCGCATTTGTGCTCTACTGTTTCTACCCAAAATCCAAAACTTGCCACACCACTTATCACTCCTTCGAACTCATCTCCGAGAAAATTCTTCATGTATTGGACCTGCTTGTATTTGTTGGAGGCCCTTTCGGCTTCCATAGCGGCCCTTTCTCTTTCACTGGTATGCTTGCATTTCTCTTCCAGTTTTTTATCGGGATGGATGTTATTGTTTAATACCTGTTCCAGGATCCGGTGTACCTGTATGTCGGGGTAACGGCGTATCGGTGATGTAAAATGACAGTAATGTTCAAACCCAAGCCCGTAATGTCCAACGTTCTCAATCGTATATTTTGCCTTGGCCATGGTACGGATACCGAGTTGTTCGAGTACATGCTGTTCCGGTTTACCATGTACATCTTTTAATAACTGGTTAAAGGAGACGGCAATTGCTTCCGGGGAAGATGTATCGAACTTATGCCCGAACTTTTTGGCAAAAGCCGCGAAGGGTACAAGTTTTTTTTCATCCGGGTCATCATGTGTCCGGTAGGGAAAAGGCAATGGTTTATTATGAATCCTGATCTTCGAGATATTCTCGGCTACTGTCCTGTTGGCCAGCAGCATGAATTCTTCAATAAGCTGGTGGGCTTCCTTGCTTTCCTTGATCAATATGCCGACAGGGTTTCCCTTCTCATCCAGTTTGAACCGTACTTCCTGGGAAGAGAAATTAATCGCCCCGTGCTGGAAACGTTTTTTCCTGAAACGCTGTGCGATATCATTGAGAAGCAAGATCTCTTCCGCGTACAGGCCGGCTTTCTCTTCAATGATAGCCTGTACTTCTTCATAAGTAAAACGATGGTCTGAGTGAATGACCGTTTTTCCCAGCCAGTATTGTTTTACTTCCGCCTTGGGTGTTACCTGGAAAATAGCGGAGAAGGTAAGTTTATCTTCTTTTGGCCGCAGGGAACAAAGAAAATTTGAAATATGTTCCGGTAACATCGGGTTAACACGGTCCGGCAAGTAAACAGAAGTGGCCCGCTGGTAAGCTTCTTTATCCAGGTCATTATCCGGTTCCACATAGTGACTGACATCGGCGATATGTATACCGATCTCGTAATTACCATTCTTCAGTTTCCGGAAAGAAATAGCATCATCAAAATCCTTTGCATCGATCGGGTCAATAGTGATCGTAAAAACTTCACGGATATCTTTTCTCTTTTTTATTTCCCCGCCGTCGATTGTATCCGGTATACGGGCGGCTACTTCCAATGCTTCATCCGAAAAATGCAGCGGGAACCCGGCTTCCAGCAGGATCTCTTTCATAGCCGCATCGTTGCTGTTCTCTGCATCCAGGACCGAAACCACTTCTCCGACAGGTCGTTTGCCATCATTTTCCCATTGCAGCAACCTCACCACTACCCGGTCATTGTCTGCAGCGCCATTTATATTGGGTAACGGGATAAAAATATCCGGCATGGGTTTATCCATTTCCGCTACAAAAAAGGCAAATCCTTTATTCATCTGGAGGTGCCCGATGAATTCGGTTCTTTTCCGGCGAAGCACTTCTTTTACGATCCCCTGCATGCGGCGGCCGCTGCTCCTCATTTCCTTGATCGCCACCCTAACCGTATCGCCATGCAAGGCGGTATTAAAGTCAGAAGGCCGGATGATAATATCCACATCCATTCCATCTATGGTTACAAAACCCATCCCGGAACGGGTAATATCCAATACTCCTTTAAGTACTCTTCCCGGCGATGGTGACCGTTGTTTTTCTTTCTGTTTCTTTTTCTTTGAATTCTTTCTTCCCATGATTAGGTTTTATGATGCTTTCTTAAAATCCCGGATAAAGTTTGTAACAAGCCGGTCAAATTGTCCTCCCTCCTCAAATAGAAAATGATGCCAGACCGGGATCACATAAAAAGGCAGTTGTTCTGTTTCCGCATTGAACTTGGCAAGCCGCACGGCATCTTTCTCTGTTGTCAGAATGATCTTATGAGGCGAAGGAAGGCTTTCAAATTTTTTCCTGATATCATTGAAGTCGTCAATGGTAAAAATATGATGATCGTTATACTGGAGCATATGATAACTATTGCTGTGCTCTTCCAGCATTTTTTTCAGCGGTCGTGGATTGGCGATACCTGTTACCAGCAGTGTTTCCCGGTTTGCTTCGGGAGCGATGATCCTGCTGCTGTCATTCAGGTGGTACATGGCTCCATAGCCGGTAGTGGTGAAAAAGATATGCTGCCCGGGAAGCGGGCCGATCTCTTTAATGATCTTTTGTTTTTCCGGTTCGTTTAGTTGCGGGTTACATTTAGTCACCACGATGATAGCAGCCCGTTTATAGCTGCTTTTAAGATCACGCAGGTCTCCGGTTGGCAAATAAAAATCGCGGGTAAATAAATTGTTATAGTCTGTCAGTAAAATATTCAGACCGGCTCTAACAGCCCGGTGCTGGAATGCATCATCAAGTATGATTGTTTCTGTTTCAGGATGATCATGTAGTAACTGCGGGATGGCAACAAGCCTCTCCTCTCCAACAGCTACAGGTACCCCGGGAAACTTTAAATGGAACTGCATCGGTTCATCCCCGATATCGAGGGCAGTACTTCCCGGCTGCGCCAGTGCATAACCTTTTGTTTTTCGTTTGTACCCGCGGCTTAATGTGGCCACCCTAAATTGATCTTTTAGTTTCGCCACTAAGTATTCAACCATGGGTGATTTACCCGTGCCGCCTACAGAAAGGTTTCCCACACAAATCACGGGTAAACCAAAGTCGCTGGAACGCAGGATATTTTTATTATACAGCCAGTTCCGGATACCAATAGCCAGCCAGTAGAGCAAGGCAAAAGGCAGCAAAAGGATCCGGAATGATTTGAGAAAGAAATTAGAAAACATAGACAGTTTGGGGCGTAATACAAAGGTCTAAAGGTACGTCAAAATCGCTGCTGTCTGTAATCTGCTCAACGGGTGGAAAATAGGAGAACCCCGCTTTGATACAGTCTTTCCTGCAGTTGGCCAGGAACCTGTCGTAGAAGCCTTTCCCATAACCTACCCTGTATCCTTGCCGGTCGAAGGAGAGTAAAGGAACGAGTACCATATCGATCTCTTCCGGCTCTGTAACCAGCGCGCCTGCCGGTTCATGAATATGGTATTTATTTCTGGTAAAGATCGTTTCTTCGTTGGTGGGCACCGCTACCAGTTCCCCATTTTCAAAATCTGAACGGGGATAGGCGATCAGCAACCCAGGGTTCCTGAATTCAAGATAACGGGTGAACAGGCCTGCATTAGGTTCGTTATTTTCTATGATGGGGCGGAACGTTAGCAGGCTATTAATAAAAGGGAGATCAACTTGTTGAAACTGGATGAGCAGCAGATCATCAAGACGGACCCGTTCTGCCGCAGGAATTGAATTTCGTTTCTCCCGGAAAATTTTTCGCAATTCCTTTTTTGTCATGATTCCCTGTTCTCTGCAAAAGTAGAGAAAACAGTAGTGCCGTAATTTCTTTCCGTTTTATAAAAAGGAAATGTCTTGTAGTCATTTCTTGGTGTATGCTCCAGGACAAACCAGCCTTCCTTTTTCAATAACTGCTTTTCAAAAATCATTTTGGGAAGATCGTCAATAGTGGTAAGCGCATAGGGAGGGCCGGCAAAAATAAAATCAAATTTTTCGGAACAGCCCTGTATGAATTTAAAAACATCCATCCTGATCACTTTCATATTTTCAATCCGCAGCGCAAGACTGGTTTTCCTGATAAACTCGTACATAGCATTGTCTTTCTCCACGATCGTAAGATCGGTCACTCCCCGTGAAGCTAGTTCGTAACTGATACTGCCTGTGCCGCCAAAAAGATCAAGGGTTTTCATCGCATCAAAATCCAGGTTGTGCTGGAGTACATTGAATAATCCCTCTTTGGCAATATCCGTAGTGGGCCTTGTATAGGGCATATTATTCGGCGGGTTGAACTTCCTCCCCCCGTGTTCTCCTCCTATGATGCGCATCGGGCCAGGTCGTTGAATGAAGTAAAGAAATGTGCCGGGTATTCGCTGCTCAGGTGCCAGGTAGCTTCCCTGAATTCAACATGGATAAAATACTGGTATAATTCTTTGAACAGCGCGGAGTTTTTATCTACCAATCCCGATAACCGGAGCTCTGTTTCCTGTTGTGACAGGGAGAACTGCCGACAGGTTTTCAGCAGGTAATAAATTACATCTTCCGGCGTAGAATACTCAAATGCCTGTGCCGCCAGGAATTTATGCTGGCGGATCACCAGTACGGTAAAATCGTCTTTGCGAAAATCAACCTGGATAATACCCTGCTCAGTTGAAGCAGCAATATTTTTTATTCCCAGGGAATCCTGGTGCCAGGTTTTGGCAGCCGGGAATTTTTTTTCTACACATTCCCTGATATTTTTTGAAACCGAAAAGACATTATACAATTGCCAGCCGGGTATCGTTTCGCTAATGGTGATGTTGCTGCCACCCGTGTTGCCCGCTGTGTCCAAAAAAAGCCCGGCTTCATCCTGGTTCAGCCCAACAGAAGGAATCAGCATATTCCGGGGTACATCATAAGCGACCAGCACGTCGTAGAACGGCCTGTCGAGGATGGGATAAGCGGCGAAGAATTCCAATAGTTCCTTTTCATTCCAGCCCGTATCATTACTGCTGCAATAAGTAAGCTGGTAACAGTTGTCACCCGTTTTATCAGTGATCGCAAATCCGGCATGCTTCTCTCCCAGTCTTAATGAAAGTACCTGTTGTGCATTACCAGGTTGACTGTTCTCGATATGAAATAATTGTTTCAAGCGGGTGTTTTCAGGTCGTGCAATAATAGACAAAAAATTAAATATCGTAGGTTTGCCCACTTTTAAGAAGCCGTTCCCTGGGATATTCACCCAGGATACACGGAGAGCGCAGAGACTATTGGTTTATCCTGGCGTAACAGCGATCGCTTTGTGAAACCAGTCAACGCTAACTTTTATGGCAATAGCAGCACCACATACTGACTTACAGGTAGAAATAACCAACCGGCAGATCCTCAAGATCGCTTTGCCGATCAGTATGGCCATGCTTGTACCTCAGATCAATTTTATCACCAATAATATCTTTCTCGGCAGGTTGGGTGAAACAGAACTTGGGACGGCCGGCATAACCGGTGTGTTCTATCTCATTTTTGCGCTGGTCGGAAATGGACTCAACAGTGGTATCCAGGGTTTACTCGCACGACGTGCCGGGGAGAACCGGCCGGAAGAAATTGGTAAGTTGTTCGCTCAGGGTATCTGGATATCCATGTTCTTCGCTGTCGCCGGCATTTTGCTGACCTACCTCTTCGCTCCGTATTTTCTTTCCTATAGTCTTCATTCTTCTACGGTTCACCGGGAAGCGATAGAGTTCTTAAAGATCAGGGTTTGGGGAGTTCCCTTCCTGTATCTTTTCCAGATCTGCAATGCCCTGCTTGTCGGTACTAATAACAGCCGGTATATGAAATATGGTTTCTGGACACAGGCGCTCATTAATATACTGCTGGATTATGCACTGATCTTTGGACATTTTGGAATGCCCAGGTTGGGATTTAACGGTGCAGCGGTTGCTTCGGTGATCTCCGAGATAGCCGGAATGCTGGTCGTCCTCGGAATTATTTTTTATAAAAAATTTCACCAGCGTTTCTCCCTCTTTCATCACTGGAGATTCAGCAAACCTGTTGCAGGCCTGATCTTCAAACAATCTTCCCCACTGGTTGTACAATGGTTGCTCAGCATATTTGCCTGGCTACTCTTTTATATTTTCATCGAACACCTTGGCGAGAGACCCCTGGCGATCAGCAATACAATGCGGAATATTTTTGGTCTCTTTGGTATTTTTGTCTGGGCTTTTGCCAGTACGACCAATGCCATGGTCAGTAATATTATCGGCCAGGGGAAAAAGGAACAGGTTATTTTCCTGATCAAAAAAATCATGTGGCTGAGCATAGGATTCACTTTCCTGCTTTGCCTTATCTTAAATATTTTCCCCCATCTTTTCCTGAGTGTATATGGGCGTGATAAAAGTTTTATTGCTGATGCGATCCCTGTCATCCGGATGGTAACCGCAGGCATGATGGTAATGTCCTTTGCAACAGTCTGGCTGAATGCGGTCACCGGAACGGCTAATACAAGAATGAACCTGGCAATCGAGATCGTTGCTATCACGTTTTACTCGCTCTACGTTTATCTTGTGCTGAAAGTCTTTCACCTTGGCCTGGTGTGGGCCTGGGCTTCGGAAATGTTATACTGGGGTGTTTTGTTCCTGCTTTCCTTTCTTTATATCCACAGCGGGAGATGGAAGAAGAAAACTATCTGAACTCCCGTTGGTAACTCACAGTAGCATTCCCGGTAAAGGCAGGGATCGGGAGGTGGAGTTTGGTAATGCTTACCCTGATTTTCTTTGCCTGCGCAAAGGAGCGGTGAATGATGTCAGTCATTTCCATAACAAAGGTTTCCAGCAGTTCCCGTGGTTTTTGCATTTCCGCTCTCAGTACCTCGTATAATGCTACATAATTTACAGTATCGTCAAGCCCGGTAATGGTGCCGGAGACCGGTATAAAAGCAACGGTAAGATCTATTTCGAATTCATTACCCGTTTTCTTTTCTTCCGGGTATAATCCATGGAAGGCAAAAAAGCGGAGTTGCTTCAATTCTATTGTTATTAATTCATCCATACTGATCAGTGAACCTCTTTGGCGCTTAAATATCGTTCTGCATCCAATGCAGCCATGCAACCGCTTCCTGCTGCTGTAACCGCCTGGCGGTAAATTTTATCCTGTACATCGCCGGAAGCAAATACGCCTTCCACATTTGTACGGGAAGTACCGGGTATTGTTTTAAGATAACCCGCCTCATCCATTTCCAGCCACCCTTTGAAAATATCCGAATTGGGCTGGTGGCCTATCGCCACAAAAAAAGCACTTACGGCTATCTCCTGCTTCTCTCCTGTTTCATTATTTTTTACCCGGACAGCTTCTACTTTTTTATCACCGATCACCTCATCAGTTTCACTATGCCAGTAGATCTTAATATTCGGGGTTTTAATCACCCGCTCCTGCATTACTTTACTGGCTCGCATTTCTCCCTTGCGCACGATCATATGAACCTGGGCACAGATCTTCGAAAGGTATAATGCCTCTTCTGCTGCCGTATCGCCGGCACCGACAATCGCAACTTCCTTTCCCTTAAAGAAAAATCCATCACAAACGGCACAGGCGCTTACACCATAACCATTCAGCCGTTGCTCACTTTCCAGGCCCAGCCATTTGGCGGAAGCACCCGTGGAAATAATCACCGAATCCGCTTCAATCCACTTTTCCTCATCTACCTGCACCTTATGAACAGGCCCGGAGAAATCTACTTTAGTAGCTAACCCATAACGGATATCTGTTCCCATACGTGCTGCCTGCTTTTCAAAATGGACCATCATATCAGGTCCCTGGATTCCTTCGGGGTAACCGGGATAATTTTCAACTTCCGTGGTGATGGTTAATTGTCCTCCCGGTTGTATGCCCTGGTATAAGACAGGGTTTAATCCTGCTCTTGCAGCATAAATGGCGGCCGTGTAACCGGCAGGCCCGGAGCCTATAATTAAACAATGTACTTTCTCGCTTGTCTCCATTTAAATATAAAGTTTATAGAACCTGGCGTGCTGAGTTTGTCGAAGTACACCGGGCCGGGTAAAATTAACGGTTAATCATCAATCAGCAGGCTGGGTTTAATGACCACGGGAATGCCTGTTACTGTGGAATAATGAGGCGATGGTATTGTGCCGCATAACCTCCAAAGTAACCAAGACCACCGCCTTTGATATTACTCATAACTTTAGTAGGTGAAGAGAAGGGATTCCCGACACTTGAATAAGTATATTCCATGGTTCTCCAGAAATCATAAGTGGCTTTATCGATATTCGCCAGTTTGAGTGTAACGGTATCACCTCTTTCAAAAAAACTGGAACCATCGGGATGATCTTCATTCCGGTTCAGGCCTCTTTCTACCTGCACTTCGTAATTACTACCATCAATTACCTGGTCATCATAAACCGAAATCAGCCCGGGGTAAAATGGCTCGCTGTTCCTTTTGGTAAAATAACGCACATAATCACCAAACCCGGGAGGATCATAGGCTCTTACCATCACCATTACTTTTTCAGGAGGATTCCCTGCCGGTGCCGGTTTCCAGAAAAGTGAATCAACACGGCGGGTAATAGCGGGAATAGAGGTTGTTGCTGTATACTCCTTTCCCTCGGTTACGATCCTGAGTGAATAGGACCTGTTCAGTTCGCCTGCAAAAGCAGTTGAAGGACTCGCAGGATCGTTGGAATAATAATAAAAATTGATACCCGGGGCAACAGGAATTGTATACTCTTTTAGTTTATGCGTAAGCACCCCGTTTGATACATATACATCCGCATTCCGGACAAAACTGTTGGCCAGCATTGTAAGATTGATCGTGGAAAAATAGGCCTGGCTTTTGGACAAGTAGATCACAGGTGCCTGGCCGTTCTCGATACTTCCCTCCACCACCAGTTTAGGTGTCACTTCATCCAGTTTGAATTCAACGCCTCTTTCACAGGAAGAAAGTACAAAGAGGCTAAGCACTATTATTTTGAAAGACTTTATTTTCATAGCTATCACAAAAATAACCGTCAAAAATGAAAAAGGTTCTGAAAAAACAATCCCGACTGCAGTAAACTGCGTCGGGACTGTCTATTATGGAACCCACCAATTTAATTTTTAACCCAGGTAAGCTTTCAGAGCGCTGCTGTACCGGGCTTTTTGTAACCGCTTAATGGCCCTTTCCTTGATCTGGCGGATACGTTCCTTTGTCAGGTCGTACTTCTGCCCGATCTGCTCAATGGTTACACCATTTTCGCCGTCCAGTCCAAAATAAGCATTTACGATCTCTGCTTCTCTCGGGGATAATGATTTTAATACCCGGCGGATCTCGTTTCTCAGTGAATCCTTCATCACATCGTCATCGGTATCATCGCCACCTTCCAACAGGTCACCCATGGCCACATCTTCTGCTTCATGCACAGGGGCATCAAGGGAAGTATGACGGGTGTTGCTTTGGAAAATGTTATTGATCTCCGTTTCACTCATCTCCAGCAGTTCGGCTAACTCTTCTGTAGACGGTTCTCTTTCATGTTCCTGTTCAAAAGCCATGTAGGCTTTGTTAGCCTTGTTATAAGTACCAATTTTGTTTTGAGGCAGGCGGACTAATCTGCCCTGCTCTGCCAACGCCTGTAGTATCGATTGGCGAATCCACCACACAGCGTAAGAAATGAATTTGAAACCTTTGGTTTCGTCAAAGCGTTGTGCTGCTTTGATCAAGCCGAGGTTACCCTCGTTAATTAAGTCACTAAGTGACAAGCCCTGATGTTGATACTGTTTTGCTACAGACACCACGAAACGGAGATTGGCCTGGACCAATTTATCCAAAGCTCGTTGGGAGTCCACAGGATTCCGGGTAAACATTTTGATGCGCTGCGCCAGTGTTGTTTCTTCCTCCGGCGTAATCATCGAAATTTTGGAAATTTCCTGTAGATACTTCTCAACAGCCTGCGAGTCTCTGTTGGTGATCTGGGTAGCAATTTTGAGCTGCCGCATAACTAAAAAGATTTAAATATCAACGTATAATGACAGTCTTTGTTTGCAGGATGTTGCAAATGGATAGTTAATTGCAGAAATGTATGAATTACCGTCCCAGACCGTCTGCAAAGTTACCTAATATATGCCGTATCTCATAGCGTTTGCCGGTTAAAATTCCTCACAAGAATACGCAAACGATACCAATTCAGCGTCATAGCTCGAAGTGCAGGATGGCCCTGCCTTTCAGCCGGCATAAGAGACCGCCGGAAACCTTAATCAGGGAGTAACTGCAGGTACTGTGGATTTCTTTTGCCTGTCTCTCCTGGTCAAAACAATGCATATAGTAAGACCGGATAGAAAAAGCAGGGTGGAGATAACCTCTGCCTGGGTAGGGTGCATTCCGAAGATATTAAGTCGGGTATTTACCCTGATTTTCTCGATAAAAAACCTTTCCAGCCCGTTAAGCATAAGATACAGCCCGAAAAGAGTGCCCGGTACCCTGAATTTCTTTCTCAACGACCAGATCAGCAGGAAGAGAAGGAAACAGGCCACAATTTCATAAAAAGAGGTTGGATAGACACCGACAGGAAGCTCATTACAGAATTTAATATCATTACACCCGGCTATTTTCTGCCCGACCTCGTTCACATTATGCGGATAGGTATAGGACCACATCCAGCCGGGAAGCCAGCTAAAGGGCTTGGGGTGGGTGTTTACAATCCCCCAATCGCCATCACCGGATATCTGGCAACCAATACGTCCTAATGAATAAGCCAGCATCATCGTTGGCGCCATAGCATCGTTCAAATGCCAGAAGCCTATCTTATGCTTCCTGGCATACCACCAGATGGCAAGGGCGGCACAGATCAATCCCCCATAAAAAGTAAGCCCTTTGGCAGAAAAGATATAGTCAGAGGGATGCTTTACAAAATCACTCCAGTTCTCGAAAAAATCAAAAAGTTTTGCCCCGAGCAGGCCGAAAATGAGGGCAATGATCGTTATCTCTCCCACCCTGTCTTGTGGCCAGATACGCACGATCCTTTTTTCAGGCTTATCAAGTTTTTGTTTATGCTTGTCCCACCATTTCAGACCGGCAAAGAGCAACCCGAGGCCAATGCCTGCCGGCCAGCTTCCCAGGGTAGAAAAGATAAATGCCTGTGGGTCCTCCGTTGCAGAACTATCCATAATAAACAGTGCAACGATCTTATAACCAAGTAAAAAGCCAAGAATGAAATTAAGGGCCAGGTCAAAAAAACTGGCAGGTTCTCCTACCATTACCTGCATTTCGGTAGGCTGAAATAATCCCTGTTTGCTTTTACGGCGCAGTTCATTGGCCAATACAATAGCTGAAATGATAAACGCGATCGCTACAAAAAAACCGAAGGAATTGACAAACCGCAAAAAGGTCCACTCTACACCAAAAAGGTCTTTAAATGCGTAATAGAGGTTTGGATACATGAAAAGTTGATTGGTTCGGAGCGAATATACTAAGAAAGCTATTAGCTATTAGGCGTTAGCTGTTAGTAAGCGCCCTAAATGGAAATCCAAACACGGCTTTGCAGCCCTTTGTTATGATCTGAGAAATAAGATCGGTTTCAAGTTATGGACTCTACTAATAGCTAAGGGCTAATAACTAATAGCTAACAGCTTTCTAATTGCAATATTGATCGAATGCACCAACCAGGTTTTGCGCAATGACCTGTGCAGGTCTTCCTTCAATCTGGTGACGCTCTATAAAATGAACCAGTTGTCCATTCTTAAATAAAGCAATTGCGGGGGAAGAAGGAGGATAAGGCATCAGGTGCTGGCGTAATGTCCTTACAGCCTCCACATCAAAACCTGCAAAACTCGTGGAAAGATAAGTTGGTTTTTGTGTGGCATTGGCAAGAGCAAGCAGCACAGCCGGCCTGGCAGTACCTGCGGAACATCCACAGACAGAGTTGATCATTACCAGGGTAGTACCTTCTTTAGCCAACTGTGATTCAACTTCGGAGGAAGAAAGGAGTTCAGTGAATCCGTTATCGGTCAACTCTTCTTTCATGGGTATAACTATTTCTTCAGGATACATGTTTATTGTTTTTAATAGAACGCAAAAGTAAACAAAATGTTTACTGTATTATGACACTAACGGGATATAAGAAATATTGACAGCAAAAATTCCTCATTTCGGAAATTCTGTCTCTTCTACAGACCAGGACCAACCATGATTGGCAGAAAAAAGCCCTGGAAACAGGGCTGGTACATGCTTTGAACAATGACAAGGGAATCACAAAAAGAAATTACATAAAACCAAATAAATATGACAAACGTAAAATTCAACAGGAAACCTTTTGAAGGTACCTTCAACAACCTTGTAGATGACCTCTTTACCGAGTTACCTGTTTTTTTCAAAAATGAATTTAACGGAACAGACAGAAAGGGATATGTTCCGGTTAACGTCAAAGAAACAGACAAAAGTTACGAACTGGAAGTGGTAGCCCCGGGTTTTGAAAAGACCGACTTCAAATTGAATCTTGATCAGAACCTGTTGACAATCTCGGCGGATAAAAAGAATGAGGTAAAAGAAGAAACCCATAAACAAATCCGCAGGGAATACAGCTACAGGTCTTTTAAGAGATCTTTCACACTGGACGAAAAAATTGATGCAACGAACATTGAAGCATCTTACATCAATGGAGTACTGACATTAAACCTTCCTAAGAAGGAAATAGTCAAAGCTTCGGCTACAGAAATTATAATTAAATAAAATAGTTTAAGATTCTCATAAGCAGTTGGTTTTGGTTTACACCCCTCGTTTCTACGAGGGGTTTCTTTTTTTAACGCTGATTAACGCTAATTACCCAAATCCCTGCTTGCTACTTGCCGCTCCCCGTTTACTCTCCCTATTGCAAACATCCCTGCTTTCTCCTGGTATCTATTACATACTGGATCTTCCACTCCCCGTTAAACCGCACCAGTTGGAAAGAATTAACGCCGCAATGGCTAAACTGGCCTTTGTAATAAAAATTATAGGGTGTCCAGGCGATCGCAAGCGGTCCATCCACTTTTATAACATCAAAACTTATCCGCTCATCTGCATTCCCGGGAGTCTCTTTACTGATAAAATCAATGAACCCTGCAGGATCCTCGTTGCGCACTACCAGGGCTCCTTCTTTGGTTCTCGAAATGGTTTGCAGGAGGATGCTGTCTGCAAAACTGCTTTTGAGCAGGATAGGATCGGCATTTTTCATCCCGGTGAACATCCTGTTGATAACTGCCTTTACGGAATCCTCTGCTGTCTGGGCTTTTGTGGTGGTTCCACACAGTATTACTGTTAAGACTATGAAAAAGTATTTCCTGTTCATCGATTTTAAGATTTTATGGCAAATGAATTGAAACATATATGCGTTAAGATTTTAATCACCCTAAAAATAAAATCTACAGCTATGCAAACAGTAAGAATTGGACAGGCGGTTGTTTTCCTATCAATAGTGGCAATGGCCGCAGGTTGTGCTGCGAGTAAGGAATATACCAGCAAACTGTTTGCCCCGCGTGACGGAGTAGCTGTAAAAGACAGCCAGGCAACAGCCCTGCGCTTCCTTGAACTTGATAACCTGGAGCCCGACCAGGACAATTGGGTGACGACCGATATTATTATGGGAAGGGATACGGCAAGTAAAACGCTTGCATTAGACAAATTGGCAAAGGTTTATCCTGCAACTCCCGCATCAAATGATTCGACGTTAAAAACGGAGGAGTCAAAAACGCCCCCAATCCTTGTTGCTAAACCTGTACCTGTTCAAACAGAACAAGTCAAAACAAACCCGGCGCCTGTTGAAGTAAAAACCACGCCTGAAGAAACCGAACCGGTTGCCAAAGCGGCTAATCCCGGTGAAGTGAGGGGTAAGCGGAGCAGGGATTAATAATCATTCCAGTAACCAATTGTAAAAATTATTATTATTTCTATTTGCCTTAACCCTAAAACCAGGAACATGAAACGAACATTTATGCTTTCGGCAGCGGCTGTGCTTGCTGCATCTCTTGTTTTTACCAGTTGTAAACCCAGCCGTGTCTGGGCCACCAAAGAAAGAACAGAACGTTACCCCGAAACCCCGCCTCCCCCGGGGCCTGCTCCACGTTATTCCGCTTCGCTGATCATCAGCCCCAGGCCAGGCTTTGTTATGAACCGATACCAGGATGGAAGGTATTATCACCGTAGCCCTTCAGGTTTCCTTTACTGGAAAGGTTATGATAATCGTTTCTACCTCGACAGGTCGTATTTAAACCGGGTGAGTTACAGCAAGTGGGAATATAATGAATGGAAACGTTACAGCCGTTCCGCCAATAATCAGAACAGGCGTTACTGATAATTAAGCCACGATACCAGGTCCTTTTGACTGAAACAATTTATTACTGTGCCTTACAGAATTTATTCAGCAAAAGGGCCTCTTTTTATTTATACCCAAGAATTTTAAGCATACTTTGAGCAGACTGCTGTTTGGCATGAATCCAGTCAACCAATTTACCGTTACGGTCGTGGCCCACGATAATATGTTTTGGGGAAGGTATCAGGCAATGTTTAATACCGCCATAACCGCTTATCTGGTCCTGGTAGGCGCCGGTATGGAAAAAGCCTACGTATAGCGGTTCCTTGTCGCCATTTGTTTTAGGAAGAAATACTTCATTGATATGTTCTTCTGAATCATAGTAATCATGGCTGTCACAGGTAATGCCCCCGAGTACTACACGCTGGTAATCCTGGTCCCATTTATTCACGGGCAGCATCAGGAATTTTTCACCAATCCCCCAGGTGTCGGGTAAGGTGGTTATAAAAGAGGAATCGATCATATACCAGGTTTCCCTGTCATTCTGGATCTTTTCCGCTATCACACTATAAATATGTGCCATGCTCTCTCCTACAGTATAGCTCCCGAATTCCGTATAGATATTCGGCATAGGGACCTTGGCTTTTTTACAGGCCGTTTTAATATTCTTTACGATCTCGTTGATCATGAACTGGTAGTCGTATTCAAATCCAAGCGAATGCTTGATAGGAAAGCCGCCGCCGATATTGATGGAATCAAGTTCCGGGCAGATCTTCTTTAACTGGCAATAGAGGTTGATCACTTTATTCAGTTCGCTCCAGTAATAAATATCATCTTTGATCCCTTTGTTCAGGAAAATATGAAGCATCTTCAGCTGGAATTTGCTTTCATAACCCTCAATCCTGTCGACGTAAAATTCCAGGATATCCTTGGTCCGGATACCCAATCGTGAAGTATAAAAAGGGAAATTGGGTTCCTCTTCTGCTGCCACCCTGATCCCCAGTTTGAAAGGCACTTTCACTGAAGTGGCATATTCTTTCAGTTCATCCTTATTATCCAGCACCGGTACTACATTGGAAAAACCAGCGTTCAGGAGGTTGGCAATACGGCGGGTATACCCTTTTTGTTTAAACCCGTTACAGATGATATGCGTATCCTTGGTGATCTTTTTCTTTGCATACAGTTTCTTGATGATCTCGATATCGTAGGCATAAGAAGTCTCCAGGTGAATATCGCTTTTCAACGCTTCTTCCACTATGAAACTGAAATGTGAGCTCTTGGTACAATAGCAGTAAAAATACTTTCCTTCGTACTTGTGCTTTTTGAAAGCTGCCGCAAACATCTGCTTGGCTTTTTTGATCTGCATCCCGATCTTAGGAAGGTAGGTCAGTTTCATAGGAGTGCCGTATTTGGCGATCAGGGCATTCAGGTCAAGGCCATTAAAATACAGGTTTCCCTTGTCCACTTCAATACCTTCCTGCGGAAAATTGAAAGTTTGTTTGACGAGTTCATGGTATGAATTGGTCATTAACGGGTTCTCAGATTTTGTCACGGCTGTGGTTTAGTGAATACAAATGTATAAGATTGGAGAAATCAGGCGCAAAAAATTTGACCCGGCCTAATAAGTAATGCCGGCCCTCCCTCCCGGGTGACCGGCATTTACGGTAATTGGAAACGGATAACTGTATACGATTACCTGCTAAAGCGGCTTCCCGCCGTTCTTGCATTCCTGCGGATATTCCACAGTTCGGCAAAAGTGAGGGAACGTTTTTTTACTTCGGGCAGTTCAATGTCTGTCGCCAATGTTTCTCTTACTTCTCTTACCAGGTTGCTTAAAACCCCTGGCTCCATCTGGACAATAGATGGCCTTGCATCAATTTTCATGATATTATGGTTTAATAAATGACACTATGTTGTTCCGGGGCCAAAAAACGGGAGAAAAACACTAAGAATCGTTAGAAGAAGTGTTGAATTCAGTCATCCGCAGCAAGCATGCTGATAAGCCCGGAATTGAGGTGCAAATGTACGGAAAAAAGCAGAAGCGGCAAGTGTGTTTTGTAAGTATACCAGTAAATAAAGTAGCTGAAAATAAATTAGTAACTGCCATAGGGTTGTCAGTAAGGGCAGTTAGGTTTGTTCTTACATATTAAAATATAATACATGGAACCAACAACGATTGCGCGGTCAGCATTAACAATTAAACCTTCAGCGTCTTCTTCTCAGCATGATTTTGACTTCCTCCCCGGTAAATGGAAAGTGGATAACCGAAAATTGAAAAAAAGATTGGCTGGAAATAATGACTGGGACGAATTTGAATCGGAATTACACATGCGTAAGGCACTGAATGGTTTTGGTAACGTAGAAAACTATTATGCCCATTTTGACGGAAATGCGTTTGAAGGAATGGCCATCCGTCTTTTTAACTCCCAGACAAAGCTGTGGACTATTTATTGGATAGACAGTAATGGCTGTTCCATGGATGAACACCCGGTCACCGGTTCCTTTGAGAATAAGGTAGGTAAATTCTATGCCACGGATCATTTCAATGGAGATCCCATCATCATGCTCTACCAATGGGATGCAACCGACCCGGAACATCCGGAATGGTCGCAGGCTTTCTCGCCGGATAATGGCCAAACCTGGGAATGGAACTGGGAAATGATACTGACCAGGATTGCTTAAACTGCCTGGTTCAGGAAAAGCGGCAGCCCGGATTTCCAGTCACCGTCAATATACAATTCAAAAGAATAACGCCCGGGTTTTTCAAACTGGAGCTGGTTGAAATTAACAACAATATTGATCGAGGAAAATTGGCCGTTAGGTGGATTGCCGATATTTATATTTCCCTGGATCGGCTGGATGGTCTCCTTCCCTTCCGCATCCGTCATCCGCAATTTAAATTCATGCGGGCCTGTTTCCTTTTCGGAAAACCGGAGACGACAGGCGATGGAACATGCCGGGTGAGCTACAGGGAATTGTTTTGACTGGATTGCATCAAAAGTTCCCACAATGGTTAGCTTGGAATTATTATCCTGCGCAAAGTCAGCGAGTGTAAAGATTTCGATTTCCATCTGCAGAATTTTATGGTTTTGAAATAAAAGCCCCTACAATTATTTCGCAGGGGCTTTTAAATATAATACTCATTGCACTTCATCCTTCGCTACGCTCAGGATGACAAAGGGTGGATACGCTCAGGATGACAAGGGGTGAATTGTATTCTTATTTCACTTCCTCGTAGGGAACATCCGTCACATTATCTTCACCTGCTGCGGTATCTGCAGTTTGTTGTCCAGCATCGCCTGTCCCATCCGTACCGGGTTGCTGAGCGCCATCCTGTGTCGCCTTGTACATGTCCTCGCTCGCGGCTGTCCACGCTGCATTCAACTCAGCCATAGTTGTATCAATTGCAGCGATATCCTGTGCTTTGTGAGCCTCTTTCAGTTTTTCAGCAGCCTGCTCGATCGCTGTTTTCTTTTCAGCAGGAATTTTTTCTCCGTATTCCTTGAGTTGCTTTTCGGTCTGGAAGACAAGGCTGTCAGCCATGTTCAGTTTTTCCACTTTTTCTCTTTCTGCCTTATCTGTTGCTTCATTTGCTTTTGCCTCCGCCTTCATTTTTTCCACTTCATCCTTACTCAGACCCGAGCCAGCTTCAATATGTATCTTTTGTTCTTTACCTGTTCCTTTATCTTTCGCTGTAACATGGAGGATACCGTTTGCATCGATGTCAAAAGTGACTTCGATCTGCGGCAAACCTCTTGGTGCCGGTGGAATACCATCAAGGTTAAAGATGCCGAGACTTTTGTTGTCCTTGGCCATGCTTCTCTCTCCCTGCATTACATGTATCTGTACGCCGGGCTGGTTATCGCTGGCCGTAGAGAATACTTCTGATTTTTTGGTAGGGATGGTCGTATTGCTCGGGATCAGGGTTGTCATAACAGCACCCATGGTCTCAATACCGAGTGAAAGAGGCGTTACGTCAAGCAACAACACATCTTTTACTTCACCGGTCAGTACCGCGCCCTGGATAGCAGCGCCTACGGCCACTACTTCATCAGGATTCACCCCTTTGTTAGGTTTGCGGCCAAAGAATTTTTCCACGATCTCCTGTACTTTGGGGATCCTTGTAGAACCACCCACCAGTATCACTTCATCAATTTGTGAAGCCGATAAACCTGCATCTTTTAATGCAGCTTCGCAGGGCTTGAGGCAACGGGCAAATAAGTTATCGGCCAGCTGCTCAAATTTTGCACGGCTCAGTTTTTTCACGAGGTGTTTGGGAACGCCATCCACCGCAGTGATATAAGGAAGATTGATCTCTGTCTCTGAAGATGAGCTCAATTCCACTTTTGCTTTTTCAGAAGCTTCTTTTAAACGTTGTAAGGCCATCGGGTCTTTACGAAGGTCGATCGCTTCGTCTTTTTTAAATTCGTCGGCCAGCCAGTCCATGACCACTTTATCAAAGTCGTCACCACCCAGGTGGGTATCACCGTTAGTGGATTTTACTTCAAATACACCATCCCCTAATTCCAGGACCGATATATCAAACGTACCACCACCGAGATCGAATACGGCGATCTTCTGATCATGGTTGCCTTTATCAAGTCCATAGGCAAGGGCAGCCGCTGTAGGCTCGTTCACAATCCGGCGAACGGTAAGCCCGGCAATTTCCCCGGCTTCCTTGGTAGCCTGGCGCTGGGCATCGTTGAAGTAGGCAGGTACGGTGATCACGGCTTCGGTCACTTCATGACCAAGGTAATCCTCGGCTGTTTTCTTCATTTTCTGGAGCACCATGGCGCTAATCTCTTGCGGAGTATATAACCTGCCATCTATGTCAATCCGAACGGTATTATTGTCACCTTTTGCCACTTTATAACTCCAGTGACTGATCTCTTCGGTCACTTCATCAAACTGGCGGCCCATAAATCGTTTTACCGAACTAATGGTGTTTTGGGGGTTGGTGATGGCCTGGCGTTTGGCCGGGTCGCCCACTTTACGTTCACCATTTTTCAAAAAAGCCACGACAGACGGGGTTGTACGGCGACCCTCATCGTTGGCTATTACCACCGGCTCATTGCCTTCCATAACTGCTACGCAGCTATTCGTGGTTCCTAAGTCTATTCCAATGATCTTTCCCATAGTTTATTTTTTTCCTTTTTTAATGACCCTCCTTCCGCCAGCTGGCGGAGCAGGACAAGCTTCCATATCTTGTCAATCATTGTGCCGTGAGGATGGAATGTGAAAAAATGGCAGTCCCATAAGGAATAATTTTCTCTTTGTATCACACTGATTGAGGCTTAGTTACGGATTCTTTTTAGATCCGGAATTTGTAAAAAAGGGTGATTATACCCTGAAGGGCAGATTTTGAAAGCCGGGTGTTTTTATCCCCTATTTCAGGTTTTGAATGATACTGTTGGCAGTTTCCGAAAATTTTTTGAGCGCATTCGATGCGGCCTCATCAGCTTTGGTCATCCTGTCCATAACCAACTGCATCCTAAGTTGCTGCTGCTCTCCCTGTTCACTCAATGAATCACTTTCATCGCTCATTTTACTAACCAATTCATCTATCTCTTCTTTTGTTACAGGTTTAGTTGACTCTCCCTTAACAACAGTTCCGGAAGGTCGTTTCCTGATTAATAAATAATATGAATCCAGCTGGGCTCTCAAAAGGGTTTGATTTCTCTCCTTTTTTATCCTGGCCAGGATATCTCTAATCTTTTTTTTCTGCTCATAGTTTTTTTTCATCTGCTCCATTAAGGCCTTAAGATCATCCTGGGCATCTTTAGCTAACTGCATCATTATAAGGGAAACCAATGCTTCTATATCCATAGCACCCAGGGAACCCATGCTTCCATATTTAGAAGCCATATTCCTGACATCGGATTCTGAAAGGTTATCTTTTACTACCAATTTTGCACTGCTCTTTACCCAGTTTATATGTTTTGAATTTATTTGTGACATAGCCTTCTTGTAAAAAGCATGTGTGGCTATCGTATCAGTTTTTTGGGCAATGGCGATAAACGACAGGAAAAGAAAAGAAAGAAAGAAAACAGGTGATCTCCGGTTCATATAAAAAGGTTTAGTACTTTAAAGTTCCTTTTTTTTGAGTTATTAATTGAAAAAAAGCAAGTTTAGAGAAACGCTGCTGAACTGCAGTATATAAATTTGATCATTAAACTGTTTGTATGGCGAATTCAATTTCTAAGAAACTGAGGATCAAAGCGGATTACACCCTGCTTGCCCTGAATGCACCGGCCGATTTTAAAAAGGGACTGTCAGGGTTACCCGGGGGAGTAAAGATCCTTAATTCAGGAAAAGAATATGACCAGGTACATTGGTTCCTCGCTGACCGGGCACAACTCGAAAAAGAAATGAGTAAAGTGATGAAGCTGGTAAAACCCGGGGTGGTAATATGGGTGTATTATCTAAAAGGCAGTTCAAAAATACAAACCGACCTGACGAGGGATAAGGGCTGGGACTGCTTATTGGCCGAAAGCGATAAAGTAACCTGGATCAGCCTGATCTCCTTTGATGATACATGGTCGGTATTTGGTTTCCGGGCGAAGACCGATGAAGACAGGAAGAAAGAAGCCAAACCAAAAGTGGAAAGGGAAATATTTAACTGGATCAACCCCAAAACAAAAGAAGTGAGGTTACCCAATGATGTTGCCGCGGCTTTGAAGAAGAATAAAAAAGAAGCAGGCCTTTTCGATGCACTTTCATTCACGAATAAAAAAGAATACCTGGAATGGATCGTAACAGCGAAAAGGGAGGAAACCAGGACCGAAAGAATAAAGGGGACCATTGAGCGGTTGGGCAAAGGCTGGAAGAATCCTGCAGACCGGGCGTGAAAATTGAATGGTCAATGAATATGGATTGTTGACTATCGACCATCGCAATTCGTTAACTTTAAGCAGCTATGAATTTAACCACGGATATATACCAGCGCATTGTTACTGCCAAGGTTTATATTGACGAGAATTACCAGGAAGCGATCGACCTGGAGCAGGTCTCGAAACACGCTTTTCTTTCCCGGTTTCACTTTCATCGATTATTCAAACAAGTCTATAAAAGAACTCCGCATCAATACATCACACAAAAAAGACTGGACAAGGCTAAGGACTTGCTGGCAAAAAATAAACCGGTGACAGAAGTCTGTAACGAAATAGGGTTTGAGAGTATCGGTTCTTTCAGCGTCCTGTTTAAAAAAGAAATTGGTTTTGCCCCACAGTACTACCGTAACATGGCTTACAAGAAAAAGATGGAGCAACTGGCCCAACCTAAGAAAGCCATCCCGCATTGTTTTTTTGAGAAATATAAATTAGGCTAGTGGGGTTTGGCGAGTGGCGAGTAGGACCCACTAGCCACTAGCTACCACCTACTAGCCAGCAAAAGCAAGATCCAAGAAGCCCCTCTCCTCTTTACTGCATAGATTTACTTTCTAAAACAAAAAACATGGTAACTAAACTCTCCCACACTTCCTTTTTTGTAACCGACCAGGAAAAAGCTTATGATTTCTATGTCAATAAGCTCGGTTTCAAAGTAAATACGGATGTAAAAATGGATAATGGCATGCGATGGCTGACCCTGAATCCTCCTGAACAGCCAGACCTGGAAGTAGTGTTGATGGATGCTTCGGGTGAAGGCGGCGGCATGGGCTGGGATGCTGAAACACAAAAAGCGCTGAAGCTACTTTTGGATAAAGGAGTGATGGGCGCCGGTGTTCTTCATACACCTGATTGCAGGGCCACTTACGAAGAGCTGAAAGCAAAAGGTGTCAATATCACAGAGCCCAAGGAGCAGTTTTACGGTATCGAATGCATCGTAAATGACGGTTGTGGCAACTGGTTCAGTATGACACAACCCAAGGAAATGCCTGCGGGTGGTTGGAAATAGCCAGCTTAAATACGAAACAAAATGGAGACACCTGCAAAGGGTCTTTTTAACAGGTAAGCTGTGGGGTAACCGATATCCAGGTTCATTGTTCTATTCGAAACAAAAAGACTTGCTTTTAATTCTTTTACGTCAAAATAATTAAAGGCAAGTTTAAAGAATGGATACACAAACGATGAATGTGTTTTACCGGGTTCGGGGTAAAATATTTTGTCAAGTCGGGCATCGATAAAATTGATATCATAGTCCAGTTCGATGCCCAGCTTTTTATCTGCATTCACAGAAAGATTGCCGGCATCTGAAATAGCCCAGATCCTGTAGCCGGCATACTCAGTGAATACGGCCCATTGGCTAAAAGCTGTGTTGGATTTCCGAAGTGGATACAGGTATTTACCGGTTGTGTTTCCATACATACCGTTCCAGCCCGTCACGGGTTCGCGGTAGCGCAGCGCTGGATCAGTATGGAATAAATTATAGTACATGCCGTAATAGCGCAATTCAAGCCTGTTTGAAAAAACGATATGTTTCGATGTTTGCCTGGTCTCCACTCCCGCTAAAAAAGCTAGTTGTTTCTGTACTCCTTTGAAATCGGGATAGATATTCTTTGTAAAAAGATTCAGGTAGCTGGCCTGCACATAGAACGTGTTTTTATTATTCAGACCCACCGATCCAAAGAGGTTATAATAAGAGTGAAACCTGTGTTCGGTCCCAGGAGGTGCTGCCGAATAATAGGAAAAACCAAGGTAGCTATTTCGACCGGTAAAATATTTTCGTATCGACACAGAATGGAAATCATCAATATTCAACCCGATCGAATTAAATAGATCAGCATAGATCACGTACCTGAATTCATAGCTTCCAGATCCCAGCTTGAAGGATGCTCCCTGTAGATCGATGTTATAAATCATGATCCCTTCATCTTCCTTTACATCCAGGTATTGACCCACACTACCTTCCACTGCCAGTTTTTTCTTCGCTAAACGGATCGTATCCCGGGCATCCAGCTGCAGAACAGGATACAGAACGCGGTTATTGTTATGATAGCTGCCATAAGAAAACCCCCGGTATTCGCAATACAGATCTGCTTTTAAGAACAGCTTCTCTCGGAACTGCACAAGTGTCTTGACAGCCATATATAAAGCGCCATGGCGATAGGGATTGTCCGTAACACTGTCAAATCCGATCGGCAGTGCACTGCTATTCGCCCTATTGGTTCTTATCAAGGCAGGTGAGGAAATGGCTGAATTGACAGGATAACCCTGCCATTCGCCCAGTAGTTCTGTATTTATTTTGACGCTGATCTTTTGCCGGGCAGAATCCTGGCTATAACCCGCAAGGGAAAGAATGATCAGCAGGCCTGTTAGCAGTTTTTTAGTAGTCATCTTAGTTTTGTACCCTAAATATAACCGCGGATGATTTTACTATCTTAAAAATACTGTTAAACCATCGTAGGTTTAACACTAGTTCCCGGTGGGTTTTTTTTACTTTTGTCATTAACCGCTGGTATGAAAGTAAAAAGTCTATTGTTCTTCGTTTTCCTGGCCCCTTCTCTTATTTCCCATTCCCAAAAGATCAACCCCGGTAATCCTGATCTTTCCCCCGGTAATTTCAGGCTGGACTCCTTACCCAATTCCGAGATCAATATCCCAATCCAGGTCAACCTGAAACCCATGTATACCATGGCGGAAAAAAGTGTAGACACTCTTTTTACTTCACCGGGTTATCCTGATAACTGGGTACAGGAGGGATGTGATACCCGGTACAAATATATATTCCATCGTAGCCCTCTCCAGATCAGTGGTGCCGGCAATTCACTTTCGATCGGGTTTATGGGGTATTATAAAATCATCGGTTCAACAAGGGTTTGTGTGAACGGAACGGTTATTTCACCCTGGACACCTGCCTGCCGCTGCGGTTTTAATGAAGCTGAAAGAAGGGTAAATGTTTCTTTTGACAATTCTGTTATCGTGCAGCCCGATTTTAAGGTTAAATTATCCATGAAGAGAAATGACCCGCAGCCACTCGATAAATGCGAAGTATGTTTTTGGGGACAGGATATCACCAAACAGGTAATGAAAGGTCTTACCGCGGAACTCGATGCTTCGGGCAGGGACATGGAAAAAAAATACGGGGCAGTTGACCTGAAACCCCGCTTCCAGCAGGTCTGGGACCAACTAAATAAAGTATACAATCTCAATGGACTGGGGTGGCTGCAGATCAACCCGCAGAAGATTCATATCAACAACCTGTTTGTCGATAAAGATGTGCTGAACATTTACCTGGGTTTATCTGCTAAACCGGTCGTTAGTTTTGAAAAACCCGCTGAACGGAATTCCTGGATCCCGAACCTGGGGCCTTTCAGCAAACAAAAAGGGTTTTCGGTTTTCCTTGACGCCGTCTTAAGTTACGACTCACTGAGTACCCTGATGAATGCACAATTGCGGGGTAAGGAATTCAATTTTAAAAAAGGGTTTATTAAAAAGAAATTCATCATCGATGAATGCAGTATCTACGGAGGTGGTTTTGAAAAGCTGATCATTAAGATCAGGTTCTCCGGTACGAATGAAGGTATCGTGTACCTCGTGGGAAAACCTGTTTATAAGAATGACAGCCGCAGTATCGAGATAGAAGATATTGACTTTGATATCAAGTCAAAGAATGTATTGCTGGGTTCGGCGGATTGGTTATTCGATAAAAAAATCACGAAAGAAATAAGTAAAAATGCCCGCTTTGAACTGGGTGGTTATATTGATACGGCCAAAGCCAATATGGGCCAGCAACTCAACCAGGAATGGATCAAAGGCATCCGGAGTTATGGGACTATCAGCGATATCAAACTGATCGGTATCTACCCGATGCAGCAGCAACTGGTGATCCGCAGCAATTGTACCGGCAGTTTGTCTGTAAAAGTTGAATCGATCAATTTCACCCTGTAATCTCGTCTTCCGCATTCCTGATCTTAAAAGTAAAATTTCGCTGGGCTATATAACTGAAGATGATCATGATGCAGGTAGTCAATATTTGAGCAAATACCGCGTAAATCTTCAGGTTCTCCACGAAAAGTCGCAGTAATACATAGTTGATACCCAGGTTGAAAACATAGATCAAAAGATACCGGAATAACTGAACTCTTCCCTTCATCTTCGAATCACTGAACACTACGTATTTCATCAGGAAGAATCCAAAAGGAAAACATATACAAAAAGAAAGGAAGAGAGCCGCGCTGTGCGCTTCAAACGCATAGAAGCCAAGGTCAAGCGGTTTTTCTTTGAAAATAAATTTGAATGCAATATAAAAAATGATAAACCCTAAACCAGTATTGATACCGCCAGATGCGGCATACCGGAAGGTTTGCAAACCCATCAGTTTGCGGAATGGCGGGTAGAAGAAATCAACTGCCGGCAACAACAGGTCCCTGATACTATGTATATGTCTTCGCATGAATGGTGGCAAAGGTAAATGAAAGAAATTCCAAATTCCCTTCACCGCTTCGTAAATTCGCAGTTAAAATACAGGAAGGATGAGCATCGTCAGCCAGGTAAAACCATTGGTGGTAAAGGCACTGAAAGAATTGTATCAACAGGATTTTCCTGAGTCCGGGGTAACCATTAACAGTACCAACCCGGAATTTGAGGGAGATTATACGGTAGTACTTTTCTCTTTTGTAAAGCAACTTAAAAAATCACCGGAACAACTGGGCAAAGAAATCGGTGAGTCGATGCTGAAAACAAGCCCCGGGATCTTTACCGGTTATAATGTCATCAAGGGTTTCCTGAACCTTACCATTGCCGATGATTACTGGACAGGTTTTCTTCAATCCAATTTTGCTGCTGCCGGTTTTGGATCCCAACGCGATAACGGGCAGAAAGTAATGGTGGAATACTCCTCTCCCAACACCAACAAACCCTTACACCTCGGTCATTTGAGAAATAATTTCCTGGGCTGGAGTGTTGCTGAAATTTTAAAACAGCGCGGCTACGGGATTATCAAGAGTTGCATTGTGAACGACCGCGGTATCCATATCTGTAAAAGCATGATCGCCTGGCAGCTTTTTGCCAATGGCGCTACTCCGCAATCCACCCATACCAAAGGAGATCATTTCGTAGGAGAATATTATGTCAAATTCAATGATGAGTACAAAAGACAGGTGGAAGAACTGGTGACAGGCGGGATGAAAAAGGAAGAAGCCGAAAAAGAAGCCCCTATTATGAAAGGGACACAGGGAATGTTACTAGACTGGGAAGCCGGCAAGAAGGAAGTAATCGATCTCTGGAAAATGATGAATGGCTGGGTTTATGAAGGGTTTGATGTGACATATAAACGTATCGGGAGCGATTTCAATATCATGTATTATGAAAGTGACACTTACCTCCTGGGAAAGAAATCTGTGGAAGAAGGGCTGACAAAAGGCGTATTCGTAAAAAGGGAAGATGGAAGCGTGTGGGCCGACCTGACCGACGAAGGACTGGATCAAAAACTGGTCCTGCGCAAAGATGGTACTTCTGTTTATATGACGCAGGACCTGGGACTGGCACAACAGAAATACGAACAGTTTCATTACGACCAGAGTATCTATGTGATCGGTGATGAACAGAATTATCATATGAAAGCCCTGAAACTGATCCTGAAAAAAATGAATAAGCCTTACGCCGATGGTGTCTATCATTTGAGTTATGGAATGGTAGAACTTCCTACAGGTAGAATGAAGAGCCGTGAAGGCACCGTAGTAGATGCTGATGATATGGTGGAGGAAATGGTTAAAGTGGCAAAAAACAAAACGGAAGAACTCGGGAAAGTAAAAGATTTTACCGGCGAAGAACTGGAAGAACTCTATGATACCATCGCGCTTGGTGCCTTGAAATTCTTCCTTCTCCGGGTGGATCCTAAAAAGAAAATGATCTTTAACCCGGAAGAATCGATCGATTTTCACGGGTTCACAGGGCCATTCATACAGTATACCCATGCAAGGATCAAATCGATTCTGAGAAAACAACCAGTAAACGTAAGCCAGGAGTCGGGAGCCAAGAGCCAGGAGGCTGGAGGCAAAAGCCTGCTAAAGCTGGAGAAAGATCTTATCATTTCCCTTGAGCAATATCCCACGATCATTGAACAGGCCTGCACTGAACATAACCCATCGGTGATCGCTATTTATGTCTTCAACCTGGCTAAATCATTTAATACTTTTTACACCGAACACTCTGTAATGAATGCTGAGTCAGAAGAAAAAAAACAATTGAGGCTGCAGTTATCTGAAATGACAGCGAACGTGATCGCTTCGGGGATGAGGTTGCTGGGAATCCGGGTGCCGGAGAGAATGTAAGCTACGACCCTAAAAGAGAAAAGGAGGAAAAGAGCTTTTACGATCTCTTTTCCTCCTTTTAAATAAGGGCTAAATTCTTTTATAATCCTGCCATCATCTTCTTTTGTTTATGAGAAGCCAGGCTTGGATCCATTTCAATTGCTTTATCACAAAGTGCTACACCTTTTTCATTATTTTCTTTTCCTCCTTTCTTCTGGTAGCACATCCCGATCATATATAAGGAAGTAGCGCTGGTCTTGTCGTATTCCAGTATCCTATCCCAATATTCCGTGGCGGCATCGTATTTCCCTTTATAATAATAGGCTTCGGCCACCATGTTCAGGATATTCATATCGCTTGGTTTCCGTTTCAGGATCTCGTTCAGCATTTCCACGCCTTTATCGAGTTCGCCAACATTCAGGTAAGCGATACCGAGGTTCTCAAAATAATCGTTATCTTTTTTCAGGCCTTTATCGCCTGCTTCGAGAATATATTTCAGTGCATTTTTATCATCATTCATCGCGTAACAGATAAGCCCCAGCTCATAGATCCAGTAGTTCTGGTCAGGTTTCAGTGCGATAGCCTTCTGGAAAAAAGGAATGGCCAGTTTATAGTTCATCATATCGGAGTAGCTATGAGCAATCATATAAGGGATCTCGGCGTTCGTGGGATCTTCTTTTGTAGCGAGGTTTAAATATTTGATGGCTTCCCCGTAATTATCCATGTCATAATGGACCTTGCCCACATAGAAAAGTACTTTTTCCGCGGGGTCTGCAGTCTTTAATTTGTCAGCATAAAACAGCACATCTTCATTCTGTTTTAACTGGAAAGAGAGCAACATCAGTTGCTTGAAAGTAGCAGCCGACTGGTCTCCAAGTTCGACAAGCTTTTTATAGCTTTCTCTTGCCTGGCCATAACGACGCAGGTCATAATACGCGGAAGCCAGCTCCGATACGATGGTCTTGCTGTTGCCATCATATTTCAGGGCCTTTTCAAAATTTTTCAGGGATTCCAGGCGACGTCCATTCTGCTTTTCCAACAAACCTTTTTGAAGAAAATAATCAGCGCTGTCGGTACCGACATTTATAGCTGTTACAGAAGTTTGGGACCAGGCTAACGTACTTGTCAGCACAAGGCAGATAATTAGTTTGAGGCGGATCATAGGGTGAATTTAGGATTGGTACTCAATAGGATTCTCATCACTAAAGTAGATTTTGCTAATGACTAATCAAAACTTAACCGGCTGCTACTTAGCTAATTTCGTTCCAAAATAGTATTATTTCAGAATTATCCCCCCAAGGGCTGGTAAATTTACCAGTAGCCGGTACTTTTTTTGACCCTTATCAAGCAAAACAGACCTTAGTTCAGGGTTAAAAACGTCACCGGTACCCCAGTATATTGCGCTGTCGCTATTGAATATTTCTTCTTGGTAAGGCTTTCCGCTTACTTCAATCATCCAGTCATTCCTCACTACCGGCGTCATATTAAGTATAACAAGCAGGTCATCCTCTTTTTTCTTCCCTTTACGTTTAAAGACCATGACAGTTTCAGCCCGGTGATCAAGGTCTACCCATTCAAAACCAGCCGGGTCAAATTGCTGCTGGTAGAGTGCGGGTTCTGCTTTTAGTAACCCATTAAGATCCTTTATACAATCTTTAAGTAAACGATGTGCATCAAATTGTAACAAACTCCAGTTCAATTCCGATTTATAATTCCATTCCGTGGTCTGCCCGAATTCATTTCCCATAAATAATAATTTCGCGCCCGGGTGCGTCCACATATAGGTATACAATAAACGGAGGTTGGCAAACTTCTGCCATTCGTCGCCGGGTAATTTGTGGATCATCGGGCTCTTGCCATGTACTACTTCATCATGACTGAGCGGCAACATGAAATTCTCATCATAATAATACATCATGCTGAACGTGAATTTATTTTGGTGGAACTGCCGCAACAACGGATCGAGTTTGAAATAATCCAGCGTGTCATGCATCCAGCCCATCATCCATTTCATGCCGAAACCCAGGCCATCCTGCCAGGTGGGTTTGGATATGCCGGGCCAGTCAGTAGCTTCTTCGGCGATGGTTTGAACATCGGGAAAATCCCTGAAAATGGTTTCGTTGAGGTCTTTGATAAAAGCAATGGCTTCCAAATTGCCATCTCCACCAAATTCATTTGGCTCCCACTCTCCTTCTTCTCTTGAATAATTCAATTTAAGCATGGAAGACACCGCATCCACCCTGATGCCATCAATATGGAAAAGATCAAACCAATACCTGGCACTGCTGATGAGAAAAGATTTTACTTCTCCCCTTTTATAATTAAAGATGTAACTGTTCCAGTCAGGATGAAATCCTTTTCGCATATCGGCATATTCATAGGTATGTGCCCCGTCAAACATGAACAACCCATGAGCGTCGTAAGGAAAATGTGAAGGCACCCAATCCATGATCACACCGATCCCTTCCTGGTGAAAAGCATCGATCAGCCGCATCAACCCCTGCGGGTTGCCAAAACGCGAGGTAGCGGCAAAAAAACCGGTACACTGGTAGCCCCAGCTCCCATCAAAAGGGTGTTCTGCAACGGGCATGAATTCAACATGGGTAAATCCCATTTCTTTTACATAGGGCACCAGTCTTTCCCGGATATCATCATAGGTATTATAGCTTTCCTCATCATGTTTATCCGGTCGTTGCCAGCTGGCCAGGTGCATTTCATATACGGACCAGGGAGCATTCAACGCGTTGTTCTTCTTCCGGGTCTTCATCCAGTTGTCATCCTTCCATTCGTAATACATATCCCAGGTGATACTCGCCGTGTCAGGTCTTTTTTCCCAGAAATTGGCAAAAGGGTCTCCTTTATCAAGCTTTCTTTTGGCATACCCAACAATGTGGTATTTATAAGCTTCCCCCAGTTTGAAATGGGGAATGAATCCTTCCCATATACCGCTTTTGTCCCAGCGGGGATAAAGTTCGAATTCGTGTTTTTTCCAATCATTAAAATTGCCGATCACGGAAATGGAGGTAGCATTCGGCGCCCACACACAGAAGTACATGCCCCAGGTTTCATTTACCTGGATAGAATGGGATCCAAATTTTTTATACAGCTGGTAATGGGTACCGTTCTGGTAATTGATCACATCATCATCTGTAAGAAGCGAGTAATTCCAGACGGACCGGGAGAGGTCAATAAAATTCAGTTCTTCGTATTTTTTTGTTGTTGAACCTGGCTCTTCCTGGCTTTCTTTCTTCTGCAATTTTGTTTTTGGTTTGGCAATACCGGAAGGCAGGATCTTATCAACGGGTTTTTCTCCAATATCCTTGTTTTTTGAGGGCATTTTATGGAATTGAATGAGCTGAGTCTCCTACTCAACTTACATCTTTTTACTGAAAAATTAACATTTGTATAGGTTGGGCTATAAGCTAAACTTACCGGAAATCATCAATTTTACATCGTTCGAGTAAATGTCAACTCTGATCAGTAGCCAAATTGATATTTTTCGGAACAAATCAAACCACCAACATGCTTAAACCAGCTGTATTCACCTGTTTATTATTACTGGCTGTAATTTCTTCGCAGGCTCAAAAAGCTGTGATCAGCGGAAGAGTGGCCGACTCCTCTGAAAAACGGAATCTTCACCTCGCCGCTATCTCCCTTATACGAAAATCAGATACAACCCTGGTCACCTATACGCGAAGTGATGAGAATGGCAAATTCAGTCTTCCAAAAGTCGATACCGGGAAATATGTTATTCTCGTCACCTATCCCCGCTTTGCCGATTATATGGAACAGGTGGAGATCAATGGCAATACAGACCTGGGCAACGTGAATATGACATTAAAAACTAAAGTCCTTGAAGAAGTGGTCATCCGAACGGGTTCTGCTATCCGGATCAAGGGTGACACAACAGAATTCGTAGCCGACAGTTTTAAAACAAAGACAGGAGCCACGGTCGAGGACCTGCTGAAGAAACTTCCTGGTTTCACCGTAAATAGTAAGGGGGAGATCGTGGCACAGGGAAAAAGGGTTGATAAAGTATTAGTAGATGGAGAAGAGTTCTTCGGGGATGATCCCACGATGGCGACCCAGAACATTTCTGCCAAAGCCGTTGACAAGGTGCAGGTCTTTGAAACCAAAACGGAACAGCAGCAGCTGACAGGAATGAGTACCGGCAATGAAGGAAAAACGGTCAACATAAAACTCAAGGAAGATTCCAAGAAAGGGGCTTTCGGGAAAGCTTATGCAGGCACGGATTTTACCAAGTATATCGACAGCAAACTCCTTTATAATAAATTCATCGGGAAAAAGAAATTTTCTATTTACGGTACGAGGACCAATGTCAATACAGGAAGCCTGAACTGGGAAGACAAACAAAAACTGGGAATCGAAAATGATTTTGAATACGATGAACTGAGTGGTTATTATTTCAGTTTTGGCGGCGGGGATGATTTCAATGACTGGAACCTGCGGGGATTACCGGATGCTTATACGGCAGGTGTTTTATTCAGTAATAAATGGAACTCGGACAAGTATAATGTCAACTTCTCCTACCGTTTCAACAGTTTGGGAACGACCAATAACGGTAGTACACTCTATCAAAATATTTCCCCGGATAAGATAACCTATAGTAACCGCTACACCACCAAAGATGCACTGAATCAGCAGCATGCCATCAACGGGAAATACGAATGGAAACTTGATTCGCTGGCTTCCTTTAAAATAGTAACCAGTAATACTTATAAGACCAGCCATTCAACAGGCACGAACTGGGGAGAATTCATCGACAGCGACAGGGATACCGTTAACCAGAGCTTCAATAGCTACGAGAATGATACCCGGAGAAACCAGACCGACAACCAGCTTACCTATAAACAACTTTTTAAGAAGAAGAACCGGCTATGGCTTACGGTTCTGCGTTATGGGATTACCGATGATAACAACAGCGGCCTTACCAATACCCGAATCAGGTATTTTAATCCCGATGGGACGTATAATTACAGCGATACAACAGACCAGCAAAAATTATTTGAAGGCCGGTCTACTACCATGGGTGTCAAAAGTACTTTTACCGAACCCTTGTCGGCCAAATGGATGCTGGTAGCAGATTATGCTTATAATAAGAATCATTCCCGCTCTCTCCGGAATACTTTTGAAAAAGGGTTTGACGGGAAATACGAAGTCCTGATCAATGAATTCAGTAATAATTTCGAGCTCGATGCTTTTTCACATAGTGGAAATGCGATCTTCCGTTTTACGGATAAGAAATTCAGGTTGGGACTCGGCTCCGGTATTTCCACGGTAAAACTGGGATTAAAAGACCTGGATACACCTAATAGCCCTATCACTCATTTTAATTTCCTGAATATTACTCCGCAGGCCCAGTTCAATTATATGCCCAAACAACAGACCAACCTCGGGATCAATTACAGGGGTACAACAAGACAACCTACAATCAACCAATTACAACCTCTTCGTGATAATTCAGACCCTTTAAATGAGTATAAAGGAAATCCTGATCTAAAGGTTGGATTCAATCATGGTTTATCCTTATTCTTTAACCAGTACAAAGTTCTTTCCCAGTCCTGGTTAGGAATCAATTTCTCCTATAATATCCAGGAGAATGCCATCACCCAGTACAATACCATTGATTTTACCACCGGCAAACGCACTTATTATCCCGTAAATGTAAATGGTAATCATAACTGGAACCTCTGGGCGAATTATAATAAAGGAGGAGGCATGTTCAGTGGAAGTAATGGCACAAAAACTAAACCGAAACCGAATTACGGGTTTGGTATGAATGGCTATGGCAGCAGGTACTTCAATTTCGTAAATGGTACAAAAGCCGAGACCAATTCATTCACCCTTAGCATGAACCTGAGTATTGGAATTGAAGCCGAAGACAAATATGAATTTCGCATCAATCCCAGTTTTGGTTACAATTCTTCCCGCTCTTCCCTGCCCGCCAGTGTGGACAATAATTACTTTACTTATGGTGGTCGTGCAGAAGCGGGTGTCATGCTACCGTGGAAGATAGAACTGGAAACAGATGTGAATTTTGATCTCCGCCAGCGGATCAACGCATTCGCCAGCGCTACCAATACTAACCTGGTGATCTGGAATGCGCACCTGGAGAAAAAGATATTTAAAAAGGATGCCGGCAAGATCGGTTTCTATGCCAACGATATCATGGATGATAACAAAGGGTTTACCAGGAACATCAGCAGTACATTTATATCTGACGACCGTTACCAGAAGATCAGCCGTTATTTCCTGCTGAAATTCGAATGGTCATTCAATAAAATGCCGGGAGGAGAAAAGAAATGATAAAACAACTATTATTCAGCATTGCGATTGCATTTGCCGGTCAAACGGTGAATGCGCAGGCCCGTTTCTTTCCCACTATCAAAGTGGAATACGAAAAAACAACCAGTGTCCGTCAGCTCATGAAAGACCTGCAGGAAGGTTCCAGCTGGTACGAACAAATGAAGGACCGCTATCCTGTTTCCATGGTGAACTATTACGAATTCACCGGCGATACCACCCATTCCATCTACCAGCCCGGTAAAGAAACACCTATCGATCCCCGCAGCTTTTACCGCCCCGTAGGCGACAAGAATATTGTTTATACAGATTACAAGAAAGGCATTTCTGTTTCGCAGAAGCCTGTTTTTGAAGAAACTTTCCTCGTGGAAGATAGCCTACTGAAAATAAAATGGAAGATCACCGGTGATGTGCGGACGATTGCGGGTTATGATTGCCGTAAAGCGGTAGGTGTGCTGAATGACTCGATCGCCATTTTTGCTTTTTATACCGATGAACTGTTGGTGAACGGCGGCCCTGAAGGTATCCAGGGTCTGCCGGGTATGATATTGGGCATGGGTATACCCCGTCTTCATGCTACCTGGTTCGCCACTAAAGTGGAAGTATTTGATGTAAAAATGAATAAGGTAAACCCGGCCACTAAAGGAAAGAAGATGAGCCGGACCAGCATGCTGACCGCCCTTGATAAGATCGCGACGCAATGGGGAAGCTATGGAAGCAAGTTATTGATCAACTTTATCATCTGATCCGGGTCAGACTACAAATCCATTAGGTATAATCGCGCCTTTTTTCAGGACCACTATACCGTCCTTTACGGTATACAGGGCATGATCGGTATTTTCGATATGAGTTCCGCCGTTGATCCGTACATCATCACCAATCCGGCAGTTCTTATCAATGATTGCGTTCTTGATATAGCAACGGCTGCCGATACCCATTAAAGGAACTCCCTTCGCATTGGCTTCGGCTATTTCTTCCAGGGTTTCATAAGAATCATTACCCATAATATAACAGTTGACCAGCGTAGACCCCAGCCCGATACGTGCACGGATACCGATAATGCTACTCTCGATACGGGATGCATGGATAATCGAACCTTCCGCCACGAGGGTCTTCTCCAGCGTGGTGCCGCTTATCTTTGCCGGTGGCAGCATCCGGGAACGGGTATAAATGATCCGTTCGTTATCAAAAAGATTAAAAGCGGGAATCTCCCTGGTCAGGTCAAGATTAGCTTCAAAAAAAGAATGAATATTCCCGATATCGGTCCAGTACCCTTCATATTGGTAACTGGCTACTTTATACTTGTTGATGGATTGGGGGATGATTTCCTTACCAAAATCAGTGGCCTCCATGAATTCATTTTGCAGCATGTCAAACAATAGCTGCCGGTTAAAAATATAGATACCCATGGATGCGAGGTAATTCCTGCCCACGGTATTCATCTGGTCCCCTGTTTCACTTACCCATTCGGGCAACAATTCTTTTTTGGGTTTCTCTATAAACGAAGTGATCAATCCTTTCCCCGATTTTAAAATCCCAAACTCAGGTGCTTCTCTTTCGGTTACGGGTATACTGGCCACCGAAATATCAGCTCCAAGGGCTTTATGGTTGTCCAGCATTTCTGCAAAGTCCATCTGGTATAGCTGGTCGCCGGAAAGTATCAGCACATAATCACTTTCAAAAGGCTCGATATGGCGAAGTCCCTGTCGTACCGCATCCGCTGTACCCTGGTACCAGGTTGGGTTATCGGGTGTTTGTTCAGCAGCGAGGATATCCACAAAAGCTTTGCTGAAAGCGCTGAAATGATAGGTGTTCTTGATATGCCTGTTGAGAGAAGCGGAATTGAATTGTGTCAGCACGAACATTCTCCCGATCCCATTATTCAAACAATTGGAGATAGGAATATCCACCAGCCTGTATTTCCCTGCAATAGGAACAGCGGGTTTGCTGCGGCTGGCGGTTAATGGATAAAGACGACTCCCCGCTCCCCCGCCAAGGATCACTGAAACTATTTCGCGTGAATGTGTAATTGTACGAATAGCCATGTTTGCAGATGATAGTTTATAGATGATAGATGAAAGTTGTTACTGGTTTAAACAGTTCTGCTTTTTGTAGTCCGTACACTTGCAATGAGCATCTTTAATAAACCAGTAGCATCCTTTATTATAGAATCAAACATTTTTTTGTTTAAATATCCTGTAGCGTATAATAATTCAAGCCAGTAAATGCTTTCATTTACTTCTTTAAGGCTAATATTTAGTTTATGAGAGAAATCTTTCCTGCTTTCCGCATGTTCAGCTTCTCTTATTAACGCCCCGATGGCGGTACCGGATCTGAATACCTGTCCTGATATGATAAATTCTTTATGTTTGGTTTTTAAAAATTTATATAAGTTAATGATCCTTACAGCAAAATCAAAACTCTTTTGCTTTAAAATACTGTCCCTACTCATAAATGATAGTTTTAGTTTAAACTCTAATTTTAAACTAAATCCCAATTCGGGAAATGGGGAAAAAACAATACGAAAAAAGATTTTTCCCGCTTTAAAGAACTATCATCTATCAACTATCAGTTATCATCTATTTAAAGATTGGTACAAATCAATATACTGCTGCGCCGACGAATCCCACGAGTGATCAATCGTCATCATATAACCCCTCATCCAGTTATAAAGGTCATGTTTATTATTGTAAAGGTCAATAGCCCGGCCTACCGAATAAGTAATATCTCCCACACTGGCCTGGTCAAACCGGATTCCGAATCCCTGTTTATCGCCAAAATCGGTGATCGTATCCTTTAAACCGCCCACGCTTCTTACCATGGGGACCGTTCCATACCGCAGCGCATACATCTGGTTCAATCCACAGGGTTCCACCCGGCTGGGCATCAGCAGGAAGTCAGACCCTGCATAGATCAGGTGACTCAGGGATTCATTGTAACCTATATACGAATTGAAATAACCATTGAACCGGTGCCGCATCTGGTCCAGTTTATCTTCCAGGACAGGATCACCCGAACCCAATACCAGGAAATTGGCATCGCCATGGTGCTGGTAAATGGATTGACTGATAGCATCGGGCAGGAGGTCGGCAGACTTCTCTCCCACCAGTCGCCCTACAAAAGAGATCAGGGGTTTATCCGGGTCGAGCCCAAACTGGCCGGCCAGTTCTTTTTTATTTTTTCGTTTTCCTTTTTCTACCAGTTCCTTGTCATAATTCTTTGCGATCATCGTATCTGTCAGCGGATCCCAGACCTGTGTATCAATTCCGTTTAAGATGCCGTAGCTTTTTCCCTGTTCGTAGCCAAAGAGATGCTCCAGGCCATTGGCTTCCTGTTTCAGTTCCTCCATATAGCTGTTGCTTACGGTCGTTACTTTCCAGGCACATTTAACGGCAGAGGCCATCGGGTTGATAGTCTTGTTCCAGTCGAGCATCCCCCATTTCCAGCTGTCAAACGCCGGCAGGTAATAATATTGTTCCCATCCGATCCAGCCCTGGTACTGGGCATTGTGAACTGTAAAGACAGTGGGAATTCCTGCTAATTTCTCCCGGAACTCAAAACAGTATTTGATCATGAAAGGAATAAGACCTGTATGATGATCGTGACAATGGATCACATCGGGGCTGTGGGTCCATTTATTAAGCCAGTCGCAAACAGCCACCTGGAAGGAAAGAAACCGTTCGGTATCGTCTTCATAACCGTAGATCTTTTCCCTGTCCAGCAGCCCGTTAATATCAACAAGGTAGAGATCGAAACCAAGTTTGTTGGTCTTTTCCTTGATTACACTGTAATGAAAATAACGGGGTCCTATATGCTGGTCACCTTCGTGCACCAGTTCCCATTCATTATCATAAAGGAATTTGGTACGGTACATCGGCATGACCACTTTGGTGACATGACCCAGTTCTGCCTGGTATTTGGGCAGGGCGCCTACCACATCCCCCAGGCCTCCTGCTTTTGCAACGGGATAACATTCAGCGGCTACATGAACGATCTCCATAAATACTTTTTCATTTTTTTAATACTTACCCGAACTTAATGAAGAATCGCTAATTGCCGGGAAGTATTTTATAAAAACTAACCCGCCCCGGAACTTTAGCGCTGAAGTTGTAATTTCGGCAGCAACCCCTTACCAACTATTAAAAAATTTGAATATGCAGGATCTTGCCATAGGCGTTGATATCGGAGGTACCAACACGAAATTCGGGATTGTAGACCGGCATGGTCATATCCTGAAACAGGACAGGTTGCTTACCAACAAACATGAAGCCGCACAGGATTTCATTGATGAACTCCATAGTAAACTGACCCCGATGATCGAAGAGGCCGGTGGAATAAACAAATTCGCGGGTATCGGGATCGGCGCTCCGAATGGGAACTATTACACTGGGAATATTGAATACGCCGCTAACCTGAAATGGAGGGGTATAATTCCTTTCGCCAAGATGATGTCGGAAAGATCGGGGCTGAAAGTAAAGCTGACCAATGACGCTAACGCGGCAGCGATGGGTGAAATGATGTACGGCTGTGCGAAAAATATGAAACATTTCATCGTCATTACACTGGGCACAGGTGTTGGAAGTGGTATTGTCATTGATGGAAAAATTGTATTAGGTCATGATGGTTTTGCGGGCGAACTGGGACATACGATCATCCGGCACGGGGGAAGACTGCATAAAGGCACAGGTATCCGCGGCACATTGGAATCTTACGCATCAGCAACAGGGGTAAGAGAAACAGCGATAGATATGCTGACAGAACATCCGCACACGGACAGCCTCCTGAGAGATTTTACTATCAACGACCTTATTACCAGCGAAACCGTATTTGATTGCGCCAAGAAAGGTGATAAGATCGCCAATGATGTATTTGAATTCACCGGGCAGATCCTGGGCGAGGCGCTGGCCAATTTCGTGATGTTCTCTTCTCCCGAAGCGATCGTTCTCTTTGGCGGTCTCACCAAGGCAGGGGACCTTATCATTAATCCTACCCGGAAGGCCATGGAAGAAAACCTGGTCCAGGTATTTAAAAATAAAGTGAAATTACTTTTCAGTGAATTAAAAGAGGCGGATGCCGCAATACTCGGAGCCAGTGCATTGGTGTGGGAGTAGAATGAATACCTGATGCTGGATACTGGTCACTGGTTATTGGTGATCCGGTTCATATTTTACAGCTCCTGTTATTTTCAGCCCGGTTTTTTGCTGGGTGAAAACTATGATCTCCCAGTTGTTATTTTTAATGTCTGCAGGGAGTTCAAACCGGATCTCATTTTTGCCTGACGCGGCCTGTTTTATAAAAGAACGAACCACATTGGTATGAGATAATTCAGCACCCTTGTTCTCCCCTGCCTTTACTTTTATTACTGCATTCTTCCGGACCAACAGGGCGATCAAATCTGTTCTTTTGAGATCACCCTGTTGTTGAACTGTAAAATCCATTTTCATTTCCCTGATCTTTACATCCTCAATACCCAGTTGGACAAGTGCCTTTTCTTCCAGGACTTCCTTTATAACTGATGCGGCCTTATTGCGATCGCTGCCGACCATCTCATATTTCCCGTTAATGATTAATTGAGGTGTGTACACGGATTCCAGGTTAAACTGGTTACTATAGATTCTTTGCCTTTCTGAATATTCACTATTGCTGAAAGGATCTGTCCATCCCAGCCCGTTCCAGTAATCAACATGAAAGGATAAGGGAATAATATCATTGTCCTGTTTCGCTAATTCCGCCAGGAGCCTGTCTGCAGGAGGGCAGCTTGAACAACCTTCTGACGTAAATAATTCCAGAACGGCTACAGGCTTATAGGAACCCTTGATCCTGGCAGCCTCTTGTTGAATAGCTGTATTCTTTTTCTTAATCGTTAATGCTGCAGCCATCATAACCACAGCTGCAAGTACCAGTAAGGATGTCTTCATGAAGTAAAGCTACGAAGCCGGCTGAGCAACCGGATGTCAGCCGAAAGACAAAGTGGCGGGATTCGGAAAATCTTAACAGCGGATTACCGTTGTTTTATAAGAAATACAGCTGGCACTGAGCGCTGACCTGCAGCATCGGAGATCTTAATAGTTTCCTTCCCGTTTACCAGCATACAACTGCTGCCACCTCCATCGAGGTTCAGTGCTTCCACGCAACCCAGTTCTTTAAAAATCTGCGCTTCCTGTATAAGAGTAGCTCCATGCGCCACTTTATTTCTTCCTTCAATAACAAGGATAATAAGTTTATAATCTTTTGTATAGCCCATCGCCGTCCGGGGATGTTTATCACCGATCGCTTTGCCTGCAAATTTCAATTCTTCGTTATTACTAATTGCGATCTCCCCATTTTGCAAAAGAACCGGCCCCCCACCCACCGCGGTTTCCATTTTCCATTTAGCATGTTTGATGCTTCCACGGTAAGAAGCACCAGGGTTTGAAAACCAATACCTGAAAACTTTTTTTGAACTGATCGAGACCGATGAGTCTTTGATCGGTGCGATCGCTTTCTCAATTGCAAATGCCTTTTTATAAGAGGGATCTGTATAAAGCCAGGCTACATCTGCTGTACGATCCTTTCTTATCCCGAGCGCACTCAGGAAGGGATGCCTGTATGTAAATGTATCTTTCCCTCTACCGGCGATCGTATGCTGGTTATACGCAACCATCTTTCCGTCCATGATCACTGTATTGAGACTCCTGTTCGTTTCATAAGAGAAAAAAGTGCAATTGACCACCAGGAGCGGCTTATTATTGCGCTGGTAAAAAACCGAAGGCGTCAGCCGCCGGTCTCTTGAGGTATCCGTTGTAAACTCAAGCCTTTTATCTTTTATATCCGCGATAAAATAATAAGCCCTGAAAGGAGCGGTATCGATAGGGTTATCCGTAAAATAAATGTGAACACCTGCTGGCAATGGCTGGTATAATGAATCTACATTCTGCCATTTCAGTTGCCCAAAAGAAGAAAGACAAACCGATGTCGCAAAAAAGATAAGTAGTAAAAATTTCTTCATGGCTCTTGGCTAATGGCTAACGGCTAAAAGCTTTCCTGCTTGCCACTCCTTTCTTCCCAATCCCGGAAACACATGTCTTTCGCTATGGTAGGAAGAGCGCACCAGGGGGCCGCTCTCTACATAATCCAGTCCCAGGTTATACCCGATCTCGCGGTATTCAGCAAATTCATCGGGGTGTACAAAACGGTGAACAGGTAAATGTTTTTTCGTAGGCTGAAGGTATTGCCCGATCGTGATCACATCACAGCCGTTCGCATGAAGATCCCTGATGGTCTGTACCACTTCTTCCTTTTCTTCTCCCAGGCCGAGCATGATACCGCTTTTGGTCCGCATACCTCCTTCTTTGAGCGTGCGGATCACTTCCATACTTCTCCAGTATTTGGCCTGGATCCGTACTTGCCTGGTCAGTCTTTCGACGGTCTCGATATTATGACTCACCACCTCGGGTGCCGCGTCGATTACCCGCTGAATATCTTCTTTCTTTCCTTTAAAATCCGGGATCAGTGTTTCCAGTGTAGTATCCGCGTTCAGCGCTTTCACTGCCTTGATGGTGTTGTTCCAGATGATGGAACCACCATCTTTTAATTCATCCCTGTCTACGGAAGTTATAACCGCATGCTTCACTTTCATCAGGTGGATAGCTTCGGCGACCCGCTGGGGTTCATCCCAGTCAACGGGTTCAGGTCTCCCCGTAGCTACGGCACAGAAACCGCAACTCCGGGTACAGGTATTTCCCAGGATCATAAAGGTGGCGGTACCCGCTCCCCAGCATTCACCCATATTGGGGCAATTACCACTTTCACAGATCGTATGGAGTTTATGACTGTCAACAAGATTACGGACATGTTTATAGCTTTCGCCAATAGGAAGTTTGACCCGGAGCCAATCGGGTTTTTTGACTTTCGTCTCTTTCTCACTGATAGCGGGAACTACCGGAAGTTCGATCATGAAGCAAAAATACGAAGGGAATATTAAAGTTTAAAAGAGGGCATTATTAAGTAACCAGGATAACCTGGCTGTTGATCACTTTCTCCTTCCAAAAAGAAGTGCTATATATCCCTGGAAGAATAGTTGTTTGTCTTTCTGATCAACCATGATCGGGATCTTGGAGCCATAGAATTCAAGGCTCAATCCTACTTCGATCCCTGACACCACTTCATTGAAACGTCCATAATCAAACCGAAGAGCGGTCTTTACAAAACCACCGGGTTTAAGTTTCAGTTCGTTCCAGCCTTTTCCAAAACCACCTGCGCCTACAATACTGGGACCGAGGAACAGGTCGCGATTGGCCTCCGAATATTTAATGATCTTGTTATCGCTGCCCATTGGATCTTCCACTTCAAGGTAATAAGGCTTCAATAGGCCAATAGCCAGTCCGCCGTTATAAATCGCTGAAACAGCTACCCCGTTCTTATTTCCTTTCTGCCCGAGAATATATTGCTGGCCGAAAGAGAGGGTGAACTGGTAAAAACTATTGATCTTGCCATAGATAAACGGGTTACCAAAGAATAAACCGGCATTGGATGATTTCTCTTCTTTTGCATGTTTGATTTCCGTAAGATCGATCCGGTATGTATTTGTTTTACGGTTGGTTTGCATTCGACCCACCTCGTAAAAAATCCCGTACCCGTTCGTACGGCCCTGGATGCCAAAAATGCTTTGCTTGCGGTACACCAATACGCCTTCTTCGGCCTGCTTGATCAGGTTATTCACTTTCTGGCGACGGGCATCTTTCTTATCATCCCTGGGCGAATTTTGACTGGTAGAATCCTGTGCAGCTATAGCAAGAACTATCGATACCAGTAATACAGTGAGACTTAGTTTCTTCACACAGATACTTTTTAGCTAAGAGATTAAATGAGAAAAAAGTGATAAAGAGAGATTCTCTCTCTTCTTATTTTATTTTTCCTTAATTAAGAGCCGCAGGCAAGGAAGAAGTTCCGGAAACTCTTTTTCTTCTTCCCTCCTTTTACTCTTAGTTAATAACGTAAATTTAGGGCAAAATATTGATAATGACTTCGACTGTAGTTTATAACGGGGACCTGAGAACCACCTGTACCCACCTTCGCAGCGGGTCTTCCTTTGAAACCGATGCCCCTGTGGATAATAACGGTAAGGGAGAACGTTTCTCTCCCACCGACCTGATGGCCACCAGCCTTGCTACCTGCATGATCACCGTGATGGGGATCAAAGCCCGGACCCTCGGGTTTGACCTGGATGGGGTAAAGATCGAAGTGCTGAAGATGATGAAACAGGATCCCCGTCGTGTAAGCGGCATAGAATTAATTTTTCATATACCAGCAACGCTGAAAAATACCGACGAGAAAACAAGATCCCTTTTAAAACATATTGGGGATACCTGCCCCGTACGACTGAGTATTCACCCGGATATCGAGGTGAAACTGGATTGGGGAAGCTGGCAATAGTTTAGGGTTTGTGGTTTGGGGTTTATGGTTGGGGGACAACCTTTAAGATCGAATTTCCTATTCCGCATTCGAGACATCTTTTTTTATTACAATATTCATTCTTCAATTCGATCAATGCCTGCGAATCAACCGCTGTTTTATTGATGATCCCGAGTTGCTGAAACCTGTTGGTAATACTGTTACTTTCTGCAGCCGTCCCTTCCAGCCAGTCTACCGCTTTTTCTTTGTAGTGATTTTCGTTGTGGTAACGGCCATACGTAAAAAGCAGGGGTGCCAGTGTATTGATAATTATATTAGTGATCATGGATTCCCCGAGTTTCTTTTCTTTAAAAGCGGTTTCTTCATCAAAACAATAATGATAATGCCAGTAGTCGCTGGCGGTTATATCCAGCCATGTTTTAACATTTTTTAGAGAATCGGTTTCTTTAATTTTCATGAATAAATGATCGGAATGCTGAAGGAACACCGCCAACTGGGCCAGCCGGATCGTGGGAAAATTCCCCGGGCGCATCCGGAGGAAGAAGACAGGATTACTACCTGGCTGGAGGCTATACTTATTTTTATAGAATTTATATTCTTCCTGTAAGCGTTGAGGATAGGCTTCCTTAAATTCTCTTTCCAGCAAGCCCGCCTGTCCCATCAATAAAGCCTCCAGCTGATGAATGTGTGATTTATGTTTTCCAAGAATGCCCAGCGGTAGCGACCTTGCTATTGCTTCAAAAGCATCCGCGTTGATCCTCATCCCGAAATTCCTGGCCAGCAGCCACCAGAAAGTTTCTTCCCAATGATGATTGTTCTCCTGCAGGTAATTTTCTGCCAGCCTTGCTTTTCTCAATAACCGTTCGATAAGCAACCTGTCTTTCCAGCTTTTCCAGGTGAGTTCGGGTACCAGTTGTACTGTTTTTTCGCAGGGAATAAAAGACCCTGCATACATCAACTCTTCATATCGTTGTAACAGGATCCCGGAAACTCTTCCCTGCAGTTCCAGCACCGGGATATCATTTTGCCACCCATCATCTTCCCATACTACGTGAAGAATGACATTCCTGTAATTTTTATCTTCCTGGTGATGATGTTTGGCCCAGTCGGAAGTTTTGATATGTAATTCGACCGTTCCCGCCCAGGTTGTTTTCCCGATCCTGATCTTTGCATCTGAAAAATCCGGCCCCTGGTTGCTGTTGTAATGACCCTGAAACCCGATCTCCACCGGCTCCCCCTCCTTTGTACAAAGTTCAGTTCTATTAAGGTACTGGAATTGCCAGATGAAGTGCAGAAGTTTTTCTGTCATGGAAATAAGAAATAAGGAATAAACAATAAGGAATAAGGACGTAGCAACTTACTTCTTTAGCTTCTCACTGTTTTTTTTCGCTGTTTCAATACTTTTAAGAAAGATAGCTATAAGCTCATTCGATTCAGCTATTGCTTCACCAGCTTTTTTGTGAACAACAATAGGTTTCCTGGTAATAATTTTCAAATTCACCCTCGATTCCCTGATCTCCTTTAATGTTTGTTTTACTTTATGCAAAAAATCTGCGGGAGATTCAGCCGATTGCGCTTCACCATAGATTAATGCAGCTGCAGTACCACTCTTTGATAACTGGTACTCGAGATTCTGCCCTGCCTTCGATTGTGGAAGCAGGTCACAAACTTCCAAACAGAGACATGCAAAATCGACAAGCCTGTCCTCGAGGTCAAATTTTCTTTTTTCAGTTTCCATAACCACCAGTTTAATCAAATAAAAAATGTTGAATTCACAACAAGCCTTACTTATTGTTTATTCCTTATTTCTTATTCCTTATTTTAACAGGAAAACTAATTTACCAGGCAGGATTCTCCAACGTTATTTAACGTGCGAAGGATGTTTTTTTCACCCACCAATCCGCTTCAACTCCTGGACAACCCGGCTAACAGGTAACCCCATTACATTGTAGAAATCGCCGTTGATGGATTTAATGCCTACCACGCCGATCCATTCCTGGATGGCGTAGGCGCCGGCTTTATCGTAAGGTTTGTATTTGTCAACATAGAATTCTATCTCATCGACCGATAAACGGTGGAAAGTTACTTCCGTACTGTCAGCAAAAGCGATCTCCTGCTCCCCTTTCCGGATCACGACCCCTGTTATGACACGGTGTTGCTCGCCGGACAAGGCCAGGAGAATGCTTACTGCATCTTCGCGATGAACGGGTTTGCCGATGATATTTTCCCCGAGTACAACGATGGTATCGGCTGCAAGTATGACTTCTTCTTTTGTTCGTTGTGCCTGTACGGCGAGAGCTTTGTTGCGGGCGATATAAACAGCCACTTCTTCCGGGGTGAGACCTGGCGGGAATCGTTCATCGGTTTCTTTTACTACGACCTCAAAAGGTACCTCCGCCCATTCAAGCAATTGTTTCCGCCGGGGTGATTGTGACGCAAGAATTATTTTATTCATAGATTGAAATAGAAAAACAACATGGAAAGAATACCTGTGAACATGACAAGTTTGGTCAGGGTGCTTAACTGGTGAAACTGTTTTGGACTTGTACTCTTTCTCAACTTAATCAATATGAATACAAGCGGGGCAATAATGGCTACGATACTATAGATAACAGGCAGCCACCACCTGAATTGTAAAATATATACCTGGACCAGCGCCAGTAAAGCGATCAGTACTACGAGCCACACAGCCGTATACACTTTAGTAGCGTTCACTCCCCAAACCAACGGCATGGTGCGGCAACCATACCGTGCATCGCCCGGCATATCTTCCATATCCTTGATCGCTTCCCTGACCAGGGAGATGATAAAGGCAAAGCCTGCATACAGGAACGTCAGCCGGAAAAAACGGTAATGGCTGCTGTTCCCTGCCCCGAAGGCATCACCCAGGTTCACCTTGGAAAAAAAAATAATGAGGAGGGTCCAGGCGGTAAGCAATGAAATAACAATATTACCCGTCAGCAGTTGTTTTTTAAAATTCGTGGAATAAAACCAGAGCAAGGCTACACAAAGAATGTTCGCGGCTATCAAATACCATTTCTGCAGGAAGGGTAACGCCAGGATCGTGAGAAAAATGCCTGCAGTACTGAGCATAAAATGCCAGGCGATCGCCCAGCGGCGGTTAATGAGCTTGTCCACGACCATTTTACCGGGTTTATTTACTTCGTCAATATTGATATCGAAATAATCATTGATGATATACCCCGCAGCTGCGATCAGCAGGGAGGCCAGAACCAGGAGGATGAAACGGGAATTATCACCCGCGGGGATCACCCCCTTATAAAGGGAGTGATAGATACAGAATTGAAAAAGCACCTGACTAAGTGCAATAAAGAAGAGATTGGGCAGTCGCACCAGCTTCAAAAAGGCTGCAATCAATCTCATGAATAAAATTTTATGAAAGATACAACAGAACTCCGAAGCCGGGAGCCTGAAGTAAAAACCACTCCTTATTTCGATGCCACATCTTCCCGGAAATGCCAATGATCATTTAGCTTCAGCACTTTTTCAATCACGTCTCTCACACAGGCACAACCGCCATTTTGCGGGGAAATATAAGTAACGGTTTCTCTCACTTCATTAACGGCATCTGCGGGGCAACAGGACAAACCAACCAGTTCCATCAGCGGCAGGTCGGGCAGGTCATCTCCCATATAGAGTAATTCTTCTTTCTTTAGCTGGTGGGTGGCCATGTAATCCGCCAGGAATTTTTTTTTATCCAGGACAGATATATAAACTTCTTTGATCCCCAGTTTCTCAAGACGATCAGCCACCTGTGGTGAATTCCCTCCCGAGATGATCGTAACCCGGTAACCATTTTTTAATGCCATTTGGAGGGCAAAGCCATCTTTGATATTCATCCGTCGTGCCTGGAGCCCGTTTTCCATTACCAGTACCGTACCATCAGTGAGGACCCCGTCTACGTCAAAGACAAACGTGGTTATTTTTTTGAAAAGTTCGAGAACGTTCATACAGTGTCCATTGTTTATTGTCCATTGACCATTGCAAAACTATGGGCAATGGACAATGGTCTATCGGCTATTTTTGATTATCCCTCCACTCATACACCCACGCGCTTTGTATCATCTCCAGGTGTCCTTCGGTGCTTTGCTCTCTTGTTCCTTCAAAACCGGGAATCTGCAGGATCCACTCCAGCAATTCGGTAAAACGGATACGATAGATCTTGCCTTCATTGAAATCATCGCCAAAACGTTCGTGTAGTTTCTGTGCGATATCCTCGTGGTCGCTCCAGTTTATCGGGGGTTCAAAATGACTCATAACCTAATGTGCTGATGCGCCAATATGCTGATGTGCTGATCAATTACAAGATTTATTGGCACATTATCAAATTGGCTAATTATAAAATTGTTCTTATTCTCCTAAAAATTGCGTCTGGTCGGGTAACAGTACTTCGATCTCTCCTTCACCTTCCAGTAAAAGCGACTGGCAGCCAAGTCGTGAATTCAGTCTTGGATTTACGGCCCGGTCAATAAAATCTTCTTCCCTGTCACTGAGTTCATCAATATGCTCCATCCCTTTTTCAATATAAAGATGGCAGGTGGTACAGGCACACACACCGCCGCAGTTATGATGAAGGTCAATATCATTCTTCAGGGCAATCTCCAGCAGTGTCTGGCCATCCTCTACATTATTGAAGATCACCGGTTCTGCCCCTTTCTCTTCAAACTTGAATTTAACGGTATACATTTCTTCTTTTTTCTTTGCGTAGCTTCTAACCTAATGGGGGGCAAAAATATCAGAAAAACAGCGAAACGGTTTACTTGTTTGGGAAAACCGGGACGAATACGGAACAAAGAACAGGGAATACTGGCTGATAAAGTATCCCGGCCAGTGCTGAATTCCTGGTTCGGTTCAACTGTTCTTCTGCTGGATGCTCTCCGTAAGCAGGAGATAAATATTTTTAAGGCGGGGATGGTTTTTCAGTAATTCCAGGTGTTTTTGAATCGTCTCGGTATCATTACGCGAAGCCGGGCCGGTCTGTGCCTGTTTGGGAGAAGTTGATTCCAGCCTCGAAGTCGTCTCTTTGATCAGCGGCAACAACTGGTTAAAATCGAGACCTTCTTTCCGGCAATAATCCTCTGCCAGCGCATACAGGTGATTCACAAAATTACTCACGACCACCGCAGCCACATGTAATTTCAATCTTGCATCATCTCCTGCTACCACGACATGTTCAGCAGCGATGGAATGCGCAAGGGATTCGAGTACTTTTTTGGTCTTCTCATCGATCCCGTCAATCGATACAGGAATATCAGGAAGACTGTCCATCTCTTTTCTTAAACTCTGCAGGGGATAAAAAACGCCATAATGGGCGGTAACTTTTTTCAACACTTCTTTGGGAACAGCGGCTGCCGTATGTGCCACCACTTTCCCGGGGAGGAAAAGGTCGCTGGTTGCTTCCGCAATAGCGTCGTCGCTTACAGCTACCAGGTAAAGATCAGCCGACCTGTTAATGGTGCTTTTATAGCTGGTCGATTCGGAGCCGAGTTTATAAGCGAGCTCCGAAGCTGCCGCAGCATTCCGGCTGTAAACCTGCAAGATCCGATGCCCCGCAGCTTTGAATTTTCTTCCCAGCACAGAAGCTACATTCCCCGAACCGATTATTACTATATCCATACTCCAGGTGATTTTTTTTGGCAGATCCTGATTCCCAAATGAAAACGGTTATATTTCCTGACGTGTAAAACTACAACCTATTTTTGCGTTGTATGAAGTTATCACAGCGTGTGGCGCTCAGTTATATCCGGACAAAATTCAAACTCCTAAGTGCCATCTCCAAAAAGAAAGCGGCGGAAAAGGCATTTCAGCTATTTTGTACACCCCAGGGACGGAATAAAAAGCCCTTACCAAAAATTTTTGCAGCCGCTGAGAAACTCCAATTCAAGCTGGAAGGGATAACAGTACACGGCTGGCGATGGAACCATCCCGCCCCGCGAAAAGCACTGATCCTTCATGGTTTTGAATCTTCCGTCACCAATTTTGACCGGTATATCAGGCCCCTGGTCAAAAAAGGTTATGAAGTCCTGGCTTTTGATGCACCCGCTCATGGCAGAAGCGGCGGGAAAGAGATAAATGCTCCATTATATAAAAGAATGATCCTTGAGATCAACAAACGTTACGGACCCGTCAGGTCTTATATGGCTCATTCATTTGGAGGACTTGCCGTATGCCTGGCACTGGAAGAGATCAGCGATACAAACGATTACCGGCTGGCACTTATCGCTCCGGCCACGGAAACTGTTACAGCTATTAATTATTTTTTTAAGTTCCTTCAATTAGATCCCGGCATAAGACCTGAATTTGAGAAGGTCATCATCAAAAAGGAAGGTCTGCCCTCCGAATGGTATTCCATCAAAAGGGCGATGAAAAATATCCGGGTCAAGACGACCTGGTTCCATGACAGGGATGACGAAATCACTCCCCTGTCGGATGTGCTGAAAGTAAAAGCAGAAAACTACTCCCACATCGAATTCGTAATTAGTTCGGGACTGGGGCACCGTCGCATCTACAGGGACCATAAAATTTCCCAGGCTGTCATTGATTTTTTATGAAGACATTTTTAATAATATTGTTTTTCTTTACCGGCAGCAGCTATTCCTGTACTGAAAAAGAAGCAGCGATTATGCCCGACACCATGGCTAAAAAATACACTTACCTCGCTTTAGGCGATTCGTATACCATTGGCGAAAGTGTGACGGCGGATGAAAATTTCCCCAACCAGTTTACGAAAATGATGAGCCCGGCGGCGGTTGTTGAACCTGCCCGTATCATTGCAAAAACCGGCTGGACAACCGACGAACTGGAAGCGGGGATCATTACTTCGCAGCAAGCAAAGCCCTTACTCCCGTCCTATGATTTTGTTACTTTACTGATCGGTGTAAATAACCAATACCGCGGCAGGACTGTTGACAATTATAAAACGGAATTCGGGGAATTGCTCAGGAAAGCGATCCAATACGCGGGGGGAAGAACAGATCATGTTGCTGTACTTTCCATACCGGATTGGGGGGTTACCCCTTTTGCCCTTGGAAGGGACAGGGCACGAATCGCCCGGGAAATAGATGATTATAACAGGGCTAACCGGGAACTGGCAGAAAGCTACCATATATATTATATAGATATTACGCCCTGGACAAGGGAAGCGGCCACTGATTATTCCTTACTGGCAGCGGATGGATTGCATCCTTCTGGTAAAGAATATAAGCGCTGGGCTGAGCAGCTATCCGCTTTTTTCAAAACAAAATTATAGTTGATTTCCAGTGAATTTCCCGGCGTAATAATGCCGCATAAAAGGGAGCCGATGAAATCATAAAATTTGATTTCCCGAAAAATTTATTATCCTTGTCCTAACTTGCGGCCGCTGAGAAGCGGTTTTGTGATATAATATAGTATTACTTATGGCAAAGAATTTATTGATAGTAGAGAGTCCAGCAAAAGCAAAAACGATCGAGAAGATCCTGGGAAGTGATTTCCAGGTCAAGAGCTGTTTTGGTCATATCCGTGATCTTCAGAAAGCCGGTATGGGCATCAATTTGGAGAAGAATTTTGAACCTACCTATATCGTACCTCCCGAAAAGGAAAAAGTGGTGGCCGAGCTAAAAAGACTGGCGGATAAAAGCGGTGAAGTTTGGCTGGCCACGGATGAGGACCGTGAAGGTGAAGCTATCAGCTGGCACTTATGTGAAGTGCTGGGCCTGGACCCAAAAACAACAAAACGTATCGTTTTCCACGAGATCACCAAACCTGCCATCCTCGACGCCGTCAATAACCCCCGGACACTGGATATGAACCTCGTGATGGCGCAGCAGGCAAGACGCATACTCGATCGTATCGTGGGATTTGAATTAAGTCCTGTTTTATGGCGTAAAATGAGCATGCGGAACAACCTGAGTGCAGGCCGTGTGCAAAGTGTGGCGGTGCGGTTGATCGCGGAAAGAGAAAGGGAGATCAATGCATTCGTTCCAGTAAGTACATTTAAGGTTGAAGCTTTATTTACCGCTAAAGATCTTTCCGATAAGACCGTAACATTTGCTGCCGAAGGAAAAAAACAAAATGCTGCGGAGGATGCGGAAGCTTTCCTGAAAAGTTGTGTGGGTGCTGATTACAAAGTAAATGATATACAGGTAAAACCAGGAAAACGCTCTCCTGCGCCGCCTTTTACTACTTCCACCTTACAACAGGAAGCTTCCCGTAAACTGGGTTATGGTGTGGCGAGGACTATGCAGATCGCACAACGGTTATATGAGAACGGGTATATTACTTATATGCGTACCGACAGTGTAAACCTCAGCAATACTGCGCTGGGTGACATCACCAATACGGTAAAGAGCATGTATGGCGAAAAGTACCACCAGTTTCGCAAATACAAGAACAAAAATGAAAGTGCACAGGAAGCCCACGAAGCGATCCGCCCGACTTATACTAGCAATCCTTCTATCGAAGAAGCGGAATGGGCAAGGTTATACGAACTGATCTGGAAAAGGACCATGGCTTCCCAGATGGCTGACGCGGAATTGGAAAAAACAGTTGCCAAAATCGAGATATCTACGAATAAAGAAGAACTCACTGCTTCGGGTGAAGTGCTGAAGTTTGACGGGTTCTTAAAAGTATACCGCGAAGACAAAGACGATGATGAACTGGAAGAAGAAGCCAATGAAGGGATGTTGCCCCCGCTCGCAGTTGGCCAGGAACTGCCGCTGAAGGAAATGAATGCTACCGAAAGATTCAGCCGCCCCCCTCCCCGGTTTACTGAAGCATCGCTGGTAAAAAAACTGGAAGAACTAGGGATCGGGCGACCCTCCACCTATGCACCTACTATTTCCACTATCTTAAAAAGAGGATACGTGGAGAAAAGAGATAAAGAAGGTGTTGTGAGGTATTATAGTGTTTATTCGCTGAAAGGAACCGAGGTCACCAAAAGAATGGACAATGAGAATACCGGCGCAGAGAAATCAAAATTATTTCCTTCTGACCTGGGACTGGTCGTCACGGATTTCCTGAAGCAGTACTTTGATAATATCATGGACTACAGTTTCACGGCCAGGATCGAGGAAGAGTTTGATGAAGTGGCGGAAGGAAAAATGAAGTGGAGCAATGTGCTGGAAGAATTCTATACGCCTTTTAAAAAGGATGTTGACAACACGATTGAAAATGCAGAACGGATAAAAGGGGAAAGAGAACTGGGTGTGGACCCGGAATCTGGTAAACCGGTGGTAGCAAGAATGGGTCGTTATGGTGCCATGATACAAATTGGGGTGGCTGATGATACGGAAAAACCCCGGTTCGCGAAAGTCCCTACTGGGCAAAGCATTGAGACGATCACCTACGAGGAAGCAATGAATCTTTTCGGAGCGCAGGGTAGTATGGGGCAGTACGAGGAAAAAGATGTTTTGGTGAATGTAGGTCGCTTTGGTCCCTATGTAAAATGGGGAGAAGAATTCATTTCACTTCCCAAGGGAACCGACCTGGGTACGGTGGACCTGGAAACGGCCATCAAACATATCAAGCAAAAGCAAATTGCCGATGCGCCGGTCGGAACTTATGATGGTAAACCGATCACCAAGGGGAAGGGACGTTTTGGTCCGTATATTAAATTTGACGGGATGTTTATCAATGTCCCGCGCCGATACAATTTTGATCAGCTAAGCCAGGCAGAAATGGATGAACTGATCGCCGCCAAAGTAAAAAAAGAAGAGAACCGTTATATACAGCGCTGGCCGGAAGAGAAAATCGCTATCGAGAATGCCCGCTGGGGACCGATTATTAAGTATGGCAAGAAGATCATACGATTACCACGGAAAGCAGATGAGGGTAAGTATAGTGCAGATGATGCGGCTGCATTTACCCTGGAAGATGTAAAAAAATTTATTGAGATCGAAGTGCCAGGTGCGTTTACCAAAAAGCAAAAGAAGACAGCAGCGAAGAAAAAAGCGCCGCCAAAAAAGAAGGCAGCAAAGAAGAAGAAAGGTGAATAGACATTGTATTACCTAATCCAGCTTCAATGAAAAGATCCTACTGGGAAAAGATAGCTCCCTCCTACGCGGATGAAATCTTCGATGTACTCCATAATGATAAGAAAGCGCTGATCCGGTCCGTGATCAAAAAATACGCTTCGAAAAATAAAACGGTGATCGATATCGGCTGTGCCATCGGGAAATGGCTGCCGGTGCTGGCCCCTGCCTTTAAAAAGGTCATCGCTCTTGATATTTCCGCTAAGAACCTCGGGATCGCCAAACAGCGTTACCCGCAATATAAAAATGTAACGTATCTCCGTGCCGATATGAGCGGGAAGACAACCAAAGTGCCTGCCTGCGATTTTGGGATCTGTATCAATGCTATCCTCACCCCTTCGCAGAAAGACAGGAATATCTTTTTCCAGTCCTTATCTTCCTGTGTTAAAAAAGGAGGGCGGATAGTGATCACGATACCTTCTCTCGAATCCTGGCTCCTCAGCAGTGTGATCCAGCAGCAATACAAAATTGACAAGGCGCTTTTCCCCGCAACTAAAAATGCAAAAGAAGCATTGGTAAAATGGAATAATATCCGGCAGGGCAATGCTGACATTGATGATGTACCGCATAAACATTATTTAAAAGAAGAATTGCAACTCCTCTTAGCCCGGGAAGGTTTCGTCGCAGAAGAGTTTCAGAAAATAGAATACAACTGGGACACCGAATTTCTTAAACCACCGGCATGGCTAAAAGAACCAAGACCCTGGGACTGGATGGTGGTCGCGAAAAGGAGATAGGGTGGTTTATAGTTACTGGTTTAATGGTTAGGGTTGGTGAGTAGTTCACTTTCTTATTTTTTATTTGTTATTTTTTATTCCTTATTTCTTACTAATCCCCACCTGTGGAAAAGTTTAACTATTTGCTTTCAGTACCAATAGAGATATTGTGCCAGAATCTACCACCATGGAAACAAATAAAGAGATATCGGCCCTGTTCACCTTAATTGACGATCCTGATGAAGAGGTCTTTGGATTGGTGTCGAATAAGATCGTTGATTACGGCAAACATATCATTCCTAACCTGGAGCATCTCTGGGAAACCACTCCCAACGAAGCCATCCAGACACGTATCGAATTACTGATCCATCGCCTGCATTTTACCGACCTGACAGAAGATTTCCGCCAATGGAGCATCTCCGGTCACCACGACCTGATGCTGGGCGCTATGCTGGCCTGCAAATTTCAATACCCTGAAGTATCGACCACGCCTGTATTACAGGAGATTGAGAAAGTGAGACGTAATATCTGGCTGGAGTTGAACAATTACCTCACACCGCTGGAACAGATCAATATCGTCACCAGTATCCTCTATAGCTATTATGGATTAAAAGGCGGGGAGACGAATTACAAAGAGCCCAATGAATTTATGCTCCACAAAACCCTGGAAGTAAAACGGGGGAACCAGATCAGCAACGGAATTCTTTACCTGGTGCTCTGTGAATTACTGGATATTCCCGTCAGGGCCATTAATATTCCCAAACAATTCATTATTGCTTATTTCAAACCGGGTTATTCTGATGAAACCCTCCCCAACCCCATTCATAAGATCGAATTCTTTATCGACCCTACCACGGGCCAGGTCTTTTCGCAGCAGGATGTCGATAATTATTTCAAACGTATTGCCGTACCGCCCGTGGGCTCTTATTTCAAACCCCTGAAAAATAAACAGGTCATCCAGCAATTACTCGAAGAATTCAGTAAATGTTTTGACAGTGAAAAGGAACTGTACAAACAGGCGGAACTGGTGCAGCTGGCAAGGCTGCTGGATTAGGGGAATGTAAATACTGAATATTCAACAATCGATGGTCAATGGACAATGGACATTGTATATTGACGCTTAACCAACTCAGGGTGACCCCTTCGATCCCTCAGGGTGACTGCAACTACAAAGCAAGACTGTATCCATCCCTGTACTCACGACGCACGAATTGGTTGGCCTCATCATAATTGGTGACCTTCATATTCGCCGCATCCCATAACAGTTTTTTACGACCGAGGTATTTGTCTTCCCATCCTTTCAATTTTGGATTTTTGATCATCCAGCTGCGGATGGCCAGGTTGCCCATTAAAATACTTTCTGTGAAAGGCCCTGCGTATTCAAAAGGAGAACTCGTCGTTCCTTTACCATAACCGGCAATACAGGCATTCACCCATTGCAGGTAATGTCCTTCCGGAACACGTTTGATCGTCTCCTTTGGCATTTTCTTTTCCTTCATCAGTTTTGTTGGCAGTAACCTCGGGTTCTCTCCATAACAATCCAGTAATAATTTCCCCTGGCTTCCGATAAATAGTACTCCACCATCCCAGTTGCCGAAAGCTTCACCAGGGAGTAATTCATCCGGTCGTTCAGGTAATAAGCCGCCGTCATGCCAGGATATTTTGATATCTCCTTTTCCATCTTTCCTCGGGTAATTAAGATGGATAATCGAAGCGGGTGGGCATGCATCTAAATTTTGCGTGTCATTCCACATCTCTTTCCAAACCGTACCCACACTGCATTCTGCAGAATCGGGATAATCGATCGGTAATATCCTGTAAATAGGATCCATGATATGACAGGCCATATCACCCAGTGCGCCGGTACCAAAAGCCCACCAGCCCCGCCAGTTGAAAGGCAGGTAAGCAGGGTTATACCCGATCGCTTTGGCCGGTCCCAGCCACAAATTCCAGTCAAGTTCTTTAGGGATATCATATTTGCCGGTAGGTGTTGGAATACCCTGTGGCCATACCGGGCGGTTGGTCCATGCATGAGCCTGCGTTACTTTTCCTATCATCCCGGCATCGATCATTTCTTTTGCTTTCCGTACCCCATCGCCTGAACCACCCTGGTTGCCCATCTGGGTGACCACTTTATATTTTGAAGCTGCCTGTGCCAGTATCCTTGCTTCATAAATATCATGAGTCAGGGGCTTTTGCGTATAGACATGTTTTCCTAACTGCATCGCAGCCAGGGTTGCTACTGCGTGAACATTATCCGGGGTAGAAATGGAACAGGCGTCCATATTATTTTTTTCTTTGGCCAGCATTTCCCTGAAATCCTTGTAATAAGGCGCTTTGGGAAATTTCTCCCGGGATGATTTTGCTTCCCGGTCATCTACATCACATAAAGCAACAATATTGACATAAGGACTTTTTGAAAATTCGGCCAGGTCCCCGGCTCCTTTTCCTCCCACACCAATACCAGCGATATTCAGTTTATCACTGGGAGCGATAAAACCTCGTCCCAGGACATGCCTTGGCAGGATAAAAAAACTGCCGCCCACAATTGCCGCGTTGCGGACAAAATTCCGTCTTGATATCGTAGATCCTTTTTTAACAGGGGTCATTCTTGTAAATTTTCACCAAGTTTACATTAAAATTGCAAGATGACCATCTCCTGGGAGGATTTTGAAAAAATAGATATGCGGGTCGGGACCATCATTGAAGTCGATGATTTTCCCCAGGCCCGTAAACCTGCTTACCAGCTCAGGATCGATTTCGGTGAAAGCCTTGGCATCAAACGTTCTTCTGCGCAGATTACTGTGCATTACCGGAAAGAAGACCTGCTGGACCGGCGGGTGATCGCCGTAGTCAATTTCCCGCCCCGGCAAATAGCCGGTTTCAGCAGTGAATGCCTTGTTTTGGGCGTTTATGATGACAACAATGATGTAATTTTATTGCATCCCGGTCTTCCCGTCACCAACGGAAGGAAGATCGGCTGATGATGGCGGATACGTTCAGCACATATTATCATTCGCCGGTAGGCCTGCTGAAAATCAGCGGCACTCCTGATTTTATCAGCCAGGTGAATTTTCATGACACTACGCAAAAACCGGAAGGCACAAAAAAACATCTCCCTCCCCTCCTGATCAATTGTATTGAACAACTAATCCAGTATTTTAACGGTGAGCGACGACAATTTGAATTACCCCTTCATCAAACAGGTACCGCTTTCCAGCAGGAGGTATGGAGTTACCTGGTAACCATTCCCTACGGGAGAACGATCAGTTACCTCGAACTGGCCAGGAAAACAGGTGATACCAAAGCTACCCGGGCTGTCGCAAATGCCAATGGCAAAAATGATATCGCCATCATCATTCCCTGTCACCGGGTGATCGGCTCCAACAAAGAACTCATTGGCTATGGCGGAGGATTGTGGAGAAAGAAATGGCTGCTGGAACTCGAGGCGAAAGTGGCGCACGGAGTCCAAACACTTTTTTAGTTTATGGTTTATTGTTTTTTGTTTTTGGTTACTTATAGCAGTTAGTTTCCTTTTACACTTTCCCATTTCTTCAGATTGTAAGACCTTACTGGAAAAAACATTCAATATTCGTGTTTTCAGCACGGGGAGTATTAGTGCCTATTGTAAATTCATGTATGGGTACAGTTTATCGATTTGAAGATCTTGAAATATGGCAACTGGCATTTTTGATTTATAAACGGGTTTCCGTTGTTACAGAAAAAATAAGGGAAGCCCATGATTATCGTTTTGCTGATCAAATGAAGACCGCCGCTGGTTCAATTATGGATAATATTGCTGAAGGTTTTGAGAGAAGCAGCAGGTTGGAATTTATAAACTCCCTAAGTATCTCAAAAGGGGAATGCGGTGAACTCAAGTCTCAAGCCTATAGATGTCTCTCCGATAAATATATAACTCAAAGCGGGTTTGATGAACTTTACAGTGATATAGATACAGAAATCAAGAAAATCTCCAGCTTCATGATTTATCTGAACCAAACAAAGATAAAAGGGCTAAAGTTTAAAGACAGATCAAATCCCTAAAGTCTTTTCGATCTTTAAGAACGATAAACCAAAAACAATAAACCACAAACTCAAATCAATTCTTCGCTGGTAAATGCAAACGGTAATAAAAAACTTGCCGTTTTAATAATAAACACTTTTCCTTCCTGGCCGCTTAATATCAGGCGTATGGGGTTTTTGGTCCGGGTTTCATATTCCAGTAATGACTGGCGGCACATCCCGCAGGGAGAGATCGGGTGATCGCTTTTTGTTTCCTTGCTGTTATAGCTGATTGCGATTGTTTTGATTGGAACTTTGGGATGGAGTGTAGCAACAGAGCCGAGTAAGACCCTTTCGGCACAGATCCCCACCGGGTAGGAAGCATTCTCCTGGTTGGTTCCTGCTACCACTTCCCCGTTCTCCAGGATCGCCACTGCGCCCACATGAAAATTCGAATAGGGCGCGTATGCGTGCTCGGTCACAGTCCTTGCTTCGGTCAGCAGCCAGGCATCCTTTTCTTCCAGTTCATTGATATCATTGTATACCTCGTACTGGAATTCGTATTTGTTTTCCTTCATGTGTAAAGAATCTTTTAAAGACAACAATGCCCCTGAAAAGAATCAAGGGCATTGAAAGTTACAATTATTTTACTATCCTGAAGAACCTTTTCCAGCGGGGTCCTCCATCCCAGCTAAACCAGATCATCCAGGCTTTTCCCACGATCCGGTCTTCGGGTACAAAACCCCAGAACCTTGAATCCTGGGACTGGTGACGGTTATCCCCCATCATCCAGTAATAATTCATTTTAAACGTATAATCAGTTACTTCCTTCCCGTTGAGAAAGAATTTCCCGTCCTTCATATAGAAATCATTCCGCTCGTATACGCGGATAGGTCTTTCATAAATAGCATAGTTCTCTGCTGTCAATACTAGCTTCGCACCTTTTGCGGGGATCCATATCTTCCCATAATTATCTGTGCTCCATTTATTGGCCCAGACATAGTTCTCAAATAAAGGATTGTAGGATGCGGTACTGCTGTCCAGTGACGGGAGCACAGTTTTAATAACAGGGGAACTTTTCATTTTAGTCACTGCTTTGGCTGTAAGAATCATACGGTATTTATTACCGCCAAGGGCAACGCTTTCCTGTGGATTGAATATATCCACGTCGAATTCGCTTTTGGCAAAATCGGCATCCAATGCCTGGTTGGATTCCACTTCATAATCATTTTGTGAATAGGGAGGCAGTTCACTTTTTTTATTGTTCACATAGACTTCGCTGTTGATAAGCTGGAGCGTATCGCCTGCAATCGCGATACAGCGCTTGATATAATTATCCGATTTATCTACCGGGTGAATTGCCAGCGGGTATTGATCGGGATCGTTTAATATAATTTTACGACCCTTATCCATATCGCCGTTACCCAGTTCCCGGCATAACTGGTAATACGGGTGTTTGGACTGGTATTCCTCTTTATTGATCACGGTATCTCCCTCGGGAAAATTGAATACGACTACATCTCCTCTATCAGGCATAGAAGCAAACCAGCGGGTATATGGTATTTTAATCGCTTCCGAATAAGATTTACGGCTGCTGCCGGGTAAATAATTATGGACAAAAGGGACTGACAAAGGTGTATTGGGTATACGGGGACCATAGCTGAGTTTGCTTACAAACAGGAAGTCACGGACCATGAGTGTCTTCTCCATTGATGGGGAAGGGATCGTATAGGCTTCGAAAACAAAAGTTCGGATCAGGGTAGCCGCTACTACGGCAAAGATGGCCGCGTCTACCCATTCTCTCCAGCCTGGTTTTTTATGCTTCTTAACGGCTTCAGGCCCTATATATTTAGGATCTTCTTTATAAGCCAGGTAAGGGAAATAAACAGGTGCCAGCAGGGAGGCAGCAGTATGTTGTCCCAAACCAAATTTGCCAAAAACCTTGGCGAATTCTATAAAGATACCCGGGCTGATGAACCAGCCCACAACAGGAATAAATTGCCAGAAAACCCAATGTTTCGGCCGGTGGGTCAACTCTTGCATCACCCAGGTGTTATAAAAGGGAACATAGGCTTTCCACGCAGGCGCCCCGGCTTTGACAAATAGTTTGGCAAAACCAAAGGAAGGAAGAAAAACGATCAGGGTACTTATCAGGTAAACAATGAAAATATGGTGTAAGGGCATCAGTTGTACATTATAACCGACAAAAGTATTATAATTATTTGCCTGTCAAAATTTTAATATTCAAAGTTTTGCTAAATCGCTGCGGGGTTTTGCGGGGAATTATTGATAATTTACAGGAGTAACGGTATGAATCAATTTACGATCCGGGATATAGAGAATCTTTGCGGCATCAAGGCGCATACACTGCGTACCTGGGAGCAACGATACAATCTTTTTACTCCTAAAAGGAAAGAGAGCCGTCACCGGGTCTATGACAATGATGACCTCAGGGAATTACTCCGTATTTCTTTTTTGTACCATAAAGGACATAAGATATCCCGGATAGCGGAACTGGGACCTGCACAGATCCATGAGCTGGTAGAACAATCCTGTGTAAAGGAAGGCGATCATGCGATATTCATTCACCAGCTGATCGAAGCCGGTCTTGATTTTGATAAAGAAAAATTTGAAAAGATCGTCAATTGTCTTGTCCTGCGGATAGGCCTGGAAAAAAGTATCAAAGAGATCTTCTATCCCTTCCTTGAACGGATCGGGATGTTGTGGATGACCAATCATGTAATTCCCGCGCAGGAGCATTTTGTCAGTCATATCATCCGGAAAAAAATCATCCTGGCTACTGATGGACTTGAACTGGCTGACAATAGCCGGCCACCTGTACTCATTTTTGCGCCAAACGGGGAATTCCACGAGATACCTTTACTGACGGCAAATTATTTTTTCAGGAAATACAGGAACCGTACGGTCTATTTCGGTGCCAATGTATCGATAGAAACCCTGCAGTATTATATGCAACAGCATCCTGTAAGTTGTCTATACGCACATATCATTACGCTGCTAAATGACAATTGCCTGGATGGATATATTCTTTCATTGTCCCGGCAATTCCCGGAGAAAAGAATAATGCTGTCAGGCCCGGCTGCCCGCTCTATCAAGGATCAACCCGCCAATTTAAAAATTCTTTATTCGCTGGAAGAAATGATCAGCCTGGCGAAAGAAAGAGGGACTGCTACTTAGGCATTACATAACTGTTCACATCCTCTGCGGTAATTGATTTACCGGAAAGAATAACCAGCCGTTCCACTACGTTCCTTAATTCACGGATATTACCTGTCCAGTTGTATTGCTGTAATAAGTTGATCGCATCGCTGTCAATGTCTTTTCTTGCAATGCCATAATCTGAGCAGATATCATCGAGGAACTGGTCTACGAGCAGTGGTATATCATCCCGGCGTTCATTAAGGGAAGGAACATGGATAAGGATCACACTCAGGCGGTGGTAAAGGTCAAGGCGGAAATTTTTGGTCTCCACTTCCTTCAGCAGGTCTTTATTCGTAGCGGCGATCACCCGCACATCCACAGTAATATCCTTGTCGGCTCCTACCCTTGTAATCTTTCCTTCCTGCAGCGCACGGAGTACTTTAGCCTGTGCATTCGCACTCATATCGCCAATCTCATCAAGGAAAAGGGTTCCTCCATTGGCGGATTCGAACTTGCCGATCCTTTGTTTGATAGCAGAGGTAAAAGAACCTTTCTCATGACCAAACAATTCACTTTCGATCAATTCAGTAGGTATAGCCGCACAGTTCACTTCTACCATGGGACCATTGGCACGGTTGCTTTTTTCATGCACCCATCTTGCCACCAGTTCCTTACCTACCCCGTTATCACCGGTGATCAATATCCGTGCATCGGTGGGGGCGACTTTTTCGATCGTCTCTTTTATTTTTTGGATAGGTGATGATGCACCGATCATTTCCTGCACTTTGCTGACCCTTCTTTTCAGCACTTTGGCCTCTGTAACCAGGCTGCTTTTATCCATCGCATTACGGATCGTGATGAGTAGCCGGTTCAGGTCGGGGGGCTTGGAGATATAATCATAGGCTCCTTTTTTTACCGCCTCTACCGCGGTTTCAATATTACCATGACCGGATATCATAATAATAGGAATATCAGGATTGGCTTCCCCGGCTTTTTGTAAAAATTCGATACCGTCGAGTTTAGGCATTTTGATATCGCATAAAACAAGGTCATAAGTCTTTTCCTTAAACTTCTTAAGACCTTCTTCTCCGTCAGAGGCTTCGTCGATCTTATACCCTTCAAAGGATAAGATCTCGGTCAGGGTCTTACGGATCGCTTTTTCATCGTCGATGATGAGTATATCTGCCATCAGGAATTCATTTAGGGGTATAAAAGTACTTGATTTGAAGCACAATAGGCAAAGAACAATGCCGGGGGACAGGAAGCAAAAAATAGAGGCCGGGTAGAAACCCAGCCTCGTTTTAAAATCCAATATCCTATGAAAAACCGAGGTAAAGATGCGAAGAAAAAATCAAAACGTTATACATTAAGCGAGAAAATATTCTCCACAACAGTTAATTACGCTGAAATTTTTTTTTTACCCTGAAAAAAATGAAAGATCGGGGCCATTTTTAAAAGCCTGCGATCATTTTTGCTGGTATAATACTTCCTTCACCAGTTTTACTGTTCTTGAAACATCAGGTAACGCTGCTGCCACCAGGTTAGGGGCATAGTGCAGGGGTGCATCGGCAGCAGTGATCCGGCGGATCGGGGCATCAAGGTAATCAAATCCTTCTTTCTGGATACGGTAAGTGATTTCGGAAGAAATGGAAGCAAATGGCCATTGTTCTTCAACGATCACCAGCCTGTTGGTCTTTTTAACGCTTTCGAGGATTGTCATCCAGTCAAGCGGGCGAATCGTGCGCAGGTCAATCACCTCGGCGCTGATGCCTTCTTTATCCAGTTCTGCAGCAGCACCCAGCGCCACTTTCATCATTTTATTAAAGGAAACGATAGTGACATCCCGGCCGGCTCTTTTAATATCCGCTTTTCCAAGCTCAATATAATATTCCTCTTCAGGTATCTCGCTCTTATCGCCATACATCTGCTCACTTTCCATAAACATAATGGGATCCTCTTCGTATCGGATCGCCTGTTTCAGCAATCCTTTGGCATCATAACCATTACTGGGAGAAACTACTTTTATACCCGGGATATTTGCATACAAAGCTTCAAAAGCGGTGGAGTGCTGTGCGCCTAATTGACCGGCAGATCCATTTCCACCCCTGAAAACAATAGGGCAGGAAATTTGCCCGCCACTCATTGCCAGCATTTTAGAAGCGGTATTAAGAATTTGATCTAAGGCTAAAACGGCAAAATTCCAGGTCATGTACTCCACAATAGGGCGAAGACCATTTTGTGCAGAGCCCACTCCTACAGCGGTAAATCCCAGCTCTGATATCGGGGTATCGATTACTCTCCGGGGCCCGAATTCAGCCAGCATACCCTGGCTGACTTTGTAAGCGCCATTGTATTCAGCCACTTCTTCACCCATGAGGTAAACCCGGTCATCCCTTCTCATTTCCTCGCTCATTGCCTCACGCAGGGCATCCCTGAATGCAATTGATCTTGCCATTATTAAATCCCTTTTTAGTGCGGCAAATTTAAGCGGGAAAGCGGATAAAACCTAAAATGGTAAACCCGCAAAACAACCCTCTTACTTCAGGCAATCTTTGACGATCCGTTGCATGGATGGCGTTGCCATATCTGCATCACTAAGGGCAGCGGCATCACGGATATCCGGGTACAATACTTCCATTTTCACCTGCATGCACTCGCAATAGCGTTTGGCTAATCCCGCATCCATCTTACCCTCCACCGCCGTAGAAACGCAATTGGATATAAAAGAGATCCTCTCGGAGGCAGGCCATTTTTCACTGGCTGTATAACTTGTAGTGTTATCCGTGGAATTTGTATTATCAGTAACAGGTGGGTTTTCGTTCACTTTTGTATTATCGGTCGGTGCTACGTTTTTACCTGAGTCATTTGACCGGCTATTGTAATCATCTTTCTCGCGGCTGCTGCTGCTTTCTGTTTTTGACTTACTATTACAAGCCGTAAAAAGACCGGCTGCCAATAAAAGGATCATTAATTTTTTCATATTATGGTTTTGGGGTTAAGCAGATGAAAATAAGCCCTTCCTGGGGTCTTTAAAATTATTTATTGGATATCTCAATTAAAGTATAAGGAATTTCTCTCCCAGGCCGCTAACCCGATAAAATTTTCCACTCTCCAGAAACAGGGCCTCGGAATGTCCTCCTGCATGATGGACATCCGTATTAAATACTTTCCCTTTATATAATACACTGATCGTATCGGCAATCACGGTATGACCTGTGGCAATATGTTTGACCCCATACAAGGAAAGAGTGTTATCAATGTCCGTAGAACCGGCCCTGGGATCGCCTGTATAAAAGCCCCTGTACCAGAAAGGTCCCAGGTTACTGTATATCGTATCGAGCCGCGGATCAGGATACTTGAAGGTACTATCAGCATAATAAGGTCTTGCCATCGTACTTAGCGTGGAAACAGGAATATTCATACTATTCATTGTAGGTGAAACACCCCCATGCATAAACAAGATATCTCCCACTTTTTCCATGATATTTTTGGTACGCAACCATCTTCCCAATTCTGACTGCTCGTTATAAAGCATCATGTAATTCTCTTTAACAAGGATGCCCGATTCAATATATTTCGGTTGTACATAACGGATATCCCCGCTCAGGTTCATGATCTCATGGTTTCCCAGTACAAAATGGACATAACCACCTGCTGCTTTCGCTTTATCTTCCAGGGAATAAATCAGCCACAATACTTCGGTTACCTGGGTGCCCCGGTCAAAAAAATCACCTGTCAGTACCAGGTGTCCGGCCCCAAAAGTCCAGTTGAAGTTATCATCGATCACCCCGCCGGCCTGTAATAATTTCCGGAAAGCTTTGAAATTACCTTCGATATCGGAGAGAATGAATTGTTTGCTCACTCCGGGGTATTCGGCTTTTTCATTCTCCAGTTCTTTCTTTAATGGAAAGGAAAAGCTTTTGCCCGGCTCATCCGTGGCAACTACCAGGGAAATGGCGGATCGTTGTGACAAAGGCATGCTGTCTGTCTTTACCGATTTTACACCGCCATTATCCAGTACATATTTTACAAAGACCTGGTCATTGCTGTAGAAGACATAGGGCCCGTCATAGGGCAGGGTATCGCCGGCTACCCTTTGGAGGCTCCCAGGAACTCTGTTTGTCATGATGGATGCCGCTACCAGGATCGGGAAAAGCGTTAATGTAAATTTCTTCATGATCGTCAATGGTTTAGATAATCGGTGTACTATAGACAAGAATCAGACCAGCCGGGGTTGTCTTTAGCCGCTAAATTTAAAGTTATTATAAATCAGGCCGGCCCCGATTATGAACCCAGTCCCCTGCGGTCATTTCAAATCTTACTTCTTTCCCATGCATCCCTGCTTCTTTCCACCCGGCTTTGCGATAAAAATCTTCTGCTCTTGTTCCGGGAGCCGTTCCCAGCCAGATCGTATCACTGGTCTGTTCAAAATACCAATCGAGCATCAGCTCCTGTAATTTCCTCCCGATCCCTTGTTTATCAAAACCGGGTTCGATAAAAAGGGCCCAGACATTGTTGTCCCTTACCGATACAATGGAAAACCCGACGATGCGACCACCTATTTCACAAACCCATCCCTTTCCCCGGTTGATTATATAATCTACAATATCCTGGTCCGGAACAAGCGCAGGATTGGATAACCTGTTTTCCAAGACTGCATTCCTGACCACCTGGATCCCGGGTATGTCATTTACTACAGCTTCCCTGAATAGCATACGATAAAAATATAATTATTTATAAAAGGGGAAATTTTTACAGGCGTTTGTCTGAAAGGGTGTGGATATTATTGTAGCCGGGAGTAGACAATAGTGTCTTCGAATTTCCCGTCGAAAAAAAAATCTTCTTTGAAATGAGCTTCTTTAATAAACCCGGTTGATTCCAATATTGCCGCTGAAGGGATATTACCGGAACTGATCCGTGCTTCCACGCTGTGCAATCCCATCTTGCTGAAACCGTATTCCAGTGTTTTTGTAATCGCTTCTTTCATGATCCCTTTCTTCCACCAGGCAGGACTCAGCGCATAACCGATCTCGGCGCGGTAATGTTCCTTTTCAAGGCGCCAGAAACAAATAGTCCCGATCGTTTTGGCAGGATTTTCTTTTAAAACAATAGCCCACATAATCCCTTCGTTGTTCACGATATTGCTGGTTATACGTTCAATAAATTCTTCTGCTTCCTTTATCGTTGCCGCTGGTTTTTTGCCCAGGTGCTGGAGGATCGCCGGGTCCGAACGGAGAAAAAATATTTCGGGAGTATCCTCCACCGTTAATTTCCGCAATAAAAGACGTTCGGTACTGAGTTCTGGAAAAGGACTAAAATCGGGCTGGAGCATGGGAAGGGTAATACTTTATCAGTCTTGCTTGTTCTTTTTTTCTTCTTTCTTCACCGGTTTGAGCATCCTGAAATAAGTCGCTTTGAAACGGTTGTCCACGATTTCTCCCTGTACCTCCGCTTTCCGGATGGCTTCACAAAACCCGTCTTTGGCATGTGCATCACCGTGATCATCAATGCTGGTCCCATCTACGAAATAGGCTTTACCATTGATCCGGATAGCCAGTTCGCAGCCTTTCCCCGGTAAATGGAACTGGCATTCACCACAGGAGGCTTCCACGACCTGTACTTTTTTCGCCGGATCGGGGCGGGAACTTGTTTGGGCTCCTGCGGTTATTACAAATAAACTACAGCAGAAAATGGCAATGACAATTTTCATAATATGAATTGAGTATATCCAAAACTAACTCATTTCTATAAAACCTGCCCCGGAGAACCGGGAAACGGTTAAAACCCTGTGCAGCATTATGTATTCCGGTAAAAAAGAAGGAAACCGGGAGGACGCGAAAATAGCTTACCTTTATACGAATCCCCCGGATCAAAACCACTTCTTATTGGTTATTTCCCTGTACCACGCGACCACAAAAGATTTTTTTTTAATCATTAAACTGAAAAGAAACTATGGCTGAAACATGGAACAAAAAAGAAAGAGAAAAGAAAAAACAACAAAACAAAAAAGAAAAAGCAGAAAGAAAGCAGGAGCGAAAAGAGAATTCCAAAGAAGGGAAGGACCTGAATGATATGATGGCCTATCTCGATGAAAATGGTAACCTCTCCTCCACCCCTCCCGATCCCCGCAAAAGAATTGACATCAAACTCGAAGATATCGAGATCGGCGTCCCCAAGCAATTGCCGGTAAATCCTGAAGACCTTATCCGCAAAGGAATCGTTACTTTTTTCAATGATCAAAAAGGCTACGGGTTTATAAAGGACATAGAAACACAGGAAAGTGTTTTCGTGCACATCAATTCACTGACGGAAGAAATTAAAGAGCATAACAGGGTAATTTTCGAAGTGGAAATGGGCCCAAAAGGCGCCAATGCCGTGAATGTGAAACTCGTAAAGTAAACGTTTATTACAATTACGGTTCCCGTGCATATTCCTGCTGGTATTAAGCAGTTTTCAGGTCCTTATAAAAGACTTCGGTAAGCTGAGTATGATTTCCCGCTATCATTTTTGAATGAGATCCGCAGATATGCTGGATTGATTGTTCCATATCCCTGGTAAAGCCGCTATGTGGATAAGCACAAAAAAGACAAAAACTCTTTTTCTCACAATATTTATTCCAGAGGTGTTCCAGTTGAACGGTGGCCCCATTGTGTCCCTGTGCCCATAAAAGCGCTACCATTTCTCCAAAAGCCCGGATCTTACGTTTGGGTGAACAATTTTCAAGGATCTCATCTACCGTTTTATTGAAAAGGACTTCATCCGGCCACCCATTGACCATAAATTTGGAGAGGGTTTCTTCTGCATTGAGGGGAAAATATCTTTTTTCGCTAACCAGGTCAGGGACCTGGACTCCATAATTGCTCAGGCGCTCTTCAAGTTCCTTAAGATGATTGTCAGTAGCGATAACAATACAACAATCACCGGCATTAATACCTCCGCCAACAAAACCTGCCAGGGCGTCTAAAAAGACATTATTGTTTTCGTAGATTTGCACAACATGATCACTTGGGGCAATTTCTCCCCAAAAAATTTCCGTTTTTGTTTGCTGCCATCCGGGCTCTGCAATATTTTTTTTCATTTACTTAAGATTAGGGGTTCATTCTCAATGAGAATCATAAATGGGTTAAACATAGACTATCAACAAGTTGCCTATGCAGCAAGAATCAGGCCTTCCCTGAAAATTGTTTTTATAAAAAATAGCCGCCATGGCTGGCCTGAATCATATAAATAAAGCAATATACTCTATAACCTGGTAGTAAAGCTGTTTGGAGCAGTTATTGTATGATTACTCCAGTCGAAACAGAGCGGATGATTCGATTTTACCTACATTTTATAAATTACTTATTATGCCTTTAGTTACCGTTTTAGTTGTGCTTATTGTTGTTGGTATCCTTCTCTGGCTCATCAACACTTACATTCCTATGGATCGCAAGATCAAGAGTATACTCAACGTAGTAGTGGTGGTCGTATTGGTGATCTGGCTGTTGCAGGCTTTCGGGTTACTCAATTCGCTGAAAGGCATCAGGATCTGAGGAACTGGTTAAGAACTTCAGCCCGGATGGCATATAGTTTGCAAATAAACTAGTGTAAAAATTCCAGGTAATGCGATTATTCAAGGATTTTAGCTTTACTGCCGGGCTGATCCTGGCAACCGTCCTGCTGATCACGGCATTTATCCTGATTTTTACTTACACCGGCTCAGCAGCCAGTAATAATGCTACTGTCGTGACGCCGGGTAAGTCTCCCTTAAAATTTTAGTTAGTGCTTGAAGAAGAGTATAAAGCGGGTTCCTCTTCCTTTTACTGATTCAACTTTGATGTCCACTTTATTTTGGCTAAGGATATCGTAGGTGGCTGACAAACCAATCCCTAATCCCCCGGGCTTATTGGTAAAATAAGGCCGGAATATATTTTTCAGGTCGTCTTTGCTGATACCTGAACCATTATCTCCTACCTGTATGATATACCTGTTTTCCAGGAGTTTTGTCGACAGCCGCATTCTCCCCGTCCCTTCCTTCATCGCCTCGATCGCATTGATGATGATATTGGTAAGAGCGATCTTCATTTTCGCCCTGTTAAACCTGACCTTCGTCTCCGGCGCCTCATACTTTTTGATCACCGTGATCTTTTTCATCTGGATCCTGTCGGCAGTGGCTGCCAGTATTTCATCGATCAACTCCGGGAGTGAATACTTTTCCCTTCCTGTTTCTACAGGAGGTAATGCACTCAGCAGGTCATTTACAATATCATTGATCTTTCCCGAACCACGTAAGATGATATCGAGATAGGCTTTGTGCTGTTCGTCCTGCATCACCGCCCGCAACATCTCTGTGGCCAGTTTAATGGTTGTTAAAGGGTTTCGTATCTCGTGGGCAAGTACAGTCACAAACCGGCCAGGTACATCCGGTAAATTTTTTTTTAGTTCAGGGAAACTGTGGATAGCGTGAGGTACTGTTTGTTGTATGGGTTCAGCGTCTGGGGAAATTGAAGAATCAGTTATAAGATGAGTTTGCAGATTCACGAATTAAGTTTTAGCCCCGTAGCACACTATACCAGGCATCCCAAAGATGTATTATTTTATCCTTTTCGGTTTTACATGTTTCTATAAATTAGTTGTATAATTCACAGGTCTGCGGCCAGTTCTTTTTGCCCGTTTTGGGTTACAGGCAACGTGACCTTGAGAAGGTAGCCTTCCCCGGGTTTTGATACAATGGAAACATGTCCATGGAAAATATCAGCCCTGGACCTGATATTAATGATACCAACGCCACCAAGGGCGCCCTTGTTATGGGAGGAGGTTGATAGGTCAGTGCCATCCCCATTATCCGAAATGAGAAGGACGATATCTTTTTGCTCCCTGTTCAAATGTATAGAGGCCTTTGAAGCATTAGCATGCTTCATGATATTATTCAATTGTTCCTGTATGATCCTGAAAATGGCAAGCTGCAATTTTTCCCCGATGTCCTCTTCCTCGATACCCTCCTGGTGAAATTCAATTTTGATTGGATACACCTCCATCATATCCTGTATCAGGCTTTTGATATTTTCACCCATTCCGATAAGATGGTTACCCGAGATGGAAAGATGTTTAGATATCTTCCTGATCTCCGAAATTACTTTCAGGATATATTCAGTGGATTTGGTAAGATAGCTGGTAGCATTCTTTCCGGGGATCTGGGCCATCTGTATATACATTTTTGCGACAGCCAGGGTCTGGTTCAGGTTATCATGCATCTCTCTCCCGATTTCGGCCCTTTCTTTTTCCTGCGCAGTTATAATTGCCTTGGCGATCTCCCGTTGCTGGGCCTTTCGTTCTGTCACCAGTTTATTTTCCAATAATACCTTTCCGGAGATATCCTGGGTAGCACCGATCATCCGGAGGGCATTTTTATTATCATCATAGATAATATGGCTGCGGTCATGAACAAAAGCATATTCGCCATTGATTTTTTTAAACCTGTATTCCTCTTCCCAGGTAGTTTCAGAACCGGTAAGGACCTTTTTCAACTGGTCCAGCATTCGTTGCTTGTCATCGGGGTGCAAACAATTTTCCCAGAATTGTTGAGGTACGATCGCATTTTCGATTTCGTAACCGAAGACTCTCTTGTGCCCACCATCAATCCAGAATATTTCTTTTTTCTGGAGATCCCACTCCCAGAGACAGTCATTGGTAATTTCTGTTACAAGGCGATAGAATTCCGACAGCTTTCTCAATTGTTGAAGGAGGTGGGCAGGATCTTTTGTATGGGAATGGTCGCTGCTCTTAAAGGAAACATAAAGTTTATCATTGGAATAATAGGTAACCACATCGAACCAGGCACCTTTTTCTCCCCAGTATTCTTCAAAATGTACAGGGATATCTTTCAGGAAGGCCTTATAGTATACGCTGTAAAATTCCACGGGTATCAACCCGGCAAATTCACTCCATAAATTCCTGCCGACAATATCCGCGGCCGAAACACCTAATATTTTTTCAGCTGATTTATTCCAGTATTGAACCGTCCATTCAGGGTCTACTGTAAAGAACCCATTGTCAACAATTTCTACGATCGCCTTTTCAGGAGATTTGCTGCTTTCCGGGTTCCAGGTGTTTTTTATATGTGCCAGGGTTTCAGGTGTCATATATCGATTTCTTTCTGGTGGTCCGGGGAAACAACGGGATAAGGGATACCAGGATTACTCGTAGCCGCTTTTAATGATGGTCAGGATCATTTTAAAACGACCGTTCGGTTTTATAAAATTGGGGGTGTGTGCAGGAATGATAATTCCCTCCCCCGATTTAAGCAGGTGCGAGACTTTATCAATAACAATATCCGCCTTTCCCTCTATGATCTGGGCGAACGTATCGAACGGCGAGGTCTTCTCCGTTAACCCTTCCCCGGTATCAAAAGACATGATGCTTATATTTCCTGTTGATTTCTTTATGATCGTTTTGATCACTACAGCATTTGCCATATACTCGATGATTTCAACAATGATATGAGATTTTGATTTTTCCAGTTCCTTGCTATCCCGAATGCCTGTCTTTTCTTTGTGGTTCCCTTCTATATCTTTAATATTCATGATACTGGTTTTAGTGATCATTTAAAAAAAGAAAAGTCTGTTTATTTTTCCAGGCCAAGTATAATTGGTTATTTAAATTATATCATTTGCCCTCCAGTCCTGAAGATATACTAGCAGCAGAATAAAAAAATGCCCCTACAAACAGGGGCATTAACCAAAACCTACTGCTGTTGAAAAAATCATACTAAATATACGGTAGCTTCAACCTTCTATTACTTCGTAGTAAAGGTCCTTCATTTATTTCTATGGAACATTACATCATTCTCCCTATTAGTTATATCTTTCCCACACCCGGTTGTTTAATGTGCTGGAAATTCTACGGGGATGAGGTAAATGCCCTTTGGTTGATGCTAACGTAACCCAGGGGAAAAAATCAGGTTGTATAAAAGGGGCATGTGGGGAATCAATTTTCTTTAAGGATCTGTAAATTGGTAAATGGAAGCCCGTCCTTATATTCACCAAGGATCACCACTTTTTTGTCCCCGGCATAACGGCTGGCAATCGCTTCCATATCGCGCTGGTTTTCACTCCTGATTTTCATTCCTCTTTTTGCGCCATCTTCGTAGATCTCGATATAGAAACCGTTCTTTAATTGTATCGCACCCGGTGCGGGTGTTCTCCTGATTTTCATGATGAAAGGGTTGAAAATGATGATATCACTGAATAATACGGAACTACTGGATTGTGCCCTTTTACTGCTGTGAAGATGCCTGCAAGATAGCCTTAATAATCCACAAAATCTTATCCGATCTTTTAATACGGGAGTACTTACATATTATCAAGCATTGAACGGCGCTTATCTTTCAATTGTTTGAAGTGAGAAGGCGTAAGTCCGGTCACTTTTTTGAACTGCGTTGAAAGATGTGCTACGCTGCTATAATGCATCAGGTAGGCGATCTCGGTGAGATTAAGTTCATTATACACCAATAGTTCCTTTACGCGTTCGATCTTGTGGGCAATGATAAACTTCTCAATCGTGGTGCCCTGTACTTCTGAAAAAAGATTGGCCAGGTACGTATAGTCGTGTTTCAACTTCTGGCTGAGGAACTCAGAAAAATTGACCCGCAGTGGTTCTTCTGAATAATGGACCAGTTCGACAATAACATTTTTTATACGCTGGATCAGCACGCTTTTCTTGTCATCCATTAATTCAAGACCTGAGTGCAGTAAACCCTCTTTAAGCTGATGAACCTGTTCAGCTGATATTTGCCCAAGGATCTCGACTTCACCCAATTCAACAGTAGTATAGTGCAACCCCAGTTTGGTGAGTTCATCCTTCACGACCATTTTGCAACGGATGCAAACCATGTTTTTGATATACAATTTCAAAGTACTTCTTTAGGTTTTCGATATCCCGTCCGTAACAGTAACCAGGTGCTTCAAAGGGAAATACGCTTTTCAGTCAAAGCGATGACTTGATCACTCCAGAAATTAAGATCGGTAAGGCTGCAAGCTAAACTTAATGTGACGAACCTCCCTGAATGTGTGAATGTTGTAAGGTTTTGGGATATAAATGTAACAATTACCCGCTAAAACTGAGCGAGTTTTGCCATTGCATAGAGGCCTTTATCCTGATCCTCCCTTCTAAATACCCACCCCCTGTAACAAGGGGTGGTCTTTAAATATCACGCTTGATCATTCTTCTTTCGGAACTTTTAGCTCCAGTTTCAGTTCGTCAATATCCAGTTCCCTTTCCACCATGCGGATGGCGGCATCACTGAATTCTCCCTCCTTGTGCATTTTCAGTAAAAGCTCCCTGCGGAATTTGCTGATCTCAAGCTGGGCACTAACAAGTGCATTGGGCGGTGGCGGTTTCAATTCTTCGTCATTCCTCTTGGCTTTTTTGTGACGGCGTAATTCTTTTGACAGTTCATAAATCAACGACTCATATTTGTTTTTTAATTGGGTCCTTGATTTATTATCGAGTTGCTCCGACAATTCCTGTTCTATAAAATTAAGGGTACTGGTGGCCAGCGATAACTGGAGTTCTTTTTCCTCAGCCGCGGTATTATCCTGGGGTTTTATCTTCAGCAATTTTATCAACAGGGGTAATGAAAGACCCTGCACGACCAGGGTGATAAAAATAACCACGAAGGCCAGGAAGATGATGGAATGTCTTTTGGGAAAAGCCGACCCATTCTCCAGGAATAAGGGCAGGGCCAGGGCTGTCGCCAGCGATATCACACCACGCGTTCCGGTCCAGGCCACTACCAGCACATTCTTCCAGGTACTGTCCGGGTCGTGGCCTGGTTCTGCGCCCCTACTTCTTCTTTTTTGAAAATAATTTTGCAAACCGGAGCCGGCTATTACCCAGATAATACGAACCATGATCGTCACCCCGCTGATAAGCAGTCCGTACCCGAGCATATCCTGGAAAGAATAATTACCGAGGTCCCTGATGATCGAAGGCAGTTGCAGCCCGATCAGGATGAATACAAATCCGTGTAACAAAAATACCAGGGTATCCCATACCACCCTTGTCCGCATTCTTGCCTGGTAAGAAAAAACTTCAGGCGAGCGCCAGGAAATCACCAGGCCGGTACTGACCACAGCGAGCACTCCCGACATATGAAATTCCTCCGCTGCGAGGTAGGCAATAAAAGGGGAAAGCAGGGTCAGGCTTGTTTCCACCACCGGATTGTTTTCAATTTTTTTATGGGCGAACACAAACAGGTAGCCGGTGATCACGCCGATAATGATCCCCACCCCAGCTATTAGCAGGAACTGGAGGCCGGCTTTCCAGAAAACAAAAGTGCCGGTTGTTACTGCGGCGACAGCATAGCGGTAAGCGATCAGTGCAGAGGCATCATTTACCAGGCTCTCCCCTTCTATTATGGTGATCACTTTTTTATTCAGTCCCAATCCTTTTATAATACCGGAAGCTGCTACGGCATCGGGTGGTGATACTACGGCGCCCAATACAAAAGCCAGCGGCCAGCTAAACCCCGGGATACAAAAATGAGCTGTCACTGCAACAACTACGGTAGTAAAAAAAACAAGTGTAATGGCCAGCGCAGAGATGGGCCGGATAGATATTCTGAACTCATGCCAGGAAGTTTTTGAAGCCGCATCATAAAGCAATGGGGGAAGAATAATAAGAAAAACAATATCAGGGTCAAGCGCCAGGTCGGGTAACTGCGGTACAAAGCCAATTATCAGACCCGCGGCAACAAGCAAGATGGGGTAAGGAAGTTTTCTTTTATTGGCGATCGCTGTTACACAGATCAGGATGGCCATGATAAAAACGACAATTTTGAAATCCTGCATATTGTCTAATCTACGCAAAAAACAGCCCAGATTAGGCGAAACTGCAGTTGTTACCTTACTGTTTATTTTTTGCCGCGATTTTGCGGAGATCAGTCGGGTTTCTTTCCCGGTAGGATGATTGTTAACAGATGCTTAATAATTAACTGTGCAAATAATTGTATCTGTGAATAATACAACTTTTTAACCCGCGGATATGACCTTTTTTCAAATTAAGGCATGGACATTGTCCTGTTCAATTGGTTCATATTGTTGAATTAAAACAATACAACTATGAAAACGATAATAAGAATTTTCGTGGCGGCTTTTTTCTTCACCGCCATTACATTGCTCACCCCGCAAAAAGCAAAAGCACAGGTATCGGTGAGTTTCCAGTTATTTTATGATGACCTGAGTCCTTATGGTAACTGGGTAGACTATCCCCAATATGGATATGTATGGATGCCGAATGTGTCGCATGGATTCAGACCTTATGGTACCAACGGTCATTGGGTCTTTACCGAAGATGGATGGACATGGGTTTCCAACTATTCCTGGGGATGGGCTCCTTTCCATTATGGCCGCTGGTTACATGATCCCTATTATGGATGGGTATGGGTTCCTGATAACGAGTGGGGACCGGGATGGGTAAGCTGGAGAAGATCAGATGATTATTACGGATGGGCGCCGATAGCTCCAGGTATCAGTATTGATATTGCTTACAGCAGTGGATATAATTTACCATACAATGACTGGGTATTTGTCAGAAACAATGATTTTGGAAGGCCTAATATCTACAATTACTATGTCGATAATTCAAGAAATGTAACGATCATAAATAATACAACCGTAATTAATAATACCCGCCAGGACAGAACCCGGAATACACGGTACAATGCGGGCCCTGACAGAAGAGAAGTAGAAAGAGTTTCCAGCAGATCGTATAGCCCGGTTGCTATCACGGAAACCAATAAGCCCGGCGAACGCCTCAGTAATAATCAACTCCAGGTATACCGCCCGCGGGTGGAAAAGCCATTGGTGATCGACCGGAAACCGGTCCCTAAAAAAGTGATGAATAGAAAAGATGTAAAACCTTCTGCTGAGAAAAATACAGCAACACAGCCCGTAAAGAATAACCAGCCAGTGTCTTCATCGGCAGATCAGGAAAAACCTGCAGCAGCGGTAAAACAAACACCTGTTCAGCAGGAACAACAGAAAAGAAATAATCAACCGGTGAAACAACAGCCTGTGCAACAGCAACAGAAAAGTAATGATCAACCAGTGAAACAACAGCCTGCGCAACAGCAACAGAAAAGAAATGATCAACCGCCTGTTCAACAACAGCAACCAAAGCGAAATGACCAGCCGGTGCAACAACAGCCAATGAGGCAACCGCCGGTACAGCAACAAAAAAGAAATGATCAGCCCGCGCAGCAACAACCGGCCAGGCAACAACCACCTGCCCAACAAAAACAAAACGCTCCTCCGCAAAGACAAAGCCCGGAGAACAAAAAAGGTAAAAACTAACCTGCCACTATAACCAGGAATATAGCAAGACAGTTTTCTTTTTATTAAAAAGGAAACTGTCTTATTTTATAACTGGCATAAAAATAAAAAGCGGTAAGACTATCGTTTTTTTACATTCATATAGTATTCCTTCTGCTTTTTAGTAAGCTTCTCAATCGAATACCGCAACAAGGTACGGGGCATAACAGCTGCGTGCTTATCCAGGAAAGCCAGCAATTCGTTGGGATTCTTATCCCCGGCAAAGCGCAGCATCCAGCCGGTTGCTTTATGGATAAGATCCTCTTTATCTTTCAGTAATAACCCGGCGACCAGGAATGTATCGCCTGTTTCTCCCTTCCTTATAAAATAACAGGTGCTAAGAATGGCGGTACGCCGCTCCCATAGAATTTTAGACCGCGCCAGTTTATGGAGTACGGCACGCGACTTGTCAAAAAGATAGCTTCCTGTCATGTGTAAACAACCCAGGTCGACCAGGTCCCAGTTGTTGACGCGGTCATGCCGGCGCATGTATAATTCATAAAATTCTTTACGCCGCCCGGTTGTTATTTTTTTACCACGTGATTCTTTGTCCATAATACTGATCGCACCTGCCCTTACTTCATGAACAGGGCTTTCCAGCAGCTTTTCGATTTCTGCAACCGGCATTCCTTCAAATGTTTTGGCCAGGGCGAACAACTGGCCCATTTTCACGCCCATGAACTGGTCTCCAGCCCCGTATTGCCCTTCACCTGATTTAAAATAGCGCTGTATCTTTTCCAGCTCCTTATCCGATTGCAGCGCTTTTAATTGCTGGATGAACTTTTTTGCGGTTAGCACTTCCCGGCTGCCGGTCTTTTTTAATATGGTTGCTTTTGACAATTCCTATTTTTTGAATCAGCCCTGGTAAGCTTTTTGGAGATCTGCAATAATAATCTTCTTCATCTTCATCATGGCCTGCATTACTCTTCCTGCTTTGGCCCGGTCTTTATCGCCGAGGTATTCACCGAGTACCGGGGGAACAATTTGCCAGGACAGACCAAACTTGTCTTTCAGCCAGCCGCACATACTTTCCTGTCCCCCGTCGGCTGTGAGTGTATCCCAGTAATGATTAATCTCTTCCTGCGTTTCCGCATTCACGAAAAAGGAGACCGCTTCGGTAAATTTAAATTGCGGGCCTGCATCAAAAGCATGGAAACGTTGTCCATCGATCTCAAACGTGGACGCCATTACCTGGTTCTTGGGGAAAGGGCTTCCTTCTCCCCAGTAGGAGATATTGATGATCTTTGAATTCTTAAACACCGAGGTATAAAGTTTGATAGCTTCTTCGGCCTTACCATCGAACCAGAGAAAGGGAGTGATCTTTTGCATACTGTTTAATTTAAAATGATCCAATTCTTTTTTGGAAGTTAACTATACAAACATACTTGCAGAAATCCGGTTTGCAGTGGTGTAAATGCGACAAGATCCGGATCTTTTACGACAAAATATTGATTGCTTCTTTACATCTGCCTCTTTACCCTGCCCGTATATGGATCATGCTGAGATTTCACCTGCGGGTTGTGTACCTTTTTTTCCTTTGTTGTGCCGGTTTAATGGCCTCGGGGCAACGGGTCGATCATTTTTCTACATTCCGTACGCTGGAAACCAATCATTATTTCCGGTTTCATTATGATAACGATTATTTCACGGCCACCGATAAATATTACACCCAGGGTATTACAGTGGAATATCTGTCACCTGTAATCAACAGGTTTTTACCGGCCAGGCTATTATTGAAACCTTTTTCTTCCATTCCCCGGTATGGCATCAGCCTGAATTTATTTGGCTATACACCCACCAGCATTTCCAGCGATGCTATATTATACGGCGACAGGCCTTTTGATGCTAATCTTTCCCTGAAAATATTCCTCGTACAGGCCGATTCGCTTCACCAGCAACAATTGTCATCGGCCATCAGCTTGGGAGTTATGGGTCCGGCCGCGCTGGGTAAGGAGATTCAAACGGGCATTCATCGCCTGACAAAGAATATACTCCCCCATGGCTGGGAATTCCAGGTAAGCAATGATATCATTCTTAATTACCAGCTGAACTATGAAAAGAAATTAACAGGCATCCGGGATTATTTTCTTCTCAACAGCGTCGGGGAACTGAGGCTGGGTACGCTGGATGATAAGATCAGTACCGGTTTTAACTTTATGGCAGGCCGTTTTAATAAAAGATACCAGCTTGCAGGAAAACAAAAGCGAAAAGCAGCTTACTATTTGTTTGGCCAGGGCAGGATAAATTTCACAGCCTATGATGCAAGCCTCCAGGGCGGTTTGTTTAACAGGAGCAGCCCCTATACGATCCCTGCAAAAGATATTACAAGAGTGAGTTTCCAGGCAGATGCAGGGCTGATCCTTAATTTCAAAAAAATATTCCTGTCTTATACACAGTCTTTTCTCAGCAAAGAATTCAGCAGCGGCAAACAGCATCGCTGGGGTGGATTGAGTGTTGGATTTAGCCTATGATCGGAATTACAAACTATTCAAACCCTTTATAAACTTTATATACCTATATACTTATTTGCCTATTTACTTGTCTACCTATTTACCTATTTACCTATTTACCTATTTACCTTTTTTCCGACCAAACAATGCCTTTAGCCCCCGACCCGTTTTTTCTTCTTTTTCTTCCAGGAGTGGTACAAGTTCTCTTTTGTAATCATGCTGCAGGTCTTCATGAAGCGTTGCTAAACTGGTATTGATCTTTTTTAATTGCCCGTCGTAGATATTACTCAAAACTGTATTTTGCCGGAAAGGAATTCCTGAATCCTGTAATTGCTGGCAGAAGAATATCCGCAGTTCGATCTCCGTTTGTTTCTGGCCGCTGTAGCGACAATATTTATTAATAAAGCGGAGAATCTTTCGCAATGTTTTTTTGGCGAAATAAAGCTGGCTGAGATTGATCGTTCCAAACAGTTCTTTTATCTCTGTTTTGATGGCATTGATATAGCTTTCCTCATCCTGCGCCTCAAACAAAAGATAACTAAGCAGTTCTTTATTCTCCTTCTTGAACCTTGCAAGGCGGAGACAAAGACCGGCAAGTTCGGTAGCTTTCAGGGTCAGCAGCTCCTGTTTTATTTCCTGAACGGAAGATGATCTCATGCTGCAAAATTAAGTCCTTAGCTGCTTCTAAGAGGTATAAGATCAAACCGGGGAAGACTGTCAGTTGGTTTCTGTATATTTTTTGAAATTATCCAGGATCGCCTGCCATCCACCTTTTTGCATTTCAACAGAATTTGTACTCTCGGCTTCAAAACTCTCGGATACCTCCGTGCTATTGCCTTTTGGTGAGAAACTGATCTTTACATTTCTTCCATCGCCTATGGTGTATTCGATGTATTCATGCTTCCGTACTTCATCGTAAACCCCTCCAAAATCAAAGCCAAAACTGCCATCCTTTGCTTCCATCCGGGCGGAGAATTTACCACCTGTGCGAAGATCATTTTCAGCACGAGGTGTATGCCAGTCATCGGATGCATTATTCCATTTAGTGATATGCCCGGGTTTGCTCCAATACTCCCAAACTTTTTCAACGGGTGCATTAATCGTGCTTTGCACGGTGATGATTGTTTTTTCCTGCGTTTCCATTTTGTTGAGTTTTATTTTTAGTGTTGTTATTTACAATACAAATATCCGCAGGGTATTTGTATTCAACATTGTGTAAAAGCGAAGAATTAAGGGGCTGATTGCGACAAACAGATATGGAAAATAGATGATAACTGATAGATGATACCGATAGATGATAGATGATAACTGACAGATAATAATACTTCAAAATTGAAGATGGGCCTGATCATCAAATATTCTTCAAACTGGAAGAACTATTATCTATCATCTGTCAGTTATCATCTTATTTTAGTGCTTTCAGCACAAGCCTGCTCCCTTCTTCCAGCGCTTTCCCAGCTGCTTCCTCGGGCTTTCCTTCGTATTTGCCACTTACTTTTTGATCCAGTCGTGTTGAGCCATCAGCCGTGCTCAGCAGCAGCAGGCTGGCTTCTATGGTATAGGAAGAGGTGGCGGAAGGATCGGTATTCTTGATGGCTTTTATCAGGCCTCCCATTTTACTGGCCTGTTTGACCCGGGTAAAATCTGTTTTCAGTTGATAATCGCAATGAAATTCCTTAGCCTGCTCTTCAGAAGCAATGGCAACGGCTTCAATATTTCCCCCCGACAAATTACCTATCAATTGCTGTTGCAGCGCAGCGCCGGGGAATTGCCCCTCTCCTGTTGGTTCAAATACACCGATGCGGGTCATGCCCGCTTTTTTCTCCTGCGTGGGACTGGGTTGTTGAGTGTTATTAGTAATGTCATTGTACTTCTCCTTGCTTTGTTTGATATATTCATTCATATCAAACTTATCCTGCAATTCGCTTACATTGGTCGCCAGGGTATAACCCGGTGGTATCTCGAACAGCATGGAATCCAGTTTCAACGTTGACAATTCAAGGGTTTCCAGTTCCATTTTAAATTCACTGGTCTGTCCCTGCCCATTCCCCATGATCATCGTCCTGGTTTCCGTAAGTGGAAATCCCAGTTTACCCTTCCCGCTTTTATGATTGACAAAACGGTCCTGGCAATCCGGTTTTGCCTGGTAATCTGGCGCTGTAGCCCTTCCAGTATAAGTTTCGGGACAATTGAACAGGGGCAGGTCAATATACCAGCCATCTGTTTTAATGATCATGCTGTCTTTCATCATACAGGCATCCGGTGAAGGTTTCATCTTCTGCATGGTCCATATATGGCGGGCCGTAAACCCGTACATTTTTTTCCGTTCACCCGTATCGGTGATGTTGTACCACATCGTGATCACCCCACCTTTCCCGGTAGGCTGTGTGGTAACGGGTTTTGTTTTTACGGGTGTTTTTGCGTCATCATCGATCACTTCTTCCTTGTCTTTTGCAAAAGGCTCAATAAAATAGAGCTTCTTCTTGTCATTTAATTTGATCGTTCGTTGCAGGTCGCATTGCTCGATCGTTACAATATTATTGACCTGCCCTGTATAGCCCCCGCCTTCTGTTCTTTTACGCATCCCTTTTACATAGATCGTGGACGCTGCTTTCATTCCCATCATGGCGTTGGACTGGCGCAATTTATATTGCTGTGCCCCGGCGTTTTCAGAAAGGGATAAGAAAAGGATAATACCGGCAGTAAGATAGAAGGAGGTTGATAATGGTTTCATAATAAATAATATTATATACCAAATGTACTGTGTTATGGATATTCTTTATTGCCGGTCTGTATAAATTGAGCAAAGAGTATAATGAACTGGTTTTGCCCGGGTCTCCCCTTTAACCAGAGGTTTACGTCCCCCGGCCGGTTTATTTATTTTACTTTTGCAGGGTAAACAGTATTCCCAGATGGAAAAGACATCCCAGGGCCCCGGTCGTGCAGAAGGACAAGTGAGACAGCTTGCAGCCATCATGTTTGCGGACATGACCGGTTTTACCGCGATGATGCAGGACGATGAAGAGAGGGCCAGGATTTTAAGGGACCGGCAACGGCTTACCCTGGAAACACTTATTCCCGGACACAACGGGAAGATCATCCAGTATTTCGGCGATGGTACCCTCAGCCTGTTTGACAGCGCCATCGATGCGGTCAGATCTGCCATTGCTATACAGCTGGAATTACAAAAGGAGCCGAAGGTGAAACTGAGAATCGGTATTCACTCGGGCGACCTGGTTTACGACAAAGAAGGCGTATACGGCGATTGCGTAAACCTGGCTTCGCGTATCGAAGCCCTGGCTATACCCGGCGCTGTACTGGTTTCGGATAAAGTATTTGATGAGATTAAAAATCAAAACGATATCAAAAGCCAGGTATTGGGAAAATTCAATCTAAAGAATGTAAAACGCCAGGTAGAAGTGCACACGATTTGTAATCAGGGTCTCGTGGTACAAACTGCTGCCGAAACAAATGTAAAAGCAGGGTCTGATAAAAGTATCGCTGTTCTCCCTTTTGTCAACATGAGTTCCGACCCAGACAATGAATATTTCAGTGATGGTATTTCCGAAGAGATCCTTAATGCCCTTACCCGCGTGGAAGGATTACAGGTTACAGCCCGTACTTCTTCTTTTTCTTTCAAAGGGAAAAATGAAGACGTCAGGCAGATCGGGATTAAATTAGGTGTGACCGCCATTTTGGAAGGAAGTGTAAGGAAGGCCGGGAAAAAGATAAGGATCAGTGCACAGCTTATCAATACAGCAGATGGCTACCATATCTGGTCGGAAGTCTATGACAGCGAGTTGGAAGATATCTTCCAGGTACAGGATGAGATCGCACTGAAGATTCTGAACCGGTTAAAAGAAAATTTTGCTTCCTCCGAAAACAAGGAGCCCATCGTAAAACCCGCGACCGATAATATAGAAGCCTATAATATGTATCTCCGGGGGCGTTATTACTGGAACAGGTCCAACCCTGAAGACACGATGAAAGCAATCGGCGCATTTGAAGATGCCATTGCAGCAGACCCCGGCTTTGCCCTTCCCTATTGCGCTATATCCTATTGTTTATCCTATTTAGGTTCAACAGGACTGATGCCGCCATCACAAGCATATCCAAGGGCCAAGGAATATACACTTAAAGCGATCGACCTCGACCCCAACCATGCGGAATCACATCTTTCCCTGGCTACGATCAAATTCTTTCACAACTGGGATTTTGAAGGAGCGGAAGCTTCACTGGGCAAGGCACAGCAGCTTGGACTTAATTCTTCCTTATTCAACCAGGTACATGGCTGGTTCCTGATCGCTAAAGGAGATTTTGAAAAAGCGATCAAAAAAATGCAACAGGCCCTGACCCTGGACCCCCTCTCCCTTCCGCTGATGAGTAATCTCGGGGATGCTTATTCTTTTGCCGGGCGTTTTGAAGAAGCACTCGCACAATATGACCGGATCGTGGAACTGGATCCACGTTTTCGCCGTGGCTTTGAAGGCAGAGGAATGATTTACCTCGCAAAAGGGGAGCATGAGAAAGCGGTAAAAGATTTCGAACAATATCACAGCCTGATCGGTAACCCGCTGAAAGGAATCAGCAGCCTGGGGCATGCTTATGCAGCTGCCGGTCAGAAGGAAAAAGCATTGGAATGCCTGGCCAGGATAAAACAACGGGAAAAAAATGAACCGGATGTATTGCTGCACATGGATTATGCTTTCCTGTATGCAGGGTTGAAGGAGTTTGATAAAGCCTTTGAATACCTCAACAAAACTTATGAGCAACGTGTCGGCATCGCCTGCCTGGGGATGATCTTCTGTGTACGTTACCCGATGCTGAATGAACTGCGCTCCGATCCGCGGTTTAAAGAACTGACTCAAAAAATGGGGATTGATAACTGATCTTATTGCGACTGCTTACTGTGCCCGGAACACCAGTAATGTTTCTTTTTTCCTCTTCAGCCGGATCTCGTTACCGCGCTGTTCGAAACGGTCGACACTGTTCAGTACAGATAAGAAGGTATTTTCAAATTCAATATCCACGCAACTCATCTTCGTACTTCTTACTTCCCCGAATTTGATATCATTTTTATTAACTGTGTAGGTGCCGCTGAACTGGTTACAGCCGCCATTGCCGCTGAATCGTTTATCGGGTGTTTCAAAACCGATATAGGCATCTTTACGCCCGCCGCTTTGCTGTACGGGAACTTCTTTCATTTCTACCAATACCCAATGCTTCAGGCCCCAGCCGGCATCAGGAGCAAATTTGGGACTGCAATTCAGGTTGGCTAAAACAATCAAACTTGTAAGGAAGTATTTCATGCTGCACGATTGATGAGTAAATGTGATAGTTAACGCACTATGCGTATTAAAAACTATGCCAGTAGTTTATGTTCGTGCAATTGGCTAAAAATTCGACGTTGGGGTTCGTTGTGCAGAGGAAGGGCGGGCAGCTGGAATCTATTTGTTTCGCAAGGAAAACATCGCGGCTGTTTTAAAGATATGTGCTGCCGGTATCTTAATTTCCGGCTTCTCACGGGAAGCAATCTCCTTCAGCAACTGTCCAATGGTCACATCACAATTAATTGCTTCATTGGCAGTAAGTATCCTTCCGTAATAAGAAGAATAAGCTGTTAACATCGTTTGTAAAACAGAGGTCTCTAATTTTTGGAGGTAGTTCATAACCCTGTAATGCAATAGCCATGCTCATTATTAGTGAACTGGTGTAACTGCGTGTATTGGCGCAAATGAGTTGTTAACTCGCACTATTGGATCGGGATTTTACAGTAATGAGAGAATATGAGCAGGAAAATGCAGTTTTCTTCCCCCGATTCTTAAACAAAAACAGGGACAGGAACCTATTGCTGCACAAAATGCCAGCAAACACCGGCGATATCAATGAGATTGACTTCTTTTCCATAGGGCTGCTCTTTCACAACCCCGATCCGGATGCCATATTTCTCCGGCAGCTTTTTCGCCAGCACTTCTTCGCGGAACGCTTCGGCATTTTCCACTCCCACACTCAGCATAAAATTCTCCGCGAAGGCTTTTTCATCATAGCGCTGCAGGATAAAACGGCAGCCGTTGTTTTCAAAACCGGCATAATCGCCCATGTCCCAGTCCAGTGTAAATCCCAGGTCTTTAAAAAGTTCCCGGGAGGCTTCGTAATTGCTGCCCGAAGGGATAAATGGCCGGAGGGATAAAAATTTCATAAACACGATTTTGGTAAAATTAGCCCTTGTTTCTACCAGTGGCTTAAAATTTGGTAACAAAAAAGGCAGGGTTATGAAGAAAAAAGAAAATCTCTGGGAATTATTAAAAAGACTGGATGAAGAAGCAGGCCAGTTCAACAGGCATCTTTACGAAGCCAACCGTTATTTTGATACGGCAGCCGGCAGGACAAAGGAAGTATTGGAAAAACAGGAAAAAGACCTCCACAAAACCATCCGGGAACTAAAAAAAGCCCTGAAGATCTTCGGGGAGAAAGAGAAAAAGAACGGGAAAAAATAGGTCAGTCCTTATCCCCTCCCAGGCTATAGCTATTGTTTTCCTCATCTTCGCCACCTGTTTCTTCTGCTTCATCATCATCTTCTGCTCCGGGAACATCGAGATCTTTCCCCGAGAATTCATTTTCCTCGTTCAGTTCTTCCCCGTCTTCATCCGTATTGTCAAGAGTTGACCTGTCCCAGGCTTCATCATCAGGTCCTGCCTGGCTTACGGAGGATTTTTCCAGTAATGCCGCTTCTTCCCTGCTTACCCCGGATGTCTCATCTATTTCATCCTGCCCGGTCTGTAAGGGTTGTTTGTTTAGGGGTTCCAAATCTTTTGTTCCCGTTTTTTTAGTTGTATTTGCCATACAGGAGATACAACTAAAACGATGCCATGAAAAGCTGGGATGCTGGTAACTGGATTCTAGATACTGGTTATTGGTTACTGGTTTCGTTTTTAATTGGTTCTCGATTACTTTATGGAAATAACAGATTGGAAGTACCAGCATCCAGCATCCAGAATCTAGTATCAAGCTCTCATCAACGGGGAATTTTTTCCTTAACCCCCAGGCCTGCTTAATCAATGCTCCGCTTATCCCCTCCTGCGCCTGTTGGTATGGTTATTGGAAATCAATAGTTATTCTATCCATTCTAAATAAATCAATCTTATGGCAAAAAATCTTAAAAAAGCTGTTGCAAAAAAGAAAACCGCAAAGCCAATGGCTAAAAAAACAGCCCGTAAAGCAGTGGCAAAGAAAAAAACTTCTACCCGCTCCACCTCCAAAAAGAAAATAGCGCCGAAAAAAGCTGCTCCTAAAAAAGCAACAGCACTAAAGAAAAAAACAGCACCCAAAAAGAAAACGGCCGCCAATACACGTAAAGCGCTTCCCCGCGCTGCCCAAAAAACCATACCGGTAAAAAAGCCGACAAAGAAAGTAACCACGAATTCTGAACTGATGGAACCGGAAGAAAACAGCAATAAGCCGGTAGAATCGACAGCATCCAACCTTCCTCCTGTAGAGGAAAAAAGCCCGGAAATCGAACCGGTTATCGACCCTTCACCGGGTATGGATAAAAAAGCACAGCAAAGAGCACGGGTAAGAAATTATGATAACCATCATCTCCGTTTATCAAGTCACAGCAAGGGTGGTATCAAACCTTCAGGTAAAAAGCCTCTCTGGTAAATGCTTTCATTTTCAGTCAGGAAGGAAAGAGCAGCACTGCTTTATATCTCCTGGCTGGTTGTTTATTTTTATGACCGGGAAGAAGTAATTTTATTCCGAAAACCATTGCATGGAGTTTATTGATTATTATAAGGTTCTTGGTATTGATAAGAATGCTTCGGAAGAGGATATTAAAAAAGCCTACCGGAAACTGGCCCGGAAACTTCACCCGGATCTGAATCCAACAGATAAAGAGGCCCACCAGAAATTTCAACAGGTGAATGAAGCGAACGAAGTACTGAGTGACCCGGAAAAGAGAAAGAAATATGACAAGCACGGGAAAGACTGGCAGCATGCTGATCAATCCGGACAACAGCGGCATTCCCGTCAGCAATCCGGGTTCCCGGGTGGGCAATCATTCCAGGGTGGCGATGACAGTGATTTTTCTGATTTTTTTGAATCCCTTTTTGGCGGTTCAGGCCGCAGCAGACAAACAAAATTCAGGGGACAGGATTATAATGCTACCCTTAGTTTGAACCTCACCGATATCCTGTCCACGCAACAGCAAACACTTACCGTCAACGGTAAAAATATCCGTATCACCATACCTGCAGGTGTTGAGAACGGGCAGGTAATAAAACTAAAAGGATATGGCGCGCCCGGTATAAACGGCGGACCGGCCGGCGACCTTTATATTAGTTTTTCGATCGCCCCGCATCCACTGTTCAAACGTTCGGGCAATGACCTTTACAGCAACGCTACTATCGATCTCTATACGGCGTTATTGGGTGGCGAAATAACATTTGAAACACTGACCGGCAAAATAAAACTTAAGGTAAACCCGGAAACCCAGCCGGGTACAAAGATCAGGGTTAAAGGGAAAGGCGTACCTGTATATAAAAAGGAAGGAGAAAGTGGGGATCTTTATATTACTTACGATGTACAATTGCCCGCTAAACTTACGGAGGAACAAAAAATATTGTTCACGGAATTACGTAAACTCAGTTAAATCCTATGGCAGCAGAAGAAATGATACCGGCAGATGAATTTTGTATTCATCATCATATCGAGATCAATTTTATCCATTCCGTCCGGGAATCAGGACTGGTTGAAATGACAAGCCGGGATGAAAAGATCTTTGTACCCGTCAGCCAGCTGGCGCAGCTGGAAAGACTCGTGCGTTTGTATTATGAAATGGATATTAACCTCGAAGGGATCGAGACCATCACTTATTTATTACAGCGAATGAATGATATGCAGCAGGAGATACTCCGGCTTTCGAATAAACTGAGTATCTACGAGCCTTGAGCCAAGAGCCAAGAGTCGATAGTCGATAGTCGATAGTCGATAGTCGATAGCTATAAACGAATATCCATCAGAATGAGTTTGTTTCCACCTTTCAGCTACTCCAACTTCCTTATTGCGAGGCAAAGCCGAAGCAACTTATTCCTTATTCCTTATTTCTTATTCTACAATAGCTCTTTCCGCAGCCTCTTTATCTTTTGTAAAAATCTTAAGCTCTACCCCAGCAACCGGGTCGAGGCCCATTACGTTTTCATCGTTGAGAAAAGAGGGTATTCCCTGCTCTGCCAGTTTATCCTGGATCATTTTAGCTTCCACCATGTTTCCATACGTATGAAGAACGACGGTATGATCTTGTGTCATAAATTTTCTTTTTAGTAAAAAGGAATAAATCAAGCCATATTTATACTGCTACAAGTTCTTTTTATTGAATTTTTCTTTTACGTTTTTATAGTATTCTTCATTCCATTTTTTATAATAATCAGATTCCACAATTATTCGGTAGTAAGGTGCTGTTTGCATCAGCCAGGCTGTAAACTTTTGCTCCTCTGCGGCCCTGGCCTTCTCCTCCATCTCGTTCTTATTGTTGAATTGTTTGCCTTCATCGGTGAAAAGCTTCATTGTTCCAGCCTCGTCCTTATTCTGTATAGAAACTATTACTTTTTTTAAATAGTTGGTATACAATGCGAAATACTGTTTTAGAGCGGGATCGGAAAAATCGGGTGCTTCCAGGTCCGCGGCACTGCCGGTAGGAACAGTATTCCCTGTTTTGGTACCGGTAGCAGTGTTCTCAGCGGTGCCTGTTGTCTTTGGTTCTTTATTATTACTGCAACCGGTAAACAGGAACCCCGCGAAGGCAAGGATCAAAAAAAACAGCTTGGTTATCTTCATCATACTCTAAGTTTAGAGTACCACCGCTACAATAACCGTGCTCACATTTACAGGATCACAGGGGCTTAAAAACGGATACCTGCCCCGATCCTGAACGTGTTTCTTTTACCATCGTTGATATCAAAAGAAAGATCGTCTACCTGCTCAACAAAACCTTTGGAATACCTTGATTCAAGAAGCAACCAGGTTCTGATATTGTATTGCAGGCCCAGTTCACCCGAAGCGCCCAGGTTCCTGAACCGGTAACCTGATTCATTAGGGTCATTATCATTATCAGCGATAAAATCAATTTTGGGACCTGCAAACAGGGTCCATTTAGCGGTGAAATGATATTTCAAGTGCAGGGGAATCTCAATGAAATGATAATTATCTGTCCAGGATACCAATAACTCGTTCTCAAAACTAAGTTTCTCTTTCAACCTTGTCTCGCAGAAAAAAGCGCCATAAAGTTCATCGCCGATATAACCTGTTTTAGCATTCGTTGCTGTTTCCCGGCCATTGATCACGCTCCTGTTATAACCTCCTTTGAAACCGAAACGGGTGACCAGGATTTTTTTATGATCGCGGGTGGTAGAACGGGTAGCTTCGTTTTGTGCTGCGCAACAGAGATATCCGGCCAGCAGCAGGCTTAGCAATAAGCTTCTCATGAGTGGTGGTTTTAGATAAGGGAGATCCAATGTCAGGCTAATAACGCAGGCGCCGGGGAACTATTGCTTACTTGTTACTGGTTAGGATTTCCATTTGATTGTTCCGTCGTTGTTTTCCTTTACCCTGAATTTTACTATTTTTTTGACCAGGTTTATCGGCAAGGGCTTATCCAGCGGGAATTGTACTGATCCGCTGCTGGTCTTATAGGTTGCCAACTCTTTTGCAAAGGCTTTAATCGCCGAAGGCATCGGTGCAAACCCGATATGATTTTTGTATAAAGCAAAACTGACCAGGATCTTGTCAAGAGAGTAAGCCGGCATATTCCATTTCAACCCTTCTTCGGCACCGGGCGCCGCTGCCCGTATAGCCGTATGAAGCTGTTTCAATTTTTTTCGTTCCGCTGCGGGCGTTGCAGCTATATATTCCGCGATCGTAGCAGGTTTTGCTTTTTTGACAGTCATCGTGTATTTTTTTTTATCAAACTTGTTACCGCTTTCAGACAACACTTTTGATCGCCATTACCAATTTTTTCATATCCTCAGCTGAATTATAAAAGGAAGGTGTGACCCTGATACATCCATCGGCACCAAGTGATCTGGCGGTGGTAAGAATGCCATGTTCTTTCATCAATTTGTCCGCTATCTCCGTTGCTCTTTTCCCTTTTACCCTGAATGAAGCAATGGCACAGGAAAGACCATCGGTGGAAGGCACTACTCTTTCAACAGACGGGTGATTTTCGAGTTCCTGCATCCAGCACAATTTTAAATAATGCAGGCGCCGGTTAATTTTTTCAATACCCAGCGATTGGTGAAAAGCCAGGCTATCGGGTATGGTAAGAATGACTGCGAAAGGGGTGGTGCCAAAATGTGCCAGTTTATTAATGCTGTTTTCTGCCGCATTGATATCGCCAAAGAGGGCATTCATTTCTTTGATCCTTTCTTTTTTAATATACAATACCCCGGCTCCTATTGGATTACCGATCCATTTGTGGAGATTCATTCCCACAAAATCAGCGCCCAACCCGGCTAAAGAGAAATTGACCTGTCCCAATGCATGCGCCGAATCGGTAATAATATCAATTCCTTTCTCCCGGGCCATGGCAGCGATCTTTGCTACGGGCACGATCAACCCGTTGATATTGGATACATGTGTTAACAGGATCAGCTTTGTTTTCCCAGTGATAGCTTTACGATAAACCTCAACAATCTCCTCTTCATTAGCCGGCAGCAGCGGCATTTCAAACGCTTTCACACTGATCTCCCCTCTTTTCTCCAGCATACGGAAACATTCGATCATGCTGAAATAATCCAGCTGGTTGAGCAGCACTTCATCTCCAGGGCGGAAAGGATAACCCTGTATCGCAATATTCAGCGCTTCCGTAGCATTCCGGGTAATGATGATCTCTTCGTCGGCGACGTTCAGGAAAGCAGCCAGGTCTTTTTTAATGGCAGCCGATTTTTCCGGGTAGACTTTCCGGGCAAAACGGATGGATTCTTTGTTGACATACTCAATATTTTTCAGGTAAGCCTGTAATACGGGCTTCGACTGCAATCCATAATACCCGTTTTCGAGGTTGATGTAATCATCCGTAACATCATAATACTTCCGGGCTACCTGTCTCCAGAATTTTTCATCGTCCGGTGCAGCATCCTGTTCAAGTTCTTTCAGGTCCATTTCTGTAGCAGCATTTACAAAAGAAACGGGGAAACCTGCCAGCAGCAAACCCGCTCCCGCCTGTTTTAAAAATTCTTTCCTGTTAGGGGACATAGAAAAATATTATACCCTTAAAGTAAACAGAATAAAGCTAAACAAAAGTTGATTTTGATGGACGGAAAAGATTAATTCCTCCCGGTCTTGCTCAAAAAATCATTCACCGCTTCAAAATAACTTACCGGGTTATCCAGCCAGCCATAATGCACGCTGTGATCGAGGAAGACCAGGGTGGAATTTATAAAGGCTTTATGCGCTTTCTCAGCGGTGGCAGCAGAAACGATATCCTGTTTCCCCTGGATAATAAGTACGGGGAATACTGCGGCTGAAAGTTTCGTGGCACAATCAAATTTTATTTTCTGCAGGTTTTGCCAGACAAGATTATTGATCCGGCTATTGCCCTGGGTAAGCCGTTCCGCGATAACCGGGACATTCTTTTTATCAAACACATAGGCGGGTGCCAGGGCCAGGCCGCGTTGCAACCGGGCGTAATGACTCGTGTCGCCCCCGTTTATTTTATTGGTCCAGTAGTTCACTGATTCCCGTTCAGCAGCTGCCAGTTTTGAATTGATCGTGGCGGAAACATAGCCAAGGAGACCAAGATCAATACCGCCTGAAGAAGAAAGGATAAGTGAACGGATATGCCCCGGGTAAAGGGTGGCATACCAGGAAGCGAGCATGCCTCCAAAGGAATGACCGAGTATATTCCATTTATCAATGTGCAGGTATTGACGCAGGTTCTCGATATCCTTTATCATCAGGTCGATCGTAATAGTGGAACTGTCGGTGGTTTTCAAAACCGACCTGCCCGTCCCCCGCTGATCATAAATGATCGTCTTATATTTTTTTGAGAGTATCATGGCAAGACCAGCAAACCCATCGCTGTTCATACCCGGGCCACCATTGATGATCAGTAAGGGTTCCCCTGAACCATAGACCCGGTAAAAAAGTTTACTCCCATCACTATCGATCCTGCCTTCTGCCTGGGAAAAAGAAGGAAGACAAAAAAAGCAGGCCATAAAAGAAAGCAGGAATATTTTCATATAGTAGCGGTCAATGCTCCTGTGAAATTAATTCATAAGCATGCAGGACAGCTTCCATATAAATAATATTCTTACCCCTTATAGAATTACAGAACCCTTATTGTTTGGGGTGATCGGCCCATACAGTAGTTTCTTCCCAGGTGTCAATATCTTTTTGCAGTTCCGTTAGCTTATTCCGGATACCCTTTAAGGCGCCTGCGCCAAGCATCAGGCGCAACGGCGGTGCGGGAGATTCCACAGCTTTCACAATCGCTTTGGCAGCTCTTACGGGGTCGCCTGGTTGGTTACCGCTATAACCACGGATTGTTTCCTGGTTGGCATGTGCTGTTGTTTTATAATCTTCGATAACAGTCTTTGTGTTGTTGGCCGAACGGCCTGCCCAATCGGTACGAAAACCACTTGGCGCCACCACGGTAACTTTTATACCCAGTGTTCCTACCTCTTTGGAAAGCGCTTCAGAATAACCGGTAACAGCGAACTTGGTCGCATTATAAAATCCAACACCCGGGAAAGCTACCAATCCGCCAACCGAAGAGATATTAACGATATGACCGCTGCGTTGTGCCCGCATTACGGGCAATACAGCATTGGTAACACTGGCCAGCCCGAAGAAATTGATTTCAAACATGCGCCGCACTTCTGCTTCTTCACTTTCTTCGATGGCGCCGAAATAACCGATTCCTGCATTATTCACAAGCACATCAATGCGGCCAAATGTTTCAGTAGCTTTTTGCACTGCTGCTTTTACCTGTTCCGGTTTTGTAACATCCAATTGTATCGCTACCGCAGTACCGGGATATTTACCTACAAGGTCTTTTATATCATCGGTGTTCCGGGCAGTGACTGCCGCTTTATCTCCTTTCTCTAATACTTCCTGTGCCAGGTGCCTGCCAAAACCTGTAGAACAACCCGTAATGAACCATATTTTACTCATATCATTTTATTTGGTAATTAAGGAGAACAAATGTAGCTGAGGATGGTTCAGGAATTTTACGGAAAAGGGAATTAATCATTTTTGCATAGAACCAGCAGGAGAAAAATAGAACCGTTCCAAACCATTAATAACCCAGGATGAATACCACTTGCTTATTCGCTTCAAGGTAAGTGGCGGTAAAAGAAGTTGTCGGTTTTTTATTTTCGATCCCCTTATTCACCATATCCATGATTGCTGCATATTCACTCCTGTGTTTTTCACAGGAAAGATTGGGGTCCTGCCAGCTCGGCTCCCCGAGTGGCTGACCATCCGGGACAAATTTGATCTGTACGGTATTCATCGTGTAAGGAGCGGAAGGAGTTCCTTCCAGGAAAAGAATGTTATGGCTAATATAATTGGGGGTCGGTACCGGGGCTTCGACAGTTATATGGCTTTGTATCGTGTATTTGCTGATGACAAGATGCTGATCGGGCATGGCGGTTTTTTTGAATTATATGCTGGAAGATAAATCATCCTTCTTGTATTCATTCCAGAAAAATTTTACTGCCTCTAGTACATCTTCTTCAGATTTGTTTTGAGTATTGGTCAATGGAATTTTACGGCGAAACCCTTTGTCCTGTGCTTGTTTTAAGTATTCAACGACTAAAACAAAATTATCCTGGATGCTGATATATTTTACTTCTTTCTGAGAAATATAGGCGTTGAGAAAGTAAGGCCAGCCAGTTACGAGTTGCTCATCCTGGTAGATCCCATTTTTATTGATTCGTATATAGATCTTTTTATTCCTTCCTTTTACAAAGAAAAAAATAGCAGGCAGGAGTGACAGCGTGAAAAGACCGTCCAGGTAGCGCAGGTTGCTGAGATGCCGGAGGATAGCATCGGTGGCCCCGTATACAAAAAGTCCAAAGAAAAAAGTAGCCAGGATATAGACAAGGATCTTATCTTCTCCGACTATGAATTCACTGTCCCTGGTCAATGCTATTTTGGCCATGTATGAATGTACTGATCCTTTTTGATTTGAGAGGGGCCGGGTGATCATTTATTCCACAGCATTATTACTATTAAACTGGTTTTAATCAACCGCTTTATTTTTTCGCCAGGTTCTTCTTGAATTTAGTGAATCTTGAAACCGTTTTTGCGGAATCCTTGTCAAACGGGAAATAATCAAGGACATCGTATTTCCAGATATTGGTAGGAAAGATAACCACCAGGTTCGCTGTTTTCTTTCCGATGTTCTTAAAAGCATGCGGCATGCCGGCGGGAATATTAACGATATAAGGTGCTTTAATGGTAAAGACGGTGTCCCCGAGCGCATACAGGATCTCTCCTTCCAGTAATACATGCGACTCCTCCCCTTCATGCGAATGCATGGGCGGTGCTCCTCCCGGGAAAGTTTCAGTAATACCGATCGTAAGGTTTTTATAGCCGTTACGTTGTCCTTCCATGACATGCACATATTCGCCCGGGCCCGGGTTGATCACCGGTAATTTTTCGAGGGTGACTGCATAGTCCATAAAAGAATTCATTGAAGGGGGAGTAAAAGGTCCGGGTATAGTTCTTCTTTCCAGCACTTTCAGCTGGTGATGCTGGGCATTGAGCCGGGCAATAACCGAATCCGGCACCTGTTTATTTTCCGGGACCAGGCTGGCAATCGAAAAAGTTTCTTTGGCATTGGTGGTATCGGCAGTGGTTGTTTCTTTTTCGTTTTTTTTAGCGGTGCAGGAACAGAGGCACACGATAGTAAGTACAAAAAGCAGGGGTTTCATTGCAGTAGTTTTATTCCTAAAAGTTACAGTTATTTTAAATGGGCGCAAAAAACGTGACAATCCTCTTGCCAACCTTTTATTATTTGAATACCAGTCTCCCCGGGGTTGGCTTATTTATTCTGTAACGCCTTTCTTACTTCAGGTGCGATCTTCGTACCAAATATTTCAATTGACTTCATCATTGATACATGCGAAGGTCCACCCACATCCATATGAGCAGAGAAACGGGTAAGCCCGAACAGTTCCTGCATATGGAGGATTTTATCAATGGATTCACTGGCATTCCCGATGATTAAATGTCCCTGGGGACTCCTGCCGGTCACATACTGCTCCTTTTGATAGGGCGGCCAGCCACGACTGCTTCCAACCCGGTTCATCTGTGCCGAGTAGACAGGGTAATATTCATCTGCTACCTGCTGACTGTCCTCTCCAAAAAAAGCATGCATGTGTACCCCCACCTGGAAATTCTTCATATCATGACCCGACTGCGGGTAAACTTTCCTGTAATATTCAAACAAGGGTTTGAACTGGACAGGGTTGCCACCAATGATGGCGAAGATCACCGGTAATCCATGTTTTCCTGCTCTTAATACAGACTCCGGTGTGCCTCCTACCGCCACCCAGATATTAAGATGATCATTTACAGCACGGGGTAATACTTCCTGGTCTTTTAAGGCCGGCCGGAATTTCCCTTTCCAGGTAATATTTTTGGATTGATTGATCTTCAGTAACAGTTCCAGTTTTTCTTCAAACAGCTCATCATAATTTTCAAGGCTATATCCAAACAAGGGAAAAGATTCGATAAAACTTCCACGGCCCGCAACCAGTTCGGCCCTGCCGCCGGAGATCAGGTCGATCGTAGCAAAACTCTGGTACAGCTTGACAGGATCGGAGGAACTCAGCACCGAAACAGCGCTGCCCAATTTGATGTGCTTAGTAACGGTGGAAGCGGCTGCTAAAATTATTTCCGGTGTGGAGACCGCATAATCAGGCCGATGATGCTCCCCGATACCATAGAAATCCAGCCCGACCTCATCCATGAGTTTGATCTCTTCGATCAGTTCTTTCAAACGTTCTCCCGCAGGTTGGATAGCGCCGTTCTTATCAATGTGCAGGTCGCCGAACATACCGATGCCTAATTCCATATGAAGTATTTGCTGCAAGTTACGATGGCCTTAATAATAAGCTTTATAGGATAACCACAGATTACACGGATCCTGGCACAGATAACACTGTGTAATCTGTGAAGAGGTAAATCTGTGCTATCAGTGGTAAAAACACTGGCATACAGTGATATTCTCAGCGACTCTCTGTGTTCGCTGTAGTTATATTCCCCCCGGTCAAAATTAATCCCCCGGCTTAATTAATAACCCTACATTTATAGTCCTAAAATTTTATACAATGATGAAACAAGCATTACTGGGTGAATTCGCTCATGAAGCAGACAACACCCGCAGACTCATAAACGCTATTCCTGATTCAGCCCTGGACTACCGTCCTCAACCTCATCTGTGGTCGATCGGGCAACTGGCCTCGCATATCGCGGAGGTTTATAACTGGTTTGATGGTACATTCAACCAGGATGTATTTGATATGGGCACTTATAAATATGATAAAGGCGATATCAGCAAAGCCTCCAATATCGCCGCCAAACTGGAGAAGAATATTGCCGCTGCAAAAGAAGTGCTGGAAAACGCCGATGAGTCAACTTTCATGAATCCCTGGCGTATGCAAATGGGCGGTCAGGATCTTATGCCGGTGATGCCCAGGATACAGGTGGTAAGAGGTTTTTTATTTAACCATCTCTATCATCACCGCGGCGAACTGGTGGCGCATTTAAGAGCTTCCGGTAATAAAGTGCCTTCTATTTACGGGCCTACGTATGAAGAATCACAGGCGATGATGAACTAAAAAAAATAGACTGTAATAAGCGATGATGCGTGTCCCCACGCATCATTTTTTTTAACCCGGATTGTTGTGCTGGTGGTGGTTCCTGTTTATTAGTTACTCCTTTTGCCTTCACTTCCTTATTTTTTATTTCTTATTCCTTATTTCTTATTTTATACTCTCTTCCCGTTTTAAAAAATAAAAATGCATGGGCCGGGAAATGTTGAACCCAAGCTGCAGGTAAATGGCAATGGCCCGTTCATTATCTTCCCGTACGTGCAGGAAGGGCCGCTGCCCCTGTCGCAGGATAATATCCAGTTGATGCAGTAGCAAACTGTGGGCATAACCTTTTCCTAAATGATCCGGGTGGGTACAAACAGCGCTGATTTCCGTGGAATTTTCTACGTGGAGCCGCTGGCCCGTCATCGCCACCAGTTTATCCTTCTCAAAAATTCCGAAGTAAGATCCAAACTCAATGGTCCTTGTCGCAAAAGGGCCGGGCTTTGTCAGTTTTGCCAGTTGTACCATCTCTTCCGAATGCAGGCTGGTTAAAGAAACAATGCCGGGATATTCCTGGCGGGGCGGAATAGGTCCTTCATAAATAAATTGTAATCCCCCTATTTCAATCACAAGCTCCCACCCGGCGGGCGGAACTATCGCAAATGGAATTGCATACAGGATCTTGCGTCCGGGAGGCAGCAAGTCGTGGAGTTCGGAAAATCCTTTCTCATAACCTTCTTCAAAACCTGCGAACGGTGAAACCTCCTCGTCGAAATATTTTACCCGTCCGTTCCCAGCACTTAAATGCCGGTCACCCGTCATCAAAGCATTATAAACAGGATTTTCCAATAAATCATTCACGTAATAAATATTTCTTTAGAATTACTAACAGTAAAAGACCATTCAAAAAACCAGGGTCTTCTCCAACCAAAAACAAAAAACAACAAACTATAAACTATTCCAATTTTCCTTCCTTTTTAGTCAGCAGGAAATACTTATCCAGTTTTGCCCCGATCGCTTCCTCAAAAGCCAGCTGCATATCTTCCGGTTCGGGGTGTTTGAATTTCCATTTAGTAAAATAATTATGCATGGCCGCGTCCACTTTGTCCCTGCCGATGGAAGTTTCGAGCATATAAAGCCATAAGGCCGTTTTCACGTAGGAGATCAGGCCGTACTCCTGGCTGTCGGAAAACTGGTCAGCAGGGGTCTCCATCGCAGATTGCATCGGGATGTTCTTATCGATCACCGTATAGATCGTTTCCATGAATTTGTCCAGCGGAAGTTTCTTTATTTCTTCGGGTATGGCATCTCCGAACACGGAATTGTAACGGTATTTTTCCGCTTCGTACCGGAAATGGAAATAACTGTTCAATCCTTCGTCCATCCAGGTATGCAGTCTTTCATTGGTGCCCAGCATAGCCATAAACCAATTATGTCCTACTTCATGCGCAATGACCCCGTCGAGCGATTCTTTTTTGGCATCAGGACTGGTGATCAGGGTCACCATCGGGTATTCCATCCCGCCGCTTGAGTTATTGGCCGGCCCTTCTACGGCCTGTACAACAGGGTACCCATACTCTCCTATCCATTCGCTGTATTTCCTGGCCCCGTCCTTTACATAATCAATACTGTTTTCCCAGAGCGTTTTCTTTTTATTGTGGTAATAGGTAAACGCATCCACCTGCTTGCCGGAGGGAAGTTGCAGGGTATCATATTGTATTACAAAATCCTTGTCCGCGAACCAGGCAAAGTCCGGAACTTTTTCCGCGTAATACTGCAGTGTTTTGGTAGCCGTGGCTGCAGCGGGTTTATAAAGGACCGGTTTGCCTTTACGGTCATTTGTATTCGCAGCCCCTATCGTTTTATAGATAGTCAGTTCTTCGTTCGTAAGCAGGTTGCCCGTAGCGGCTACCACATAATTTTGAGGCACTGTTATATTGACGGCATAGCTGGCATATTCACTGTAAAACTCTCCCATGTCGAGGTAAGGCATTTCGTGCCAGCCATTCTTATCATATACTGCTGGTTTGGGATACCACTGGCAGGCCATAAATTCCCCGTCGGCATAACCGGAACGGGAAAAATATTTTGGCAATACCACGTGAAAGGAAGTAGCGATCGTGATGGAATCTCCGGGAGCGAGAGGTTTATCCAATACGAGTTTGATGATATCAATATGTTTGGGATGAGGTTCTGTTTTAGCTTTTATCCCGTTTATAGTAAATCCAAGATTGTCAATATATCCATGACCGGGGTCGAGGAGTTTTTTGGAACGGGCGGAATCCTTTCTTAATTGCTGGAATAACGCCGTTGATTCATCTTTATACGCATTTGGCCAGAGATGAAACCAGATAAAGGGAAGTGCATCCGGCGCATTGTTCCTGTACACAATGCTTTCATTCCCGTTGATACTGTTTTCCCTGTCATCCAGGGAAGCGGAAATAGTATAACGCAGTTCCTGCTGCCAGTAAGGTTGCTGTGCGTTTATTACAGTGCCGGCAAAAGCAAATGCCGCCAATAACAATACTTTCATAGTTCAATTCTTTTTTAGACCGGTAAAGTTAATAAAAGCGCCGCTGAGCGCTATGAATAATACAGGTATTAAACCTGCAAATCATAACCATCATAAAGAGCTGCGTTCTACTCGGCGTTTACTTTCAAATGCACCCGGAAATCTTTATCCACCCCGTTGGAGGCGGTGATGGCAAAACCAGCTCTTGATCCATGCGCCGGGTATGGACCCAGTACAACGTAAGGATGAGCGGCGTCAACGACCTTCCCGCCGTCATAGGTTTTGTTGAAAGGGATGGAAGCAAAGCCAGGTTCCGCCATTTTTACATTAGCAGAGAAGTCATCACAGAGATTACAGTTCTTATGCGAAGAAGTAAGGTCCGTCTTAACCCAAACCTTCACTCTCCCGCTTTGTAGTGCCGACCGGCCAACAATAAAAACATTCGTGGAGTTTTGCATGATCCGGCTGCCATAGTGGCCCTGCTCTGTTAATTGCGGTACAGGGTTATTATTGAAAACAAAACCTTTATTCAATTCGATGGCATAGCGTGAATCCGACAATACGCTGGCTGAACCGGTAAAAATGGGGAACATGAATGGGCCGGTAGTTACCCGGGCTGCTCCTCTTTCGATGACTGTCCAGCGCATTTGTGATTCAACAGCAGTTTCATCCGGCGATGTTTCCAGCACCCTCACATTGATATCGCCCGCAAAACGCAGGCAGTCGTTATTATGTACAGAAGTAGAAATCCCGTTGAGTGTGACCCGCAAGTGTGCTTTTACATCAGTGCGGATACCGCAGAGTGTTTCCAGGCTGATATCCGCCAGTGAACTGGTATAGGCATTCTCCGAAGCGAATTCAAAACAGGTTTTGATATACAGGATCAGGCTGTCCGGTATTCTTATAGAAACATGCTGAACTGGGAATGGAAAAATAAATTTACCGGTCGCATCTTTGGTAAAGGAAGCGCTTCTGCCCTGGTAATTTGGTCTTTCAAATACTTTAATTGCCGGCACATAGACGATCGTGCCGCTTACCTGCACCTGCGGAGGCAGCATCATCACTTTAGTCTTGCCGGTATCTTTCTGCGCATAGATGAATAGGCTGCCGGTCAGCAGGCAAGCCGTCAGGAGTAGCTTTTTCATACTGTTAATTTAATACAATTTGCCAATTAGTCAATTAGCCAATTTGCTAATTCGACAATTAGCTGAACTCACTTCCTTATTGTGAGGCAATGCCGTTTTTTATTGCGAGGCGTAGCCGAACCACGTCATTGCGAGGCGTAGCCGAAGCAACTTATTTCAAACATTTCGTATCTTAAAATCATGAACCGCCTTATCCCCCTAATTTTATTGCTGTCGGGTTCGCTCAGCCTGCACGCCCAGCGCCTGGGCAATGATACCCTGCCCGGTTATATAGTTAAGACCGGCACCGACACTATTCAAAGCAAACTGGTGCTTGCCTATAAAATGATAAAAGAAAAGAAGACACTGCATAAAGAATACGAAACAGAACAATGGCACAAGCGGGCAATTGTTATTAATGCAGCAGGATCCACGGATACTCTTTACCCGAACGATATTAGCGCCTATGGTATATATTTGAACCATATCACCCAGGCTGTCTTTCGTTCATCTGTTGTGATCATACCGCACAAGGGTCTCCTGCTTAACAAAGGAAACGACAGCCGTTTTCTCAGAATGGAACTGGAGGGCCCGATCAGTTTATACTTATACAGGCATACCGAAAATGGCCTGGGCGCTACCACTACGTACTATGACAGGTACCTAAGAAATGAAAAAGGTGAAATGACCGTACTAAAAATTAAAGTATGGCTGGGTATCGCCTATAACCTCGAAGAAGTGGAAAGCTGGTTTGCCGGTTACCCGGAATTGTCTAAGTTTAAGTTGAAAGATATGATGGCAGTAGAAGTCTGGATGCTGGTAGACGGGTATAATAGGTGGAGAGAACATTAGCTGTTAGCCGTGACGCTTTAGGCTTTTAGGCTTTAGTACAAACTACCCACTTTCTTATTTATTATTTATTATTGCGAGGCAAAGCCGAAGTACGTCATTGCGAGGTGTAGCCGAAGTACGTCATTGCGAGGTGTAGCCGAAGCAACTTATTTCTTATTTTCAAACTCCTCCACCATATTAAAAACTACGCAACGCTCAGCGCCGAGGCACAGGAGGCCCTGCAAAACAGTTTTGAGCAGTCGGTGCTCGCAAAGAACGAATACCTCCTTACCGAAGGCACAGTTTGCCGGCATTTATATTTCCTGCAAACAGGCGCGCTGCGTGGATTTTATAACCTGGATGGGAAAGAAATAACGTATTGGTTTGGGTTCGAGAATGCTTTTGTTACTTCTGTTCACAGTTTTATTACCGGCGCGCCATCTTCGGAGAATATACAACTACTTGAAGGCAGTGTGTTGTGGGCCATTTCGAAGGACCGGTTAACCGCTTTATACGACCAGTACCATGAAATAGAGCGGCTGGTACGCATTATCTACGAAAAATATTATATCAAGCTGCAGGATCGTTTTGTGAATGCCCAGTTCAAATCCGCCACAGAGCGTTATGAAAACCTTTTAACTCAAAGCCCCCATATCCTGGAAAGAGTTCCGCTTGGTCATATCGCTTCTTATCTCGGCATCAGCCAGGAGACACTTAGTCGTATACGCAATAAGCTTTAACATTTACAAACGGGGTTTTTGATCAATGTCAAAAATATCTTCGGACAGGGAGGATAGTTTTGGGTTACTAAAAACAAAAAAAATGGAACCTAAACCACAAAAACCTTCCGCCGCTTTTATCGGCGCTTCCTGGGTAGCACTTCTTATTGGTGTTACCGCATTCAACATCGGCTTATGGAATGCTGAGATGGAACTTAACGAAAAAGGATATTATTTCACGGTACTGATGTTCGGGCTCTTTTCTGCCATCTCGGTGCAAAAAGCCGTCCGTGACCAGCTCGAAGGAATAGCTGTTACCAATATCTACCTCGGACTTGCCTGGTTCACTACGCTCCTGTCCATCCTGCTGCTGACGATCGGCCTGTGGAATGCCGACCTGTTGAAAAGTGAAAAGGGATTTTATGCCATGTCATTTGTATTAAGCATGTACGCGGCAATCGCTGTGCAGAAGAATGTGAGGGATATGAAGCTGTTTGATAAATGGGAGGAATCGGAGTCGGTCTCATAATAATTCAATAGCATTTTCTAAGACTCCGGATTCCAAACTCAGGTAACGTTATTACAGCATTATAAAAACGCCAGGTCAAGCAAACCACATTTCCTGGCATAATGATAGTCTCTTGCGCTGCTATATAGATATTCTTCCTGTTTATCAACAATGCCGGCTTCAACAGGGTTATTATGGATATAGTTCAGTTTCTGTACGGTAAACCCTGAACTGAATAATTCCTTTGGATGATTATCCTGTCGCCAGAACTGGAAGTTGGTATTACGGCTGTTCCTCTCTCCTTCTTGTTTGAAAATTTGCAGCATCCAATTCCTTCTGCTTTCCTGCTTGTTAATCCCGATGGCTGCAATGAGTTGTTTACTGGTGAATTTTTTGAAGTCACGCAGAATGTCGCTCAGATCGTTGTTCTTTGCAGAAACAACCAGGTGAATATGGTTACTCATCAGGCACCAGGCATGTAACAGCAGACCTCTTTGCTGCTGACAATACCGGATGCTGTCTAAAACAATATCCCGGTATTCTTTCCTGGTAAATACATCTACCCATTCAACGACAGCAAATGTTATGAAATGGATAGCTTCTTTATTCCTGATTTTATACCCACCGATACCCATAGTAGACTACCTGCTTTAGAGAAGCTGGCCTGAGTTTGCAACTCAGGCCGAACCAGCCTTAAATATTACTTTTAATATAATCGATTAAATCTACCTCTGCTCATTCTGTTGTTAATCAGGAAAACATCAGGCGATAAAGTGATTTTCCTGATTTTGACAGTGGTCGTGAATTGCGGGTTAGCGGCTTTTATAAAGCCGGACCTGAGTTACAAACTCAGGCCAACTATTCAAGATTTTTTCTTTATTGGAGACTACGGACAGCGGGGGAAATAGGAACGCCTGGCCTTCTTTTTTCGCTTCAAGTATAATATGTTTCTTTCCAAAAACATCTAAAAAATAATCTGAATAACCAGATTCAGAATGTGTTTCTCTTTTGATATTAGATTCAGGCCAACCACAAACATCAACTAGTATTTTGTCAATAAGCTTAACTCTGGTATCTGCTTCACTAGCTTCACCAAAGCGACTACAAAATTCTTTAAAGTCGGATTCAATTACTTTTAAATTCCCATAAGATTTATCAAAGTCTATCACGCTAATACGTTTTTACATTGGTAAATATGTGTGAGAAAATTTGGTGAGAGAAAATTGGTATCCCAAGATAAGAAATATTGGTTATTAATTATATGTTATTCTGCTTGATAGGACTTCAACAATTTCATACTTAATCTTCTTTTTTCTTTGGACTCTTTATATCAAAAGCAATAATCCTATTTGCTTTTTTCAACGACGGTTTTTATGCGACCTTCAGAATGACAAACGAACCTGAATGTCTAAGTTATATTCTTTTGCCGTTTTAGCAGCTAACTCGTATCCCGCATCCGCATGCCGTATCACCCCCATCCCCGGGTCATTCCTCAGCACTCTTTTCAATCTTTCTTCAGCATCAGCAGTTCCATCCGCAACAATCACCATACCTGCATGTATTGAATAACCCATCCCTACCCCGCCGCCATGATGCAAAGAAACCCAGGAAGCACCACCGGCTGTATTTACCAATGCATTCAAGATCGGCCAGTCGGCCACGGCATCGCTGCCATCCAACATGGATTCTGTTTCGCGGTTGGGAGATGCCACCGAACCGGTATCAAGATGATCGCGGCCGATAACGATCGGGGCTTTTACTTTACCTGTTCTTACCAGTTCATTAAAAGCAAGACCTGCTTTTTCTCTTTCTCCCTGCCCCAGCCAGCAGATACGTGCCGGTAAACCCTGGAAAGCAATTTTTTCTTTGGCCATCTTCATCCAGCGCAGCATGCCTTTGTTATGGGGGAACATATTTATGATCACTTCATCGGTAACAGCAATATCGTTAGGATCGCCACTCAACGCCGCCCAGCGGAAAGGACCCTTGCCCTCGCAGAAGAGAGGGCGGATGTAGGCGGGGACAAAACCCGGGAACGAGAAAGCCTCCCTGCCCTCCAAAGGAGGGTTCTTAGACCCCGACTGAACAGGATTCATTCGTATCTCGTGTTCTCTTGCCCGTTGTCGAATATTGTTGCCGTAGTCGAATACGATTGCGCCCATATCCTGGAGATCGGACATGAGTGAGACATGGTAATACATGCTTTCATAACTGCGTTCGAGGTATTCTGTCGGATTGGCCTTGCGTAATACATTCGCTTCTTCGTTATCCAGCGTATTGGGAATATAACCATAGAGCGGGTCATGTGCCGAAGTCTGGTCGGTGACCGTTTCGGGAACGATATTCCTTTTGATCAGTCTTTCGAGTAAGGCCACTGCATTGCAGAGCACGCCAATACTTTTGGCGACACCCGCTTTTTTATATTTCAACGCGGCATTGATGGCTTCATCGATATTGGTATATTTCTCATCGAGGTATTTTGTTTCGAGACGTTTGTCGATCCGCCATTCTTCCACTTCGGCAATAAGAGCAACACCATCATTCATGGTGATGGCCAAAGGTTGAGCCCCTCCCATTCCACCCAATCCGGCGGTTACATTGAGGGTTCCTTTTAGCGTTCCGTCGAATGCCGGACTGCTGTTTGAGGCCCCCCTGCCCCCCAAAGGGGGGTTCATCGATTCTTCAAATTCCTCCTTTAGCTCCTGGTAGGCTTTTGCGTGCTGAGGGGAAAAATGCTGGTTGGCCACAGCTGCATAAGTTTCATAAGTACCCTGTACAATTCCCTGCGAACCAATGTATATCCAGGATCCGGCGGTCATCTGCCCGTACATCATCAGGCCTTTTTTTTCGAGCTCGTCGAAATGTTCCCAGTTGGCCCAGTTGGGTACAAGCTGGGAGTTACTGATCAGCACCCGCGGGGCGTCTTTATGTGTCTTTAAAATACCTACCGGTTTGCCGGATTGTATGAGTAAGGATTCATCGTTCTCCAGCACTTTCAATGCGGCAATGATATTATCAAGGGCTTCAAAATTCCGGGCGGCTTTTCCTCTTCCGCCGTATACGATCAGGTCGTCGGGACGTTCGGCTACTTCGGGGTCGAGGTTGTTCAATAACATCCGCAGGGCGGCTTCCTGTATCCAGCCTTTGCAGGAAATGGCAGTGCCTGTTGGAGTTTTATATTTGACGGGGTCGTATTTCGGTTTTGTTGTTGTGCTCATATCAATTTTTTTTCAACACAGAGTAAAGGAGACACGGAGTAACACAGAGCTTCTGTGAACTCTGTATCTCTGTGCCTCTGTGTTGGAACACAAAAGTCGTTATTCTCTGATAAATTAAATAACTTGTACGTACAAACCTTATCAATGAGCCTACATATCAATGCCCAGCCCGGTGAGATCGCCCCGGTCGTCCTCCTGGCCGGTGACCCGCTCCGCGCCAAATTCATCGCCGATAATTTCCTGCAAAATGCACAAATGGTAAGCAGCACGCGGAATATTCTCTATTATACCGGGCAGTACAATGGTAAACGCGTAACTGTTGGCGCCAGTGGTATGGGTTGTCCCTCGATCGGGATCTATTCTTACGAACTCTACAAAGAATACGATGTGGATTGTATCATCCGGATCGGGACCTGCGGAGCCTACCAGCCTTCCATCCATCTTTACGACCTGGTGAATTCGGAAAGAGCCTATAGCGAATCTACTTATGCAAAGGCGGCATTTAATTATAATGATGATCATTTCTACCACCAGGGGAAAGCTTATACTGTGATCAATGATACCGCCAAAACGTTGAATATGCCGGTACTCACCGGCCCGATCCATTCCGGGGATGCTTTTTATACCTCCTCTTCTTCGTTACCGGAGATAGTAACGGTGAATAATTTATTGGTGGCGGAGATGGAAGCCTTCGCCTTGTTTGCAAATGCCAAACATTTACAGAAGACAGCCGCCTGTTTGCTGACGGTATCCGATAATATCGTAACGCATGAGCAGATCACGCCGGAAGCCAGGGAAAAGTCTTTGCATACGATGATGAAACTGTCGCTGGAAGCAGCGATACAGATGTAGGCACAGATTTAGCCACAGATTACACGGATTAACACGGATTAGTTCTAGCACAGGGCACCGACCTCACCCCTGTTTGTCATTTGTTTCCAGAACGTATTCACGCATCATTCCCCCCTCTCCCGCAGGAGAGGGGGGAATGAAAACTACGTTCGTTATATAACTAATTTATGTCGGGGGTGAGGTCTGGCGTAAGGAGATATTAATTCTTCCATTCACCCTAACCACCGACCTCACCCCTGTTCGTCATTTGTTTCCAGAATGTATTCACGCATCATTTCCCCCTCTCCTGCAGGAGAGGGGGAAATGAAAACTGTGTTCGCTATATAACTAATTTAAGTCGGGGGTGAGGTCTGGCGTAAAGAGATGTCAATTCTTCGATTCACCCTAACCACTGACCTCACCCCTGCTCGTCATTTGTTTCCAGAATGTATTCACGCATCATTTCCGTCTCCTTTGGAAACTCATTCAACTTCAACACTGACCTCACCCCTGCTCGTCATTTGTTTCCATATCGTATTCACGCATCAATCCCCCTCTCCTGCAGGAGAGGGGGATTGAAAACAAAGTTCGTTATATGACAAATTAAGGTTGGGGGTGAGGTCAGAAAGAGAACCTATTGAAATCCTTCAAAACCATCATTCAGACTAATCTTCTTCCCCTTCGCGAATTCATTCACCCTTTCCACGAAAGAAAAATTCTTGATGATCCCGGCGACCGTATTAATATCATCCGCGAAAATGCGGTCTTCTTCCGCGAAGCTGACTAAATCCCTCACCAGGTCATGTGCAAATTCAAGGAGCGCGCTGCTCTTTAACGGTCTCCTGAATTCGATGGCCTGCGAGGCGGAGAGTAATTCTATCGCCATGATATATTCAAGGTTGTCCAGCACACGGCTTAGTTTACGTCCACTGATGCTGCCCATGCTGACATGATCTTCCTGTCCCAGTGAAGTGGGTATGCTATCGGCGCTGGCAGGGAAACACAAGGTTTTATTTTCCGTCACCAACGCAGCAGTAGTATATTGAGGGATCATAAAACCACTATTGAGACCCACATCTTTCATCAATAACATCGGCAGTCCCCATTTGCCTTCGAGTAATAAATAACAACGGCGGTCGCTGATATTCCCGATCTCCGCAGCAGCAAAACAACAATAATCCAGTGGCAGCGCTAAGGGTTGCCCATGAAAATTGCCGCCACTGATGGTATCATCAGCATTAAAGAGAATGGGATTATCGGTCACTGCGTTCAATTCGATCTCTGTCAATTCTTTCAAATGCAGCCAGGCATTACGGGAGGCGCCATGCACCTGTGGCATGCAACGAAGGGAATAAGGGTCCTGGACCCTTCCGCAGTCCACATGACTTTGCATGATATCGGAATCTTGTAATAATAAGCGCAGCCGCCGGGCTACTAACTGGCTTCCTTTAAAAGGACGAAGGTTGTGCAGGCGTTCATCAAAGGGCGCTTTGGTGCCGGTCAGGGCTTCGAGACTCATCGCACCGATGATATCAGCGGCTTCAAGGCAATTGTGCATTCGCTGCACATCTTTCACAGCATAGGATAAAATAAATTGCGTGCCGTTGATCAGGGCTAATCCTTCTTTGGGTCCCAGCTGAATGGGCTTCAATCCAGCTTCCGGCATCCAGGACCCGGAATCCCTGATAACTCCTTTATAAAAACATTGGCCTAGCCCGATTAAGGGTAAGAAGAGATGGGCTAATGGCGCCAGGTCACCGCTTGCACCTACACTACCCTTTTCCGGGACTACCGGTATCACATCATTATCAATATGCCACAATATTCTTTCCAACGTGGATAATTGTATCCCGCTGTAACCTTGTGCCAGTGCATGCACTTTGGTGATCAGCATGATTTTAGCGGTCTCTGCCGGTATCGGGTCGCCCACGCCTACACTATGACTTTGAAGGATCCTGTATTGAAGCGTAGCCGTATCAGCTTCTGATATCGGTGTATTGGCCAGTATACCAAACCCTGTATTGACTCCATAGACCGTTTTACCACTTGCCACGATCTGGTTTACGGCTTCATGGCTGGTTTCAATTTTCCGGGTTGCTTCTTCGTTAAGTACCCCTTTTAATTTCCCGGCAGCCAGGGCAAGTGTAATACCGATGCTGAGTTTGTCAATTCCGTAGTTAAAATGTTGTGGCATAGCGGGGAATTAGGACGCAATTTAAGCTAGCGGGGGAGTTTAAAAAATTAAACCGCAGATAAGTCGGAAGTCCGAAGTCAGGAGTCCGGAGCCATTCACTTAGCCTGATCATACCCTTTCAACTTCCACCTTCACTTGCTTATTCCTTATTGCTTATTTCTTATTTTCCCCTGCAACCTATCCCAAATCACTTTTATCTTTACACCGGCTACGTCACCCTGCCGGGGCGTAAAAAACTAAAACTGATCTATGCGCCGTACCGTACTACTGCTTTCCTTTTGCATTTCCTTTATTATTACCTATGCCCAGGATAAAATTGCAATCAGCACCACCGGCTGCACGGTGCAGGTATATTGTTTTCCCGGCCGCTTTGATGCTTATGAACTCGACGATGGCTCGACCGTTTACGCGGATGAATGTGAAAACGATAAAGTGATCTATGGTATCTATTGCGTGAAACTGAAGAAACCACTGACCGATCTTTCGGCTGCAGAAGATACCGCGATCGCCTATCTTGATTTTCTGAAAATTGATTATGGTATTGTGCGTTCAAAAGGATATGACAAGGGCCATAAACTCAACAAGAACGAAACCACCCGGGGCATTTACGATACCTGGGAAGATGCGGACAAAAACAAATGGAAAATAAAAGCGTGGACCAACGGGAATTTTATCTGTGTTCTTTATATGCACAGCGGCAAAGAACTGCCCGATAAAAAAACAGGGATTTTCCTGGAAGGCTTGCGGTTCCCTGGAATGAAATAATATTATCCATGACCTTATTGAAAAACTTTATGAAAATCCTTACTCTCCTCGGAATTCTTTTACTCAGCAGTTACAGCTATTCGCAATCCCTGAAAAAAATTCCTATCGGCAATTCTGGGTGTTCGTTATATAGCTATTGCGAAACTAAATTCACCCTGGAAAAGAGCACCGACTCTTCGCTTGTTTATACCGGCGAATGTGTAAAAGACGAGGTAAGTTATGGAGCGATCTGTGTAAAACTGCTTCATCCTGTCGATGACTTAACCATGGCGGAAGACCTTGTCATTTCTTATCTCGATTATTTAAAAGCAAGTTTCGGGATCACCAAAGCAGCAGGGTATGGCAAGGGTCACCGGCTGAATAATAATGAGCAAACCCGTGGCGTGATCGATTATTGGGAAGACAAGGACCTCGATCATTGGAAAGTAAAGGCATGGACCGATGGAAAATATATCGGCTTTATGTATGCCTATGCTAAAAAAGACCTGACGGAATCAAAAGTGAACGTGTTCCTCGATGGGTTCCGCTTGCCGGGTAAATAATCATCCCCAGTTTCTTACTCTTTTATTGGTGTGGGTGGCGGTACTACCGGTGCTGTGGTGGTTACCGGCTCTTTCCTGAAATACATATCCATCAACTCCTGTTTATCTCTGGCCGTAAGCGGCAAAGGAGGTATCTTATCATTTGGTGCTACCGGCTTATAGGCGACTTCATAATATATAACAAGGCTGGGACGGATATTATAATCCTCGTTCCGGGCAGAAGCAAACCACTGGCTGAAGGTACCTGTCTTTTCCAGCGAATCCCCGTTACAGATAAGAAAACCATTGTTGCCAAACCGGAACATATCCTTCACGAGCCTGGTTACATCAATTTTTACCGTACGGTCTTTTTTATTGGGTTTGATGATCTTTACCACTTCATCACCATAATTAGCCAGCGGTTGGTTTGCCCAGCTGGTAAGTGAATCTTCCCATGGCTGTAAAATTCTGCGCACAATAAAAGTGCTGTTTTTTTCCTCGTTCATCACTGAACCATCGAGCTGGACCGGGTTCAGAATAAGATCTGCACTGATGATATGCTCAGGTTTTATTATCGCTGGCAGTGCACCGTAATTAAAAATCAGTAAGGAACGGCATTGAAAATGTTTGCCTTTATCGGACCAGCCCGCAGTCCCAAGCACAGGTGACTGGTCGCCGGCCCTGTCCTCAAACAGGTTACTGACCAATGCGGAATGTGTATTCGTATCGGCTTTTAATACTGTGGACATACCTGTGTACGAGGTATAGGACTGGGCGGAAACGGTTAGATGGAAGGAGAGAAAAAAAATAATGGCACCGGGGGATGTGGTAAAATTTTTCATTTTAAAAGTTTTGGTTTTAAAAAGAACCCTGACGCACTTATTGCTGTTTGTCTAATATCACTCATTTCCCGGCAAAACCTAAGTATTGGCGCAGAATTTTGTGTTAATAGTTATAAGGATGGTTAGTGTCGGGTTAGATCGTGAGTCGTTAGTTGTGCGTTGTGAATCTTTGCCAGGTCTTAAATACTGATTTCAAGTATATTTGCAGCTCTTTAGGGCCCGGTAGCTCAGCTGAATAGAGCACAAACCTTCTAAGTTTGGGGTCATTGGTTTGAATCCAATCCGGGTCACAAAAGCGCCACGATAATCGGGGCGCTTTTCACTTTTACCGAAATTTACCCGACAATGGATGTTAAGATCGAAGAAGGCTGGAAGAACGTTTTAAAAGATGAATTCAGCAAACCCTATTTCCAGCAGATCCCCCTGCACCTGAAAACGGAGAAGTCACAAGGCAAAACGATCTATCCACCGGGTTCTCTCATTTTTAATGCCTTCAACACAACACCGTTTTCTTCCATTAAAGTGGTGATACTCGGGCAGGATCCTTATCATGGTCATGGACAGGCGCATGGATTGTGTTTTTCGGTGCCTTATGGCATAGCCCCGCCCCCTTCCTTACTGAATATCTTTAAAGAAATGAAAGATGATCTTGGACTGGAAATCCCGGATCATGGCAACTTAACACACTGGGCAGAGCAGGGCGTATTCCTGTTAAATGCTTCCCTGACGGTGCGGGCCGGTGAGCCGATGAGTCATTCAAAGATCGGCTGGGCGCAGTTCACCGATACGGTTATAAAAAAAATATCGGGGCAAAAAGAACATGTTGTATTCCTGCTCTGGGGAAAATTTGCACAGGAAAAGAAAGTATTGATCGATGAAACAAAGCATTGTGTCCTCCGCTCTGTCCATCCCTCTCCACTCTCTGCCCATGCCGGGTTTTTCGGCTGCAAACATTTTTCGAAGACCAATGAATATTTAATGAGCAAAGGAATTGACCCGGTGGACTGGAAACTATAAATTTGCATTCTTTTTCAAGGAAACCGCTTTGTCAATGCTTCGATAAACTCAGCATGACAAAGTTCTCACCCGGGGTACTGAGCCTGTCGGAGTATAGAAGGGTGATACTATAAATGATCTATATGCGTATGCTGAAAAATGTTTTTGCCCGTATCTGGGCGCTTTGGGGAATGATAAGTTTTATCGCTACTTTTTTGATTTTTTTTATTCCCTCCATGCTTACCTGGCTGCTCCCCGATCCGCTGGGGCAAAGAATATTCTGCGGTATTTCCAGGATCTGGATGCGTATCTGGCTGACACTGGTAGGATGCCCGTTCAGGATCAAAGGCCGTGAACATTTTGAAAAAGGGAAAAGTTATGTAGTGGCTTGTAACCATAATTCACTCATGGATGTACCCCTCTCCTCTCCTTTTATCCCCGGTGCCAATAAAACGATCGCTAAATCAAGTTTTACAAAGGTCCCGCTTTTTGGTTTTTACTATATGAAGGGCGCTGTACTTGTCAACCGGAAAGACGAGATGAGCCGCAAAGTAAGTTTTGACAAAATGAAAGCGGTATTAAAAAAAGGAATGCATATGTGTGTCTATCCCGAAGGCACCCGTAACCGGACGAATGAGCCTTTAAAGAGTTTTTATGACGGCGCTTTTAAGCTCGCGATGGCCGGTGATGTAGCCATCATACCCGCGATCATATTTAATACAAAGAAAGCCTTGCCGCTTACTAAAGCATTTTATTTTATGCCAACGCGGCTGGAAATGCATTTTCTTGAACCGATCACCACCGGCACCCAAACAAAAGAAGAGTTGAAGGAAAAAGTATTCAACGTAATGAAAGATTATTACGTGCAGCACTCCCGTCAATAACTGGTAAAGAAACGGCTCCGGTTGATCTTGAGGTCCTGGAGAATACTGGACTTGGGACTGACCGAGAAACTGAAAGACCGGTAAGGACCTACCGGTGTGACTACGATGGACATCTGCCAGCAATGCATCTCGCGGTTGATGGACATTGAAAATGTCTCCAGTCGTTTGCTGTCAAAATCAAAAAAACCATTGGCGCTGAAATTCCATTTGGGTGTAAGGCTAAAACTACCGTTGAAGTTCAGGTTGGAATGAAAATCTTTCCTGAAACTTTTAAGGTCAGCATTTAAGACATTGGAAAAACTCAGCGAATACCCGACGTTCACCTGCCAGGGGATATTAAAATCAACGAACTCGGAAGGGTTTTGCTGCATATAATCCAGCAGTTGTCGCTGGTCGGCGATAAGTGCAGGATCGTTCAGTCTTTTTTCCACCTGCTGTTTACGTTCCGCTTCTTTTTTTGCGTCCCTGGGTTTACTCTTGAAACTGGTACTCACGGAAATACTGCCATAGGTAAGTCTTCCCAGCCTGTTCTTACTGCCCTGCCAGGCGTATTTATCAAAATCCCTTCCCAACGAATCATACTGGTAAGGGTCCAGTACCGAATTGGCGGTGATACTTATTTTTTCAAACAGGGTCGTGCGGAAATAGATATTGAAAAAATCCAGTTTCATGGAATCGCGTAAGAAGTTGTACCCGGTAGAAAAGCCGTAACCATCGATCAGTTTTATTTTCTTGATCGCATTATCACCCGTGTCTTTACGGGAGCGCGTTTTCATTTCTAAATTATTATCCACGGAAAAAGAAAGCCCACCTGTTTTGCCCTCGCTAAAGCCGGAAAAAAGTGCCCCTTCAAATTCAGAGAACCGGCCGAGATAATTCGTTGTATCCACTTTAGTCCAGTAAAAATGTTCCCGGGAAAGATCGGGTTTGTAATTAAAGCTCAGGGTCGGCCTGATCACGTGCCGGATCGCAACGATCCTGGAATTTTTAAAAAGATAGGTACCATAAATCGCCGTATTCATGCCCACTGAAAAGGAAGCCTGGTGATCGAGATAAATACCTTTAGTAATAGTTGTGTCTACTTTTTTTGTCGTTGGATTCCAGGTACGACGGAATTTCTGAGCGATCCAGGTCTGTGCATACGACACAGATGGCGATACGATCAGGGCGCCATTGAAAAGAGCCGGTAAGGATACAGACACAGGGAAATTGTGCGTGGCCCCCCATTGCAGGGTATCAATCAGGCGACGGAAGGATAAAGCCGTATCATAAAAAGATACCTGGTTCCTGAAATTGCCGTTGTAGCCCACCCCGAGTTTCTCAAACCACCTGGGGGCGCCAACAGATTGTTTGCGCTGGAAAGGATAAAGGGTGCTGACAGAAAAACCGGCATCGGGAAGACTAAGGTTGATTAACCTGGTAAGGTTATTCTGGTTGTGGTTAGCCGTAACGGTGAGATTGTAGGGTTTACCCACCCAGGATTTGGAATACGCGATCGATGAACCCAGTTGGTTTTGAAAATTGATCTGGTTATTATTGGGCACATACTGGTTGAACTTGGTTGATCCTGCATTTACACTGGCCGAAAAAGATGTTCCGGGTCTCGCTTTGCTATCCGCTGCATGACTCCAGGTAACAAAGTAACTTTTATTACTTTGAAAACCTGGTTTATCACTGGCGAGAAAATTAGTGCTTTGAACACTCAGGTTGAATACGCCATTATAACGGTAACGCTTACGGTAGGTCGGGTTCAGGTTGGCCGTCCAGCCCCCGTAAGAATAAATATTTCCATACAGTTTAACATCCCAGTAATTGCTAAGCACTTTGTAATAACCCAATCCTTCAAGACCTAAGCCGTATTGTTCGTTAGCAGTGAAACGCGGAGGCAAGAGACCGGAATGACGCCCCTGGTTGAGCGGGTAAAAACCAAAGGGCAGGTAAATGGGTACGGGTACTCCTTCAAACTCCAGGTGGGCAGGTCCTGAAATCGCCAGTTTCTGGCTGATCACTTTCATTTTATTGGTCCGGATTGCAAAATGGGGGTCATCCAGCAAACAGGTGGTGAACCTGGCATTCTTTACAAACGTAGTGTTCTCGTTTACTTTTTTTGCTACTTCACCGATCACAAGGAATTCACCCTGCTGTGTATACGTGTTTTTTGTAAGTCCCACCTGCGATTTAAAATTATACCTGATGGTATCGCTGGTAAATTCATTATCCCCGCTTTTAAAATGCGCAGTTTCGATAATGGCCCCCGTGCTGTCTTTGCGGTTCACGGCGGTAACAACCTGTGTCTTCTGGTCCACTTCCACCTGTGGGGCCGTCAATACAATATCCTTATACTCTGTTTTTGTTTTTCCGTAAAGCAGTATCTTTTTTTCAGCAATAAGCACTACGGCAGAATCTTCGGCTGTATAATGCAAGGGGGCATCGAGACTGTCTTTCGAAAGGCGAAGAGAAAAAGTATCAGTTTTATTTTGCAGTACCGAATCTGTACGGGGTATGCGTGATGTATCGGTGATCGTTGTGATGACGGGCCGGCTACTATCTCTTTTCGGGATCGTATCCTGCAGTGTTGTTAAAGGACTGTAAAAATGTTTAGCAGGACCACCATAAGCCGCAGTTTTCCACGTTAGTGTGCATAACATCGCAGCAGTCAGTAGCCCGTAAAAAAAGTAAATTGACCTAAATTTGTACAGTTGCGTCATCAGTTAGGAAACAAAAGTAATCCTTTAGGTATACGCTTCCTATCAATGACCCTAAACATTTTGTGAAGATTTGCCGCCTGAAATTTTGAAAAGCCATGGTTAAACGAACGCTTCTTTTTTTCCTGACAATATCACTCCTTCTCACTATTTTTTCATTTACCAGCAATGATAAAAGCAACGGTAAGCAAAAAGTTATCAAAACGATCATCGTCGATGCCGGTCATGGTATCATGCCAAATGGCGGGCATAACGGGGCCAGGGGTTCTTATTCCTATGAAGATGATATATGTCTCGCTGTATCCAAAGAACTGGTAAAGAATTTTCACAACGAGATGCCGGAGATAAAGATCGTGGAAAGCCGCCCCACCGAAAAGATCACAGCCATTCACCGCCGGGCGGAGATTGCCAACGAGAATAATGGTGATCTTTTTATCTGTGTCCACGTGAATGCCGCGGTTCCCCAGCGGCATAGCGAACAGATCGGTACCAAAAAAGTTACCTATTATACAGGTAAAGGAAAGAACCGGAAAAAGAAAACAAAGGAAGTTCCGCAGTACAGGAGTTATACTACACCCAATCCTGCCAAGGGAACCGAGACCTATATCTGGGGTTCGCATAAAAACGATGATAAGGAAGTAGCGATGCGGGAGAATGCCCCGATGCTGCAGGAAGATAATTTCAAATCGAATTACGGTGAAATAGATCCGAATTCACCCGAGTTCATTGCGCTGTCACTACTCAAAACAAAACAATTTTTCAAACGCAGCGCTACGCTCGCCGGTTATGTACAGGATGAGTTCGGGAAAGTGGGCCGCGTGGATCGCGATGTACGGCAACGCGGGGTAGGCATCTGGGTATTGCAGGCAACCGCCATGCCCAGCATCCTCGTGGAAACGGGTTATATCACTAACCGCTCCGAAGAAGATTACCTGAACAGTAAAGATGGACAAAAAGAGATCGCTGACTGTATCATCCGTGCGGTAAGAACTTATATCGACTGGCTGGAAAAAAATCAGCAGGCTGCCGATCCAGGGAATACGCGTAATAATAAAGTCCCTTCACAAAAAGAGGTAAGTTCTTTCCTGAAGATGGTAGAAGAGAAAGAAAAGAAAACAGCGAAATAGTTTTTCCCAACGCATACCTTAACTTTATAGCTTCTATCCTGTAAAACAACCATGAATGAGAAAATTATTTCTTGCCTGCTTTAGCCTGCTTCTTTCCCCTGTTTTTATAGTTGCCCTTGCGCAGAAGAAAAAACCTCTTCAAACACTGATCATTGATCCGGGGCACGGCGGTCTTGACCCGGGTGCCAGGGGTACGATCCAATCCGAAGCCAATGTGGCGCTCCAGGTATCTCTTAAACTGGGTGATACGATTGCAAAAGCATTCCCTGACATGAAGATCATCTATACACGCACCAGCGATGTATTGCCCGGGAATAAGTCAACGATCGATGCGGCGCTTAAATACAGGGCCAACCTTGCGAATGAATCGGGTGGTGACCTGTTTATCGCAATTCATTGTAATTCGGCCGGTCGGCGCCCGGGCGGGTGGTATGAACGCCAGGTGGTAGGCAAGACACAGAAAACAAAGACGGTAAAGAAAGGAAAGAAGACCTATAAGAAAACCTATTACGAATACCAGTATGAGAATGTGTGGGTCGAGAATAAACCGAAAGGGACAGAAACCTATCTCTGGGCCATCAGTAAAAATGATTCCAAAGTTAACTCTGTTTCCAAAAACAATGACTATACAGGTGAGATCGATTCTACTTCTACCCTTGTCTTACCCGATCCTTCCGACCCGACCGAGAAAGCAAGGATGCTGATCTATACCCAGAATTATTTCCGCAAAAGCCTGACACTGGCAGATTATATCCAGGAAGAATTCAAAGATGCCGGCCGGGTTGACCGGGGCGTAAAACAACGGAATGATAAAGGGATCTGGGTACTCCAGGCCACGGGGATGCCAAGTATCCTTGTTGAGATAGGCTTTATTTCCAATAAAGAAGAGGAAGCTTACCTGGTAAGTCCTGAAGGACAGGCCGAGATTGTGGGGAATATCTTCACCGCTTTTAAGAAGTATAAGGAAAAGCTGGAATCGAAATCGAAGGATGCCAAAGAGGAAGAGAAGAAGGCATTCTGAAATGAGTTGCTTCGGCGTTGCCTCGCAATAAGAAAGTAAGGCTTTAGCCTCTCTTCCAAAGCCATTTGGAAATAATTAGCTAATTTGGCATCCTGTTAGCGTAATTAGCGCCCATAAGCCAAATGGGTGATCATTAGCATAATTAGCGAAAATTAGCATCCGCAAATGAAGATCAGTAATGAAACAAAGGTCGGGGTTCTTACCATTTCAGGTCTAACTATCCTTATACTGGGTTTTAATTTTTTGAAGGGTAAAAACATTTTCAAAAAGAGTAAAAATATTTACGCGGTTTTCGGCGACCTCGGTGGCCTGTCTAATTCCAACGAAGTAAAAGTGAATGGCTACGTGATCGGAACTGTTTCACATATTGCCAAAATGGATAAGAACCTGGAAGGTTTTGTCGCCACGATCAACCTGACTGAAGATGTGAATATTCCCAGTGATTCAAAAGCCATCATCACCTCTCCTCTCGTAGGATCTTATTACGTGAATATTGAAAAGGGAACCAACTCCGCTTTTTTAAAGGTGGGCGATACACTCGATTCCAAACTGGATGTGGGCATCATTGATGATGTAAAAGCCCAACTCACCCCTACCCTTACCAAAGTACGCAATACCCTGGATTCACTTAACTCTGTATTCAGCAGTATCACCGGGGTAATCAATTCAGAAGCCAAGAACAACCTGCAGCAGACATTGGCCAACCTCAACCGGATCAGCAGTTCATTGTATGGGTTGCTGGACAATACAAGAGGACCGCTTGCTAAAACACTGACCAACGCACAGGATATTACGGAAGACCTTAAAAAGAATACAGCTGATATCAGCGCGACGATCGCCAATGCAAAAACAGCTTCCGCCAAACTGGCCGCGCTTGAATTGAAACCGACGATTGATTCGATGAATGCAATGATCGGTCAGCTGAAAGCTACCGTGGCCAGGCTCTCCAGCAAGGATGGGACACTTGGCGCATTGATCAATGACAAAGCCCTTTATAATAAATTACAGGATGCAATCCTCAGCGCAGAGATATTGATGGACGACCTGCGGGCACATCCAAAACGCTACGTTAATATTTCGGTATTTGGCGGGAAAGACAAAGGGGGTGCTCTAACTTCGCCCTCGATAAAAGATTCTATCCCGAAGTAGCTGCTGATGCAATGCCATAAGTTTATTTGTCTCCTATTGTTCACCGGGCTGGTAACAGGTCCACTCCTTTCCTGGTCACAGGTGATTTCGCCAGTTACACAAAACAATACGTCCGGCGACTCAACCGTAGATATCAGCATCCTTAGTTCCCGTCATCTCACGATCCTGAAGATGAATGACAGTACCACGCTGCAAATACTGGCCGGGGGAGTGCGGCTCAAACAGGGCACCAGTCTTTTCAACTGCGACAGTTGCGTGATCAACAGCAATACAAAAATATTTGAAGCCTGGGGCAATGTCCATATCAATGATGCTGATACCGCCAATATTTATTCCAGTCACCTTCGCTATCTGATCAACCGGAAACTAGCCTACCTCGACGGTGGTGTCCGTTTGACGGATGGAAAAGGAACACTTACCACCCCGGACCTTGAATACGATATGACCACGGATATCGGTATCTATAAACATGGCGGGAAAGTGCTGAATAAAAAATCAGTGCTGACCAGCCGGGAGGGTTATTATTATGCAGGGTTGCGGGATGTGTATTTTAAAAACAACGTCGAGCTGAAAGACCCGGCCTATTATATCAAAACAGATTCACTGATCTATAATACACAAACGCAGACCACCCGGTTTATCGCCCGGACTTTTATCAGGGACAGCAGCGGGAGAACTATCGAAACCAAAGAAGGTTATTATAATATTGCAACGGGCAAAGCGGAATTCGGGCAGCGTCCCATTATCAGGGATGGGAAAACAACCATCATTGCCGACAGGATCGCTTTTGATGACAGTGCCGGCACTTCGCAGGGTGTGGGGAATGTGATCATCATCGATTCGGTGCAGGGAACGACGATCCTGGCCGGGGAAGTGTTCCGCGATAATAAACGGGACAGGATACTGGCCACCCGGAAACCCCTGATGATCATCAAACAGGATAAGGACTCCATCTATATAACAGCAGATACGCTCTTCTCCGCCCGGCTCACCGACCTCTATGGGCAGAAGGATTCCCTGGTAAAGGATACGGTGAAAGGAAAGATGGTCGTGAATGTAAATACAAAGGATAGCAGCAACCGTTATTTTGAAGCCTACCGCCATGTCCGTATTTTTTCCGATTCGCTCCAGGCGGTTTGCGACAGCGTATTCTACTCCTTTAAAGATTCCATCTTCCGCCTGTACCAGGACCCGGTAGTATGGGCTAAAGAAAAAAGCCAGGTAACGGGAGATACAATATTCGTATTCACTAAAAATAAAAAAGCGGACAAGGTGAATGTTTTCGAAAACAGTTTTTTGGTGAACGAACTTGACCCGGGAATCTACAACCAGGTAAAATCGACGCGGATGGATGCTTATTTTAAAGATGGAGAAATGGATTCGGTAAGAGCTGCCGGCTTTGCAGAATGCATCTATTATATCCAGGATGAAGACAGCGCTTATACGGGTGTCAATGAATCCAAATCAGATATCATGGATATTTATTTTGCGAACCAGGCTTTGCAGAAAGTGGTGTTCCGGAGCCATGTTACAGGAACTATCTGGCCGATGAAACAAAAAGATCCTTCAGAAATGCACCTTCAGAATTTCCGCTGGCTGGGTGATCGTCGCCCCAAGACCAAGTACGAACTTTTTGATCTGTAGAGAGAACGCAGATCTTTAAGATATTTAATATCGATTATGATAGTTTAGTGCTAATCATAAAAATCATAACAATCAGCGTTCTTGTATTGACTCATCTACCGTCCAGCTGAATTCTTTTTGAAGTAACCTGTAGAGAGAACGCAGATCTTTAAGATATTTAAGATCAATTATGATAGTTGAGTGCTAATCATAAAAATCATAACAATCAGCGTTCCTGTATTGACTCATCTACCGTCCAGCTGAATTCTTTTTGAAGCAACGGCAATTTGCTGAGATCGATCCTTAGGAGGTCAATATGTAAAGAATCTATCCCGATCTTCGACGTTAAACGGATAGTGGTATCGGTGGTTTGCCGGTACTGCAACACCGCTTCCGTTTTGTCTGTCGTCTTTTGGATATACCACGCTTTTTTCAGGGTATCACAATAAAGATCATAATCCTGCATATCATCATTCATAAACTGGATGATAAAATATCCCCGCCGGTGAATGAAGACCCTTTTCCAACGGTAGGTATCTGAGAGTAATGGCGGTAACGTATCGTTGTTTTTACTAAATGAGATAACCTCATATGCACCATGGAAGGGAGGCCGTGTTGCCTGGTCATCATTAAAATTCCCGCTCTTTATATATACTACTAACAAACACCAGAGCATATACCCGATGACAAGGACCTTCCCTGTAATATAGACCCGGCTCATTACCGGTGATACATACTGCGGCTCCCAGGCTGCCGCCGGCATTTTATTACCCGTAAAGAAAAAATTGTACAGCCGTTTCGCAGCTGGTGCCATCACCAGCAGGGCCAGCCACAACAGGAAACAGGAAAAAATCTTGACATTAATATTATAACTGAGATTGACTGCCACGATATTCAGCAGGATGCTGATGGCAAGCAAAGAACCAATAAGCCTTGTCTTCCTGAATAACAATAAAATACCGGCCAGCAGTTCCAGGCTTCCGAGGAAAATATTATAAGGGCGGGAAACCCCCATACTGCTCCAGTATAAAAGATCCCGGTACGTATTGCCCATAGTTGTGAACAGGGTGTTAGGCTCGGGAATATAGAACTGCCGTTTGAAAAGTTTATTGAACCCGTAAGACATCAGGTAAAAAGCAAGATAATAGCTGATCCCTACCCTGAACCAATAAGCAAGGATAGGATAGCTTTTTTTTCTTTTATCAATGATGCCCCAGGCGACAGCGGTAATAAGTGAAATAAAAAACAGTATCGCAAGGTGGATATAAAGTCCCGTCGAATCGGAGATGAGCCGGTTACTGTAAGGATGCCTGATCTTAAAGACATGATCTCCTGTCCATTTTACCAGGTTTTCAAAAAAGGGACTTACAACAGATGGGGGATTAAGCAGGTAAGGATGAGGAAAAGGAACACTGAGAATAAAAAGAAGAACGAACACAAAAATGAAACGAAAGATCCATTTACGGGTGCTACTCCATTCGGGCAAGGTGATCAGGATTTTACTAGCTGGCCCGTTCATGGTATTAAAATTAATTCTCCATGCTGGTTTCTCCATAGCAATCTTTTAACAAATAATGCAAGGAGCGCTTTCAAAAATAGTTCTACCTTCCCTTAACAAAATTGCTATTTATGAAAAGGTTTCTTCTTCTTTTCGTCTTAGCCGGGCTTTCGGCCACTGGTTTTTCCCAAACAAAAATGATTGCCCATCGCAGCCATAGCGGCAGTAACAGCACCTTCACACTCGCTGGCCCCGATAATTTTGGCGAAACTCCCGAAATGGCGGAAGCAAGAAAGAAAAAAGAACTGGAAAGAGCAAAAGCTGACAGTATTGCCAGGAAGGCTGTAGCTGATAGTCTTGCCCGGATCAATCAGAAACCTAAAAAGATCAAGAGCAAGAATAAACCTGCTACCAGTAATTCCCACTGAACCGGCTGACATTCGTCCATTGTCCATCGTCCATGGTCGAATGTCGATGGACTATGGACGATCTCCTATGATCTATTCTAAACATTTTGCATTTTATTTAGATTTTGTTGGCACCATTTTTCGTTTACCATACAGCAAAATCAAATCACCATGAAAAAAGTCTTTTTCGTTGTTTTCCTCGCGGCCGCTTTGTGTTCGCTCAGCAGCACTGTGCAGGCACAGGATTATAAAACGGCGCTGGGTGTTAGACTCAGCAGTGCCAATGCTATGCAGAACAATTCCATTTCCATCAAACATTTTTTTACCAATAAAATGGCTATCGAGGGCTTATTTACTTTTGGCGACCCGATCGCACTGGGAGCCCTGGTAGAGTTACACAAACCTCTTGCCTCTTCCGGCCTTTCCTATTTCTATGGGGCAGGTGGCTATATGAGTTTTGTTAAAACTTATAATCCCAATAACAATAAGAATGAGACCGACCCCAATTTTGGCGCGCAGGGGATCATCGGCCTGGATTATAAATTCAACAATATCCCGCTCAATATTTCCCTGGATTGGAAACCTGAATTAAATATTGTCAGTGATATCAATTTCGAACCCGCCGCTATCGGTTTTACGGCCAGGTTTACTTTTGGCAAATAGATTTCTCTATGGAATCATTTAGAAAACCCTGTTTCACCTTGTGTGGAACAGGGTTTTTGGTGCTTCTCCCTGCCTCGTCCTGCTAAGGATTTCCCCTTACTTTCCACAACCTGCAAAAATTTACGGTTTTCTGCGTTTTTGTGCGGGAATTTCATATATATTTAACAAGTCAAAACTAACGAATGCTTAAAAAGGAAAGGCAGGCTTATATCCTACACCAGGTAAACCTGCACAATAAGGTCCTTTCTTCCTCGCTCTGCACTGATATTCATGTATCAGAAGACACTATTCGCCGTGATCTGCAGGAACTTGCTGATGAAGGGAAAGTGATCAAAGTTCATGGGGGTGCCTTATCGCATTCTTTTAACCAGGTTCATTTCTCCACCAACGGTGTTTATTCACAAAACCAGAAGAAGACGATTGCTCAAAAGGCGGTTGGACTGATCAGCAACGGGATGTTTGTACTCACCAGCGGCGGCACCACGATCATCGAAATGGCCCGGTCGCTCCCACCACAGCTTAAAGCAACTTTTATTTCAGGGAGTATACCCGCTATCCTCGAGTATATGCACCATCCCAATATTGAAGTCATCCTTGTCGGGGATAAAATCTCCAAGAACTCCAAGATCACGGTGGGGTCGGAAGCGATTGCCAAAATAAGGCAGGTAAAAGCGGATATTTGTTTTTTAGGCACCAATGCGATTGACGTTGAGCATGGAATTACCGATAATGATTGGGAGGTCGTGCAGCTAAAGAGGGCTATGATAGAGTCTTCGAAAATGGTGGTATGCCTGAGCATCGCGGAAAAGATCAATTCGGTACAGCCGATCCGGGTTTGCGGGCTGGATGAAATCGATATGCTGATCACGGAATTACCCGCAACAGATAATTTATTAAAACCCTATATCGAGGCAGGGGTAAAAGTTGCCTGATCATAAGATAATGGAACTGCTTATTAATTTAAAATATCTAAAAAAAACAGCTATGAGAAAAATTCTCCAATTGTTCTTTGCATTTTCGATGATGCTGCTTTTACTGCCTCCTGCTTTGCATGCACAGGAAAGAACAATCAGCGGTACGATCATCTCGGAGGACAATAAGACACCATTGAGCGGTGTAACTATCAGGGTTAAAGGCACTCGTCGTATCGTGCAAACCGATGCGAACGGAAAGTTCACGATCAAAGTGAACCCGGGTGAGACCTTGCAGGTATCCTATGTCGGATACGAAACGACAGATGTCAAACCAGGCGACGGCAATATTGGCGTTAGTCTGAAAACTTCTGATAATACGATGGGAGAAGTCGTTGTTACAGCCATGGATATAAAAAGAAATCCCCGTGAGTTAGGATATTCTGTTCAGAAAGTGAGCGGAACAGATATACAGGAAACCCAAAGGGAGAATTTTTTGAACAGTTTACAGGGACGTGTGGCCGGTCTTACACTTGACCAGACCTCGGGTATCGCCGGTTCTTCTTCGGCGGTTGTACTTCGTGGTTTTAACTCCTTATCATTAAGTAACCAACCATTGTATGTAGTGGATGGCGTGGTGCAGGATAACTCTACTTTCAACGAAACATCTTCGGGTGGTGCGACCAATGGTCTTGCTTCTGACAAACCTAACCGGGTCAGTGATTACCAGAACAGGATTGCCGATATTAATCCTTCAGATATTGAATCAGTCACTGTACTGAAAGGTCCGGAAGCCACTGCCTTATATGGCAGCCAGGCAAGTTCAGGCGCTATCATCGTCACTACGCGGAAAGCGAAAACAAACAAACTGGCGATCCAGTATGATAACAGTTTCCGTTTCCAGAAAGTGACCCGCTGGCCTAATACATTTGACGAGTATGGACCTGGGTCAAACTCAGCTATTCTTACAGGCAGCACATTCAATCATTTTGGTCCAGCCTATCCGGCGGGAACCAAATTATATGATAATAAAGATGCGTTCTTCAGAACAGGTACCGCAATGACCCATAACCTGGGCGTTGATTTTGGATTCAAAGAATCAAAATTCAGAGCTTCCGGAAGTTATTTCACACAGAAAGGTGTTGTTCCCAAGAATGATTTCAAACGCTACAATTTCAGGATCTCCAATACTACCAAGCTCTTTAAGAACATGCTGGAGATATCTCCTTCCTTCGCTTATATAAAAACAGAGAATCATAAAGTAACAAGAAGTGCCGGTGGATTCCTGCTTGGACTTCTGATCTGGCCCACTACCAATGATATCAGGAATTTTGAAAACCCGCAGACAGGTGATAAGACTGACCTGTTCCCTGATGTTTCAGCCAACGGGGAGTATGATAACCCACTCTGGAATGTAAATAATAATAAAGGGTTCGAAGAAATCAGCCGTAAGACTTATACCCTTGGCATAAACTTTAATCCTTTAAAATGGCTTAGCATAGCTGGTCGTTTTGGGTATGATACCTATGATCAGAATGGTTTTCTTTTCTTCCATCCCCAGTCGTTTTATGTAACCTCCGGAAGCGGTGGAACATTGGATAATTACTGGAGACACTACGAGGGTTATAACCATACTATCACTGCCACGGCCAAGAAAACCCTTGGCAAGAACTGGAATCTCCGCTTAATGGGTGGTACCATGTGGCAGGATTACAAGACAGAGATGTTTGCCATTTACGGTACCAATATCGTGGATTCTGTAGGCGCAAGTTTAGCCGGTAATCCCAGCGGGTTTGGTAAAATGTATAAAGCCGGCAGTGTAATCAGCGATCAGCAAATGACAGCTTTGCTGGGTGATTATATGGATAGTACAGTAACACGTCCTATCACACGATTACGACTGAACCGTAATAAATTTGGTCTGCCGAATTATGTACAAAGCCGCCAGGTCGCTTATTTTGGTGAGTTCGCTATCAATTATAAGAATTTAATTTTCTTCAACTATACACATCGTTTTGAAGAGTCTTCCACCCTTCCCCAGAAGAACAGGAAATATTCCTATCCCGGTGGAAGTTTAAGTATCATCATGAGTGATATTTTCTCTTCGCTTAAAAAAGGAAACATATTGAGTTACTGGAAGCTCCGTACTTCACTTGCCAGCACGGCGAGACTGAACTCCCCCTACTCTACCCAGTCAGTACTAGTTGATAACCTGGCAAGCGGTGGTGGTTATTCTTATGGGTTCTTTAATAACAACGCGGACCTCTTCCCTGAAAAACAAAGCACTTATGAGCTGGGTACAGAATTCAGGTTATTCAAGAGCCGGTTAAATATGGAGATCACATATTATAATACACTGAACAAGGGACAGATCATCGAGAATTTCCGCCTGAGCTATGGAACAGGATTTGTATTGAACACCCAGAATGCTGGTTCTACCCGCAACAAAGGTCTCGAGATCGTGATCGATTATGGTGTCATTAAGAAAAAAGATTTTACCTGGGATATGCGTTTCAATTTCAACCGAATGCGTAACAAAGTGGTTGCACTTCCCAAAAACCTTTCTGAATATTATATCGCTGATACCTGGCTCTACCTGAATGCAAGAGGAGGCCTCGTACGTAACGGACCTACCACTTCTATTACAGCTGCGGGGGATTCTGTGAACAGCGCAGGTCAGACCATCATTGACCCAGCTACCGGACTCCCGAAAGTAGATGCTACATTCCGGGTAAGAGGTGACAGGAACCCTGATTTTACCTGCGGCTGGAACAATTCTTTCCGCTTCAGGAACTGGAGATTGAATATGCTCTGGGACCTGAAATGGGGTGGCGATATCTACAATGGTACTAACCAGTTCCTGACACGTGTCGGGCTTAGCAAACGGACAGCTGACCGGTATACACCAAGAGTGATCGAAGGTGTATTATCTGATGGTTTACAGAATACTGCCAACCCAACCAAGAATACCATCGTCGTAATACCTGCATATAATAATAGCTATTATACGACGATGCCGGATGGTGAATTTATTGAAAGAGACGTGAACTGGTTCCGGTTGAGGGATTTGAGTCTTAGCTACACTTTCCCGAAGACTTTTATCAAAAGATTCCAGAGCCTGGGAGCATTTATTACTGCCAACGACCTGATACTGCTGACTAATTATAGCGGTGCAGATCCCGGTGTGAATGGTAATACAGCCGGCGGACGCGGTGTAGGAGCTTTTGGTTTTGATTATGGAACCCTCCCTTCACCGATCAGTGTCAATATTGGAATAAAGGCTTCATTCTAAATTTTAAATAACTGAAATATGAAAAAGATAGTTAATAATATTTCGCTGGTAGCAGGTGCAGCTGGTCTTTTGCTGTTGGGGTCCTGCAGCAAAAAAATCGATGAGGCATTCGCTAATCCCAACGCACTGGTAAAACAGCCGATCGAAACGCTATTACCGGGGGTAATAGCCAGTATGGCAACACAGTATTCCGCCAACGGAACGGGCTACGGTCCCCAGAATGACGGGCAATACATTGGCCGTTATATTCAGAACTGGGCCACGAATACTTCGTTGAACCAGTATGACAGGATGGGTGACAATTTCGTCAATAACAGTGATGTGCTCGGTGCTGTATGGGCCATGCATTATTACGGTATGGGACAAAATGTCTCCCGGATCATCCAATGGGGAACGGAAGAAAAGAAATGGGATTATGTAGGTGTTGCACAGGCGATCAGGGCCTGGGGATTTTTACAGGTAACAGACCTGCATGCAGAAGCTGTTATTCTGAGAGAAGCGTTTCGTCCTGACCTTCTTGTCTTTAAATATGACCCCCAGGAAGATGTATATGAAGAGATCAAAAGGCTTTGTTCTGCAGCACTCGAGAATCTCTCCAAAACAGGTGATGGTGTAAGCCAGGCCAACCTTGATAAAGGCGATCATTTTATGAACGGTGGTGATGTGAACAAATGGAAAAAATTTGTATACGGCGTATTGGCACAAACCTACCACAGGATCACTAATAAATCAATTTACCAGCCCGATTCCGTTATCTATTATTGTGATCTTGCCATGCAGACCAACGCAGATAATACTTCTTTAAAGTGGTCGAATGCAGGTGGTGTTGGTACTTATAATTACTGGTCACCTTTCCGTGGAAATGTCGGAACGCTGCGCCAGACAAGATTTATTGCTGACCTGATGAGAGGCGTGAACGCGCAGTTCCCGACCGGTGCTGTGGATCCCAGAGCACCTTATATTATCCGGGAGAATCCAAACGGAACCTACCGGGGAATTATACCGGTTAAGGGCGGGGGCAATGTTACAGCAATTCAGACACTGTTACTGGGTGATTCATCACATAATTTCTGGGGTGGTCTTTTCCAGTCCACTGCCGCACCATCCAGTGATGCGACTAGCCGCTATGTATTTACCAACGCACCAATCTGGCCTATCATCAGCGCTTCCGAAATACAGTTCATGAAATCGGAAGCTCTTTTCAGGAAAGGTGATAAACCCGGTGCCCTGGCTGCTTATATCAATGGGATCAACCTGAATTTCGATCAGCTGATCAGCGATTACCAGACCAATGTACCGGCTCCGCTCCGGATCACACCTGCTTCAAGGGCTGCATTTATGGCTAACCCACTCAATGTTCCTTCCGCTGGCAACCTCACGTTGTCACATATTATGATGCAGAAATATATTTCGTTATATGCCTGGGGATTCATGGAAACCTGGGTAGATATGAGAAGGTACCATTATACAGATCTTGATCCCATTACCGGCAACCAGGTATACAGGGAATTCGCTCCACCGAATACAACCAGTACTACTAATATCAATGATCTTTATCCCAGCAACAATGGAAAATTGATCTACAGGCTCAGGCCGCGCTACAATTCAGAATACCTTTATAATATTGACGAATTGAACCGCGTAGGAGCTTTTGCGGGGGATTATATCACTAAAGAACATTATTTCTCCAAGCCATAATGCTAACTACTAAATCAACAACTATGAAGTCAGTAAATAAATATTTTTACGGGTTGCTATGCCTGCTAACAGTACTATTTTTTACATCTTGTGAAAAATCATTTGATACCAGGAGAAAAGAGCAAACAAACTTAAACGGGAGTACGATCGCGCAGGTGCATATAGCAATGGCGGGTGCAGCCCTTGTGGGTACTGCCGGCAATCAATTAATGGTGGATGCAAACCAGATAACAGGCGCTGCATTGATTTCGGGAAGTGTTTTCCCTTCAACTGGCTACGGCTTTGTTCTGGCTCCGGGCATCAGGGGTTTTACACTAACAGGCCCTGCTCCCCAACCTCTCATCACTTTTGCCGAGAATATGCAGGCCGGCAAGCATCATACGATCTTTATCTATGATACGATCACCTCGCCCAAGCAAAAAACGGTGGTAGACAATATCATCATCCCTGCGGACACTACTGCAAGACTGCGGTTTGCCAACTTTATCTATAACCCGTATGCCGTACCGGCTGTAGATGTTTTTTCCTGGAGATTAAATACGAACATGTGGACGAATATTCCGACTACAGGTGTTACGGATTATGCTACCTATCCTTCTTACTTAACGGATACACTTTATATCCGGGAAACTGGTACACAGAACCTGATACTGAAAGTTACCATTTCAGGTGGAGTTACTGCCAAACGCAGTTACACGTTATCCTACCGCGGAAGTTATCGTGGAACAAGAGCCGCTACGCTGTTTGCTAATTATTAATAATAAATCCTTCTATAAAAAAAGTCCCATTTTTCAATGGGACTTTTTTTTATCCTACAAATTTGGGTAGTGGATCAGTTTGAATTATGACACTCAATGTCATTCCGAACGAAGTGAGGAATAGATGAGCCAAGGAAGAAATTAAGCTCCAATCCTTCGCTGTGCTCAGGATGACAACTTGCGCGGAACTCAGGAAGACAACATGGTCATTCAATAGAATCGTTGCCGGCTATTTCAAACTGACCCACTACCCAAATTTGCGCCGGTCACTATCCAAAAAATAAATAAGTAATCGCGATGGCTGAAATGATACCGACCAGGTCCGCAAGCAGCATCGCTCCTACTGCATACCTGGTATTTTTTACGGCGACCGCCCCAAAATAAACAGCGATCACATAGAACGTGGTATCAGAAGATCCCTGTAGGATACAGGCGAGGCGTCCCGGGAAAGTATCCGCGCCGGAAACGGCTGCTGTACTGGCCGCATTCATGGTATCGATCATCATTCCCCTTGCCCCGCTCCCGCTTAGCGGCTTGATAAGAGCAGTCGGTAACCCATCCACGAACCGGGTATCTGCCCCCAGCGAAGAGAACAGGCTCTTTATCCCGTCAATGATCACATCAAAAGTTCCGCTGTTGCGCAACAGGCTGATCGCTACCAGCATTCCTACGAGGTAAGGAATGATCCGCACAGCAGTCTCAAAACCCCCTTTGGCCCCTTCCACGAAGGCATCAAAAATATTAATCCGTTTATAAAGTCCCCCCAGCACGATCAGCAGGAAGATGAGGAGGATGAGTCCATTACTTAAGATACCGGAGACCGATTGCAGCCTGTCTGAACCCAGGGAAGTAAGATAAACCACCATTAAGGCGATGACCGCTGAAATACCCAGGATCCATCCCAGGATGGTTTTTTGAAAAATATTGATCCGCTGCTTGAAAGAAACGACCAATAAAGCTGCAATAGTGGCCGCAAACGTAGCGATCATACAGGGAATAAATATCTCGGTCGGGTTCGCGGACGGATGCTTTAAAGAAGCCCGCGCTGCAATAATGCTTACGGGTATCAATGTTAGCCCCGAAGCATGGAGACAGAGAAACATCAATTGTGAATTGGAAGCTCTTTCTTTGTTCGGGTTGATTTCCTGCAGGCTTTCCATCGCCTTTATACCAAACGGAGTAGCGGCATTGTCAAGCCCCATGATATTTGCCGAAAAATTCATCACCATATGTCCCATAGCCGGGTGTCCTTTGGGGAGTTCCGGGAATATCCTGGTAAAAAAGGGTCCGATAATGCGGGATAAGAGCCTTACCCCGCCTGCTTTTTCGGCGATACTCATAAAACCCATAAAGAGCGCCATGATACCGATCAGTCCGATACAGATTTCCACGGCACCTTTACAGGTTTCGAAGATACCATTGGAGGGTAATAACCGGTAAGCACGATAAGAATTACTGTCTGCCTTAAAGACACGTTCCTTGTTCCATACCGCCTGCTTTTCCAGTTGAAATTGCTGGTGAACGGAGGCCGGAAGCATGGCAGAATCTACTACCCTTGCACCAATCGTGTCTGTATTTCTTCCTGTTACGAGCTGGCTGAAGATTTTTTCCTGCCCGGGCTGAAAAGTAAATTTTACTGCAGCCACCAGCAGCGATATAATGATAAAGGCGGCCCAGATCCTGCTTAAAGCCATATGAAGGTTTGTGGTTTATAGTTTATGGTTTGAAGTTAAGGACTTTCATCAAAGCAGGTACATTCCTTCTAAAAACCTGATTTCACCTATCTTTGCACGCCTTAAAAGACACCTGGTTCTTTCGGGTACAACAATAAACAAAAAACAATAAACTATAAACTTACCATGTCTTTGCAAGCAGGAATTGTGGGATTACCCAATGTAGGAAAATCAACTTTATTTAACGCGGTCAGCAACAGCGCCAAGGCCCAGGCCAGCAATTACCGTTTCTGTACCATTGATCCCAATGTCGGGCTCGTGGATGTACCGGATCCCCGGCTGAATAAACTGGCCGAACTTGTTATCCCCCAGCGGATCGTACCCACGCAGATCGAGATCGTGGATATCGCGGGTCTTGTTCGCGGCGCCAGCAAGGGCGAAGGCCTGGGAAATAAATTCCTGGGAAATATCCGCGAAGTAGATGCCATCATTCACGTGATCCGTTGTTTTGAAGATGAGAACATCCTCCGTGATGAAGGCGCAATCAACCCGGTGAGCGATAAAGAGATCATTGATACAGAACTCCAGCTGAAAGATCTTGACAGTGTTGAAAAAAAGATCCAGAAAACCGAGAAGCAGATCAAGCTGGACCCGAAGTATAAAGCAGAACTGGAAGTATTGATCAAATGCAAGGAGCAGCTTGAGAAAGGAAAAAATATCCGGGAACTTGATCTTGACAAAGAAGAAAGGATTGCAATTGCAGACCTGTTCCTCCTCACGGACAAACCTGTTTTATACGTGGCCAACGTGGATGAACCATCAATGCATACCGGCAATAAATTCTCGGAAGCCCTGAAAGAAGCTATCAAAAATGAGAAAGCCGAAGTAATCATAATGAATAATAATATCGAGGCCCAGATCGCTGAAATGGAAAGTCCCGAAGACAAACAGTTATTCATGGAGGAATATAAAATGACTGAACCTGCCCTTGACAGGCTGATTCACTCGGCGTATAAACTCCTGAACCTGTATACTTATTTCACGGCCGGGGTACAGGAAGTAAGGGCCTGGACTATCCACGATGGCTGGAAAGCACCGCAGGCTGCCGGGGTAATCCATACCGATTTTGAAAAAGGTTTTATCAAAGCAGAAGTGATCGGCTATGATGACTATGTAAAATATGGTTCGGAAACCGCTGCCCGCGAAGTAGGTAAACTACGCATTGAAGGAAAAGAATACGTGGTGAAAGATGGTGATGTGATGCATTTTCGGTTTAATGTGTAACCCCCAACCCCTTAAAGGGGGCTTATAACCCTAAAATTGTAAATGCGTTTAAAAACCTCCATTAAAGAATTTGACTGGTAATAAAAACGCTTCGATCTAAGTATCCCCTTTAGGGGGACAGGGGGTTAGAACAACGCCGTGATCCCCACTCTCCCGATATGTACGGTTTTGGAGACGCCTGCTTTACGCCCATCATAAAGAAAATTCAGTTCCAGGTTATTGACAAGGCGCTTGGAAAAACCAAGTGACCACAGGTAGTTCTTCCCTGGCAATAACCCATCCAGCATAATATAGCTTACAGTCGTATTGGCGACCGCGTTATAATCGATCGTATTGTACGTAAACTTACCGGTCAGTGAACCGCTTTGAAGAATATTGTATTTAGATTCGAGATTCACCGAGTGTGAAACGGACCTCTCACCGCCATAGATATCCCTGTTCTTTTTATTATCATACCTGTAACCCATTGCAAACCGGAAAGAAGTTCCTCTTATATACGTCAGTAATGGTTCGCCACTGTAAGTGGACAACTGGTAATTACGGTTGGCGAACTGGGGAGTAAATAACGCATTGCCCCCTTTCTTTCCATTGAGTGTCAGCAGGAAGGCCCGGCTGATATTCCAGCGAAACTTGACCAGCCAGTCATTCAGTTTACGGCTTTCATACCCGTAGGTCAGCAATGATTTACCATTATTGCGGAGATTGCTGAGATCTATACCCCATTTGCTGCTAAACCGGTTGAAAGCAACCGTATTCAATAAAGAAGTATTCAGGATCACGAGCGCCGTATCATTTACTGCGTATTTAAAAGGATTGAATTCAAAATTTCCCCGGGCTATCGATTTTTTGCTGGTCTGCAACGAGCTAACAATTAATAATCTCGATAAAAAAGCTTTTGTTCCTTTCAGGTCTGCCCGGTTTAGTAAGGAACGGGGATTGATGGTAAGGCTGTAATTAAGCGTAATAAAATTGGCTTTGATAAAATCATTCGTGGGGGTAAGTACCCGGATGAATTTAGCCTGGTCCGGAAAAGCAGCCAGTTCAAACTCGTTCAGTTGCTGGACGCCGTCATTATTATAATCGATCCAGGCATACTGGCCTGTACCGGCGGGCACTTCCAGGTAAGCAAAATCCCTCCGCTGCTCCTGTCCTGCTCCTACTTCGTATAAGACATTCCCATTCAGCAAACCTTTCCATTCATTCATCACATACTCTGCCCTTCCCAGGATCGTCTCATCCGCTTTTTGTTTTGAAACAATTGCGTTGTAAACCTGCAGTTTCCGGAACGTGGTATTGAGGTAGAACTGTCTTTTCGGGTTGGCCAGTAATTCCGCCTGGAGATTCAGGTTCAGGCTCCGGTCGCCGCGTGTAAAGTTTTTCCCCACAGGATATTTATCAGAACGCGTAAAAAATGTGAGCCCGTATTTATTTTGTTTCTTTTCATCTGACCGCAGGTACACGGAATAACTGTCAAAGGAAAAAGAAACAGCATCCAGGGTATCGGTTGCATTGTTCCTTATGGTATTTTGCTCCAGTGCATAGCGCACACCAAGTCTCCAGTCTTTCAGGCTTTTCAATTGCTTGCTCAGGTCGATAACGGGGCGAAGAAAAGCGCCTTTGTCATCGCGGGTAGTAAAATTGGTAATGATGAACTGGTTATTGAGCATCCATCCTTTCCAGTTGGCAGAATGGAATATAGCATTTTGGAAACCATTATAGTTATCACTCCGATGATAGTTGGTAAACTGGTAGGATAAGCTGTGGTTATATTTATCCCTGATCCCCGCCGTGGCTTTAATAATATTCTCATCGGCGGGTAGTACCAGTATCGGTAATCCCCAATCCCGGGAGAATTCCACCATCCTTAACCGTTCAAGCGGTTTGAACTTTTTCTGAACATATTCATAATCGAGCGAGCCGCTGACCTGCAGTTTTTTCGCGGTGTTCAATATCCTTTCATGGTTAAGCTGGAATTTGGCCGCCCAACCCCTGTCATCCCCGTCATCCTTCGCAGAAAAAGTATTGACATCATTATTACTCGTGGCAACTTCTGTTTTCAACAGTGTATGCGGAGTAATTGCATAATCAACTCCCAGGCTGATCACCTGTTGCTTTTTTGGCGCCACAAGGATTTGCACCGGTTCGTATTGTCCCTGTTTGATCCCTGCTACAGGAGCCACATATTTATACACTTTCCCGTTAGCCCCGTTAAAATCAGGAATATAATTACCATTTCCCTGCTTCAGGTCAACAAAAGATAAACTGTATTTGGCCACAAGCGGGTCGGTGGAATACCGGTAGAAGGAATCCAACCCTATATAAATCTTTTCATACAGGATGCGGTCAGCCGCAAATGTATCGATTACCGCCGATGGATAGAAAGCCCGCTGGGTACTGTCTCCAAGGTTGGCAAGGAATTGCACCTGCTTAGGATCCAGTACCTGGTTGATCTGTGAATTCTTCGCATCGTTATTATTGAAAGCACCGAAACGGATCTTCAGCTTCTGGTTAATATCAAATTCCTGGGAAAGATAAAGATTGGCATTCAGGTAATTCCTGTCCGCATATTCAAACTCCACCTGGATCCGGCTGTCCTTAGTGATCATCCGTTTGGGTGTAAAACTGATCTCGGCCGAATTATAATTGATCACATAGTCCTGGTCCTCTCCCCGTTGCAGTAACTGCCCGTCAACAAAAACCCGTTCTGTATTGGCAAGTACAATAAAGAATATTTCGTTGTTGGCGCCGCGGAGACGGTAAGGACCCTGGTTACCTTCCAGCGCATCGATAATCTGCCGGTTGAATTTTCCCTTGGCGATAGAACCGCTGACCAGTGTTTTCGAAATAATGCTCCTGGATATCCTGTTGGTGGTTTGAAAAGAGATCCCTTGTAATCGTTTATAAAAATTCAGGAAATAACTCTGGTTCTGTCGGATATCTATATCACCGAGATTGAGTTGCCAGTTCTTTTTCCGGAATTGCAGGTATACCTGGTCAAATTCATTCAGCTGTTGTGTATTGCCATCGGGCTGGATAGGAATATTATTGTCAGTAATAGCTGCCTGCACCTCAATACTGTCACCCAACATGCCGCTCAATTGCAGGTTCAATGTAGAATTTACTACCGCATCCTGGCTGTTCCCAAAACCTACCTGTCGCCCGAGGCTACCTTCTGCCTTCAGTGTACCAAAATCAAAGATCCCGCGTTGGCCGTTGGTCAACCCTTCATTGAATTCAAAAGGCTTTACATAAAAATTATTCATCACGCTGTCAAAACTTATCCTTTGCGTAACCGCATCCAGCCGGAAAGGAAAAACACGGTAAGTAACTATGATACTATCGGCAGCTGGTTTTTTTTTCCAGTAAAGAATGGCTTTTACAGGATCGAGGCGGTAGTCAGAAGCAGGAATATAGGCAACCGAAAATGTTTTGGGAACGATACTGACTGTATCAATCAGCAAACTGTCGGAACCTGTCCTGAATACCTTTTGACGGAGGTTGGAGATACTGGTACTATTGAACGGAGATTGTCCACCGCTTGACAGGGCAGACAGTGTAATAAAAAGTGTAACCAATATCCTACATAACCAACTCAACAGCAGCGAGTTTAACTCAAAATCGCAAAATTCGTCCTTTTTATTGCATGAAAGTTATACCGTGCTGTTAATTAAGCTAAAAAAGCAGCAAATTTGGGGACAAACTGTCTTTAATCAGACCCTATTTACCCAATACATGCGTAAATGCCAGTTCATATTGGCCGTTGTTATCTTTTTGCTTGCCTGTCCAAGCTATGCCCAAAAAAATAATATCTGGTATTTTGGTAAAAAAGCAGGTCTTGATTTTAATCGTTTAACCGGGCAGGCGGGACCGGCAGTGCTTACCAACAGCGCAATGGATGCGGATGAAGGTTGCGCCAGTGTCTGTGATGATAACGGGAACCTTCTTTTTTATTCCAATGGATTGACTGTCTACAACAGGAAGCACCAGGTGATGCTTAATGGTGATGGCCTGCTATCCAATAGTTCGGCATTGCAGGGTTGTATCATCTTACCCGTTCCCGGCAACCATGCTATTTTTTACATCTTTACAACTGATGCCCTCGAGAATGGATTTGCCAATGGATATCGTTATTCGATAGTTGATATGAGCCTGGATAATGGTAACGGTCAGGTGATCAGCAAAAATATACTCCTTTCATCTTCCTGCACCGAGAGGATGACAGCCGTTCGTCATGCTGATGGCGTGAGTGTATGGCTGATCACCAATGATAACAGCTCCGATGTTTTCCGGTCCTGGCTGATCACCTGCACAGGTCTTCAACCTAACCCTGTCATTTCAGTCGTAGGTGTAAAACTGGATGGTGATGCCGTGATGAATATCGGCATGCTCAAGGCAAGTCCTGATGGAAAACAGGTTTGTCAAACCGCTTTCCTGATTTCCGATGATGTGAATAATCCTACTCCTAATTTCAGCCAGTTATTCAAATTTGACAACCAGACCGGTATTCTATCCAATCCAAGGTCGATTGAATTTCCCCGTGCCGTTATCACTACCTGTGAGTTCTCTCCTAATTCCCAATTGCTGTACCTCGTGCGGGCTTATGATAAAGCGATCGAACAGGTGGAAGCTACTTTACCGACTGCCGCGGCTATCATCGCTTCAGATATCAGCATACGCACAGATAAAAGTTTTTATGGTATACAGCTTGCTCCTGACGGCAAGATCTACCTGGCGCAACCTTCTTTTTACCTGGCCGCAATTAATAATCCTGATATAAAGGGGACAGGATGTGATTTCCAGAAAGAACAGGTGGACCTGGATTTTCATACTGCTTATCTTGGACTTCCGGCTTTTATCAATGACCTCTCCTTTAATCCCGTCAACAGTTTTACTTATAGTATACTCGACAGTTGTAACGGTACGGTTCAGTTCCAGGGTAATGCCAGCATGCCGGGTACGATAAAGTGGCAATGGGATTTTGGTGATGGAAATACTTCTACGATACAGAACCCGGTACACATTTTTTCTCCTCCTGAGGGGCCCTATACAGTGAAGCTGATCGTTTCCTCTGACCTTACCTGCGATTCGGTCAGGTCGACTAAAATCATCAACCCTAAAGGGATCCTGACTGATGTTGATTTTGATTTTTTTCCCAACTGCGATTCCGGTTATATCCGTTTCACCAACAAAAAGCCTTTACCAACCGGGCCGGTAGTACAGTATCTCTGGGATTTTGGAGATGGAAATGTATCGACGGCCGTCAATCCTGTTCATACCTATGCCGGGCAGGGAAGTTTTCCGGTTAAACTAAAACTGGTAACCGGTAAAAGCTGTCTTGATGATTCGGTTACAAAAACTGTAAGCATGCAGGCGCTTGCTGTAGCCATCTCTGCCGACCAATCAATCTTCCTGGGACAGAAGATCCAGTTATTTGTAAGTGGTCCCGGAAATGTATACCAGTGGTCTCCTTCTACGGGTTTAAGCAATACCAGGGTTGCAAGACCAATAGCTTCACCGGTTGAGGATATCACGTATAAAGCAAAAGTTATTAAGGATGGCTGTAGCGGCGAGGATTCTGTTCATATTACCATTGTCGATCTTACAGATATTTATGTACCCACCGCTTTTACACCGAACAATGACGGGCGTAATGATGCAATCAAACCTTTCTTTGGAACCAAGTTCACTTTGCGGGAGTTCAGCATCTTTAACCGCTGGGGAGAAAGAGTTTTCGCCAGCAGTAAAAGAGGGGAAGGATGGAATGGCAAGATCGGTGGAGTGGAACAAAACCCTGGTGTATATATCTGGGTACTGAAATATACAGATGATAAAGGCAGACCGGCTGAAAGAAAAGGTTCCCTCCTGCTGCTTCGCTGATCCTTTATTCCTATTTTCATTTACCCTGAGAAATTTTATTCATGAAAAGGATCTTTTTTCTTATACTCGCCTCCTGCTGCCTGAATTTTGCCCTGGCACAATCCACAACTAAAAAAAAGCCGGCAGGCAAACAACAGGTCGTTTCGGCGGGCATCAATATCTCCCTTGGTGATTTTGCTTCCACACATATTGGCGGGATAGCAGTTGAATATTCACGCAGCCAGCACCGTTACGGACAATTAACGGCAATGCCCGCAAAGAAATTGGGATATCTTATTGAAGGAGGCCTTGCTTATTATTTTGGAAAGAAAGAAACGGTCAGTGGGTATTCTTATGATTACCCGGGTTATTATTTCCTGCATGTATATCCCGGCCTGGTTTTCAATCTCTGTATAAAAGGCCATATCAATATAAGTGCAGGTCCCGGGTTAGGACTGTATAATGGTGATCCCCGGTTCACTATCGGGGCAAAATTCCAGGGAACCTGGTATATGAATGAAAAGACCGGTATTACACCGGGTATTTTGGTCATGAAAGAATCCGGGGCGGATCCGCTCTGGGCAGTTTCACTGAAAGCTACCCTTGCTTTTTAAAGTAGGCAACCTTCCTTTGTGTTCCAAGAAAAGGAGCACAACGAACACTAAGAACCACGAAGAACACAACGTTACTGAAAAAGATAAGTGAATAAGAACTGGTTATTTATTTTCGGCTACAGCGCCGGCCAGCATATATTCCCTGTTAAGGCGTGCGATATTTTCAATAGAGATCTCTTTGGGGCAAACCGCTTCGCAGGCACCGGTATTCGTACATGCGCCAAAACCTTCTTTATCCATCTGCGCTACCATATTCAGAGCTCTTGTTTTTCTTTCGGGTCCGCCCTGTGGTAATAGCGCGAGATGGGATACTTTAGCCGATACAAACAATAAGGCCGATGAGTTTTTACAAGCTGCAACACAGGCACCACAACCGATACAGGCCGCAGCAGCAAAAGCCGCATCCGCCATGTCTTTTTGAACAGGTACAGCGTTGGCATCCACGGCATTGCCCGTGTTGACGGAAATATAACCTCCGGCCTGTATAATGCGGTCAAATGCCGAGCGGTCTACCACCAGGTCCTTGATTACGGGGAAAGAATTAGCCCTCCAGGGTTCTACCACGATTGTATCGCCATCTTTATAGGCTCGCATATGCAACTGGCAGGTGGTATTGGCATGCCAGGGACCGTGAGGGCGGCCATTGATATACATGGAACATGCTCCGCAAATTCCTTCCCGGCAGTCATGATCAAATGCAATAGGTTCCTTGCCTTCATGGATCAGTTCTTCATTCAGTACATCAAACATTTCCAGGAAAGACATTTCGGAAGAAATGTTCTTTACGGGGTACGTTTCAAATCCTCCTCTATCGCCGGCATTTTTCTGCCTCCAGACCTTTAACGTAATATTAATCGTTTCCATACTGTTATTTTAGAACGCTGATAATTATGATTTTTATGATTTACGCAGTTTATCATCATTCATCTTAAAAATCATGATGATCTGCGTTCATTTTACTTATAGCTCCTTTGTGTCGGGTGCGCCACTTCAAATTCCAGTTGCTCCTTATGCAGCTCCCAGTTATTCTCTCCTTTATATTCCCAGGCCGATACATATGCATATTGCCCGTCGTTTCTCTTGGCCTCCCCTTCCTCCGTCTGGCTTTCCTCGCGAAAATGACCGCCACAACTTTCATTCCTGTTCAACGCATCCTTACACATCAGCTCGCCCAGTTCAATAAAATCAGCTACCCGGCCGGCCTTGTCCAGTTCAGGATTCATTTCATTGATAGCGCCTGGTATCCTTACATCTGACCAGAATTCCTTTTTCAAAGCCTGTATCTCTGTGATGGCTTCTTCCAATGACTTTGCATTCCGCGCCATTCCACATTTCTCCCACATGATCTTCCCCAGCCGTTTATGAAAACTTTCAACGGTTTGCTTTCCCTGTATGCTCATTAATTTTTCGATCCTTTCTCTTACAGCTTTGGCGGTTTCATCAAAGGCTTCATGGGTGGTCGGGATCGGTTTTACACTGATCTCGTCGGCGAGGTAATTACCTATCGTATAAGGTATCACGAAATAACCATCCGCCAGTCCCTGCATCAATGCGGAAGCACCCAGGCGGTTCGCCCCGTGATCACTGAAATTGGCTTCCCCTAAAGAATAAAGTCCTTTTACATTCGTCATCAGTTCATAATCCACCCACAGCCCCCCCATCGTATAATGAACGGCCGGGTAGATCCGCATCGGCACATCATAGGGATTTTCGCCGGTGATCTTCTCATACATGTCAAACAGGTTACCGTATTCTTCTTTCACCACTTCTTTACCCAAACGGATCAGTGTTTCTGTATCGGGATCTGTAAGACCCTGCTTATTGGCTTCTGCCTTTCCGTATTTATTGATCAGGTTATGTTTGAAATCAAGGTAAACAGCCTGTTTGGTCGTACCCACTCCGTAGCCGGCATCACATCTTTCCTTAGCGGCCCTGGAAGCCACATCACGGGGAACCAGGTTTCCAAAGGCGGGGTATCTTCTTTCCAGGTAATAATCCCTTTCCCCTTCGGGGATATCATTCGCTTTTCTTGTATCTCCTTTTTGTTTCGGCACCCAGATACGCCCGTCATTCCGCAGCGACTCCGACATCAATGTAAGTTTTGACTGGTGGTCACCGCTAACGGGAATACAGGTCGGGTGGATCTGTGTAAAGCAGGGGTTGCCAAAGAAAGCCCCTTTCTTATGCGCTTTCCAGGCAGCAGTAACATTACTGCCCATGGCATTGGTAGAGAGATAAAAAACATTTCCATAGCCACCGGTACACAACAAAACGGCATGACCAAAGAATCTTTCCAGTTCTCCATTCACCAGGTTACGACAAATGATCCCCCTGGCTTTTCCATCAATCATTACGATGTCCAGCATCTCGTGCCGGCTATGCATTTCCACGTTACCCAACGCTATTTGTCTTTCCAGTGCCTGGTAAGCTCCTATCAGTAATTGCTGCCCGGTTTGCCCGGCTGCATAAAAAGTTCTTTTTACCTGTGTACCGCCAAAGGAGCGGTTATTCAACAAACCACCATATTCCCTCGCAAAAGGAACACCCTGTGCCACGCATTGATCGATAATGTTCACACTTACTTCGGCGAGGCGATGCACATTTCCTTCCCTGGAACGGTAATCACCGCCTTTCACGGTATCATAGAATAAACGGAAAACGGAATCGCCATCATTCTGATAATTCTTTGCCGCATTGATCCCGCCCTGCGCCGCGATCGAATGTGCGCGGCGGGGAGAGTCCTGGAAACAAAATGCTTTTACCTTATATCCCAGTTCACCCAGTGATGCTGCAGCCGAAGCGCCGGCAAGACCGGTACCTACAATGATAATTTCAAGTTTGCGTTTGTTAGCCGGGTTTACCAGCTTACAATGCCCCTTATAATCTGTCCATTTCTTTTCTAAGGAACCGGCGGGAATTTTTGAATCAAGCATAATCAATTTGATAATTTGACAATAAGCTAATATGCTACTTATTTACCCTTCCACTATTGACCATTCACTATTTCAGCCACCCCAAATAAAAACTCACCGGCATCATGGCAAAAGCCAGCGGAACGATGATGGAAAAACCTACTCCGATACCATTCAGCAAGGCCAGGTATTTTTTATTGGTTACACCAATGGTCCGGAATGCACTTTGAAAACCATGCAGCAAATGCCAGGCTAATGAAATACATCCCAGTACATAAATGATCACTATCCATTCGTTCTGGAATACATCTATCATTCTTTCATACAGGTTTATTTCTTCTCCCAGGAGCCATCCCTGGTTCGACCGGTTGGGAATCCAGAAATGGGATACGTGTATGATCAAAAAAATCAGGATAAGCGTGCCCAGCAAACCCATACTCCGGCTATACCATTTACTTCCTTTATTACCCATGGTTTTGGCATAACCCTTTTTACGCTTGCTGCGGTTCTGAAATTCAAGCACCAATCCCTGGATGATATGAAGAAAAAACCCGATCACCAATCCTATTTCCAGGATACGGGGAACAACGGATGAACCCATAAAATGGGCGCCTTCAGTAAACATCTTACCGCCGTCATTGGCCCAGATACAGGCATTGAGGCTGACATGTATAACCAGGAAAAGGATCAGGAAGATACCCGTCAGCGCCATTACCCACTTTTTGCCGATCGAGGAAGTGAACAGTTCAGACCATTTCATAAGCTTCGTTCTTAAGGAAGGTAGTATTTGTGCAAAGTTACTACCGGATGGCCAAATCAACAGGTTTTTGGTTTATTGTTTTTTGTTTATGGTTTCTTCAATCTGGTCCTTCATAACCGGAACGAGTCTGACCCAAATCCGTAAAGAAACACCAGTATAAAGAACCAAAAACAAAAAACCATAAACTATAAATCCCTACATTTTCAGGCGGGCGGAAAGTTCACTATCTATTTTCTTAAAGAGGTGAAATGGTTTATAAGTTCTCCAGTTATCGAGGGCCATCAGTTCCACATACCGGTTCAGGTGGGCATGTTTAAAATCGTATTGGGTTTGCTCGGGCATGTTTAAACAAACTACCCAGCCATTCTCTTCTGTAACTTCATCGTAGAGCTCTTCATAATATTCCCGGCCATCGCTGTGGTAGTTGAGTACATTTTCAGCAATCAGGATGAATTTATAAATGCCTTCCTGCATGAATTTTTCCAGCACTTCCCTTTTTAGTTCCATGATATCATTTTCGATGGCATCATTCCATTCCCCGATCATTTCGATCACGGCATATTTTTCCTCGTAATCGGCCAGCAGTATTTTAAGATAGAGTGTGCGGCTGCCAAAATCATCCCATTGGGGATGTATATAATAATTATACACCGTCTGGGAGAATTCAAATTCAGAATAGGTCCTTCCAAAAAAAGGTGACCGCTCATCTTCTTCACTGGTATAGATATGCCTCCAGTTATAAAAAGGTTCTATGTCCTGCATACAGCCTGCAAATTACTAACTGCTGCACAATTGGGAAACGCTTTTGCTGTTAAATCCCGGCAAACTCCAGGGCGGCCCTGGCGAGGATAAATCCAAAAAGTAGCAGTAACCTCCTGCCGTTCCTGCCGCGATCCCTGTCTTCGATAAAGAACAAATACCGGAAGGGCAGGTAGCATAATACAAACATGACGCAAAGAAGTACAAATAGCCCGAATACATCTGTCAATGTCCGTGTTGAGGCACGGGAAAGAAGGCCCATCACTCCTTTTTCCCAGAAAACAAAAGAGAAAACTGTCACCGAAAACACGAGGAAGATATCTGCCACCAGTTCAAGCCGGAACAAAAAATTGGGGGCAAATTCTTTTCTTTTCTTCCGCTTCGTTTTATCGCGGTAAACAAGCCAGGTAATAAAAGCGGCCAGTACCATATAGAGAACTATCATCTTACCGTCGGATCCGCTCTTCGCCGCTAACGTTGGCAGGTGAAGAAGATGCCGGATCGCCGGACCTGCTACCAAAACGAGAACAAACATAACCAGCCAGTGCCCGATCAGTAGAAAGACGAGAAAAGGAACAGGCTGTATGCTTTTTCCGGAATTGCTGAGACGGTAACTCAGTGGCAAATGCTTTAATGCCGCGCCCACAACATACAGCAGCAATGCCAGCAGCATCCACTCATAAAAAACCGGTGACATAACCAGTTCCCTGAGTGAAGAGAAAATAAATCCAAGAAGGAAACTGGCCGTTAGAACGATCCAGTCAAATAAAGCGGCGCGGTTCGCCTGTATATATTGCTTTGCTCTTTCCATTCCCGGTATAAACAAAATGATTTCAGATGCTGATATTATTTGAAGTTACCGGCAGTAAAAGGAAGAAAATTATTTTGTAACAGAATCTGCCGCTTTTTTTACGCTGCCGTATTTCAGCAGCAGGGCTTTTGCTTTTTCATAGTCGGACATTTTTACCCTTTCCATCAGCATTTTGGTACCCCGGTCCACGAGTTTATCATTGGTCAGCTGCATATTCACCATCTTGTTATCCTCTACCCTTCCTAATTGTATCATCACGGCAGTAGAGATCATATTCAGCACTAATTTTTGCGCCGTACCACTTTTCATCCGGGTGCTGCCGGTCACAAACTCGGGTCCTACCACCACTTCGATAGGGAAATCTGCAGCCGCGCTTACCGGTGAGCCGGGATTACAGGAGATGCTTCCTGTAATGATCCCTTTTTCGCGGCACTTTTCCAATGCACCTATTACATAAGGTGTGGTTCCGCTCGCTGCAATACCTATCACCACATCTTTATCACTTACGTTGAATTCAAGCAGGTCTTTCCATCCCTGCTCCTTATCGTCCTCTGCAAACTCTACCGCATTGGTAATGGCTTTTTCACCGCCGGCGATAATACCTATCACGAGTCCTTGCGGTACCCCATAGGTGGGCGGGCACTCGCTGGCATCCACGATACCAAGCCGGCCGCTGGTACCGGCGCCAATATAGAACATTCGTCCTCCCATCAGCATTTTATCCGCCGCCGCTTCGGCCAGTTTTTCTATCTGTGGAATTGCTTTTTGTACGGCGGCAGGAACAGTTTGATCTTCTTTGTTAATATTGATCAGCAATTCTGCTACTGACATTTTTTCCAAATGACGGTAATTACTTGCCTGCTCGGTAATTCTTTCTAATGCCATGCGTCCTTTTCTTTTAACTATGATACGCCACCAATCCTTCCATGGGGGTCCTGATCACCTTCCCCAGTTCAAATTCGTAACTTTTGCAAAGTTGCTGTAACACGTCCTTAAAACCAAATGCAACACTCCCCACAAAATTGACAGGATAGTTCCATATTTCACTGTATTTACACAAATGATAAAAGAAAAAGTCATTCAAACCATCTTCAATGATATTCTCTATCATATAGTGGCCGCGGTTTTCAGCCAGGAATAGTGCAAAAGAGGCAAGATAACGGTTGGGGAAAGGCTTTTTATATACATTTTCAAGGATCGTTGCCCTGTCAATAGGATTGTATTTATCAGTAAACCGAAAGGCAAGGTCCTCGTCAAATATCCCGTAGAGGAAATGCTGGATTACTTTTTTGCCCAGGTAAGCGCCCCCGCCTTCATCGCCCAGCGCATAACCAAGTCCAGGCCTGCTTTTCACGATCTTTTTCCCGTTATAATAACAGGAGAAGATTCCCGTACCGAGGTTACAGGCAATCCCTTTCTCGTGCCCGCACAAAGCCCTGGCAGCTCCCATTACATCATGATCAGCATATACTTTTGAGCCGGGGAATATTTTTTTCAGCACCCCTTTCATCAGGCGGGCATTGGCAGGATCAAAAAGACCGGTGCCGTAAAAAAACACCTCCTCTACCGGTTCTTTTATTTTGGGAAGAAGATCGCTTTGGAGAAGCCTGGTAATTTCACCGGGTGACAAAAAATAAGGACTGATGCCCTTCGTGATCATCTTTTTCTTTTTCTTATTCGTAAGCAGGCACCATTCTGTCTTGGTGGCCCCGCAGTCGGCTATAAGTTTACTGGATGACATGTTTATGATGACTGGTTGCTTGTTGTTAGTTGCTGATTACTTGTAGTGAAACAGGTATTATTATAAGCAATTCCCGTTGGATGGAAGGTAGCAGTTGCCTGTAACCAGCAACCAGTAACCAGCAACTAGTAACTTTTCTCTATTTTGCGTTCAAATTACACAATAAAGGATTATGACGGGGAATAAAAAATTGCAGGTTTGGCTGCCCTTGATTTTTTCGATCGTGCTGATAGCGGGGATGTTCCTGGGATATAAACTCGGTAGCCAGAATGGTGGCAATAAAGGTTTTTTTTCCGCCGATAGCAGGAGTTCGCTGCAGGAAGCCATCGAGTTCATCCGCCAGAAATATGTCGATTCGGTCAACCTGGATTCGCTCCAGGGTCATGCCATCCGCGAAATGATGAGTGAACTGGATCCTCATTCTGTTTACCTGCCCCCCGAAGATTTGAAAGAGGCGAATGAAGATCTTGCGGGGAATTTTGAAGGCATTGGTGTAGAATTCAATGTCTTTAACGATACCGTCAACGTGGTCTATGTGATCCCCACGGGTCCGAGTGATAAAGCGGGATTGCTGATCGGTGATAAAATAATTTCCGTAAACGATTCTTCGCTAACCGGTAGAGTATTTTCTGTTGACGAGATAAAAAAATATATACGGGGTGAAAGAAACTCCAAAGCCGTGTTAAAGGTGTTGAGAAATGGAAAACTTCAAACCATTACTGTCACCCGGGGAAATATTCCTGTCTCCTCAGTTGATGCCGCATACCTTGTTAATAAAGAAACAGGATACATCAAGCTGAATAAGTTCACGGAGAATACGTATGAAGAATTTATGCAGGCCATGGAGAACTTGCAAAAGCAGGGATTGCAAAGTCTTGTTCTTGACCTGCGTGGAAATGGTGGTGGCTTTATGAATGAAGCCGTGGATATCGCCGATGAATTTCTCGATGGCGATAAACTGATTGTTTATACACAGGGAGTGAATGATAAAAAAAGAGAGTACCGCTGTAAACGGCCGGGTTTGTTTGAAAAAGGTAAACTCGTCTTACTGGTGGATGAACTTTCCGCCAGCGCCAGCGAAGTACTCGCCGGTGCTTTACAGGACTGGTGCAGGGCTACGATACTGGGCCGCAGGACCTTTGGAAAGGGACTGGTTCAGCAACAGTATCCGCTCAGTGACGGTTCAGCATTGCGGTTGACAGTAGCACGGTATTATACCCCGCTTGGCCGCAGTATCCAGCGTTCTTATGGCAAAGGGAAAAAAGTATATATGGATGAACTCTGGAATCGCTATAACAGTGGCGAAATGTTATCAGCTGATTCCGTAAAGATTCATAACAATGGCAAACGATTCACTACCGGCTGCGGCGACACTTTATTTGGCGGCGACGGTATTACCCCCAATGTTTTTGTGCCGCTGGATACCAGCCGGCAACAATTCCTCCGCTTCCTGGGAAACAGCAACTTCAGCAGTTTTGTCTATAATTATTACCTGCAGAACAAACAACAACTTGAGCAGTACAAAACCGCGACGGATTACACCAATGGTTTTAACAGCAGCGGGCTCTGGAACGATTTACTGGAAAAAACCAACGACTCATTCAGGTTGAAAAGTATCGATGTAAAAGAAAGGGAAATACTCGAACAGCGGTTAAAAGCATTACTGGCAAGATATAAGTGGAGGAACAGTGGTTTTTACCAGGTATTGAACAGCGGGGATCCGGTGATCAGTAAAGCTGTTGAAGTAATTTCCAAATAAAGGCAAGGAACACAAAGGGCATTAAGAACCACGAAGGACACAAAGTGAATACAATAATTTCTTTATGCACTTCGCTGCTTCGTATTCTTTGTGCTCCAAAAAGGAACACAAAGGGCATTAAGAACCACGAAGGACACAAAACGATTTTTAATCTAAGAAGGTAAGATCAAAGAAACAGAATAAAATAGAAAAAAGTCTTTGTGTTCTTTGTGACTGCTTAGTGTCCTTCGTGCTCCCAAAAGGAGTTCTACATAAAAAAGCAACAGCTTTCGCCATTGCTTTTGATAAGGTGTGTTGTAAGCGTTATATTTTGTCTCTGTTCTCGTCCCACCATTTTTTCTCCATCCGGTAAGAACCAAACAATCCAAGACCGCCGCCGATTGCTATGAGGGAAAAATAAATTGCCGGGTTATGGTCATGATCGTTGTAATGCCTGGTAACTCCATCCACTACATAAGTGCTTACGCTGCCCTGTTGTAATACATATGTATCCAGCATGTAAGCCAGGAAAAGACCGATACCTGCCCCGATCAGCAATAAAGCCCATTTCAGGTTCTTATAAGGAGCCGGGCGGTTGGCAAATTCGCGGGGATTCATTCCCTTTTCGATCATCGCCAGGTTCTGGCGGGTTCTGAGGTAATAAATACCAAAGATCATGGCAAATCCGCCAGCAAACATGACAATGGGTATTAAAGCTTCTGCGCCGTGCATAAAATCTGTTTTATTTATTAAAAATGGGGTTCTTGTATTCTTTATGACAACTGGTCTTTCTACCAGGTTACCGCCTTAAAGAACTTTCTTTTGTGCCCCGGCTAACCGGTTTACAGGAACTATGACTACAGCCGGGAAGAAGAGGTTACAGCCACCCCCTACTTTTATACCTATATACTTATTTACTTATTACCTGGTTACCTATATACTTACCTACTTATATACTTTATTTACTCATCTTCCCTGTAACCAATAGCTTTGCAATGTAGTCTTATCAACAGAATGTCTACCGGACTGAATGATAATGAAATCATTAGCCAAGTACTGGCTGGTGATCACCAGGCGTATGCAGGGCTTGTGAACCGTTACCAGAACTATGTTTTTACCCTCACCCTCCGGATGGTAAAGAACAGGGAGGACGCGGAAGAAGTTGCGCAGGATGTATTTATAAAAGCCTATAAATACCTGGCTGATTTCAGGGGTGCTTCCAAATTCACCACCTGGCTATATACTATTGTCAACAATACCTGCATCAGCTTTTTGAGAAAGAAAAAACTGGATATCCATTCGCTGGACAACGAAAAAGTCTTTGAAGCGGCCGATAACCAGGATTCGGGAATGCGGTCTAACCTGGTAGAACAAAAATCAAAGCTGGCCATGGTTACCAACGCGATCGCGATGTTAAACCCTGACGATGCTGCTGTGATCACCTTGTTTTATAAGGGCGAACAGAGCCTGGAAGAAATTGCCACGATATTAAATATAGAGACCAATACGGCTAAAGTACGGTTACACAGAGCCAGGACAAGATTAAAGGAGAAAATGGAAACATATTTTGCAGCAGAAGTAAAAGATCTGAATTAATTTTAAACCCCGTTGTATGAACACACAACATACTATAGAAGAACGTTTGTGGAGTTATATTGATGGCGTCTCTTCCAGGGAAGAACGATCCGTTATTGAACAATTACTGCAAACAGATGCGGAATGGAAATCCAAATACGGTGAGTTGCTGGAAGTAAGCCGGCTGTTAAGTTCGTCCGAACTGGAAGCTCCTTCTATGCGTTTTGGTAAAAACGTTATGGAAGAGATATCCAAACTTCATATCGCGCCTGCCACAAGATCCTATATCAACAAAAAGATCATCTGGGGACTGGCGTTATTCTTTATCGCGATGATCGTAGGCTTTCTTATTTACGGTTTCGGGCAGATGGACTGGACAACTGACAGCGAAGGGACAATTTCAAAAAATATCAACAAGCTCGATCTCAACCGGATTGATTTCAGCAAATTCTTCAGCAATACCTGGGTGAATATATTTATGATGATCAATGTTGTGCTGGGATTGTTCCTGCTGGACAATTATTTCTCCGCGAAAAGAAAAGAATTCAGGAAAGGCGCCTGACCTCCTCTCCTGTAAAGACGCTTGATGATACGAATCATTGAGTCCGGTATGCCCCTGCCTGTTAATAACGGCGGGGGCTTTTATTTTAAATTAATGGATAACCATTGCCCGGTACGATAATTTACTGTAGCGGACCACCCGTCTTCGGGTAATAATGTACCTTTGCCCCTCTAAATGATTGCTATGGACATTAAGAACAATATCCTCGAAACGATAGGTAATACTCCTCTGATCAGGTTGAATAAAATAGCCCATTCCGTTCCCTGTCCCGTACTGGCCAAAGTGGATTATTTTAATCCCGGGAACTCCATCAAAGACCGCATGGCACTGAAAATGGTAGAAGTGGCAGAAAAAGAAGGCAAACTAAAACCGGGCGGCACTATCATCGAAGGCACCAGTGGTAATACAGGAATGGGACTTGCGCTGGCTGCCGTTGTAAAAGGTTATAAATGCATTTTCGTTACCACGGATAAGCAATCCAAAGAAAAAGCGGATATATTAAAAGCCGTTGGCGCGGAAGTAATTGTTTGCCCAACAAATGTATTTCCCGAGGATCCCAGGAGTTATTACTGCGTGGCCGCGAGGCTGGCAAAGGAAGTACCCAACTCCTACCATATGAACCAGTATGATAACCTGGCCAACCGCCTGGCGCATTACGAAACAACGGGTCCGGAGATCTGGAACCAGACTGATGGGAAAATAACACATCTTGTCTGCACAGCAGGCACAGGTGGTACGATTACGGGTGCTGCCATGTTCCTCAAGGAAAAGAACCCGGCTATCCAGGTATGGGCTATCGATGTGTATGGGTCTTTACTTACCAAATATTTTCGTACCGGTGAAATCGATATGAACGAAGTTCATCCTTATATCAGTGAAGGCTTTGGAGAAGATTTTGTGCCAAAGAACTATGATATGAGCGTGATCGATCATTTTGAACAGGTAACGGACAAAGATGGTGCGGTGATGGCAAGAAAACTGGCGAAGGAAGAAGGTCTTTTCTGCGGGTATAGTGCAGGCAGTTGTATCCAGGGGCTGATGCAATTGAAAAGCCGGTTGAAAAAAGACGACCTCGTAGTTTGCATCTTCCATGACCACGGTAGCCGTTATGTCGGGAAGATTTATAATGATCAGTGGATGATTGAAAGAGGTTTCCTGGATGTAAAAACTTTCCGTGATGTGATCAGTTCCCGGGGCGCCAAGCGTTTGATAACGATCGAACCTTCGCAAACTGTTTCAGAAGCTGTTGAACTTATGAAGAAATATGATATCGAACAGATACCGGTCATGAATGGAAATGGTCCGCTTGGAGCTATCAGTGAAGGCGGTTTGTTCCAGAAAATATTTGATAACCCCGAAATAAAGAATTCTACCGTACAGGAAGTACTTGAACCTTCCTTCCCGGTAGTGGCATTTGATACCCCGGTGGAGAAGCTAAGTCATCTCATCAACAAGGAAAATGGGGCGGTCCTGGCCAAAGACGAGGCCGGTGACTTCCATATCGTAACCAAGTACGATGTTATCCAGGCCATGGGCAATTAAGGCACAATAAATCAACCAGTTGATCCAAAACAAGTGCGGTAACGTTTGCGTAAGCCTATTTCCGTAGATCTACGAATTAAACATGAGCGATTTCCCTCATACAATTATAGCCGGATTACTATAAAGCAGGTAAAAACCGTCGTAAGAAAATTGGGTTGTTTTGCTCTATAACGCTAAAGGTCTGCCAATTATATTTGTTATCCAATCATCCAATACCAATTGAAAAAAACCAGACCAATTCCTTAGAAAAACCAAACCAAATCCTAGAGAAGAACCGTTAAAATCCAAAGTCCATTTCGAGAAACCGTCCAAAGTCCAAATCGATCCTTGAAAACCCAGAGTCACCGTGTCCAAATCCAATGAAAAGATTCAAGTCCGGAACCCTCCTGCTAAAGAAATTTAGCAGGAGGCGCGGTGAACATCACACTACTCCTTCTTACAAATCTCATCAGCCTTTCCCGATTCACTAATTTGCAGCAAATTCCTGCATGCCTGTTTTTATTGACCAGACCGGTAGAAGCGTTAACGTCCCTACTCTTCCTCAACGGATCATTTCACTGGTCCCTTCGCAAACAGAACTATTATATGATTTAGGTTTAGAGAATGAAGTCATTGGTATCACAAAATTCTGCGTACACCCTGGTGAATGGTTTCGCAGCAAAACACGGGTCGGCGGTACCAAGCAATTAAAGATGGATAGCATCCGTCAACTCCAGCCCGATCTTATCATTGCCAATAAAGAAGAGAATGTAAAAGAGCAGATCGAAGAACTTGAAAAACATTTCCCTGTCTGGGTAAGTGATGTCAATGATCTTCCTGGAGCATATGAGATGATCCAACAAATAGGTAGCATCACCAGGAAGGAAAAGTCAGCGCTGGAAATAAATTCCCTGATCAGGGAAAACTTCGACCAACTACAAACCATAAACAATAAACCACAAACCATTTTTCTTATCTGGAAGGATCCGTATATGACCGTTGGTGGCGATACCTTTATTCACTCCATGCTGGAAGCAGCCGGGTTCTCCAATGTGTATGGAGACAAAAAACGATACCCCGAAATATCGGTTGAAGAACTTCAATCACGGTCACCGGACTTTCTTTTCCTTTCCTCCGAACCTTTTCCTTTCAAAGAAAAACACGCGAAGGAGTTGCAGGACCTGTTGCCCGGAACCAGTGTAATCCTGGTGGATGGCGAACTGTTCAGCTGGTACGGGAGCCGGTTGTTGCAGGCACCGGCTTATTTTTCGCGGCTTTGGTCAACAACTACCTGGTGAAGATTACCTGTTTTCTTTGTACCTTTTGGAAGATTTAGCTGATCCCATGAAAAAGATTCTTTTCCTTTTTTTTCTCTTTTTTACTTCTTTAGCAACCTATGCCCAGGGACCAGGAAATAAAATAGCTGCTGATATTAAAAAATTATCCGGCGAGTATCTTGCCGATTTCAAAAACATAAAGGGTGCATTGAAGTCAGACGATACGGATGAGACTGTCTATTATTCAAGGCTAAAACTAGCCGGGTCGGTCGATAGCACGAACCTTGTTCATTTTGCTAAAGAAAGCCAGTTCTGGAAATTTACGGCTGATATGGATAAGGAGAAGATCAGCGCTGATGAATTAAATGTCGCGATCCTTTCCGTTAATTTTTCTTTCGGAAAAGTGAAAGGAATTCCTACCGGGGCAGAATGGGCCAGTACCTACGTCCCGCAAAATAAAAAAGGCCTGACAGGAAAGATCCGGTCCTTTGTCATCTTCCTGCTCAATGCGGAAGAAAATCCCAGGGACCAGGCAGGAAGGAAATTGTCTTTTTCCCTGGGCCAGGAAGATTATTATATGAATAAGTGAACCGCTACTAATGTATCATCAAAAAAAATTACGCAGAGAATGCAGGGCGCGCAGCAAGTACCAGTATTTTTATCTGTGAACTCAGCGGTCTCTGCGTGAAAGACAGCGCTGAGCTTTGGGTTGGCAAATTGGCTTATTCGCTTATCTTTGCCCTCCAAAAAACCAACCTGATATGGCCAATAAAAAGATCGTTGAATTGCTTGGCGAGAAAGCCGACTACCTGCTGAACCACCAGTCAAAAACAATCAATAAGGACCAGCTGCATCTCCCGGGCGCTGATTTCGTGGATCGTATCTGGACAGGCAGTGACCGCAACCCACAGGTGCTTCGTAACCTGCAGGCACTGTATAGTCATGGCAGGCTGGCCAATACGGGTTACCTGTCCATTTTACCCGTTGACCAGGGTATTGAACACAGCGGCGGCGCTTCATTTGCCAAGAACCCCCTTTATTTTGATCCAAAAAATATAATTGAACTGGCCATCGAAGGTGGATGCAATGCCGTTGCTACTACATACGGTGGTTTGGGTTTCCTGGCCCGTAATTATGCGCACAAAATTCCTTTTATTGTAAAAGTAAACCACAACGAATTCCTCACCTATCCTAATAAGTTTGACCAGATCATGTTTGCTTCGATCAAACAATGCTGGAACCTGGGCGCGGCAGCAGTCGGCGCTACGATCTATTTTGGCAGTGATGAGTCGGCAAGACAGATACAGGAAGTGAGCCGGGCTTTTGAAATGGCGCATGAATTGGGAATGCCTACTATTCTCTGGTGCTACCTGCGTAATCCTGCATTCAAAACGAAAGAAAAAGATTTCCATGTATCGGCCGACCTGACGGGTCAGGCCAATCATTTGGGTGTTACCATCGAAGCAGATATTATCAAACAAAAATTACCGGAAAACAATGGCGGTTATTTAGCCCTGAATACAAAAGAATCTGCTTATGGCAAGAACGATAAACGTATTTATGATGAGCTCACCACCGATCACCCCATCGATCTTTGCCGCTACCAGGTAGCCAATTGCTATATGGGTCGTGCGGGATTGATCAATTCAGGCGGTGCCTCATCCGGAGCCAGCGATATGGCTGAAGCCGTGACAACGGCTGTAATTAATAAAAGAGCCGGTGGCATGGGACTGATCTCCGGCCGCAAAGCTTTCCAGCGCCCGATGAAAGAAGGAATCGGCATCCTGAATGCGATACAGGAGGTGTACCTGGACAAGGACGTTACCATCGCTTAACGAATATCACACCGGGTACAGCGAAGGAATACTCTCCACGGTTTCTGTGTATCTCCGTGTCTCTGTATCTCTGTATCTCCGTGTCTCTGTATCTCTGTATATCTGTGTTCATCCCTGAATTCCAAATTATTATTATCTTCCCACTATAAAAAACCTGAAATGAAAAATTACTGCATACTCCTTTCGATCGTATTGCTCACCAGTTGTAATTCCAAATCAAAAACGGAAGAAAAGACAACCAGTGAAAATGATACAACTGCTCTAACTCCGCCAACCACGAACGGGGATACTGCTGTAAGTACTACCCCTCCCCCTTCCGGCAAAATAGATATCGAAAGTTTTGGTGGCATCAAACTGGGAATGACGTATAAAGAATTAGTTGCGGCGTTGGGACAGCCAGGAAGAAAGGGTAATGCGGTAAATTGGGCGGCAGACGGGTTAGAACACCAGGACTGGACCTACCCGGCTGAAGGACTTGTACTAAATGTATCGTTTGAAAAGGATGCGCTTTTAAGCACCGGGAAACTTTTCACGATCACTGCGAAAGACCCCAACTGGTACAAAACAGCGGCAGGTATGCGTATCGGCAGCACCTATTCCGAAGTGGAGCAAGCCTATAAAAAAGATATCGACCCGGAAGCTACCGATAAAACACAAATCACTGTAGGTTCGATCTACGGCGGTATCATCTTTTCGTTTAAGAACGATAAAGTGGAAAAGATTTTCCTCGGTGCAGAAGCGGAATAAAAAGGCATACCCATTATGCCCACAGAAACAACCAAGTTTGTCCTGGATGAACTAACGAAACAGTTCTTCCAATTGTTTACCAACAAAGATGGAGTTGTTCCCGCATTGGAGAACATTTACAAGCTTTGTATCCCGCAGGCAATGATCATAAAAAATACCGGGACTTCCCCGGAACTGTACAACCTCGAACAATTCATTGCACCGCGTAAAAAGATATTAACAGACGGAACCCTGGTTGATTTCAGCGAAGAAGAGATTGCAGAGAGAACAGCGATCTTCGGAAATATCGCGCAGCGCTTCTGCAGTTATAAAAAATCAGGGATTCTATCGGGTCAACCCTTTAACACAAAGGGGATGAAAACCATCCAGTTCATCAAAACAGCAGAAGACTGGAAGATCAGTTCACTTGCCTGGGATGATGAGCGGGAAGGGCTGGAGGTTTTGCAGGACTTTATTTAAACTATGGAAGATATAAGCATCAGGCAAGCCAGTTTACATGATTTAGAAACCTTACTTCTTTTTGAACAAGGAGTGATCAGTACCGAACGTCCTTTTGATCCAACGCTGAAACAAAAGGATACCCGCTATTATGATCTCGAAGCGATGATCGCTGCGCCGCATATCGAGTTACTGGTGGCGGAATCGGGAGGCCGGGTTGTGGCTAGTGGTTATGCCCGTATCGAAGAAGCTAAACCCTATTTGCAACATACACAACACGCCTATCTTGGTTTTATGTATGTAGATCCTGCTTACCGGGGCAAGGGCATCAATAAAATGATCATGGATGCGCTGAAAAACTGGTCGCTTTCAAACAATATTACGGAACTGAGGCTGGATGTGTATACGGAGAATGCAGCTGCGATCAAAGCATATGAAAAATTTGGATTTGTCAAACACATGGTGGAAATGAGGAAACCAATTAAAAAAATGCAGCCCCTGCTGTTTTATATGCTATTATTTTTTTTACTGGCATGTAAGAACAGATCTTATACGGATAAAGTTGATGAAAAAAGCGAGCTCCTGTCCCTCGAGTATAAATGGCTTGAAGCGGAATTTTCATTGGATACCGCCTACCTGTCTTCTATAATAGACAGTAGCTTCATAGCGGTTTCAGAAGGTAAAATCCATAATAAACAGGAAGATATCCTGGACATGTATACTAATATCAGCCAGAGAATCAAAGATTCAATTTTCATTGATTCATTCAAGCTGGAAAACACCCTCGTTAATCTATACGGCAATACTGCAGTAGTAACTTTTGTTGTGCATACAAATGGCAGCAATAAAACAATGCCGACCGAACGCTGGACAAGATTCTATGATGTATGGGTGAAACGTGACGGAAAGTGGAAAGCAGTGGCGTCCCAGGGATCCAAAGTAGAATAAATATTGCCTTTGCCGAAATAATAACCATCTTCACCGGCATCCAGGAGATACCCGGAGGTTTACAACGCTGTAACAATTCCGTTAACCGGTTTCTTCCGTAATTTTACCGCTCATTATGCGACAACTTGCTGCAATATTATTTGCCGACATGACGGGCTACACCGCTCTGATGCAGGAGAACGAAGACCTGGCGCGGGTCAAACGACGGCGATTGAAAGAAGTGCTGGAAGCCAATATTGAGCAGCACAACGGGAAAGTGCTCCAGTATTACGGTGATGGTTCGCTCAGTATTTTCAACAGTGCAATTGATAGTATCACCTGTTCCATCAAAATACAGCGACAACTGCAACTCGAACCCAAAGTTGAATTACGGATGGGTATCCATACCGGCGATATCATCATAGAAGAGGAAGCCATCTATGGCGATGGGGTTAACCTGGCTTCTCGTATTGAATCACTGGCCGTACCCGGAGGCATTTTTATATCTGAAAAAGTTTATGATGAGATCAAAAACCATGGTGACTTTATTACCCGGGAAATGGGATACTTCGAACTCAAGAATGTAAAGGAAGCCGTACGCATCTTTGCCATTGCCAATAATGGGATTGCCGTCCCTCACCGTGATGAACTTCGGGGTAAGACCAAACAGACCAAGAACCGCCTGGCCGTTCTTCCGTTTGTGAACATGAGTGCTGACCCCGAGAATGAATATTTCAGCGATGGCATTACAGAAGAACTGCTGAATGCGCTCACAAGAGTGGATGGCCTGCAGGTCACTTCCCGCACTTCGGCCTTTGCCTTCAAAGGAAAGAACAACGATATCCGTGATATAGCGATCCAGCTGAACGTTGACAAGATACTCGAAGGCAGCGTACGCAAATCAGGCAACCGGGTCCGCATTACTTCCCAATTGATCAATGCCGCTGATGGTTATCATATCTGGAGCGATACCTATGACCGCAACCTCACCGATATTTTTGAAGTGCAGGATGAGATCAGCGCCATCATCACCAATAAGCTCCGGGAAAATTTATTGCCGGCACAACAGGAAGAGAAACTGGTGAAAGCCCCGGTAAAAAATATCGAAGCCTATACCTGTTATTTAAAAGCACTTCATTTCTGGAACAAACTAACACCCGCCGATGGGAAAAGATGTATTGAATGCTGTGAACAGGCGATTGAAATGGAACCGGGCTATGCGCAGCCTTATTCCATGGCCGCCGCGGCCTATTCCTATCTCGGTTCTTCGGGACAGATGATACCGGACGAGGCCTTCGGGATCGTAAAGAAATATGCAGAGAAAGCGCTTGAATTAGATCCGCAACTAGCAGATGGGCATATCGCGAAAGCCGCTTATTATTTACTTTATGAGTGGAACTGGTCACTCGCTTTTGAATCGTTGCAACAGGCACTGAAGTTAAATCCAGGAGCCATCGAAGCTTATGATCTGCTCGGTTTCTATTACGTGGTCATGGGTCAAAAGGAAAAAGCGCTGGATATGTTACTCCAAGCAGAACAACTGGATCCCCTCTCCCCTATTATCCTGCAGTCACTCGGTGGTATGTATATTTTTAATGACCGTTTTGATGAGGCGATAAAACAGGCTGATAAACTTCTTTACATGCATCCCCGGATGCGGGCCAGTATCGAAATGAAGGCCTGGGCCATTGGTATGAAAGGAGACTGGGCCGCTGCATTACCCTTATTTGAAGAGGTACACCGGCTTACCAACCACCCGCTGAAAGGTTTGATGGGAATGGGTTACACCTATGCTAAACTGGGGCAAAAGGATAAAGCCATGGAGTGTATCCTGAAAATAGAGAAAAGAAAGGAAGAAGAACCCAATGCCATTATTGATGCAGACCTTTCTGCGATCTGGTTTGGTCTGGGAGACACCGATAAAGCTTTTTATTATCTCGACCAGTGCGTGGAAAAAAGAATGGGGCCGGTGAGTTACTACCTGGAATACCCGGCTTACAGAGGTGTAAAAGATGATCCGCGATATGGGGAACTGCTAAAAAAAATAGGACTGACATAGTTTATTGTTTTTGGTTTTTGGTTTATTGTTCTTTACCTCTAAGTTTCACCAATTCATTGTAAATTTTTCTACCTTGATCAAACTACATTTAAAGGATGTTACTGGCAAGTATTGTATCTTCAATTATAGGGTTCAACCATAAACAAAAAACAATAAATCACAAACTCTAATAACTGTTAAAAAAGGTAATTATGCGGAAAATATATGTAACTACAGTCATCTTGTCCCTTCCCCTGTTTATCAGTATTTCCTGCAGTAAAAGTGGAAGCGGTGGTGGATCATCTGTGGATTGCAGTACCGTCACCAACAAAGCCTTTGCTGCCGATGTCAACCCGATCATCCAGTCTTCCTGTGCCTTCAGCGTTGGTTGTCATGCAACAGGTAGCAGTAATGGCCCCGGCGCCCTGACCAATTATAGCCAGGTCTTCAGTGCCCGCAGTTCAATCCGTTCGGCTATCGTTTCAGGGTTGATGCCGCAGGGAAGCACACTCCCCTCTTCGCAAAAGAATTCTATTATTTGCTGGATCGACAGCGGCGCTCCTAACAATTGATTGGTACTTCTCATGGTTTTTTGACAGGCAGCTTACCATTCTTCCCCTCTTTCCAATATATTTATAGCCTAAACTGGTGTTCATGCTAAAACGTTTGTTAAGCTTACTGCTATTGGTCATTTCTTTGAACAGTTTTGCTCAAAAACTTGATAAACTAACTGTCGAAAAAATCATGAGAGATCCGAAATGGATCGGCACTTCGCCTTCAGCTGTTTCCTGGAGCAATGATGGGTCCATGCTGTATTTTCTCTGGAACCCCGATAAGGCAGCAGCGGATTCTTTCTGGTATATCACTCCTTCCAACCGGACTCCTGCAAAAGCTTCCGTTGCGCAAAAGCAGCTAATGACAGCAGAAAGTAATTATACATATAATGAAGCAAGGACTGCTTACGTCTATTCCAGGGACGGTGATATTATTTACCGGGAAGTAAAAAGCGGTAAACTGTTACGCATCACCCAGACAACAGATTTTGAATCTAACCCGCAGTTCTCTTTTAATGATGCAAAGGTTATCTATACACGTAGTTTAAATTTATATGCCTGGGATATCACCAGCGGTGAAACCCAGCAACTGACCAACCTGAGGACGGGTGATGCCGCTATCCCTGCATCAACCGGGGGCTTCCAGCGGGGCGGAGGCCCTCCTCCCACTACAACCGGCAACCAACAGGAACAATGGCTAAAAAATGACCAGCTACAATATTTCCAGGTATTGAAAGAAAGAAAGGAAAAAAGAGAACAGGGTGAGGCTTACAACAAATCCCTTCCTAAAACCAAGGAACTGAAAAGTATCGCTATCGAGGATAAGTCATTGCAGGGACTTTCGTTAAGCCCCGATGGACGATTTGTGAGTTTCCGGCTTTTTAAAGCTGCTTCTCCTGCTTCAGCGAAAAATACCATCGTTCCAAGTTATGTTACTGAAACTGGATTTACAACAGATATCCCCGGCAGAACAAAAGTGGGCACCGGGCAAGGCACTTCTGAGTTTTTTATCTATGACAGGGTACGGGATACGGTAGTAAGTATTAAAACAGATTCTCTTCCCGGTATACAGGATATGCCTGACTATGTAAAAGATTATCCTAAACAACTGGAAGAAAGAAAAAAGAAACCTTCCAACCGGGCTGTCTTTTTTAGTGGGTTCTATTGGTCGCCCAAAGGAACCAATGCGGTACTGGAGATACGGTCTCTTGATAATAAAGACCGCTGGCTGATGTTGCTCGATACTAGTTCCGGCAAATTAAAATTACTCGACCGCCAACGCGATGAAGCCTGGGTAGGCGGGCCGGGAACAGGCGGCTTTGGTGCAAACAATACCGGCTGGGTAGATGAGAATAATTTCTGGTTCCGTTCGGAGACATCAGGCTACTCGCATCTTTACACCGTCAATACTGTGTCTGGTGAAAAGAAAGCACTGACATCCGGTAATTATGAAGTGCAGCAGGTACAGTTGTCGAAGGATAAAAAATATTTCTACATTACTACGAATGAAATCCACCCGGGAGAACAGCAGTTCTATCGCCTGGCGGTTGCAGATGGAAAGAAAGAAAGGATCACCACTCTGACGGGTGCGAACGAAGTGACCCTTTCCCCTGATGAGAAATGGCTGGCGATCCGTTACTCTTATTCTACCAAACCCTGGGAATTATACCTCCAGGAAAATGTGATCCCGGGCAGTAAGGCGAAACAGGCGCCGCCAGTCCAAATCACCGATAAAGCACAAAGCGATGAATTCAGGTCTTATGCCTGGAAAGATCCGGAGCTGATCAGTTTTAAGGCCAGGGATGGGGCTAATGTATATGCACGTGTATACAAACCGGCCAATCCCGATCCTAATAAGCCAGCCGTATTATTTGTACATGGAGCGGGTTATTTACAAAACGCTCACAAATGGTGGAGCAGTTATTTCCGGGAATACATGTTTAATAATTTACTCGCTGATAATGGCTACTATGTGATGGATATTGATTACCGCGGTAGTGCGGGTTATGGTCGTGACTGGAGAACCGGTATCTACCGTCATATGGGAGGAAAAGACCTGGATGATAACGTGGATGCCATCAATTACCTCGTAAAAACTTATGGTGTCGATCCAAAAAGAGCCGGTCTTTATGGCGGCTCATATGGAGGCTTTATCACCCTGATGGGTATGTTCACTGAACCCAATGTTTTTGCCGCAGGTGCTGCCTTAAGACCGGTGACCGACTGGGCCAATTATAACCATGGCTATACGGCCAATATTCTCAACGAACCCTTTACCGATAGCCTCGCTTACCGGCGAAGTTCTCCTTATTATTTTGCAGAAGGGTTAAAAGGTCATTTGCTGATCTGTCATGGTATGGTGGATGTGAATGTTCATTTCCAGGATGCTGTAAAATTAACCCAGCGCCTGATTGAATTAGGAAAAGATAACTGGGAGATAGCTCCTTATCCGATGGAAGATCATGGTTTTGTTGAACCCAGCAGCTGGACGGATGAGTATAAACGAATATTCAAATTGTTTGAAGAAGTATTAAAGAAGTAGTCTGGAGTCCGGAGTCCGAAGTCCGGAGAATCATTCCTTGTAATTGAAAGAATACTTCTGCTTTATAGACTGGGCTTCGGACCCCGGACTTCCGACTTTCCGACTATATTTGTAACTCAATTATAGGTTATGGCTAAACAAATTGAAGACTTTGATGCTAACCTGGCGGGTGAAGAAGGAAAAACCGAGGAAACAAAGGCCAGCTGGTTCAAACGCATCAAAAAAGGGATCAATACCAAAACTTCAGAGAAAAAGGAAACACCCGAAGGTTTGTGGGTGAAATGCCCTGACTGTAATTTCATCTGTACGGTCACAGAACTACGGGAAAGTTTGTTTGTTTGTCCCAAATGCAGTTTCCACCACCGTATCAACAGCAGCGAATACTACGAGATGTTATTCGATAATAACGAATTCACGGAGCTGTTTGAGAATATCCGCAGCAAAGATTTCCTGGAATTCACCGATCTCAAACCCTACAAAAAAAGACTGGAAGAGACCTGGAGCAAGACCGACCTGAAGGATTCGATGCGGGTGGCCGTGGGTAAGGTCAATGGCCATGATATCGTGATTTCCTGTATGGACTTTGAATTCATTGGCGGGTCGCTGGGCAGCGTGATGGGAGAAAAATTCTCAAGGGCCGTGGATCATTGTCTCCAGCACAAGTTGCCCTACATGGTAATCAGTAAAAGCGGCGGCGCCCGGATGATGGAAAGCGCCTTCTCGCTGATGCAACTGGCCAAGACCAGTGGCAAACTGTCGCAATTAAGTGATGCAAAACTACCTTATATCTCTTTACTTACCGACCCCACATTCGGCGGTATCTCCGCCTCTTTTGGAATGCTGGGCGACCTGAACATTGCAGAACCAGCTGCCCTGATCGGTTTTGCAGGACCAAGGGTCATTAAAGAAACGATCAAAAAGGATCTCCCCGAAGGTTTCCAGCGCAGTGAATTCATCCTTGAGCATGGATTCCTCGATTTTATTGTGCCAAGAAAAGAACTGAAAGAGAAATTAACTGCTGTACTTTCGCTTTTCAAAAATTGAATGTATTCATCGTTCATTCTCCAGGCAACCGTTGCATGAATGATCGCTGATCAACACGACTCACCGGATGGCAGAAATAAAAAACAGGCAGGCTTACCACGAATATTTTATTGATGCAACCTATCATGCAGGCATCATGCTGCTTGGTACCGAAGTAAAATCACTCCGCGAAGGAAGGGCAAGCTTTAATGACAGTTATTGTCTTATCCACAAGGGTGAGGTTTGGTTGAAATCCCTTCATATTGCCGAGTATTCGCATGGAACGGTCAATAACCATGATCCTGTCCGTGACAGGAAATTGTTGTTAGAGAAAAGAGAAATTAAGAAGCTTGCAGCCAAACTCAAAGAAAAGGGTTATACATTGGTCCCGCTCAGGATCTGGTTCAATGAAAAGAGGCTGGCCAAGATCGAAATCGGTCTTGCTAAAGGGAAAAAACTGCACGACAAACGGGAAACGATCAAACAAAAAGATACAGAAAGAGAGATGAAACGTTTCCTGAAATAACTGTGTAAAACTTCAGGGTAAAAGGGAATGATTTTTGACGATATTACCACTTCATGCGAAAAAGTATAGCCATAGCCTTATTGCTCTTCTCCCTCCAGTCACAATCCCAGTCCGTTTTTGGTTACTGGTATGGCTATGCCAATGTAAAGTCAAAGAGCTCGTCCAATAATTATCTCGTAGAACTTGTACTCCAGCCTGAAAATGGTTTTGTGAAAGGCGTGCTGAATTATTATTTCAAAAACACTTACCGCAGCATCTCTGTAAAAGGCAACTATGACGCCGCAACACGTAAACTGAGTCTTTACGATATACCGGTTGTTTATCATGGTTCCATTTCAACATTTGAAGTGGATTGTATGATGACTATGCAGGCAACATTGAGAGTTGCCCAGGCGGGCTCTTCGCTGGTGGGCGTGTTTAAAGGATTGCCGGATTACCAGTACACCTGTCCTGATCTTACCTTCAACCTGACTTTTAATGCCGACATCAGTAAAAAGGATTCCGTTCTGAAAGCAATCAGCGAATTCAAAGAGAATTACCAGGTATGGGTGCCTTCTGCAACGGATACTGCTATAGCGATGAATATCACGCCGCGTAAAGTAATCAACTATGTAACAGAAAGCGAATACACGAAGCGGGAGAATGTTATCATCAACGAGATTGAAGTGGATTCAGACAGCATACAGGTAGATGTCTATGATAACGGTGAAATAGACGGTGATATCATTTCGGTCTTTTATAACAAACAACTCATTTTAAATAACCAGAAACTGACGCATAAATCTATCCATATCGGGTTAAAACTTGATCCTGCCCTGGCCAATAATGAAATTACCATGTTCGCGGAAAACCTGGGATTGATCCCGCCCAATACCGCCCTGATGGTTATTATTGACGGGAAGAAACGGCATGAGGTCCGGGTATCAAGCAACCTGGAGAAAAATGCAACGATACGTATCCGGAAAAAGAAAGAATCGGTGAAGTTTCCCTGATCTCCACCTGTTAGAATAATTCCGGCTGGTTACTTTCCTTCCCTTTTACCCACTCCATTTCTGTTGACTTGCTATAATCCGCCAGTTTAGTTCCCACTGTCCGGTATCCTGTCACTTCCGCCATTTTAGCGATCTTTAATTTCCCCTTCCGTATCTGCGCCCCCCTTCCCTGTTGCATCGCCAGTACCGGTTCAGTAGCCGTGGTTACAGCTTCCACGTAGTTCCCTTCGCCTTCCTTGATAAAGAGAATTTTATTTTTAAGGGAAGTGGTCTCGATCCTGAAACGTTTGGCCATGAACTGTTTGTTCTTCATGTCCGCATAAATAGCGGTGATGATCTTTTCAGGGTTAAATCTTTCGATGAAAATTACTTTTTCTGACTCCAGTTTTTGCGTCAGCTCCTGGTCGGTGATCTCGTAATTCCCGTCATTATAGATCACCAGTATTTTATCGTCGCCATCAAACATTCCCAGGTATTCACCTTTCTCTTCCACATTCAGTCTTCCAAACTGGTCATCATACCAGAGTTTTTTTCCGGCGATCGTGGAAATACCTGCCTCTTTTAACCGCACCCCGTCGGATTTTATTTGATACTTTGTGATCGTATTTCCCATGCTGCTCCGTCCCTTGATCTCCAGTTCCGTAAAATTGAATTCAAGTTCTTTTATCCGGGCCTTGCTGCCGGGTGTCAGTACGATCTTCACCACTTCCGCTTCGCCGTTGGGCCAGGCCCTGAAATAATGCACTTTACTGTTCTCATCTCCTTTGGTAAGATCGTATTCTTTGTCCCGTGTAACACCTGTCACATTAAAACGTTTGGCAAAACTTTTCTTCGTTTTACCATCCATATAGATCATATTATATGTCGTGCGTTCATCATTTTTCTGGAATATGGCCGCATAGATAATATCCTTTCCAATAAATGTCTTGTCAGACACTTTTACAACTTTCATTTTCCCGGTGCGGGTAAAAGCGATAATATCGTCAAGATCCGAACATTCGAATAATAACTCATCTTTTTTCAACCCGGTCCCGATAAAGCCTTCTTCCCGGTTGACAAACAGTTTCGTATTGGCGATCGCTACATTCTTGGCTTCGATCACTTCGAACTGTTTGATCTCCGTCTTCCTCTCCCGGTCTTTTCCGTATTTCTTCAGCAGGTTCTCGTAATAAGCCACTGCATAATCCACGAGGTTATTCAGGTCATGTTTCACCTGTTTGATCTCCGCTTCCAGCGCCTTAATCTGGTCATTCAATTCATCAATATCCAGTTTGTAGATACGGCGCACCGGTTTCTCCGTGAGTTTGACAATATCTTCCCGGGTGATAGCACGTTTGAGTTGTTTCTTAAAAGGCGTGAACGCTTTATCAATCCCTTCCAGTACTTTATCCCAGGTCTCGTGCTTTTTCTCCAGTTCCTTATAAATCTTTTCTTCAAAGAATATTTTCTCTAAAGAAGTATAATGCCATTTTTCCTGGAGTTCGTTCAGTTTGATCTTCAGCTCCTGTTCGAGGAGGTCCTTGGTTTTGTCGACCGATAACTTCAAAAGGTCCTGCACACCGAGAAATTGCGGCTTCAGGTCAACGATCACGCAAGCATTGGGAGAAATAGAAGTTTCGCAATCGGTGAATTTATAAAGTGCATCGATCGCGATATCCGGTGAGATACCCGCCGCCAGGTCCACCTGTATTTCTACCAGTGCGGCTGTATTATCGGTTACCTTTTTTATCTTGATTTTTCCCTGGTCATTCGCTTTCACGATGGACTCCATCAGCTGGGTAGTGGTAACAGCATAGGGCACGCTCCTGATCGCCAGGGTTTTTTTGTCAATCTCCTCGATATGCGCCCTTACTTTTACTTTTCCCCCTCTTTTACCCTGATTATAATCGGTCACATCAATCATGCCACCGGTTAAAAAATCGGGGTACAATTCAAAACGGCGTCCCCGTAAATATTTGACCGCCGCGTCGATCAGTTCGCAGAAATTATGCGGTAAAATTTTTGTTGACAAGCCAACAGCGATACCGTCAGCGCCCTGTGCCAGCAGCAACGGGAATTTCATGGGCAAAGTCACCGGTTCGTTCTTCCGGCCGTCATAACTCAATTGCCATTCGGTTGTCTTGGCATTGAATGCTACTTCCAGTGCGAATTTGCTTAGTCTTGCCTCGATATAACGGGCCGCTGCGGCATCATCACCTGTCCTGACATCACCCCAGTTTCCCTGTGTATCAATCAGCAGGTCTTTTTGTCCCATGTTCACCAGCGCATCCCCAATGCTGGCGTCACCATGCGGATGGTATTGCATCGCCTGCCCGATGATATTGGCCACTTTATTATAGCGGCCATCATCCATTTCCTTCATGGCATGGAGGATACGACGTTGCACGGGCTTTAATCCATCTTCTATAGCCGGCACGGCTCTTTCCAGTATCACATAAGAAGCATAGTCAAGAAACCATGTCTTGTACTGGCCGTGGAGACCACTGTCATTATTCTGGACTTCCGTTATTTTATTCTTTGCTGCGCTCATTGTTTATTTTCGTAAAATTCAAATAAATATTTTTGATCGTATTCAATTTCATGTTCCTTTAGAAAATCAAGATATTCTTCTTTAAACGAAAGTTTTTGGTGATGTTCGGGTTGGTGGAGGATATAATCCACAATATTTTTGGCCTGGGATTTATGATAAGAGAATACGCCATATCCCTCCTGCCAGCTAAATTCTCCTCTTACCATTTTTTTTTCTTTGAGGAAAGAGGAAGAATTGGCTTTAATATCCCTGACGAGATCCGCAATCAGCATAGTTGGTTTCAGGCTTATCAGCAAATGCGTATGATCCGGCATACAGTATATTGCAAATAATTTTTGCTTCTTATTAGCGATTATTCCTGACATATATTTTTGCAATTCTTCCCGGAACGATTCTTTAATAAAACATTCCCTGTTTTTTACAGCAAATACGATCTGGACATATATCTGAGAATAGGTGTTTGGCATCTGTTCTTAAATTCATTCCTGGCATTTCGCTCCTACGGAGCTTACGAAAACCTTTTATACCCTTGCTGCTACTAACATGTCGCTCCTACGGAGCTTACGGAAACATTTTTATCCCTTGCTGCTACTAACATTTGGCTCCTACGGAGCTTATATGAACATCTTATACCTCGCTACTGACATTTGGCTCCTACGGAGCTTATATGAACATTTTATACCTCGCTACTAACATTTGGCTCCTACGGAGCTTACGGAAACCTTTTATACTCTTGCTACTAACATTTCGCTCCTACGGAGCTATTCATTAATCATCACTTTGTTGCTTCTATTGATACTCCTTAGCCCCGGAGGGGCGTCATACCAGTAGAAAAAATAATGACACCAAACAGAGCCCCGTAGGGGCGATATGTTATTGCGTTTATTCCTTTCCGATCATCCCCAAATGGGTGTATTTAAATCCTTCGTTTGTTTTTAACCCGTAACCGAACATCCTGTCCATCGAAGAATGGCCGACCCGGCTGCATGCATTTAATATAATCCATAGATACTGAGTCCAAACATTGCCGCTTCTTCCAGCCTGATAATATTTTTCATATTAATTTGTTGCTTCCTCGGTTTGTACCGGCTCTTCTTTCTTTCCGCCCGGCAACTTTACATCAAAATCTTTCCACCCTTTATTCATATCCCCGGTAATTTCGATCTTTCCCTCATTGATCAGCTGTTTCATTCTCCACATCACGTAGACATCTCCCGTCTTAATCTTCATACGATGCAGGGTATTGGTCAGTACCCGGGTTGCTTTCTGCCATTCCGCGGTCAGGTTTTTTAATATCTCGTTGTCATAAAAATCTTCTCCCTTACCCGCGATCTTCTTACCACCTTCCAGTATCCTGACCATCGTATTTTCTGCAGCTATCTTTTTCCATTCATCCGGGTCGATCTCGAATTCACTCAGTGTAACGGGTCTCGCAAGTTTTTTTGCTTTTACGAATTCTTTGGGCTGGATTTCCTGTAACCAGGAAGGATAAAATATCTGTCCCTTTTCATTGATAAAAGGAAGATTGTTCAGGTACAGGATCAGAACACGGCCCTCGTAGCCGCGGAACTGCGGCATCAGCCAGTAATAACCCGTTACATCATGCTGGTTCTGGCCCATCCAGATCCAAAGTTGTTCTCCAGGGTCAGCATCCAGCTTCTCCTTTAGCTGTTTCACTGTTTCCCGGTCATCAAAACTGCCTACCCCTTTGTCGCCATAGGGAGTATCCCGCAGTAGCCCCCTCCACCAATCCCCTCTTGCCTGCCAGCCTTCTTCCGTATCAAGATCCAGGAGAGGACCAACGGCAAAATCATCCTTTACCTGGATCACTTCACCGGCAAGGGTCTCATCCATTTCAATTACCTGTTTCATCAGGTCAATCTCACTCTCGTTAAAAAATACATGTATCATGGTCTTTGTTTTTAACCTCCTCCTCTCCTGGCTTGCTTCGCTTTGCCCGCAATGACGGGACAGGGCTAAGGAAGAGTCATTATAATTTGTTTGGCGTTATAATATAATAAACACAGGTCGTAAAAAAATCGCGTACAAAAGGTATGGCCTTAATAATCACCGACTGCCGTCTTGGTTTCCACCCGAATTTCCATTGGTAGATCGGGTTGAGAAAATAATGCCGGCGATGAAGAGTCGAATAGCCTTCTCCTTTACAGATTCTTTCAAAGCGTTCAATACTGATCCCCGTATCCCTGATCTCCATTAGTGCTTCAACAGGTTCTTTTTTCTTTTTTAATACCCAGCGGTAAATTCCCCGCGGCAGCAAATGTATATAAGGGAGTTTGGAAACGGTTGAATGACACATCTGCTGGTGTCCGCCAAAAGGCATATACCAGGGCGGGAAACCAAAGAACACGATACCACCGGGTTTCAAAAAATGCTTCATCCAGCCTACCAGTTTTGCCTGGTCATGGATATGTTCGATCACATCTTTCAGGACAATAATGTCAAACAGCCCGTTGAAATCCATTTCCACCTCCACATCATAAATATCTTTTACCACGAACCTCAACCTTCCTGCAGCAATATCTTCAGGGAGAAACTTATTGGCATCCACGACCCTTGGCGCATCCAGTTCTACCCCCACTCCTTCACAACCCTTGTTAATAAAGGCTTTCAGCACTCCTCCTTCCCCACAGCCGATCTCCAGTACCCGCATCCCGGGTTTAACAGGAAACTTCTCCTCAATAAATGGGATGACGTATTTTTCAGCGTTCAAAACCTGGATATCAAAATATCTTTTTCTATCGGCGTGAAATTCAAACACTTTATAATTAATAATTAAGCATTAACAATGATTACAAAACTTCTTCCAGCTGTTGGTAAGTACCAGGTTCTCCTGCTTCACAGAATTATTAACTCTTAATTATTCTCCACCGGTGCATCCAGTTCCACTTTCAAATTATTAATAATAAACTCCTGCCTGTCGGGGGTATTTTTTCCCATATAATATTCAAGCAACTGCTGGATATGATCTCCCTGTTCCAGCCGCATCAGTTGTTTCCGCATGCCACTGCCTATAAATTGTCCGAATTCATCCGGGCTGATCTCTCCCAACCCTTTGAAACGGGTTACTTCCGGCTTGGTCCCGAGTTTTTTCATCGCCGCCTGTTTCTCGGTTTCACTAAAACAATAGATCGTTTCCTGTTTATTCCGGACCCGGAACAACGGCGTTTCCAGCACATATACTTTCTCATGTTTTACCAGGTCGGGGAAGAACTGCAGGAAAAAGGTCATTAGTAATAACCGGATATGCATCCCGTCCACATCGGCATCAGTCGCGATCACCACGTTATTAAACCGAAGTCCTTCCAGTCCCTCTTCGATATTCAAGGCATGCTGCAGGAGGTTGAACTCTTCGTTCTCATAGACCACTTTCTTGGTCAGCCCGAAACAATTGAGCGGTTTTCCTCTTAAACTAAATACCGCCTGGGTTTCTACATTCCTTGCTTTGGTAATGGAGCCACTGGCGCTGTCGCCCTCGGTAATAAAAATGGTTGTTTCCTTTTGTTTGGCGATAAATTCTTCTTTATTTTTTGCCGGTAGTTCATCATCAAAATGATAACGGCAATCCCGCAGTTTGCGGTTGTGAAGATTAGCCTTTTTCGCCCTTTCATTCGCCAGTTTCTTGATCCCCGCGAGTTCCTTTCTTTCCCTTTCGCTTTGTTCAATCCTTTTCTTTAAAGCATCCGCTGTAGCGGGATTCTTGTGTAAGAAGTTATCCAGTTCTTTGGCGAGAAAATCACCTACGAACTGCCGCATACTGGGTCCTTCGATATCTACGTTCACGGATCCCAGTTTTGTTTTGGTCTGTGATTCAAATACAGGTTCAACTACTCTTACCGATACTGCCGCCACGATACCGGTGCGGATATCGGAGGCATCATAATCTTTCTTAAAGAAATCCCGGATGGTTTTTACATAGGCTTCCCGGAAAGCCTGCTGGTGGGTACCACCCTGGGTGGTATGCTGCCCGTTCACAAAACTGTAAATATCTTCCCCGTACTCATTGGTATGGGACATGGCCACTTCAATATCATCACCGGAAATATGTATAATGGGATAACGGATCTCATCTTCATTGGTCTTGCGCTGGAGGAGATCCAGCAAACCGTTCTTGCTGATAAAACTTTTACCATTGAAAAGTATCTTCAGCCCTGCATTAAGAAAACAATAGTTCCAGATCTGGTTTTCAACAAATTCCGGGAGGAATTTAAAGTTCTTAAAAACCGTTTCATCGGGTATAAAATTGACCAGGGTACCGTTCTGTTCACCGGTCTTTGTCTCTTTGTGTTCTTTTTTTAAAAACCCTTTTTCAAACTCCGCCGTTTTTTCCTTACCCTCGCGGATCGCGGTTACTTTGAAATACTGGCTAAGTGCATTGACGGCCTTTGTACCTACGCCGTTCAGCCCTACCGATTTTTGAAAGGCCTTGCTGTCGTATTTGGCGCCTGTATTAATCTTACTCACCACATCCACTACTTTGCCCAGTGGAATGCCACGGCCGTAATCCCGGATGCTGACCGTTTTGCCTTCAATTGTCAGTTCCACCGTTTTTCCATGCCCCATTGTGTATTCATCGATACAATTATCCATGACCTCTTTTACCAGCACGTAAATACCATCATCCGGAGAAGATCCATCGCCGAGTTTCCCTATATACATTCCCGGGCGGAGACGGATATGTTCCTTCCAATCGAGTGACTTGATACTGTCTTCGGTATAATCAAAGAGATTGCTTGCTTCCTTTTCTTTTGCCATCTGGGTGGTACGTTCTGGGTTGTGATAGTTGTTTTTCTGCTGGTTATCGGTTCCGGGTTACCCCTAAGAGGCAAATATACCAAAACGGGCTTTCCGGTGAAGATGGCTACTTATTAACAAGTGGGGAAAAGAAGTGGTTGAAAGGGAAATTAAAACACAGAGGCACAGAGAGAAGGAGTTTCACAGAGAAAATAGTTCCCGGATCAAACGCTGTATTACGCTATGGCCAACCTGAAATCAGTGCTGGAAGGAGGCATCGATCTCCGCAATAAGAACAGTAACCTGAAACAGGTCATCAATGCCTGACAGGGACTACCATTCATCAAATGAAAAAGGAAAGAAAATATAATCTTCGTAACTTCTGCATCTAAAAATTCAGTTTATGAAAAGATTTGTGGTCGCTGTTGTGCTATTGGCGGGTGGTGCTGTAGCTGCCTTTGCCAGCTTTAACAACAACCGGAAAAAAGCAACTACTGAAAAAAAATCAGATGTTAACCGGACGGAAAAGAAAACCTGCCGGCATACCTGCCCTTTCAGTTGAGCTCATAACGGTTAAACCGCCTTCCGCGATCCGGTTCCCGGTTTGCAGGAGGCAGTTTTTTTTGACCGCCTGTCCCAATTACATTGTTATTGGTCAGCGCCTGTTTTAATTTCAGCACATGAAAAGGATGTTCACTTTTTTATTATTGATCGCTTGCATTATCCCTTGTTCCCGGGCCTGCACTACTTTCTTTATTAACAAGAACGGCCAAATGGTCTTTGGCCGGAATTATGATTGGATCACCAGTAATGGGATGGTTTGCACCAACCAGCGGGGTCTTTCCAAAACATCTTTTAAAACAACCGACGGCGAAACGTTAAGCTGGACGTCACAATACGGGAGCATTACCTTCAATCAATACGGGAAAGAATTCCCGACAGGCGGTATGAATGAAAAAGGCTTGGTGGTAGAATTGATGTGGCTGGACGGAACGAAATACCCGGCTGCGGATAACCGTCCGGCTATCGGTGTATTGCAATGGATACAATTCCAGCTGGACAATTGCAGCAGCGTGGAAGAATTGATCGCCAACGAGAAAAAGCTCCGGATCGCCAATGGAACTACCCCGCTTCATTATTTAGTGGCGGATGCAAGAGGGAATGTGGCAACGATCGAATTCCTTGACGGCAAAATGGTGGTTCATACAGGAACTGATCTTCCCTTTCCTGTGCTTACGAATGATGTGTATGCTTCTTCTGTCGAACAAACCCAAACAGCTATTACTGCTACAGGCGGAACCAGCATGTCTTTTACCAATAATTCCATTGATCGCTTTGCAAAAGCCTGTTCAATGGTAAACAGGTTCCGGTTGTATACAATTCCCGTTCCTGTTATTGATTATTCCTTCACTATCCTGGATGAAGTAGCCCAGGGCACGCATACCAAATGGAGCATCGTGTATGATCTTACGAATAAAAACATCCATTTTAAAACCCTCGGTTATCCTTCAGTAAAACAGGTTAATTTTTCTGCCTTCGATTTTAATTGCCTTACGGCGCCAAGATCCTGGGAAATGAACCAGGCCGGTGAAGGGGATGTGAGCAGGCTTTTCCAGGATTTCTCTCCCGACCTGAACAGCAAATTAGTGAACAAATCCTTTGATGAAAGCAGCAGCGAGTTTACCGTCAGTCCCGGTGACAGGAAGATCCACTGGCAATACCCGGGTACTATTTCCTGCCTGAAAGTCGCCCAGTAAGCGGTATTAAATTTTCATTGCCCATTATAATGGATTGAAATTCAATCATTGACATTTTGTGCTAAAAAAAGATTTCCTAAATCAGAAATTTCACCGCCCGGAAATTCAGCAATCCACTAATTTTGAATCCTGCTCCTAACCCATCAGATTCCCCCATTTTTTAACTGCGACGAGGACTTGTTTAATGCTTACTTACTGACCCGGATTTGAGTAAGAATTATAAAGAAGGAGGACAATGTATGTATACCTATGACCTGATGGAAACCGGTTGCTATTACCTGGTTAAAGAAAAAGAAGATTCCCCTGTCACCCTTATTAAAGTGGCGGTAGAGTCCGATCATTGCCTGTTTATACAGCGTTTTGATGACCCCATGGAAACAGCCTGGAAATTAAAGAAAGACGAACTCCACGATATCATCGAATGCCTGAGTGACGAGATGGTAAAAGCCTGGGAAGAACACTATAAGGATAGCCAGGATGCGTATTACGAGGAAGACGACGACGAGTAAAGTTTATGGTTTAGCTTGTTGTTTATGGTTTTTAGTTTGTAGTTTATTGTTCCAGACCCTGAATTCAGGGTTTTCAAAAAAGAGCTTGAGGTTCAACAACCATATACTACAAACTAAAAACCATAAACTTCATCTCTTCCATTCATATAAATTTATTCCGCTGCTGCTTTAAATGCCCTACTTTAGGTATTCAATCATTTTTTATGCAGCCAATTCTAATTAAGAAAGCAGCGCTTTTATGTGCTTTTCTTTTCTTTACAATCTCCTTTTTACGGGCACAGCCCGCTCCTGAAAAAGACGATAACCTGCCCATCGATTATTTAAGCAAGGATTTTCATGCCGGTCGCAGGGATGCTTTGCGGAAAGCGATGCCGGAGAACTCCGTTGTTGTGATTTTCGCCTATCCTACCCGTACCTTTTCCAATGATGTAGAATATCTGTATCACGCCAACCCTGATATGTATTATTTCAGCGGGTATAAAGAACCGCATTCAGTACTTCTCATTTTCAAAAATGACCAGGCTGATTCCTCGGGCGCTGCTTATAACGAACTGCTTTTTGTTCAAAAGCGCAACCCGCAGGCAGAACAGTGGACAGGCAAAAGAATGGGTGTGGAAGGAGTTAAAGACCGGCTGGGGATTCAGCATGTTTATAATGGCGAGGATTTTCAAAAGACCACTATTGATTTCAGCAAATTTGACAAGATCATATTTGACCGGCTGCCGGCCGATGTTCCCAACAGCCCGAATGATAAAGCGGATCTCTATGACCTGGTACAGCAGTTCAAAGAGAAATCAGCTATGCCGGAACCATTGACCCAGCAACCCCGGTTTGACACCCGTCTTTTCCGCCAGCTTACAGGACAACTAAGAGAGATAAAAACAGAAGAAGAAATGAGCCTGATCCGCAAAGCCGTGGAAATTTCCTGCCAGGGCCAGAACGAAGTGATGAAAGCGGTCAACCCCAGTATGTCGGAACTGGAGATACAGGGTCTGCATGAATATGTTCATAAAAAATATGGCGCCGAAGAAGTAGGTTATGGATCGATCGTTGGCGCCGGGGAGAACGGCTGTATCCTCCACTATATGGAGAATACGAAAACAAAAGTGGGGACTTCCATGCTGCTGATGGATGTAGGCGCGGAATACCATGGGTATACCGCTGATGTAACGAGGACAGTACCGGTCGATGGAAAATTCTCCGAAGAGGAAAAAGCCATTTACCAGCTGGTGTATGATGCGCAGGAAGCGGCTTTCAAAATATTAAAGGATGGAGCTACCTGGTCAGAAGCCGGGGTCGCTGCAAAAAATGTGATCGCGGAAGGACTGGTAAAACTGGGCATCATCCAGGACAAAAAAGACGTCAGTAAATTTTACCCGCACGGGCTTTCCCATCATATCGGGCTGGATGTGCATGACCGTGGTTTTTCGCAGACACTCAAAAAAGGAATGGTGATCACGATCGAACCCGGTATCTATATTCCGGAAGGAAGTAAATGTGACAAGAAATGGTGGAGCATTGCAGTCCGTATTGAAGATGATGCGCTGATCACGCAGGACGGGTATGAACTCCTCTCCCATTTTGCTCCCCGCAAGATCGAGGATATCGAAAAAATGATCTCGCAGAAGAGTGCAGTGGATGATTTTAAATTACCGCCGCTTGAATCGGGTAAGAAGAAAGGATTCTAAAAAATAAAGCCCCCGTTCAATGACGGGGGCTTTAAAATATATTTTCTTATACAGCTTAGGGATAGGTAGCAGTAAAAGTACCGTTTGTAATCGTTTTTGTCGCCCCGTTTATATCTAATACTGTTCCGCTAAAAGTTCCGGTTATTGTTTTAGTAGCGGTGTTATGGGTGGTTATTGTAAACTTTAGGGTTGTACCGGTAGAAAAAACTCCCGCCTCATAAGAAACAGTGGCTGCAGCATTTTCAAAATAAAAATCAAACAACAGGTTTTCTGGGGGCATGGTAGAAGCATTGGCTTTATAAACCTCCCCGTTTGTAATACCTCCTCCCAGGTCTAAGAGGTCAAAAGTAAAATAATCGCCTCCTGCGTTATCCCCCTCATAAAAGAATTCAGCCAGGGGTGGTGATGAAGTAATATCATAATCAGCTGTCGTCGTACTTCCCTGGTAAGTTGTTGTACCCTCCGTAAATTTCCAGTTGATCACTGGTGCAGCCAACACAGTAATTGGTATGATACAGGCTGGAGTTCCTACTGAAAGATTGGAGACTTGTTGAACGGTAGGTGTTCCTCCTCCTATGAGTGTGATAGTCGCCGGTCCCACTGCCAGTGTACCCGTTCCTGTAAATGTCATCCCGTTGATGGTAGCTGAAATACTATAGGGTCCTGCACTGGTAACAGTTACTGGAATAGTAATGGTGTTAAGTGTAGGATTTAATGCTACCGCAGCCCTGTAGGTTCCATTCACAATTACATTTGGACAATCGATTGTAAATACTGCGGGGCCTACAACTGTTACCGGGAAACTACAGGTAGAAGATCCGGCGGTCAGTGGTACTGTGTTAAGCCCAAGCGTTGTAGGGGTGCCTGAACCATCCAGTCTTACTGTCTGGGGCCCAAGCGTTAAAAAAGCCCCGGTCTTGGCGAAAGTCATTCCCTGGAAAGTGGTCGTGATCGTAAATGTACCGATCGCGGTTACGTTGACACTTATATCAACCCAGTTAGTGCTGTTAAGTGCAATATCTTTTATATAATTTCCATTGGGAACAGCGCCGGTACAACTGGCTGGTGTTCCTGTACCTGCCAGGGTAAAAACAGCTGGTCCGCCTGCACCTGCGGGCAATACTGTTACCTGTATATCGCAAACAGTACTGTCAAAATTCACAACAAAATTATTCACACCCGCGGCAAAAGGAGTTCCGCTGCTTCTTAAAGTGACCGTATTAAGACCAAGGGTCGTAAAGGTACCGGTTGCCCGGAAAAAGTACCCATTAACAGTATCTGTGTATACAACATAAGTTCCTGTGCGTGCCACGTTTACCTGGACAGAGATCGTATTGGTCGCGGGTACCAATGCTTTACTGGCCTCATAAACACCATTCACCGTTTTAGGAAGGCAATCTCCTGAGCTTTCAGCCTGCAGGCTGCCTGTTGCGGGTGAATTGCTGCCTTCGAAGCTCAACTCTTTCTGGCACCCTATCATCACAACAACAGCCAGCGCCAGGAAATAAAAAATATGTTTTTTCATAAAAGGGGAATTACTTTAGCCCTTAAAAATAAGACTATTTTGCTTACCGATGCCTCCTTCCGGGGAAGGCCGGGTACACAAAACGGGTTTAAAAATCGGGTGGAACAAATGAAAAACGTTTATTTTCTTCTTTTATTTTTCGCAGCCCTCTCCTGCAAGGCACAAGACGGGTCTCCCGCTAAAATTGGTCCGGAGGAATTCGAAAAAGGCATTACCGGCAAGTCTGTGCAGGTACTTGATGTCAGAACCTCCGGTGAATATTACAGCGGCCATATTAAAAATGCTTTACAGGCTGACTGGACAAAAAGGGAACAGTTTAATGACCGTATACAATATGTGGATAAAGATAAGCCAGTGTATATCTATTGCCTGGTGGGAGGCCGCAGTTCTGCCGCTGCCGAATGGATGCGGCAAAATGGTTTTAAGAATGTGATCGAACTGGAGGGAGGGATTAATGCCTGGAAAAAAGCCAGCAAACCCCTCGAAGGAAAAACGGATGAACCCCAGCTGACCAAGGATAAATATGATGACCTGATCCCAAAAAACAGGACGGTCCTGGTGGATTTTGGCGCTGCCTGGTGCCCGCCCTGTGTAAAAATGGTTCCTGTCCTCGAAGAATTACAAAACGACAAGCGTCTTGATTTCACCTTCGTAAAAATTGATGCTGCTGTTCATACTGAACTGATGAAGAAAATGGATATCGAACCGATTCCTGTTTTTATCATTTATAAAAAAGGTAAAGAAGTGTGGAGGAAAGTGGGTATAGCTACTAAAGAAGAATTGGCGGCACAATTGAAGTAGTTTTTCATAAACTTATACTCTCATAGAATTATCTGATGATTGTTCTTCCCAGAGAAGGATGATGAAATATGCGTAGAAGAGATTATTTTGCTGCATGATGAGAACACAGTTTGTAAAATTCCCTTTCTTTTTTGCCTTCCTGCTCGCCTGTAATTCGTTGCCGGCCCAACAACCTCATGTGGAATTGCTGACCTCCGGGACAAAGACGAGTATCCGCGGGCTGAGCGTGGTAAATGATAACGTGGTTTGGGTAAGCGGCAGCAACGGATCCGTTGGCAAGAGCACCAATGGCGGCAAGAGCTGGAAATGGGTGACGGTAAAAGGATTTGAAAAAAATGATTTCCGCGATATCGAAGCTTTTGATGCTTCTACAGCTGTGATCATGGCGGTGGCCGACCCGGCCTATATATTGAAGACAACCGATGGCGGTGATACCTGGAAAGTGGTCTATGAGAACAAAACAAAAGGGATGTTCCTCGATGCGATGGAATTCTGGAATGAGCAGGCGGGGATCGTGATCGGTGATCCGCTGGATGGCCATTTCTTTGTTGCCCGTAGTTTTGATGGTGGCTCCACCTGGCAGGAAATCCCGCTGGACAAACGACCGGTCGCCGATAGCGGGGAAGCCTGTTTTGCCGCCAGCGGCACTAATATCCGGGCGCTTGATAAGGACGAAGCCGTTTTTGTAAGTGGTGGGTTGCGGTCAAGACTCTTTACAAAAAACCAACCGGCCAGCCTGCCCGTCATACAGGGTAAAGAAACAACCGGCGCCAATTCAATTGCCGTGTGGGATAAATTCAAACTCAAGGGTGGGAAAAGAATGATCGTAGTCGGTGGTGATTTCAATGCTGACTCCTCGACCCTGAAAAATTGTTTTTATACCAATGACGGTGGCAAAAGCTGGGATAGCCCAAACACCCCTCCTCATGGTTACCGGAGCTGCGTGGAATATTATTCAAAAACCGAGATCTTTTCCTGCGGGCTGAACGGTGTTGATTTTTCACTGGATGGCGGCAGGAACTGGAAATGGATCAGCAAAGAAGGATTTCATGTCTGCCGTGGAGCCAAACTGGGAGCGGCGGTTTATTTCGCAGGTGGTAACGGGAAAATCGGGAAACTGCTGTGGAAATGAAGGCTGGCCACGGATTACACGGATTAACACAGATTGATTGCTTCGCAATCTTTTTTGCCAAGGAATAACACGAACTTAGCACGAAAAATACAAGCTTTGATTTCGTGTACTTTCGTGTGTTTTCGTGGCTTAACTTGTATTAATCTGTGTTAATCCGTGTAATCTGTGGCAGTACTATCTTTCCCCTACAAATTTTCGAGTAATTCTCTAACACTTGGCCTCTTCTTATAGTCAGGTTCAAAAAAACGATAAGTAATCGTTGATTCCTTATCGATGATATACACGGCAGGAACAGGCAGGTAACGGCCATTGGCCCCATTGTTCTTTTCGATATCGATATTCGAGTTCCGGTAGCGGGTGACGGTGTTTTCCGGCAACTCATATTCCACATCATAGGCTTTCATGATCTTCAGCCCCTCATCATATAATATGGAGTAGGTCGCTTTTGTTTGTTCCACTGTTTTGGAAATATTCTCCGGTTTCTCGGGTGAAACAGCTATTACCGTAGCGCCTTTTTCTGTTATCAGGTGTAAAGAATCCTGCAGCCTGGATAATTCTTTATTGCAATAAGGACACCACTGGCCACGGTAAAATACCAGCACCACTTTTCCTTTTTTCAGCAGGTCTTTAAGTTTTATCTCCTGCCCGTTCTGATCTTTTGCTTTGAAATCAGGGGCCCTGGAGGCAATGAACAATCCCTCCGGTGCCTGTTGCGCCTGCAATTCAGAAAGTGATACCAGTAAACCTAACAGGAAAAATATTTTTTTCATATCCTTATTTATAGTGCAAAAATAGCGAAGCTGAAAGAAGAAGCTGTCCGCCAACTGACGATTAACATAGTTTTTCGTTTCATCCCGTTAATTGTAGCCGGCAATTAACCGCAGAGAAAAGGAGAAGCAGTGTTACGCAGAGTTCCCTGCGTGATCTTTGTGCTCTCCGTACCTCTGCGGTAAAATGAAATTCAAACTGTGACACTGCGCGGTCAACAGTGAAATAGCTTCGAGCCCTTTTTTTTCCTACTTTTGAATGTCCCTGGAATTCAGAAAACCAAACCTTAACCTTTACCTAAACCTCCTACCATGGCCAGTCATTCCGACAAATACCTCAGCAAATTACTTTTTGGCCTCGGGGCCGTCATCGCCAGTATTTTCTCGATCACCTATTCTTCGTTTGAAAGAACAAAAAATGGTGACTGGTATTTCTGGGGGCTGGTTGCATCCCTCCTGATGTGCACGGGTCTTTTTTTAATAATGAGCGCCTTTGTGCATAAGGTAAAAGCAGATTTCAGCCGACGGCAAACCATCCGCAAACAGCAGAACGCCGTGCCATCAGAAGAATGATTTTTCCTTTTACCCGAATTTTTTGCTGAACATAAAATAAACTGCCCCGATCAAAAAGGCAAAACTGACCAGGTAACGCCAGTGCAGAGGTTCTTTCAGGTAGAGTACTGCGAAGAAACCGAATATGACAAGGGTGATCACTTCCTGTATCATCTTTAACTGGAATCCTGTCATTCCTTTTGCATAACCGGACCGGTTCGCGGGTACCATCAGGCAATACTCAAAGAAAGCAATGATCCAGCTTAACAGGATCGCTTTCCACAATGGCCATCCCTGCTGCTTCAAATGATAATACCAGGCAAACGTCATGAAGATATTGGAAGCAACTAACAGGATGATCGTTTTCATGAAAATGATTGAATATTGAAAATAAAAAAAGTCCGGCAGAACCAGACTTTTCAAACAAATAATGACTTTAGCTCTTTAAGACACGAACCATAAACTATATACCACAAACCAAAAACTATAACCTAATTCTGTTTTTCCAAATTCCTGAAATCTACCGGCACCAGCCTGCTCACCCCCGGTTCCTGCATCGTCACCCCGTAGATCACATCCACTGTACTCATGGTCATTTTATTGTGCGTAACAATGATGAACTGGGAGTTCTCACTGAACTGGCGGATCATATTGGTGAACTTACCTACGTTGGCATCATCCAGCGGCGCATCCACCTCGTCGAGGATACAGAATGGCGCGGGCTTGATCAGGTAGATGGCAAATAACAAAGCAGTTGCCGTCAAGGTTCTTTCCCCCCCGCTTAGCTGAGTCAGCGAAGTCGGACGTTTACCCTTGGGTTTGGCAATTACATCGATACCTGTTTCTGCAATATCATCAGGGTTCTCAAGAACAAGATCACACTGATCATCCTCGGTGAATAGGGTCTGGAACACTTTCTGGAAATTCTCCCTTACCAGGTTGAAGGTTTCCAGGAATTTCTGGTTCGCAGTAAGTTCCACTTCTTCGATCGTCTTCAGCAAACTTTCCTTCGCACTCACCAGGTCATTTTTTTGCTCCACGATAAAATCATAGCGCTTTTTCATTTCGGTAAACGCTTCGATCGCCGTCGGGTTGACCTCGCCAAGATTCTCCAGCCTTTTTTTCATCCGGTCGGCTTTTTCCTGCAATTCTTCAGCAGGTACTTCTCCTGTCCTTGATTCTCCGAGGATATCTTCCAGGTTGATCCGGAATTCCACGTCGAGCCTTTCTTTCATCCCTGCCAGCTGCAGTTTCAGTTCATTCAGCCTGTCCTTGATCGCTGCCAGCATATGTTCAACCTGTTCTTTGTCTTTGATCTTATGACGGATCTCGCTCTCCTTTTCACCCAATTGGTTGCGCAGGTTGTAATACGCCTGGTCAGCTTCGTTCAATTTATGCTCTTCTTCTTCCTTGCTCTTCATCATCTGCAATAAACCTTCTTCGATCTCCTGGAGCGATTGGGCAGATTGCTCAATACTGTTTCCTGTCTCACCTAATTGTATTGTATTCGTTTCGATCTGGCCTTTCAGGTCATTCAGCTGGTTGGTTTTGAAATCCAGCTCCTGCCTGAGGGCCGTAATCTTGCTGTGTTGCCGGGTGACATTCAGGTTGAATTCGTTGTATTTACTGGTGGCTTCCGAATAATTCGCTTCGGTTACTTTAAATGCTTCCTCTGCTTCGGCGAGTTTGGCGGCATTCACCTGTAACTGTTCATTGAACTGGCCTAGCTGGTTCCGCACCCCTTCCACAGAACTATGTGTCTGTTGCATCTGCATTCCCAGTTCTTCCAGGCGGTGCTGGCTGTTGGTCTGCATGGAATGGAGATTCTCCAGTTTGTTATGCAGGGAGAATACTTCGTTGGTCAGCTGCTGTATTTCTCTTTCTGTATCACGTATCGTTGTTTCTCTCAGGTCTTCGTTAAAGGCAATCACTTCATTATGTCTCGCCTGGATATCGGAGCGGAGTAATTCTACAATGGTCGACTGGGCTGCGATCTCTTCCTGTAGCTTTTCCAGGTTCTTTACCCGGCCAATCTTTTTCCCTTCGATCAGTCCTACACTGCCACCGGTAAGGGAATATTTTCCTTTTACATATTTGCCGTTCTTCTCGATCACTACGAAACCGTTGCTGTTCTGCAGCACATCTTCATTGTCGGCAATGAAAACATTACTTAATAAATGTTCCGCCAGCTTCCTGTATTTTTCTTCCACATCCACAACGGTCAGCGCAGGTATAGCTCCTTCTAACCTGTGTTGATCTGTATTATCTGCGTTATCCGCGTTGGCGTTTATCTTATCCAGTAAAAAGAAATTAGCTTTCCCTTTTTTGTTCTCATCCAGTAAACGCACAGCCTGCAAACCTTCCCGGAGATCGTTTACCACGTAATAACTGAGATAAGGTTCCAGGACGTTTTCCAGCGCCGTTCTGTATTCTTCGTTCACATACAATACATCCGAAAGGATGGGTGAATGATGACTCCAATTTGTATTGTTATGCAGGAATTTTACTGAATCAGGATAGCCTTCCATCGAATCAATCATGCTTTTCAGCAGGTCATGTTCATTCTTTTTGGCATCCAGTTTACGGGTTTCTTCAGCAAGGTTATTACGAAGACTGTCAAGAACGGCCTGTGTCTGTAATATCTGGTCCTTGGTGTTTTCCTGGTGATGCTGTAATTGCTCAAGGTCCACTTTTTTAATGCCGAGTTCTTTTTCTTTCAGCATCCTGTCCTGGTCGAGGTGATGACGCTGATCCTCTCTATGTTTTCTTTCTTCTTCGATCTGCCCGATCACACGTTGCAGGTTCTGTACCGATGTGTCTGCTACAGCCACTCTTTTCTCCGCATCAAACTGGCTGCGTTGTACCTGCTGGTTCTCGCTGCGGAGTGTATCCAGTGCACGGCGTTTATCATCCAGTATATTTCTTTTGGCATCCACTTCATGACGAAGCTGCTCGAGCTGTTCGCTCAACCCGGCCAGTGCTTTTTCTTCTTCTTCCACCTGCATACCGGTGAAGGAGATGCTTTCTTCAATGCCTTTTAAATTGCCTTCGGCTTTTTGTAAAAATTCTTTCAGGCTGGTCTCTTTCTCCCGGAGGTGTTCGAGCCGCTGGGCAGAAAGGTTCTTGTCATTCTCTTTGCTGCGGACTGCCTGCAACATATCGTTAAAAGCGTGTTGCATTGCCTGCAATGCTTTCTCTTTTTCGATAAAGCCCAGCTTCTCCTGTTCGAGTGCCGCTTCGTCACCGGCGATTTCGGCTTCCAGTTTTATTCTCTTATCGGTCTCTATTTCCTGCTGTTGGTTCAGATCTTTGTAGCTGAGGTTAAAACCTTCCAGCGCGGCCTTGGCCAATTCAATACTTACTTCCCTGTATTCTTTTTTGATCTCGTGGTATTTCTCCGCTTTTTTAGCCTGGCTTTCGAGGGATTTCAGTTGGTTGTTGATCTCGAATAAAAGGTCTTCGATACGGGCAAGGTCCTGTTCGGTGGCATCCAGTTTCAGTTTGGCCTCTTTCTTCCGGGTTTTATAGATGGAAATACCGGCAGCCTGCTCCAGCATCCGGCGGCGGCTATTGTCTTTGTCTTTAATCAGGTCGTCCACCATTCCCAGTTCTATGATCGCGTAACTATCCGTACTGATACCGGTATCCATGAACAGGTTCTGGATATCCTTGAGACGGCATTGCACATCGTTCAGGCGGTATTCGCTTTCGCCGCTTTTGTAGAATTTACGGGTAATGGTCACGGTGCTGAACTCGGTTGGCAACAGGTTCTTGGTATTCTCAAAGGTCAGGTTCACTTCGGCCAAACCACTGGCGCTGCGGGTCTTGGACCCGTTAAAAACCAGGCTGTCGAGGTTCTCACTACGCAGGTGGCTGATCTTCTGTTCACCGATCACCCAACGTATACTATCCACGATATTGGATTTGCCACAGCCATTGGGGCCGACAATACCCGTGATATTATCATCAAAATTGACGATGGTTTTATCAGCAAAACTTTTGAATCCCTTGATTTCTAGGCTCTTTAATCTCACGTTGTTTGGGTTTTTAAGTCAGGGCGAATTTACGTTAAACAAGGGGAAATGGTGAACTGAGTGTCAACAGGTTATTCACAAAAATTGGGTAAGTGGGGAGAAGAAAATGATACAGTGTAAGTTGGGCTTTCCAATTACAAACAAAGTGATGAATTTCGATTCGGGTCCGGCTAGTCTACAATTATTATCATCCCTTGTGACTGCCCGGGATATTTGTAAGACACTGGGACGCACTTTTGCAGTAGTACTTTTTATACTTATTTAGGTGTTTACAACAAAACCCGGCGTTTTATTCTCCTCAAACCTGTTTTTTTGCACCGCATACAATGCGGTGTTATTCATATTTGACCCCTTCGGGGTCATCTGTTAAAACCCTGAAGGGGTTAAATTTGATTGACCATCGGTACAACCGGTGGCATGAAAATGCGTAGCATGAGCACCTACACTCAGATACTCTACCAGATCGTATTTGGGACAAAGCACCGGGAAAGAACAATGATAAAGAAAAGCAGACCGGAACTTTTCCAATATATAGCAGGCTTGCTAAAAAATAAAGGTTGTCATCTTTATCGTATAAATGGGGTGGAAGATCACCTGCATATTATCACTCACATCCACCCCTCACTGTCATTGGCTACACTTGTTAAGGATATCAAGCTATCCACCACAAAACTGATAAAAGAAAAAAATCTTTTCCCCAATTTTGCTGGCTGGCAGGATGGTTACGGGGCATTTACTTATCATACTGACGCTCTCAATAATCTCATTGAATATGTAAAGAACCAGGAAGAGCACCATCGCATCAAAACATTCGAGAAGGAATACAAGGAATTACTGGAGAATCATAAGATAGAGTTTGATGATGCGTTCCTGTTTTAAATGCTGTATTCCAAATAAGTAGTGCAGGTCAATTTTCGATACCAGTTTATAACTTACCAATGCAGTATAACACTCCCGATTCCAGGCCACCTGGATCGATTATATCCGCAAAAGAAGAGGAAGTAGTCGTTACGATCACATGCCAGGTTTTGCTATCAATCAAAAGGACCAGTCAAAAATATTCGAACTGTCTTTCATTTTTCCCTTCCATCAATGCCTTAATAAATCGTCTTCAGGGATTCGTCTCCACGTTATAAGCCATTCCGTTGGGCTTTATCTTCCATTCTTTTTTAGCAGAGTAAACAGCAATAAAACAGCCCCCGAAATAGAGAAGGAAGGAAGAATAGAAGACGAACAGCAATATAAGTACAAAGGAGCCGGAGGGACCATAGAGACTACCTATATTACTATCTACCAGTAAAACGCGTAACAAAATCCGTCCTGTACTGAACAGGATGCCTGTCAGCAAGCCACCCACGAAACAAGCTTTCCAGGCAGGTCTTCCATCTGCCAGGAAACGAAACAGCATAATAAACCAGGTTGCTACAATGAGCACGCTGGTGATCTCCCCCAGGAAACTTTTGAAAAAGCCTGCTCCAGCCGGCCAGGCCGAATCCATGTAATTCCCGGCTACGACCCGGAAACTTTCCAGCAGCAGGTCTGCACAAAACAAAAGACCTACAAGTAATATCACGGCAAAAGAACGTAAGCGGATACTGAGCAGGAATAATAACCCGGGCCGTTCTTTTACACCAATCTCCCATAGCTGGTTGAGTGAATTTTTCATGACATTGAACAAGGTGGTTGCAATAAAGAAAAGAAAAAGACACCCGATAATGATCACATACCAGTGGTCATTGAATCCGCGGATACTCCTGATCACCAGCCGGACCTGTCCTGCCCCTTCATTACCTACAATCCCCGTAAGATTTTTCATCAGGCCCTGTCCCATACTCCGCTCTCCCATAAATAAACCGAATAACTGGACCAGGATAAAAACGATTGGCGGCAGGGCAAACGTGGTAAAAAAAGCTGTTGCCCCGGCCATCCGCATCGGGTCATTTTTACCAAGCAATCGCAGGGAAGGAAGAAAACAACTGGCCAGTAAGTAAAATTCATTTCGTTTTTCTGCAGGCATGATCTTAGTAAAGATAAATATTGTTACGGGGACGGGTAGTTTCTTTACTGCATCCCCTGGTGTGACAGGTGGGTTTTTAGTATTAAGAAGGAAAATTCGGGGGAAAATAAATCACAAGGAAGAGAGGTAAGCTTTTACTATTACATTCAAGATAGGCACAACAAAAAAGTCCCTATGGCAAACATTAAATGCAACAAAACCACCGGGTTTTTCCACGCTACCCCGTTTTTCAGTGATTACGCTGTATTTTCCGGAACAGTACGCACCGTAGTTCTACGAAGGCTGAGCATTATCCTTACGCAATCCTTGGTAATACGGCGTTAAATTCACTATTTTAGTTATTACAGTATCCGAACTCAAATGAAAAACCCATGGAAATCAGTCAGCCGATAGGTCACCGACAGGGTAAATTATTTATTCCCCGGGCCCAGCGTTTTTTTCTTTTATTAAAGGAAAAACTCGGCTTCTTACTGGTTCATATCAATTTGCTGGGGTTTGATGAAGCGATGGAAGAATACGACCAGCGAAAACTACGGATCTTCAACCAGCTTAATTTTTTACAGTTACTCGCCGGGATCATAGTCCCTCTGACCGGCCTGTTTAACAGCAAACAACTACCGGCTGGTTTGTATATCATTGCCTGCCTCCCCGCCTTTGTCAGCCTGCTGGTATTATACCTTATCAAAAAACAAAAACAGGAATCCGCAATCACGGCTTATTTCTTTTTATATCCCTTTGTCACTTCTATCGTGTACATGTATGGCCTCAACCCGGGAATTGGTCTCTTTTATATTTTTTATGGCATTCTTTCCGTATTCTTTTTAAAAGATATCGGGTATATGGTCTTTTCGCTTTTCTTTTCACTGGTCAGCTATTTCCTGCTGAACGTGATTATCAAGCACTATGTATACGACCTGCAAAACATCAATTATGGTCTTTACCTGTTCAACCAGGTGCTGGCCATACTTTTCATTTTTTATGGCCTCTTCCTCATCAAAAAAGAAAATGCCGGTTACCAGCATCATATACTTTCCAGGAACATTATTCTCCAGGAAAAAAATACCCAGATACAGGAGCAGGCAGGCAAGATAAAAGATGACTCCATATTACTCCAGCAACAAACCACTGAACTGGGTGAACTCAATGCGCTGAAGAATAAAATGTTTGGCATTATTTCCCATGACCTGAAAGCACCCATGTATGCCTTGCGTAATCTTTTCCGCAATGTGCTGGAGAAAAAAATGTCAGCAGCCGAATTAAAGGATTCGGTGCCCGATATTCTTAACGACCTGAACTATACAGTGGGATTGATGGACAACCTCCTGCAATGGGCAAAAGCACAAATGGAGGCCAACCTGGTTAACCCCCAGGAAGTGAATATTGAAGAATCGATCCACGAGGTCCTGATGCTTCTTAACCTGCAGGCAAAATCAAAACGTATCACCATTGAAAGTCACAGTACACCAGGCCTGCTTGGTTATATTGACCGGAATATGAATATCCTGGTGTTAAGGAACCTGCTTTCTAATGCGATCAAGTTTACACCCGAAGACGGTACAATTTCAGTGGGCACCTGCGAACACTATTCCTTTATCGAAATCTATGTAAAAGACAGCGGTATGGGCATCGGTCCCGAAGCCATGAAAAAAATCAACAGGAGTGATTTTTATTCTACACGCGGCACGGCCAGTGAATCAGGTACCGGGCTTGGACTGATGCTTTGTAAAGAATTCCTGGCGAGGAACGGCAGCCAGTTGCATATTGAAAGCGCACCCGGCGAGGGAAGTACCTTCTCCTACTCTATTCCCAAATGTGCGTAACTAAAAAACCCTTCTTATCCATTCTTAATCAGCTTATTTGAAAGCGGGAGAAACCAATTCCCGATCAACTGACTTGTCTGGCATGTATTTTTCAGACGTTAGGAAAACAGCAGTATATGAATTCAGGTATTACCGGCATGGCAAGTATCAGTATTGATGCACCCGTAGCCAACGTATGGGAAGCACTAACAACTCCTTCGATCATCAAACAATATTTTTTTGGCACCAATGCCATATCCGACTGGAAAGTCGGAAGCCCGCTTCTTTTCCGGGGTGAATGGGAAGGGAAATCCTACGAGGACAAGGGTGTGATCCTGGATAGTGTTCCAAATAAATTATTTGTTTATAAATACTGGAGCTCAATGTCCGGGATAGAAGACAAGCCAGAAAACTACGTCACAATCACCTATGAACTCAAAGAAGAACCCAACGGCACCCGTTTACAGATAAAGCAGGAAAATATCCAGGATGAAAAAATGAAAGCTCATTCCGAACAAAACTGGAATAAGGTGCTGGGCGATCTAAAGCAATTACTGGAGAAACAAATCTCGAAAAATAAGTCAACGACATATTAAACCGTTTTTTCTTATTTATTTAATTGGTCTGGGTTCTTGCTTTCATTTTGGCACTTTGTTCCGTCAGGACATGAATCATTTTACGAATAGAAGGATGTTTGAAAGTTTTAACCCTGATGTCAATGGAATTGAATTTCCCATTAACCCTGATAATATAACGGCGGGAAATACGGTAAAAAAAATGGGTAATAAGCAGTAACAGGAAGGAATATAATAGGCCATTATTACGGCAAATTTGCCAGAAAGATCCGGGATATTGTCTTAAGAATGGTCGGGATTCTATGTAAAAAATTATGGTATTCAATATGATCAGGAATGTTAGTATAGAAACAACCACGAGCGCAACGCCGTAAGAACCAACAGAACTATTTAAAAACTGGCATGATTCCACGTCTTCAAGCATGACCTGCTCCCTCCCTTTTCCGGATTCATAAATGATCCGGTGCGTGGTAAGCCATACTGATTTATCAGGCGAACTCATAAGGAGTTTTTCCTCGCCAAGCTCGAACATACTAACGTTTTGATCAAAATAAAGGATTAAAATTTCACCTGAAGGGCCTGCTTTTTTATAAGCATGAGGCATGCTATTTGTAAACTCAATTTATAAGAAACAATAACCAATGAACTGGGTAGATATTCTCCTGCTCCTTATACTCCTGTTATGTGTAGTAGCAGGATGGAAACGTGGTTTCATCCTTGGCAGTATCAGCCTGCTCAGCTGGATTGGCAGCCTTGCAGCAGCGTATCTTTTTTACCCCTATACCGCAAGAGGCCTTGACCATTTGAACAACTTTGGGCCCTGGCTATTGCCTTTTGCTTTTTTACTCACTCTTTTTGCAGCAAGACTGATTATTGGTTTTGTAGCGGGTTACCTTGTTCGCGCCCTTCCCGAAAATACGAACCAGGCTCCTGTCAATAAATTCCTGGGCATCATTCCTGGTGCTATGAACGGTTATGTCTATGCTGTCATCATCTCAGCTTTATTATTATCACTGCCGCTGAAAGACAGTATCACAAGGGAGACCCGCAACAGTAAACTGGCCAGCCAACTGGCCGTGCAATCAGAATGGGCCAACCGCAAACTGGCACCGGTGTTTGATGAAGCCGTGCGACAAACAATGAACAGTCTTACCGTGCGCCCCGGTTCGGATGAATCAGTCTCACTTACTTTTAAATATGACAAAGCTATTGAGCGGCCGGGACTTGAAAACCAGATGCTGCAGCTGGTCAATAAAGAAAGAACCTCCAGGGGATTAAAACCTTTACAAGCAGACCCGGAGTTGACCCAGGTGGGAAGAAAACATTCCATGGACATGTTCGTTCGCGGGTATTTTGCCCATAAAAACCCGGATGGCAAGGATCCTTTTGACAGGATGAAAGCAGGTAACATAAGGTTTTTGGCTGCCGGGGAGAATTTAGCATTATCCCAATCCGTGCAGATCGCCCATACCAACCTGATGAACTCGCCGGGTCACAGGGCCAATATCCTTAACCCTGCTTTTGGCCGTCTTGGAATAGGAATAATGGATGGTGGTTATTATGGACTCATGATCAGCCAGGAGTTTAGGAATTGAAAAATACAAGGATTTCATCCTATCGTATACGTGACAGGATGCTCTTCCCGGCCCGGCCGTTAATTTCAAATAGCTACAGTACAGGCGTATAGCTATTATTGTGAATATCTTTCTCATCCCCTTTTAAGGCTGGCACAGTTTTTACCCTTGTATCTTAAACCAGCTTCTATGATACGAGTATACTCATCATCTGTGACAAAAAAACTTGCTCTACGCTTTATTCTTGATAATATCGATTACCGTAAAAAATGCCAGTACCTGCAGGAGATCATCGCGATGGGCAGGATTGACAACCAGTGGAGACTTGCATTAACCACTTTTTTCGATACACCCATGACAGGTGGTTCGCTCAAAAAATTTAGCAGGAATTAATCATCAGTCATACTGTGATCTTGTTGTACATTTAAGAAATGGACCAACAGTATGAAAAGAACAGCCCTTATTCTTTCGATCTTTCTCCTGCATCAATCCTGTAATCACTATACTTCCACCGGCAAATTAAAACAACGCATCGTGTGGCAGCCTTCCCACCAGACCGATACGGGAAAGGATTTTAGTGAAGCCGCCACCTGTAATGCAATCGTGGAATCGGCGATGGCCATGGAGCCTTCCCTGAAAGAATATAAAGTATGGAGCCTGGGTAAAGAACAATATCACCATGCAGATTCAGGCAGTAACACAAAAATTTTACACACCACTGCTGTTATTGATGGTAAGATCTCGGGATATGCGTATGAACTGGAACAATCCAACAAAAGAAACCCGCAGGTATTTATTGCCGTACACAATAACGGGGGTACCAAACGCCATGCAGTCTGGGGTTATATTCATTATGGAGATAAATACGAGGCTGCCAACCGGGAACTGGCCGGTCGCCTGGTAAAAGCCATCTGCACAGCTACCAATATGGAGAACCGGGGGGTGCTGCTCGACAGCACGACCGGGAGGAATGATTACCGCTGTGCTGCCACCGGTAAATTGAGCTTCTATAGCCTTGATGAGAATATCAATACAGCACCCTACCGGGTATTGCTGGAGATCGGCGACAATGCCGCCAGTCACGATTTTTTACAAAACCCCGCTAACCAGAAGATCATTGGTGAAGCGATCAAAAAAGAACTGGTGGCCTGGCTGGGGGAGAAACATTGATGGCTAGCCGGTATAAAGAGCCCCTGGGGTGGTTTATTTAGGTATTCATGATAAATCAGCCCCTTCCATATTAATAGTCTATCTTCACGAAGTGATATAAAGTTCTTCTAACAGTCAGTCCGGATCAGTATCAATTCTTACTCTTCGCCCCAGTAATAGTTAATCTCCTCTTTACTCCTTGCTTGCAGCCTTTTGTCACAGGTATTTTATTTGTTTTAATTAAATCATTTTTTATGAACATGTACGTTTCCAATTTAAGTTTTCACACAACGGATGATGACTTAAGAAAATTATTTGAGCAATTCGGGTCAGTTTCTTCAGCAAAAGTTATTGCAGACAGAGAAACAGGTCGGAGCCGCGGTTTTGGATTTGTTGAAATGGGGTCTGACGAAGAAGCAAATGGAGCTATTAAAGGTCTTAACAGCAAGGAAATCGAAGGCCGTGCAATGTCAGTTACGATCGCAAGGGAGAAAGCTCCGCGGGCTGATAACAAAAGATGGTAATATTCCCCGCAGTATAAACCAAAAAGAGCCCGAACAGGCTCTTTTTTTTTATTCTTCCGTTGCCGGTTCTGCAACCGGTGTAATATTTTTGATACTGAGTAAAAAATCTGAATTAAGACTAATCGCATACTGGTACTGGCTCATCAGGTTACGGGCCGTATCGTCTTCCTGTAATATACCCACCAGGTCCCTGGCCGGCACCGATTTGTCGAGCGGGCTTAAGCGACCCCGGATGATTTCTACAGAAAAAGAACAGGCCGGCTTCCTGAGTTTGGTTGTTTTTTCAAAATCAGTACGGTTCAGCGCAACTGACTGCTCAGTTCCAGCTGATCGTTTTAATAAAAGCCTGATAACAGGGAGGTATTTTTTCCAGGTATATGTGTACATAAGTTTAATTTGTCTGCGGTCGGGAGAAAAAGCAAGAAGGACAAAGTTCCGATTTTATTTTTATAACCTCCCATTTAATTTACGGAATGCCTGTTCAGCAAGGCTGGCACCATATTAAAGCGGCCAATGCGGCCAATATAGGTTACATTACAGGTCTTGCAGAGCAGTTCTTTGCATATAAACTTCCCGCGATATATGTCAACGATCCTACAACTTATGAATGCAGACCGGAATCTCAGTTCCTTTATGAAAGGAATGAAAATGACCGACCTGGAAGAAGCGCTCAGCGGCATGGGACCTTTTACTATAATTGGTCCTGTAAACCTGGCATTTGGCAGCCTTGCCCCCACTTCTTACGAAGAGCTCCTTCGAACAGGAAACAGCAGTAAAATTGCCGACATTCTTTCTTACCATGTGTTAGCGGAAAAAAAATTGAACAGGGATTTTTATAATGGCCAGAAAATAAAGACTATCCATGGCAAAGAACTGGAAGTAATTGTAAAAGATGGTGAAGTGCGCATCCAGGGAGCCCGGATATTGTCAAAGGACAGGCAGGCTTCGAACGGGGTAGTACACACAATAGATACCGTAATTAACCCTGTACAGGAAAAGCTTCTTCCTAAAGAAGCAGCTGCTGTCCCACAGCCCTGATATTCTAAAAAATAATATGAAAAAAGATAGTATGATATATTTTGTCGGTTTTATGACGGACATCGGCTTTGATGAATTTGTGGTGAAATGGGATTTCTATGCAAAACAGGTAAGTTCCTCTCATCATTCAGTAGTGTTGCAACAGGAAACGGAAGTAAAGTCCCGCTTCAAATATGTATCTCATCACAAACTGAGAAATGAATCGATCAGTTTCTCTTTTATGAAAGGCCGGAGTTCAGAACATTTTGCCGAACAAAAAGTAAAAGTGGTGAATCTTGGAGGTTATACGGTAGTCCGGGCCGGTAACAGCCAGGCTGACGAGAACAGCGACAACCGCCTGATCGCTTTCATCGGTCACAATGATACAGACATAAGTTTTTACCAACAGTTACTTCCGCCCCGCCAGACCAACCTCTATGAAGCTTACTATGAGAATTGTACTTTTGGCTATATCATGGAATTCTTCCCTGCGGAAAAAGACGCTGAAGATCTTCTCCGCCAATTAAAGGCAAGACCGGGTGTGGAAGTATCCCTTTACAGGGAATGCCTCGCTCCTCACCAATAAAAAATACCGCTGTCGCCAGCGGTATTCTGCAAAAATATTTATTGAAGTAGCATCAGGCCCTGCGGTAAGAAGAATAAGTCCTTCCAGGCCGCCTGTTACCCTGCTCAGTTCTGCTTCTTTGAAAGGAAGAGGTTTGGGCAGGTCTCTTTACTAACAGTATATCGTTGGTCTTTCCTGTCATCTCATACGGGTGATTGCTGGTAACAGGGATTGTTTTGCCGATCAGTTTCTGGATATCCTTCAGGTAAGCTTTTTCTTCCTGGTCACAGAAAGAGATTGCAATACCGCTGGCTCCTGCCCTGCCGGTACGCCCGATCCGGTGCACATAAGTTTCAGGAACATTCGGCAGGTCATAGTTGATGACATGCGTCAGTTCGTCGATATCAATACCACGGGCAGCAATATCTGTTGCTACAAGCACCCTGGTGCGCCGGGTCTTGAAATTATGCAAAGCGGCCTGCCTGGCATTCTGCGACTTATTTCCATGAATGGCTTCAGCGCTGATCCCTGCACGGCTGAGACCTTTGGCGATTTTATCCGCGCCATGTTTGGTACGGGTAAAAACAAGGACCGTTTTGATGGAGCTATCCGAAAGCAAGTGCGTAAGCAACCCTGGTTTGTTTTGCTTCTCTGTAAAATAGAGTGATTGCTGGATGATTTCCACCGTAGATGAAACAGGTGTTACCGCAACTTTTACCGGGTTTTTCAGGAGGCCATTGGCCAGTTGTTGAATCTCCGGTGGCATGGTAGCGGAAAAGAAAAGTGTTTGGCGCTGCGCGGGTAGTTTGGCAATGATCCTTTTTACATCATGTACAAATCCCATATCGAGCATACGGTCTGCTTCATCCAGTACAAAGAATTTGATATCCCTGAGTGAAAGAAGATTTTGGTTCATGAGGTCGAGTAAACGGCCGGGTGTAGCAACAAGTATATCGACACCACGGCGTAAAGTATTTACCTGGTTGAACTGTGATACACCACCAAAAATCACAAGGTGCCGCAGGTCGAGGTAGCGTCCATACGCTTTGAAACTCTCTTCGATCTGGATAGCCAGTTCTCTTGTAGGAGTCAGGATCAATGCTTTGATTGTACGCCTGTTCTCCCTGGAAGCTGCTTGTTGAAGATGCATCAGTTGCAGGAGGGGAATAGCAAATGCTGCTGTTTTCCCGGTGCCGGTCTGGGCACAGCCCAGCAGGTCTTTTTGTTCTAAAATAGCAGGAATAGCCTGTTGCTGGATCGGTGTAGGCGTTGTGTAGCCTTCGGTGCTCAACGCCTTTAATACGGGCGCAATGAGCTGCAAATTGTTAAATGACAATTGAATAAAATTTGATGAAAAAATATGGTAAGGCTATCAACAGTGATGAGGATACTTTACCTGCCTTACGTTAAGCCATCACGGCATTTGAATGAGAAAAACAAACTCAGTGGGAGCAGTTAACATATAAGAAGCACAAAGATAAGGCTTTTACGCCAGAGTTAAGGATTAAATATCAGGCATACCACGCAGGCATTCAGGTTTCTGCGGCTGATGCCTCTAAAAGCCTTACCTTTATACGAATACCGCTTGAAGTCTTTCGGTTAGTAAGCTCTCTTCTCTCCTTTACTTCCATTTTTTCAACGGTCCTTTTCATCAAAAAGTCATTTATGCCATTTCTGAAAGAAGATCTTACTCATCAAGAATACAACTGGGATCTCCCGGGTGAATCTGTTTTTAGCGGCAGTCCCAGCCGTCGTGCTTTCAACCGTTATAATGGCGACCAGGTTTTATTCATCATTAATTTTTACGGTTCCATGGCTGATAAATTCTCTGTTGTAGAAGGAAGAAAAATGGAAGAACTGATCAGTAACCAACTACCACTGGAAGCCAAAAGTGAAATTTCTGTATTCAACTGGCTGCGTACGGCTTTGTAAGCAACAGCACTTTAATAATAGCCTTATACCCCGACTTTTAAAATCAAATTATGACAAACGATCAGATCGAAAAATTTGTGTTACAAAAACACCTTGACAAATCCGCCGTGCAGATCAACTTCAAAGCCCGCCAGTCCATTACCGGCATGTTCATCAAAACAGCCGATTATGCAGAATTAAGATCAAAGAACCTTTGGCGCATCGTGAATGGTGCAAGCCTTGTTGAATACAACAAATCAAAAGACATCAACCTGGCCCGCATTTTCAACGGTGTGGAGATCACAAGACTGGGAGATATATAAGCAGGCTGTGCGGTCAACAGTTCGATTGCCTGCCATAAGGAAAGATCCCGGCAACGTATTTCTCATTAAATTTTAACTGGCCAGGAATGCCTGTTACTTACCGGTGGCAGGTACTGTTAGTCCCTGTAAAATTTATCATGCATTCCTGCGTGACAACATCATCATGACTAATAAATCCGTTTAGCATGAAACTTAGATCCTCTCACAGGCTTTATTAGCAGTATTGATCCCTTTCTTCCTTTTCGCTGACATCCCTTTATCCGGGTGATGTATGCTTAACCTATCGTTTTGAATCCCGGTGATCAGGGGCGTCTCCGGCAACCATTTTTTTTGCCTGCATAATCAAGGCACAGTGTTCTCCGATCGTTTTAGAAGCAATTTGGGTAAAAAATTCCACTGAAAAAATGTTACAGAGAAAAAGAAGACGGCTTTTTTCATGAATCATAAAATGATAACAAGTAATCTGTTATTTATTGGACAAAGCCTTCTCACTGGTCCGATTTTTTCCTATACAAATAGTATTTTTGCCCATTAAATCATACAGCTTCTATATGAAAATGAAAATCTTTTATATCCCCTTCGCAGTATTGGTCATGGCCAGTTGTAACAATGCAAAAAACGAATCTGCAACAGAAGAAAAATCCACCAAACCTGAAATGGTAATTGGTGAGGATGTGGATGCCCCGGTGACGGATTCAGCTGACCAGTCAAAAAATATTACCGACCGTGATTACAGCATTACGAAAGAAGAAGCTTATAATGATATGTTCCTCGATAGTCTCGCCATGGAACGTTATATCAATAAACGCCAGCTGGGGGATAAAAAGATCGCCCGGCACATCCGTAGTTTTTACAATGCCCGGAATTACCAGTATGCCTGGTTCTCTACCGATGGTCTCACGGAGCAATCCCGTTTTTTCTGGAACCAGTACGATTATGCTGTTATGCATCTCAAGGACACCTCGCTTGTAAATACAGCTTTTTATAAACAGGCCGAGCGCTATATCAACCAGGAAAAGATGACAGCCAGCACCAGGGATAGTTCCATCCTGAATGCGGAGTTTGGTTTTACCGAGTATTTTATCCGCTTTATTAACAGTACCTATGAAAAAGGGTATGTAAAGAGAAAAGAGCAGGAAAAATTCATCCCTATTAAGAAGGAAGACCCTTTAAAGTTGGCGGATTCCCTGTTAAATAAAAAACACAGCGATGAAAAATACTATGAGCAGGTTAATGATATGTACGGCAACCTGAAAAAACACCTGCAACTCTATTATGATATTACGAAAGCAGGTGGATGGCCTGTCGTACCGGCCGTCAAGACGATCAAAAAAGGAGCAAGTAATCCAGCTGTGGCTGTTATTAAAAAAAGATTACAGCTTACACAGGACCTGCCCGGGAATGACAGCAGTTCGGTTTTCAACGATAGCCTGGAGACGGCCGTAAAGCAATTCCAGAAAAGACATGGTTACAAACAGGATGGACTAATAACAGCCAGTCTTATTAAAGACATGAATGTACCGGCCCGTGAAAGGCTGATGCAGGTATTACTGAATATGGACAGGATGCGGTGGATGCCCCAAAAACCTGTTGGCAATCTTATTATTGTAAACTTACCGGAATTCATGCTCCATGTTTATGACGGGAAAGAATTACTATTTGATATGGTGGTAGTGGTAGGAAAAGAAGGTACAAGTACCATGATGTTTAACGGTGACCTGAACCAGATCTACTTCAGTCCCTACTGGAATCTTCCTCAAAGCATTATTGAGAAAGAGATTAACCCGGCCATAGCAAGAAACCCGAATTACCTGGAAAGTAAGAATATGGAACGTGTGGGCAATGGTATCCGCCAGCGTCCCGGACCCGGTAATGCGCTGGGTAAGGTGAAATTCATTTTCCCCAATAGTTTCAATATGTATTTCCATGACACCCCCTCCAAAAGCTTGTTCGGGCAGGATAAAAGAGCCTTTAGCCATGGTTGTATCCGGCTGGCCGAACCGCAGAAAATGGCTGAATGGCTTTTAAGAAATGACCCTTCCTGGAACACGGAGAAGATAGTTACCGCGATGAACCAGACAACGGAAAAAGCTGTAAAAATCAAGGACCCTGTACCGGTATTCGTCATCTATTATACTGCCTGGGCAGATAACGACGGAGATCTTAATTTCAGGGATGATGTTTACCACCACGACAACGACCTGGAAAGAAAAATGTTTACCGGGACAATACCCCAGGACAAGCCCGTGAAAGCGGACAACCCTGAAAAAAACAAATTAACCAACTAGTTAGTAGTAAAATCAGTTCAGAAGCCGCAGGGATGACATAAGATCTCTCGCGGCTTTTTTATGTCCGGCTAGCTTAAAAATGACGGCCGCATAATAAAGAATATATGCCGTTCATCATTAAATCAGCCTAACGTTATTCCGGAAGCAGCATTTCGGGAATAACATCTGCCATAGTAATACCGGCTGTACTAAACCAAAAACTGTATGCTTTATGGTAAGGTATGTTATGTCCTTCTCTGTTCCAAAGGGCCGGCAGGAAACTGCACAAAAAGTAATCGACCATTATTTTGATGCCTTGTGCAAAACTGGTCCCGGTGGGATGCGGAGCCAGTGTTATGCTGACTACAACAACGAATGTAGTTTTGTGCATATCAAGAGTTTTAAAAAAGAATCCGTCGCTAACCAGCATTTTAAATCCGGGACATTCAGGGAATATATTCAGCAACTGGCGTCCCTTTGCGGGGATATGCCCTCTTTTTCGAGGTTGCTCCAACAGCAGACATTTGAGTCGATTTATTAGTGCGGAGAAATGACCGGGCGGAGCTTGCCGTACCCGGTCATTCCGCTGTTGGCAACTTCTTAATTTAAAAAAACGATAACTTTATAGAGACCCCCTTTCTCATGAAGAAGATCCTTGTTTGTTATGCTTTAGTTGCCTGCTTTGGGACAGTCATGCAGGCATCCCCGCCGGATACTACCAAATACAGGATCAACCTTCCTTCTTACTGGAAACCCGGTAATAAGATCTGGGAAATCCTGACTGATAAACTGCCGCTTGTCTGTGAAGAATTAAAGGATAAGGAACTCTGTGGTGATAACTGCAATCCCGGCTATTCCATTGAATTTGAAATGTCGGCACCCTTCATTAATTCCTACACCCCTATTCATGTTTCTTCCGACTATACGAATACCCTGAGTAAACGGCCCACAGAAGTATGGGATATTGTCACTTCGTATAGCTTTGAATGTTATCTCCTGCTGATGGATGATAAAAATAAGATCCTTACGAAATTCATCCTCGTGGACAGCGATGAGACCTGGATCGTGACCAGCCGTCAAACACTCCGTTCTTATTCACCGCCACCCATGCAAATGGCTGCTATACGGCGCAACTGGTCCAACAGGAGCGGTTCGCTCGTAGATAACAGTTCCCAGGTACAGGGCCTGTATCCATATACGGCACAGGAAGGACAGACGCCTTATGCTTTTATCAATGAAAACAAGGATAAACTTTCTCCTACCAATAATGATCTTTTCCTCGTGGTTGACCGTAAGATCAGGTCCTGGTAATAACCCCTTTCATTAATTGCCCATTGGAAGGCTATCATTCCTGAGGAAAACTTTTGATCAATTCCATCGCAAATCCTGTAAATTTATTCTCTTAAAACAATCCCTTGATAAACTCCGGGATCTTGCCGGGGTTACCAAAAATCAATTACATGCACCGAGTAATAGTTCCTGTTGACTTTTCCGAAACATCCTTGAACGCCGCCCGTTTTACTGCCCAGATGCTGGCCGGCAGGGAAGAAACCGTTGCCGTGATCTATAACAATTATGAAACGCCCGATGATCTTGACATCTGTCTTAATTACCAGGAAAGCCTTAAAAAGGAATTCATCCGCGCCGGGGTGAAGACGGTGGAATGCGAAAATGAAATGGGTGGCGATCTTATTGAAAATATCTCCCGCCTCGCTCATACCACCCGGGCTACCCTGATCGTCATGGGAATCACAGGAAAATCGGCGATCCGGCAGGTGATGTTTGGGAGTAATACGCTAAAACTGATCGACAGGAACCTTTACCCGGTCATGATCATTCCTCCTGATGCCGTATACAAAGGCATTAATAATGTAGTGTTTGCTTCTGATCTTAAAAATGTGGAAGCTCATACTCCTGCCGTACTGATCAGCTCCGTGCTTGAAATGTTCAAACCCAAACTGCATATCGTGCATGTAAACAAGGATATCTATGTATCCGTTCCAGCGGAAATGGAAGCGGAGAAAAATAAGCTGAAGCAAATGTTCAGCAATTTCGAGACAGAGTTCTACTTTATAACGATGGGGGATTTTTTCCAGGCGATGGATACTTTTGTCAAAGATCATTCAATCGATATCCTGGTTACCGTTCCCAAACACCAGAGCAATTCCACTTCCCTGTTTAAGGCAACGCATACTAAACGACTGGCTTACCACAGCCATATTCCCATTCTGGCGGCGCATGAATAGCAACTGGCCAGTAAGATGCTCAACCGGCCTTGCTGTTTTCTTTATATTTGTTATGAATGTTCTGTGCCCATGCTTCGGGTATAATATCCGGAAGTTAAATAACCATTTAAAACCATCATTAAAATGGCAAAATTTCTCCAGGGTTTACACCCGATTGTTTTTCTTTTAATAGCCACTATTCTTGAAGTCACTGGTGATGCGATCATCAGGAAATCCATGTATAACCATACCGGAACAGCCAGGATACTCTTTGGACTAACAGGCGCTATCCTGCTTTTTGGCTATGGGTTCTTTCTTAATTTAGCCCCTGTTGAATTTGGAAAAGTGGTTGGGCTTTACATAGCAACCCTATTTGTTGTTTGGCAGGTAATTACATATATCACCTTTAAGTCAGTTCCTTCTTTACCCATTATCGTTGGCGGTGCGCTTGTAGTTCTGGGAGGCTTGATTATCACGTTTTGGAAGCCAAAATAAAATTAACTGCAAGCCGGAACACTACAGAAACCCGGTATTGGTTCAGTTTGAAAAAAATCTATTTACGCCAATCTTTCGGGTCTATCTCGACTTGACCAGTTACCTTGTAAATGTATTTAAATAAATCCGGAGAGCTAGGAAGTTTGGCTTTTTCAGTAGTAGTAACAAATTTATACTTGCCCGTTAATCCTCCTACCATAGTATCTCTCAATCCTTGTATCTCTAAAATATTCAATGGGTCTTTGTAATGATAAAACTTGACACTTAGGCAGTCAATTGTAGAATCACGGAACATTGGGTATCCCCCAATGTTAAAAAAAATTTTATACGACTCAACATCCTTTAATGAGTCTGGCACTTTAATATAAACATGAAGACTTTTCACATCTATCATTCGATACTGCAATTCTGAAATGCCCGATTCTACACCAATACGTTTTTCATCTCCCGGAGAAAGCGATATATTTCCGGTAGAATATTCATAAATAGAGTCATTAATTATTTTAGTTTCCTTGATCGTAAATCGAAATATTTTTGAAGAAGAAGTATTTACTAAATAAATGTCATTTTTATTCCTTTTTTCAATTTTTCCACTTAATCCTTTTGAGCAAGAGGCAAAAAAAATAAAAAAAACAATTAGATAGTTACAATTTCTCATGACGTAGCATTTTCTTTCTTTTTATAATATCCTCTTTTCTTAGGAGGTTCTATTCAGCAATGCGAGTAATAACTCTAATGCTATTTCCCTCGACAAGCAGCTTAATGATCTGCACTCTTTTATCTCTTGGTAACGGTATTTATTGGATAATTTTATTTTTCACCCTTTATTACGATATTTAATGATATATCTGCATAAAATGGAGCGTAAAGATAAGATAAATTTATATCATGTTTAGTTGGAACTAAACTTTTTTATGGCTAAATTTGGGACAAGAATTGTTGAGGATATTAAAGGAAGGGAACCCGTTGAAGAATTGGTAATCAACGGCTTCGGAGCCTTTGAAATACTTGAAAATGAGTTAATTGGCTCGACATATATCAATGAAATGGACTCAATGAAAGCCTATATTCAACATTTAGCGAATGGAGGCAACGCTGGAAGAAGACTGAAACTGATAAAGGGAGGAAGGAGCGGTCTTACTGAGTATGAGTTTATCGGATCGCATCTTAGAGTATATGGTATTCAACAGCCAGGTAAGAAATTAATCATATTTGGGGGCAAAAAGAAAAAGGCCGATAGCAGTGATAATATTGCCGATTTCCAAAATCTTCTTGAACAATATCAAAAATCTTTATAATCTCAAAAAAATGAATAAAAGAGAAAAATTATTACGGAGTAAAACATACTTAGTTTCCCAAATTCAATTAGGGCTTTTGAATTTAATCGGTAATTATAAGGACAAAAAAAAGTTGAAAGATTATCAATTGGCAAATGAACTTGGAGTATCAAAAGGATATGTTTCTCAAATATTGAATGCAACGTACGATCATAAGATTAGCAAAGTTGTCGAACTTTCATTGGCTTGTAATGCTGTTCCGATTACTTTTTTTGTGCCATTAGAAGAGTATGTACAATACGACCAAGAAGATAAAATATATCAAATATTTCCAGTGATTAGGCCTCGGTTGGTTGACTTTGAAGCAAAGATTGAAGTTTCTACTGAAGTAAAGAAATCCGTTAACATTTTTAAAGGTTCTGATAGCGTCAGAATATCTGCGCAAACCTATCAATTTAGTTTAGTATGAACGAAAAATCATTCAATATTAAGTTTGAGGCAATTGAATTGGTTTCAAAGTCAATATCAGAACCTCCCAATGATCTTCAAGGACAAGAAGGGTTTACTTTCAATTTTCTAATTGATTTGAAAGCAGCTCCCGATCAAAAGAGGGCAATTGTTCTAACTGAGGCAAGTATTATTAGATTAAACGGGATGAAAGAATTAGCAAAATTCAAAATATTGTGTGTTTTTGAAGTAGATAATTTCGATATTCTATTTACAGAAAAAACCGATCAAGGTGTAAAAAAATATGAATCGCCCGTTGAATTAGAAGTAATTCTTAAATCCGCCGGGCTATCAACAATAAGAGGGATTATTGCATCTGAAGTAAAAGGAACTTACTTGCAAGGGGCTGTTTTACCATTTGTTGACGTTAACACTTTAGTGCGGGATAAACGTAAAGAGATTTCTGAAACGAAATCTTAATCCGTTTGCTTTCCTTTAGACCCCAACGTGCGGCAGCACCTTTCTTAGCAATTTCTGATCCCTTTTTAGCTGATAAAGATTTAGCCCTTGCTGGCCCTCCTTTTAGGCCTCCCAAACGACCCAATGCCGCTGCGGCAATTGTCGCGGGTAGCCTGATCTACAATTGACTTGGCTAGTTGATTTGCATCTTTGGGTCTTTTGACTTTCTTTGCCATGCAGCAAAGGGTATAAAATCTCTTGCTTATTCGGTCAAGCATCAAATTTCAAACTGACCCACTACCAACTCTTAAGCGCCGTTTACTAACTGCTTTCTTCGTACATTTGCACAGCTTTTCAATTACGAAAATTTAATCTATGCAAACCGTTATCGTTCCCGTTGATTTTTCAGAAACTTCGCTCCATGCTGCTCGTTATGCCACTCAATTATTGAACGGTCATGAGGGCGTAAACATGATCCTTCACCATGTGTATGACAAAGCCAGCCAGGCAACAGAAGCCACCCAGAAACTGGAAGACCTGAAAACATCCCTCCTGGAAAAAGGGAATGTAAAAACCGAGATACTTGCAGAAGAAGGGGATTTCATTGCTGAACTGGAAAAACTGGCCCGTCACCGGGGAGTTGACCTCATCATCATGGGCATTACCGGCCGCTCAGCAATAGGTCAAACTTTTATCGGTAGTAATACGCTTAAAATGGTAGATCGGAAAGTCTGTCCTGTATTAATCGTACCGCCTGACAGCCAATACCAGGAAGTGAAAAATGTATTGCTTACCTCTGATTTTAAGAATGTGATGTCTTCCACTCCTTCTGTCCCGATTAAAAAAATCCTGAAAACTTTCAGTCCCAGCTTCCATATTATGAACGTAGACAGCGAACATTATGTAGCGCTGACAGAAGCTTACCAGGCAGAAAGAGACAAACTGAAAGATATGTTCAGTGATTTCAATCCTGAATTCTATTTCCTTGGACTCCAGGATGTAGATGAGGCGATCAGCCAGTTCGCAAAGGATAAAAAGATTGATCTTATTATTGTGGTACACAAAGAGCAAACCATATTCTCCCGTCTTTTCGTAAAAAGCCATACCAAACAGCTGATCTATCATAGCTCCGTTCCGGTCCTGGCCCTGCATGAATAGAAAAGTGGCTCTTTCACGTAAGGCCCACGGAGAATAAGGCATAATGCCTCTGATTCAGTGATGGCTGCATGAACCGGGATCAGCACTTGACAGCACGGAAACAAATGGTTAACTTTGTCCGCGTTCCTTTTATGAGATCCTTTTCAAAAAAACGGGCCTGTGTCTTTTCGTTCGCGGAGCAATCTCTCCCGCCCAATTTTTATATCCCGGATTAATCAACCAACCGCTTCCTTACTTAGCTGCCCCATTTGATTTGCAGGCTTCCGCCTGGTTGTTTTACTTAACGATTCTGAATATGAAAAATATCAAGCTGATAGAGATACCATCAGAGATTGGTGCCGGCACACGCGGAGCCAGCCTGGGGATTGAAGCCATTAAGATTGCCGCACTCGACTTTATGAGTAATTTCTTTATTCATTTCCCTTCTGAAAGAATTCCGGCCGAGAACAAATTATTATACGAACCGATCGAATCGCCTTATGCCAAACGGATCAAGGGGATCGCTTCGATCTATGATAAAGTGAGTAAAGCGGTAAGTGATTCCATGAAGAATAATTTCTTCCCGGTGATCCTCAGCGGTGACCATAGTACAGCGGGCGCCACCATTGCCGGTATCAAAATGGCCAAACCAAAAAGCAAACTGGGTGTGATCTGGATCGATGCACATGCTGACCTGCATACCCCTTTTACAACGCCTTCGGGAAACCTACACGGTATGCCCATGGCTGTTTCCATTAATAAAGATAACGAAGACTGCGCGGTGCATGATGTGGACGAGGAAACAACGAAACTCTGGAATTACCTGAAAAATATCGGCAAGATCGCGCCCAAGGTCCTGCCGGAAGATGTGGTCTTTATTTCACTCCGCGATTATGAAAAAGAAGAACGGCACCTGATTGAGAAATACGAGATGAAAGTAGTCACCACCAAGGAAGTAAGGAATAAAGGCGCCGAAAATGTTGTAAGAGCCGTCCTGCGCTATTTAGCCGACTGTACAGATATCTATATTTCTTTTGATGTGGATAGTCTTGACTCTTCCATTTCCAAAGGCACTGGCACACCTGTAAGTAACGGGTTGAAAGAAAGAGAAGCAGAGGACCTGATCAGCAAATTTATGCAGAACCGTAAAGTATGCTGTTTTGAAGTGACCGAGGTGAACCCAACCCTGGATAAGGAAAACCTGATGGCGGAAATCGCCTTTAATATCCTCCAGCGAAGCGTAAACGTACTGATGATGAATTGATAAGAACCCTTTTTGCACCCCTCTCGTATGTTTTGTAAATTTTCCCGATGAAAAGAATTCCCCTGGCGTTATTTCTCCTGTTCCTTGCCGGCAGTTGCCGCCAGTCCTCTAAAATGCTTGTTGAACGGGAGTTTGCGGACAGCCTGGTCGGTCAAAAACATGTTTCAGCTGCCATGCAGACCGCTGACAGCAACCTCGCCTTTTGGGAACGAAGAATGGAAACATTACCGGATAATTTTGTCAATGGCCCCGAATATGCCTCAGCTCTTGCTGCCCGTTTTCGCCTGTATGGCAATATAAAAGACCTTGTAAAAGCAGATAGTTTAGTACAATGTTCCAACGCGGCCAACCAGGAAAAAGAACCTGGTATTTTCAGGTCCCTGGCTTCTTTTGCTCTTTTACAACACCAGTTTCCCCGGGCCGATAGCTTTTTAAAAAGAGCAATACTGATCGATGGTCACTCTGTTCCCAATACTTATCTCGCATTTGACGTGGCCTTTGAGACAGGCCAGTATGCGAAGGCCAAAAGCCTCCTCCAATCGCTCGAAAAGGACCAGTCTTATGGTTATTTTTTCCGCCGTTCTAAATACGAACATTACGACGGTTCACTTGACAGCTCTATTAATTATATGATGCGGGCAGCTAAAAAAGCCGGCGATAACAGGTACCTGCTTCAAACAGCGCTTTCCAATGCCGCTGACCTGAACATACACAAAGGGAATCTTTCAGCTGCCTATGACCTGTACCGTCAAAGTATCAGGCTTGATGGCGCCGATCTTCATAGTATTATGGGCCTGGGCTGGATCGCCCTGGTGCATGATAAGAATGATTCGCTGGCAGAAAGGATATTTGATTTCGTAAAAGGTTATACGCATGCGCCGGATGTATTATTAAAATTGGAGCAGGTGGCTGAAGCGAGGGAAGATAAACCAGGGCAAGAAAAATATGCTTCCGCGTTTGCATCCATTGCCGGTGACAGCCTCTATGGTAACATGTACAGTAAGTATCTTATTGATCTCTATACAGGCGTATTAAAAGAACCGGCAAAAGCAGTTGAACTGGCTGAACAGGACACTTACAACCGCCCTACCCCGCAGGTATATGCAGGATATGCCTGGGCGCTGTTTTGCAATGGACAGAAAGACAAAGCCTATGAGATCTTTAAAGGCTATGTCTCACAAAAACCACTGGAAGGTCTTGAACTATATTATATGGGAAAGATGATGCAGGGAATGAATAAGGGCTATAATGCACAGCAGTTCTTCAAAGCCGCCTGGAAAAATCGCTATGACCTGAGCCCCGCTAAAGTAAAAGAACTCGAAAAGGATTTAGAATAAGGTCCGCTGGATCACCCAGAATAAAGCAATACCTGCAATAAGCAGGGAAAGCGGTATCACCATATACCTGTGATACCAGGATTTATTAGCAAACCATTTGCCGAGCAGGAAAAAAGCAAGCAGGATCACGGTCAGTTGACCTAACTCCACTCCCACGTTGAACATAATAAGCGATGCCAGGTAGGAATTCTGTGGCAATCCAAGGCTACTCAATGCACTGGCGAATCCGAGGCCATGAATAAGCCCGAAAAGAAATACCACCCCGATCCGGGAGGGTCTTAATTTCTCTGTAAAGACATTTTCCAACGCCACATACATGATCGATAAAGCGATCAATGGTTCTACCACTGATGGCGGAACCTTTACTACATTATACATTGCCAGGCCAAGGGTAATTGAATGGGCTACGGTAAATGCAAGGGATTGCCAGAGTACAGGTTTCAGTTTGGAGCTCAGCAGGAAAAGGCTCAGCACAAAAAGAATATGATCAAGACCCAGCGGGAGGATATGTTTATAACCCAGTTTCAGGTATAAAAAAGCCGTATCGGTTTTAGACATATTTTCCAGCTCCCCTACCACATCATGCGCCCAAAGCGGGCGGCTGAATAAGAGCAACAATAATAATATACCGGTGCTCTTTTTTATAAGTCTTATCCTGTTAGTTGGTATTTGTCCTGATTTTCTCAAGGAAAGTGTATTAAAAAGCTCCTTATACAAAAGCATAAGGAGCTGGTAAGATAGTCAAGATTTATTCTTAGAAGGGTGCGGCAAGAAAAGGGAAAGTTCCAGCGAATGCTTTATCATTGGCATTCACATTGTCTTTAGTCAGGCCGGGGTTGGAAGTGCCCGCAGCTCCGCCAAATATCAGTGTCAGTTCCACATCGATCACATCATCAGCCAGTGCCCTTCCTGATAAGGTATTGGCGGGAACACCATCATAGAAGGTGGTCGCCCCGTTCATATTAACTTTCAGCACATCAGTGGCCAGCACTGTTGCAAAAGTGGCTTTATCCAGCCCCAGGATATTGGTCATATAACCATAAGTGGTCAGTACGCTCTGGAACTGGGCGTTAAATGCCGCATTCATACCTGAAGGAACCGTGGTATTGAATTCATTCTTGCGTGCAGCACTGACAAATACGGTATTGATAGCCGGTCTTGCCATCTGGTCGTTCTGTGTATACGTACCCGAGGTATCAAATGAATCCATGGGAGTATCATTCTTGTCACAGCTCACAAATCCTATGGAAAGGGCCAGGACCAGGGCTGAGGAGAATTTATTAATTCGTATCATGATTAGTTTATTTTATTAAGATGAATAAGTTATTTCGATTTTGTTTCAGCCCAGATATTGATTGACGTGCTGCTGTTGAGCAATGTTTTCGGAACCTCTAATACGATAGACATCACATTGGTTCCGGCAAATGCATCAACACCGGGACTGCGGAAACTGGATTGTGTACCGCCAACAATCTCTTTAAACCTTGTAAGGTCAAAGAAGAAGGGATCATCACGTGGACCGGCGAAGATCCGGGTACCGTTCGAGTTCGTCGCAGTGGTAATGGAAGGAGCACCGTAAGCAGTTACCGCAACTTCTGTTGCAGGTCCGCTGGTCTTTACTGTACTCGTCAAACCAGGAGTGCCCACGGCCACCGGGCCATAAACCCTCATTTTACCATTTTGCACCAGGCACTGGATCACCAGGTCTTCCACATTGTCACCATTATTGTCAATATTCAGCTCATACATGACATTGGAGCCGAATTTTGCAGCAGCGCTGGCTGCAGGTGACAGCAGACCCTGTGTGTTAATCACAAATACCATTTTGCTGTTGTCAGCCGGGCTTTGAAATGCATAGATATCGGTAATGTCATTGGAGAGACTGACGTTACCAGACCCGGTAACGGCCGGCGCATCAATATGGTCGGCCGCGTAAACGATACCGCCGATCAGTACGATACCCAGCAAACCGCCAAGCAGAATTTTCTTTTTCATAATAGAAAGATTAATTTAAAAATGATTAATTGAGGTATCCGTAACTGACAAAGGGTCAATTCCCGGAAATTCTTTAACAATTACGTCGGCTCTTTTCTTTTGGATTGATGCCAGCTAATTTTTTATGCAGATTAATATCAAAAAAGGAGCCCGGAACAAAAACTTGCTTTTGGTTCATATCGTAGATAGCCTGTTAAACCAACTGGTATGATACCATCACGAAACTTAAACATTCTTCTGTTTCTCTTTTTCTTAGTGTAGAAATCAATGCCCAAACAGGGAAGATCGAAGGCTATCTACATGATGCCGGTTACAAATCCCCGGTACACGGGGCAAGTATCAATATCGCAGGTGATAAAGGCGACAATTCGGATATGTTTGGCCGTTTCAGCATACCTGCTGTAAACCCGGGACAGACCGGTTTCGGAGATCCATTATACTCCCTGTTCATAAAAGGAGCGATTACCTTTAGTTTTTGATTATTTAAATGACCTTGCCAGGCCTTCTAAGAAACTTACAGGTTCAAACCCCAGGTCTTCTTTTGCTTTCTCAATAACAAACCCGGTCTTCAAGGGGCGCCGGGCAAGTTCTGAAAAATCAGCGGCGGTCACTTTTTTCAGAAGCATTTTATCCAGCCCGAGGTGATCAGCGGTTTTACAGGCCATTTCGTAGGGTGTCAGTTGCTCAGCACCTGATAAATGATAGATACCGGTTGCTCTTTTTTCAATGATGGAGACGATGCCCTTTGCCAGGTCTTCTACATAAGTGGGTGTACGAAGCTGGTCATCCACTACGCTGTACTCCTCTCCTTTTTCCAGTTTTTCTTTTACGATAGTAAGCAGGTTATTCCGACCAGCGGGTGGTTTGCCGTATACCAATATGGTGCGGGCAATGGCCCAGTCAAATTCATATTCTCTTACGGCTTCCTCGGCTTCTTTTTTTGTTTTGCCATAAAAATTTACCGGGTTGGGATCGTCTTCTTCGGAATACATTCCGCGTGCTCCGTCAAAAATAAAATCCGTGGATAAAAAAATAAAAAAGCTGCTTTGTTCTTCTGCATTCAATAACAAGGTTATTGTTGCCTCTACGTTGGTTGTATAAGCCTTCCACTGGTTAGCCTCGCATTCATCCGGTTTGCTCATCGCGCCGGCATGTACAACAACTCCAGGCTGGTAGCTGGCAAATACATCATGTACTGCAAAAGGATCTGTGAAATCCATAGGTACATAACTAAAATGCGGGTGGGCTCTGAAAGGCAGGCGGCTTTCCCCCTTGCCGGTGGCAATGACATCATAACCCTTTTGTAACAATTGCTCCGCGAGATAATACCCCAGGAAGCCATTGGCGCCGGTGACCAGGATTTTCATTTTTCAAATTTAACCCTGTAAAACAAAAAATCCCGTCTCTTTTGAGAAGACAGGATCTTTCTTATCTTGAAAAAGGTTAAGGCTTATTCAGTGCTTCCACCAATACCGCTATTTCCGCTTCATTTTTAAGCTTCAGGTTATTAGCGCTGGCGATCTCATCAATTTTAGCCGACATGGAAGGCAATGCTTCAAGCAGGTCTTTTTTGCTGGCTTTGATCCGCTTAATAGTACCACCCGGAACGTAAACATATAACTGCTCTGTCAGCACCAGTTCCCTGCGGCTATAATCACCAAGGGTTGCAACATCCTCTACTTTCTGGGAAACATATTTCAGCAACTGGACTTTGGAACCCGAAGAAACAAGCTGGTAAACAGATTTTTCAGAATGATTATCCACTTCCGGGAGACCCTGTTCAAACCTGAAATGTTTTACGGTACCGTCTGCTGCAGTCTCATCATAGGACACCACTTTAAAATCCTCAAGTTTCAGTTCCTGGCCATCGTCCATTTTCACCATGACCGCATTACTGTAAATATTGAATTTTACAGGCACATCAGTAACGATTTTATTTGTACTCGTCTGGATGGTAGCCATATTATAATCGGTGGTCAGGAACGGGGAACCACTTATTTCCTGCAGGGCAGGGATTTTAAGCGTAGATGTTTTAAGGTCATCAATCGTTCCGGGCTGTGTTTCGCCAGCATTCTGAGCATTCGCATTAAGGGTAAGGAAAGCAAAGAGAAAAAGGGCGGGGAATAACTTTAAGGCATAACTGCTTTTTATCATAGTTTACTAATTGAGTGTGCAAATATATCACACACTCAATTAAAAAAATCACAGAATTAGGATATTTAACAACAAGCAAACGATTGTTCGGCGCTTCTTATTAGATTTTTATTTGATGCAAATCAAAATCCTTTCTTTGGCACTTCCTTAAAGGGCATACCAAGATTATACATTACAAAGCTCCAGATATCAGCCGCCTCATCGATCTGCTTGCTGGTAGGTTTTCCTGCGCCGTGTCCTGCATTGGTATCGATACGGATCAGCACGGGGCTGTTACCCGCGTTATATTCCTGGAGTCTTGCTGCGAACTTAAAGGAGTGAGCGGGTACCACCCTGTCATCGTGATCAGCGGTGGTCACTAACGTGGCCGGGTAACTGATACCCGGTTTCAGGTTGTGGTAGGGCGAATATTTATATAAATAAGGAAACTGGCTGGCAGAATCTGCATTCCCATATTCAACTGCCCAGCCCCATCCAACAGTGAACCTGTGATACCGTAACATGTCCATCACTCCGACAGCGGGTAAGGCTACCTTGAACAGGTCGGGCCTTTGTGTCATCGCAGCACCGACAAGTAACCCGCCATTGCTTCCGCCGCGGATGGCGATCTTCTGGTTATTCGTGTATTTTTCTTTTATGAGAAATTCTGCCGCACCAATAAAATCATCAAACACGTTCTGTTTTTTCTCCAGCATCCCGGCCTGGTGCCATTTTTCACCATATTCGCTGCCTCCCCGGAGATTGACAACAGCATAGATACCTCCCTGTTCAATAAAGAACGCGTTACTGGTACTGAATCCCGGTGTGACGGGGATATTAAAACCTCCATAGCCATAGATCAGGGTCGGGTTCTGGCCATCCAGCACCAATCCTTTTTTATAGGTAAGAAACATCGGGACCTTTGTACCGTCCTTACTGGTAAAGAACACCTGTTTTGTCTCAAAATCTTCCGTTTTAATTTTAACTTCTGTTTTACGAAACAAAATGGATTTGCCGCTGGTTATATCGTAGCGGTATATAGAAGGCGGTGTGCTGTAAGAGGAAAAAGTATAAAAGAATTCTTTGTCTTCTTTTTCACCCCCAAAGCCACCTGCAGAACCGATCCCCGGGAGTTTTATTTCCCGGACCAGCTCCCCGGAATAAGTATACTGGTAAACTTTGGTAGATGCATCCTTAAGATAACTGGCAAAAAGATAACCTCCGCCCGTGGCAACCGCCTGGAGCGCTTCTTCTTTTTGAGGGATAATGGTCTTCCAGTTTTCTTTACCAGGGTTACCAGGATCGATCAGTACGACTTTATAGTTTGGGGCGTTATCATTTGTTTTCACCAGTAATTTGCTTCCGTCATTGTCTACCACGTCTGGTTCAGAAGAGAATCCCGGTATCAACAGTTTGAAAGCTGACTGGGTAGGATCTTTTTTATCCCAATACCAGGTCTCTCCCCCACTGGTCCCTTCCGAAACGGCGAGGATAAGAAAACGGGCGTCTTCGGTAAGTCCTGCTCCATGATAGCGCAGTGGATGTTCCCTGTCTTCATAAATTAATTTATCATCCGCCTGCCCTGTACCGATCTGGTGGTAATAAACTTTATGAAACTGGTTTTGCTTGCTGAGTTTTGATTTTTCGTCAGGCTGGTCATAGCCGCTGTAATAAAACCCTTCATCCCCATTCCAGTTGGCACCCCCGAATTTTGTCCATTCAATTTTATCTTTCAATAGTTTTTTTGATCCTGATTCCATCACAAAAATTTGCTGCCAGTCACTCCCCGCTACCGCAATAGAATAGGCAAAGTATTTTCCTGTCTTGCTGAAGCTGGTTGTACCCAGCGCCGCGATCCCTTCTTTATTCAGGGTGTTCGGATTAAGGAATTCTTCGGGCTGACCGTTAAGGCCGGTCTGCCGGTACATAACGGATTGGTTCTGCAAACCATCGTTCTTATAAAAATAATACTGGCTGGCTTTTTTAAAAGGGGAAGAATAACGGGGATAATTCCATAGCACCTCGAGTCTTTTCCTGATCTGCTCCCGCTGTGGAAGGGTAGCCAGGTAATCAAAGGTCACTTTATTCTGCGCTTTTACCCAGGCTTTGGTCTCTTCGCTGTTATCATCTTCAAGCCAGCGATAGGGATCTTCTACTTTGGTGCCATGATAATTATCTGTCGTTCCCCCTTTTTTTGTTTCAGGATACCGGGGCTGTGCAGGAAGAAGCAACGGTGATAAAAGGAGAAGGAGGGCTAATAGTTTTTTCATATCAAAAAATTATATAGCTAAAGGTAAAGGAACCCGCTTCAAAAATAAAGCCTCCTTTACAGGAGGCCGTGGTGGAGGATAAGTGCGGATCAGTCCTTTATTATTTCAGGCGCGCCTTCCACTGCCCAGGTAGCAAATACTTCGGATATTTTCCATTGCTTCCCGGCATAAAGGCGTGGCCTGGCGATTACATAGTCCATAAAATTCCTGACATATTCAGGCCTGCAGCCTGCCATTACAGAAAGCACTTTTTTTCCATTGAATGTCCCTTTCGTGATCAGTTTGTCCATTGAAGGGTTATTCTCCTGGAAATAATTACCCGTGAACTGTATGTCCTTTACCATCGAATCGACGAGCGCAGTTTCGCTGGCGGCTGTCCATTCCCGGAATACTTTATAGCGGTCATAAAATGGTTTTTCGTATACATCCTGCCACTCAATAAAATGAGCAGCAAGCTTAGGTACCTGCCCGAAAAAAATTGTTGTCTTATCAACAAAGGTGTACAGCAGGTCTCCTTCACGGATCGCTTCTCCGCTGGAATTATGACCAATGGAAAAATAATTGTAGACGCCTTTGATAAGGTTACACCTTCCATATCCTTTTTGAACCGTATCTGCGTGCGAGTTGGTATAGACACCCCTGACCAGGCCCAGCTGTTTATCTTTCAGTGACTCTCCTTCCGGCATTTCTACCTGGACAATTTTCACACTATCGTTCAGATCGACCATATAAGCGGTAACGGGAAAAGCTCTTAACCACTTTGAAGTATCAGCCTGTGCCAGGCATTTTGCGGAAAACAAAAACAATAAGGGGAAAAGCCATTTTTTCATGTCATTGATTTGATCCCAACCTACTGAAAGCAACGTGGTCTTTCTATCCGTACTGGCAGGTATTCCTGTTAAGGAAAAAGAAAGAAAATAAGCTGAATTAAAAATTTAATCGTGTACTTACGACATAAGCTTGAGACCTAAAAAACAAAAGCTTATTTTTGACAGCCTCTCAATCAAGCAGTTCGCTAACAATTGTTAGTTAAAGCTGTCTTTAAAGAACAACGAACCGGGTCTATGGCAAAAAAAGTTACTAAAATAGGGGTGCTTACTTCAGGGGGGGATTCACCGGGTATGAATGCAGCCATCCGGGCAGTAGTGCGAACCGGGATTTATCATGGACTGGAAGTACACGGCATCATGCGGGGATACCAGGGATTACTGGAAGATGATATCTACAAAATGGAATCCCGTTCGGTCGCTAATATCATCCAACGGGGTGGAACAATGCTGAAAACAGCCCGTTGCAAGGAATTCTTTGACTATGAAGGAAGAAAAAAAGGCTATGAGAACCTGAAAAGACGGGGGATCGATGGCCTGGTGATTATCGGTGGTGATGGTTCCTTCCGTGGTGCGGTTAAATTCAGCGAAGAATTTGATATTCCCTGTGTCGGTATTGCAGGAACGATCGATAAGGATATAAACGGGACTGATTTTACGATCGGTTTTGATACCGCCGTCAATACCGCTGTTGAAGCGATTGATAAGATCCGGGATACCATGGATGCCCACGACCGCATTTTTATCATTGAAGTAATGGGCCGGGATGCCGGATATATTGCTTTACACAGTGGGATTGCTACCGGCGCGGAAAATATATTGATCCCGGAAAAAAAGACCAACATGGAAGAGATTATCTCTTCCCTGCTGGAAAAAGAACGCCGGAAAAAACTGGTGAACCTGATCGTAGTTGCTGAAGGCGATTTTGGCGGCGCCAATGAAGTGCAGAAAGTACTGAAAGAACGGCTCCCCAATGCAGAGATCCGGGTCTGTATACTGGGACATATCCAGCGGGGCGGATCTCCCAGTTGTATAGACCGGCTGATCGCCAGCCGTATGGGGTACCATGCGGTGGAATCATTACTCGAAGGAAGACACAATGTATTTGTCGGAATAATGAACAATAAAATGCATTATCTACCCCTGGCGGATGCAGTCAAGAACAAAGGGAAGATCAGTGAGGAATGGATGAAGATCGTGAAGATATTAGCCTCTTAGAAATAAGGAATAACAAAATAAGGAATAAGGTTGCTTCGGCTATCCCTCGCAATAAGGTTGCTTCGGCTATCCCTCGCAATAAGAAAGTGAAGGAGAAAATGAGGAACTGATAGCCAGAATCCAGCATCCAGAATCCAGTAATAAGTAACAAGTAACCAGAACCCAGTTAACCAAATGGCAAAACACGCAGCGAAGTATTATCATGAATCGATGGACCGGGAAGCCGGCCTGGCCCATAAAAATCACCGTACCAAAATTATCGCAACAGTTGGTCCCGCCTGCGACACCTACAGTAAATTACTGGAACTGGTAAGGGCCGGTGTAAACGTTTTCCGGCTCAATTTTTCGCACGGGTCACACGAGGACAAGGCCAAAATCATTACACATATCCGCAAGATCAATAAAACAGAACCTTTTAATATCGCTATCATCGGAGATCTGCAGGGTCCCAAGTTAAGAGTAGGTGAGATCGAGAACGGAGAGATCGATATCAAAGCCGGGGAGATACTGACCTTTACCAATGACAAAGTGATCGGCAATAAAGACAGGATCTACGTCTCCTACCCCGATCTCCACGCTGATGTACGGGTGGGCAATGCGATCCTGATCAACGATGGAAGACTGGAAGTAAAAGTGAAAAAGATATTAAAGAATAATGATGTACAGGTAGAAGTAATCATGGGAGGAACGCTTTCTTCCAAAAAAGGGATTAATCTTCCGGATACGAAGATCTCTTTACCGGCCTTAACGGAAAAAGACCTGGTTGATCTTGAATTTATCATTTCACAACAACTCGACTGGGTTGCTCTCTCCTTTGTGAGAAGTGTAAAAGATCTCGAAGTATTGCGGGAAAAGCTGGAGGCAAAAGATAGTAAGACCAAGATCATTTCCAAAATAGAAAAACCGGAAGCACTGGAAAATCTCAGGGATATAATTGTTGAATCCGACGCGGTAATGATCGCCCGGGGTGACCTGGGTGTGGAATTGCCGGTGGAGAAGATACCCCTGTTGCAAAAACAGATCATCCGCATGTGCCTGCACCGTGCTAAACCGGTGATCGTGGCTACCCAGATGATGGAAAGTATGATCGAACTGAATAAACCGAACCGGAGCGAGATCACAGACGTGGCAAACGCTGTTGTGGAAGGAGCCGATGCCGTGATGCTTAGCGCCGAAACCGCCACCGGCGCACATCCGACCCTCGTGGTGGAAACCATGCGGAAGATCATCACGGAAGTGGAAAAATCAGGTTACCATTATAACCGCGAAGATGAACTGGCGCCACAACCTCACTCTCCTTCTTTTTTAAGTGATGCCATTTGTTACAATGCCTGCAAACTCGCCAAAGATGTAAATGCTGATGCTATTATCGGTATGACCGAAAGTGGTTATACTGGTTTTATTCTTAGCAGCTACCGCCCTAAAGCGCCGCTTTATATTTTTACAAAAGAAAGAACCCTCGTGAACCAGCTGTCGCTAAGCTGGGGTGTCAGGGCCTTTTACTATGGCGAGGAAGAAAGTCTTGACGATATCATCTTTGACCAGATAGATATCCTGAAGGAAAGAAAGTTTTTAAAAACAGGAGATATTGTTATTAATACAGGCAGTACACCCGTACCACTTCACCTTGCTACAAATGTTTTGAAGATTACGACCGTCGACTAATAGCCAATTGCTGCCAGCTATTATTTACAATCTCCTGATCCTGATATTCCGGAAAGAAACTTCATTGCCATGGTCCTGGAGACCGATTCTTCCTTTTTTATAAGTACCAAATCCGGGCATGTTTCTGAATTTACTTCCAGCTACCATTTTTTTCCAGCCATCATTCCATAAGGTGGTGGACACCACGTTCTCACCGTTGAGGTAAAGATCGAGTTTACCATCCACGCATTTTATTTCGGCCAGGTTCCACTCGCCAACTGGCTTTACTGTTTCCTTCGAACCGGCGATAAGATCAAACAGGTCGCCGGCATGATGTGTTCTTATTTTCCCATCGGGATGGCCATCATTGTCCAGCACCTGCATCTCCATACCCGTTTCCCAGGGCCAGTTATAGGTTACCTTGTCTTCGTGTATATAGAAAATGATACCACTGTTGCCATTCCTGGAAATCCTCCATTCCAGCTGGAAATCAAAATTTTCATACTCTTCATCTGTTACGATATCACCGCCATCCTTACTCGTTGTATCCAGGTATAAATAATCATCCTTTATCTTCCAGGCGGCGCCGACAGGTTTATTGCCGTATTTGTGCCACCCACTGGTACTGTTCCCGTCAAATAACAATTTCCATCCATTGTTTTTTTCTTCCCGGGAGAGTTGATTATTCCCCAGGGATTGTTTGGATGAATTACAGGAAAACAGAACAACAGCAGCCAGTATGGTAATGAATTTATACATCAGGTCATTTTTTCAGTAAGAGGATATATTTCACCATTGTTTCAGCTTCTTCTTTGCTAACATCCGGGTGCGGGGTCATAAAGATCTCTCCCCAGACGCCATTACCGCCGCTGATGATCTTTCCCGCCAGGTGGCTTACGATCGTATCAGGATAACTTGCATATTTTTTGGCCACTTCCCGGTAGGGCGGACCTGTAATGGTTTCATCAATGGCATGACAGGTCAAGCATTTATTTTTCGTGACAAGCGTAAGACCTTTCTGGTAATCCGGGTGCTGTGTGATATCACCGGTTGTTTTTCCTGTTTTCTCATCTTTCGGGGAACTGCTGTTGCAGGCTGCCAGTGCAGCCAGTACCAGGCACAGTATCACGTTTTTTTTCATGCAGTACTT
>JBDSBR010000009.1:0-65921 GCA_039921505.1 Chitinophagaceae bacterium
CTTTAAACCAGCACCATCATTGGAAGAGCCGATCCGGAAATAAAAAGCTGAATAAGTATTCACAGCATCACGGTCATTCAGTTTGATCCGGCGGCGGGTGATCTCGTAAACGGCCAGTTTGTTCGCATCCTTGTCAAAAGCAAATTTTGTTTTCTGGGCAATGATAACACCGCTTTCGTCTTTCCACTTATCAGGAACGGCGCTGGCAGCAAAATCCGGGTCGGGATCATCCCAAACCGTCCTCATGTTCTTTGCGATCGACTCCAGCTTGGAAGGGCTGAACGTATCATCGTCCTGGGCACCCGCAGTATTCGGGGTGATTAGTAAAATAAGTATATAAAATAAATAAGTCTTTTTCATATTCATCAATTTTTACTAACAGCTAACAGCTTTTTCAGGGTTTTTTAATCAGTATCAGGTTGCTGTTAAAATCCTTCAGCTTCTTCGTGAATGCTTTCCAGTTTTCAAAATCAGCTTTCCGGATGCGGCCATTATTCAACGCAAATGTTTTTTTGAAAATAACTTTATTGTCCTTGCTGGTATAAGAACCATTGACTTCATAATCTTCAGCTTTTTCACTGATAGCGCCCGGTAGGGAAGCCACTTTATAACCGGCTGGTAATACCAGTTCGGTTTCATCCTGCGACACATAGCTGGAAGGCAGGGCATAATCCTGCTGGCGGTCTTTATCAGGAATGTACCCGCGCAGGTCTTCCGGGAAAAAGTCAATACCCACATAGATCTCCTTGTCTTCCGTAATTACATAATTGCTGAGGTCAATATCACCTTCGATCACTACCGGTATTTCACGGTTATTGAGATCGGAAGTTTTTACATTGGACACGACCAGGTTCTTATTGCCAAATTCAAGGAAACGCTGGATGAGTTTTTTCTTATCATCCGCGGGAAGGTCATGGTAATACTGGTGAAAACTGGTGCGTTGTTCCCCGCTCAGGGTGACTTTTACATGCCCCTTCAGCTTATTTTCCTGCAACTGGAAACTTGTCTGGGTGAGGACCTTGCTTTTATCCTTGTCCATCAGCGGCACTTTTTTTATATCATAAGAATTGCCTTTGCCAATCAATACTTCTTTTCCCTGTATCCGCCAGGCATAATCACCAAACGGAATATATTTTTCCGTACCATCGAGGTAATATTCTTTACCAGCAAGGATAACGGTACTGATACAATGATTATCCACGGCCAGAGATGGCAGGGTATAGTCATAAGGGATATGCCTTGTTCCTATCCATGTCATATAAGCTTCAAGCCCGGCGATTTTCAGCATTTCCGTCATCAGGTTGGCCATGCCTTTGCAATCACCATATTTCGATTTGTAAACATCCTGTGCTGAAGCGGGCACAAAACCTGCCAGCCCGTCTTCAAAGGCGATATAGCGGATATTGTCCTGTACCCAGTAAAAGATCGATTTTACTTTTTCGATATCAGTTGTCTTACCACGGGTAAGTTCGGTCACTTTTGCTTTTAACTCATCGGGCTTGTTCACGACTTTTTTATAGAGGTAGTTATACCAGCTGTAGAGATCGCCGGCATCGCCAAACCCTTTTTCCTGTTTGCCATCATAGTTGAATGATTTTACCACGAATACAAGATGCGGGTATTCATAAGCAGCGCCGATCGCACGGGGTTCATTTTTCATGGCCGGGAGATTCTGCAGGCGGAACGTGTAGATCGTCAGGTTTTTTTCCTGTGACTTTTGTTTGGTGACCTTATAATTAGCAAAATTGAATTCACGGATATCAAGTTGCAGCCAGTCGGGTACTTTAACACGGATGATCTTTTCTTTGGCAGGGAACCAGCTATGAAAATAGGCGCTGGTCAGGTACTTGCTGTCGAAATATTTTTTCTCTGTTTCCACTCTTGTTACATCGCCATAACCGGTGAAACCAATATTGAAGTATTTGACGCGGCTGTCATCTGAAAAATAATCGCTGGAACTTGCCGAACGGTCGATGGCATAACCTACATTATAATTTTTCTTGATGCCAAACATCCCTTTCGCTTTCTCCAGTTGCTTGAAAGAAGTGATCCTGCAGAAAGAATTATAAAAATCATAATACTGGATACTGGCTCTTTCCCGGAGAGAGAGAAAAGTGATACCGGTGCTTTTGGTGGCGGTTACAACGGGCAGTTTATCCTCGCTCCGGCCTTTGTCGAAATTGAACTCTTCTTCCACGATCGTGGCGGCTACCCGGTCATCCGGGAAGACTTTTTTTAAACGGTTAGCTTCGAAAATATCATCCTCTCCCTGGGCCAGTAAACGGGCCGGGAGAAGCAGGCATAAGAGGTAAAGGGTAAAACAGGTTTTCATGCTATTAGTTGTAACTGGCAATATAAAAATTGTTGTCCATATTCGGGTAACCGGGGAGGATACTGATCCGAAAAACTATCCCCAATCAATCACAACTTGTTTTAAATTCGCAGAATAACTTTATGGCATGACAAGAAAACAGGAAGTTTTACAGGATGTAGTTATCAAGTTCGCCGGCGACAGCGGGGACGGGATGCAATTGACAGGAACGCAGTTTACCAATAATACGGCTTTACTGGGTATCGACCTCTCCACGTTCCCGGATTTCCCTGCGGAGATCAGGGCGCCACAGGGTACTTTGCCGGGGGTGAGCGGTTTCCAGTTGCGGTTCTCATCCGATCGTGTATTTACACCCGGCGATGCCTGTGATGTACTGGTGGCAATGAATGCTGCAGCCCTGAAGACTAACCTCACCGCCTTAAAAAAAGGGGGAAAGATTATTGTCAACACCGACGGCTTTGACGGGAAGAACCTCCGTCTGGCCAATTATCCCGATGGAGAGAACCCGCTGGAAAACGGAAGCCTCGATAATTATGAAGTGATCAGGATGGATGTTACCAAGATGACGCGGGAAGCATTAAAGGATTTTACCATGGGTATGAAAGAGAAGGACAGGGCAAAGAATATGTTTGTCCTGGGCTTTATCTATTTTATGTATAACCGTAATATGGACAATACCCTCAGCTTTCTCAGGGAAAAGTTTGGCAAGAAGCCGGAGATAATGGAAAGCAATATAAAAGTGTTGCAGGCCGGGTATAATTATGGCGATACCACGGAAACCTTCACCACTACTTATTCGGTAGAGAAAGCTAAAATGCAGCCGGGTAGTTACAGGTCGATCATGGGTAACCAGGCGGTAACCTTCGGATTGATCGCGGCTTCCCAAAAAAGCGGGCTGCCTTTATTTCTCGGTTCTTATCCTATTACACCGGCCTCAGATATATTACATGAATTAAGCAAGTATAAAAATTTTGGCATACGAACATTCCAGGCCGAAGACGAAATTGCTGCGATCACTTCTGCGATCGGGGCCGCTTATGGCGGGGCACTCGGCGTAACAACAACTTCTGGTCCGGGTATGGCGTTAAAGGCAGAAGCGATGGGCCTGGCGGTGATGCTGGAAATACCTTTACTGATCTGCGATATCCAACGCGGAGGTCCTTCTACTGGATTACCAACCAAAACTGAACAATCGGACCTGTTACAGGCCTATTACGGTAGAAATGGTGAATGCCCGATGCCCATTGTTTCCGCTTCTACCCCCGCCGATTGTTTTGATGCAGTGTACGAGGCCGTGAGGATTGCAGTACAGCATATGACACCGGTCATCTTTTTAAGTGACGGTTATATCGCGAATGGAGCGGAACCCTGGAAGTTCCCGACCAGTGAAGAATTGCGACCCATACCGGTAAAATTCAAAACAGAACTGGGTGATCATGAAGATAAATTACAACCCTACCTGCGGGATGAAAAACTGGCAAGACCCTGGGCTGTGCCGGGTACACCCGGTTTGGAACACCGGATCGGTGGTTTGGAAAAACAAAACGTAACCGGGAATATTAGTTACGAACCCGAGAACCACCAGCTGATGGTAAAGATCAGGCAGGAAAAAGTGGATAAGATCGCTGAATATATTCCGGAACAAAAATTAGACAGCGGCCCTGACAAAGGAAAAATTCTGGTGTTGGGTTGGGGATCTACTTACGGAGCTATTAAATCTGCATGTACCGACTTGCAGGCAAAGGGTCACCTGGTAAGTCATGCGCATCTTCGATATGTCCGTCCCTTTCCGAAAAACCTGGGAGAGATCATTAAGAATTTTGATACGGTGCTGATCCCCGAAATCAATAACGGCCAGCTGATCAAGATTATCCGTGATGTTTACTTCGTGGATGCGAAAGGATATAACAAGATCATGGGCGTGCCGATCACCAAAACCGAACTGCTGATGAAACTGGAAGAGATGCTGGCGGTCTGAGTTTGTATGTAAGTAGATAAGTAAATAGGTAAATAAGTAGATAGAGTATAAATACATAGAGTAATAAGTAAAAAGTATATATGTAAAAAAACAGGTCGGTATATAAAGAATATACAGCGTTCAAGCTGTTCTTAGATACTTTATATCCCTATATACTTGTTTACTTTTATCATGGAATGATCCAGAAAATTTCCCATAGGATAAAAAAGGGATGGGCCTCAGTAGCCCTGCTTTCACTAGAAATGATCATTGTCCTGGTTGCATTCATTATTTCATTATTAGCCTTTGTCTTCATCACACGAAAAGTGTTTATCCTGAAGGATGAGCAATTTGATTACAGGGTTTTTGACTTTCTGCGGTCGCATATCAGCGAAAAAAGAAATAGCGTAATACTCTTCTTTACTTTTTTAGGAACCCATATATTCCTGATACCTGCGAATATTTTGCTGATCATTTATTTTTTATTTATCAGGAAACATAGATGGTATTCCATAAAAATACCAGTCATCGCGTTGACCAGCCTTGCCCTGATGTTCTTACTCAAGAATCTTTTTGGGAGACACAGGCCGGACATACCCCTGTTGCGGGAAGCACAGGGACTTAGTTTTCCAAGTGGCCACGCGTTGATGAGTGTCACTTTTTATGGACTGCTGATCTATTTGGTTTGGAACACTGTCCAGAAAAAATGGCTGAAATGGCTGTTGATAAGCCTGCTTATCCTCCTGATCCTGGTCATCGGGTTCACTCGTATCTACCTGCGGGTACACTACGCCAGTGACGTCTTTGCTGGTTTTGCGATCGGTTTTTTGTGGCTTGTGATCTCCATCCAGATCATGAACCATGTAGAAAAATTCAGTAAACGGAAGATTATCCCTGCCCCCCGGTAGTTTTTCTACGGCCGTATTTCCTGCCGGGTGTTTCCGGCAACATACTTGCCATTAAATCAATAAACGCTGGCAGCATGCAATTATGGAAAGGTATAGGCCTGGTAACCGCAGTGATGTTGTTATCACTGTTATTGCTGGCAGCAGGCGTAGCGATACTGGTTTTTTAACAAGAAAGCAGTTACGAAAATATAAGCATATCGATCTTGCTATTTTTGACCGGCTGCAGGGATATACAAGCAAGCGACGAAATAAAGGAATGCTCTTTATTACCTTTTTGGGAAAACACCAGTTTTTGATACCCGCCAACTTGTTACTGATCTTTTATTTTTTACTGATCAGCCGGCATTCGTGGTTTTCAATCCGGGTGGCCGCCATAGCGCTCAGCAGTCTCGGGCTGATGCTATTGCTTAAATACCTTTTCAAACGTAAAAGACCATTATCCCCATTATTACAAGCGGTCAAAGGGCTTAGTTTTCCCAGCGGGCATGCGCTAATTGCCGTAACCTTTTATGGGTTACTTATTTATATTCTCTTCCATACGCTTACCCCGGGATTTTTTTTATACCTGCTAACGGCCTCACTGGTCCTGCTGATCCTGCTGATCGGTTTTAGCAGGGTGTATCTTCGGGTGCACTATGCCAGTGATGTGCTGGCAGGATTCATCATCGGCCTTCTCTGGCTATGGGGCTCATTAACTGTTTTGAACAGGATAGAAAGTTATTTCCGCGAAAAAGGAGCTGCTGTTCCTGCAGCAGTCGAAACTGTTTAATAGGTACGCTCCTTATCCGGGTTTGTAGACATCTGTTGCCTCGGGGATCATGATCGCAACGGCAAAAGCGAGCATGGAAATGATCAGCCCGAACATGAAAATATTATAAGCATACCGCAGGAAACGGTATTTCCTGGCAAGCACAACGCCAAGGAAATAATTGTCTTTAGCGATGCTGCTGTACAGGTAATCCTTATCAGCCAGCATTTCCTGCATTGCCCAGTCATAGTCCGGCAGGCTCATTTTATAAAAGTTCCCGAAGAATAAAAGGTTGGTCTTTTTATTATGGATATCCTCCTGGGTAAAAGTGCCGTGGTTGGTATTGGGCCTGGTTGCCAGGATAGAGAAAACGATCGCCGAAACACACACGATAACCAGTGTAATGACCGGGATCAGCAGGTTGGGGTTCGTCTCGAGTTTGGTAGAAAGTGTAGAAATAATAATACTCAGGATGATCGAATTTACCGAGATCAGGATATTGGCTTTTGAATCGGCCATACCACTCAGGTTGTTCTGGTTTTGCGCCACAATGCGGAATACGGTAGAGATCCCTCTTTCGGATTGTTTTTCTTTTTCCGCCTTTGCTTTGGCCTCCGCTGTTTTTTTGGCCACTACTGCTACTTTATTATTCGATGGTTTTTCCTTTTCCTTTTCTTTTTTTCCTGGTTTCATATCGCCATCATTTTTGTCTTTAAGTTTTAATTCCGCAAGATGGGTGGTTTTGATAGGGTCCAATTTTTCTTTTGCATAAGGAGTAAAATATTGATGTGCCTCGAGGAAGCGGATATTCAATCTCCGCCATTCTTTTTTTGAAACATCTTTTCCCCCGAATTCAATGATCTCCTCCCGCAATAAGCGGTTCTTCTCCTTGAAATCATTGGTGCCGAGATGAAACAAGTCGGCATCACATATGATGCGTTCGATAGTAGAAGTGGGGTTAGAAGGTAAACGGGTCGCATTGATACAACCAATCACTTTGTTCCTGGTCTCTTCGCTGGCGGAATGCGCGGTTAAAAAATCACCGGCAAGTTTTATGCTTACCGTTTCATGGTCTTTGGCCTGCCCGCTGGTATAGCCCGTATCATGAAACCAGGCAGCCAGGAGCAGCACGAAACGATCATCATCAGGAAGCTGCTGCTGATCTGACAGCAGGTTGGAGGCAGCGACGACCTCCTGCGTGTGCTGGAGTGTATGAAACCTGATACTTTTGCTAAGTTTGTTCGTCAACAGGTCGCTTACCAGTGTTTCAGCCTCCTGCAAAAGAAGTATTTGATTCTCGGTCATGTTATAAAGATAACTTTTGATAAATTTAAACAAAATTGGAAGAATGAGTTTTTTAAATTTCCGGTTCAAGTGCCTGATGGTTACCCTGCTGATCATTGAAATGACAAGCTGCCGCCCCAAAGTGAGAGAATTAAAATCTCCCCCGCATTATGATTTCAGCAAAGTCCTTACCATAAAACTGTCGGACCCCAGATTCCTGGAAATATCCGGTATCGCCTGGGACTCCAAAAACAATGTTTTCCTGGCGGTAACTGATGAATCTGACAAACTTTTTATTATTGACCGGGAATCTATGTCAGCGAAGGAAGAATTAAAAATTGGAAATAAAGGTGACTACGAGGATGTAGCGATCCTGAATGGCACCGTCTATATTCTAAGGAGTGACGGGATGGTCACCAAATTGGTGAGGGATAGTACAGGTAAAGCCTACTACCTTGATATAGGCTCGCCCCCTCTTTCCGGCCCTAATGATTTTGAAACGATCTATAGCGATACATCGCGCAAGGCGCTGGTGGTTATTTGCAAGAATTGTAAATCGGATGATGAAAACACCGTGAGCGCCTTTGCATTCTACCCGGATTCAATAGGCTATGATACCCATCCTTTATTTAAGATCGATGCACAAAAGATAAGAGAGCTTTCGCCGGTAAAAACATCCAAGTTCCAGCCATCAGCCGCCGCTATTCATCCCATATCCCATAAGCTTTATATATTATCCTCTGCCAGTAAACAACTGGCAATAACCGATCTTGATGGCAAGGTGGAAGCAGTATACCGGCTTTCTCCCAAACTTTTCCCGCAACCAGAAGGGATAACTTTCCAGTCTGATGGAGATATGTTCATTTCCAACGAAGGCTATAGGAATCGAAACCCCAATTTTATAAAAAATTCATATATAATTATACCCGACAGTGCCCAAAAACAAATTACCCGGACCGGTTACGATCTTTCAACCCCCAATGAAAAAATGGAACTGGGGAAACAACTCCACGAGATCTCGGGTATGGCTTACATCGCGAAAAAAAATGTGATCCTTTGCGAGAACGATGAGAAGGGAGATATTTTCATGGTGGACTTTAAAAATAAAAATGATAATGATGGCAAGGTAAAATTTGGCGGAAAAGGAGATTACGAGGATATCGTTCATACGGATACGGCCGAATATATGCTGGTGAGTACAGGCTCCATCGTGAAAGTGTCGACCAAAGACAGTTTATTTAATACAGAAGAATACAATCTGGGAACGGAAAAGTATGAATTTGAATCCATGTACCTCGATGCGGACAAGAAAACGATTATCCTGCTATGCAAGGAATGTGGCGGGGAAAAGGATAAGGTAAGAACAGCTTATCGGTTCGATCCGGCCACTAACTCGTTTGCGACTGAACCGGCCTATAGTATCGATATCAGCGAGATCCAGAAAATACTGAATGACGATAAAGCAGAATTCAAACCTTCGGCAGCAGGGATTAACCCTGTAACAGGCAAGCTGTTTATTGTTGCCTCCGTAGGAAAATTGCTGGTAGTTGCGGATAAAAAAGGTAAAGTGGAAGAAGTCTATAAGCTGGATCCTGTCCTGTTCAACCAGCCCGAGGGATTGACATTTGCGCCGAACGGGGACCTGTACATTTCCAATGAAGGAGGGGAAGGAATAGCGACTATTTTAAAATTCAGCATTAAAAAGAAATGACAGGGCTGTAAAAACGGGTTTATATTTTCAGGGCGAATAATTCAATATTATCGTTCTTGCCTTTCAGGTCGACCATTCCCATGCTCTCGCTTTGCCAGTCTTTCATATCCAGCAATTCGATCATTTCTTTTGAAGCGAGGAATTTTTGATTCAGTTCGGTGCAGGCGCTCCTGATACGGGCGGCGGTATTGATGGTGTCCCCGCTCATAACAAGGTCTTTTTTTGTTATTCCTACCTGCCCGACTGTCACCATACCGGCATGAACACCTATTTTATATTCAGGTAAGATATCATGGCCCCGTTTAAAGACCTCTGCATTTTTATTGATGATCTTCCTGCCTTCAATGATTGCGTTGACACTTTTTCTTGCATTGGCCTGGCTGGCTGGCCACCACGCAACAATTTCATCGCCGACGTACTGGTAAATCCGGCCATTATATTCAGCGATACCTGCAGACAGGCAATAGATCACATCCCGTATAAACTTAAAGTATTCTTTATGCCCCAGTTTTTCCGCTATAGGAGTAGAGTTCTTCAGGTCAATGAACATGATGATCCTTTTTTCTTCCTGCGGCTGGAGGTATTTACCCGCGATGATGTGAAAGAAGACACCCTGCGAATAATTGTGGTTGATCTCGAGGGCCAGTTGCGTCATAAGGAATAACAGGACCCATTCCGGCATCTTTTCAAGCAGCCATTTCCGGCGGAAAGTATTCTCTACGAATTTGTGGAAAGCATCAGCGGAAGGCTGTTGTTCTATCAGCAGGCTATAGGTGTAGTAGATAAAAAAATTCATCACGATGGCTACTGTCACCAGCAAAAGGGTCTTAATGAGAAGGTTCAGCCCCGGGGAAAGATGCCTTAAGAAATTTTTCAGAACGGAGATCAGGAAATACCCGATGATCAGGCTGAAAACAAAAACATTCAACTCCCGCAGCAGGATCGTTTTAGCAGCTCCTACATTGGTGCTTTCATACTTGGGGGTGTATTGCGATACTGAAAGACGAAAAATAAAAATCAGGAAGTCAATGATCGTCCAGGATACAGCAATGGTAAGGACGATCTTAAGGTCGCGTTTCCTTACAGCCGACCTTTTGGGCAATAGAATCTCGGTGGTTTTCATGAAATAATCTTTGCTGCAGGCTTTTTCCTGATTCTTGTCTAAGAATCATGCCGTTTTAATAACTCAGGTTCATCTTGGTTCCAATGGAAAAATTAATCATCTTTTCGTTCCTGGAGAAACCTGCGGTAGCATTAATGATGAACAGGTTGAATGGCATGAAATAAAAGCCGCCACCAAAGGCCGCATGCCATGTTCTTGACCTGATACCCTTCATCCAGACTTTTCCCGCATCAATAAAGCCTGTAAGCCCAAAAGGACCGGGTAAAATATAAGAATCAAGGTTAATAAGCTGCACTTTCATCTCAAAGCTACTATAAAGCGAGGAGGTTCCGGAATAGCGGTTTTTGCGGAACCCGTTGAGGGTATTATTGGGACCGAAGTTCAATAACTGGAAATATTCGTAATGTTTGCCTATAATAACGCCGCCACCAACTTTTAGTACCGCCACTACTTTGGCAGGATCACTCATACTGGCGTGAATGGACATGTCCGAAGTGAACCGGTTGAAATTCTCCGAACTATTGGTCATTCCACGTGTCGCAAGCAATTCATTATACCATCTTACACCGCGGGTAGGAAAAAAATCATTATTCCGGTTATCCAGGAGCAGCGCCAGTTTCCCGCCCAAATAACTTTTCTTGCTGAAGATATCTGCTGAATCAAGCCCCAGCGATTGTGGATGCTCTAGTATCGTTCCCTTATTGTCAGCAAAATGATTGTTGTAATGATAGAAATAGGGTCCTATCATGAAATGGAGGTTTTCAAAATACCGGAGGCGAAACAAGGCTTCGATCTCGGAAGAGTTATAACGGGTGCGGTACATGTCAAAATCATTCGAAGGAACTTTGGTGTTATTGCCAAAACCGGTGAAATTCCTTATCGAAGGGTTGGAGTAATTAGCCTGTACTACCATATCATAGTTACGGGTGATATGGTTAAATTCTCCCTTGTAACGTACCTGGTAAGCCTGGCGCCCGGGCGCATACAGGACAGACAAACGCTGGTCGGCAGCATACGGAAGGTTCCGGAAACCATAAGTCCTTTTGGACATACCGGCACCGATGATCGTCCCGTCATCTGTATTATAACCAAAGAAGAGCTGGGGAAACTTGGTGGTATTGTATTCAAATCCAAAAATTGTTCTTTCATTGGCCGGCGGGTCAATCGTAAAACGTTTCTTGGCCATTTTATTATGCAGGATCACATTACCTTCCGATTTCATATCGTAGAGCAGGCTTTCCACGTGACCCTTGAGGTTAAACGTATCAATTCCCTTCCCGCCAATAATGCGGAGTTTGATGCGGGACTTGGCAGCTGAATCAATTTCAAAAACATCATCGTCATTCAACCCGTATAAACGGATCTCGTATGTTTCTTTGGAAGTAAATATCCTGCTATACCGGATAAAGCTTGTATCATTTCCTTTTGTAACTGCATATACCCTTACCTGGATACCACCTGGTGCAGGAGTTACTTTGAAATACTCCCGTTGGTTGCTTCCGGATATATTTACTTTCTTGGAAAGAAAACGGTAATATTTTGGAATTTCTGTTGATAAAAGATCCCGGCGGCTGATCATTTTATTGGCGATCGTTTCCCCGTCGATGGCAACGATCTCGGGCGGCATTTTTTTCACGGCGGCGCGGATCACTGAATCATTCAGGCTGCGCTGTACATAGGTGGTGGTCTCTTTCCACTCACTGGCATCAAGGTCGGTGAGATAGATCCTGTCAAAATCACGGGCTGTATAACCCAGCCAGCGTATCTTGGGAATATCTTTCCTGAATCCTTTCAGGAAAGGAAGTGCCCGGCCACTGATAAATTTTAACATCCGGCCATCTGAATAAAAGAAAGCCTGGTCCCTGTCGCGGGGAATAGGATAATAGATCTTTCCTTTCCCGGTATCAGACACGCCCCATCTCCATTGATCAAGGTTGCGGTCAAAATCTCCTGTAACGATATCCAGTAAGCGGGCTCTTAATACAACTTGCTGGTCCGGGAGGTGATCATTCTCATCCAGCATTTTCGAAAAGACCTTGGCCGTTGATTTTGTATCTGTGCCATCGATTGTAGCGTCCTTGGGTTCCAGGAAACAAACGTTGTTTGAAAATAAGGGACGGTAAAAATTCAATGCCGGGTCATCAGGTACAAAGAATAATTCAGGTTTTGCGACAGTCACATCAATAGCCTTACCCAATATCGGGAAAGCAAGAGCCCCATAAGGGTTGGTAGCAGAGTTCAGTTCTGCTGCCAGGTCTTCCGCAAGTGTACCCCTGAAGGACTCAGGGATCGCTTTGGTAGGAGTTTTGTTCATACTCCTTAGAACCCATTCCTTTCCTTTTTTATCCACCAGTCGCAGTGATTTTGTTTGTTTGTCACCCCCTAAACCGACGATCTTAAGACCACCTTTTTCTTTCGAGAGGTTAAAGACTTTCATATTCACCGGCTCCGACCATTCATAACGATAATTCTGTCCCATGAAATAACGCTTCATCCCGCTGATGGGAGGATAACGTTTGCTCGCGGCCACCGTAATGGTGTCCTTGTATTTAAGCCAGGGATCTTCTATAACCACCGCCTTGGCAGTATCCAGCGCTGCTTCGGGGATCTTGGTGAAATTTAGCAGCTTGGCAGAATAGGCTTTTTTAATGGAATCGGCAACTGTATAAAAATCAACCGTCACATTTTTATTTTTGGAAACTTCCATTACGGCAAAGCCGAATAAAGTAGAAATGAATTCACTTTTCTTGCCACTGCTTGCCCGGCTTTCTTTACAACCACCACCGCTGATGATATAATTATAGCTGCTGTCTTTCAGGTGTTCGAGGTTATGTTCATGACCGGCCACAAAAACAACATTCGGCGCCACTTCTTTGATTGCTGTGGAGATCCTGTCGATCATGTTCTGGTAGTTGGGATGTTTCAGATCCTGGGGAGTTCCAAAAACACTGCGGGCTATCGGGTAAATAGAACCGAGAATGGGAAGGGGAATATAAGCGCTCTTAAAAATATCAGTAAAAGGGAAGATGTGTTGCTTGAGTCTAAAGAATCCGCCATGTATACCATTGCTCCTGAAAGGATGGTGACAGGCCAGTATAATGAGTTTTTTGGAATTGCGGGCAGCAATATCCTGTATCTGGGCTACCAGTTCATCCTTTGTTTTACAGTTACAGTCCGATTCGATCCCGGGTTTGTCAAAAGGATGGATCCACCACTGGCTGTCAAACATGATCACGGTGACTTCAGTTCCTAAACTTATTTCCACCGGTCCTGGGCATCCGTCCTTGGGATAGAATTCGGCATTTTTCTGGTGAATAAAGTCGACATAGATCTGCTCACGGATTACAGCATCATAACCACCGCGGCTGCCGTTTTCCCAATCATGGTTCCCCGGTATCATCAACACTTTTGCAGGAGTGCCTTCTGCAATAGAAAGTTGGGAGTCAAGGACGGCTCTTGCGGTATTATAGGCAGAAGCAAGGTTATCGGGCAATCCCATTTTGTAGAGATTATCCCCCAAAAAAAGGACGGTTGTTTTTTTATCGAGTTTGATAAGCTGGCGGACAGCGTCAACTACGGGGTGGCGGCCATCTGTAAGCTGACCAGCATCCCCGATCAATACGATCCGCTGGATGATAGAGTCGTCCTGGGGACGCAGTTTGCTGGTATCTGCCTGTGCCCGGGGGGAGAAAGTTATCAGCAGGAGACAGCCGGCCATTACAATAAGTCTTTTCATTACTCCGGTAAATAAATTAACAGGATAAGTTTTCATGCTAAACCCCGGATAACTAACGGAATGAATGTCATTAAGTGTTAACAGCGCTTTCGGAAAATCTCCCCTCATTGGAATCACTTGTGAAACCCCTAAAATACTGAAAAGTTCGGCCACAATAGCAGGCTTTTCAGAAAAATTATTCTTCATTCCTTCTACTTATTTAACGACTTGGTTTATAGTTTACCCTTTTAACAAGATCCTTCACCCTTTATCGGGGAGACCTGCAAAAGCTGAGTTTGCCTGAATAAGGAGTTTTTCCTCTCTATTATTATATTTATATGTGTGCCAAACTTTACTCCGGTCACCGTGTCCACTGCGGATAGTCTTTGTTTGCAGTTAGTCTGTCACTTCCTTAAGAAAGTTCCCCTTGGCATCAAAAAGGATATCTTTTTTGTTGATAGCAGCTTCGTATTCTATTTTGCCTGAAGCAGTAGTGATTTTCGCAGCATCTTTAATGGGACTACCCTTGTAATGGATTTTCATATACGCTTTCACTGATGAAGGGAGCTGGGCTACAGGTATTTGTATCTCAGATTCTTCCAGGGTACCATTAGGATCAAACAGGGCACTCCTGGTAAGACCGTTTTGCTTAAAACCTGCTTCATAATTTCCTTTTTCTTTTTCCCATGCTGGCTTTATCCCGGGGAATTGACGGGTGAAAGATGTTCTTACCACAGCGGGAACTTTTGTGGCTGCAATTTTTTGCGCCTGTAGGATTGTTGCAGCAAAAAGACTGATCAGGAAAGTAATTGAACTTTTCATAAAGAATGATTAAGGAATCAAACCTATAATTAGATTCTGAAGCAAATCTGACTGCCAGGACAACTACAGATTTCCCACAGATTTAGGTCCGAACTTTGCAGCGCTTCCATCAACAAATAATTAAGCTTATGAAAAGAAAGTCTTTCCCGTTGCCTTATTTTCTTGTACTGTTGTTCATCTCCCTGGTAACACCAGCTATAGGTCATACGCAGAAAAAAGGAGTAGTGAATGATCCTAATTATTATGAGACCTATCCTGAAAAATTGACCGGCCGCATCTATTTTTCCCAGAAATTCCTGAAGTTTACGATCCCTCCTTCCGGCAACCAGACCGATATTGAGTATAAAGCAAACACCAAACTGAATTTTGGTGTTGGTGTAACCTACCATAATTTTTCCCTCAATCTTTTTTATGGCTTTGCTTTCCTCAACAGGGATAAGGATAAAGGGGTAACCAAGGGTCTTGACCTGCAACTTCATCTCTACCCGCGTAAATGGGCCATCGACCTGGTAGCTTTATTCCCCAAAGGATACCATCTCGAACCAAAGGGATATGCAACGACCGCCAATAAATATTATTACCGCGATGATGTTAAAGTCAGCCTGTTTGGCATCTCCGCTTACCAGGTTCCCAATAAAGCAAAATTCTCTTACCGTGCAGCAATCACGCAGAATGAATGGCAAAAAAAATCAGCCGGGTCTGCCTTATATGGCGGTACACTCTATTACGGGACCGTGAAAGGGGACAGCGCCCTTGTTCCTAAAAGTATAGAAAACAATTTTGCACAAAAAGGAATTGACAATATCAATTTCATGGCGATCGGCGCCGGCATTGGTTATGCCTATACACTGGTAATGGATCAACATTTCTTTATTACTGTTTCCGGCGTGGGTAACCTCGATCTCACCATGACTTCAGAAGACGGGATCTACGGCAAGCACCGGAAAACAAGCATCGGGCCTTCGATCGTTGGAAAAGGCGCTATCGGTTATAACAGTCCCACCTGGGGTGTAAGTGTAAATGCGCTGGGCAGTACCTTATGGACAAAAGGGGATGCATCAACCAAGAACTATTACCTGCCTTCCGGAAGTATCCGGCTTGCGATATCCAGGAAATTCGATGTCAAGAAAAAAGCGACCAAATAATTCCTGGTTGTAAACTTCGTGCGGTTACAGGGTTACTCCAGCAGTATCCCTGTGATCATATCAAGATCAATTGATCCCATTGCGCTGGAAGAGCTTCCTCTTTTATTTATATTTTGTATCTGATCAATTTGACAGAAATTTACCGGCAGATGAAATTATTGATCATAGAAGATGAACCCGACCTGAGCTCGAGCATACTTACCTATCTCCGCCAGGAGAATTATACCTGCGACGCGGCTGCCGGTTACCGGGAAGCAAGATCCAAAACAGAGAGCTGGGATTATGATTGTATTATCCTGGATATCACATTACCGGATGGTTCAGGGCTGCAGATACTCCAGGACCTAAAGAAAAATCACAAGAACGATGGTGTTATCATCATTTCTGCCCGTAATTCGATTGATGACCGGATACACGGTCTGAAATTAGGTGCCGATGATTACCTGGTGAAACCATTCCATCTCTCTGAACTTGCTGCCCGCGTTGCCGCCATTATCCGTCGAAAAACATACGAGGGCAACAATATCATTTCTTTCCAGGAAATAGATATTGATACCATGGCTAACGAAGTAAGTATTCATAATAAACGGGTGGAGCTGACGGGTAAAGAATACCAGTTGCTGCTGTACCTGATCGCTAACAAACGTAAAGTGATCCCCAAGAATGCTTTAAAAGATCATCTGTGGATCGAGGAAATGGGCTACGGGGAAAGCTTCGATTTTATCTATACCCATATCAAGAACCTCCGCAAAAAGTTACAGCAACAGGGTTGCAGGGATTATATCAAATCAGTCTATGGTATCGGCTATAAATTGACGGATAAATGAAGCTCCAGGCCCAGTATAACAGGATTACGATCATTTCCAGCCTGTTCATCCTGCTTCTTGCAGCTGCAGGGTATTATTTCCTCCTTCGTTATGTACTGATCAGGCAGCTGGATGAATCTCTAAAAGTGGAAGAAGTAGAAATCTATGATTATATACGCAAACACGGGAGTTTGCCGGCTCCTACTGTCTTTAAGGACCAGCGCATCAGTTTTTCTCTACTACCTGCAGCAGGCAGCAGAAGTTTTAATAACCTGGAAACCGTTAACCCCGATGACAACAAAGAGGAATCCAGCAGGCAGTTACTCTTCCCTGTAAAAGTAAACGGTCAATATTATATGGTTTCTGTTATCAAATCCGCGGAGACTACTGAAGACCTTGTGTGGATTATTCTTTTTTCAACGATCGCCCTGATCGTATTGCTGACGGCGATCTTATTTTTTACTAATCGCTTCCTGCTGAAGAAACTCTGGCAGCCTTTCCGTAATACGCTTTCTTCTATCAAGGAATTCAACCTTTCGGCGCCGGGGAAAATGAATATACAACCGACCAAAATAACAGAGTTCAGGGAACTTAATGAGAGTATTAAAGTGATGGCCGAAAAAGTGGTGAAGGATTATCTATCCCTGCGTGATTTTACAGATCATGCATCGCATGAAATGCAAACACCGCTGGCTGTGATCAATTCAAAACTGGATGTGCTGATCCAGGAACCGGAATTGAGTGAAAAAAGTATGCACCAGGTGGAAGGAATTTATAAGGCGGTTGAGAAATTATCCCGGCTATGCCAATCCCTGTTGCTGCTGGCCAGGATTGAGAACAAAGAGTACCGGGAAACACAACGGTTATCGGTCAACGAATTGGTGGAAGAAAAGGTCAGTGAAATGGAAGAGTGGATGAATGCCATGAACTTAAAGGTCACCCTCCAGCTAAACCCTTTGGAAGCTACTATGAACCGCGAATTGGCGGATATCCTTATCGGTAATTTACTCAGGAACGCGATCCGTCACAATGAAACCGGCGGACAAATGACGATCCGTACAGAAAATCATATGTTATTTGTTTGTAATTCGGGGAAAAAGGAACTGGACCAGAACAGGATTTTTGACCGGTTTTATAAATCTGATTATTCCGAAGGCTCGGGACTGGGGCTTCCGATTGTACAACATATCTGTGAACAGTATCATTTTACAGTTGAATATCATTTCAATGAAAGACAACATTGTTTCAGCGTTAGTTTCATTTAACCAGAGGAAGACCCGTTCTTTTTTGGATTTTTATGTTTAACTGAAGAAGAAATTTTATATAAGGTTAAACCAAGGGTGTCTTCCTGGAAATTGCTTCAATTTTTCTACAGATTTGTTAATAATTTGCTTATTTTCAAAAATTCGTATCTTTTACAATGGGACTGACCTTCCCAGATTTATTTAATTACAAAACCTGAAACCATGAAACTGCTTAGTTTACTCACTCTGTGTGTTTTATTTACAGCCTCTCAAAGCGCTGCCCAACCCGGGAAGGACTCTACCAGTTCCCCCGGCGGACATTTCAGTACCAGCGGGGGCAGGTATTTCTGGATGGGGAGGAACTACCGCCAGGAATGGAATACTCCTGTTAACGCACCGATCATCAACCTCGCTACGGAACACGGGGGTTTGACCCCGGTGAAAAGAGGGGGCGGTAAACAAACCAAATCGCTTCGCCTTGAAGATCCGCAGGGAAAACAATATACGCTTCGCTCGATTGCCAAATTCATTACCAGCAAAACATTACCCGGTGACCTGCAAAGTGACGCCGCGGCTGACCTGGTCTCGGATGGTGTATCCGCATCTTATCCTTATGCAGCCTTATCCATACCGGTTCTGAATAAAGCCGCTGGTATTCCTCACGGGCCGGTTAAACTGGTGTATATCGGGGATGATCCCAAACTGGGTGAATACAGGAAGGATTTTGGCAATATGCTTGCCCTCTATGAACAACGTTTGCCTGACTCCGTTAGCAAAGGATATGATACCGATGAAGTAGCCGATAAACTCGAAAAGGACAATGATAACGATGTGGACCAGGCAGCCCTCTTACGTATCCGCATCCTGGATATGTTCGTTATGGACCTTGACCGTCACGAAGACCAGTGGATATGGGGTGCTTATGATTATGGAAAAGGAAAAATGTTCTACCCGATCGCAAAAGACAGGGACCAGGCTTTTTATATCAACCAGGGCCTGTTACCAGGTCTTATCAAAGGTCGTTCGCTGGTGCCACAACTCGAAGGCTTTAAACCCAAGGCAAAAAGTATCGAACGGTTCAATTTCGCGGCGCGTAATCTTGACCGCTTCTTTTTAAATGAGCTTACCGAAGAAGACTGGAGAAGAGAAGTTGAAAGTTTTGTATCAAAGATGACGGATGCTGTGATTGAAAGCTCCCTGTCGCAACAACCCAATGAAATAGAAAATATATCCGCGGCGAAGATCATCCAGACCCTGAAAGACCGCCGTAATTACCTCGTGGCAGAGGTGATGGAGTATTATGCTTTTCTCTCGGAAATCGTAAGCGTTACCTCCAGTGATAAAAAAGAACTTTTTAATATCACCCGGAATGATGATGGAAGCCTGCTGGTACAGGTATATAAAACGGATAAGGATGGTTCGCAATCTGTAAAAATGTATGAACGCAAATTCTTCCCGCTGGTAACAAAAGAGGTCAGGTTATACGGCTTTGACGGGGATGATAGATTCCTTATCAACGGAACCAACGATAAAATAAAATTGCGGATGATCGGTGGTGGTGGCCAGGATGTATATGAAAATACTACCAAATCACCCGGCGGACTGGTCTATGATAAAAAAGATGGTAACAATACGCTTACCGGTCCGTTCAGGAATAAAATGTCCCATGACACGGCGATAAATTCTTTCCAGCGTATCTATTACAAGTATCCTTTCCAATCGATATTTATTACTGGGGGTTATAACCCGGACGACGGTATATCCCTTGGACCTACTTTCAAATTCATTCGTCATGGTTTCCGTAAAACACCTTACAAATCCCTGCACCAGTTTAGAATTGCCTATGCTTTTTCTACCAAGGCTGTCAACATGAGGTATAACAATGAATTTATCGGTGTATTTGGAGGTAAAACGGATATCCTGACCGATATATCTTATAAAGGCCCCAACAACACGTCCAATTTCTTTGGGTACGGGATGAACAGCATTTATGACAAAACGAAACCAAAAAAATTCAAGTACTACCGGATACGCTATGATTTAGGGGATATTTCCCTGCTCTTACGCCGTCGTTTATCTGAGAAGATCATGATATCACTTGGGCCTACTTTCCAGTTTTATTCACTTGATTCGACAGATGATCTGAACAAAAAACGTAACGTGGTGCTGAACACGTTGAGTGGTCTGAACTATCCCAATGTCTTTAAGAAACAGTCTTATTTTGGAGTGCTATTTAATTTTATCGTGGATACCCGGAACCACCGCGCCATGCCTGACAAAGGAGTGAATTGGGTCACTACGATCCGTAGTATGACCGGTATAACGAAATACAGTTATGAAGGGGTCACCCAGTTAAATACGGATCTTTCGTTTTATGTGAACCTGATACACGACCGCCTGGTCTTTGCCGACAGGATCGGCGCCGGTACTACCACCAGCAAAAAATTCGAGTTTTACCAGGCTCAGTACCTGGGCAGTGATGAAAATCTCAGGGGCTACCGGAAAGAAAGATTTGCGGGCAAATCCAAGTTTTACAACCAGGCAGAATTAAGATTGCGGCTCGCCAACTTCCATACCTATCTGTTCCCGGCCTCCTTTGGTATTTTTGGCTTTGTGGATTTTGGAAGGGTATGGGTGGAAAATGATACGGATAAGAAAATGGCAACCGGTTATGGTGGTGGTTTATGGTTCTCCCCACTTCGCCGTTTCGTGATCTCTGTTAGCTACGCGGTATCAAAAGAAGATAACATCCCGCTGGTAGGATTGAGCTTTAAGTTCTGATCCTGCACAACATAAAACAAAGAAGCCAGTTTGAAAAAACTGGCTTCTTTGTTTAAAAATAAAAAAAATATTATTTATCCAGCAGCTGCTGCGAAGTGGTGCTGGACAATTCGACCGTAGCTTCTTTTGGGGTGTCGTCAAAGTTCACTTCTATCCGGAGGGCTTTCAACCCGGATACGCCCTGTAATTCTTCCAGGTCGTATTTTTCTATTTCTCCCCTGAGCAGGTTTTTGCTTTGCAGGAATTCAATGTACTCGCTGTATTCAGCTGCATCCCTGGCCTGTGAATACACGATAGCGATCTTGCCGGGTTGCGTAAGCCTTTCATTGGTATCCTTTATCCGCACTTTATCAATTCTTTTCTTCACGATCTCGTAGCGGATATTATATGCGCCATCCACATCAAATTTTCTTTCTTCTGTCCTGAAGAGGATCGAAAGTGTCTGGCCATGCGAAAGGATCAGTTGCGTGGTACGTAACGGATGACTTAATTCTTTTTCCAGGTTATGCGTGACCCGGGCGGCTTTTGTTAACACAGTCAGCTGCCACATCTTCATATTACGAAGGTAGATCTCGTCAAATTTCTTACGGGGGCTGATAGACTGGCCCATGAAAATATTGAACTCAAGCCCGTCCGTAACATACCGTTCAAAATAATGCGGGTAGACCTTTTGTGCGGCAGCCTGCTCTTTATCTATAAACCGCGCCAGTGTATCATTGATACGGGAAATACTTTCTTCATATTCCTTGCGGTGATGGTAGAGCATCCCCAGTTGCGGATCAAGGGAAGCAAAATATTCTTCAATTTCATTCTTGACAGAAGGTTCCGTACTGTGAAGATGGTTAAAGACAGAAACGACCTGTCCTTGCATAAATTCAAGGATACTCAGCTCTTCTTCTGACTGGAGTACTTCTGTAGCCGATTCAATGAATTTATCGATCTTGAATTCTATTTCCTGGAGCAGCGGAAACTGCATTTCGGATTGGGCTTTTTTGACCACTTTACGGGCATGCTCCAATTGTTCGATCATGTCGAGTTGAATCGCATGGGATCGTTCGGTGGAAGAATTTCGGATATCTATTGCGCCGTAGATCGGGTGAACATCGTTAAACGCGATCCGCTCGACTTTCACCTCTTCTTTTGCCTGTTTGCCCACGATATAATTCAGGGCTGCTTCGGTAAATCTCCATTCCACGGCAGGTTGTACGGCTGTAAACTTTTTCTTGATCACCCGGTCCACCTGTGCATTCAGCTGGTCAAGACTTTTCTCCAGTCCGAGCGTGAACAAGGGGATCATGTTCTCTATTTTACCGATATGCGCCGGTTTCAGGTGACCAGGTTCTTTGGAAACAATCTCCAGGATCCCGATCAGGTCATTCCGCAGTTTCAACGGGCAAAGGATCAGGCTCCTGCTGCCTGTGGTATAATAATACTGGAGGCATTGTACTTCGCTGAGTGACTGCTCGTCGAGCGACTCAAATAAAATGGGCTGGTTGTTATCCCGGAAAAGGAGTTTACAATAATCACTTATTTCATCTTTTTCGCTGCTGCTGTGAAAATGCCGGAACAACAGGCTGTTGCTGTTGTGCAGGTCAGAATATACATAGTGGTTATTGATCTTGAAAAAAGGAGTTACACCGATCGAAATATCCTTTAGCCCTATCAGGCTTTGTATATAGCCCTCGATCTCTGTATACACGGCCGTATCGGAAAAAGCATTGTTGTCCAGGAGCATGTTCTTTATCTCTGATATCACTTCTTGTTCTGTAACATCATTTACCCGCATTACGGTAATGCCTTCGAATATAAATTGCTCAATGGGGATTTGCTGCATAAGTTCTTCCACGGTCAGGAGGCGGTTGGTTTGCTGGTCCAGGATGCTCTCCGGTAAAGGAGGCATTTCTCCCGCGGGACGAACATCGATAAAACGGCCATCAAGCCGCAGTTCCATATAACGGGTAAGCCCGGTATTTTCATCAGGGTAAGAATAGGTCAGGCGCGATATATCAGAACTGTTGAATCCAAGATATTTTTTCAGGATAAGACCATAGGCAAAACGTAACCTTTGTTGTTTAAGGCCTGGCCCTGTCTCGTTATCTGGAAAAACTATTTCATTCGTACCGGGTTTAAGCAGGAATTTTTTAAAAAGTGGTGAGGTATAAACGGCTTCCAGGGTGAACGGGAATGCAACGCCATACATATAATTGGATGTTGTCGGCGGGAAAACGGCCGACAGTAATTCCTGGATCAGTTCGGCTTGTGGCTTTAAAACAGAAAGGTCTGTGATGGTTTGCATCAGTTCAGGATGCAATTCCAGTTCCTTTACCACCTGGCCATAGAGTTTCTGCATACCCGGGTTGCCATCTGCAATGTTCTTTTTCAGCGACGCCACAAGCGGGCAGAAGGAAAGAGAACTATTCAAAAGGGGATCGGCCCGGTGTATTACTCCATCCTGCATAAAAGGTTTATTTTGGTTGCCTCGCCAGTTGCCGGTTTAGAAATTTTAAAAAATAAAGTTACTAAATAGGATCGGCTTAAGGGAGGAAAGTCTGGTAAAACCAACCGCAGGAAGGGGAGGTATACTAATTTTTCTTAAATCAACTTCAGGATCGACCGGTTGAGGTATAATCCAGGTTTCTATCTCCTTATCCGGCCAAGGGTCATTCCCAGTTTTAGCTGGATGGAGAAAAAAGCATCCTTGTCTTTCGGATCGCCGCGTTGTTCCCCGGGAACCAACATATCGGTTGGATTTAGTTCCGGTTTCCTGTTATACAATTGCTGGGCAATAGCAGCCTGGTTGGAAGGCAGGTAACTATAAAAAAGATTAGGATCTATATAATCCGTACTTGCATCATCGAGATAGTCGGTCATAAGAAAACGGTGCTCTAATTCAAAACGCAGGTTGAAGATATCATTGATCTCGTATTTTATACCCAGCCCTGCTGCAAAATTAAACTGGCTGAGTTTATAGGGCTTGCGATCGGGGTATTCGGCAAAACCCTGTCCTTCCAGCCTCAGCGGTTGCAGCGAATACCACTGACCATGTAAATTGGCTTGCGGGTCAAAAGAATAATACCCGATCCCTGCCACTACATAGGGTGACAGGATCGGTAGTTCATCCTCGTAGCTTTTGAACATCAACGGGTGAATTTCTATTCCCAGCTGGAAATCGGCGATCCTGCTTTTAAAGCTGAGGTTACGTTCATAACGGCCGCTGGTAGTAGCGGCAACTGGTTTTAAAATACTGTCATAACCCTTGACCGATCCGAAAGTTCCCTGTAACCGGAACCCGATCTTATTCTGGTACATACCTGTGATATAAGCCCCGACGCAGGGTTTTGTGTTTTTCCAGTTAAGGTCTTTGATAAAATTCTTTCCAATACCTTTCTTGCCTCCGAGATCAGTAAGTGAATTCATTACACCGCCGGTAACGCCTAATTCAACTACCAGCGCGTTCTCATAATATTTGTTGTTGTAATAATAAAACTGGGCATTAAGAGATTGGTTGGATACAAAGCTGCATACCAGCACTCCCAATAAAAATTTTCTCATCCGCAAGAGATTTTCATTTAATAGACTGAATAAACCGTTTAGTCAGAGGGGCAGGATAGGCAGGGGGAGATCAACTACGATGATTAAATGTATAGAATTATCCGAACTGGCAAAGTTTAACTTATTGAACAAATGGGGAAAAATAAAAGTTAGCGCGGTCCGGGAAACACCCGGAAACTGTATTAATGTTTGGATCTTTCCTTCAGGAAATAAAGGCAAACAGTTCTCAAGCCACATTCTTCACATTTGGGATTACGCGCCCGGCAGGTATATCGTCCATGCAGGATCAGCCAGTGATGAGCTTTGTGGACCAGGGCTACAGGGATATTTTTTAATAATTCTCTTTCAACAGCCAGTGGGGTAGAAGCGTCCTGGGAAACCAACCCGATCCGTTTGCTTACGCGGAATACGTGCGTATCTACGGCCATATTCGGCTGACGGTCGATGACCGAAGTGATAACATTGGCGGTTTTTCTTCCCACCCCGGGTAATTGCACCAGTTCCTCCACCGTCATCGGTATGTTGCCGCTAAAATCAGTGACCACTTTATTCGCCATCCCCAGAAGATGTTTGGTTTTATTATTCGGGTAGGAAATACTTTTAATAAAAGGAAAGAGTTCCGCAATGCTGGCTTTACTCAGGGAGTGAACGTCAGGATATTTTTTAAAAATCGCGGGGGTAGTCAGGTTAACCCTTTTGTCGGTACATTGGGCAGAAAGGATCACGGCTACCAATAACTGGTAGGGATCCCTGAATTCCAGTTCGGTCTCCGCGACCGGCATATTCTTTTCGAAATAATCAATTACAAAGCGGTAGCGCTCTTTGCGGGTCATAAATACAAAGCTAGGAGGAAATAGAAAGAAGAGAAGGAGGAAAAGAGTAGCTAAGAGATAATATAAAAAAGAAGGAGATACGGAGATTATTGGAATCTCTTTATCTCCTTCTTCTCTTTTAAAGGCTTAGACCTATACTTGTTCAGCTGTTTTTTCTCTCGCATGGTTGATCACGTTCAATACAACTTCTGTGCGGGGAGATAAGGTGAGCTTTTCGAGCCTTTCCATTGAAATTTTTAGTACACCCAGTTTTTCACGGAGTGTCCAGTCTTTTTCTAAAGCGGTTTCAATAGCAGTGGTCTGTTCAGGAGAGGTTTCTTTGTATAAATACAATAAAAGGTCCTCGGGAGTAAAATTTGTCATTGGCAAACCAATTTGTGTCCGGTAATCAGATGTGTCCTTGATAAGAAATATTAAAAACGTCCGTCATATTAACGGGGGCAGGTTTGCCTTATTGTGTTTCAGCTCCTAATTCTTTATACCGGCATTGGAAGGATCGGGCTTTTCCGATAGGATAAAAAGCTCTTCATTATCTCTTTTCATCAGGTATTTCTCCCGGGCGTATTTTTCAAGGGTGGCGGGATTGGTCTTAAGTGCCTCTAATTCTTTACGTTCTGCGGCTATTTGGGTGCTGTAATAACGCCTGCTTTGCTGCAAATCTTTGAGTTCATTCCGGCGTGCAAGCTGGGTAAAGAAATCATTCTTGTCCAGGAAAAGGATAACAACGCAAAATGCCGCAAAGGAGATGAAATACTTGTTTTTAAGAAATGCAGGGATATGGTTTAAAAACTTCATGGTTGGATGTTTAAAGTTTGACGTTTGAGGGTCAGAGCCATTTTGACATCCAACTTCGAACCTTAAACATCGAACATTTATTTCCCAAATTTAATTCTTCCTTTTGGATAAACAGCTGAATCACCCAATAATTCTTCAATCCGGATCAGCTGATTATACTTGGCCATCCTGTCCGTTCTCGATGCGCTTCCGGTTTTTATCTGGCCGCAATTCAAGGCCACTGCGAGATCAGCGATCGTGGTGTCTTCTGTTTCACCACTGCGGTGACTCATGATCGTATTATACCCATTGTGCTGAGCCAGTGTAACCGCGTTGATAGTTTCAGTGATGGTTCCGATCTGGTTCACTTTAACGAGCAGGGCATTCCCGATTTTTTTGTCTATACCTTGTTGTAACCTTGTAACGTTCGTGACAAAAAGATCATCGCCTACCAGCTGGCATTTATTACCCACTGTATCGGTCAGCATTTTCCATCCATTCCAGTCGTCCTCTGCCATACCGTCCTCGATAGAAACGATCGGGTATTGTTTCACCCAATTGGCCCAGTATTTCACCAGTTGCTCACTGGTCATTTCCTTACCGCTGCTTTTATGAAAAACATATTTTTTCTTTTTGCTGTTCCAGAGTTCGCTGTTGGCGGCATCCATAGCGATCACCACCTGCGAACCGGTTTTGTAGCCAGCTGCCTGGATCGCGGTCAGCACGGTCTCGATCGCTTCTTCATTACTCTGGATATTAGGGGCGAAGCCGCCCTCATCGCCTACATTGGTACTGTAACCTTTTTTCTTCAGCACTGATTTCAGGGCATGGAAGATTTCCACGCCCCAGCGCAGACCTTCACTGAAAGAGGAAGCCCCTGTTGGCATAACCATGAATTCCTGGAAATCAATTTTGTTATCAGCATGGGCGCCGCCATTCAGGATATTCATCATCGGGATAGGTACCGTTTTCGCATTGGTACCGCCGATATAACGGTACAATGGAAGAGACGCTTCTTCGGCAGCGGCTTTGGCCACGGCCATGCTTACGGCAAGGATCGCATTAGCTCCCAGTTTGGTCTTGTTGGGTGTACCATCCAGGCGGATCATCATTTCATCAATTCCTGTCTGGTCCGCTACATCATAACCCAGCAATAAAGGAGCGATGGCTTCATTTACATTACTGACAGCTTTCAGCACGCCTTTGCCGCCATATATTTTTTTGTCTCCATCACGTAGTTCAGCGGCTTCATGAATACCGGTACTGGCGCCACTGGGTACGGCTGCCCGGCCCACTGCTCCTTCATCGGTAAACACGTCTACTTCTACGGTTGGGTTGCCTCTGGAATCAAGGATCTGGCGGGCGAAAATCTCAGAAATGTAACTCATGTTCGGGTGCTGTTTTTTATTTATCGTGCAAAGAAACAATGTTTTAGGAATGATGCCAAAGATTAGGAATTCATCAGCCCGAAACCGATTAACCTTTTATGCCGCGGGTTGAGTTTTTTTGAATAAATTTGGACTCACTTTACCCAGCTTATGCGTTTCTCCCGGCTCTCATACTGTTTACTGTTTTTCTTATTTATTCTCTCGTTTAATACGGCCCGGTCTCAATCCGGTCTTTGCCCTTCTAATCTTGATTTTGAACAGGGAAATTTTTCAAATTGGGTTTGCCAGGCCGGGATTGTTGACCCTGCTGGAAACCTTGTTCTTGCACCAACACCTCCTATTCCTGGCCGCCATACGATCATTACTGCCGCTACAGCTGGCACAGACCCCTGGGGTCTTTTCCCTGAAAATTGTCCCAACGGTAGTGGGTATAGTGTAAAACTTGGCAACAGTGGCGGGAACCATCAGGCAGAAAGTATTTCATATACCTATACCATCCCCAATACCCTGACTTCATTTTCAATGATCTTCCACTATGCGGTTGTTTTACAAGATCCACAACACAATCGCTGGGAACAACCCCGTTTTAGAGCCCGAATAACAGATATATCCTCGGGTTCAACCATTCCCTGTGTTGACTTTGATTTTGTGGCATCATCGTCTCTTCCGGGTTTTATTCCTTCACCATTCGGCCAGGGAGTAGTTTATAAAGATTGGACCCCGATAACTATTAACTTAAATGAGTTTGTTGGTAAAACGATAAAACTCGAGTTTATCACGAATGATTGTGTTTTTACAGCACATTTTGGTTATGCATATGTAGATGTAAACACCAATTGTAACGGCGCTATTACCGGCAATACAATCTGTCCCGGCGATATGGCCATTACCCTGTCAGCTCCTTTTGGTTTTCAAGGCTATGAATGGTATTCGGATAACACTTTCTCAACTTTACTTTCTTCTACCCAGACCTTATACCTGAACCCGCCACCTTCTGTTGGTTCCGTTTTTCCTGTAATCGTGATTCCTTATACCGGGTTCGGATGCAGGGATACTCTATATGCAACGGTTAATGTTGGTGCCAGGCCTAACGCAGATGCGGGGCCGGATGTGGACATTTGCCGGAATCAACAGGTTCAGATTGGTGTTCTTCCCAACCCGGTATATACCTATCTATGGACACCTGCGGCCCAGGTATCCAACCAGACTGCTTCCAACCCATTTGCGTGGACGCTTACACCCTTTCCGGAACAGTTCATTGTAACAACCACTGATATCCTGACAGGCTGTATCGCCAATGATACAACTTATGTTACGACAAGACAGATAGATACAGCCATTGCATTGAATGGCAGCAAAACTTATTGCCAGGGCGATCCTGCTGCCGGAATATTATCTGTACACAACGTACTTTCAGCTGTGCAATGGTATAATGGCGCAGTGCCGGTACCCGGAGCAACCGGGTTCACTTATCAGCCAACTGCAAGTGGAAATTACTGGGCACAGGTTCAGCAGTTTAGTTGCACAGATACAACAGCTACTATTACATTCACGATCAATCCACTACCCGTATCCATTGCAGGGCCGGATGCCAGTATTTGTACCAATCAATCGCTCCAGATTGGAACAGTTCCCAACCCGGCCTATACGTATACCTGGACACCTGCCGCCCAGGTAAGTGACCCGGCAGTTGCGAATCCATTCGCTTATGTAAATGCAAATACACCTGTTGAATTTATTGTTTATACTGTTGACCCGGTTACGGGATGCAATTCCTATGACACGACCTATATTACAGGACGCCCGGTTGATACAGTGATCTCGCTGACAGGAAAAGATATCTATTGTAATGGTGATAGGAATGCCGGAACACTGTTTGCATCCAATGCAGTCCCTTCCATTCAATGGTATGATGGAAATACCGCCGTACCTGGTGCGACAGGACCTTCCTTTCACCCGCTGCTGAGTGGAAATTATTGGGCAGAACTCCTGCAATTCGGGTGTACCGACTCAACCCGGCAAATACCATTTACAGTGCATCCATTACCGATGGTTTCCTTCTCGCCGAGCAATGATTCAGCCTGCATCACTAACAATTCATTTACATTCACCAACGGAACTTCTGTTTCCGATGGATCTTCCCTTAGTTATTTGTGGATGTTCAGCGACCAGAGAAGACAGACAGGTATCGATGCCACTAAATCTTTCCTTTTTCCCGGGGATTATATCACGAAACTGATCGCCACTTCTTCCAATGGCTGTGTGGACAGTACGGACCTTACCGTACATGTAATGCCGAACGGTATTCCCCGTTTCTCCTTTGATTCTATATGTGTGGACCGGCAGATTAATTTCTATAATTTAAGTGATGAAAAAGGGGCTGTCCAGGTGAACTACAGCTGGGACTTTGGCAACAGCGGACTGGGATCTGTATTAAAAAATCCTCCGCCAGTAATCTATACAACCCCGGGTAAAACCGACGTGACATTAAAATTGGTGACACTGGGCTGCGAGCAGAATCCCATGACACTGGTAAAAAAAGTACAGATAAATAAACCGGCTGACGGCGTCCGTTACCGGGCTATCACGGTTCCTCAGGGCAGTTCACAATACCTTCATGCAAGACCCGGGATCGGTCCAAATTATAACTGGATTCCAAAAGAACAACTCAGCAATTACTTCACTCAATACACGGAATTCTTTGCAACGAATAATGACATCGATTACAAGGTCGTTATAACAGACGTGCATACCTGTGTAACGACAGATTCTGTTCTTATGCAGGTGTTGCGTAAACCCGGCTATTACTTGCCCTCTGCGTTTACACCGAATGGCGATGGCCTGAACGATGTAGCAAAGCCGTACCTGGTTGGCATGAAATCGCTCAAAAGCTTTTCAGTCTTTAATCGCTGGGGCAACCGCGTATTTTTTACCACTACTTACGGCCAGGGTTGGGATGGGAAGTTAAAAGGGGTGGAACAGGATGCGGGAGTCTATGTCTGGATACTCGAATATGTCGACAACAACGACAAGACGATCATGGAAAAGGGAACTATTACGATTATCCGGTGATCGGCTAACGGCCATATCATCATATCATCACGACGGTCACATCAAACCGCCTGTCTTTATTTTAAACCACCCGGAAAACTTCCCTCTTCGATTTTTGGAATACACTTATCTTTAAAACAAATCAATAACCATGCGTTTTTACCTTATTCCACTCAGCCTGCTTCTTTTATTGCAAGTCGGTAATATACAGGCTCAAACTACACCTAAGTTAGTTACTACTGTAGAGGGTATCAAAGAATATGAATTAAGCAATGGCTTACATGTATTACTGATGCCGGATGAATCACAAACCAATATCGCTGTGAACATTGTTTACAAGGTCGGTTCCCGCCACGAAGGCTATGGTGAAAGCGGGATGGCCCACCTGCTCGAGCATATGCTCTTCAAACAATGCAAAAAATTCGTAGATATAAAAAAAGCGATTGCTGATAAAGGAGCCCAGGCCAACGGTACCACCTGGTACGACAGGACTAACTATTACGAGATCCTGTCCGCCTCCGATGAGAACCTTCGCTGGGCGATCGATATGGAAGCCGATCGTATGGTAAATTCGAAAATATTACCCGAAGAGCTGAAAAAAGAATTCAGCGTCGTGCGTAACGAGTTCGAGATCGGGGAGAATTATCCCAGTGGTGTATTGAATGAAAGGGTTCTTTCTTCCATGTATCTCTGGCATAACTATGGTAAATCGACGATCGGGAGCAAAGAAGATATCGAAAGAGTAAAAGCCGAGAACCTGAAAGTATTTTATAAAAAATATTACCAGCCCGATAATGCCGTGCTGCTGGTGGCGGGGAAATTTGATGAGAAAAAAGCGCTGGCGTATATCCAGCAGTACTTCGGACCTATCCCTAAACCAACAAGAGTTCTCCAGCCTACTTATACTGTCGAGCCTCCCCAGGATGGTGAGCGGAATGTAGAACTCCGCCGCACCGGGGATATTCAATATGTGAGTATGGCCTATCATACGCCGTCGGTGGCGGATAAAGATTATGCGGCAAACGATGCGTTGATCCAGGTGCTGACCAATGACCCGTCGGGTATATTGTACAAGAAACTGGTGGAAACAAAACTTGCTTCCAAGATATCAGGATATTCCATGACTGTCTACGATCCTGGGTTTACTTATTTTGAATGCGAGGTTCCCAAAGATAAAAGCCTGGACAGCGCCAAACAGGCGTTATTAAGTTCTGCAGACCAGCTCGGCTCAGTAACTTTTACAGAAGAAGACCTGACCCGTGCAAAAAATACGATCCTAAAAGGTATTGAAAACACCATGAGCCGCACAACAAATTTCTCGATCGCGTTGACCGAGTTTATCGGTGCCGGGGACTGGCGTCTTTGGTTTCTCTACCGCGACCGTATTGAAAAATTGACCGTGGCCGATCTCCAGGCAGCGGCAAAAAAATATTACAAACCATCTAACCGTACGTACGGTGTCTTTATTCCGGAAGCAACAACGCCGGAAAGAACTGTTGTTGCTGAAACACCTGATGTCAGGTCATTACTGAATGGTTATACCGGCAAAGCAGTAGCTGCGCAAAAAGCCAATTTTGAGAACAGTATTGCGAATATTAAAAAGAATACCGAGTATGGTTCCTTGGCCAATGGCGGCAAATACGCCTTGCTGGAAAAGCCAACCAAGGGCGATAAGATCAGTGCAGCTATTACCTTAAGGTTCGGGGATGAAAAATCCCTTTCCGACAAATCAGAGACCGCGGGTGTACTCGCCAATATGCTGAAGTCAGGTACCAGTACCAAAACAAAAAAACAGATCGCCGATGAACTTGACAGGATAAAAACAACTATTTCTTTTTCAGGAGGTGACGGCTCCCTCTTTATCAATATCAGTACCGACCGGCAAAATCTCCCGGCCGCACTTGCCTTACTGGATGATATGCTGAAGCACCCGAAATTTGATGCTGCTGAATTTGATAAGGTAATACTCGATACTAAAGCCAATTACGAGGCTGCGAAGAATGACCCCCAGTCGCTGGCTTCAGAAAAACTAAATAAATTATTAGCCAAGTATCCCAAAGGTCACCCCTTGTACGCATCCAGTACCGATGAGAGCCTGGAAGAGCTTGCAAAGGTGAAGCTGGATGATGTTAAAAAATACTATACTGATTTCTACGGGGCCAATAATTCAGTTTCGGTTTTTGTAGGCGAAGTAGATAAGACCCAGGTGAAAGATTTCTTGCAGACTTCTTTTGGGAAATGGAACAGCAAGGGTAGTTATAAAGAAATAGAACCGCGCTATTTTGAAACAAAAGCTACTACCGAAACCATCAATACACCCGATAAGACCAATGCCATGATGCTGGCTGGGATGAATCTTAATATTTCCCGCAAACATCCCGATTACCCTGCTGTGATCATGGCGAATGAATTGCTGGGCGGTGGCGCCTTTCTTTCTTCACGGATACCACAACGCCTGAGAGAGAACGAAGGGATGAGCTATGGCGCTGGCAGTTTCATGAATGTACAATACAAATACAATACGGGTAACTGGGGACTTTATGCGTTCTTTAATCCCATTTATAAAGGACGTCTCGACTCGGCCCTGCACCAGGAAATTGATAAAGCCATCAATGGTGGTTTCACAAAGGATGAACTGTCAAAATCTGTCAATAGTTTCCTGGAACAGGATAAAACGACGCTGGGCAGCAACAATAACCTCGCGAATATTCTCCGTGCTTACCTGGTAAATGACAGGGACCTTAATGAATTTACTATGTTCGAGGACAAAGTAAAAAATCTTAGTCTCGACGCAGTCAATGCCGCCTTGCGTAAATATTTTGACAAGTCAAAACTGGTGATGGTCTATGGAGGTGATTTTGAAAAAGGCAAAACAGAGAAACCAGCCGATAAAAAAGGATTTTAGAGCATCAAATGATAAACAAGGAAAGAAGAACGCCGGGTTTAAGGACCCGGCGTTCTTTATTTAATCAGTTGAGTTTGAGAATTATTTCATCATCCACCTGTTCAATTGTTCAATTGTTCATTTGTTCGTCAGGTTTTTGAAGATAGATTCAAGACTCTGGCTTTCACTTTGTAAGGAGACAATGTCCAGGTTTTGCTGCACAGCAATCTCTAATAACTGTTTCTTTACAATATCGGGATTATCAGTTTGTAGCTTATAGTTTTTAGTTTGTAGTTCTTCCACTTTGGAAACCCCCTTTATATTTTCTAAAATGCTTTTGGCTACAGCTTCCCGGAATTGGACAATAACCACATGGTTGTCTTTTTGACCTCTCTGTAAATTGCTCAGTTTATCATCGGCCACTAATTCTCCTTTATTGATAATGATCACCCTGTCGCAGATAGCTTCCACTTCCTGGAGGATATGCGAAGAGAACAGCACGGTCTTTTGTTGTCCTTGTTTTTTTATCACTTCCCGAATCTCCACGATCTGGTTTGGATCCAGCCCCGAAGTAGGCTCATCCAATATCAGTACTTCGGGATCGTGGAGCAGGGCCGCGGCCAGTCCCACTCTTTGTTTATAACCCTTGGAAAGCTGGCCGATCTTTTTTTTGCTTTCCCCTTTTAAACCGGTCAGCCCGATGATCGATTCGATTTTTTCTTTCGGCCCGGCCATTTTGTGAACTTCTGCAATAAAACCAAGGTATTCTCTCACATACATATCATAATACAGGGCATTCAGTTCCGGCAGGTAGCCGATCTTCTTTTTTGTTTCCAGCGGCTGTTCGGCAACATTCATACCGCATACCCAGGCTTCACCAGCCGTTTGCTGCAGGTAGCCGGTAATGATCTTCATCGTAGTTGATTTACCGGCGCCATTGGGTCCGAGAAAACCGACGATCTCTCCTTTTGCTACTTTAAAAGAAATATTATTGACGGCTTTTTGCCCGTCATATTCCTTCAACAGATTTTTTACCTCGATGGACATAGTTGCAAATTAGGTAAATGTGGTATGTGAAAATGTGAAAATATTGGCGGCTCGACGTCCGGCTATTCATTACAAATCTTTGTATTGATAGAGCGGATCAATGGATGTGCCTGCTTTCATTTCTACCACCGGTTTTATGATACCATCCTTCAATCCATACACCCAGCCATGCAGGTCGGGACGCTTTTCATTTTGCCAGGCCCGCTGGATAATGGATGTTTTGGCAAGGTTCAGTATCTGCTCCTGCACATTCAGTTCAGTTAACCGGTCACATCTTTTTTCTTCTGTATTGATCCCATCCAGTTCTTCACGGTGCAAACGATATACATCCTTGATATTACGCAGCCACATATTCAGAACGGGTTTGAAATCAGTCTGTGTCGTCGCTGCTTTGATACCCCCGCAGCCATAATGCCCGCAGATGATCACATGTTTTACTTCCAGGTAGTTGACGGCGTAATCAAGCACACTCAGCACATTTACATCGGTATTGATAACAAGGTTCGCAACGTTCCGGTGTACAAATATTTCTCCCGGTTGCGTTCCGGTAATTTCGTTGGCAGGCACCCGGCTGTCACTGCACCCGATCCATAAGAATTCGGGGGATTGCAAATGCGCCAGCCGGTTAAAATATTCCGGGTCTTCCGCTACTTTTTCAGCGGCCCAGGCTTTGTTTTCCAGTAATAATTTTTCGTATGGATACATATAAATGAGTTGGTGTTATAAAATTAATTGTTTGCTGTTTCTTTTAGCACTTTTTCATGGGTGCGTACCAGTCGCCTGTTTTTACCGGGGGGTAGTTTGTCAGAAAATCCCTGTTCTTTGTAATGGCTCCGTTTTAATTCAACCTGGATATTCTTTAACGGCGCATGCAGCATAAAATCCTCGATCGTTTCCACGATATCCTTATCAATAAAATCAGCCCTGGAGGCGTCGATCAGCACATAGGAATCGGCCGGTACCAGCTCCAGTTTGTTTTTAATGATCGGTTTGTTGAGGAAAGATACATCTTTACGCAGGCGGAATAAATATTTATTAGCATCATTCACCACGAATACGGCGGTCCTGAAATTACTCCTCATGACAAAGAATAAACCGGCACCGATACCAATGATCACCCCTTTTAAAAGATCCGCCACCAGGATAGCGGTGATCGTTATAATAAAGGGCAGGAACTGGTCCCATCCTTTTTTGTAGAACGCCCTGAAAAGAGCCGGCTTTGCCAGTTTATACCCGGTGAAGATTAAGATAGCTGCCAGTGATGCTTTGGGGATCATGTTCAAAACAAAGGGAATGAACGCAAAGGACAGTAACAGCAGTATACCATGATAGATCGTTGAAAGTTTTGTTTTAGCCCCCGCATTCACATTTGCAGAGGAACGAACGATTACGCTGGTGACAGGCAATCCACCCACCAGCCCGGAAATAATATTGCCTAACCCCTGCGCTTTTAATTCCCTGTTGGTCGGCGTTACACGCTGGTATGGATCGAGGTCATCCACGGCTTCAATACTTAATAAACTCTCCAGGCTGGCAACCAGGGCCAGCGTAACAGCAATGATCAGTACATCTGTGTTGAATAGCTGGCTCCAGTCGGGTGTAGTAAAGAAGGAAAAGAATTGATTGGCTGAAGTGGCAACTGGAATTCGCACAAGATGTTCACCTGATAAGGCTACAGCAGGCTTAACATTCATAAAAGCCGTGTTGATCCCGACACCCGTAATAACGATCAGCAGTGGAGCCGGGATAAAACGAATAAAACCTTTTCGCTTTTCGATAATTTTTTCCCAGCCAACATGAAAAGCGAGACAAAGACCACCAATAAGCAAGGCCGTGGAATTGATATTGGTAAAGGCATGGGCGAAATTGAAAAAAATATTTCCTTTATCCTGCTTTACCCGTTCATCTGTTTCGAAGTGTGTATCATCTCCGAGTAAATGCGGGACCTGGTTTAGTATAAGAATAAGACCGATCGCGGCAAGCATGCCTTTGATTACGCTGTTAGGAACATAATCCCCGATCACACCAGCCCTGCAAAAACCGAGCAGCACCTGGAGAACGCCTCCTAAAACAACAGCCACAAGAAAACCTTCAAAGGAACCGATGGTAGCGATTGCGGCAAGTACAATAGCGGTAAGACCGGCAGCAGGACCGCTTACACTCAGGTGAGAGCGGCTGGCCAGTCCTACTACCAGGCCACCGGCGATACCGGCAATGATACCGCTCAATGGTGGCGCTCCCGAAGCCAATGCCACTCCAAGGCAAAGGGGAAGCGCTACAAGAAAAACAACAACAGCAGCTGTAAGATCATGGGGTAAACTTTTTATATAGTCTTTTGCACGGGGTGCCATAACAATATTTTTTATTGATGAATAATACCGGCATGAGTTACCTGTCAGGACAGGTGATCATGTATGCCGCGGGGAAGATTAAAAAATAATGTTAGCGTCCGGCGGAGGGGAGATCAGTTCGCCGTGAAAAGCGATATAAAGAGAAGATGAAAAATTCCGGTGATGATGTTGGATAGCGGTCCAGGGATGTTCGGGTTCATCCGTATGGTGCAGGTATTCTTCCGAAAGCGTGGTTGGTGAAGGCGCTTTTTCTTCGGTGGTGCTGGCCAAAGGATTGTCGTCATTGGCGGCAGCACTCGCCTGGGTCTTTTGGGCTTCCTGCTGCGACTCGTATACAACCGGAAGGCTGACCGTTAGCCAGAGCAGGGTAAGTGCCATGAAGATACTGCTGGTCTTCTTCGCCATGATATATAAGAAATTTTTTTTCCGCATCGGGGGCTGCGAAGATACAACAGGATGGCCGGTTTTAAAAGTCAGTAAGGGTTAATGACTGTAGCATTACAATTCTTTAGACCGTTGCGGGAGGCTGTCATATTCCCCGCGGAAAGCATACCAGCCAAATATCACCAGCCCGATTGCAATCGGGGTAAAAATCGCAATGATGATGATCCAGATAACAGGATTATTAATATCTTTTTTACCGGTAGCATCAATATTGGCAATCGCCCCGGCAACCAGTTCATAAATAACAAAAGGTGCGATCAGCAGTAACAGCAGACCGATATATCTTTTAATAACGCCCATATCCAATTATTTAAGAGATTTATTGGAAATTTACCTTCCCTAAAGCTAATGAAAACGAAAAACTTTATTCCAGGAAACATTTACCTTCTTACCATTGCCTTCCTGCTGTGGAATACCCGGCTGCCCGCCCAGGTAAAAGAGAGCGGTCCTATTACAGCCAGTGATAAACCCTTTTATACAAACCTGCAACTAAAGAAGAAAGAAAAGATTGAAGTTTCGTGGTATGGGTATATTATCGTGCGCGATGCCCGCCCCGATAATTCAAAAATGGGCTATGTACAGGTGGAGCCGAAAGCGAGACCGCAACGGATCGAGTTTGAAAAGGGAGGAGAAAGATTTATCAATGATCTTTTTAATGCTGCGATCCTGCCGGCTCACCAGCTGGATACGCTTGTTATTGTACTCAACAATCTATGGTTTAACGAAACAAGAACTGCCGCTACGCCGGAACACCGGCTATTGCTGGGCCCCGAAAAACTGGTGAGTAGCTGCTATCTCAACGCTGACCTGTATCGTAAAACAACATCGGGGTTGATATCATTGGGTCAATTTGATTCGGTAGTAAATAAAAAGGGTGAATGGCTCCCTGCCAATTGTGATAAATTGCTGGAACGATCGGTTAAAAATCTTCTGTTGGTAGCTGAAGAAAACTGGAAACGATCAGGAAACGATGAAACTATTTATTCGTTTGCACAACTGGATTCGGTTATTGCCAGCCATACAGCTTATCCCATATTAAAAACCAGCAAACCTGTGAAAGGCGTATACCTGAGGTACGTGGATTTCCTCGCCAACACACCCTTTCAAACCGATTATGATATTATTTCTGATGCCCGGAAAACAATCAACTACCACGGAAGGGCTAAAGAAGATACGGCCTGGGGTTATTCGGACGGAGAGAATATCTATATGCATATAGCCAACGGGTTTTATTTACTCAACAGGGCGCAAAATACCTTCGAAGTACTGGGACCGGCTATCGTGGAGTATTTGAATACAGCAGGTGATAAGATCGGGAAAATGGCCATATCTTATTTTTTCTCTCCTTTGCGGATAATTGACCCTTCTCCTTATTTTGAACCCAATAAATACTCGATAGAATACTACAAATATTTCAGGCTAAACCTGGCCAATGGAGTATTATATTAGTATCAATCCCTGATATTCCTGTCGATCTTATTAGTGAGGTATAAGGTCCCGATGAGCAGGCATAGTGCTGCCACACCGATCGGGTACCAAAGTCCTACCAGGGGATCCGATTTATAGGTAGTGGTTAACAATAAGCCGATAAAAGGAACCAGCCCGCCAAATACCCCGTTACCGATATGGTAAGGCAATGACATCGATGTGTAGCGGATCCTGGTGGGGAACATTTCTACCAGGAAGGCGGCAATGGGGCCGTAGACCATCGTGACGTATAGAATTAATAAGAAAACAAGGCCGACGAATTTCCAATAGATGGCTTTGGGTAATACTTTCTGGCTTGAGATAACTTGTAGGCGGGGTTCGAAAGCACGCTCGTCAAAAAAAACCGTATCCGTGAATTTCTTTCTTTCTTTTATGCCGTTTGTATAAGTAAAATTGACTTCTTCTGTGATCAGTGAATCGGGGGCTTTTTTGAAGACCACAGCCGTCCGCGAAATACGCTCTCTTTCCTTGATAACAAGACTGGCACCTGTCGAGCTGTCCATCAAAAAACTGTTAAATATCGGCCGGTAAGTAAATATTGCCAATGCCATTCCCGCCATCATGATCCATTTTCTCCCGATCTTATCACTTAACCAACCCCATAGAATAAAAAAGGGAGTGGCAAATGCAATACCCCATAATAAAATGGTCCGGCTCTGCTCAAAACTGATAAAGCATTTTGTTTCCAGGAAATTCTGTGCATAGAACTGTCCCGTATACCAGATCACCCCCTGTCCCATTACGGCGCCAAATAAAGCCAGCAGCACCATTTTAAAATTGGCCTTGTGCCGGAAACTTTCTTTCAAGGGATTCACTGAAGTCTTTCCCTCCGCTTTTAGTTTGGAGAACATCGGCGATTCTTTCATCCTTAACCGTATATAAATAGAAACACCGACCAGTAAAATAGATATCCAGAAAGGATAACGCCAGCCGCCCCACTGCGCCGTAAAAGCAGCATCAGACATATTTGATTTTACCAGGAGGATCACACCCAGCGCAATGAATAAGCCGAGAGTAGCTGTGGTCTGGATCCAGCTGGTATAATAACCTCTTTTATTGGCCGGGGCATGTTCCGCAACATAGGTTGCAGCACCTCCATACTCACCGCCCAGGGCCAGGCCCTGTAATAACCTTAGTACTAAAACAATAATGGGCGCTGCAATACCGATGCTGTCATAACCGGGTACGCAGCCGATCAGGAACGTGGAACCCCCCATAAGAATCAGGGTCAGCAGGAAAGTATATTTTCTCCCGATCAGGTCCCCCAGTCTTCCAAACACCAGGGCGCCAAAAGGACGAACAATAAAACCGGCCGCGAAAATGGCGAGGGTGCTCAGCAGGGCTGCTGTTGGATTATTCCTTGGAAAGAATTGCGCCGAGATAGTGGTTGACAACATCCCGAAGATGTAAAAATCATACCATTCGATCATGGTGCCTACCGAAGAAGCCGCAATTACCGAACGGATGGTTTTGGCTGAAGAGGGCTGGTTCATGCATTTAAGATAAGAAGAATAGATGATAGATGATAGTTGACAGATGATAGTTCTTTAAAGTGGGCGGAGCCTGGTTTCTTTTATTTTCAAAAAATGTGGTGGCTCAGCGTCGCAAGCATTAAAGCTCAATATTCAATGTTCAGTGTTTTTGAACCCCGTAGGGATCAAATGCGGTAGCAATTAAAATGATTTTGGTTTTCAGAACCCCGTGGTTCAACTAATGCTCAATATTCAACGTTCAATGTTCAGTGTCTTGGGACCCCGTAGGGGTCAAATGTCAGTAGCAATCAAAATGATTGTGGTTTTCAGAACCCCGTAGGAGTTTAATTAATGCTCAATATTCAAGGTTCAATGTTCGGTGTTTTAGGACCCCGTAGGGGTCAAATGTCAGTAGCAATCAAAATGATCGTGGTTTTCAGAACCCCGTAGGGGTTCAACATATTGCCGGGGTATGTTGAATTGAATTCAGTTGTGTAAATTTATATTCCTAACACAACCATTCGCCATGCCATATCCCTTCCAGATAAGATCATTAGAACAATATCACCGGGATTATAAACAAAGCGTCGAAGATCCCGATGCTTTCTGGTCCGCCGTCGCCGAAAATTTCCGGTGGCGGAAAAAATGGGATAAAGTACTGGAATGGAATTTTAAAGAGCCCAAGGTGGAATGGTTCAAAGGTGGGAAGCTCAATATCACAGAAAATTGTATTGACCGCCACCTGGCTGAACTTGGTGATAAGCCTGCCATCATCTGGGAACCCAATAATCCCGAAGAAAGAGTAAGGGTCGTTACCTATAACCGTCTGCATAAAAGAGTTTGCCAGTTTGCACAGGTATTAAAAAATAACGGGGTAAAAAAAGGTGACCGGGTTTGTATTTATATGGGCATGGTGCCGGAACTGGCGTATGCCGTGCTGGGTTGCGCCCGTATCGGTGCTATCCACAGCGTGATCTTTGGCGGGTTTTCCGCGCAGAGTATTGCCGACCGGCTGGATGATGCCAAAGCAGAATTCATTATTACCTGCGATGGTGCCTACCGGGGGGCAAAAGATATTCCCCTGAAATCGGTGATTGATGATGCCCTGATCGGTAATAAGACCGTGAAGAAAGTGATTGTGTATACCCGTACAAGAATACCTGTCTCTATGATCAAAGGAAGAGATGTGTGGTGGGAAGATGAAATGGAATATGCGGAAGCGCAGGTGGAGAAAGAAGGCGTGGTCTCTTTTCCGGCGGAAGAAATGGATGCGGAAGATCCATTATTTATCTTGTATACGTCAGGGAGTACAGGAAAACCAAAAGGTGTTGTACATACAGCCGCCGGTTATATGGTATGGGCGACCTACACTTTTGTCAATGTATTCCAGTACAACCCGGGTGATATTCATTTCTGTACGGCCGATATCGGCTGGATCACCGGTCACAGTTATATTGTATATGGCCCTTTAAGCGCCGGAGCTACTTCGTTAATGTTTGAAGGTATTCCTACCTGGCCGGATGCAGGCCGTTTCTGGGATATTGTTGACAAACATAAAGTGAATATCTTGTATACAGCACCCACGGCGATCCGCAGCTTAATGGGCTTTGGTATAGAACCGCTGGAAGGAAAAGATCTTTCCTCGTTAAAAATACTGGGAACGGTGGGTGAGCCAATCAATGAAGAAGCATGGCACTGGTATGATGAAAATGTAGGAAAAACGAAATGCCCGATCGTGGATACCTGGTGGCAAACCGAAACAGGCGCCACGCTTATTTCTAATCTTGCAGGAGTAACACCCGCCAAACCTTCCTGGGCCACATTGCCTATGCCTGGTGTGCAGCCTTTATTAGTAGATGAGAATGGAAAGGAAGCCTCAGCAAAACCTTCTGAAGGAGGGGTTCTGATAACCTCCGGTAATTTATGCATCAAAGCCCCCTGGCCTGGCATACTTCGTACCACCTGGGGCGATCATGAACGATGCCGGACCAATTACTTTGCGACGTATGAGAATTTATACTTCACCGGGGATGGCGCTTTAAAAGATGAAAATGGTTTTTACCGCATTACCGGCCGGGTGGATGATGTGTTGAATGTAAGTGGTCACCGGATCGGTACGGCCGAAGTGGAGAATGCGATCAATATGCATGCGGGGGTGGTGGAAAGTGCCGTGGTGGGCTACCCGCATGATATCAAAGGTCAGGGTATCTATGCCTATGTTATTTACAATGGACGGCACGTGGATGATGAAATGACAAGAAAAGATATCCTGCAAACCGTAACAAGGATCATCGGGGCTATTGCCAAACCGGATAAGATCCAGTTTGTGGCAGGACTTCCCAAAACAAGAAGCGGGAAGATCATGCGTCGTCTTTTAAGAAAGATCGCGGAAGGGGAGACATCCAATTTGGGAGATACATCAACACTGCTTGATCCCGGAGTGGTAGATGAAATAAAGAATGGAAAATTATAATCACTTTTCTGTTCCTCTTTCCGTCATTGCGAGCAGAGTGAAGCAACGTCATTGCGAGCAGAGCGAAACACCGTCATTGCGAGCGAAGCGAAGTATCGTCATTGCGAGCGAAGCGAAGTAATTAAATTGTATTTAAATTCAGTTATGCGCCGCCTGGTATTCTTGCCTTTTTTATTGCTTATCATTTTTTGCGAAGCACAAAAACTGACCCTGGGAGAATCAGGCCTTGTTCCACCTGTTGTTACCAATTGTACTTCTGTCAAAGATCAATACATGTCTTCCACCTGCTGGAGTTTTTCCAGTGTTTCTTTACTGGAAAGTGAATTGATGAAAACGGGAAAAGGTAAAGCAGACCTGAGCGAAATGTTCATCGCCCGCTACTCGCTTATCAGGAAGATCCGGTGGCACTTAAAATTAAAAGGCGGCAATTTCTTCACCCCCGGCGGTCAGTTCCATGATGCGGTGTGGGTGATCAGCAACTTCGGGATGGTTCCTGAGGAAGCTTATAATGGAAAAGGCCGGGGTGAATTCTATCATAACCATGCGGAACTGGACACACTACTAAGCCGGGCCGTAAAAGAATGGGTGAATAGAGGGGTCACTGAATTGGATACGGAACAAAATGACTGGGTGGACAGTTTGCTCAATTATTATCTTGGTAAAGTACCGGGCGAGTTTGTTTACAAAGGCCGGACCTATACACCTCATTCTTTTGCCGATCAGTACCTTGAATTCCATCCCGGGGATTATGTAGAGATCACTTCCTATACCCATCATCCTTTTTATTCCTCCTTTGTGCTCGAAAACAAATACAACTGGACGGGTGATAAATATTACAACGTAACAATCGAAGATTTCACGGCCATTGCGGATAATGCCCTGGATAAAGGTTTTACCGTAGGATGGGATGGGGATGCTACCGGGGATGGATTTAACTTCGGGGAAGGCCTGGTCTATATGCCGGCGGCAATCACGGATTTCCAGTCAACAAGACAAAAAGCTTTTGAAGACAGGAGTACGGAACTGGATCACATGATGCATATAGTAGGCAGCACGAAGGACAGGCAGGGAAAGAAATGGTATTATGTCAAAAACTCCTGGGGTGTCTCCAACCCGCTTGGAGGTTTCCTGTTTATGCGGGAGGATTATTTCAGGATCAGGACGGTGGCGATTATTGTCAATAAAAACGCGATACCGGTAACGATCAGGGGCCGGCTGGGACTCTAAAAGATAACACGGACGGACTGCTTTAAAAGGTTTTTCCAAATGTCTTTCAATAAGAGTAAACGCATACCGGCAACATAAATTATACCTGTTGGTTAGCAGGATATTATTCCGGGATAAACCTGAAAAAACTACACAGAATAATAGATGTTATGCCCTGTAAAAATTACTTTTGGCCGCCCGGTGAGCCGGATAATATCTTATGGAAAAGCCAACGATCAAACAAAATATACGATCTGTCCTACGCTGGGCAGGCTGGGTACTGCTGGTTCAATTCCTGCTGCTGAATATCAGCGCAGCCCTGTATGCTTACAAATTCACCCATTTTTATAAATCGGCGCCTGTTGTAACAGGCACCCCCGATGAAAATATCTTCGGTAAAACCTGGCGATTGTTTGCAGGCCAGCGCTTACCCAAATCTGTGGTGGAGGATTATCCTTCTTTTTCATTTGATACGGTCACACTTGAAACAAAAAACGGGGGATCCCTGGATGCCTGGTACAGTAAAGCAGATTCCTCAGCAAAAGGAACGGTCATTCTTTTTCATGGCCTCACTATGAACAAAGGAAAGATACTGCTGGAGGCATCCGAATTCCGCTACCTGGGTTATAATGTATTGCTGGTTGATTTCAGGGGACATGGTAACAGTGAAGGATATACAACCACGATTGGCTACCTGGAATCAGAAGAAGTAAAGCTGGCTTATGATCACCTTGTTCAACAGGGGGAAAAGCATATTTTTTTATGGGGAACTTCGATGGGAGCAGCCGCTATCGTCAAGTCCATTGCTGATAATGATATGAGCCCGGCCGGGGTAATACTGGAAATGCCCTTTAATACTTTACAATCACACCTGCGATCAAGGGCAAGGGCCATCGGTTTCCGCGGATTCCCGGAAAAGCCTTTTGGCTTTCTTGTAACTGCCTGGGTCGGAATTGAACGGGGCTTTAATGGTTTTGGTTTCAGGGTCAGCAACTACGCGAAAAAAGTTAACTGCCCGGTACTATATCAATGGGGTGCTTTGGATCATTCGGTGCTGAGAAACGAAACCGATAAAGTGTATAATGCAATTGCTTCGGTCAATAAGAAACTCGTCATCTATGAGCAGGCCGACCATGAGTCATTCCTGCAAAAGGATCCTGTAAAATGGAGGATGGAAGTGGATAGGTTCCTTACTGCGAATACACATTAGATTATTTCCGTATAGTTACTTTTGTCCCGTTAGAAGCAACAAAAGCATAGATCTCCTTTACATCGTCATTCTTCATGGAGATACAACCCATTGTCCAGTTTTTGAAGCGGTCGATCACGAAATCTTCGTGTGGCCAGGTGCCATGGATACCGATACCACCCCCGATACTTGCACTGGCCGGGATCTCGCCTTTTTCTTTTCTTTTATTGAATTTTTCACGGCTTTCCGCGGTAGGATAATCCAGGGTCATGAACCGGCACCATTTATCATGTACTCTTTTGGCGATGATATGGAAAGATCCTTCGGGAGTATTCTTGTCGCCTTCCATTTTTTTATCAGAGAGACTGTTATTGCCAAATACAACGGGGTAAGTGGCATACCAGCCCTTATCATCATATATACTTAGTTCATAATCTGATTTGTCGATTACGACCGACACCGAGCCGACAGGCCCGCTGCTGCTCCAGTCAAAGCGTTTATTTGCTTTAGACCTGAAGCTGTTATCTACTTTGGAAGCAACAAGGCTGCTTCCGATAAATACGGAGGTGAATAAAAGAATGTTTTTCATCTAGGTTTTTTGTTTTCATAAACCGCCAGACTCAACCTGCGCAGGGTGGATGCAGTAAACTTGGCTCAAATCAGTAACCGTCTATTTGCTCAAACGAAATGCCACGAATTATTATTTTGGACTGTGGATATGTTTTAACTGGACGTTTAGAAAAAGATACATGGGTTGACAAGTAGAATTGCGTAGGATCAATAAAAAAGCCGCTGGTAAAAACCAGTGGCTTCATTTATAAGATAAGAACGTATTACCAGTTGCTGAACCGGAATCCGAAATTATAAGGTTTCATATCCAATCCTCTTTCGTACATACTTTTCATGGCATAGGAGCCAAAGAAACGTACGGGACCCAGCGCGATTTCCCCGATATAGGACAGTTTCCATCTTTCCAGTTCAAAATCATCCTTTGCTTTTTTCTTACCCTCATCCGAGGTAACTGTCTTGTTCCGGGCGCTGTAGAGATAACCCCCGCTGATACCGGCACTAAACCCAAACCCTTTTTTCCTGTCAGGAGTAAAGTTGAAATTCAGCATCAGGGGTATGGTCAGGTAATCGGCGGCCAGTTTGTTCTTTTTATAACTACGGCCCATGGTCCCGTCGAGGATGATCCTGGGCGGGTTGGGGATGGCAAGGGTTGTTTCCTGGTACCGGATCGGCTGTTCGTAACGATAGTTATTCAGTTCAAGACCCAGCCCGTATTTAAGGTTCACGACATGCTTGACCATATTCAGTTTCTGCATAAAGAACCAGAGATTAATCGTGCGGGATTTAAAATCTTTGAGGTCGAACCAGGTGGCATTACTGCCGGGGGCATAAGCCTGGGCCGCGGCACTGCTATAATCGGTATTATCCTTAAAGTTGGCAAATCCGATATCCATGATCCACCAGTTGGTCGTAACGTTGGACTGATTGCCTGCTTTCCGGTTCTTCATCGTATACTCTTTATCCCGGATGATCTGGCGGTCCTTGCTGCCCGGTTTCCTGATAATGACCATCCCGCCGATACGGATCGTATCATCTTTAGGGATGCTGTTGGTGCCTGTTGTATCGGTCTGGGCAAAAACTGCTGTTATGCTGCATAGGGCTACGCATAAGGTAAATATCCTTTTCATTTTCTTCATTTTTCGATTTAATAATTTTTGTTTAATGGCTGATGTCATGCTGGGTACTGAGCTTGTCGAAGTAGCGAAGCATTATTTCAGTTTGATAGACAGTCCAGCTACTAATAATTTGTTGTCATCCGGTGTGGCATCAATATTAGTTCTTTTCTCAAAGGTCCGTGTCACTTTCCGGAAGAAGCCACGAAGTTTGCTTTTTTTGCCGCTGCTTTGGTCAAGGTCCTCGTTATTATCCGCGGGATAAGAGGCCTGTACTATGTTTAACGGGGGAGTTGGTTTATTTGTTACAACAGCACCGCTGGATATGTTTTTAGGGTTGATGATCTCTTTGGGAATATCATTTTTAGCGATCGGTTTGGCATCAGCCTTATTGATAGCAGGATTATTCAATGGTTGTGGAAGATTATTACTGGGTTTATCATTATTGACAACAGCCGTTTCATTCTTTATTTCACGGAGTTCAATATTTTTTGACCGGATATCTTTTGGCCTGGCAGTTACTGTATTAATATTAAATGGCTTCACCTCTTCCTTTATAAGAGGATTCTTTGCCGGCGTTTCTTTTTCTTCAAGAACAGCTACTGCTTCCTTATTACCGGTTTGTACCGGGGAAACATTATCCTTACCCGTTGTTTTCTGTTCTTTAACTGGAACTGTCGCGATATCGATGCCTTTACCAGCAGATGGTTTATTGCTGACAAGAATATAGGTCATGCCACCCAGCAACAGGACCAGGATAGCTGCGGCCACTCTCCACTTATAGTTGATCAATGGACGGACTTTGACTTCTTTCCTGTATAAGGACGCTTTGCTATCAAAAACAATCTTTTCCGGTTGCAGACGCGTGCGCTGTAAAACGGAAAACTCTTTTTGAATAGCGGGATTCGCTGACAGGAACTGTTCAACAGTCTTCTTTTGATCGGCGCTCAGCTCATTATCCAGGTAAAGCAAAAACCATTCTTCGTAATTGGTCAGGGTTACAGGAGTCTCGCCATTCACTTTTATCAGTTCTTCCTTACCATTGAAAGTAATGGCGGTATCGGGAACCAGTTTGTATTGTAAAAGCAGGTCCAGTTCTTCTTTGAGGTCAGGATGTTGCTGAACAAAAGTTTCCACCATGCGACGTTCATCGCTGCTGAGTTCCTTATCCATATAAAGGATAAAGAATTCTTCGTAATTATGGCGGGTTATCATGTTCATTCTATTTCTAATTAACAGCTAAAGGCTAAGAGCTAATAGCTTTTTATATAACGTTTTCTATTTTTACAAGGTACTCTTTCAACTGGAGCCTCGCCCGGTGTAAATAAACCTTTACCTGGCTTGCATTGAGGTTCATAATCTGGCCAATCTCTTCATAACTGTATCCTTCATAATCTTTGAGCAGGACAAGTGAACGCTGGGTTTCACTCAGCCGGTTCAATGCTTCGTCCAGTATTTTCTTCAGGTTATTGGCCGGGCGGTTTTCCACCTTTGCTTCGTCGCTGAATTCTTCCCTTAACTGTATCCTTTTCACTTTGCGGATATGATCGATCATCTGGTGGTAGGCAACCGTAAAAAGATAGGATTTGCATTTCTGGGCATCCACTCCTTCCCGGTTCCGCCACATTTTTTCAAAGGCGGTCTGTACCACATCCCTGGCATCCTCCTCGTGGCGGAGATTTTTCAGGATGAAGCGGTACACATTATCTGCGTACTCGGTCACACATTGATTGTATTCTCTTTCAGTCATAAACAGCCGGGTCAGCGGGCAAAATTACATTTAACAGGGCCTGCCTTGTACTATTAATACGGGCGTAAAACAGATTTGTTACAGGGAAACAATTATTTTTTTCACCCTTAGGGACTGGAAATCAATAGACAGAAGGGTTGATAAAAATAAATTGCTGGGAAAGGCTTTCGGGGTAAAATTGATTCGGTGTAGCCTTGCTATCTTTTTGAGTGCCAGTGCATTTCCTTGCTTTTTTACAGCATGTTGGCATTGTTGGCCGGGATTCGACAACGGCCGTGGAAGAGGGACGGAAGGCAATAAGAGTAAGTGCCAGCAAAACAGCGGTGATGGCGAAAAAAGCCCAATTTTTCTTCTTCATATTAGCTGGTTTTGTGATGGGACGAAAGTAGCCAGGAAAATGTTACAGTTTCCTTATAATTATCCTTGCGGCGCTTCCCGAACTATCCTGTGGTAAAAATTGAGGTTGGGAGAAAGTGACAGTATCACGGATGCCTATATTTGCCCATCAAATTGTTGCTATATGAATGAAAAACTGGTGAAACGCATTGCAAATGAAGTAGAAGAGATTAAAGATTCGGGTCTTTTTAAAACCGAAAGGATCATCAAGAGTCCCCAGGGGGCTGAAATTGTCGTGAACGGCAAAACCGTCCTGAATTTTTGTGCGAACAACTACCTCGGTCTTTCCTCGCATCCCAAAGTGATCGAAGCCGCCCATAAAGCTATTGAAGAAAGAGGATACGGTATGAGCAGCGTGAGGTTTATCTGCGGCACCCAGGATATTCATAAAGAACTTGAAAAAAAGATTTCGCAATTCCTCGGTACGGAGGATACAATTTTATACGCCGCCGCTTTTGATGCGAACGGTGGAGTGTTTGAACCCCTGTTCAACGAACAGGACGCGATCATTTCCGATTCATTGAACCACGCTTCAATTATTGACGGCGTTCGTTTATGTAAAGCACAACGATTCCGGTATGAGCATAATAATATGGATGACCTGGAAACAAAATTGAAAGAATCGGCCGGGTTGCGTAGCCGGATTATTGTCACCGATGGTTCTTTCAGCATGGATGGAACGATCGCGCAGCTGGATAAAATCGTAGCCCTGGCTGAGAAACATGATGCCATCATTATGATCGATGAGTGTCACTCCTCCGGTTTCCTGGGCAAAACAGGACGAGGCACCCATGAATACCGCGGGGTAATGGGAAAGATAGATATCATTACGGGCACATTAGGTAAGGCACTTGGTGGCGCTTCGGGGGGATTTACATCCGGCAGAAAAGAAGTGATCGATATGTTGCGGCAGAAATCAAGACCTTATTTGTTCAGCAATACGGTTGCACCTTCGATCGTTGGCGCTTCTATCGCCGTCCTGGATATGCTGACGGAGACAACAGAGTTAAGGGATAAATTAGAATTCAATACAAAATACTTCCGCGATAAAATGACCGAAGCCGGCTTTGATATCAAACCCGGTGACCATCCCATCGTTCCCATTATGTTATACGAGGCGGTACTGGCACAAAGCTTTGCCGCTAAACTCCTGGAAGAAGGGATTTATGTGATTGGTTTCTTTTTCCCTGTTGTGGCCAAAGGCCAGGCGCGGATCCGGGTGCAGTTAAGTGCAGCACATGAAAAGCAACACCTCGATAAAGCGATAGCAGGGTTTGCAAAAGTGGGGAAGGAACTAGGCGTATTAAAATGATAGGATCCCGGAAAATAAAAAAGACGTTCAGGCCCGAACGTCTTTTTTATTTTGATAAATAATCTATTTAATATTCAAACCTTTTGCCGCAGCTTTCAATGCATCAATGCCTACATGATCACCTTCGAGTATGACCAGGAAACGACCCCCACTGAAATAAGTAAGCGTACATTCGGGACGGGTTTTTTTGCAGTTCTCAAAAGCCTTGCCACCATTAAAGTCAATAGTCTTTGTATATTCTTTCTCGTTATCTTCCTGCATATTGTACATACCCAGGAACTGCAGGCTGTAGATACCGGCGCCGCCGGGCCCAGCACAATCAATGATCGTTAGTTTGACATCCGCACTGTCATTCATTTTATAATGGGCGTCAGCAGCGGTAGCTCCTGCGGCTGCACTGGCATCCAGGTCTGTCCGGGTGGCTCCCATCAATTGTTCAGGTACAAGCGCTTTTAACTGGTCCTGGGAAAGGGGAGTAAGCTTGCCCAGTTCTTCTTTCATCTTTGCCATATTCTGCGCGGCATCCTGCAACTCTTTGGGGTTAATAGTTACGGTTTCATTCCCGTCTTTACTGGTGACAGTGACCCCTTCTTTTGATTTATTGCTGTTACAGGCAAGTACAAAAAGGGAAACTACGAGTAGGGAGGAAAAGATTTTTTTCATATAAAATGGTTTTGGGATAACGTAAAACTACTGCAATTAGGGTTTTTACGATTAAAATTCTAAACGCGATGGATTGTTTTTCAAAGAAACCCTGAAAAAACCCGTAGGGAAATTATGAAAAGCAATATCCCGGTATTACTTTCGTTTTCTAGTAACGATGGTCTAACCTCTACTCCAACAATCCTCTGGAATTTCCTTAATTAATTTGTTGACCCAACTTTTTAAAAGTATGAAAAAGATTTTCTTTTGCCTGGCTATTTTAGCTACCGTAATGTTTTTGCTGACTTCCTGCGCCGCTACTAAAAGGGATTGCCAGGGAAATAAACACTACAAACAAAAAGGTGGATTTTATATGTAAGGATATTCCATCAAAAAGATATTCAGTCCCGGTAGATCACCGGGACTTTTTTTATTTTAAGGACGTGACAGGCTTTACCTTTGCGCAAATTATTACCGGTGACCAGATCTATTTGTTACAGTTTGCTTTTTGCGGCTATCCTGGCTGCCTGCTCCCAAAACAATGTGAAGCAGGATGCATCCCTCAAAAAATATTTCGATGAAAACAAGGTGGAAGGCTGTTTTGCCCTGATGGATAACGGCACCGGGAAGTTTACCGTCCATAACTTAAAGCGCTACCGTGACAGCAGCTATTTGCCCGCTTCGACATTTAAGATCGTGAATTCACTAATCGGTCTTCAAACCGGCAAGATCAGCAGCGACAGCATGGTCATAAAATGGGATGGTATCAAACGCCGGGTAGATGAATGGAATAAGGATCTTACCATGTACGAGGCATTCCGCGTATCGGCAGTTAATTATTACCAGGAAGTAGCAAGACGTATCGGGAAAGATACCATGCAACTCTGGCTGGACTCTTTACGGTATGGAAGCAAAAAAATAACTTCAGTGATCGATTCTTTCTGGCTTGACAATTCGCTCAAGATAACCCCGGATGAAGAGCTGGGCCTGGTGAAACGTTTATATTTTGACCAGCTCCCCTTTTTCAAGAGTTACCAGGAAACTGTGAAAAGGGCGATGTTGTTCGAGAATAATGCCAACTACCGGCTGGGGTATAAAACCGGATGGGGTTTTACAGAAAAAGATCACGCCATTGGCTGGGTAGTAGGATGGATCGAGGAAAATAAGCATCCCTACTTTTTTGTCCTGAATATCGAATCTCCCGACCGTGATTTTGATATGTGGACCGTACGGATGAAAATGCTGAAATCAATCCTGGCTCAGCTGGGGTTTTTCCAGGGTAAAATGTAAGATGCCTGTACGTTCTCATCCACAGATTGGTACTCTTCTTGCAGGTACAAGTCACTAATTTACAATATGCTCCGCTTTGAAAACCACAACATGACCTGGATCCTTGGGGGAATCGCCCTGATGATCGTTCTTTTCTTCGCGGTATCGGAGTGGAAAAGGAGGACCCGGAAAAGGATCGGCGATGAAAAACTGGTAAAGGAACTGACCAGTAATTATTCTGCCAAACTATTTAATGCCAAATTCATTTTACTAATACTCGCTTTTGCACTGGGTGCGATCGCGGTACTGAACCCGAGAAAACCCGGCGCTGCCAGTGCCAGCACCAGGAAAGGGATCGATATTGCCATCGCACTGGATGTAAGCAAGAGTATGCTGGCAGCGGACCTGGCACCGAACCGTCTTGAAAGAGCGAAGCAGTTCATCGGGAAGCTGATGAATGAAATGCCCGATGACAGGATCGCTATTGTTCTTTTTGCCGGGAAGGCTTATTTGCAAATGCCATTGACGACCGATCATGGTGCTGCACAGCTTTTTATTTCAGCCGCTACCCCTGATGCCGTACCACAGCAGGGAACGGTTGTGAGTGATGCGCTGAACATGAGCGCCAATGTTTTTAACCCGGCTGACAAGCGTTTTAAAACCGTAATCCTTATTTCCGACGGGGAAGATCATGATGAAGATGCGGTAAAAACGGCAAAGGACCTGGCAGAGCAGGGAGTTATGATCAATACTGTCGGCATCGGTTCACCGGAAGGATCGGTGATCGTGGATCCCGCAACGGGCGAGAATAAAAGAGACGAAACAGGTAACGTGGTGATCTCGAAACTGAATGAAGACGAACTGAAGCAAATAGCGGAAGCTACTAACGGACTTTATACAAGACTCCAGGGAAGTGATGAGGCCGTAGGCACTGTAAAACGCCAGTTATCGCAGATCGAACGCAAGGCTTTTTCAGATGTATCTCAGATGAATTTTACGACTTATTATATGTGGTTTGCCGGCGCTATGCTTTTTTTATTAGTCTTCGAGAATTTCATTCCTGAAAAAAGAAAATCAAAAGCATGAAGATCCTTTCAACCATAATTTTGTTTCTTACCGGGGCCCCTTGTTTTGGCCAGTCGCCAGAGGCGGATAAATCCATCCGGGCAGGGAATGATTTTTACAAGCAGGAGGAATATAATAGGGCCGTTATCGAATACAATAAAGCAGTGGAAATAGATCCTGCTAATAATACAGCAAAATTTAATAAGGCAAATGCGGTTTATAAACAGGACCAGAAAGTAGAGGCAGTTAAGATCTATGCCAATGTGGCGAAGGACGCGGAAGGAAAGGACCTGAAGTCAAAAGCCTTTTATAACAAAGGCGTCATACTTAGTGACCAGAAAAACCTTGAAGAAAGTATTGAGGCGTATAAGAATGCGCTCCGGAACGACCCTGCTGATAAAGAAGCCAGGGAGAACCTGCAAAAAGCGTTGCTGGAATTAAAGAAAAAGGAACCGCCTAAAAAAGAGGACCAGCAAAAAAAGAAACAGCAACAGGATCAGCAAAAAAAACAACAACAGCCGAAGATAAACCCAAAAGAGGCTGACCAGCGGCTCAAATTGCTGGAACAGAAAGAAAAGGAAGTACAACAGCGGCTGCAAAAGGAAAAAGCGAAGACGGGGGGATCAGCGGCGAAAGACTGGTAGGAAAATTAGTCAATTAGCCAATTAGCCAATGAGTCAATGAGCCGATTGGCCAATGTATTAAAGGAGTTGCTTCATTTCAATCTTTGTTACGTGTGTTAATTATCACATTGGTAAATTGCCACATTAGCTAATTGGGTTTTATGAGGAGTCGCTTCATTTCAATCTTTGTTACCTTTGTTAATTATCACATTGGCAAATTGCCACATTAGCTAATTGGTTTTATGCAATTGTACTGCGAATCCCTCACTCACTATAAACGTCTTGCTACAAAAGAAGTCAGGATCGGCGATCTGCTGCTGGGAAATTTTCATCCTATCAGGGTACAGACCATGACAACCACCGATACGATGGATACGATGGCTACCGTGGAGCAAAGCATCCGCTGTATTGAAGCGGGATCGGAACTGGTGCGTATTACAGCGCCTTCCAAAAAAGAAGCGGAGAATTTACTGAATATTAAAAACGAATTGCGCAAAAGAGGATATACCACTCCACTGGTAGCAGATATACATTTTACGCCCAATGCTGCAGAGATAGCGGCCCGGATCGTGGAAAAGGTAAGGGTGAATCCCGGCAATTATGTTGACAAGAAAAAATTTGAACAGCTCGAATATACCGATGCAGAATATGCAGAAGAGATCGATCGTATCCGGGAACGGTTCACACCGCTTGTAAAGATCTGCAGGGAATATGGCACGGCCATGCGTATCGGTACTAACCATGGCTCCCTGAGCGATCGTATCATGAGTCGTTATGGCGATACTGCGATGGGGATGGTAGAGAGTGCCATGGAATTCTTACGGATTGCCCGGGGAGAAACCTTTCACAATATTATGCTGAGCATGAAGAGCAGCAACCCGCTGGTCATGGTAGAAGCTTACCGGTTGCTCATAAAGATGATGTTTGATGAATTCGGAGAATGCTATCCCCTGCACCTGGGCGTTACAGAAGCGGGCGATGGGGAAGATGGAAGAATAAAATCAGCAGTAGGTATCGGCACATTGCTCGAAGATGGCATTGGTGATACGATCCGGGTGTCGTTGACAGAGGATCCTGAATTCGAGATACCGGTGTGTAAGGATTTGGTGAAGAGATATGAAAGAGGTCCGCAAGACGGAAAGTCCGGAAGTCCGGAAGAATTAATCTATTTACCTGAACTGTCTTTCGGTCTTCCGGACTTCCGGTCTTCCCGCCTTTCTTATGATCCTTTTAATTACCAGCGTCGCGAAACCTTTTCAGTGGATAATATAGGTGGCAAACATGTCCCCGTTGTAATTGCAGATCTAAGTAAAATAGAAAAAATAACCCCGGCTCATCTCCAAAGCATTGGCTATAATTATGATGAAGTAACTGATAAATGGACGATTACGGATGCAGCAGCGGATTATGTTTTTACAGGTCACCAATTGCTGGATTTCGCTTTGCCTGGTACTTTAAAAGTGATCGTGTATCCCGGTGCCTGGCAATTGGCGGAAGCCCCCTCTTTTGGAGGGGGTTTGGGGGAGGCCTATTTCCCGATCTACAACGATAGCGGTTACGCGGAAGCAACAACTAAAAATGACAGGATCAATTTTGTAATGCTCGATTGTTCGGGCGAATCAGACCTTGACAATTATCCTTATTCCGATAAACTGGGTAATGATCCCACTGTTGTTCTTTGTCTCAGTTCGACAAATATCAATGCCATGCAATCCGTCAGGAGCATGATTGCAGGGCTGATGCAAAGGAATATTAAGAACCCGGTTGTACTGATCACAGACAGCGCATGGCAGGCACCGGACGAACACCTGATCCATTTTGCAACAGAAACCGGCGCTTTATTCCTCGAAGGTATGGGGGATGGGATTTGTCTTGGGTACAGCAGTAAGGCACAAATGGAAAACATTCAAACCAACGGCAGGACCTATCTTGATGTGAAGGATATCCACCAGTTCACCAATAACACCGCTTTCAGTATCCTGCAGGCAACAAGAACAAGGATTTCCAAAACAGAATATATCAGCTGCCCCAGTTGCGGGCGCACTTTATTTGACCTGCAGGAAACCACGGCAAGGATCCGTGCGGTCACCCATCATTTAAAAGGCGTGAAGATTGCGATCATGGGTTGTATTGTCAATGGCCCGGGCGAGATGGCTGATGCCGACTTTGGCTATGTGGGCAGCGGGCCGGGAAAGATCACTCTTTACCGGGGAAAAGAAGTTATCAAAAGAAACGTGAGCAGTGAAGTGGCTGTAGATGAACTGATCAGCCTGATTAAAGAAAGTGATGCCTGGGTGGAAGTCTAAACAAACTGCATGAAAAAACAATACTGGCTGATCCTTTTCCTGCTTATACTGGGCGCCCATATCGCCGGTATTCAACTGAACAATGAAATATTTCAATATGTTTCCAAACCCCTGCTGCTCCCCGTGCTGGGAGCTTATTTTCTTTTTGAAACAAAGGGAATGGCAAGCGGGCTGAAGAAATGGGTGCTACTTGCTCTTTTCTTTTCCTGGGCCGGGGATATCCTGCTGATCTTTGTTGCAAGAGATGAACTGTTCTTTCTGCTGGGCCTGGCTTCCTTTTTACTTGCCCATATTTTTTATATCATTTTCTTTCACCAGGTAAGGATAAGAGAAGGAATAAAAGGTAATCCCTGGCTGCTGCTGGTCGTGGTCATTTATTATGGGGCGCTGATCAGCTGGCTTTCTCCTTATCTCGGGACGATGAAGATCCCTGTCCGTATCTATGGAATTGTGATCAGTTTTATGTTCATGCTGGCCATGCACATGCTGGCCATAAAGAACAAACCGGCCGGCAGGTGGATGATGTTGGGCGCTTTGTTATTTGTACTATCGGATTCTGTATTGGCTATCAATAAATTTTATAACCCTTTTGAACCCGCAGGTATTATTATCATGCTTAGTTATGGATTGGCGCAGTTGTTTATTGTGAAAGGGGCGGTTGATTATATAAATACAGGGCAGAAAGAATAATTTTGAGTAAAGGGTTTTCGCGGTCTACGCAGAGGATAAGGACTGGGGAAACAAATAATGTAGCGGCGCCGTTCCTCGCGACCGATGCGGAAATAATTAATTATATGCAGCAAACAGATTTTTTAGTGATAGGTTCCGGTATCGCAGGATTGACCTATGCGCTTAAAGTAGCCAACCAGTTCCCGGATAAAAAAGTACTGGTCATGACAAAGGCCGCTGCCGATGAGACCAATACCAAGTATGCGCAGGGAGGTATTGCCGTGGTAAATGACCTGGAGAACGACAGCTTTAAAAAACATATCGAAGACACACTGATCGCCGGGGATGGGCTCTGTAATGAGAAGGTTGTGGAGATCGTGGTAAAGGAAGGGCCCGAAAGAGTACAGGAAATCATTGACTGGGGCGCTAAGTTTGATAAAGAAAAAGACGGGGATTATAAAAGAGGAAAGGAAGGCGGGCATTCCGAATTCCGGATTCTTCATCATAAGGATGTAACCGGTAAGGAAATGGAAAGGGCGCTGCTGGATGCGGTGGCTAAACAAAAGAACATTGAATTCATCAAGCATTGTTTTGTAGTGGATATCATTACCCAGCACCACCTTGGCTATTTGGTTAACAAGGCAACTCCTGATGTGGAATGTTATGGTGTATACGTTTTAAATCTTCAGACCAATAAGATTGAGAAGATCCTCGCCCGGATCACGCTGCTGGCCACGGGTGGTAATGGCCAGGTGTATCGCACCACCACCAATCCTTCCATTGCAACAGGCGATGGGGTGGCCATGGTCTATCGTGCCAAAGGAAGAGTGGAGAATATGGAATTCATCCAGTTTCATCCAACGGCTTTATACGAACCGGGTGTAAGAGGACAGGCCTTCCTGATAACAGAAGCTGTTCGCGGTGACGGGGGGATTCTGCGGAATAAGGACGGCGAAGCATTTATGGAAAGGTATGATGAACGAAAGGACCTGGCCCCGAGAGATATTGTAGCAAGAGCGATTGATAGTGAAATGAAAAGAACAGGTACAGAACATGTTTGGCTGGATTGCCGTCATTTCACCAAAGAAAAATTTACCGAACATTTTCCGAATATCTACGAGAAATGTTTGTCGATCGGTATTGATATCACTAAACATATGATACCCGTGGCCCCTGCTGCACATTATAGTTGCGGGGGGATCAAGACGGATGAATGGGGAAGAAGTTCTATCAGGAACCTGTATGCCTGTGGGGAATGTGCTTCTACCGGCTTGCACGGCGCCAACCGACTGGCAAGTAATTCCTTACTCGAAGCAATGGTATTTGCCCACCGCTGTTTTTTGGATAGCATTGATAAATTACCGGGGGCTTCAGGCTCTTCTCTTCATTTAGGGAAAGTTGGAAAGAGTGAGATCCCTGACTGGAATGCAAAAGGTACCACGGAACCAAAAGAAATGATCCTTATTACCCAGAGCCTGAAGGAGCTTCAGCTTGTGATGAGTGATTATGTGGGTATCGTTCGCAATAATGTTCGTTTGCAAAGGGCTATGCGCCGCCTCGATCTTTTATGGGAAGAAACAGAACAGTTGTATGAAAGCAGTTCACTGTCGCCACAGCTCCTCGAATTACGCAACATGATCACCGTCGGTTACCTGATTGTAAAAGGGGCCAGTTTCCGAAAAGAAAGCCGTGGCCTGCATTATAATACGGATTACCCGGATAAAAGTGAACTGGTACAGAATATTGTACTGTAAAGATTCTCAAAAGTCCTTTCAACACAGCGACACGGGAAACAGAGAATCACAGCGTCTTAACTTTCGCTTTAACCTCTGTGAAACTCGAAAACTCTGTAGCTCTGTGTTCAAGAGACAGCTTCTGTTTATCTTCGCGCCTATGTATTATGTAGTCTATGGGTTTCTCTGGCTTATTTCCCTGCTTCCTTTAAGAGTGCTTTACCTCCTGTCGGAATGTTTTTACGGGCTGGCTTTTTATATCGTCAAGTACCGGAAAAAAGTGGTGATGAACAACCTCTTGATTGCTTTCCCGGAGAAAACGGAAAAAGAGAGAATTAAAATCGCTAAAAAATTCTATCGCAATTTCATCGACATGTTCCTGGAGACCATCAAAATGCTGTCGGTCTCCGATAAACAGCTTACCAAACGATTTGCGGGCAACTGGGACCTGGTAAACAATTTATATCCTACCGGGAAAAGCGTGCAATTTCATGTTGGACATAATTTCAACTGGGAATGGGGTAATATGGTGCTGACCAGGAGCACGGTGTATAAATTGCTGGCAGTATATATGCCTTTCACCAATAAAGTGATGGAACGGTTGTTCTACAAGTTAAGAACACGGAACGGCGCCACTTTTTTACGTGCGACGCATATGAAAGAAGATTTTTTACCGCATAAGGACAGCCAGTATATCCTGGGCCTGGTCGCTGACCAGAGTCCCGGCCATCCGGGGAATGCCTGGTGGTTCAATTTTTTCGGAAGACCAACCCCTTTTTTAAAAGGGCCGGCTAAAGCGGCTATTACGAATGATACCGCTGTAATTTTTGCCTTTGTCCATAAGCCCAGGCGTGGTTATTATGAAGCGGTGCTTGAACTGGCTACGGTGGAACCGGGTGCTTACACAGAGCAGGAGCTGACAAGACAATTCGTGATCTACCTGGAAAAAGTAATACGGCAATACCCGGATATGTGGCTTTGGAGCCATCGCCGCTGGAAATGGGACTGGAAACCAGAATACGGGGAAATCATCGCCTAAAAAAAATCCCGGTACAAGACCGGGATCTTTACATCACACTTAAAATCAGGAAGACTTATTTTTCTTTTTGTGGTTCTTTAACTGGAGGTAGTCCAGGAAGTAGATCACTTTAAAAGAAAGATTATTATTGTCATCTGCTTTCATCGTATTGTCAAAGTTCTTGAAGTATCCTTCACGGATTGAGTTACTGCCGTATTGCGCTGAGTTTTTCCAAACAACATTGATAAAACTACCCGGTGCAAACTGCCAGGTATACGTGGCATCAACGGTGAAAACATTATAGGTAGTATTAGCATTTTCAGGATTCACTGCATTGGCCTGGAGTTTCCCATTCTCCAAAAGATCATACAATTCTTTGTAGATTACTTTACTCCAGTAATGGCGCATACGCGTCGTGATATACATCTTATCGCTGAAACTGTATTTAAAATTGAGTACGTTTTCAACCGTCTTCCTGTCTCTCCTGCCGAAATAAGCAAAAGCATTACCCTGGTCATCATGGTAGTTGGCATAACCCGCATTATTGAATTGAGGTTCGAGGTATAAGTTATGGGATACAGAAAGCCTATTACTGAAACGATAACGTTCAGTGCTGTTCACCTGGTACCGGGTGCTGCCAAACAGGCTTCTTTTTACAAACAGTAATTCACCATACAGCATTAATTTTTTTGCCTGGTTGGTCTGTGTCCACGCGTCCACAAAATAATTAGACCATCCCTTAAAGATGCGGCCAGTCCTTGATTCAAAGAAGTCATTGTATTTCGGTTCATATCCAACCAGGAAGCCTGCGTACCAGAGGTTTTTAAGCTGCCCATTGACATTTGCATTGAAATTGGCATTCCGGTAAGAACCGGGGTCCAGTTGCCGGGAATAATAGGCATTCAGGTTCAGGTAGATATTATTATAGAATTTTTTGGGCTTGGTCCAGCGATATCCAAACCAGGCGGAATGTTCAAGGTTATTTCCAAAGGTGAAATAACCCATATCATTACTGTTGAATTTATCATTCGTCAGGTCCTGCTGGATATTAAAATTGAAACGACCACTTGTCTTTCCAAAATAAAGATTGTGATTGTAGCCGCCCAAGGTGCCGCCGCCAGGTAAATAATTGGTCAACTGGCTCGTGGCCACTTTCCCGCCTACATTCCACATATTCTTTTTATCGTTGAAATCAAATAAACCCGCTGTTACATTAGCGTCATAGTCTTTGCCGCTTCTCCACACATTCGTATTCACCAGGCTCACGCTTGAATTGTGTTTCAGAGATTGATTCAGGACGAGAATATTGTAATTGGTCAGCGGGTTTGTTTCTATTTTCCGCTGGTTTTTCTGATCGTCTTCTACGGTAGCATATTGCGGGGAAGTAACAGCATTAAAGAAACCGATACCCAATCCATTTTGTAAGCGGCCGGAGATCTTCGTAGCGTTGAACAGCTTTGTCTCCGAAGGGTTTTTTACAATATGTTCATTGGCATTCAGGTTACCTTCTACATCATACTGGTGAATAGGAGCACCACCGATTCGTCTTGAATAAAAATAATTCCCTTTATTAAAAAGTTCGGTGCCTTCTGTAAAGAAAGCCCTGTTTTCATTGAATTTTACTTCAAAGGGACTCAGGTTCAGCACCTGGTTATCACTCTGTACCTGTCCAAAATCAGGTATAAGTGTCATATCCAGCGTCAATGCCTGCGAGATGCCATACTTCACGTCCATCCCACCATTCACAGAGGATGTCCAATCTTTCTTATAGTGATTGATATAAGTAGAAAAATAAGGAGAGAATTGTAAACGCAATGGCGGTTTGATATTCTCCAACCCTGTCCAGAGTCCTCCCTGGGTAAGAAAGCCATTGACATTGGGATCAAGTGTATTCCAGAACACCTGTTGCCCGATCTTTTGCCGGCGGCGCATAATATTCAACCCCCAGTCCTGTACATTTTTTTTGCTGAATCGGATTGCAGAAAAAGGAATGAACATTTCAAAAGTCCATCCGTCATTCCGTACTACAGCGCTGCTTTTCCAGACAGCATTCCAGCTAAAGTCCTCGCTGTTACCATTGGAATTCGGGGAGACTTTCGCATCCATCTGCTCACCGAGGGGTGTAACGAAATATTCAAAGGCATTGATCTTGTCATTGTAAGTGTCAAATACAATACCGATCCAGTCGTTATTGCCAAAACCATCCCTGCCGTTTAATTCGGTGGAGATACTGTCTTTTGTTTTCTCATGACAAAAGCCACCAAAGTAAATACCCTCGTTGTCATACAGCAGGTACACTTCTGTTTTGTTGGCCTCGTCCTCTTTCCGGAATGGAACAGGCCGCATTTCCGTATAGCCGGCTGCTACAGGAGCATCCTTCCATACCGCTTCATCTAATTTTCCATCTACTTTGATTGGTTGAGTTGTTCTTTTCGATGCCAGTACTTTGTGTTCTGCTGCCGGGGTTTGGGCAAAAGTTGAATGGCATAGGGATATCACTACCCCCAGGGTTGCAATGGTTTTGAGTTTCATGGCTATACTTTTATACTGTTGCTATGACGATTGAAATGTATGGCTGTTACATTTCATTTTTTCGGTACCGTCATAACTACTAATTAATTCGTAGATGAAGATAATAGCGGAGGGAACAGTTTTAATCTTCATTTATCTGACTGGTGACAATTTCCTGACGAGTGGTCAAAAAACCGTGGCGTTAACTTTTTTTTGGGAGAAATAACCTCCGTTTTTATTGAAAGCCTTCATTTTAGTTTCTCCGATATTTACTATTTTAGTGGTCATTCTTTTTAATCATTTAATTCAAACTGATATGTCAGCAACTCCCGCTATTTTCTGGCCACATAGTGAACACTGGTCAGTAAAAATACCCTTACAAACACCTCATTACAGGATGCCCAGCATGCAGGAGAAAGGATATGTTGTTCTCCGGACACTGGATATTGATAATATTCCACCCAGTGAGTGGGAAAATCTTACCTATATGGATTGGAAAAGCGGGGGTGATACCAATTTTGCGCCACTGGCTTCCTGCGACGGAACCATTGAGTGTAAAGGTTTCTGGGAAAACGGAAAAACAGATAAGAATGCCATTTTCACACCCAATGCAGAACGGGCACCCGAACTGATGAAATATATCAGGTCGATCCCTGCCAATTTCGGAAGGGTAAGGGTGATCCGGTTAGAGCCACAGACCCATGACCAGGCCATACGTTCCGTGCATCGTGATGATAATAACCGCCTGAACCCGGAAGACGAAGGATGGGTAGTGAGAATGTGGATCGAACTGACCGATAACGCTGATAGCTATATGCTCCTTTACGACAGTGATGAGAATAATCTACCGATCAAAGAATCGGAAGCAAGGCTGCCTATGCAGAAAGGGTCTCATTTTATCGTGGATTCACAACGGCTCTGGCATGTGGGTGTACATAACGGGAATAAATCCAGGTATGCTGCAATCATCAGCGTGGAGAGTACACCGGAACTGGAAAAATGGGTGGAATCAAAAATGTAGGTTAGCCACGGATTACACGGATTAACACAGATTAATACATGGAGCCACGAAATCACATCAAATCACACGAAAGAAATAACGTATTTTTTTGTGATAATTCGTGTGTATTCGTGGCTTTAAAAAAGCTGCGTAAGCAGTCAATCTGTGTAATCCGTGGCTAAATTATTTCAGTGGCTAACTCTAATTCAGCACGCTTGTTTCTTTAACGATCTCTGCTTTTTCCTGGGTTTTAATCTTTCCCCAGCCCCCCAGCACATTTCTTAAATTATGGATGCCCTGTCTTTTCAATAAAGAAGCTGCGATCACACTCCGGTATCCACCGCCACAGTGCACGTAAATGTTCTGGTCATCTTCAAGATTAGCCATCGTTGCCGGGTCGGTCATCTCATTCAGTGGTATGTTCAGTGCATCCTTGAGGTGACCATCGGCGTATTCCGTCGGTCTGCGTACATCCAGTACCACCAGCTTATTGTCATGAGGTATATCCATCATCAGTTCATCGGCTTCCACATCAACGATCAGGTCGATCTTTTCGCCGGCATCCTTCCAGGCTTCAAAGCCTCCCTCCAGGTAACCCTGTACATTATCAAAACCCACCCGGGCCAATCGTATAATCGTTTCTTTTTCTTTACCAGGTTCTGTTACTAATAATATATCCCCGTCAAAAGGCAATAAACTACCCGCCCATTCCGCAAAACGGTCTTCCAGCCCGATACTGACAGCGCCCGGAATAAACCCCTGTGTGAATGTTTTGGCATGCCTTGTATCCAGTATGATTACATCCTCCCTGGCCAATTCTTTAAACTCTTTTACAGGCAAAGCTTTCATTCCCTGTAGCAGCACATCCTCCAGGCTATTGTAACCTTCTTTATTTATTTTGGCATTGATCGGAAAATAGGATGGAGGCGCGGCAATACCATCAGTGACTTCTTTTATGAATTCATCTTTGGTTGCTGCCTTTAGCGCGTAATTAGAATTTTTTTCCTCGCCGATCGTACTGTGAGTATGGGGTCCAAGATTTTTCCCGCAGGAGCTCCCAGGGCCGTGAGCGGGATAAACGATTACATCATCGGCCAGCGGGAAGAGTTTTGTATGAATGCTGTCATACATCATACCCGCCAGGTCATACATAGTTATTTCTGCGCCTTTTTGTGAAAGATCCGGCCGGCCAACATCACCTACGAATAAAGTATCACCTGTAAATACACAATAGTCTTTCCCTGTTTTATCCTTCAGGAGGTAACAGGTTGACTCCAGGGTATGACCGGGAGTATGCATTACTTCAATGCTGAGATCACCCACTTTAAAGGTTTCCCCATCTTTGGCTACATGTACCGGGAATTTGGTATTTGTACCAGGACCGTAAATGATTGGAGCCTTGGTGGCTTTTCCAAGATCAAGATGACCGCTTACAAAATCAGCATGAAAATGTGTCTCAAAAATATATTTGATACGGGTTTTTCTTTCATTGGCCAGCTCAAGATAGGCATCAATATCACGGAGGGGATCAACAATGGCGGCCTCACCATTGCTTTCAATATAATAAGCTGCTTCACTGAGACAGCCGGTATATAATTGTTTAATAAACATATGCTAAGTGGTTTAAACCTGCCGGTGGAGCGGCAATATGCAAATTTACCTCTTTAAAAATAAAATGTCCCGCAATATGCAGGACATTTCAATAGCCAGGGCTATGCATTAGTTTAACAACTCATCGACAAATTTGTTCAGTTCCTCCATACGGCTGGTATTCACTGAATAATAGATGAATTTACCATCACGGTCTGTTTTTACAAAACCGGCTTTCCGCAATATAGCAAGGTGCTGTGATGCCACTGACTGTTCCAGTCTGAGTTTTACATACAATTCGGTAACGGTCATTTTTCCATGTTCGTCGATCAGCTTTAGTATCTGTTGCCGCAATTTGTGATTAACGGCTCTCAGTATAAGAGCTGCTTTTTTCACATTTAACAGGTCTACCTTAAGAGAAGACCCGTTCTCTGTCACTGTGTTCAGCATTAAAGTAAAGTTGCTCATAGATCCTCCGGGTTAAAAAAAATACCACCTCATTTGTCTGGTCAGGCAGGGAAAATGAATTGTTAATAAGACGAATTAAAGCGATCTGTTCTTTTGGTGTGGCGAATAAAATTCTTTAATGTATAAAGGCTCTGTATAGACCAGATTGGCAAAGCTTTTTATACTAAAGTGGTCGAGCGATAATTGTGCCAGATGAGCCGCATTTGCGGGCGTATTACTGAAAAAGGCCGTCGTCCCCGAAAGCAAAGGCTGTAATTTTTTACTACCGCTTCCGCAAAACAGTATTTTATTTTCACTGAGGAGCGCTGAAAAGCTATTTTCATCAATTATGAGGGCATGCGGGGAAATTTTTTCCCCGAGTTTCTGGTCATACACAGCTGCAAAAACTTCCATTCTCCGGGCATCGATCAGGGGACATATCAGGTCCATTGCTTCTTCTTTCACCGCCATCGCCATCATTTTAAGTGTAGAAATGGCGATCAACGGAATATTCAATGCATAACAAAGTCCTTTGGCGGAGGCAAGACCAACCCGGAGACCAGTATAGGAACCGGGGCCGATACTCACGGCTACCGCTTCCAGTTGGGCATAATAAAAACCGTTCTTTTTTAGCAGGGCATCGATAGCAGGATGGAGCCAGGCCGCATGTTCCTTCTGATCCGGGTTAACCAGGAGATCGAGTGACTTTCCATCCCTTGCAAGACAAACGGAAGCAGTTTCGAGAGCCGTATCAATATTTAATATCAGGCTCATTAGAGGCTAACTTTTTTTTTTAATAATTCCGCAGGCGCATAACGTGAATGAATTTTCGACATAGCGTTCAAAAGTTCACAGATGTTCTTTATCCCGATCTTTTCACCCCATTCAAAGGGTCCAAACGGGTAATTGGTACCCAGTTTCATAGCCGTATCAATTTCTTCTTTACTACTCACCTGTTCTTCAAGGGCATACCAGGCTTCATTGATGATCATACTGATCACCCTGGCCGAAATAAAACCCGGTATATCGGGTACCCATTCTATTTTCTTATTAAAGAAAGCAAGAAATTTCTCTGCCGCTGTTTTTATTGTTGCATCATTACAGGAAGCCTCCAGCAAAGCCCTTTTCAAAAATGTTGGCCATCCATTAAAACGTATGACGATTCCGGGCATTTCGTCCA
>JBDSBR010000010.1:0-19443 GCA_039921505.1 Chitinophagaceae bacterium
AGATAAGTTTGGGGTTGATCATGGTGGCGAATTTTTTCATGATCGGGAGATGTGCGACGTTGTACAGGAAAATGGATGTGGCTTCGGCAAGAAAAGTGATGTTTGGAAGTTATATGTACCTGCCGGTAGTGATGCTGGCCTTGTTATTAAGTAAGACATAGCCCCCATCCCCTGAAGGGGTGTTTGAAACGCTCGATAAATAGATAATTGGAATAATGGTAAGTGACCTGAATATAAAGAAATCTCAAAATTCCCCTTTAGGGGATAGGGGGAAGAAAATTCATCCCCATAAGTTCACCTTGTGGGTAGCTATCGGGAGCATCCTGATGATGTTTGCCGGTTTGACAAGTGCGTTTATCGTAAAGAGCAACCAGACAAGCTGGGTGCCGGTGGTGATACCGAAAGTGTTTTGGATTTCAACAGCGGTCATTATTGCCAGCAGTGTGACTGTACAGATGGCCTTAAGATCTTTTAAGCAACGGGAGATGGGAAAATACAGGCTGCTGATCGGTGTAACCCTTTTGCTGGGAACAGCTTTTGTGTTTCTCCAGTGGCTGGGGTTCCGGGATCTTTGGGCACAACAGATCACCTTCAAAGGATCGGGCGCAGGCCAGTTCCTCTACGTGATCTTTGGATTGCATGCGATCCACGTGATCGGGGGGATCATCACGTTGATAGTAATGTTTATTAAAGCATTCGTCGGGGAAACAAAATTATACAGTTCCGTTCCGGTAGAAGTTGCCGCAACCTACTGGCATTTTGTGGACCTGCTCTGGGTGTATTTATTGGTTTTCTTTTTGATAATTGGCGGATAGCAAGCCTTTGATTATAAAATTTTTGAATTTTTATAAGTATGTCTACAACAGCAACAGTACATCAGACCAAATGGTGGAGCGGGGGTAAAAGCCCATTCAACCTGGAGTATGGCAAACTGATGATGTGGTATTTTTTGATGAGTGATGCCTTTACGTTTGGAGCTTTCCTGATATCGTACGGCTCTATCCGATTTAGCCAGAATTTCTGGCCGGATCCAAACGTAGTGTTCAATGCCTTCCCGGGTGCGGGGCACGCCAATCTTCCACTGGCATTTGTGAGCGTGATGACTTTTATCCTGATCATCAGTTCTGTTACCATGGTACTGGCTGTGCATGCCGGGCACAAAGGAGACAAGGCCGGGGTGATAAAATGGATATTCTGGACGATCATAGGGGGCCTGGGATTCCTGGGTTGCCAGGCATGGGAATGGCATCACCTGCTTACTGGTGCGCATGCAGTCCTGGTAGATGGCAAAATTGAACTGATACCTCAGAATATGAGGGGTAATCCCTGGGGCCACCTGGTGGAAAACACAACAGCTCTTACTGCGGCATTGAATAATACATCACACGAGACGCTGGTTCATTTAGTGCACACCCATAACAGCGCACATACAATACCTGAACTGGCCGTAATGAGTGATGCGCAGTTGAAGGGCATGGTGGATATAGCAGAAATGCATGTCCGTACAAAGGGGCCGGTCGCTTTCGGCGGTTATTTCTTTGGGATCACTGGTTTCCACGGGTTCCATGTATTTTCCGGTGTGGTGATCAATATCATCATGCTGATCATGACACAGAAAAATGTTTTCCAAAATAAAGGACATTACCTGATGATAGAAAAAGCCGGTCTGTACTGGCACTTTGTAGACCTGGTATGGGTATTCGTATTCCTTTGTTTCTACCTGATCTAATTAATATAAGACTAAAAAGAATTTATGCAACATCCGGCTTTTGAAGAAGTGAGTTTTCAGCATCACAGTGATGATGTGGAATTTAAGAGGCGTATAAGAAAAACAACTATCCTGTTATCGGTCATCACGATCATCGAACTGGCGATCGGGCTGACCATTTACACGATTCACAAAGGGGCAAATCCCAATGCGGGACTGGTGCTGGGTTTCAAAGGGATGGTTTGTATCCTCACCCTGGCCAAGGCATATTATATTGTATCCGTCTTCATGCACCTTGGAGATGAGATCAGGAACATGATCATGACCATCGTAGTGCCCTTAATGTTGTTTATCTGGTTTATTTTTGCTTTTATCTACGAGGGTAATTCCTATAAAAACCTTCGTAATGCCTACGACCCTTATTTCAAAGAATCAACGATGCCAAAAAAACACGGGCAGCAGGAAAAACCTGAAGAGAAGCCCGTCGAGAAAAGTGGAAAAGAATAAAAAGGATATTATTATGTTATTAAAACCACCAGGCCAGAAGCGGTTTGGTGGTTTTATTTTACCCGGAGCTTAAAACTGAAACAGTGAACAAGAAAGCGCTATACGCGGTCATGCTGGCGATACTGCTGCCGCTGGTCTCTTATTATATTGTAAGACAGAAAAGCGAGAACGCCATTACCATGCCGCGGCATTACCTGCCGGATTCTGTTACGATGGTCACGAAAAAAGGCAAACGGGTCATGGATACGGCCTGGCACCAGGTAGGTGATTTTTCCCTGCTTAACCAGGAAGGCCGGAAGATCAGCTGGGCCGATCTGAAAGGAAAGATCGTGATCGCCGATTTTTTCTTTACGCATTGCCCTACGATTTGTCCGGGTCTTACCCGCAATATGAAACGACTTGCAGAGTCCATCAATAATGGAGAAAGAGTGGGTGACAGAACCAATAAGCAGATCCATTTTCTTTCTTTCAGCATCGACCCGGAAAGAGATTCTGTTGAGCGGCTGAAATATTGGGCTGACCGTTTCCAGGTAAACCCGGAACATTGGTGGTTGCTGACAGGTAACAAGAAAGAGATCTATGACCTGGCCATTGACCAGATGAAGATCGGCATCGTGGACGGGGAGGGCATTGATACCAGTTTTATTCATACAGACCATTTTGTACTGATCGACAGTAACCGCTATGTACGGGGATATTATCATGGTCTTGATTCTGCTTCTCTCGCAAAGCTTTCACAAGATATTGTTCTGCTGACGATGGAGAAAGACCCTAAAGAAAAAAGCTTCTTTGACGGTAAACTGCAGCTGATCGCCGTGGTATTCCTGCTGGCGATATTTGGGGTAGGACTATTATTCTATTTTCTACGAAAAAAATAAAAAATATGTTGCCGGCCGCCTGGAAGAAGAAGGATAGAAAAGCAAGGATACTTATTTTCCTTTTTTCGGGGATCGTATTTGCAGCCATCATGTTGCTGAGCCGGGTGAAATGGGAGGTGAACCTGGGGTTTGATGTGCATCTTTTTGCAAAGGTCAATGCCCTGCTTAATTCCTGCGTGGCAATCCTGCTGATCAGCGCACTCATCGCGGTAAAAACTAAGAAATATACGCTGCACAGGAATATCATGCTCACGGCAATGTTCCTTTCTGTTCTCTTCCTGGTCAGCTATATCTGTCACCATCTTTTTGCCGGTGATACCAGGTTCGGCGATGTGAATCATGATGGTATTGTTACCCAGCTGGAAAAAGCGGCCGTGGGCAGCAGCCGGATCATTTATTATATCATCCTGGGAACGCATATCCCGCTGGCGGGTATCATTCTTCCCTTTATCCTCTTTACGGCCTACCGGGGAATGACAGGAGAATATGAGAAACACAGGAAACTGGCCCGCATCACCTGGCCCATCTGGTTTTATGTAGCGGTGACCGGGGTGCTGGTGTACTGGATGATCAGTCCGTATTACAACTGAAAAGGAAATAATCTTCTATTTGGTTCTCGTTCCTGTCCAGGTGCCGGATCCATAACAATTGCTGTACGTACCACTGATCGTTTGCCCATCTGCAGCTATAGTCCCTGTAATAGTAGTCCCTGCATAACTGCACTGCGGCAATTGTACTAAAGGATCACCCGGGGCAGAAGCAGATAAGTGGTTATTGGTAATGGTACCAAACATTTTAGGCGGAAGGTTTGAAGCACCAACTTCATTATAAGCACCACTCATTACATTGGCATTTATTTCCATGTTGAATGTCCCGGTACTGCCACCTGAAAATGTTCCTTCATAACATTTAACCAGGGAGTCTGATTTTTCTTTTAATACAGACATACCGGCAAAAGGATGCCCTGCAATTATAATATTAGAAAAAGCAGGGTTACCTCCTGTTGCAGATGTTGAAAAAGTAAAGGAATTGGAACCCGAAATAAAATTTATGGTAGAAACCTGGTTTTGTGCAATTGTTTGTGTGGAAGTATAGGTTGACGTTGTACCGTCTATTTTGAGTACAGCATTCAAGGTATTGTCGTTATTTACATTTATGACTGCATTTCCGGAGGAACCCACGAAAACACCTTTGTAAATCCCGTAGTTACTATGGTCAAAGCTGGCATTGGCTAACGGCTTTTCGGCCGGCGTAACCGAGTCCTTTTTTTTACAGGAAAAATTAATAACAAGAAAGGCAATGAAAATAATTGAGTATTTCATGATAAAATCTTTTTATATGTCACAAGGTTGGGTTTCTCATCACACAAAACAATTCCCCTTTCGGGGAACAGGAGGGTTATAAAAGACGAAATTTATTCAGGGCTTTGATCTTATTCTGCACCTGCAGTTTCTGGTAGATATTTTTGAGGTGTTTCTTTATTGTTTCAGCGGTTACGCCAAGTTGTAATGCTATTTCCCGGTATGTCATCCCTTTTGCAAGCAGCTGCAACACTTCTTTCTCTCTTGGAGTGACCAGCCCGGCAGATTGACCCATAGTGAAAACACTTAACTGTAAAAATCGAATGGTGTAAATGAAAAAACAAGTCCCCTTTCGGGGAATTAGTTAGAGGAGTTTGAATTTATTCAGGGCTTCGATCTTATTCTGCACATGCAGCTTCTGGTAAATATTCTTGAGATGCTTTTTTATCGTTTCTGTGCCCACACCGAGGTGCTGGGCGATCTCTTTATACAAAAGACCCTTGGCCAGCCACTCCAGCACTTCTTTCTCCCTAAGACTCAACAAAGAAGCTGTATCAGTGAGCGTGGGGCCCTGAAAGCTGCCAATCACTTTACGGGCAATAAAGGGACTCATCGGGGAACCACCGTTGTAAAGATCCCGTATTCCTTTCAGTATCTCTGCGGCGGTAACAGGGTCCTTTAAAATATAGCCGGAGGCGCCGCACTTCAATGCTTCAAATATGCTGTCGTTATCGTCATGGATACTACAGACCATAAACTGGGTCTGGGGTAATTTGTTTTTTAATCTCACGATGAGCTCTGTACCCCGCATACCGGGCAGGCTGATGTCCACGATTACAATATCCGGGGGATGCTGCAGTAGATCAATAAGCGCTTTTTCTGCACTGGTATAGGAACCCGAAAGGAAAAACTCTTCCTCGTTTTTTATGATGGCTTCGAGGCCGTTCCGGAACTGGTCATTATCTTCTACGATGGCTACAATAATCATACAGGTGGTTGAAGAGGGATTTCAAACGTTAATGTAACCCCTTCCCGGGTTTTAATGAAAAATTTCCCGTTTAATTTTCGGATCCTGGTCCGCATATTTTTCATCCCATTCCCGGTATCATGTCCGTGGTCAGCTGCGATACCTTTCCCGTCATCGGAAATAGTAACACTAAATCGCCTGTTCTCACAGTTCATTTTAATACTCACCTTACCTGCCCCGGAATGTTTGATGATATTGTGAATGGCTTCTTTTATCACCAGTAAAATATTCCTTCTTGTTTCCCCACCAATCTCTACCGGAGGGATCGACCCCGGTAGTTCTACATGCAACTCGCAGGGATAATTTTCGAGCCAGGCCCTTGCCTGCTTTTGAATATAGTCCACAAGATTAGGAAGATGATCATTTTCTGTATTCAGGCTCCATATCACTTCTTTCATTTTTGAAGAAATATCTCCCACAGACTGGTAGATCTTGTCAACTTCCTCCGCACCCTGTTCATCCTTTACTTTAGTTTTTGTCAGTTCAGTCAACAGGCGGATACCCGAGAGCCCGGCGCCGATATCGTCGTGCATTTCAGCAGAAATTCTCTGCCGTTCATATTGAACAGCCAATTGTTTCTCCAGGATAACTCTTTGTTTACGCAATTGGTAGAAGTAAATGAACCGGGCAATAAAAAATCCCCCTGTTAACAGGGCCACAAGCACGACGACTTTAAACCACCAGGTTTGCCACCAGGCAGGTCGAATGGTAAAACTATAGATGAACGGGTCTGTCCACAATTGCGCTTGCCCGATGGCTTTCACCTGGAATTGATAGTTTCCGTGGCTTAGATTACGATAATCAGCTACCGGTTCTTCAGAAGGCCTGCTCCATTTTTCTTCCAACCCAACCATCCGGTAGCTGTATTTTATTTTAGTTGGTGCAGCCCAATCGATAGCAGAGAAATGAAAACTTAGATGATTCAGTTTATGGGAAAGGGAAAGTTTTTCAGGATAATTGGCATATGGAACTATATTACTACAAGTGATTTTTTTAGCGATACTGTCAGAAAGATTGCGAAAATCATAAAACCGGTCGTTGATATCAATATAGTTTAGGCTTAATGACCGAAGGCTATCTGCCTGAAACCCTTTATTCAGGTCAAACGAAGGGGCACTTTTCCCCGTCCCCCACCAGATAAAATTGTCATTGTCAACACAAACACTATGCAGGTTGAAATCAATTGCTTTCAGGCCGTCCTGTGACCCGAAAGGGAAGATAGCGTAGCTGGATTTCAAACCGGGGGTACTATCTTTTTGGAGGATTAAAAGGGCAAGCCCTTTATTGGTACCCACCCAGAGCTGACCCGCAGGATCGCTGTAGACCGACCATACATTGCCATCAGGTAAACCCTGTTTTTCTGTATAATAGGTAAAATCCTTGCCATCAAACTTACAAACTCCGGCACCCAGGGTACCCATCCACAGATTTCCCTGATCATCTTCCGCAACACTGGTAATACTTTTGCTGTATAAACCTTCCTTCTCCGTATAATTAATAAGCGTTGACCCGTTATATTTATAAACCCCTGCTCCTTCGGTACAAAACCAGATATTCCCCTTTTTGTCTTCCAGCATTGAATAGATGATTTTTCCCGGGAGAGCTTTGTTGGTAGAATAAAGATGGAAGTTCTCTCCATCGTAACTTGCAATACTTCCATCCCGCTGCCCGAACCAGATATTTCCCCTTTTATCTTCCAGTATATCAAAAGTTGATTGCCGGGTAATTTCCCCGCCCAGGGTATAATTTGTAAATTTTTTCTCATCGTATCTGATAATCCCTGATCCCGTCGTGCCGATCCAGATATTTCCTTTTTTATCTTCCAGCAATGAGCGTTGCCCTTTAAAAAAGTTCCAGTCCTGTAATTTGTAATAAGTAAATACCTTACCGTTACGATTTTGGAAGCTTAATTTACCAAGGCTGGCGCTTTCAGTTCCAAACCAAAGATTTCCTTTTTTATCTTTCAGAATGGGCCGTATCCTGTTATTTTCAACCACTTCTTCGGGTAGCTGGTACAAAAAACTTGTTGTTTTTATTCTATTTAACCCACCGCCTTCTGTGGCGAGCAAAATATTACCGGTTTTGTCTACTGTCATCCGCCTTACTTTATTTTTTGACAAACCCTGTTCCGTGGTATACCAGGTAAAATTTGTTCCGTCAAACTTATTTAACCCACCATCGGAAGTGCTGATCCAGATATCACGGTTGTGATCTTCCACCAGTGACCAGATAATATTATCAGAGAGACCTTCTTTTGTTGTATAACGGGTAAACTTTTTGCCATCAAACCTAGCAAGGCCCTGGCCAACTGAACCAAACCAGATATTTCCATTATGGTCTTCCAATATATCAGTAATAAGATAGTCCTGGAGCCCATCAGCAGGAGTATAATGCGTAAAACTCTCCCCATCAAATTTAGCCACCCCACGTTTAGTGCCTATCCACAGGTTACCCCTCCTGTCTTCTATGCATTTATATATGGTATCGGAGGGTAAACCTTGTTTTGGAGTATAATTGGTAAAAAATTTTCCATCATACCGTGTAAGCCCTGCTTTAGTGCTGAACCATAGATCACCTTTCCTGTCTTCCAGTATTGAATTGATCATGTTGCTGGGCAACCCGTTTTTTTCGGTGAATTGTGTAAAATTTTTACCATCAAAGCAGGTTAAACCACCAACTGTCCCGATCCAAAGTTTGTTATTCCTATCCTCGAAGATCGTTGTGACAATATTATCTGTCAGCCCTTCCTTTACCGAATAGGTGGTAATATTTATACCATCGTATTTACTGATACCAACTCCGTCAACACCAAACCAGAGAATTCCTTTTTTATCTTCATATACTGCAGTTATAAAAGGATAGGCCAGCCCCTGGTCAACATCAAGGTATTGAATACTGCTCGTGGCATTGTCTTTAAAACGCATCGGCGCCGCCTTGACAGGAGCGGGCTCACTGAAAGGTATTTTTTTACCGGTAACAGCTATAGCAACCCCTGTAGGCACGATTCCACTGGTATTTCGTAAAACAAAAGACCGGTCTCCTTCTCCTAATTTCACTTTTGTAAGGCGTGCTGTATCGACCGTAGTAACCGGGAGCCTGGGAGGTATCGGGTGAATGTTATCGGGGATGATTGTTTTTACTGTTTGAACCCCTTCAATAATTCTTGCCTTGACAACTTCCTTACTAATGAGGTGAGAAAATAAGGGGACCGTCACACCAGTTTTAATGGTATCACCAGTAGAATTCATAAGCGGTCTAATAGAGTCACCGGTAAAAAGATTAAAAACATACCCACCCAGTGTGTCTAAGGTAACGGTTACTGGCTGGGGGTATAAAGGATTATTATCTTCTTTTACTTGTTCAATATTCTCTTTGCAGGCATTTAAGATAAAGCACAGGACGAGGCATTCCAGGATGAACTTCACCCGGAGCAACAATTTTTTTTGATAAGAGCATCTATTGATTGAGCTGATATTTCAGATTTTCTTACCACCTTCTATCTCCTTCCCGGTAGTATTATAACCCCAATTCATCCACAGGATCCCAAAAGATTTTTTTAAAGTTCTGTACCTGGTCGTTCTTTACGTTGACCCCTTCCTTCTTTAATAATTTTTCCATCAGCCCGGGCGGGGAGAAATGATGTTTGCCGGATAAAATGCCAAGGCGATTAACCACCCGGTGGGCAGGAACTTTTGGTTTCACCCTGCCTGCGCCGTTCATGGCCCATCCTACCAGCCGGGCTGAGGATTTGGCTCCCAGGCAAGCCGCAATGGCACCATAAGAAGTAACTCTTCCTGTTGGTATTTGCCGGGCCACTTCAAATACCAACTCAAAGAAATTCTCATCTCTTTTACCGGAAGGTTTAAGGGACTTTAATTTTTCCGCCGATTTTTTTTTGGTGGCCACCGGGTGAAGATAAAAAATTACTGCTATTTACCAGTACTGGTTCTTCCAGGACTCATTTCAATTAGTAGCGATGGCTCCTGTAGTACGGGTGGCTGATCTTTTGAGGTATAGAAGCTCTCCTTTGGTAGAAGAGAAGTAAGGAGGGCGTTCCTCGTCGATAAAAAGCTGCCATTTAATCATATCATCCCCGATCACTTGCAGCAAACTTTTTACCCTAAGGGTATTGCTGCTGTCCCTGGTGGAAAAATCAAACCATGCGGGAGATTTTGTAAAATCAATTTTGCAATCGGTAAGAGTCTTTGTTTCACCCATGTAGGTGAGTATTATCGTAGAACTGTCAACTATCTGGAGCGATGCCCCCGCATTCTTATCACCGGCAATATTCCAGTTGCCCACGATGTCGCGGATCTTTTTGACCTGGCTGCTGCCGGTTAATGCACAAAAAAGAAGGATAACGGGAAATATTTTTTTCATAATAAATGGCATTGAAACAGCCAGTTATTAAAAACATAGTTTGTGCCAAACGCGGGAATGTGCATATTATTCCCGGGAGATTTTTCAGCCCTTCATCTTCAGGGATTTAGATATTAATATTCCAGCGTTTCATTTTTTAAAACATGCCAACTTTCTTTCTGGAGTCAATACTGAATACCCATAATGAGGTATGTATTCCTGTAGTATGATTAACTATATTACGGGCCGCTTCAGGTTAAGAATATACATATGAAGAGATCCTGGTTTACAATCGGCGTGCTATTTTTTTTCCTGGGTGCGGCTGCCCAGCCATTTACTGAAAAGCGGTATACATTACCGGAAAAGCTCAATTCAGGTTTTTCCCCTGGTGATAACCTGCTCCCATCCCCGGATGGTACCCTTCTTTGCATCATGAAAAAGAATTCACCCTACAATGCCTTATTAATGAACCTGGCCACAGGTATTATTGAGGATTCCATAAAAATTGACAGCTATGCTCCTATGATAAAATGGTCGCCTGACAGCCGCAGGCTGTGCTTTTACGTATCCGGGTACCCCGATTCCTATTTTGCATTGTATGACAGGAAAGGCAACCTGCTTAAAAAAATAGATACTCCTTATCCTGTTTTAAATTACCAGCTGGACAGTACAGCGGCAGAAATTGCAGCCACGCTTTATAACCTGCCTGAAACCGGTACGGATTATAGCACGGATCTCAGCAGCGCCTATATCTATCCAAAAGGGAAAAAATATACTTACAGGGTTTACTCCTTTGATGTTGCGGGCGGAAAAATAAAAGACAGCATTTCGGTCAACGCCACTTACCCTAGAATTGAAGGGAAATGGAAAGATAACTGGTTACTACTATTGTGCCAGAGCGAGGCAGAATTCCAGATCAATACTACTTTGTGCAGGGTTGATTTTAAAAACCGGCAGCTAACTACGATAGCTAATTCAGAGAAACTTTTTATCAATGAAAACCTGGGTAGAATTCAAACTTACTTTACGGGAGATCTTTTTGTCTCTGGCGACAGGACGGTATTTGAATTTTCAGAAAAAGAGAACCGGTTTACCCAGGTTATCTCCATGCCGATGATGCGGGTACAATTCATCGAAGGAACAGGAGCGAATCCTGGCCTGCATTCCGCCAACGTGCTGGCTATTGGTGCATCCGGGCAACGCCGGGCAGAAAATGAATTATGGTTATATAACATAGACAAAAAATGGAGAAAAATCGATACAAAAGATTTTATCCCCCAGGCAGTGACTCTTACCGATGATTCAGTCTCCCTTTTAAATTTTACGAATGAAGAATTGGTACTCCGGAAATATCCAACAAAGGATGAACCAGCCCGGCAACGACCGGAAGTAATGGTCCAGAATAGCATTAAAGCCGATACCAGGCTCCTGGTTCCCGGTACTGATTTTTTACTGGAATATAATGCGGAGGAGTGGCAGGTCACCGACCAGTCTTCCCAGCTAATTGTACACCGGCAACGTGATGTTGAAAGTTATGGAACAAAATTCACGACACTTGGTAATAGCCCCTATGTAATAAGGTATGGTTCAGATAAGGCTGAATTGATACCTACGGGTAAATGGAAAGAAGTGGTGGCAACATTGTCTTTACAACACCCGTTGCTGAAGGAAGGGAATTCGGCTTATAGCAGTATACCCGGTCTTTCAAACTTGAGTTTTAACCCGGCCACTTCTTTATTAACAGGATTGTTTAACAGCAGCAATTTTTATTTTGTAGCGGCCTGGGATCTCCGTTCATCTTATGCTCCGGAATACGTTCTGAAAATTGAGCGAAAAGATATCCCGGGAGATATAAAGTCTTTATACAGCAGCGGGGGTGCTGTTCCCATCATGCTTACGCATATTATCTATAACCTCCAGGAAGCGGACTGGAAAAAGGTAAGCCCGGAAGAAGTAATAAAAAAGATAAAACAACTGACCGGTAGTTTATCTTCCTTTACGATCGAAAAACTGAACGAGTTTAATGACTTTTCATGGAAATATAATGTTGCGGCAGGAAAAGTGACCGGTAACTTCAGCTACCAGGATAGCATTTACGGGCAACTCCTTATCAATTTGAAAGAACCTTCCCGGTCTGTTTATTTCTGTCACAAACCTTTAAAGGGAACATTTCCCGGCTATAAATTTGTCCAGTTTTTACCCGGGCAATATGGCATTACACAAATACAGTTATCGGATAAAGGAAATTTCGTTGCGTTATCAGACCTGGGGAATGTTTCCTTGTGTGATCTCGCAACAATGAAAAACCAGGCTATTCCTAAAGAAAATAAAGAAGCAAATTTTGACGGCGACACTCATTTTTTAGAAGAAGACAAAGGGATCCTCGTCAACAATTCCGCCTGGTATGATGCTACGAACCTGCGGCCTGTTCATCCCAAAGCCAGTACCTTATTTTGTGATTCTGCCACTTACCTGCCAGGAAAGAAACTTTTCCTTGTGAACTTACCTGGACGCAAAGGATACCTGGAGATACAGCTGGACAGGATGCGTATACAACAAAAGAAAAGCACGGGGGAAAAGCTACAAGAGAGTTTTATAAAAGATACGACCTGGCGTTCTTTTTTCCCGGGTAAAAAAAATTGGATCATTGCAGGCCGCTGGGGTATCGGTTATGATAGCTCCCAAAAAGCGACCATTGGGTATATGGGGCGATCATTCGGGACTACCCTTAACGGGAGTATCAATTTTGTTCAGTTCCTGCCGCTGCAAAACCAGGTACTGATAGGTAATACCCGTGAAGGTAGTTTTGAATGCTGGGATGTTATCGCTGAAGAAATGCTGTTCAAGCTGGTACTGATCGATGAAACCAACTTCTTTATCCAAAGCAGGTCAGGAAATTATTATGCCACACCCAACGCCTTGCAGCAATTGGGGTTCTTGCAGGATGGAGAAGCTATCCCTGCCAGTTTCCTGGATGCAGGCCTCAACAGGCCTGATATAGTGCTGGCGGATATGTTTGATACAGCCGATAATCATATAAGACAACTCGTGGGTATTTACCGGAAAGCGGCGGCAAGAAAAAACAGCAGGGCCATTTCGATTATCCCCGGAGTTTCACCGGTCGTAACGATTGCTCCACCAGCAAAGACCCTGCAGCAGGAAAGCGCGTACAATGTAAATTATACCGTGCAGGGTAAAGCAAATGCAGTGAGGTATTTTAGTATCCAGGTGAACAATGTTGTAGTATGGGACACTTCTTTTGCAAAACCCTTAACAGGCCGGTCGTTGGAAAAAAAGATCCAGCTCACCTCGGGAGAAAATCAATTGGTATACCTGGCAAAAGATATGGCAGGGAATTCAAGTGTTCCCGTTTTTCAACGCATAGTTTACCAACCTGTAAAACCGGTTGAGTCCAGGACATTTGTTATTGCCATAGGTGTAAACAGGTACAGCGATACTGCCAGGAATCTTAAATATGCCGTGAAAGACGGGAAAGACCTGCTGACCGCGTTCAGATCAATGGAAGGAGAGAAAGTTATTACCGATTCTTTATTTGACACCGCAGTAACAAAAGAAAACATCAGGAACCTCAGGCAAAAATTATTACAGACAGGCATAGAAGATAAAATAGTGATCTGTTTTTCAGGTCACGGTATGTTGGATGACAGTATGAATTTTTACCTGGCTACAGCAGATATGGATTTTACACGGCCGCAGAAAAACGGTTTCGCTTTCAGTGAGCTGGAAGAGCTCCTGGCCGGGATACCTGCCAGGAAAAAGCTACTCCTGATCGATGCCTGTCACAGCGGTAATATCGAGAAGGAAGAAACGCTCAGCGAGGAAGAAAAAAAGACGATGGCGCCACAGGTAACAACACAATCGGATACGACCGCTGCGCCTAAAGGACTGGATGTTAAAAAACCGGCGGACCTGTCCCTGCAACAGGTGATCAGCCAGTTATTTGCTTCTTCCAGCAGTGCCAGCGGGGCTGAAGTAATTGCTGCTACCGCGGGAAATGCCTACGCTTACGAAGCCCCTCAATGGAATAACGGGGTCTTTACCTATGCAGTGTTGAAAGCTTTTAATAGCAATGCTGACCTGGATAAGAATTTCAATAAGAAGATATCCATTAAAGAATTGAAACGATTTGTATATGCGACGGTAATGGATCTAACCAATGGAAAACAACAGCCGCTTTCCCGGTACGAGAATCCCAATTACGACTGGGACCTGTTGCCGATGCGTTATGATTAAGTCAGGACTTGCCGGGTGATTTCTTTTGTTCCTCCAATAACACGGTACGCCGTGGTTCAGGAACATTCTCGTAATGAAAAGGACAATGTTTGCAGCCGTTACCACAGCAATACCCTTTTTCCAGGTGGTATTGTTCTGTGAGTACTATGTAACCTTCCTCATTGATATAATAATGTATGCCTTCAGTCAATTCCTTCATGGCCGCTCAGTAATTGTTTTAAAACATCATCTTTTTCCTTACCTGGAAGATCGGGGGGAAAAGAAAAACAGAGATAGTGAATTCGGTTACTCCCGGCTATATCAAGGGATTCATAATGTGTTTTTATTTTCAATTCTTCCGCTAAAGGTTCCTGCTGGTAAACATTATCCGAATCATGATGGAGTTTACAGTGGTATAACGAAATAACCAGTTTAGTAAAATGATAAAGATCGGGGCTGTCAGTTTTCAAGTGGATCAAACCACCAGGTACCAGGAACTGTTGGTAAAGCCGTAAAAATTTTGGGTGGGTCAGCCTTTTTTTTGCTTTTGATAACCGTAACTGTGGATCAGGAAACGTGATCCATATTTCCGTTACTTCATTGTTGGAAAAATAATCCGCGACCTGGTCGATCTTTGTCCGTATAAAAGCTACATTGTCCAGTTTTTCCTGTAATGCTTTTTTGGCGCCTACCCAGATACGGTTCCCTTTCAGGTCAAGGCCGATAAAATTTTTATCCGGGTAGAGTTGCCCGAGTCCAACAGCATATTCTCCTTTACCACAGGCAAGCTCAAGGGTGAGCGGGTTATCATTTTTAAAAAACCCCTTCCATTTCCCTTTCATCCAGGTCGGGAACTGCAACACGTTTGAAAATGTTTCCAGTTCTGCAAATCGAATTAGTTTTTTCTGACCCATGGGCGGCAAAGGTAATTCAAAGGCCTCCAATAAGTTGGACTGATATCATGGCACTTTCTTTGGACAATAATCGTGGAAAATAAATGTTCCAGGGCGACGCCAGCCCGGGATTATTGTACACTAAAAAGCAATGATATGAGACTCAGTAAATTAAATTTAGCACTGACCGGTATTCTAGCCTTTGTCTGCCTGCTGTTCTTGGTTGTGGCTTGCAATAATGATGATAAATCGGGAAATAATTCTACAACGGAGACCATTACCGATTCCAGCAATAACAGCACCGTGATCCCCAGTACCAAAACAGACTCCACAAAAGCCACCGCCAAAAAGATTGGCAAGATCAGTATCAAGGAGGTAAATGTCGATAAGACCGTGGCGATGAAGACAGACGATAAAGGGTATTATAATTATGCGGAAACAGCTCCTGCTTTCCCGGGGGGACAAAGCGCACTTGAAAATTATATTATGAATAATGTGGAATACCCGCAGGAAGCGATCGATAATAATGCGGAAGGTACCGTGTATGTAATGTTCACCGTAGATGAGAATGGCAGGGTTGCCAACGCAAAGACAACCGGAACAGCACTGGGGTATGGCCTGGAGGAAGAAGCCATACGAGTGGTTAACGGCATGTCAAAGTGGACACCGGGAATGAATAAGGGAAAGAAAACAAAAGTTTGGTACACGATACCGATCACTTACCGGCTGGAAGCGTAGAGAATAAGAAATAAGATTGCTTCGGCTTTGCCTCGCAATAAAAAATAAGGAAGGGGACAAAACATCCAGTTTGTTCCCTTCTTAAAAATATCTTACTCCCGTCCTGGATCAGAATTTCAGCAGCAACCCGATACCAACCAGGGATTTTACCTGCAAACCTGCTGATGAATGGTTTGGACCGAACAGGCGCACATCATCATCATAGATCAGGTCAACACCCCAGGTAAGTGATAATACGTTGGATAATTTTACATTCAGGATATTGGACAGGAACAGGTCAACATTCTGCGGCTTCCTCCTGTAATTGGAAAAAAGATCCAGCCTCCCTTTGTAAGTAATGTTTTTACTGATATCCTTGATATAATTGATGGTGGCGAAAGCCCCGAATTCAAGATTGGATTTTTTACCCGGGGTAACACCATAAGCACCTTTGTTGGAAAGCGCCGTATCCTTTACGATCACCCAGCGGGCTGTTGCCGGCGAAATAAAAAGGGAAAGATGTTTTGTGGGTTTATAATCAAGGCCGATACCCAGCAGGATATAACCGGGGGCGAGGAAATTCGAAGAAAGTGTTTTTATATTGTTATCGAACCTATATCCTTTAAAGAATTGGGAACGGACATTAAATAGGGCCGCAAGACTTAGTTTGGAAGTCAGCCCATAGCCATATTTGGATAACAGGTCAAAACGATCATCGTTCTTCCGGCTGCCAAGACTGGTCGTATTTACATACCCCAGGTTAAAATCAAACGTATTATCCCAGCTATGCTTGTCTTTTTTATAGAAAGCATAAAGACTCAAAAGGGAATTGACGGCGAGGGAGAAATTATCGCCACCAGCAGCCCAGTTATTAAGGGAGGCCTGGGCTATGTTCAGGCTGTAGAGACCGCCTTTTTTCCAGGTGCTGGAACTTGTATCAGCGGGATCTTTTTTAATGTCTTTCGCCGTTTCTGATTTTAATTTTTTGACAGTTTCATCCTGGGCTGAAGACCATAAAGTGGAAAAAAACCCGGCAAGGAGTAGTAATTTTCTCATGATAATTATTTTGACCTGTTACCGGGTGAGGGCATCAAATTTGACGCCATAGTGCGGTCTTACCCTGTCATATTTTCTTATCGGCGACAAAACTTTTTACGGAGGCTGATAATTTCAGCGGGTAGTTTTTATCAAGATTGATCCGGGTAAGTTTATTGAGCGTAGTGATACTCTCCGGCAAGCCCGTGAGTTTGTTGGAGGCAAGATAAAGCTCTTCCAGTTTATTGAGATTCCCGATACTTTCCGGTAAGGAGGTTAATTTATTCTCATTCAGGTCAAGCACGATCAGGTTGGACAGTTTTGTAACACAGGGGGGGACTACAGTAAAACGGTTATAAGACAGGGCAAGGTATTTTAGTTTGCTAAGGGTGCTCATACTTTCGGGAAGGGAGGTAAGCAGGTTACCACCCAAACCGATCTCTGTGAGATTGAATAATTTGGAGATACTCTCAGGGATCACCGATAGCAGGTTGCCATATAAGTACAGCTCTGATAATTTACTGAGTTTGGATAAATCAGGTAAGGAAGACAGTTTATTGTTATTCAGGTAAAGCTGTTCAAGATTTACCAGTTGTGTGATGGTCGAGGGAATGAATTTAAAATTGTTACCACTCATGTCCAGCTCGGTGAGTGAAACAATACGGGTCACTGTTTCGGGTATCGTGTTGAACCGGTTATTGCTGAGGTTAAGTTCTTTAAGATTCTTCAGTTGTAAAAGCATTTCCGGGATGCTGGTCAGCTTATTGCCGGCCATCTCGAGAGACCTAAGATTGGAAAAGCGGAGGATCTCTTCCGGGATCTCGGAGAGTTTTTTATTATTCAGTTCGAGAATATAGACCTCGGAAGGGTTTTGCAGGGCTTCTTCGAGGGAAGAGTAGACTTTGTCTTTTTGTGCATGGGCAATAAATGAAGATACAAACAGGAGGCTGGTAAGAATGGTTTTCATGATATGAATTTCGGTTCGGGGGCAAAGGTATAACGAGTTCTTCTTATCTGCAAGTGCTGGATACATTTAATTCGTGATCTAAATGAAGACTTGGTTAAGAATCCATTTGATGAAGAATACAAAGGGAGGGTAACCGCATTTAATGTTACGCTTCGAAAAATTTGAGGCCGAACAGTGTATCAACAGTTCGAGCGGTTTAGAGGGGAATTTCCGCGACCTTGGTTTGTACGTTAATTAAGCGGTACTTCTGAACAATTTGCAAGGGTATTCAATTTAAAACTTTCTTAAGGGAAAGACGATAGCAAGTGTGTTAGAAAAATACGAGAAAAAATAAGAGTTTAATTTAATATGGAAATTCCAAGGAGGATCCTCGCCTCTGTTCTTTCATGTTCATCAAGTACCTTGTTGAACGGAGCGATGCTGGTCTTGTGAACATTCCCCCATTGTGGTAAATAGTTGGCGATTACAAACCAGTTACTGCCACGAAAATTAAGAGTGGGCCCGCCAAAGATTACAGAATGTTCCCAGCCTTCTGCTGAAATCCTATTTTGGTTACTGATCTCGAAGCCTATACCCAGGCCAGGCTTTAGATTATACATATATGCCAGATCAAATTCTACTGGAAGAGTCCATTCATTGGATTGGAGTCTTCCATTTTTCCAGCTAAATTCCCTCTCATATTCTGTCACTGCATTGAATGTTATTAAGCTCTTGCCAAACCATCTGTCTGCGATGAGTTTAGTTTCCAATTCTATTTCGTCACCGCCTTTGATTCCCCATTCACCATATAATGCAATAGCCGGTAAATGTTTTGTCTGGTTCTTAATCTTCCATTTCCATTCATTACTGAAACCAATTTCATTACTCGTTTCTGTGCCATCATTGGTAGTACTGAACCTGGTTTGAAACCTATTAAAATAAAACGCAGTCTGAACCTTATTTCCCAAGCCAACTTCTATTTCCATTCGCTGGTCCTGGGCATGGTAGAATTGATTAAGATGTCCGAAACGTGATGTATGCCAGAATTCCAGGTCAACTGCTCCCTTTGGTAATACATTGCTAGTATATGTTCTTGCAAAATATCTGTCTTGTGCCTGGATGGTGCTAAAACTGACTAATGCGATAATAACGATGAGAGTTGTTTTCATAGTGAATTATTTACTGAGTGCAAATGTCTGGCTCAAACAGTAATCCCGTTTACAGAATTGGGAAACTAGTTTACTAATTAGGTAAAAAGACGGCAGGTCGGTTCAATTCAAACTAATTTTATGACTGCTTATGGCTAATAGACTGCTCTTTTGCCGTTTCAGTTTCTTCCAAGAGTTTGACCCCAGGCGCCTGTATGTCGTCACTTATTTTACTATCGAAAACTTTTGCATAGTGTTGAGTTGCCCGAGCGATTTATGCCAAAGCATTTTGCTGGCTGTTTCAATAGGAACGCCATTAGCGAATAAAAAAGCCCTCCGGGTACCGGAAGGCTTATAAAGCTGTAGGGGGAGGGATCGAACCTCCACGAGGCAGTTAGCTGTAGCACAAAGTTCAGTGGTCGACCCTGGTCGTCCCGCTTTTCAGCGGGACGGCTCTATACTACGTTTATCCTGTTATCCTCACCCCCGGGACAAGAGGGTCGCTGCTATGGTTGAGCAATTTCAAACACTCAAATCGATGCTCAATAAAAAAGCCCTCCGGGTACCGGAAGGCTTATAAAGCTGTAGGGGGGAGGGATCGACTCCGCCAGCCGGCGGACAGTTAGCTGTAGCACAAAGTTCAGTGGTCGACCCTGGTCGTCCCGCTTTTCAGCGGGACGGCTCTATACTA
>JBDSBR010000011.1:0-56749 GCA_039921505.1 Chitinophagaceae bacterium
TCCAATGATGGTGCTGGTTTAAAGATTATCAAAAGCAATGGATCGGTGCAGGATGTGTCCCTGCGTAACGCGATCTATGTCGAAGACCCCAGCGATGTGCCTTCCAGCTTCCAGCCTTATATCGGGAAGGCAAGCACTTACATGGATAAAAGCAAGAGCCGTGTTATTTACTATAAACTCGCCATCCCTGATCTTGACCCGGGAGACATTATCGATTATGGCACCATCTTCTATGATGATAACACGGTAAAAAAGATGAGTTATATCGAATTCGATCCTATTTATTATGTATGTACACGGGAATATCCCGTCGTCAGCCAGAAATTCGAGATCGATACGGATAATAATTCCTTTGTGAATTCAAAGTCCACCATGGGTGCGCCTGTCTTTAAAGAAACGGGAAATGCCGGTGCTGATTATACCTGGGAAGACCGGAACCGTGAAAAGATCAGCGATACACGATGGGTTAACAGCCTGGTGGAATTGCCCATGCTGAAATTCCAGATCGTTTTTTCCAGGACAGAAAGCCGCTCCGATCTGTTTATTGGTGACCGGGGTGAACTGAAACAAAATATCAGCCCCGAAGAACTGGCGAAGAAAATGAACAGCCTCTACAACAAGCTGGATGGTTCTTTTTATTTCATGATGGCCAAAGGTTACCTGAAGCAATTGAGTTATGCGGATATGCGGGAAGAGGATTTTATCCAGAAGACCTATTATATTCTCCGCCACATGTCACATTACAGGGCCAATGGTTTTTCCAGCGAATTGTTTGCTTCCTGCCTGACGCAATGCCTTGACCTCCGTAAAATACCTTATGATCTTATTGTTACCACTCCATCTACGCTGACCAAACCTGAGAATATCATTTTCAGGACGGAGCCCGAATGGATGGTGCGGGTAAAAGATAAATTTATCTTTAATGCCAGTATTTTTTCCAACCCTTATGATTTTAAAGAAGAGTTTTTGAATACCCCTGCGTATATCATTTCCCTGGGGAAAAACCCTACGGCCACGCCCATTACCTTGCCGGGCAGCAAACCCGAAGACAATATCACTACGAATACGATTACCGCTTCGATGGATACAGCGACACGGAATATGATCGTAACCAACCAGAAAGCTGCGACAGGATTAAGCAAAACCTTTTATAACGTACAGGCATTGGTCTATACCACGGCCCTGGATGATGATCACCGGAGTTATGGTGGCGAGGATGATATCAGGGCCAGTATGAAGGGATCCATCCTTGACAGTTATGAAGAAAAGCTACGCGAAAGAAAAAAAGAAGACAAGACGCGCAAGGTGGACTACATGAAGAAAGCGCTGGAAGATGATTATGATAATATCAGCAAGTACCAGGAATTCCTGCTGAATACAGACGGGCGCACCTGGCGCAAGCAGGAACTGAATTACACCAACAAGTTTGAACTGACCGATATGGTAAAAATTGCGGGAGATAATTTACTGGTGGCCATTCCGGGTATGATCGGGCAGCAGCTTTTCGTTTCGCAGGATGAACGCAAACGGGAAGTGGATGCCTATATGGGTTTTCCCCGCAGCCTGAGGAATGTCATCAATTTTACGATCCCGCCTGGTTATAAAGCAGTGGGGGTACAGAACCTGAACATGAATATTGACAATGAAGCAGGGACCTTTGCCGTACAGGCATCCGTGGAAGGTGACAAACTCAATATCCTTGTCAAAAAGATCTACAAACAAACGGTTATAAAGAAAGAGAACTGGGGAAAGTTCCTGGAAATGCTGGACGCAGCGTTTAATTTTTCGCAGAAGAAGATATTGTTGAAGAAAATGTAGGGAAGATAACAGATGATAACTAATAGTTGAATTTCTGCACCCGAAAAAGATCTTCGATTTTGAGTTATAGATAGGAGAACAATAATTTCTTTACGCCAGCTTAAGACTGGCCGCCGAGGTTCGTGTCCCACGAACCTCGTAGTCAAAACAGATGAACCCGGACGCCTATAGAATGTATTTTCCAATTACATATCTTTAATCGGGTTCAGTTCCCGGCTGAAGAGGTAAGCAAATTATTTTACTATGAATTCTAAAAATTTATTTCCCTCTTTACTGCTTCTTTTTTCGACAGCCGGCTTTTCGCAAGAAGATAACAAGCCTCAAATAACAGAAATAACAAAAGCTACTTTTTTTAATCCAGGGGTCAGCTACGAAAAACCTATTGGAAAATCCCAATCCCTCTATGCCCAGGTGTTTGTGAATACTTCGTTTGGGTTAGGCTATTCAAGTTCTTTGGGAAATACTTCATTTATTTATCTTGATCCTGCTTTCACGATCCAATACAGGTATTATTATAATTATGCAAAGCGGGAAGCGAATGGGAAACGAACTGCCATGAATAGTTTAAATTACTTATGCTCCATTTTACAGACTACTTTTTCAAAAGAAGCTATTTCCAATTCATATTACCCTGAAACAAAACGACGTGCAATAAATATTGTTGGCCTGGCCTGGGGTTTTCAAAGAAACTATCAAAATCGATTTAGCCTGGACCTGAATTTGGGCGGTGGTTATCTTTATACCAAAGTGACAACCATAGATGATATGGGGCAATTTATATCAAAAAATGCCGGGCAATTTACAACGGTGGGACAATTGAACTTAGGCTTTTGGTTAAACAAAAGAAAATAAGACTGCTGCTAAGGTTCGTGTCCCCACGAACCTTGTAAATCATACCCGCCTTCATTTTTTAGTTTTAGTCTTTCTTTAACCAGGGCTTACTTTGAATAGTTCTGACCCCTCCATAATTTCATACCCGGATTTAAAACCACCCCAACAACATGGACATTCCCTCTGCCGCCGATGAAGCTGAGCCTGGCGCCGCCAAAACCCTTTTTCAATCTTCCGTAGTTTTATTGCTCCTTATTTTCCTGCTGGATTCCTGCCAACGAAAGGAAGAAGCACTATTCCTGTCCCGCCAGGGACTCGCTGGGAAAAAGATCAGCGCCAGGGAGATTCGTTTACCCGTAAAAAAAGTTTTGCAACGGAAGAAGATCTACCTCACATTTGACGATGGGCCCAACAAAGGCACGCTTAATGTGTTCAACGCGGTGAAAGAAGACAGCATACCCGCCAGTTTTTTTATCGTGGGCAAACACGTTTACGATAGTCCGCAACAGGAAGTCATATTTGAACAGTTGAAAGCTGATTCGACAATCGAATTATGCAACCACAGTTATACGCATGCACTGAACCACTATACACGGTTTTACCAGCAACCTGGAGAAGTCGTAAAGGACATCGAGAAAAACGCGAACGAAATTGGTTTCAACAATGCAGTAGTCAGGATGCCCGGCCGCAATGCCTGGCGGATCGATACGGTGAGTCATACGGATATCAAAGAAAGCGAAGCGGCTATTGATTCCGTTCACCACGCCGGCTTTGCCGTCATGGGATGGGATGTGGAATGGATGTTTGATCACAAAGATCTGTCGCTGACAACCGATACCGACCAGTTACTAAGACAAATAGAAAACATGCTGGCTTCGCAAAAGACAAAAACAGCGGGTCATCTTGTTTTACTGGCGCATGACCAGGCGTTCCAGACACCGGAGTCACTGGAAAAATTACATTACCTGTTCCGTCAATTGAAGAATAACCCGGAATATGAGCTGGCACTGGCCGGAACTTATCCGGGGATAAAGAATAAAACGCCGCAATCATCAGTTAACCCTTAGCCGGCGAATGAGAGATAGTCGGAAAAGTCCGCAAGTCCGCAAGTCCGAAAGAATCATCCTGCTTTATTGAATAGTCTTCCGGTCTTTCCGTCTTGCGGACTTTCGGACTTCCGGACTTGTATTAATCTCCTGTGGGCTGTATCGCACTCGTCTCTACCATCAGCATCACCGTTTTCTTTGGCGCTCTTGGCCGGTGCATCACGCCTTTGGTGATGGTTACTCCCTGCCCGGGATTCAGTTCGATTGTCCGGTCCTCGAGATCGATCAGTAGCTGTCCTTCAACAACGTAAAAGAATTCATCATCATTCTCATGCTTATGCCAATGATACTCCCCTTCCACGATCCCCAACCGCACCACGCTTTCATTCACCTGCGTCAGGGTCTGGTTGAACCATTTGTCGGTACACTCTTTTACCAGTTGCGGGATATCCATTTTTTCCAAATGATCAAACTTCACATCCAGTTTGGTCACATAGTCAAATTGCTTTTCCATATCGTGTCATTTAAAGAATTTCGTGAGCCGGGATAGCTCCGGACTTCTGACGCCGGACTTTCTTATCCTCTTCCATCAAATATATTCGTGATCCCGCCCAGCAAACCTCCTCCTTCTTCTTTGCGGTGATAAGTGCCATATTGAACAATGCGGCCTGCAAGACGACTGATGGGCAATGACTGTATCCATACTTTCCCTGGGCCCTGCAGCCTCGCAAAGAATAATCCTTCTCCCCCAAATAAAGCATTCTTGATGCCCTTGACCATCTCAATATCAAAAGACACCGTTGGCATATACGCTACAAGGCAGCCAGTATCAACTTTTAATACCTCACCCGGTACCAGGTTTTTTTCAATGATAAATCCTCCTGCATGCATAAAAGCCAGTCCATCCCCTTCAATTTTTTCCATGATAAACCCTTCACCTCCGAAAATGCCGACACCCAATTTCCGCTGGAAATGGATCCCTACACTTACCCCTTTGGCTGCACATAAGAAAGCATCTTTCTGCGCGATGATCGTACCGCCGAGCTGCTGCAAATCCATCGGGATGATCTTACCTGTATAAGGCGCTGCAAAACTCACTTTCTTTTTTCCCTGGCCAGTATTTGTAAAAGCTGTCATGAATAAACTTTCCCCGGTAAGCACCCTTTTACCGGCACTCATCAGTTTACCGAGCAAGCCGGTGGACTGTTGTGCAGAACCGTCCCCGAAAATGGTTTGCATCTGGATGCCATCATCCATCATCATCATGGCGCCGCTTTCTGCAATGGCGGTTTCATTGGGATCAAGTTCAATTTCTACAAATTGTAATTCTTCCCCATATATTTTATAATCTATCTCGTGGTTGTTGCGGGTGGTGACACTCATAGTTTATATTTTTTCTCAAAGTTATAAAGCGGGATGTGAATCCGGGTTTAATTATTTGTAAAACAATGCTGAACTCCTCCCTCTCCTTTGGAGAGGGAGGCCGGGAGGGTGAGGTCTTCTGCAAAATGATAAATGGCGCTGTTTACTCCCCGGATTACCTTATTTTGTCCTCCTCAAAATAATACTATATGAAACAACGGTTAATGATGTTTGTGGCTTTTACCATTGCTCTAACGGGACTCGTTAACGGGCAGGCAAAGCTGGTAGAGAAAGTTACCAAAAAGGGAGACGAAATCGTGATCCCATATGAAAAATATGTATTGCCAAATGGGCTCACGCTTGTTATTCACGAGGACCACAGTGACCCTGTAGTACATGTGGATGTAACTTACCACGTAGGTTCGGCCCGGGAAGAGATCGGCAAGTCCGGTTTTGCCCACTTCTTTGAACACATGATGTTCCAGGGAAGTGATCACGTTGCTGATGAACAGCATATTAAGATTGTATCCGACGCAGGTGGCACGATGAACGGGAGTACTAACCGTGACCGGACCAACTATTATGAGACCGTGCCCAGCAACCAGCTGGAAAAAATGATCTGGCTCGAATCAGACCGGATGGGTTACCTGGTCGATGCGGTAACTCAGAAAAAATTCGAGGTACAGCGTTCTACGGTAAAGAATGAAAGAGGACAGAGCTATGATAACCGTCCATATGGACTGGCCGGCGAAACAACTTCCAGGAATCTCTACCCCTATGGTCATCCTTATTCCTGGATGACGATAGGTTATGTAGAAGACCTGAACCGGGTAGACGTAAACGACCTGAAAAATTTCTTTTTAAGATGGTATGGTCCCAATAATGCAACGATCTCTATCGGCGGAGATGTAAAACCGGCTGATGTTGTAAAAATGGTAGAAAAGTATTTCGGTCCCATTCCCCGTGGTCCTGAAGTAAAGCCAGTCACTGTCCCGGCCGCGCATCTTGATGCGAACCGCTATGTAACACTGGTGGACAATTATGCAAGATCATCACGTTTATATATCACTTATCCTACTGTTCCTAATTTTCATAAGGACATGCCCGCCCTTGATTGCCTGGCAGAGATCCTGGGACAGGGAAAGACTTCGGTAATGTACCAAACCATTGTAAAAAAACAACTAGCCCTTGTTGCCAATGCGAATCACGGAAATTCGGAACTCTCCGGTGAGTTTACCATCACGTTCGCGCCCTTGCAAAACAAAACGCTTGCGGAAATGGAAAGCCTTTACCGCGCAGCGCTTGATTCTTTTGAACAAAGAGGAGTGACAGACGCCGATCTTCAAAAATTCAAAGGCAGTTATGAATCAGGTTTGATCAACGGCCTTCAAAGTGTAGCCGGGAAAGTAAGCCAGTTGGCTTCTTACCAGACCTTCACCGGCAATCCCAATAAGATCGCTGAAGAAATAAGGGATTATAATGCCGTTACGAAGGAAGATGTGATGAGGGTGTACAACCAGTATATTAAAGGAAAGCCTGCTGTTATCTTAAGCGTTGTTCCTAAAGGACAGGATAAAATGATCGCTGCGGCAGATAACTTCAAAATAGATTCCGCTAATTATACTGCCCCTAATTATGGTTATGCCGGTCTTAAGTATGTAAAGGGAAAAGAAGATTTTGACCGCAATAAAATACCTGCAAGCGGCGCCAGCCCGGTAGTAAAAGTGCCTGCTTTCTGGAAAAAAGATATGCCTAACGGCATCAAAGTGATCGGAACAGAAAGCACGGAGATCCCTACCGTTACGATTACGGTTACTATTCCGGGTGGTCATATGCTGCAGGCAAAAGATCTGTCCAAAGCAGGCCTGTCCGGCTTCTTCGCTTCTATGATGAACGAGGATACAAAGAATTATACCGCTGAAAAAATGTCACTCGAACTTCAAAAACTTGGAAGCAGCGTAAGCGTTTCCAGCGGGTTGACAGGGATAACATTTTCTGTACAAGCATTAAAGAAGAACCTCGATCCTGTCCTCGCTTTATTGAATGAAAGATTATACAATCCTAAATTTTCCGAAGATGTTTTCAACCGTATAAAAAAACAGCGGCTGGAATCCTTCAAGCTGGCAAAATCGCAGCCTGCCACCATCGCTGATGCTGTTTTCGCCAGGGTAAATTATGGATCTGACAACATTTTAGGCGTTAGCCAGAATGGTACTGAAGAAACGATCGGCAGCCTTACATTAAAAGACATTGAAGACTACTACAATAACTACATGACATCGCAGAATGCCAAAGTGGTAATTGTAGGAGATGTTAAACAGGCTGAGATCCTGCCTAAACTTTCTTTCCTGAATAAATTACCCAATAAAAAAATAACAATCCCCACAGCAGCTCCTGCACCCGCTATTGATAAGACCAAAGTATATATGGTGGATATACCGAAAGGCGCACAAACAGAATTCAGGGTCGGTTATTCTACGGGGATGAAATGGGATGCCACGGGAAATTATTACCACTCCTACCTGGCTAATTATTCATTAGGCGGCGATTTCAACAGCCGTTTAAATATCAACCTGCGGGAAGATAAAGGCTGGACCTATGGAGCGGGTAGCGGATTTATCGGCAATGATATCAGCGGTGATTTCCGGTTTGCATCAGCAATAAGAGTTGATGCTACCGACAGCGCCCTTTCCGAAGTAATGCGGGAGATGAAAGAATATGGAGAAACAGGAATAAAAGCCGATGAACTCGCCCTGATGAAAAGCGCTATCGGGAAATTTGATGCCTTACGCTACGAAACACCGGGACAAAAAGCACAGTTTATCCGCCGTATCCTGGATTATAATTTACCTGCCAACTATACCCAGCAGCAAAACAAAATACTCAACAGTATCACCAAATCGGAGATAGACATGACAACGAGGAAATATATCAGGCCGGAAAAGATGAATATCCTGCTGGTAGGCGACAAGACAAAAATTTATGACGGGGTAAAAAAACTCGGTTACGAGATCATCGAACTGGATGCCGACGGCAAGAAGATCGAAAAGAAAGGTTTCTAATTAATTGCATAAGAGATAATTAAACCATCCGCTTACCGGCGGGTGGTTTTTTATTACGATACCCTGAACGCCATTTTTTAACACTGTTTTTGAATTTATTTTAAAAAAATTGTTGTCACTTTAAAGAACTAAAACCTTTTTTATGAGATATATCTACCTGTTGTTCTTTATTATGTTCTCCTTTTGTGCGTCCGCACAGTTCTCCATCAATGTTGGTTATTCCCTCGGCGCGCCGGAACAAAAAATGGCCGATAATATAAAACCCGTTCACAGCCTGGCAGCAGGTGGTATGTATAAGTTGCCCGGTAAACTCGAAAGGATACAGGTAGGTGCCGATCTAAGCTGGGGTATGTATGCAAATACCCGGAAAATGCAAACCTTCAATTTCGGAGGCGGCAGTTCTACTGAAACCTGGGTGAATTACAGCAGTAACGTTCTGCAGGCCAGTATAGCCAGCAAGGTCTTTTTGCTGACCGATAAAAACATCATGCCTTATGCAAGTGGCAAAGTCGGCTATACCAGTTTTTACAGTAATATCTATATCGAAGACCCCAATGATCCTAATGGTTGTAAAGCACTTGACCAGCGCAACCTGATCAAAGACGGAACGATTATGGGAGGTTATGGCGGCGGATTACAGGTAAACTGGGATGCTTTTAGTAAAAAGAAGAATAACAAAGGTGCTTATATAGATATCAGCGTAAACAGCATACGTGGTGGTAACCTGGATTATATCAACACTAAAAAACTGATCGATGCCAATAACCCACCAACGGGATCTGATGGAAAGCCGTTGACTGTACGCTTTATCAATGCCACCACCCAGGAAATCCATGAGCACCAGGTCGCGGAAGTATATACCACCCCTTTAAGACTTCTTGAATTTAAACTGTCTGCAGTGTTCTGTTTATCCGGTCGGTCAAAATAACAGCTATATAAATAAAAAAGAAAAGCGGCCCGTTGAGCCGCTTTTTCTTTAAACCACCAACCAACTAACTACTACTACTAATAACGTTTATCAGGCTTCTTTGGTTGCCGGTTTTAATTTCCCGAGCCATACTTTTTTACCCTGCAGCCTTCTTACCAGGTACATGATACCGACGAAAATGAAGAAGAAGGGTCCTGCAAAGCCAAGGATAGCAATGAATTTGGTTCCGTAAAAACTCTCCATGGGTCTTTTTAGTCTTTCTGCGATCAGGTACATACTGGGTACCATTACGAGTGTTAGGAAGAACGAAAAGATAAGGCCAAAGATGATGGTCCAGCTTAGCGGCCCCCAGAAAACCACACTGTCACCGCCAAAGAAAATATTGGGGCGCATATGGCTGAACAACCCCGCAAAGTCAATATTAAATCCAACGGCCAGCGGTAATAATCCCAGGATAGTCGCCACGGCTGTCAGCAATACCGGGATAATCCTGATCTTTCCTGCCTGTATTGCAGCTTCTCTTGTCCGCATACCCCGGCCACGAAGTTCATCCGTGAACTCGATGATCAGGATACCGTTCTTGATCACGATACCTGCCAATCCTACGATACCCACCAGCAACATAATCGTAGCAATGGTCATTCCCGTGATGGCATAGCCCAGCAGCACACCGATCACGGAGAAGAATATCTCTGTGATTACGATAAAGGGTTTGCTCATCGAATTGAATTGTAATACGAGTATCAGGAAGATCAGCCCGATGGCGATCATAAAGGCGGTACCCAAAAAAGCCTGGGTTTCTTTCTCCTGTTCGCTTTGCCCGCTCAGTTTGATCGTAACATCCGGCGGGATCTTTGCCTTGCTCTTAAAATCATCCAGTTTAATTTGCAGTTCGGAGTTGATAGGACCTACCATGGTGGGGTCCAGTACATTTCCCTGTAACTGTATCGTTCGTCTTACATTTTTTCTTTTAACACCGCCGGAAGTATTGGTATAATCAACAGTGGCCACGGCGCTGAGCGGGATCGATTTAACCTGCATCGTATTCATATCCATGAACGTGATACGGGTATTCATCAGGTCGGTGATATTGTTCCGCATCAGGTCGGTGTAACGAAGCTGTATCTTGTATTCATCCTCACCGTCCTTGATCTTGCTTACTTCTTTTCCAAATACCGCCGTACGCAATTCCATACCTACCTGGCCGGTACTCAATCCTTCCATCATTGCTCTTTCCCTGTTCACGTTTACCGTGATCTCGGGATTGTTCAGGTCCACATCGGGCTGCAGGTTCTCAATACCCTTAACCCGGTTCGTATCGAGATAATTAAACAGCTGGGTGGCTACAGAAGAAATGTTTTCAAAATTATCTCCGACTACCTCAATGTTCACGGGCGGATCAGTTGGCGGTCCTCCATCTTCCTGCGCCACTTCCACGCTGGTTCCCGGGATACCCTGTACCGCTTCTCTTATCGCGTCTTTAATGGGCATGGTGCTTTTGCCATGCCGGTTTTCGAAGTCGACAAAAGAAACCTGTATACGTCCAAGGTTCGACTGGATACTCCGGTTATTATCCCGGGGGTTATTGGCGCTCACCGCTACGTTAGCGATGATGCTTTCCACGATACTTCCTGGTGCTCCCGGTTTTTCTTTCTCCAGTACTTTCTCCACTCTTTTCTCCAGCACTCTTGTTATACTATCCGTATATTTTACATCCGTTCCCACCGGTAACTTTACATATACATATACAAAATGCGGGTCTCCTGCCGGAAAGAACGTGGATTTAGTTCTTCCTGTACTGATACTCATAAACAACAGCATCAGGGCAACGATAAACACAGCAAAGAGAGACATGAATGCGTAAACCGGTCTTCTGCCTACCAATACCCAACGTAATAACTTTTCATAACGGTTCATCAGTTTAGGCAACGCCCTTTTCTGGAAACGGTGAATCACATCATTCAATACATAAGCGTTCAATACCATCAGGACCGCCATAAGCAATAAGAAATTGGCCAGGCCGTGCATACCTGCGAGATGCAGTAAAACACCTGCAATGCCAAAGACAAGGAACCATTTATTCCTGAATACGGCTTTTTTAGGTTTCTCATATTCTTTCCCTTCCGGTTTCATAAAGCTTACCGCGAAAACAGGGTTGAAGAAAAAGGCTACGATCAGTGAAGCTGCCAGCGTAAGTATCAAAATAGTTGGAAGGTAGATCATGAATTTACCGATCAGTCCCTTCCAGAATAATAGGGGAAAGAATGGCGCCAGCGTAGTGGCGGTACCGGCCAGTACCGGGATGAATACTTCACCCGCCGCTTCCTTCGCACTTCGTATGATCGGGACCTTCCCGTTATTATAGATCCGGTGCGTATTTTCAATTACCACGATGGCATCGTCCACGATGATCCCCAGCCCGAATAATAACCCAAAGAGTACAATAAAATTCAGCGTAACACTTGTTCCTACGATCGCATCAGCAATTGGTAAGAACAGGAAGGCAACGAATACACTCAAGGGCACACTGAGTGCCACAAAGAAGGCATTCGTAACTCCCATAAAGAACATCAGGATCAGTAATACGAGGATAAAACCGATAATGATCGTATTGATCAGTTCGTTAAAAGAAGTTTTGGTCTGCTTGCTGGTATCACCTGTGAACTCCACCCGGAGATCTTTGGGGAGTTCTTCATTCTTCTGCATGGTTTGCACCACAGCCTTTACTTTATCCGCGCAGGCGATCAGGTTCTCCCCCGAACGCTTTACGATATTCAGTGTAACAACATTTTTACCGTCCAGTCGCGCATAACTGTCCTTGTCTTTTATCGTGTCTTTTATTTCGGCAATGTCTTTTAAATAAACAGAAGCACCCTGTGCACTGCTTCTTACCACGATCCCCTGCATATCAGCGATGGTGGCAAACTGCCCTTTTACTTTCAGGGTTCTTTTCATATTCCCTACTTCGATCAACCCGCCGGTAATATCATTGTTCTCCCGGGCGATGGCATTTTCCACGTCCATGAAACTGATCCGGGAAGCTGTCATTTTATAAGGATCAACATTGACCTGTATCTCTCTTTCCGGCGCCCCGACGATCTCCGCTCTTGTTACCTCGCTGAGTTCTTCGATATTGTCCTGCATCTTATCTGCGTAGGCTTTCAGTTTCATCGCGTCATAATCACCACTGATATTGACAAACATGATGGGCATTTCACTAAAAGCAAATTCCTGCACATCGGGCTCCTGCGTCAAATCGGTTGGCAGGTCGGTGCGGGCTTTATCGATCGCGTCTTTTACTTTTTGTTTGGCCAGCTCAGTTTTTACATCCGTATCAAATTCCACTACGATCAGGCTATAATCCGCCTGTGAAGTGCTTTGAATTTTATTTACTTTGGCGCCGCTGATCCCCTTGAGTTGTTTCTCGATGGGTCTTGTAACCAGGTTCTCTATATCCTTGGGCGAATTACCCACGTATACCGTAGCGACAGAAATAGTCGGGACCACGATATCCGGGAATTGCTCTTTAGGCATGGAGTTGAACTTCATCAATCCATACAGCGTGATCAGGATCGCGATGATATAAACAGCCGTCCGGTTATCGATCGCCCAGCTGGTCGGTTTGAATTGTTTGAATTTTTTGGTAATCCCTTCTAAGATTTTCATCTGGAAATATTTTTTTTCGTCAATTGTTGCGAGGCCCATGAGGGGCGAAGCAATCTTATTTGGTTTGCATTTTTGTTTCTCGCAGCGTACGCAACGGGCAACGTGCGCAACGTCCTGTTCGTAAAATCTCGATCTTTTTTTCACCGGGTTTCACCCGGCGCTACCGATATTTCACCCCTACGGGGTGTTCAACTTCCTTATTGCGAGGCAACGCCGAAGCAACTTTATTCCTTATTATTTTATTTCTTATTTCCCAACGGTCACACTCTGCCCATCATACACCGTCTGGTATCCCTCTGTAATGATCAGTTCACCCCCCGTCAAACCGCTTTTAATTTCGATCCACCCGTTATAGGCCTCTCCCACTGTAACGACTTTCTTCCTGGCTATCATTTTATCGCCCGCTTTTTCCATTACATATACATATTTATTGCTCTCATCACTTTGTACCACGTTGACGAGAACTGCAACAGTCGCTTTTACTTCGTAGTCAAGAATCTTCATAGTAGCTGTCTGGTTCGGTTTCAGCGCGGGATCCGAAGGAAGTTTTGCTTCCGTAGTAAAGGACCGTGTCGTAGGATCGATCGATCCGCCTACCACGCTGATCACCGATTCGTAAGGAGGTTTACCGCTGCCGGCAACTTCGATAACTACTTTATCCCCCTTCTTTACTTTCGCCACATAATTATCCGGGACGTTGGTCACCACTTTTAAATTGTTATTATTTACGATCCGGATACCTGCACCCGGCATGGCAGCCGTTTGCGGGGAGAAGAATTCACCCACTTTCACATTCATCTGGTCGATCATTCCGCTGATACCGGCATATACATTCGACATATTAGCCTGCTCCTGCGCCATACCAACCTGTGCCTGTGCGGCTCTCAACTGGCTTTGTAACGCATCTACATCCGCTTTTGCATTGATCACCTGTATCTCGGATCCGATATTCTGTTTCCATAAACCCTGGTAACGCTCGTATACAGTCTGGGCCTGTGCAAGTCTTGCTTTTAATACTCCTGTTTGCTGTTGGGCTGCCGTTACCTGCTGGCGCGCCATTGCATCATCAAGTTTTAAGATCAATTGTCCCTTGCCGACCTTCTGCCCCACTTTTACATACACTGCTTTTACCTGGCCACCCGGACCCGAAGGTGCCACATAGGCCATGCCTTCCGCATCGATCTTTCCCTGCAATTCGATAAAATGGGTAAAGTCCTTTACCCGCAGCGTATCAACAGCCACCAATTTTTGAACCTGCTGGGCAGCTTTAGGATCTGCTTTTACGATATCGTCTTCCAGTTTACGGATATCCGCATCCAGTGTATTCTTTTCTTTCTTCAGCTTTTCGAGTTTGGTCTTCATATCCGTGATACTGCCTTTCTTTTCTTTGGCGCCGGTTCCGCAGGCCGCCATCGTAAGGGTGATGATCACTGATAATAAGATCTTCATCATGTTGTTCATATCGTTCATTTTAGTAGTCATGTAATGGTTTACTTAGTCAAGTTTACCGGTTGCTTTCAGGAAATCAACCCGGGCAATGATGGCATCATACAATGCCTGTATATAATTTGTTTGTGCTGCTTTCAGATCTGTTTGTGCTGTATTGATCTCGGTTTGTGAACCTGTTCCCATTTCATATTTCTTCTTCGTTTGATAATAGACCTTTTCAGCTACTTCCATATTCCGTCGCTGGTAATCCATCGAAGAGATGGCTGAATTGAAATTGTTCTTTGCTGTTTCGATCTCGTTATTAATAGACAACTCAAGCGCAGTTCGCTGGTTCTGACTTTTCTCCAATTCGAGTTTTGCTTTCTGGATTTTGGAATTCGTAGCGAACCCTGTAAAAATGGGAACATTCAAACGAAGAGCTACAGCGGAGACCGGGAATGAAAAGCCACCAGAGAGATTGAAGTTCGGGGACTGGCTTACCTTGTTATAATAAGCATTCATCGACAAGGTCGGGATCTTACTTAGTTTATAACGCCTGATATTATATTCATTTAGCTTTATCCCGAGATTGGCATATTGATATTCTTTCCTGTTGGCATAATTGAAAGATCCCGCATCAAGCGCAGCCATTTTTATTTCTGTTTCATTGAGCGTATCAGTAAGGATCAGCACTTCCTCCACGGGCATTCCCATCAATGTTTTTAGCCCGAGATAGCCGTTGACGATCTGGTTAAGTGCTCTCGTCTTTTCTGTCTGCAGGTTCGTCAGGCCAACACTCACTTTATCAATATCAAGCTGTTCCGCAAAACCCGCTTTATAAATTTCTTTTGTATCATGCAGCAGTTTTTCAACCCGGTCAATATTAGCATCCAGCAATTCGATTTGTTTTTTACTAACCACCAACTGGTAATAGATCTTATATATGTTGGCCTTTATCGTTTCCTCTGTTATTTCTGCATTCTTCTGTTGAAATTCCAGGGCTGTTTTTCTTGCCTGCAGACCTACGAATACCTGGCCATCAAATAAAATCTGGTTTAATTCCAGCCCGGCACTGGCGCTGTATTTAAATCCAAAGGCAGGTCCCTTGGTATACCCGGTTGTTCCCGGCATAAAGAGCGAGTTGGGGAAAATGGTGGGCGGCATTTTTATGTTTGCCGTATACGAAGACGATCCGCTGATCTGCGGGTAAGCTGCTGCCGTATACTCACGGTTGGTTTGCTCCTGGATACTGATATCCAGCAATGCATTCTTTACATTGATATTATTCTTCTTCGCATAATCAACCGCCTGTTGTATGGAAAATTCATGCCTTGTGATTTTTGCCGTGTCATTGACCTGGGCAATTGTAACCTGTGCAAACAGCAGCGCAGGTAAACCTGCCAGTATAAAAAGCCACCTGTGTTTATTATTTCCGGACTTCATCATGGATCATTTTTTTTTGACGTTGTTCATTGTATTTCTGGATCAGCTTATGTCCTTTGATCGTGGCCAGCCCATAGGTAAAATTCTCGATCATGATCCCGGAGGTGCTGGCGAGGTTGTATTTTCCCGGCGGGAAGACGGCTACATTAAAAGGAATCATGATGGACTCGATCCTGTACTTGGATAATACATCCACGTTCAGGTCGGCGCGGTATAATTCATCTTTGATGCCCCATTCGATATTATGGCGGATGATCTGCAGGAGGAATTTGTCCTTGTACTCCCTGAACCGCTGGTAAGCCTTGAAATGGAATTTTTCCAGGTCATAGACCAGCATCGGGTTCATATTATTGAACTCCTGCATGATATGCTCCATGGTCAGGAAGATTTCGTGGATAGCATCGCTTGCACCGCTCCGGCAGGCCATACAATCGCCCTCTACCTGGTTGATATGTCCTTCTACCACCGCTTCCACCAGTTCATCCTTGTCGGCAAAATACTGGTACAAGGTCTTTTTGCTCATTCCAAGGTTATTGGCAATATCATCCATGGAGACGGACCGGATGCCATACTGCATGAAGAGCTCTTCTGCTTTAATTAATATTCTCTCTTTAGGTTCCATTTTTTCACGTTTCGGGGGTACAAAACTACGGAAACTTTTTTCGTAACCAAAGTTTCCACCGGTTTTTTTCTGCCTTTTACCGGTTTTTCACCCAACGAGCCCCATTTTTTTTGCGCTACCTTTAGCTTTAAACCAACCGTTCATGCAGCCTCCTGTGAAAGGGAAATCGACCGCTAAACAGGTCCTCCGTTATTTTATACAGGGTCTTATTATCCTGGCTCCCATAGGAATAACCGCTTATGTGATTTACAGGCTGTTTGACTTAGTGGACGGCATTCTTCGCCCTTATGTCAATATTCCCGGGTTGGGTTTCGCTATCATTATTTTATTTATTCTCCTGGTAGGCTGGATCAGTTCCAGTTTCCTGATGGGTGGCTTTATTAATTTTTTTGACCAGTGGATGGAAAGAACGCCGGGTATTAAATTCATTTATTCCTCTACCAAAGATTTTTTCGAAGCCTTTGCGGGCGACAAGAAAAAATTCAACCAGGCTATCCTGGCCAATGCCTTTGCGAACGATGTATGGGTGGTCGGGTTCCTTACCGATGAAGAGATGCACAAATTTGAACTCGGGGCCGATTTTGTGGCGGTATATGTGCCGCAATCTTATCACTGGGCGGGGCAACTGTTTATTTTACCCCGGCAGAAAGTTAAAAGAATCGATAAGATCACTTCCGGCGAGGCGATGAAATATGCCGTAACAGGTGGTGTGGTAGACCTGGATGAAGAGGAGGTGGAGGAACCCGTGCGTGAGTTAAAAAGTGAGTGATGAGAAAAATATTTTTTGTGATACTCTTGTCTTTGCAGGCAAAGTATTGTTTCTGCTGGGGTTTTTATGCGCATAAAAAAATCAATTACTACGCCGTCTTCCTGCTTCCCCCGGAGATGATGGTCCTCTACAAACCGCATATTGATTTTCTTACGGAGCATGCGGTGGATCCTGATAAAAGAAGGTATGCAGTACCGGGCGAAGGGTCCCGGCATTATATTGATATTGACCACTACGGCCCCTATCCTTATGATTCTTTACCACGAAAATGGACGGATGCCCTGGCTAAATTCCCGGAAGATTCCCTGAATGCTTATGGGATCGTTCCCTGGTGGCTGCAAACTATGTTAGGAAGGCTAACCAATGCCTTTAAAGAAAAAAACCAGGCAAAGATCCTGAAATATTCTGCAGAGATCGGCCATTACATCGCCGACTCGCATGTACCGCTTCATGCCAGCACAAATCATAACGGGCAGTTCACCGGTCAGACAGGCATTCATGGTTTCTGGGAAAGCCGCATCCCGGAATTGCTGGCTGAAAAAGAATGGGATTTTTTTATTGGTAAAGCCGAGTATATCAGGTCCCCCGCCGATTTTATATGGAAACGTGTGCTGGAAAGCGGGGTGGCTGCGGATTCTGTATTGAAATCCGAAAGAGAACTGACAAAGAAATTTCCCGGTGATCAGAAATATGCCTACGAAGAACGTAATGGTATCATTACCCGCCAGTATTCTTCCGCGTTTTCCAAAGCTTATGATGCTATGCTGAAAGGAATGATCGAAAGAAGGATGCGGCAATCCATTTTTGCCGTAGCCAGTTTCTGGTACACCGCCTGGGTAAATGCCGGGCAGCCCGATCTAAAACATCTTGGCAACCGGGAGTTCTCTGCTGAAGACCTTGAAGAATTTGAAACCCTGAATACTGCCTGGAAGAATGCCCCGGTCAGCAAGCATGAACATGATTAAGAAGAATGACCAGGTCCATAACCAGGTTCATTTCTTTAGAGAGCGGAAGCGCGGCTTTTTATTTTCCTACATTTGCACCTTATTATTCAATAACGATGACGGGAACACGGAAACAGGTATTACATAATTTCAATGCGGGTCCTTCTGTTTTACCCCGGGAAGTATTTCAAGAAGCCAGTGATGCGGTCATTGATTTTAACGGATCCGGTCTTTCTATCCTGGAGATCGGGCACCGCACTGCCTTGTTTCAACCGGTCATGGAAGAAGCAAGAAGTCTCATAAGAGAACTGATGAACCTGGATGATGACCATGAAGTACTTTTTCTTCACGGCGGCGCCAGTACCCAATTTATGCAGATTCCCATGAACCTGCTCAACGAGAACGAGATGGCCGCTTATACCGAAACAGGCACCTGGGCCAATAAAGCCATCAAGGAAGCAAAACTTTTTGGCCATGTGGAGATAGTCGGTTCATCCAGGGAAGATAATTATACCCGTATCCCGAAGCACCTGCTTGTAAGTCCTACAGCGGCTTATTTACATATAACGACCAATGAAACGATTGCGGGTACACAATGGCAGGAGCTGCCCTATGATTGCGGCGTTCCCCTGGTAGGAGATATGAGCAGCGATATCCTCAGCCGTCAACTTGATTTCAACAGGTTTGATCTTATTTATGCAGGTGCGCAAAAGAACATGGGCGCGGCAGGTGTGAACCTGGTCGTTGTCAATAAAAACATCCTGGGAAAAGTAAAGCGCACTATTCCTACAATTCTTGATTACCGGAATCATATCAAAGAAGCCAGCATGCTGAACACGCCACCCGTTTTTGCGGTGTATGTTGTCCTGCTGATGTTGCGCTGGATTAAAAATAAGGGCGGTGTAGCTGCCCTGGAGAAAATGAATGAAGCCAAAGCAAAATTATTTTACGATACGCTGGATGCGCTGCCACTTTTTAAAGGACCGGTTGTAAAAGAGGACCGCAGCAAAATGAATGCGGTATTTCTCCTGGAAAATAAAGAACTGGAGACAGCTTTCCTGGCCCGCTGCAACGAAGAAGGAATGGTGGGGATAAAAGGGCACCGGAGTGTAGGTGGATTCAGAGTATCCTTGTACAATGCGGTGACCCTGGAAAGTGTAAGCGCTTTAACTGATTTAATGATATCCTTCGCACAACAGCACGGGTAAACCCGGGCATAACACCAATCAAACGATGGCCACAATCAAACCATTCACCGCCGTAAGACCGAAAGCAGAACTTGCCAGACAGGTGGCTTCAAGACCCTATGATGTATTGAACAGTGAAGAAGCAAGATTGGAAGCGGCCGAAAACCCACTTTCCTTTTTGCATGTCACTAAACCGGAGATCGACCTGCCGGTGGGTACGGACCTGCACAGCACTGCGGTGTATGAAAAAGCAAAAGAGAACCTGGGCGATTTAATGCGGAATGACATTTTGTTCAGGGAAGAAAAACCCTGTTATTATATTTACCAGCTGGTCATGAATGGCCGCAGCCAGACAGGTTTGGTAGCTGTATCGTCGGTGGAAGATTATTTCAATGATATCATTAAGAAACATGAATTCACCCGCCCGGAAAAGGAAAAGGACCGTATCGATCATATGCGTACCATCGGGGCGCAGACCGGCAATGTTTTTATGGCATACCGGGATGTTACCGAACTGAATGCACTGATCAATGGCTGGAAAACAACCAATAAACCGGTATATGATTTTACCGCGACCGACGGCATACAGCATAGTATCTGGGTAATAGACCGTGATATCGTCATTAATTCGATCACGCAATTATTCAGCACACAGGTACCGTTTACTTATATAGCTGACGGGCATCACCGGGCTGCTTCGGCCGCCAAAGTAAGCAAGCAATTACCCGACAGTACCGATGCAAAATATTTCCTGACGACCATTTTCCCTGCCAGTCAATTGGCGATCCTTGATTATAACCGGCTGGTAAAGGACCTGAATGGATATTCGGCCGCAAAATTCATCAGCCGGCTGCAGGATGATTTCTTTATTACACTAAGCCCCGAACCGGTAAAACCCAACCAACTCCACGAATTTGGTATGTACCTCGAGGATCAATGGTATATCCTGGGTTCACGTAAAGGAACTTTTACTGATGATCCTGTTGGTGTTCTTGATGTAACCATTCTTTCCAATAATATCCTGGATAAACTACTCGGTATTAGAGACCAGCGGACCGACAAGCGGATTGATTTTGTAGGGGGTATCCGCGGGTTAGCCGAACTTGAAAAAAGAGTGAAAAGCGGCGAAATGAAAATTGCCTTCAGTCTTTACCCGGTTACGATCGAACAGCTTTTTACTATTGCCGACAGCGGGAATGTGATGCCTCCCAAAAGCACCTGGTTCGAACCGAAACTAAGAGACGGCCTGCTGACACACCTTATTTAAGGCCGCTGCTGAAAATATTTGTTATTTTGCAACAGGGCTGTTCTTTATAACGTCTCTTCCTTTTTAATTTGTAGTACGAAATTTGCAATAAGAGCTCCCATTGCGAATAAGATGGCGTAAAGCCATAAAAATCAACACATGAAAAAAATCTTATCCCTGGTTTCTGCCCTGTTTTTCAGTTTAATCCTCCTGGCCCAGCCCGAAGATTCCAAAACGCTTCATGAAACGGCGAAAACTTTTATGCGCACAGGTGACTTTGACAATGCGATCATCGTACTGATCCGGGCGCTTCAACAGGATAGCAAGAACCTCGAAATGCAGAAAGACCTGGTGATGAGTTATTATCTCAAAAGAGATTATGCCAAAGCACTGGAAGGAGTAAAAGCATTGCTCGACCGTGATGATGCAGATGTGGTAACCTACCAGATCGCCGGTAATGTGTACAAGGCGCTTGAGCAGGTAAAGGAATGTGAAAAATTATATGGCAAAGCCCTGAAAAAATTTCCTAAGAGCGGAGCCCTGCACAGTGAATATGGAGAATTATTATGGGCCGAAAAAGATTTTTCTGCCATTCAACAATGGGAAGAAGGAATTAAAGTTGATCCGGCTTACGGTGGTAATTACTATAATGCCGCTCTCTACTATTTTTATGCAAAAGATAAGGTGTGGAGCCTGATCTATGGGGAGATTTTTGTAAATATGGAAAGTCTCAGCGAAAGAGGAGCCGCTATGAAACAGCAACTCCTGCAGGCGTACAAAGAAAAATTATTTGCCGATGCCGACCTGATGAAAGGGGAAGAAAAAAACAAAAGCGAGTTTGCCAAAAGTTTCCTGGAAGGAATGGGTAAGCAGGCTTCCCTCGCCAATAAGGGGATCACAACGGAAACGCTTACCATGATACGTACCCGTTTTATTCTTGACTGGTATGCCACGAAGGCGGCTAAATTCCCTTTCCGTTTATTTGACTACCAGCGCCAGCTGTTATCAGAAGGCATGTTCGATGCTTATAACCAGTGGTTATTTGGCCCTTCGGAGAACCTGGCCGCTTACGACAACTGGACAAAAACGCATCCTGATGAATACAATGGGTTCAATGATTTTCAAAAGACCCGCGTATTCAAAATGCCTCCCAACCAGTACTACCAGGTCAATTAAGGGTTAACCCTGTAAATGAGTTGATGTGGAAGGGTGAAAAATACATTCCCTTCCTTCCACATTTCCGGCTGCCCTGTTAAATTGACGGATCCCGCTCCTGTCCTGTTTTTTTATCATTCCGTTTTTACCTAAATTGTCTGTTGGTTGCCGCCAAGGCCGCTGATTAGATCATCTCAACCACGATTGCACATGACTGAGCCTAAAAGACTTTTTGATTGTATTGAATACCTTCTGGAACGAAAACCGCTGGAAGACATGCTGGCCGGTAAGGAAAGCGGGCAATGGAAAAAATACAGCACGGCAGATGTGAGAGGGATCGTTGACCAGTTAAGCGCCGGTTTATTAAGCCTCGGTATCAGTTGCGGTGATATGACCGCAGAAGGAAGGGATAAGATCGCCATTCTTTGCAAGAACAGGACCGAATGGATCATGCTGGACATGGCGGTACAACAGATCGGCGCCATTCTCGTGCCTGTCTACCCCACGATCAATGTGAATGAGCTGGAATTTGTGCTGAAAGATGCCAGTGTAAAAATGGTCTTTGTGAATGATGAAGACCTGTTTTTAAAAGTGCTCAGCCTGAAAGAAAGAGTTCCCGGTCTCAAAGATATTTTCACGTTCGAACATGTGGCCAATGCGCGACACTGGAAGGAAATACTCGCTTTAAGTTCACCAGAACTCATCGCCCGGGTAAAACCGATCGCCGACAAGATCAGGTACGAAGACCTGGCCACGATCATTTATACATCGGGGACAACCGGTACACCGAAAGGTGTCATGCTTTCCCACCGGAACATACTTTCCAATGTGATGGCCTGTATCCCCTGTTTCCCTCCGGGTGAATCGCTTCGTTCACTGAGTTTCCTGCCGCTCAATCATATTTTCGAGCGAATGGTTACCTATCTCTATCTCTTCCGCGGAACTTCCATTTATTATGCGGAGAGTCTTGATACCATCGGGGAGAACCTGAAAGAAGTAAAACCGAATATGTTCACTACAGTTCCCCGGTTGCTGGAAAAAGTGTACGACCGGATCATGCAAAAAGGGAATGAACTGACAGGCATCAGTAAAAAATTATTTTTCTGGGCGCATAGCCTGGCCGAAAAATTCGAGCTCAACAAAAAACAGGGTGTCTGGTACGATATGAAACTTGGCATCGCCAATAAGATCATTTTCAGCAAATGGAGAGAAGGGTTGGGTAATAATTTAAAGTGTATCGTTACCGGTGGCGCGGCCTGCCAGATAAGATTGATCCGCATTTTCACGGCAGCCAGGATCCCGATCATGGAAGGTTATGGCCTTACAGAAACTTCCCCCGTGATCGCCGTGAATCGTTTCCAGGTCAGCGGCAGGATGTTCGGAACCGTAGGTCCCCTCATTGACGACGTAGAAGTAAAGATCGCGGAAGACGGGGAGATCCTTTGTAAAGGACCCAACGTGATGATGGGCTATTATAAACGCCCCGACCTCACCGCAGAGGAGATTACCGGGGGCTGGTACCATACCGGGGATATCGGGATGTTTGTTGCCGGTAGTTTTTTAAAGATCACCGACCGCAAGAAAGAACTCTTCAAAACAAGCGGCGGTAAATACGTGGCGCCCCTGGCTATCGAGAACAAACTAAAAGAATCACCATTTATAGAACAGGTGATGCTGGTTGGGGCTGATAAAAAATTTGTAAGCGCCCTGATCGTACCTTCTTTTCCAAATCTTCGTGACTGGGCCCGGAAGAACAATATCGGTGAAAGCAATAACGAGGAATTGCTTCACAACCCGAAGACGACCGCGCTGTTCAAGGAACTGGTAGAAAGTTTTAATAAATACTTTAACCACGTGGAGCAGGTAAAGAAATTTGAACTGCTCTCGCATGAATGGAGCATCGATACCGGGGAAATGACACCCAAGATGTCGATCAAACGTAAAGTGGTTATGGAGAAATACCGGGATGCGATCGAAAGGATCTACAATTAATATACTTATCTCTCTTTCTTCGATGCTGAATCCTTTCTTCCCCGCTGCATCATCTTTTGAATGAATTCATCAAACTTAGGCTGTTGTTCAGGAGTAAACAGGTTCCTGACTCTTTTGAAGTGAGCAAAAGTTAATTTATCAATGGCCGCCTGTTTTTCAGTTATCCGCTGACCGTAAACAGCAATGGTGCTGTCGCTTACCGTCGTATCTTTTATTAATGCGAAGAAGGCTGTTTTAGCTGCCCGTACAGAATCAAACAGCGGTTTAATATTCTTAAAATGTTCTTCTTTTTGCTCTTTATAATCTTTCTGCTGCTGTTCGGTCATATTGAGTTCCTTAACCATCATTTCGAAGGGATCTCCTTTTCCATGACCCCTTTCTGCAGGCTTCCTCCCTTTTACCATGAATATCACCAGGGCGATATTGACCAGCAAGAGCAATACGACAGCGATCGTCAACATCTTATTATTGGAGTTCTTCATTCTATTTATTATCCTGGTTTACGTCAAAGAGGATGGCGTTGTTGTCATTCAGCCGGTATTCTGCCGCGATGGATTGGATATTGTCTGTTTCAGCGACGCTGTTTTCGTTGACGGTATCTCCTTTAAGCATTACGGCCGCATTAACAAGGAGTACTACCACCAATGCGGAGAAAGCAAATACAGGGCGAAGTACCCAGGAGGGCTTAACAGCAGGCTCCGATCCTTTTTCCATCCGGGCTTTCAGCCTGGTGTAAAAAAAATCAGGCATGGTGGCTTTCCGGCTTCCGTCAAGACTGTTTAGGATTTCTTCTATCTTCTTGTTGTTGTCCATATTCATAATACATCAATTTTGACGGTAAGACGGTCTAAAACCTTCGTCCCGGTAAATTACTCAGTCAGTTTCTTTTTCCAATATTTTTCGCAGGTTTTGTTTCGCCCTGTGCATCAGCGATTCAACCGCCGGTACAGAGGTTTTCATTACCTCGCTTATTTCCTGGTAACTAAGATCTTCCAGTTTATGCAGGGTAAATGCTGTCTTCTGGTTATCAGGCAGTTGAGAAATAGCTTTGAACAATTTGGCTGCATTTTCCTTCCGGTCCATGACCACCCCCGGGTGATTAAAGTCAGGTAATTCATGAAGGGGCTCATTCCCATCGCCAAAAAGACGTTGCATAAAGCCAAAACGTTTCTTGCTTTTCCGGCTTCTTAACAAATCCAACGCCCTGGTCGTTGCGATCCGGTAAAGCCAGGTAGATAATTTGGCTTCTCCTTTAAAGTTGTGAATAGAACGGTAAACCTGGATAAAAACCTCCTGTGCCACATCCTGGGCATCTTCTGCATTCTGAACAATACCAATGGCGGTATTGTAGACCCTGTCCTGGTAAGTATCCACCAAATACCTGAAAGCCGTTTCATCGCCATTGCGAAGTCCTTGTATCAGCTCAAATTCATTCAACAGTGAGGAGGTTTGGGTTTTTGAAGCTGTAACTTACGAAAATACGTGCTTAGGCTGCTGCAAAAACGGTACTAAAGAGACTTATTTACGGCCGTTTTTACAAGATATTCTTGGTTTACCTGTTACATCTTTCAATTCATCCCCCGGTTTACTCAATCCAATCCTCCCCGGAACAATTCATACAAGCCTGTCTTCTTTCTTTGCCTCCATTGATTAAATTTGGAAACTTTAAAATACTGTTTTGCGGATCCTATTTTATTACCTGGTTCTACCGGCTCTCTTCTTTCTGCAAACCCTGCAGGCACAGACTGTCAACAAGTATTATTTCACTCACTATACAACAACTACAGGGCTGGTCTCAAGTGAAGTGAATACAGTTATCCAGGATGCCGATGGTTATATATGGGTGGGCACCAACGAAGGATTACAGCGTTTTGACGGGACCCGGTTCAGAACATTCCGGCATATAAAAGGTAATACTTCCACGATCTCTTCCAACCAGGTATGGCAACTCATGCCGGATAAAAAGAATAACCTCTGGTTACTTACGGCGGAAGGACAGGCCGGCATATTCAACAGGACAACCTTCACATTCAGGGAAATGCCATTGCGACTGCAAAGCCAGGAAGCATTAAAATCAGGTCTTAAACAGTTAAAAGAAGATGAGTTTGGTAATATTTTTTTATTACTGGCGGGGCATGAAATACTGACCTGGGATGAAAAGCTAAATGAATTCTCTCATAAAAATGCCATTTTCCAGGAGCCCGGGGGTGTGCGTGTAATGGATTTTGCGCAACAGCCAGGTACTCATAAATACTGGATGTCCCTGGCAGGAAAAGGGTTCGCTGTCTATAACCAGTCAACCGGCAAACTCAGCTATCCAGGGCATAATACAGAAAATGAACCGGCGATAGATCTTTTAAAGGATTTTCCTTTTCCTTTCCATCTTCATTTTGATAAAAAAGGAAGGATGTGGTTTCAAAGTTGGGCGAGTGGGTACCCTTCTATCTATTCTTATGATACCCGGAAAGAAGTTGCGCCTGAAAAATTTGAATTCATCACGACACTGAAAACCTATTACGAAACCGAGGATTTTTTTGAACAGGAGAACGGTACACTTTGGGTTGGAGGGTTATATGTTTTTGCGCAATACATGGAAAAAGAAAAAAAGTTTCAACAGGTGTACAATGGCTACCTCAATGAAAGAAGTATAGCGTATGAAAAAGTGAACGGGCTGACAGAAGACAGGGAAAAAAATATCTGGGTTGCTACCCGTAACAATGGGTTATACCGGTTCAATCCATCCGAACAATATTTCAATAATGTCGCGCATATGAACAGGGTTACAGGAAATACCGGGCGGGGAAGTGTCATGTCCATACTCCCTACCCGCTGGAATACTTTCCTTGTTGGTACCTGGGGCGATGGCCTGTTTCAGTATGATAAAAACTGGAACCCGGTCCCTGCCAATATCCGGGGGATCGACAATAAGGTAGGACCCATGGCCTGGAGTATGTATGCTTCCCGTGACAGTAATACGATCTGGGTGGGTGCACAACCTGGTCTCTATGCCATTAACCAGGCCACTCATTCTTCAGCCTATTATAATCCTCCCGTATTGGAAAACAAAACGGTGAGACAAATAGTGGAAGACAAGAAGGGCGATCTCTGGCTGGGTATGCAAGGTTTTGGTGTTTTTAAATGGACGGCGTCAGAAGGGAAGAAAAATTTTGATGCGGGGATGAAAAGATTCAGCAAGATCCCCTCTCTTATGATCAATAAGATCTTTGTTGACAGTAAGGGATATGTTTGGATTGGAACAGCTACACAGGGAGTATACGTGATCGATCCGCCAACAGACAGTATTATTCTTCATTTCAGCCCGGACGGCAGCCCTACATTCAAGTTACCCGAAGCGGGGATCTCTTCCATCCTTGAATATGATGACAGCACTATGGTGATCGCTACTTCCCACCAGGTCATTCTATACAACAGGATGTTGAAGCGGTCCAACATTCTCGGTACACCCGAAATCATGTCTGGCAATATAGCTGCCATAGAAAAAGATAAAGCAGGTAATTTATGGCTAGCCACGACGAATGGTTTACACAGGGTGCATCCCCGGAACAAGGTCTTTGTCCGTTATAACCGGGATGACGGGATCGATAACGATCATTTTATTCTTGCTGCTTCGCGGGCACTACCCGATGGCCGTCTCGTTTTTGGAAGCAGTGACCAGTTCATAATTTTTGATCCCTCGGGCATCCACAGCAATTATATCAGTCCACAGGTAAAGATCACTGGGTTTTCTGTCATGAATAAATCGCTGTCGGTTGATTCCCTGCTTGAACAAAGACAGGTGGAGCTCTCCGCCAACAATAACTCCGTGGTGTTTGAATTTTCCCCACTGACCTACAGTAGCCTCTTTGTGATCAAATACAAACTCGAGGGACTGGACAAGGAATGGCGGGTAGCTGATAAAAACAACCAGGCCATTTATTCATACCTCCCCCCGGGTAAGTACAGTTTCCTGCTAAAAACAATGGATGGTGAGGGCCATTCTGAAAAAGAAATCACCCGGATGGTAATAAAAGTAAACCCGCCTTTCTGGAAATCCTGGTGGTTCTTCAGTTCACTGGCCGTACTCGTAGCAGGTCTGCTCTTCCGGTTTGACCGGGAACGGATGAAACGGAAAGAAGCCATCCAGAAAATGCGCAGCAATATTGCAGATAATTTACACGGAGAAGTAAGTACTGCATTGAATAATATCAATATCCTGAGTGAAATGGCCAGGTTAAAAGCCGATAAAGACCCTGAAAAATCAAAAGAATATATAGAGCAGATCCATACCAGGAGTCATAATATGATCATCGCGATGGATGACATGCTCTGGAGCATCAACCCGCACAATGACAGTATGTCGAAAACTTCGGACCGGATGCGGGAATACATTGACGCGCTGAAGAACAGGTATGCAGTCAATATTGATATCGCCGTCGAGAAGAAAGTAGAAGCCATGGAACTGAATATGAAGCTGCGGCACGAAGCTTCGCTTGTTTTTAAAGAAGGAATCAAGAACCTTGTAACAGTAGGTGCCCGTGATCTTCACGTTTACATAAGTCTTGAAAAAGGACAATTGCTGTTTACGACCCAGTTCAACAGCGAGAATATCAACCTGCAGCAATTAAACAACCTGCTTCACCGGCAGGACCTTGAAAAAAGGCTGAAAGCCATGGATGCTACGATCGATGTTCAGTTACACAGATCCAATTCGATTATCACATTAGAAGTCCCGGTTACTTAAGAAAGTGCGAAGGGCGGAGTCCGAAGTGCGAAGTCCGGAGCGGAGTGTTTGAAGGTGTGTACTAATCATTCTTCCGAAGCCTTCCTCACTTTCTCATTCCTTATTCCTCATTTTTTATTGCGAGGCAACGCCAAAGCAACCTTATTTCTTATTTCTACTTGCCCATCCACTTCTTAAAATCCGTCACCTTCTCCCTGCTTACCAGGGCTTCTTTATCTACTGCAGGAGTTAACTGGAGGATCAACCGGTTGCCGAAATAATCTTCGATCTTATCTATACTATTGACCGACACATAAAAGGAACGGCTGATACGGAAATATTTTTCGGGGTCCAGCATCTCTTCCAGTTCATCCATCGTATAGTCTACCACGTATTTTTTGTTGTCTCCGGTTTTGAAGAAGTTCAACCGTCCATCGCTGTAGAAATAAGCGATCTCGTCTACTTCGATACTGACAAGTTTTTGTGCATGTTTGACTAAAAACCGTTTCCTGAATTCTTTGGGTTGTAGTTTTTGCTGCAGTTCTTTCACCAGGTTATCGATGCTCAGGTCCGGCTGGCTGTTAGCTTTTAGTTTTTTGAATTTGGTCAGGGCCACCTGGAGTTCTTCCTGCTGGATAGGTTTCAGTAGGTAGTCTACGCTGTTTACTTTAAAGGCTTTTAAAGCGAATTCGTCATAGGAAGTGGTAAAGATGACCGGGCTTTTAACTTCTGCCAGGTTGAATATCTCGAAACTCTGGCCATCCGCCAGTTCTATATCCATCAGGATCAGGTCAGGTTGCGGGTTTAGCCGGAGCCACTCTACTGTGCTTTTGATACTGTCTGTCATTCCTACCACATCAATGGTCTCATCTACTCCTGCAAGTGTTTTGCGGAGCTTCTTAACGGCCAGTTCTTCATCTTCTACTATAAGGACTTTCATATTTTTTATTTTCGTTTTATTGTTGTTGTTCTGCCAGTAGCATTTTTTTTCTTTCAATACCATTATTCCAGATCAGCGGTAATACTACCGTGAAATTGCTCTTATCCTCCATTACCTGAAAACCTGGCTGGTTTAATAAAGCATACTTGGCTCTTATATTCTCCAACCCCACTTTATTACTCGGGGCTTTTACTTTCCGGGTTTGCAGGTTGTTATTAACGACCAGCTTATTGCCTGCCGTAGTAAAAATGTCGATAACGAGGGGTTTATTCTTCGACAGCACATTGTGCTTGACTACATTCTCCACCAGTAACTGCAGGCTGAGCGAAGGCAACAGGTAGGATTCATAGCGTTTATCGATTTCTATATGGACTTGTACAGCCTCCCCGTGACGGGTTTGCAGGAGGCGATAATAAGATTCGATAAACCTGATCTCGTTCTGTACCGTGCTGAGCCCGTCCTCGTTGTTACGCAGGAGATAACGGTAAACCCTGCTCAGTTCATTAAGGAATTGATCTGCCTTATCCTTGTCTTCAGAGATCAGCGATGATAAAGTATTAAAACAGTTGAATAAAAAATGAGGGTTGACCTGGCCCTTAAGCGTGTCAAATTCCTGTTGCAGGGAAAGCTGGCGCAGGGACTCTTTTTCCATCACCGATTCTTTAAATTTACCCAGCATATAATCACTTTCAAAAAGTGTTTCAAAAATCAGGTTAACGCAAAAACCAATCATGAACCCCTGTATAAGATCCCATCGGTGTAAACGATATCCCAGCAAATGAAAATAACTGTACACAAAAAAGATAGCCAATATACTGGGGGGCATCACAAAGAGAGCAACCAGTGCTTTCTTTGTGATCCTCTGCCTGCTCTGGCTTAATTCGGGGTGTTTTTTTTCGACCATCCTGGCATAGGAAACATGCATATACCAGGATCCTGTCCCCATCAGGAAAAGAAGCGGGTAAGAAAAAACCCAGATCCTCCAATCCTGCCAGACCCTGTCTTCAAACATAATCAGCTGGAGAGCCAGGTCGATGATCGGCATGCTGTAAAAGAAAGAGTACAGCTCAAGCCGGCGTGGTTTTACCCAGGTCATACCATCACCTCCTCTTTGTTGCTGATCAGGGGAATTGTAATGGTCCTTTGAAGAGCAACGGTTTCGATCAGTACATCCGCACGGTTAAGTAATTTATATTTTTTGACAAGGTTCTCCAACCCTGGGTCCTGGGCAGCTTCCTGGGGTTCGGAGATAAGTTTGGGCATCAGGTTGTTTGTAATAATGATATTCCCTTCCCGGTCGGAATGCAGGGATATTTCCAGCGGGCATTCTTTGCAGATCGCATTCTGCGATACTACATTCTCAACGACTGTCTGTAAGGTCAAAGGTGGTAACCATTTTTCTTTTTCGGCCTCCGCTATAGCTACGGTCATCTGCAGTCCTTCTGTATGGCGGACACGGAGCAAATGAAAATAGGAGTCAAGAAATTTCAATTCTGTACTTAATTGCACCAGCTGCTCTTCATCATTGTGAAGCATGTAACGGTATACCTTGCTCATCTCGTCCAGGAACTTCTCTCCTTTTTTTTCATCTTCATGGATCAGGCTCGACAAAGAGTTTAAACTATTGAAAAGGAAATGCGGGTTCACCTGGCTTTTTAGTCCCAGTAAACGACCCTGGCGGTAAACTTTTTTCAACGCTTCTGTTTCTGTGAGATTAGCTTTCCAGCTCTCATAACGCGCAATACCTTCATGAAGAAGGGTCAGGAAAATATTAAGGATGGCCATCCCCATGTAAGCCCAGACAAAACCCGGGCTATTGAAAGTATAATCCAGGAAAGCGATCCGTTCGTATCCTTTAAACAGGATCAGGAGAAAAAGACCTGTTAACAGGATAAAGGTCGCAATCATCAATGCCAGCCGTTTACTTACTTCGTTTTCCCGGGGAAAACGCTTTTTTAACTGAACAGCGATCCAGCCACAGATCGTAAAATGAATACTAAAAGCCAGGGCGGATACGACGGAAGTAAAAAGAAATTCCTGCCAGCCGGAAAGATAACGGGGGCCAAAAATAATTCCGTTCATCAGCAGCGTAATGGGCAAAAGCACCACTGCCAGCACTAAATAATCCTTGCTCGTGTATCGTGGGAGCTTAATAGTCATAACCTTATACAAATTACCATCTTTTCTTCATTTGCCATAGCCCAGAGAGATAGACTGTCAGCCCGGCTGGATGAACTGTTTGAAAGGAGGGACGGGTTGTTTGGAAAGTTGGAGCCAAGAGCCAATAGTCCGGAGTCCGGAGCCGGTCGTTTATTGATCAGAGCTTACTTTTCTTTTGAAGGCGTCTTTCACTTCCTTATTTATTATTTCTTATTCCTTATTTCTTATTTTTTGGTGCTTTTAGCTTCTCCATTCCTGGATAACGGGTTTGAAACCCTGGTAGACACTTTCCCCTGTCCGGAAAATTCCTTTCCATTCTGTTACGACAAAAGACAAGCTTGAGATCGCGAACAGAAGAGTAAACATATAAGCCCGAAGACCCAGCAAGATGTTTTTTATTGACTTCTGTTTCATAAAAAGGTTTTTGGTTTAATTAATTTCTTACACAAAGATGTGCAGGTGGAAGACAGGAGAAAAGAGGATCGTGTATGAAGTGTAAACTGTCAGGAATGAATTGTAAAAGACACAATAAATCGTCAATGAATGTTAACGGATGTTAACGAATTAAGCGGGTCATTAATTACCCGAACGATCTGCAGGCAAGGGTTACAGCTTATCCCTTTCATTCTATTGTTGGAACGATGTTTCTTCTTCTTTTACTGAAAGGTCCATTGAATAGGCCGGGTATGAAGTTATTTTTGTTGAGAGAGAACGAGTATATTCCCGGGTTGAATGGATGATCCGGGTTATTTATAATCCTCGTTATCTTTTATAAAGGATCCGTCTTTGTTAAACTCTGCCTTCCAAAATTTGCCGTCGCGTTTGAATTTAACTTTTAACGTGGAGATGCTATCCTCCGTGGCATTCTCCCATAACACGGCTGTTGCACCCGGGTATTTTGCAAGGAAACTTGCTTTCACGACTTCGGGCACATCCCGCCCACTGACGATGTTCTTTTCATCCATCCTTGATTTTGGTTCCTTATTGTTGCTGCATGCCATGGTTATTACCAGGGATGATAAAAGAAAGCAGGCCAGTATCCGGTTTATCATATTTTTTTTATTAAAAGTCATCCAGTTTTTTCCAAAGTTAGGTTTATCTGGTAGCCGATTAAAGTTAAAAAATTGAAATTCTATTCGATAGTTCCCCTGTGTTCGGTAAGGCTATTTTGTTAGCGGAATAAATATCTGGGTCGTTTTTTTTGTTGTTACGTTGTATGAGTAATATTGGGCACTTCGACTATATTGTCTATTAACTATTGCTAACACAGAAAAATATAATTTCTGATCAGTTCCATCAAACCTTGTGAATATTGGCATTGCTTGTTCGTCTTTGCCAAATGTTGACCAGACCTCCGCACATAATTTGTCTGACAGGTCAAGTGTGTAAATTTGGTATGGAGCTGTAAAGCTTATTTGCTTATTGTCCTTTGTATAAGATGGCGAACCATAGAAACTTTCCCCGATTTCTGGTCTTGGGTTATTAATAGCTTCAATTTTTGTTTTAACAGTGTCCGAAAGTGAAACTAAATAAATTCCTTCAACACCCTCTACTATCAACTTACATAAAAGAGAATCTCCTTTTAGATTGGGATTAATGCCAGAAAATTCATAGGCGCTGAAATTGGTAAGTTTTTTTGAAACACCCCCGTTAATATTGATTGAATATAAGTCAATATCGTGTGGTGCTTTCCTGGCTAAAGGAGAATAATTTGTTATCGCACCTGCGCCACAATAGATGATTTCACTTCCGTTTGGCATAAATGCTGCCTCTGTTACATAAGTCTTTCCATCAGTAAGTTTTGCTATCTTTTTTGTCTTTATATCAAGCAGGCAAAGGTCACTTGTTTCCGCTTCCAGATTTTTAGATAAGAAAAGAATCTTGTCCCCAACCGGGGAGAAAGCTGGCCTGCTATAATACCCCTTGTCATCTGTCAATTGTGTCAACTTATCTTCAGTCAATGAATAAATAAAGAAATTTGAAATTGGCCCATTAGCTATTGCAACGACCATGCTTTTATTGTCAGGAGAAATGTCAAAAATAGGAGATAAGTTTCCAGGTGTAACGTTACCTTTTTGCCCGTACGCCTCGAAAGTAATAATTAGTGAAAGTATAATTAAGATCCTGTTAGCTGTCATAGTGATTTATTTTAATGCCCGTCGTAATTTGTTGATGTTTTGTTGGTCGAGCCTCTAGCATATGATCTCTCTATGGTCAGCCAATATTGCATAAACATTTTGTTGGAAGCATGTGCATCTTACTCTACTCTCTAATTTCCTGATTGAATTGGTAATATAGACGCAACTTTCCAGGAGTTCGATTTTTTTATCAAAATCATATTCATTAAAAATTTAATTTGCTTTGATTCCTGTCCCTTTTCTCCAATTGAAAAAGTTATTGGAACAAAAATCTGTCGACTGTTTTTTCCAAGCGTGATAATCTTTAAACTTGCCAAGTCAGGGTCTAGAGTCCAAGTCCCCTTGTATAAATTCTCAAATCTCTTTATTGCCTCATCTTTTCCCCAAATGGTCAGACCTTTGGTAATCCATAAAAAGTCCTGCGAGTCCAACAACAAATTGCTTAATAATACTAAGTCGTGTTGGTTTTGAGCTTTTATAAATTCGTTAAACGTGCCTCTTGGGTCGTTTTTTTCTTTCGCCTTTGATTGAATGGAAATGGTCAGTATCACCACCATTGCGGTTGCTATTATTCTAGCTTTCATATTTCTAATTTTTTTGATCTCAATTTTTCGGATGCATTTTTGGCAACGTTCGAGGTTTTGTGCAGTTGGGGAAATAGTATTACGTCTGCCCACAACCGCTGCTCAATTTATAAAATTATGTTCATTGTTTTTCCTATTGGCTGGATTTATTCGTCAAGCCGAAACTGAAGCTGATAATAGCAATTAGCTGAAGAACAAGGTTATGCCCCAATTGCACAAAACCTTTTGTTGGCTGCAGGTATATCCTTAAAAGGGTGTGTCACGCTTCTTGATTGTACTTGTAATAAATCTTTAGCAGTTGGATCTTTAACAATAAACTCAACATGTTCATGACCTGTTAAGCTTTTATCTGGAAATAAAAAAAGCCACTCTATTAAGAATGGCCTCAATTCTCATTTGGTAGTCTCGACAGGAATCGAACCTGTATCAAAAGTTTAGGAAACTTCTATTCTATCCATTGAACTACGAGACCAGCTACCTTAATGGTGGCGGGCGGCAAAAATAGCTATTCCCTGTCTAAAAAACCACGTAAAAGCCAGGCTTCCTGTTTATCCCGTTCCCCAACCGTCGCTGATATTTCCCAGGTTTATTTTCGGTACTCGTTAAGCAGTTGATTCTCACTTTCCTTCTCATGGCATTCCTTTTGTTTTTAAAGCAGGAAAAAGATGTCATGAAAAACTGGATCCTGATCAGTATGCTTGCCCTTCTGGTAGCCGGTTACGGCTGTAACTGGAATAAAAAGCCAAGGGCAGATGAAAAAAATGTTATTGCGGAAAGAGAAGTGCCGCCTCCTGTACGGAATGCTTTTGCTACCCGGTATCCCGGTGCTGCTGAAATCATCTGGGAAAATGCCACCGAAAGAAATACTCCCACGAAAAAAGTAAAATTCAAAAAAGACGGGAAATACTGGAAAGCTGAATTCAAACCGGATGGGAGCTTTGTAAAAGAAGTCGAGGACAACTGATCCGTGGCCCGGTCAATCAGTGATGCCTCTCAACACTTTACCCCTATAGTATTTTCATTTAAAAGGCAGATCCCTGCGTGATCCGCTACCCGGGTAAATTGTCATCCTGAGCATAGCGAAGGACACTTATCTTTGCAGCCTTCAATAAAAAAAGATGAAATTCTACAACCTCCTTATCAAATACCGCCTGTGGATAGGTATACTCCTTGTCGCTCTCGGTATTTATATAAATTATTCCGGCAGTTTCTGGCCGGCTTTTCCTTTATACCTCGTTGGTGTAATTCTCATTTTTGGTCATTTCTTTTTTGGACCCTTACGCCTGATCCAGGAATACATGGAAAGCGGGGATATGGATGGTGCGGAAAAAGTCCTGGCTTCGATACAGTTTCCCAACCTGCTTTACAAACCTATCCGTTCAGTATTTTATACCCTGAAAGGAAATATCGCCATGATGAAACAGGATTTTGACGGCGCCGAAAAAATGATGAAAAAAGGGCTCGACCTGGGTATGCCCATGAAAGAAGCGGAAGGTGCCAGCCTGTTGCAGATGGGTATGCTATCTATGCAAAAGAACGATCTTAAACAGGCCGAAAGTTATATCCGTTCCGCCCTTCGGAAAGGATTGCCTGATAAAGAAAATGAATCAGCTGCCTATTTGCAACTGTGCAGCATCATGATGAATAAAAGAGAGTTCCGCGCCGCCAAGGATTTTTTCAGGAAAGCAAAAGCATTAAAACCAACCACGCCGCAGATCGTTGACCAGATCAAGCAAATCGAGAAGTATATTTCGAGGATGCCAGGGTAGGAAAGTGCGAGTCCGGAGAGCGGAGAGCGGGGAGCGGGGAGTCGTGAGCCGTGAGCTGGTCGTTTAAAGATCGAAGACAGATGTTTCTTTCGAAGCCTCACTTCCTTATTGCGAGGCAACGCCGAAGCAACCTTATTTTATATCATCTCTATCCACGGCTCCTGCCCATCCGGCCATTTTCCAAATAACTCCTCCACTTTACGGAAACGATACTGGAAAATATTTTTCAATTGCCTTTTTACTACCAAAAAATTCGCCAGGCCACCGGTAAGCCAAAGCGGGATCCTGTAATGAACAATGTCCCGCATTTCCACGCCGCCTTCCAATGGACTAAAATGATGCTGGTGATGCCACATCCGGTAAGGGCCGAAACGCTGTTCATCAATAAAATAATCCTGGTCCTTGATCCGGGTGATCTCTGTCATCCAATAGACTGGTACCCCAAGCAGGGGCTTTAACCGGTACTCAATGATCTGCCCGGCATACATATTATCACCATGATGCTTTGATACGACCTTGAATCCCATCCCCGGCGGTGTGATCTTCTGGAGATTGGCCGGGTTGGAAAAAAATGCCCAGGCCTTTTCCAGGGAGATCGGTATTTTTTGTACTGCTTTAATAGAATGAGCTGCCATGCCAATTATGCTTTAAATTCGTCTGAACAACCTTTTTCCCTACAAAAAGTTCGCCGCCGATGTCATTTAATAAAGAAAGATTAGAAAAAAAATTCCGGGAAGAATATGAACGGCTGAATGAGAAACAGCGGCTGGCGGTAGATTCAATTGAAGGACCCGTGATGGTAATCGCAGGCCCCGGTACCGGCAAAACACAGATCCTGGCCAGCCGAATCGGGAAGATCTTGCTGGAAGGCGTTGCCGATGCACAGAATATACTTTGTCTTACCTATACCGATGCCGGCGTGGTGGCCATGCGGAAAAGATTATTACTCTTTATCGGTCCCGATGCCTACAAAGTCAATATCTACACTTTCCACGCCTTCTGCAACGACGTGATCCAGGAGAACCTGTCCCTGTTTGAAAAAACAGCAATGGATCCTGTTTCCGAGCTGGAGAAAATCCAGTTCTACAAGGAACTGATCGATTCTTTTCCTAAAAACCATGCGCTGAAAAGATACCGGGGCGATGTATATTTCGAGATCAACAACCTCCAATCACTGTTCAGCACCATGAAACGTGAAGGATGGACTCCGGCTTTCATCGAACAAAAGATCTCGGACTACCTGGCCGATCTGCCCAACCGCGATGAGTTCATCTATAAAAGAAAATATAAAGCCTTCAACCCGGGAGACCTGAAGAAAGATAAACTACAGGAAGAACAGGAAAGAATGGAAAAGTTGCGGGCCGCCGTGAACGAGTTCGACCGCTTCCAGCAACTGATGCGGAAAAAGAACCGCTATGATTTTGATGATATGATCAACTGGGTCATAAAGGCCTTTGAAGAGAACAAGAACCTGCTGGCTAATTACCAGGAACGCTTTCAATATATACTGGTGGATGAATACCAGGACAGCAGCGGAACACAGAACCGGCTGGTAGAACTGCTGATCAGTTACTGGGACAAGCCCAATGTTTTTGTAGTAGGCGATGATGACCAGAGCATTTACCGCTTCCAGGGAGCGAACGTAGAGAACATGATGGATTTTGCCGGCAACTATAAAGAAGATTTGCTTACTGTCGTCCTGACGAATAATTATCGTTCTACACAGCCGATCCTTGATATTTCCAGGACCCTGATCAACCGTAATGAAGAACGCCTGGTAAAAAAGATCGGGGGGCTGAGTAAAGAACTGCTCTCCAGCAGGAAAGAACTGTTGGAATTAAAACATCCGCCACTCATCCGGGAATACGAAACCCAGCGACAGGAAATGATCGGCATCGCCAAACAGGTGCAGGAACTGGTCGGGCAAGGGATCGCACCGGGCCGGATCGGCATTATTTATAAAGAAAATAAATACGGGGAAGAGCTGGCGCAGTATTTCAAATTGCTGAATATTCCTGTCTACAGTAAACGACACCGGGATATTCTTGAATTACCGCTTGCGCAAAAGATCATCCTGCTGCTGAAATACCTCGCAACAGAACACGATATCTCTTACAGCGGTGATGAGATGCTTTTCGAACTACTGCATTTCGACTGGTTCGGCATACCGGCTATCGAAATCGCTAAATTAAGCATGGAAGCAGCTGACAGGAGATACACCGACAACAGGATCTCGCTACGGCAATTGCTGGTAGAAAAAAGGAATGCACCACCCAAAGATCTTTTTAGTAGTGGTTTACAACCCGGGTTAAGCAAAGCCTCCCTGATCATTGAAGATCTCCTGGGAGATGTTCCCAATATAACGTTGCAGGGCCTGTTTGAAAATATCATCCGTAAGGCAGGTGTACTGAACCATATCATGGAAAGTCCCGACAAACACTGGCAGCTACAGGTGCTGACCGGCCTGTTTGATTTTGTGAAAGATGAAACACATCGTAACCCCTTCCTGGATCTGCAGGGTTTTGTTAACCTGGTTGAACTGATGGAAAAAGAAGCTATCGTTCTGCCGTTAGTGCAGGTCAGCGGCAGCGACCGGGGCATTAACCTGATGACAGCACATGGGTCAAAAGGTTTGGAGTTTGAATATGTCCTGCTTGCCGGGTGTAATTCCTCTTTCTGGGAAAAGAAAAGAAAACCAGGTGGTGGATATAAACTTCCTGATACCATGTTCTCTTCGCAACCCTCTTCAAATGATCAGGAAGAACTGCGGCGTCTTTTTTATGTAGCGATCACCAGGGCAGAGCAACATTTATATATCTCATACAGCAAATTCAAAAATGACGGGAAGGAACTGGAACCTTCGATGTTCATTGCAGAGATACAGGATGAGCATCTTTTACCTGTTGAAAAAATGATCATTGATAATGAAGTATTGTCGGATTTTTCGATCCTGGATTTTTCCGCTTCCCTGGCGCCCGAGATCGAAAAGATCGAAGAAGAATTCATTAGCCGGGTACTGGATAAATTCGTGATGAATGTGACGGCGTTGAATAATTACCTGAAATGCCCGCTGGAATTTTATTTCAAGAATCTTATCCGCATTCCCTCACCCAAGAACGAAGCCACAGAATTCGGATCGTCTGTACACTACGCCCTTGAAAAACTATTCCGGAAGATGCAGGACGGCAAGCAGGATAAGTTTTTGCCGAAAGAAGAGTTCATCGCAGATTTTGAATGGTATATGCACCGGCACCGCGAAAGTTTTACGAAAGAACAATTTGCCAGGCGGTTGGAATATGGGCAGGAAGTACTGGCCAGTTATTATGACAAATATATCAGCCATTTTAACAGGATCGTTGCTATTGAAAGAAATATACGACAGGTGCTGCTGAAAGGAGTTCCGTTAAAAGGAAAACTCGACAAGCTTGAGTTTGACGGCAAATCCGTGAATGTGGTGGATTATAAAACCGGCGATCCCGATAAAGCCATTCCTAAAACAAAAGGTCCTTCAGAAAAAGATCCCAATGGCGGCGATTACTGGCGGCAGGCTGTGTTTTATAAGATCCTGGTGGATAATTACGAACAGAAGGACTGGAAAGTGATCAGCACGGAGTTTGATTTTATTGAACCGGATAAGAAAAAGAATTACCGCAAAGAGAAGATCCTTATCAATGATGCGGATATAACCACCGTAACCCAGCAAATAATAACAACCTGGGAGAAGATACAACGGCGCGATTTTTATACCGGCTGTGGGAAGGAAAATTGTCACTGGTGTAATTTTGTTAAAACCAATAACCTCGCGGTCGCCTTGCACGATCCTGAACCGGTTGATGAGGAAGAAGGATGATTAACACGATTTTTAACGATTATACCAAAAGCCCTTACAGGCAATAGGCGGAAACAGGTTAAGTTTGCAGACAGCGAAAACAGATGCATGAAAAGAATTTTTCTTTTTTCCTTTTTAATTCTCCTCATCCCGCAAATCGTAGTTCTAAGTCCCGGTTGCGCCAGTATCGTTCCCCCACTCGGCGGACCAAGAGACTCTTTACCCCCGCGGCTGGTAAAAGCCAGTCCCGGTGATTCTACCCGGAATTTCTCAGGAAATAAGATCGTTTTCAGCTTTGATGAATTTGTAGACCTTCAAAATGTTCAGCAGTTCCTTACCGTCTCTCCTTTACCTCGCAACAACCCCACAGTAGATTTCAGGCTGAATACGGTTACGGTGAAATTGAAGGACAGCCTTGAATCCAACACCACTTATTCGCTTGACTTCGGGGATGCCATCAGGGATTATAATGAGGGGAATATCCTGAAAAAATTCACCTACACTTTTTCAACAGGGCGTTATATTGATTCACTCGAACTAACCGGGAAAGTGATACTGGCGGAAACAGGGAAAACAGACAGCACCCTGATCGTTATGCTTCATAGCAGTCCGGATGATTCTGCCGTGGTGAAAGAAAGACCGCGGTATATCACGCGGGTAGAGCCGAACGGAACATTTGTCTTTAGGAACCTTCCTCCAAAGACCTTTTATATTTATGCCCTGAAAGATGAAGGTAATACGCTCCGTTATTTTAATGACAAGCAATTATTTGCTTTTGGCGGCAAACCCGTAATTGTATCGGGAAAGACAGACCCTGTTACCCTGTATGCTTATGCGGTGAAACAAGCTACTCCTGCAGCCGGGCCGCTCCTTACGGGTCTCAGCCCCAGGAATAAAGGGGGTAGTAGTGCAGACAAAAGATTGCGGTACCAGACCAATCTTGTCAACAACCAGCAGGATCTTTTCAGTGACTTCGTCATCTCATTTGATCAACCACTTCGTTCTTTTGATTCTGCAAGGATACGCCTGTATAAAGATTCTCTCTTTATACCTGTCACTCCTTATTCATTTAAAAAAGACAGCACGAACAGGCAGGTACGCCTGCTCCATGCATGGCAGGAAAATACTTCTTATCGTATCATCCTCGACAAGGATTTTGCGGAAGACTCTACCGGGAAAAAATTACTGAAAACCGATACACTGAGTTTTACGACCAAAAAACTGGGGGACTATGGGGCGCTTAAGATCAAATTCCGCAACCTGGATATGTCTAAAAACCCCATCCTGCTTTTTGTACAGAATAATACGATAACCGGTTCCTTTCCCCTGAACAGCGCTGATTTTTCAAAGGTCTCTTTTTTCCCGGGGGAGTACGAACTGCGTATCCTGTATGATGAGGACAAGAACGGGGCCTGGACACCGGGAGATTTCTTTCGCAAACACCGGCAACCGGAGATCGTAAAACCCGTAGAGCGCAGGATCACCGTAAAACCAGCCTGGCAGAATGAGTTTGAAATAGCGCTCTAGTGGGATGCTGGATTCTGGTCACTGGTTACTGGTTACTTATTTTTGTAGGTTTCAATATTTTAGGGAATCTCCAATAACCAGCATCCAGAATCCAGCATCCAGAATCCAGCATCCAGCATCTATCTTTACATCATGCAATTCTCTTCCTCTTTATTGGAAAATGCGGTGAATGAATTTGCCAAGCTTCCCGGCATTGGTAAAAAGACGGCCTTAAGGCTCGTGTTGTATTTATTAAAACAGGACAGCAAAGACGTGGGACAGTTCAGCGAAGTGATCGGTCGTATGCGGAGTGAAATTAAATTCTGCCAGCGTTGCTTTAACGTAGCAGATGCAGATATCTGTTCCATCTGTTCCAATTCCCTTCGTAAACAGGACATCATTTGTGTAGTGGAAAGTATCCGGGATGTGATCGCCATCGAAAGCACCCAGCAATTCAATGGTACTTACCATGTACTGAATGGGGTTATCTCACCACTTGATGGAATTGGCCCGGACCAGTTGAATATTGAAACGCTGGTGACCCGGGTGGAAAAAGAAAAAACAACAGAACTGATCTTTGCCCTTAACCCCAATATCCAGGGTGATACCACTATCTATTATATACAGAAAAAATTGCCTGCTACCGGTATCCGCATCACCACGATCGCCCGGGGTATTGCCTTTGGCGGGGAACTGGAATACGCGGATGAAATGACCCTGGCCCGGAGCCTTCAAAACCGCCTCCCTATTGAAAAATACGTCTCCCATTAATTAAACGTAACCACGCAACCAGCGCCGGGAATAGATGTTATTTTATCTCTCTTCGAAACCTGTGATCGCTGTGATAAATTGAACCCTGGTCCGGACAGAGTTCGCTTGTTTATTATACCTATATAACTTAGCTTTGCAGTCTATTACAGGCGGATTTGTTTATTGTTCGGCCTGCTCTAAAAAACGGAACTAATAAACGGTACGAAACTCCTTCACGGTTTCCCAACGTTTATAGTTCACAAACAATAATTGTATGAAAACGATCCGGGATTGTTTGAATGAACGCATTTTAGTTATTGATGGCGCCATGGGGACTATGATCCAGCGACATAAACTGGCAGAAAGTGATTACCGCGGAGAACGGTTCAAAGACTGGCGTTGTGATGTAAAGGGTAATAATGACCTGCTTAACATCTCCCAGCCACAGATCATCACGGCTATTCACCTGCAATACCTCGAAGCCGGTGCAGACATCATCGAGACCAATACGTTTAGCAGTACCTCTATTGCCATGGCCGATTACGAAATGCAATCGCTGGCTTATGAATTAAACGTGGCCGCTGCCAACTGTGCCAAAGAAGCGGTGAAACAATCCGGTAAACAGGCCTGGATCGCTGGTGCGATCGGTCCTTTAAATAAAACATTATCCCTTTCTCCCGATGTAAACAATCCCGGTTTCCGGGCTGTTAGCTTTGATGAAGTGGTAGAGGCTTACTACGAGCAGGTAAGAGGATTGGTAGACGGGGGTGTTGACCTGTTACTTATTGAGACCATCTTTGATACATTAAATGCGAAGGCAGCGATTTTCGCGATCAAAAAATATTTCCGCGAGAACCCGCTGCCAGGGGGCAGGGAGGCTTTACCTATCATGATCAGCGGTACGATCACGGATGCTTCGGGCAGAACATTGAGCGGCCAGACACTGGAAGCTTTTTATACTTCGGTGATGCATGCCAAACCGTTGAGTATTGGTCTGAACTGCGCATTAGGTGCTAAAGAAATGAGACCGCATATCGAAGAGCTTTCCCATATCGCTTCCTGTTATGTTTCTGCCTATCCCAATGCAGGGCTGCCAAATGCAATGGGAGAATATGATGAAAACCCGGAGGACACCGCACATTTCCTGGAAGACTGGGCCAAAGAAGGCTGGGTAAATATTGTAGGGGGTTGCTGCGGTACAACACCGGATCATATCAAACATATTGCAGATGAAGTAAGAAATTTAAAGCCGAGAGAGTTGCCGGTATTGGAGAAAGTATTATAAAACCACTAAGACTCAAAGACACCAGGGATCACGAAGACGCCTTAGTGCCTTCGTGGTTCAAATAAAAAGAATGAATAATATACGACCATATCTCAGACTGGCAGGATTAGAACCCCTGGTAATAAGACCCGAGACCAATTTTGTGAATGTTGGCGAACGGACCAATGTGACCGGTTCCAAGATGTTTGCACGCCTGATCAAAGAAAATAAATACGAGGAAGCTTTGAGTGTAGCGAGACAACAGGTGGAAAACGGCGCCCAGGTGCTGGATGTAAACATGGATGATGCCCTCCTCGAAGGTGTGCTTGCCATGACCACTTTTCTCAACCTCGTACAAAGTGAACCGGATATCGCTAAGATCCCGATCATGATCGATTCTTCGAAGTTTGAAATCATAGAGGCGGGCTTGAAATGCGTCCAGGGAAAATGTATCGTGAATTCCATCTCGATGAAGGAAGGAGAAGCCAAATTCATCGAACAGGCAATCATTTGCCAGAGTTACGGTACAGCCGTTATCGTTATGGCTTTTGATGAAAAAGGCCAGGCCGATACCAAAGAACGAAAAATAGAAATCTGCCACCGGGCTTATAAGATATTGACGGGGCAGGTGGGGTATGATCCCCAGGATATCATTTTCGATCCCAACATCTTCGCCATTGCAACAGGGATGGAAGAACATAATAATTACGCTGTCGATTTTATACAGGCCACGAAGGAGATAAAAAAACTGATGCCCCTGGCCAAGATAAGCGGTGGGGTAAGCAATCTTTCTTTTGCCTTCCGCGGTAATGACCATGTAAGGGAAGCTATGAACAGCGTATTTCTTTTCTACGCGATCAAAGCCGGAATGGATATGGGCATCGTCAATGCCGGGCAACTGGTAGTGTATGATGAGATCGAGCCAAAGCTGAAGGAGTTATGCGAAGACGTGATCCTGAACCGTAACAACGATAATAACGAGGCCACGGAAAAACTGATCTCTTTTGCTGAGACGGTGAAAGCAAAGGGTAAGGAAACGGTAAAAGATGAAAGCTGGCGGAATTCCGGGGTAGAAGAACGGTTGAAACACTCACTCGTAAATGGCATCACGGATTATATCGATACCGATACCGAGGAAGCCCGTTTAAAATATCCCAAGCCCCTGGATGTGATCGAAGGTCCCCTGATGGCGGGGATGAACGTGGTGGGTGATTTGTTTGGCGCGGGTAAAATGTTCCTGCCACAGGTAGTGAAAAGCGCCCGGGTAATGAAAAAAAGCGTGGCTGTACTTACTCCTTATATTGAAGCAGAAAAAGAAGAAAGAAAACAAGCCCATATAGCTGCCGGGACAATAAATGAAGAAGGAGCAGGCGCCGCTAAGATCTTACTTGCCACCGTAAAAGGTGATGTGCATGATATAGGAAAGAATATCGTTGGGGTGGTATTGGGTTGCAATGGTTATGATATTGTTGACCTGGGTGTAATGGTCCCGGCCGATAAGATCCTTGAGACGGCTGAAAAAGAAAAAGCAGATATTATCGGGCTCAGCGGGCTGATCACCCCATCTCTTGATGAGATGGTACATGTGGCCCATGAAATGAAACGCCGCGGTATGAAACAACCCCTCCTTATTGGTGGCGCTACCACTTCGAGGATGCATACGGCCGTAAAGATCGCCCCGCAATACGATAACGGTGTTCTTCATATATTGGATGCATCACGAAGTGTAACAGCGGTGAGCACGCTCCTGAACAAGGAACAGAAAAACGGCTTATTGCAAAAGACACAGGATGAGTATGAAGGATTACGGAATCAATTCGCCAATAAGAACAAGAAAGTGCTTATCCCTTATAACGAAGCCGTTGTCACCAAGGAATATTTCGACTGGAAGAACTATACACCTACCCGTCCTTCTGTAGATGGTATAAAAGTTTTAAAGAATTATGATCTCGGCACTCTTGCCAACTACATTGACTGGGGGCCTTTCTTTATTGCCTGGGAAATGCCGGGTCGTTTCCCGGAAGTATTGACCGATAAAATTTTCGGCACCGAAGCCACCCGTTTATATAATGAGGCGCAGAAGATGGTGGAGCAGATCGTCAGTGAAAAATGGTTCTCGGCGGATGGCGTGATTGGGTTCTGGCCGGCGATCAGCAATAATGCCGATACGATTACCCTGCAGACAAATAAAGGAGAAGTGAAACTGGAATCCTTACGCCAGCAATTAAAAAAAGCAGTGGGTCAACCGAGTTACTCTTTAAGCGATTTCATTAAACCAAGCCCAACCCCAGCGAACAGTTGGATTACCGGTGACCCGGCTAAAGCCCCTTCCCGCAAGGAAGGGGAAGTGACACCCGGTTATCAGTGGGCAGATCCCATAACCTATCCCTTGCTGAAAGGATTTGCAGAAAAACACAGGGCTAATCCAACCCAAGCTGAAGATGTTCTTTGGAATCTTGTAAAAACAAAACAACTCGAGGGTCATAAGTTCAGGCGGCAGCATATAATGGGCAATTACATTTGTGATTTAGTTTGTCTTGACAGGAGATTGGTTGTTGAAATAGATGGCCTTATTCACCAGCTGCCTGAAAATAAAGAAGCAGATGAAATAAGAACGAAATGGCTGAATGAGCACGGTTTCAAAGTATTGAGAATTACAAATGAAGAAGTATTGAACAAAACTGACAAAGTCTTCGACTTAATCTCTTCAACTTTAAAAAACCAACCAAGCATAAAGGAACCCACCAATCTAAGTTCCCCCAGCGGGGGACAGGGGGCCGATTCTGACTACATGGGCGCTTTCGCTGTGACAATTCATGGCGCAAAGAAATATATCGACCAGTTTGCTGCTGATCACGATGATTATAACAAGATACTTGTACAGATCCTTGCCGATCGTTTTGTGGAAGCCTTTGCCGAATGCCTGCACCAGCAGGTGAGAAAGGAACACTGGGGTTATGAAAAACAGGAAACACTTTCCAATGCGGCCTTGATTAGAGAGGAATATAAAGGCATCCGGCCGGCCCCGGGATATCCCGCCTGCCCGGATCATACAGAGAAAATAAAATTATTTGAGCTGCTCAGCGTAACCGAGAATATCGGTATCGGGTTAACAGAGAGTTTAGCTATGAATCCCCCTGCTTCTGTTTGCGGCTGGTATATCGCCCACCCCCAAAGCCATTATTTTGGGTTGGGAAAAATCGGGCAAGACCAGTTGAAGGATTATGCAAAGCGTAAGGGAATGAGTTTGGAAGAAGCGGAGAAATGGCTGAGACCTGTTCTTGAATAAAAATCCTTGCGCTGCAAACATTGCTTATACCGCCCAGGATTGGAATTGAGATCAACTTTGTTTAATCGTGTCCTTTGTGGTTCGTAGTGCACTTTGTGTTCCTTTACCGGGACCACAAAGCACAAAGATTGCACAAAGCGCACAAAGGTTTTAATCCGTAATCAAAATTTTCTCTTTACGACGGGTTTCTTAACAAGGCAAGGCGCTCCAGTTCTGTCTTTAACTGTCCCGGCGATTGAAAATGAATGCTCTTTATTCCAAGTACTTCAGCCGCTTTTACATTCCGAAGGTTATCATCAATAAATAATACTTCCCCGGGTTTAAGCGCATAACGATCCAATAATAATTGGTAAAATTCCGCCGAAGGTTTTCTCATTTTTTCATCACCGCTTACCACGATCCCGTCAAACCACTGCAGGAAATCGTAGCGCTGAAGGGCAATGGGGAATAATTCACCGCTCCAGTTTGTCAGGGCATAAAGCTTTAAGGCTTTATTTTTCTTTAGTTCCCGGAAGATCTCCACCGTATCCCGGATAGGCCCTTTGAGCATTTCCGGCCAGCGGTCATAATAATCACGGATGGCTTTTTCCCATTCAGGAAAAGCCGCGATCTTTTCTTCCACTGCTTTGGCCATCGGGTAACCCGCGTCCTGCTGCTCATTCCAGTCGAGCGTACAAATATTTTCGATGAAATAATCACTTGTTGCCGGTGAATCAAAATAATGTTCATCAAAAACGTAACGGGGATTCCAGTCGATAAGAACACCGCCCAGGTCAAAAATGATCGCATTGATACCCGTCATTATTTATAATGTAGTTTAAGATAGATCATCGTCAATGACATGGCCAGTACGATCGTATTCGTTAAAATTATAACCCAGTTATCCAGCAACGCCCCGTATGCGATCCACATTATTTCATTAATAGCTGCAATGATAAACATCACCAGCGAAATATCTTTTGCTGATTTATCTTTCCAGGTTTTTATTACCTGTGGAAGAAAAGTGAGAGAGGTTACAGCACCTGCCGCATAACCCAGTATATCGACTCCGCTCATTTATTTATATTTTCCAGTTGATCTAAGTTGTTGAGGCGTAGCCGGCATAAGGCTTACGGCAGTTCCACCCCCGGGAGCCAGTTTTAAGCGAAGCATCGACTTGCTGTCCACCAGGTATTTATCTATTTTATAGGCTTCGGGGTTATTTTTCCAGTCGGCATCCTCTGCATCATGATAGATAGTGGCCACATATTGCTTTCCAGCAGTTAAAAAAGACAGGGCCGTTGAAAAATTTCTTCCGCTCTCATCCGTTATTGCCCCCAAAAACCAGTTCTCTTTACCTTTCGCTTTGCGGGCTATGATCACATAATCCCCGGGTTCGGCCTCCAGTATCTTACTGTCATCCCAGTCCACCGCTACATCCTTGATGAACTGGAAAGCATCCATCTTTGCTTCATAATTCTCCGGCAGGTCTGCGGCCATTTGCAGGGGACTGAACATGGTAACATATAAGGCGAGTTGTTTGCAAAGCGTTGTGTGTATCTGTTCTTTTTTATTGGGATCAAACTGGTTAAGTTTTATCCTGAACAAACCCGGTGTATAGTCCATGGGGCCGCCCATCAGTCTTGTAAAAGCCAGTATCGTTTCATGCTCCGGTTTATTCCCTTCACTCCAGGCATTGAATTCATTTCCCCTGGCGGCTTCGCAAGCCAGGAAATTGGGATAGGTTCTTTGCAGACCGGTAGGTCTTACGGGTTCATGTGCATCCAGCATTATCTTATAAGTAGCGGTTTTTTGCATTACCCGTTCATAGTGTTTGATCATCCATTGGCCATCATGGTGCTCGCCGCGGGGAATGATACGGCCTACATAGCCGGTCTTTACGGTTTCATACCCGAATTTTTTCATAAACCGGTAAGCCGTATCCATCCATCGTTCATAATTGGTCACCGATGCGGAAGTTTCATGATGCATGATGATCTTCACTCCTTTTGATGCGGCGTAGTGTTGTAATTCTTTTACATCAAAGTCCGGGTAAGGAGTTACAAAATCAAAAACATCTTCTTTCCATTGACCAAACCAGTCTTCCCAGCCTGTATTCCATCCTTCCACCAATACCCCGTCAAGCCCATTCTTCGAAGCGAAGTCTATGTATTTTTTCACATTGGCCGTATTGGCGCCATGGTGCCCGTGCGGTACTAGGACGGAGCCGCCCTGTGTTCCGCTATAATCCCAGCTGGATTTCCCGATATGCATCTCCCACCACACCCCCACCATTTTCTGGGGTTTGATCCAGGAAGTGTTGGTTATTTTCGAGGGTTCATTCAGGTTCAGTATCATTTTTGATGCAAGGATATCGGTTGCCTTATCACTGACTATGATCGTTCTCCAGGGAGTGACCGCCGGTGTTTGTAAATAAGCTTTATTGCCTACCGCGTCGGGAACAAGATGAGCGTTCAGGGTAAAGTTGCTTTTGTCGATCACGAGGTCCATCGCAGGGTAATTGATCAATGCCGCTTCATGGATATTAATATATAAGCCTTCCTTCGATTTCATCATCAGCGGGGTTTGCACCGCGTTCTTGTCAAAGAATGTCTTGGCGGTGATCTCCTGGCTCATCTTGCTGCTGCTGGCATCCACTTCACTCAGCTTTGTGGTGTTATACATGAATTCATTCGTATCATAATCCCCGGGAATCCAGAAGGCTTTATGATCACCGGTTACGGCAAATTGCGTCAGTTCATCAGCTACAATAAAATGGGTAAGCTTTGATTGTTGAGGAAAGGAATACCGGAATCCGACTCCATCATTAAATACACGGATGACCAGGTCTACGAGTATACTGTCCCCCTTCCCCCTTAATTTTAAAATCAGCTGGTTATAATTGTTCCGGATGTTTTTTACTTCTCCCCAAACCGGTTGCCATGTTTCATCCTTGCTGCTTTTTTCTGTTCCTATTATTTCAAAAGAATCCAGTCGCAGGGCCGGCTGTTTAAAAACAAATCCTAGCTGAGACGAACTGATTATATTTTTCTTTTTATAATCTACTTCGTATGCAATTTTATAAGTATCGGCCGAGACTACCCGGAAGATGATATTTCCGTCAGGTGAAAAAACAGCCTCAATAAGATTAGCCTGGCAGAGCTGTACACTAAAGAGGGAAACAGCCAGTAAAAGCTTTTTAAGCATGATCGTTAATTTGAGCTAAAGTTATTGTTTTTGTGTAAAAAGTACACATTATTATCTATCTCTTTTCCAGGAGCCACCAATAGCGTTTGCGGGGGATCACCTTATAATTGGTACTGATATAGTGACTGATATGGGCCATGGCTTCATCCACGCTGTCGGTTATGAGTACCAGGTTCATATCTTCTTTGGAGATCGTTCCCTGTTGTGCCATCCATTCAATATTTTCAAGCAAGGGCTGGTGATATTCTTTACCGAAAAGCACAATGGGAAACTGGGTGATACTTTTTGTTTGAACCAGTGTCAGGGTCTCAAAAAATTCATCCATGGTACCAAAACCGCCCGGCATAATGATAAACGCATAGGAATATTTTACCAGCAACACTTTACGCACAAAGAAATGCTCAAAGGTCACGGACTTTTGCGTGTACTTATTTTCTTTTTGTTCAAACGGGAGTTGAATATTACAACCCACCGAATACCCGTCATTTTCAAATGCACCACGGTTGGCAGCTTCCATGATACCTGGCCCCCCGCCTGTCATCGTGGTAAATCCTGTTTCTGCGATCCGTTTCCCCAATTCCATGGCCTTGATATAATAAGGATGGTCTTCTTTGAACCTCGCCGACCCGAATACGGTAATGCAGGGACCGACAAAATGCAGGTGCCGGAACCCTTTGAGGAATTGCATAAAAACCCGCCACGCAAAAGATAACTCGTATCCCCTGCTCTTGGGGCCTTCAAGATAAACAGGTTCTTTGGGAGGAATTATGCGGCTGCTTTCTGATTTTGGAGTTGCTTCCATAGTAAGATGTAAATTGCCTTCCAATTTAAACAATAATGCAATGCGTATCATAAGTTATAATGTTAATGGCATCAGGGCTGCGATAAAAAAAGGATTTATCGACTGGTTAAAGACCAACCCTGCGGACGTGATCTGTGTACAGGAAACAAAAGCCGTTAAAGGCGATGTGGACCACAAGGTTTTTACTGACATGGGTTACCATGATTACTGGTTCAGTGCACAAAAAAAGGGTTACAGTGGTGTAGCGGTGTTCACCAAAATAAAACCGGATAAGGTGACCTGCGGAACGGGGCATAAGATAAGTGATGATGAAGGGAGGATACTGCAACTGGATTTTAAGGATACACGGCTGATCAATGCCTATTTTCCTTCCGGCACCAGCGGTGAGGAAAGACAAACTTTTAAATATTCCTGGCTGAATGAGTTTAATGGTTATTTAAATACGCTGAAAAAGAAATATCCCAAACTGATCCTGTGCGGTGACTATAATATTGCCCATACCGAGATTGATATCCATGATCCGAAAGGAAATAAGAAATCTTCCGGGTTCCTGCCGGAGGAAAGAGAATGGATGACCCGGTTCCTTGCCAATGACTGGATCGACAGTTTCCGCGAATTTCACCCCGAACCCCATCGCTACAGCTGGTGGAGCCAGCGGTTCCCGACGGTTCGCCTGCAGAACAAGGGCTGGCGGATCGACTACATCACCGTAACTGGTGCCCTGAAGAAACAACTGAAGGATGCAGAAATTTACCCGGATGTAAAACACAGTGATCATTGCCCTGTCTACGTGGATATTAAACTCTGAGCCATGATCATCTATAATGTGACCATTAAAGTAGAACATTCCATTGCCGGGCAATGGCTGGAATGGTTAAAAGAGGAGCATATCCCCGATATCATTGCTACCGGTTGTTTTACCCATGCCCAAATTCTTCATTTACTCGAGGCCAATGATGACGAAGGAATCACCTATGCAGTTCAGTATTATACAACGGATAAATCGCTTTATGACCGGTATATTGAAAATTTCGGAACCGGCATGCGAAAGAAGGCAACTGACAAATGGGGTGGCCAATTCATTGCATTCCGATCCGTAATGGAGGTTGTGCATTGAGTGTGCAAAAGATTTATTTTTATTTTGCAGGTCCCAAAACAATTGTATATTCCTGTCAAACCCGCTACTGGCAAGGATTTGGCAATACAGGCGTGAAACACAGTGCTGGCAAGGGTTTTGGGGTCTCAAAAAACAACCGTTTTTGATTTTATTCATCTCTTTTTGCTTCAAAACCTTGTCCCATGCGGCTTCGGGCTGATTGTTAAAAACAGGAAATCCAGATAAAAATATTTTGTCGGACGGAAAAAGCTTATAAATTTGTTCACGTTACTAAAACATTAAAAAAACAAATCATGAACAAAGCTGAATTAATCGCAAAAGTTGCCGATGATGCCGGCGTTACCAAGACACAGGCAAATGCTGCCCTGGATTCTTTCGTAGAAGCAGTTACAAAAACATTGAAAGGCGGAGGTAAAGTTACCCTGGTTGGCTTTGGTACTTTCTCAGTATCTAAAAGAGCTGCCCGTAACGGTCGTAACCCACAAACTGGTGAGGTCATCAAGATCAAAGCCAGAAAAGTTGCTAAATTCAAAGCTGGTAAAGAACTTTCCGGCAAATTGTAATTGCACCATGACTGCATTTGAAAAGCTCCATCCGCCAGCTGGCGGACGGAGTTTTTTTTACGGTATATTTACCGCGTCTAACATCATTTAAAATAAATATTATGGGAAGAGGAGATAAAAAAACAGCTAAAGGCAAACGTTTCAAAGGTTCTTTTGGAAAAAGCCGGCCCGTTACAAAAAGTCCTGCCAAGAAAGCGGCCGCGAAGAAAGCTGTAGCTGCGAAGAAAGCAAGTAAGTAATAGTAAATAGGTAAATAAGTATATAGGGGAAACAGGTAATCGAATACATAAATACTTTATATACTTATTTACTTATTAACTCCATACCTATACCATTAAGGTGCAAGCCTTTCCAGCTTCCAGCCTCCATTATCATCCATTGTATACTGCAGCCTGTCATGAAGCCTGCTCGGTCTGCCCTGCCAGAACTCCATGATCACGGGTTTCACGATAAAACCTCCCCAGTTAACCGGTCTTCCGGGTTTTTCTTTCCTTGACTGCTTTTTTAATTCCTTGTAGCGCTTATCAAGCCATTCCCGGCTTTCGATCACCTGGCTTTGCGGGGAAACGATCGCTCCCAACTGGCTGCCGGAAGGTCGTGAATTGAAATATGCATCGCTTGCCTGCTCATTTATTCGCTGTACCAGGCCCGTGATCCGAACCTGCCGTTCCAGTTCTTTCCAGAAAAAAACAAGACAGGCTGTAGGATTCCCGGTAAGTTGCTGTCCTTTGAAACTATTATAATTCGTAAAAAAGACAAAGCCTTCACGGCTAAAATCTTTTAATAAGACAATCCTGGCCGAGGGCACGCCATCAGGTGAAGCAGTAGCCAGGGTCATCGCATTCGGCTCCAGGATCTTTGATGCAACAGCCTGCTTCCACCATTTTTCAAATTGCTTTACCGGGTCGCCCGCCACTTTTTTTTCGGATAATTTCTTCCGGGAATAATTTTTCCTGATGCCTGCGATATTGCCTGTCATATTATCGGGATTTGAGCGACAAAGTTAAAGGAAAAGCCCCTCCTGGGCCGGAAGGTCGGGAAATAGCAGGTCGGTCAATGATGAGATTGTTTCCTGGCCAGATCATCTCTTTCTTCAGCGATGACATTCAGCATGCTCTCGAGCTCTCCTACTCTTTTAAGTTGTCCTTCCAGTTTTTTATTGGCTTCAGCCATGGCCTGCATGTCGTTATTCAGTTCTTCGAGATAAGCCACCCTTTTCTGTAGCTGCTGCCGCTGGAAATTCGCTTCCTTCAGCTTGTCTTCTGTTTCGGTCAACTCTTCCAGCAACTGCTTATTCTCGGTATTCATAGTATTGTACTTCCGCCGCTGTTCTTCAAAATCCTGTGATACCCGGAAATGTGTTTCTTTCAGTTCCTCGTACTCCATATACAGCCGTTTGGAAGAATTTACCTGTCCTTCCAGTTTCTGGATCTTGTCCTGCAATACATTGAATTCATTATAAGCACTGTCCAGCCGGGAGGTCATTTCACTGGTCAGGTGTTCTTTTTGTCGCACATTGCTGATCTCTTTTTCTTTCTGGGAAAGCATAGATTTAAGATCATCTACCTGGCTTGTCAGTTCTTCATTGTATTTTATGATCTCCTTCTGTTTTTCTTCTGTCTCCTGTACGATATCGATTTGTCCCAGCAACGCATTAATTTTCTCGTTATGCTCCAGCAAACTGCTTTGGGCCTGGCGGAGCTGGTCGATATAATCCCGTTTCTCAACAACCGGGGCAGTCGTGCGCAATGATTGTATCTCCGATTGTAATTTTTTATTCTGTTTCCGCAGTTCGTCTACCTCGATACTATTGATCTGGCCGTTCTCTTCTGTTTCGGCCATTTGTTTTTTCAGGTCAGCGAGTTCTTTGTCCCTTACCTCCATATCATTGAAATACCGGAGCTTCCAGTTTTCCAGTTCTTTGCTGGTTTTCCCGGTTGTTTCGGGCGATGTTGCTTTGAGAGAACGACGGCTGACGATAAAAAAATGGATAGTGATCCCCAGGGTGATCGCTACCGCAATAAGTAAAAGGATCTCGATAAGGGTAAGAGAGAGGGTGACCATATTCAAAACGTCAGGTTCGTAAACTATTAAAAAATGTACAAAAACACTAGTAATAGTTTTTCACAGGTGGTGGGAAAGAACGCAAGATAGTCGTTGTGGGGAAATGGCAAATAGGAAATGTACGATGGATCAACCTTTTACAAGGGTACCGACTTTTTCACCGGTAACCACCCGTCGCAGATTACTTTCTTTATTCATATCGAAAACAATGATGGGCAGGTTATTCTCCATGCAAAGGGTAAAAGCCGTCATGTCCATTACTTTCAGGTTTTGGGAAATGCAATCCTGGAAAGTGATGACATTGTATTTCGTGGCCGTAGGGTCTTTTTCGGGGTCGGCAGTATAGATACCGTCTACCCTTGTCCCTTTCAATATCACATCAGCATTAATCTCGATAGCCCGGAGAGAACCGGCTGTATCGGTAGTAAAATAAGGATTACCCGTACCTGCCCCGAATATCACTACGCGTCCTTTTTCCAGGTGACGGATCGCCCGGCGGCGGATGTAAGGCTCTGCGATCTGCTCCATTTTAATCGCGCTTTGGAGACGGGTGTAAACTCCTACTTTCTCAAGCCCGGCCTGCAGGGCCATACCATTGATTACCGTGGCAAGCATTCCCATATAATCACCATGAGCCCTTTCGATACCTGTTTCCGCCTCATTCATGCCCCGGTAGATATTTCCCCCACCGATCACCACTGCCACCTGGACGCCCAGTTCCGTGATCGATTTGATATCCTGGGCATACTGGTTGATCACATCCGTATGAAAACCAAAACTTTTATCACCCATTAATGCTTCACCGGAAAGTTTGAGGAGGATGCGTTTGTACTTAGGTAACATCGGAGCTTAATTTTCGGGGCGAAGATAGGGGAAGTTTATAGTTTGTGGTTTGTCGTTTATAGTTTATGGTTTAAAGGCCCGGATACTGTACATCATCGGGATCTTTCCTTCCATACCTTTTATATACCAGTTCCCGTCATCGCCCTGTACGGTATTGCTGAAGCAGGGATAGGGAGAATGCATGAATTCATTAAAGAATTCGATTTGCAAACCCGCTTTTATAAGGGCGTTCAGTACTTCGCTGATACTGTGGTTCCAGCTGTATTCTTTTCCTTTTATATCCGCCTGCCTGTCGGTATATGTCCCGTAATTCTCCGTAACGATCAGTTCCCGGTTCTCATAGAAATATTTAATATGTGTGAACCCGTCATCGAACATCCAGACCACGGGGTGAAATTCGGCAATATAAAATATGCCGCCAGGTTTTAAAGAATAGGAAATGATCTCCGCCCATTTCTCCAGGTCCGGTAACCAGCCTACGACACCGTAGGAGGTGAACACGATATCAAAAACCTCCCCAAGCCCCTCCAAAGAAGGGGTTGCTGATGACCTTGTATGTTGCGGATGTAAATCATATACATTGCAACAAATGAATTTTGCATTCATTCCTGATTCATCATTCAGTTGCCTGGCTTCTTTTATCGCTGCATCGGAGAGATCAACCCCGGTTACTTCCGCTCCCCTTCTCGCCCAGTCGAGACTATCCATTCCAAAATGACATTGCAGGTGAAGCATCTTTTTCCCTTTCACATCGCCCAACTCTTTTAGCTCGACAGATGTCAGGACAGTTTCTCCTTTTTTAAATCCTTCCAGGTTATAGAAAGAAGAATCCTTATGGACGGCTGTGCGCTGGTTCCATAATGCTTTGTTGGCTTCGAAATATTCATTATAACGTTCCATAACTTTTTAATACCGGTCTCCAATAGTATAAAAAAAATCCCGTCCGGGATGACAGGGACGGGATTCAAAATAAATTATATGTCCAGGAATTATCCTAAGGCGACTCTTTTAAACTCGGTAACCTTCACATCACCAGACTCTTTCAGGAAATCAGCTACGGTTTTACCCGAATCCTTTACATAAGCCTGGGCGGTCAGGGTCTGCTCTTTAAAGAAAGCGCCCATTTTACCTTCGGCGATTTTAGCCAGCATTTCATCAGGCTTACCCGCCATCTTGGGATCCTGCTTCATCAGTTCCATGATGATATCTTTCTCACGGGCGATAACGCTATCCGGTACGGAAGCCGCGTCAACAGCCACCGGGTTCAGCGCTGCGATCTGCATCGCTACATCTTTACCAGCTTCAGCGGCATCTTTATTCAATCCAACCAGCACACCGATACGGTAAGCACCGTGGATATAAGAAGCCACATATTCAGCGTCCACTCTTTCAAACTTGGTCACCCCGATCTTTTCGCCGATCGAAGCCAGTTTATCGTTTACCAATTCCGCAACCGTAGCATGCGGAGCTTTGGCATTCATTAATTCTTCGATATTTTTTACATTATAGGCAATGGCAGCATCTGCAATAGATTGTCCAAAAGCGACAAAATCCGCATTCTTGGAAACGAAATCTGTTTCGCAGCTTACACAAACAACGATACCTGTTTTGTGATCGTCGGTGGTCTGAGCTATCACCACGCCTTCTTTTGCTTCACGGTCGCTTCTCTTTGCGGCTACTTTCTGTCCCTGCTTACGCAACCAGTCGATCGCTGCTTCAAAGTCAC
>JBDSBR010000012.1:0-45278 GCA_039921505.1 Chitinophagaceae bacterium
ACGAGATACAGAACCCCTTGAATTTTGTCAATAATTTTTCAGAAGTAAATATAGAACTGCTGGCAGAAATGAATGAAGAGATCGGGAAAGGTAATTTTACAGAAGTAATATCGCTTGCGAAGAATGCGATAGAGAACGAGGAAAAAATAAATCATCATGGTAAAAGAGCAGATGCGATCGTAAAAGGGATGTTGCAGCATAGCCGGAGCAGCAGTGGGCAAAAGGAACTGACCAATATCAATGCATTGGCAGATGAATACCTCCGGCTCGCTTACCATGGATTAAGGGCCAGGGACAAGTCCTTTAATGCTGCCATGCAAACTGATTTTGACAGGACGATCGGCGATATTAATATCATGCCCCAGGATATTGGAAGGGTTATTCTAAATTTGATCACCAACGCCTTTTACGTGGTCAATGAAAAGAAAAAACAGGGCCCTGTTGGCTATGAACCCACGGTAACAGTGAGCACTTATAAAAACAGGCCCCCAGGAGGCAAGGGAGCTGAGGTGGTTATAGCTGTAAAGGATAATGGCAATGGGATATCTCAAAAAGTATTGGATAAAATATTCCAGCCTTTTTTTACCACCAAGCCAACTGGCCAGGGTACAGGATTGGGTTTGTCATTAAGTTATGATATTATAAAAGCGCATGGCGGAGAGTTGAAGGTAGAAACAAAGGAAGGAGAAGGAAGCGAGTTTATTATCCTTTTACCGGTTTAATCATGATGTATGAAAAAAAATATTTTGCTTGTTTTCATTTTTGGATTGTCGATTTCCTCTTTTGCACAACTCTCTTCTAAAGATTTAAACAATTTAAGGGAACAATGGCTGAAAGCCAAAGATGATTCTTCCAGGTTAAGAATTGCTTTTGACCTCGCAAGCGGGTACCGGTTTTCTGATATTGACTCTTCATTATTTTATACAGAGCAGGCTCTGGCAATTGCGGACAAGGGGAAAATGCGGTCAATACGGGCACAGATATTATCATTAAAAGGCGCTACACTTTTAGAAAGCGGCCGATTACCGGAATCTCTCCAGTTTCAATTTGAAGCGTTGAATATCAGCGAAAGTATTATGGATACGAGTTCAAAGGCTTTTGCACTTAACCGTATTGGAAATACCTATATGGAATTAGCAGATTACCCCAAAGCAAACGAATATTATTTTCGTTCCAAAGAATTGTTTGAATCTATCGGGGACACAGGAATGTATTACAATGAAATATCTAATATTGGGAACATATATGAACTTCTTGCAATGCCCGATTCTGCGCTTTATTTTCAACAAATTGTATATGAAAAAAGCCTGGATAATAATGACCGGAATAAATATACCCGGCCCGAAATTATGTTCAGGATGGGAAATGCTTATAAATTAAAAGGAAATAAAGAGAAAGCCTTGGATTTTTATAAAAGAGGTGTTGCTGAATCTTATATCGACAATGATTTACGAAATTTATCAATGAATAATTTGCTTATTGCCAGGCTATATAAGGAAATTAATTTGCCTGACTCAAGTTTGAAGTATGCTTATCAAGCGTTAAAAACAGGCAGAACCGTTTCCTTCAGGAAGGGAGTCTATGAAGCATCTTCTTTAATAAGTGAAATGTATAAAAATAATCACCAATTTGACAGTGCCTATAAATATATAACCCTTGCTAATGCGGAAAAGGATAGTTTAACAGGAACAAAAAGATTCCAGGAATTGCAACGAATTGTTTTAAGCGAACAGGAATGGCAAAGGGATACTAAAGCAAAAAGAATAGCTATTCAAAATAAACAAAAGCAATATGTGTTAATCGGTGGCCTGGGAATATTTCTAATTATCGCTTCTATACTTTACCGCAACAATAAACAAAAGCAGAAATCCAATAAAATATTAGAGTCAACACTTACTAATTTAAAATCAACCCAATCCCAGCTTATTCAATCGGAGAAAATGGCATCGCTGGGAGAGCTCACCGCAGGCATTGCCCATGAAATTCAAAACCCATTGAACTTTGTCAATAATTTTTCGGAAGTGAATACGGAACTGATCGACGAGATGGAACAGGAACTTGACAAAGGAAACCTGGAAGACGCGAAAGCCCTGGCCAAGAATATTAAAGAAAATGAACAGAAGATCAATCATCATGGAAAAAGGGCTGATTCGATCGTAAAAGGAATGCTGCAGCACAGCCGTAACAGCAATGGGCAAAAAGAACTTACAGATATTAATATACTTACGGATGAATGTATGCGGCTTAGCTACCATGGCTTGCGGGCTAAAGACAAAACCTTCAATGCAAAAACTGAAACACATTTCGATGATCACCTGCCTAAAATAAACACCGTGTCACAGGATATCGGCCGGGTGATCCTGAACCTGTTTACCAATGCCTTTTATTCCGTGATGCAGAAGAAAAAGCAGCGGGGAGAGGGATTTGAACCAGTAGTAACCGTGACAACCAGGAAAACACCCAGGGCTGTTAGCATAACTATACGGGATAACGGTAATGGTATATCGCAAACAGTCATCGATAAAATATTTCAACCCTTTTTTACTACTAAGCCGGTTGGTGAAGGAACCGGGCTGGGGCTGAGTATGAGTTACGAGATCATCAGCAAAGGCCACGGGGGCGAACTGAAAGCGGATAGCCGCGAGGGGGAATATGCAGAATTCACCATTATTTTACCCATATAAACCTTACATTCAGCAGATGAAAATTTTAGTAGTTGACGACGAAAAAGATGTCCAGGTCCTTTTTGAACAACGGTTCAGGAAAGAGATCCGGGATAAAGCCATGGAATTTGTTTTTGCTTTCTCGGGAGAGGAAGCACTGACCTACCTTAACCAGCATGAACATGAAGCCGTGCTGATCCTCTCTGATATCAACATGCCAGGCATGAGCGGGCTGGACCTGCTGGGACATATCAAGCAAAAATATATGAAGCCACCACCGGTAGTCATGATGATAACCGCCTACGGGGATAAAGAAAATTACGATACGGCGATGAAACTGGGCGCGGATGATTTTTTGACCAAGCCGCTTGAATTTAACCTCCTGAAAGAAAAACTAAAAGCAATAAACTGATGGCAAAGATCCTGGTAGTGGACGATGAAGTGGATCTCGAAGTCCTGATCAAGCAAAAATTCCGGCAAAAGATCAGGGAGCACCAGTATGAGTTCTTGTTTGCCATTAACGGCGTAAAGGCCCTGGAGCAACTTGAGTTACACCATGATGTGGATGTGGTGCTCAGCGATATCAATATGCCGGAAATGGACGGGCTGACTTTACTTACTAAGCTGAACGAACAGAACGGTCTATTAAAATCGGTGATCGTTTCAGCTTATGGCGATATGGACAATATCCGTACGGCTATGAACCGCGGCGCTTATGATTTTATTACGAAGCCGGTAAATTTCGAGGACCTGGAACTGACGATGGAAAAGACCATCAAACATGTGGGACAACTTCGCGAAACCATGAAAGCGATCAAGGAAAATAATATCCTTAAGATGTACGTGGATGAAACGGTATTGAATTTTATGGGAGGACGGGAGTTTGAAACATCCCTCATGCAGAACGAGACGGTTGAAGCAACGGTAGCCTTTATAGATATCTGCAGTTTTACTTCGATCAGTGAAAATGAGCTACCCGATACGGTGGTAAAACTCCTGAACAATTATTTTGATGTTATGGTCAAAGAGATCATCGCGCAGGGTGGCTATATAGATAAATTTATCGGTGACGCCATCATGGCGGTTTTCCGGGGTGAATACCACCTCGACAGGGCTATTGACGCCTGCCTGGCTGTCCGGAAAAAGATCGCGGAACTACCTTCTGTAAAAGAACATGTATCCTTTACCCCGGAAGTTTCGATCGGTATCAACAGTGGTGAAATGATCTCGGGAAATATCGGGTCCGTCAATCTCCGCCGCCTGGATTATACGGTCATCGGGGATGCGGTAAATATCGCCCAGCGCTTACAGGGCGCCGCCGGGCCCGGCCAGATCATGATCAATGAAACCGCCTACGACAAAGTGAAAGAGTCATTTAACTGCAGGAAAGTAGGGGAAGTCAGTTTGAAGAATAAGGCCAACCCGATGATGGCCTATGAAGTAATGGATTAATCATCAAAGAAGTCTTCATGCGATACGAAGAGGTCTGCTCATTCCTGGTGCCGAAGCTGGAAAAAGAATTACCGGCTTATCTCACCTATCATAACGTGGCACATACTAAAGCTGTGATTGCTGCGGCTGAACACCTGGCTATAGCAGAAGACCGGTCTCCCGGCGAAGTAATACTGCTTAAAACGGCGGCTTTATTCCATGATGCAGGTTTCCTGGAAAACCATCATAAACATGAAGAGATCTCCTGCAGGCTGGCAAAAAAACACCTGCCCGGTTTTGATTATGACGCGGAAGAAATTGAGCTGATCTGCAGTATGATCATGGCAACAAAATTGCCCCAGTCTCCCTCTTCAGAGTTAGCAAAATATCTTTGTGATGCAGATCTTTATTATTTGGGAACAGGTGCGTACACGGAAAATGCGGAAAGGATGTTTACCGAATTTAAAAGAACCGGGTTTGTTAAAACAAAGGCTGACTGGTTGTTGAAGCAGGCGGACTTTTTATCTTCTCATAAATATTTTACTGAAACGGCACAAAGGGAAGAAGACCCGGGGAAACAACTGGCGTTAGAGGAAATCAAATCATTGATAAAAACAACTCACACGCATGCTCATACTACCAGTATGGCAGACAAAATCCAGGATGCCTGTTTTATGGTACTGGGAGTGGTGATCGCCAGTTTCGCCTTGAAAGAATTCCTGGTGCCCAATAAATTCTTTGATGGCGGTGTAACAGGTTTGTCCCTGCTTACACATGAATTATATCATTTTAACCTTGCCGTTGTTATCGGGTTGTTCAACCTGCCACTGGTCATCATCAGTTATTTTTCGGTAGGGCGGAATTTCGCTATCAAAACTTTTATCAGTGTTATTTTACTCGGCATTTCTCTTACACTCATGCCAGATTATGCGCTGACCTCTGACAAATTGCTGATCGCTGTCTTCGGGGGTGTTTTCCTGGGTATCGGTATCGGTCTCGTAATGAGGGCCGGCGCAGCATTAGACGGGATAGAAGTGCTGGCCTTGTATACACTGAAACGAACTTCCTTTACGATCACGGAGATTATCCTGGGTTTGAATATCCTGATCTTTACGATCGCTGCAATGAAATTCGGGATCGAAACAGCCTTGTATTCCATACTTACCTATTTTGCAGCCACGCGAAGTATTGATTACGTGGTGGAGGGATTACAGGCTTATACCGGGGTTACGATCATCTCGGCAGAAAGTGAGGCCATCAAATATGAACTGGTGACTAGTTTGGGAAGGGGAATAACCGTTTATAAAGGAGAACGTGGTTTCCTGCCCGGAAATTTTGACGTAAGCGCCGATTGCGATATCATCTTTACGGTGATCACACGCCTGGAACTCAGGAAATTAAATAATCTTGTTCATGATATAGATCCCAGGGCATTTGTCTTTGCCAATACAATCAAGGAAGCTTCAGGCGGTATCATCAAGCGCAGGCATAAGCATTAAAGCATTGGGAAAAGTGGGATTGGGAGATTGGGAAATTTACCTCTTTCCAGCAAATTCCAAATAATTTTAAGATATCAAATACTTAGAGGAAAGGTCCATTGAGGAAATTTCCCAATTTCCCAATTCCGCAATTTCGAAATTCCCTACAGTCCCAACACTTCTTTCAACTTCCCATACCCGCTTCGGCTCACCGGTACTTTCGCACCCGAACGAAGAATCGCTACATGATTGTCTTTCTCGTAAGGATCGATTCTTGTTATTTGCTGCACATTCACGATATAGGAACGGTGGGAGCGGACAAATTGCTGGCCGTCCAGTGACTGTTCAAAATGATTCATCGTTTTATTTTTCAGGAAATAACCTTCCGGTGTATGGATCTTCACATAATCATCTGCTGCTTCCAGGTACTGTACATCATGTACGGGTATGATCTTGATCTTGCTCCCGTTCTTTACCACGATCCGCTGGCTTTGCGACGGCGATAACGAGGCTGATTCAAGCAGGTCCTGCGTTTTCCCTGCATTGTCGGAACGCTGTTCGTTCCATTTGGCAATGGCTTTATCAAAACGTTCCTGGTTAAAAGGTTTTAATAAATAATCGATGGCATGTGCTTCGAATGCCTTGATGGCAAATTCATCAAAAGCAGTCGTAAAAATAACTGACGGTGGCTGCTCAATCAGTTCCAGCATTTCAAACCCGGTGATCTTCGGCATCTGGATGTCGAGGAAAACCAGGTCGGGCTGGTGCTGTTGAATAGCTTTTAACCCCTCAAAGCCGTCATTGCATTCCTGCATCATTTCCAGTTGGGGATGTTTTTGCAGGTATTCCTTTACGATACTCCTGGCCAGCGGCTCATCGTCTATGATTATTACTTTGCTCATGTCGTTGGTTTGATAAATACTCCGGGGCTAACTCCCGGGGTTATTTAAGAATTTTGCGGAATTTTTACGATCGTTGTAAAGATATTTTGTTTTGCATCAGTAGTAAGCAGGTCGGTCCGGGCAAAGAGCAGGTACAGTCTCCGTTGCACGGATTTAAGCCCAAACCCCGTGCCCTGCCGGGGTGCGGAAGTTTCAGGATCGAAAGGGTTCAGGACGCGGATCACCAGGTTATTTTCTTCCTTCGATGCATACAGCCTGATTACGGTATCGCCGGTTGTATCATAGAGACCGAACTTGATGGCATTCTCCACGATGGGTTGCAATAACAAGGCCGGTAGCTTTAAGGATTCGATACCTTCGCCTATTTCAATTTCGGTGGTAAGACGATTGCCAAACCTCACTTTTTCGATATCAAGGTACAATTGCAGGTATTGAAGTTCCTCGTGTAGCGAGACCCATTGGGTATCTTCTTTTTTAATAGTACCCCTCAAAAAATCAGAGAGTTGCTGTACCATTTTTCGGGCTTCATCGGGCCGGCTACCGATCAACGCGTTGATGGAATTTAAGCTGTTGAATAAAAAATGCGGTTGCAACTGCTGGCGGAGCTTGAATAATTCGGCTTCTTTGGCCAGTTTCTCGGCATCGGTCTTTCTCTCCTCTTTTTCTTTTTGTTCCTGCTGGTTATACCAGAGAATACTGATCATTGTCACACAACCCAGCAGGAGGAAGGATATACTAAACCGTATAGAGAGGGAGTGATGCAGCAGATCATTGTAGCCAGGGTAACCGCCCAGGGCGAGTTTCAATAACAATTTCACAAGCAGAAGCCAGGCGATCGTGAGAAAAAGGCAGAGGGAAAAAACATTGATATACTGCTGGCCCCGCGGTAGGTAATAGCGGAGGGTGTTCATCACGAGGAAACAGACCAGGAGTAATAAAGTATTGCATATCGCACTGTCAATAATGGCTGCTTTCAAAGGAAGCCCAAAGAAATTCAGCACCATGGCATTGTCTCCCATCATTACCAGCCAGCAAATAATGAATATGATCCTGAATTTTGTTATGGAGAGGGGAGATTTGGTCATGCGGTTTAAGCCAGGTTCAATAATTCATGAGTATTGCCAAAACGTATTTGCTCCGCTTTCATGTTAACGATATGCAGGTAGCTGTCCGCATTCTCTTTTTCTTCAATCCGTGAATAGAGCTCCGCGCCATCGATGAGCTCGTTAAGCCTGTATAATTCACTAACACTGATGAACTGCCACTGCACCAGTTGTTGTTGCTGGTTAAAAAAAATCTCTTCCTCTTTCATGCCCAGTAACTGTGCTTTGTGAAAGGCTTCTTCTTTACTGGCCGCGGATACTAAGCGAAGTTGCTCATCAAACTGCGCCATATGGTTTCCATCACCACAGATGATGCGAAAGACCATCTTTGCAAGGTACCAGTTCATAATAGTTTATGGTTTTTGGTTTATGGTTTTTGGTTCTCCTTATTACATCATTCCCTATTTTATTGGCCGAGCTCTATTTTTACATTTACACAGTCACCTCAAAAACTTTTAATTTCGATTCCTCCGAAGATCACCGTGCCTTTCAGCAGCAATATTTTTTCAGGATCATCTAAAGCGGTCTGCATATTCCGTTTGTCCTCCAGTCCGCCAAAAATGGTTACGGCCTCTGATTTTACCGTCCAGTTGGAAGGCACGATAAGTTTGGTGCCGCCAAATATAGTAGTGAGTTCAATAATGGCCGTGCCTGTAAAATCAGCCCTGGTAAGATCCAGCTCCGTACCGCCAAATATATTTACCAGGTCGCCGCCCTTAAAATTTTTGGAAATGATATTTTTTTTGGCCCCGCCAAAAACAGAAGTGCTGTCAACAAAATCTTCTTTGAAATCCTTCTGGTATTCATAACTCTCCTCCCGGGTAGCATCATTTTCCGTCCCGGCACCAGTCAGGTTTTTTTTTTCACCATCGGGTCTTGCCCAATGACGTCTTCTTGGTTTCAGGATAAGAAAAGCTCCCATCACAATGAGTGCTACCGGCCAAATATAACGCCGGATAGGAATTTCGGGATTGATCTCTGTATAAAGAAAAGCACCTCCAATCAGCATCATCAGGAACCAGGCCCCTCCCTGGAAGCGATGTTTAATTCCCATAAAAAAACCCAGCACGATCAGGAACATCTGCCAGCTGAAGAGCCAGGTAGGCAGATCTGTAAAACTGGCTTTAACCAATGCGGCTACCCCGATCAACAGGATGAACAGACCCGTCCAAATATGACTATGATTACCCTGGCGCCCTCTTCTTTCTTCCCAGCGTTTCCTTCTATCTTCCCAACGATCCCTGCGCTCATCCCAGCGGTCCCTGGACCTGTTATCAAAATCTTCCGGCATATCTTCAATTTTGATCAAAACTAGGAAGGCGGTAGTGAATAGAGAATAGGGAATGGGCTATATAGGTCGAAAAGTCGGTGAACAGGGGAAAAGAGGCGGCTAAAAGAGCTCCTTTGTTTGCCTGTAACGGCGATCACGGGTTGTTCCCGGCACCGTGCTCAATCCTGCTTTACTATTACGCCACCTCTTTATTGACAGAACGGCTATGTTTCCCGGGAATGTACTATCGTATATTTCCATCTGTACAGCAGTCTTTTTGGTTCAAAACTTGTTGGAAGGAAGTCAGCCACCAGGTTAACCGAGACTTATGAAAAATTACTTTACTTTCCCCGGGATGGATACTGATCTTTCTGTCAGTCAATTTTCGCCCACCTTTCGGCCTGATCATGAGAAAATGCTGGCCGTCAAAAAGATACTCGAAGAATATATGGACAGTACCTTGCCGCCCATTGAAGTCATTGCATCCAGGATGGCGATGAGTGCATCAACCCTGAAGCGGCATTTTAAAGGGGCGTTCGGTAAAAATATTTACAGGTATTACCTGGAAATAAAAATGGATTTTGCTAAAAAGATGTTACTGGAAAAACCGATGCGCGTTAACGAAGTGGCTGCGCTGTTGGAATATGATAAAGTCAGTAATTTTATCAGGATGTTTAAAAGAAGACATGGGTTTTCTCCAGGGAGCCTGCTCAAGGCCAATGTTCAGTTAAACACTTTTACAACTTAGATAATCGCCGCAGGAGAGGCAAATGAATGTAAGAAATTACTGCGCATTTTTTTTAGCCACGGATTACACGGATTTACACGGATTTCTGTCTAGCCAATATAGGCTAAGTATCACCAAAGAAAGTTCTGTAATTTGTGTAAATCCGTGTAATCCGTGGCTAAGACCTAATTTAGCGAACTGCTCCAGATCAACTGGTAAGGATCAGTCTTTCCCTTTACACAGGTAAACAAGAAAGCAGTAATAAAAGGCATATGGATGGGTTCCTGGCCGTCTTCAAAATCAATGGCCATGGTACCGCTTACATAGGTTTCAGTGCTGGAAGTCTCCTGGGCCTTTAAACCCCGGGGCATTTTTTCTTTGCCATAACCCAGTTCGTAGCGGCGGTAGGCAAGCCTTTCAACAAGATTCTGGACAAATTCAGGCTGGTCAAAGCTGGCGGAAATGTGTAGATGTCTTTTCATAATAGAGCCTTTTACATGTTCTGACCCTATCCTGTCCGCACTTATCAACCCCTCAGGGTCTTATCAGTTACGGTAATTAGATGTGAAAAAGGCTCTTTTTACTTACTAAAGGAATGTGAAAGTATCAGAATAACGTCATTAAAGCAGGGAAAGGCCTGGAATCATTCTAAAAAAAATGCCCTGGATAAGAAGGCATTTTTTCATTTTCGGCACAACATTCACTTTGTAGTGTTCAGCCAGAACAAAAATGTTATTTAGTCACATTTTAGAAAATAGATTTGACTTTCTTGTTCGTTGGCCATGTGAGTTTACCGGGTCTTCCAAAGATTTCGTTGCAGGTCACCCGTTGCCTGGATGACGCGGATAATATTTTTCGCCGGGAGCGTCCTGAATCCTATTTTAAAAGCAAGCTCCTGATGGACAGTATTATTCGATGCATATAAGGCCCCGCCTGGTAAATTATCTTTAAAACCAAAAGTTCGGTATTTCCCTGCTGCAGGGTTTTCACCCGTGATCATGTTCGCAGGATCAATCCGGGATGTTTCTTTTTGGATGAAAGCATTACGGGAAATAAAAGCTGAAAAAAGGATTGCGCCAATGATATTATAAGTTATAAGGCGCAATCTTTTGAAATCGGGTCTCCAAGCCGGGTTAAACATGCTGATCTTTTTAAAATTCAAAATTCAACTTTAATTTAGCGTTGATTGATCATGATCTTTTCGGTTTCCTTCTGACCGGTTTTCTGGTCTGTCACCTGCAGGATATAAATACCAGGCTGTAGGTTAGTGACCGGGATATTGTTCGTGCTTGAATTTCTCCATTGGCGAATGATGCGACCGCTGATATCTGTCAATGTTATATCACGTTTACCGCCCAGGTTCTCAAAAAATAAATTTATCCTTCCATCTTCAGATGGATTGGGATAAACGATTAGTTTCCTGTTCTGGTCCATTCCAGGTACTGTCCGGATCTCGCTGAATTTGCTTCTTCCATCTATATCAATCTGCCGGATACGGTACTGCATGCTGAGGCTGCCAGCATTTAAATCAGTATAAGTATAAGTAAGCGATGCAGTGCTATTACCATTTGGGGAAAGCGAGGCGATGAATCCAACCGATTGCCATCTATTATCTCCCTTGTTTCTTTGCAGATCAAAACCACTGTTATTGATCTCGGTAGCTGTTTCCCAGCGTAATAAGACATTGGTATTATTTGTTCTGTTAACTGTAAAAGAACTGAAAAGAACTGGCAATGGAGCGCATTGGGTAGAATGAATTCTGATCACCCTTGCTGCATCGGAAGCTAACCCGGTGGTTTGGGTGAAAACAAGGAATATATCCTGGTTCAGGTTGGCAGCAGGTATAGAGCCGCTGATTAAAGAAGTTGACCCCACACCGGCTTGTATGTTGTAACTGACGGGTCCACTCAGGAGAGTGTCTGTGGTAGGGGTAAAATAGCCGTCGAAATTAATGTCTGCAAATACGTTATAAAACCCATCCAGTGCGATCGCTGTATTGTTTGTCAATAACGCATTATAAGTGAGCGTACTGCAATTGACAAAACCTGTCACGGACATATAGTATTGCGAGTATAATTTATGGCAATTGACACAATGCGCTACCTGTGCACTGGAAGACTGTGTAGACCAAAAATCAACAGCGATAATAACCGGGGTTCCGCAACTAACAGGTAGTGTCACTGTTACATTTTGCAGGGTAAAATTGGCTGAACCATCCGGCAGAACAATCTTAATAATCGAGCCCACTGTGGTCATTACAACAGTAGGATCAGGATTATAGGTGGTTAATATAACGGGGACTGTTCCACTGTTATCAATTCCCACATTCATAAAAGCATTGACCAGGTCTGCTCCCCGGGGTGAATGAATCGCGCCATTCCCCGAAGCATGCCCATTAACACATTGAAAGTAATCCGGGTACTGGCTGCTTATCCATTCATGAATAAAAATAAATTTATTACCGTTGTTGCTTTCAATATTGAAGGTCATGTCAAAGATGATCGTACAGGAGCCGGGGAGCTGCACAGCAGCAGGCCTTTCGTTTTGAATAATAAAATTAGAAACTACGCATTGCGCACTTATTTGATTGGCCGAAGCTGACAAAAAAAGTAAGAAACCGAGGGTGTACAGAATTGTTTTCATGTTTTTGTGCTTAGGGGTAAAAAAATACTATCCCTTGAGTTAAAAAACTCAAGTGGCGTCTTTCATCGGTGAGGAGGGGATAAAACTTAAGAAGTAATTCTTATTAGGGCGGTAAAGATCCTGCAATCCCAGCTATTTAGTATTACAGGGTTAACCAAATAAATTATACAATTCACACCTTTTGTAAAGTATTAGTATAAAGGGAAAGCAAAATAATTCCGCCACTGACAACTTATTACCAGGGAGATTTAAACGATTTTTTTAAGAGAAGAATAGCTAAGGGTGGGAGCTTATGTAAAGGCTTTTATTCCACAAACTCAAACTTATCTGCGTCAAACAATCCTTTGTCACTCAGCTTTAAATGCGGTATCACCAGCAACGCCATAAAAGAAAGTGTCATAAAAGGAGAGCCTAAGGTAGAACCAGCATCTTTCACTGCCTTATCGATCATGGAATATTGCTCGGCAATTTTATAACCGTCTTCATTGCTCATAAGGCCGGCAACGGGTAGCGAAACGATCATTTCAAAATCATCTTTGCAGAAACTAACGCCTCCCTTATGTTCGATCACAAGGTTTACCGCGTTGCAGATACTTTCATCATCTATACCTACAGCTACGATATTATGACTATCATGCGCCACTGAAGAAGCCAGGGCACCTTGTTTTAAAGTAAAATTCTTAATAAATGCCTTGGCCACCGGGGCATTACTATAACGATTGACCACTACTATTTTCAAAACATCTCTTTCCACATCACTTACTATTTTTCCTTCTACAACTTTTGGTTCGAAAAAAAGACGGTTCGTAATCAGCTGGCCGTCGAGGGCTTCGATAACGGCGAGTGGGGTTTGGCTAGTGGCTAGTGGGGTTTCAAAGTCTGATACTTCTTTTTTAGTACAGCTAAAATTGTTTATTACATTGGATCGCGGGCTGTGGATCATGGACCTTCCATTCTCCGCCAGCAGTTCTCCATTAATATAAGTCTTTACCACTTCAAATTTTTCCAGGTCTTTTACAATAATAAAATCAGCAGGGTCACCTTCTTTTAATAATCCCACGTCGAGTTTATAATGATTCACCGGGTTGACACAGGCCGCCTTCAATACATTATATATATTGATCCCCTTTGCCACTGCCCTGGCGCATAATTGATTGATATGTCCCAGCACGAGGCTGTCAGGGTGCTTGTCATCGCTGCAGAACATCATCTGGCTGGGGTAATCATGCAACAGGTCGATCAATGCTTCAAAATTCTTTGCGGCACTCCCTTCCCGGATAAGGATCTTCATACCGTTTTGTAATTTGTCAAGGGCTTCTTCCCGCGTAAAACACTCGTGGTCCGTGCTGATCCCTGCAGCGATATATTTCTTTGCATCTTCACCGCGCAGTCCCGGGGCATGCCCGTCTACAGGTTTAAGCAACCGGTGTGCCACCGCGATCTTCTTCATCACTTCCCCGTCCTCATGTAGTACGCCGGGAAAATTCATCATCTCGCTCAGGTATTTGATTTCCTCCCGCTGCAATAATTTTTCAACAGCAACTGAATCCAGCATCGCCCCGGCTGTTTCAAAAACCGTAGCCGGTACACAACTCGGTGCCCCGAAATTGAATTTAAAAGGAACGGTCTTCCCGTTTTCGATCATGAATTCCACACCTTCCAATCCGCATACATTAGCAATCTCATGCGGGTCGCTGATGGTGGCTACCGTGCCATGGACCACTGCAAGCCTTGCGAACTCTGAAGGTACCAGCATGGAACTTTCGATATGGACATGGCTATCGATAAAGCCGGGAAGGATATAGTTAGTGGTTGCTGGTCGCAGGGTGCTGGTTTCTTCAATAGAAAGTATCCTCCCGTTCCCCACTTTTATTAAAGCAGGATAGGTTCTTTGTCGTTGAATATCTACAAGGTTACCACTGACAGAAAAAGAAGCCATGGTTTTTGATTTTGATAAAGATACAGCGCCTTCATCGTACCAAGTAAATCAGTAACTTTCAATCCCGGCTGATACCGGGGCATTTGTTCACCAACTACTATATTTTTATGAGAAAGCTGATTTTCGGGCTTTTGGTTATTTCATTTCTGCCTGTTAGCGCACAGAAGACTAAAACTGCAGTTCCTGTTACCAGCCAGGATAACGATTCCCTTTTATTGTCAAAAACGAAATACCGGCTAATCGGTCCGTGGCGCGGAGGAAGAAGCGGCGCCGTAACCGGGAGTTATAAAAGCAAGAATACTTTTTATTTCGGGGCCACGGGTGGGGGAGTCTGGAAAACGAGCGATGCTGGCAGCAACTGGAAGAATATCTCTGATAAATATTTTGGCGGCACGATCGGTGCGGTGGCAGTCGCTCCCTCGGATGAGAATATCTTGTACGTGGGGGAAGGAGAAAATACTATGCGGGGTAATGTCAGTGAAGGCCTGGGTGGAATGTGGCGGAGCGATGACGGGGGCAGGACCTGGAAAAATCTGGGTTTAAAAGATGGTCGTCATATCATTCGTATTATTATTCATCCAAGAGATCCCAATACTTTATGGGTCGCGGTAATGGGACATTTGTTTGGACCCAGTGAAGAGCGTGGAGTATATAAAACAACGGATGGGGGCAAGACCTGGAAAAGAACTTTATATGTCAATAACCAAACAGGTTGCAGCGATCTTGTCATGGAACCCGGTAATCCCACTGTTTTGTATGCCGGAACCTGGCGACTCCTCCGTACTCCTTACAGTATGGAAAGCGGCGGCGATGGCAGCGGTCTGTGGAAGAGTTTCGATGGAGGTGATACCTGGACCAATATTTCCGGGAAAAAAGGATTGCCGAAAGGTGTATGGGGGATTGTTGGCGTGGCCGCTGCCCCTTCCAACCCGGATAAGCTGTATGCCCTTGTGGAAAACGAAAAAGGAGGGATGTACCTGAGCAATGATGCCGGTGAAACCTGGACACTGACCAGCAGCGATAATAATATCCGCCAGCGGGCCTGGTATTACAGCAAAGTATTTGTGGACCCAAAGAATGAAAACAAAGTCTATTGCCCGAATGTGAATTTCATGGTAAGTACCGATGGCGGCAAGACTTTCCGTGGTATGAATACTCCGCATGGTGATCATCATGATCTCTGGATCGACCCGGAAGATGGTAACCGGATGATCGTGGCTGATGACGGCGGCGCACAAATAAGTTTTGATGCAGCCAATAACTGGAGCACGTATATGAACCAGCCTACCGCCCAGTTTTACCGCGTATCAACAGATAATAGTTTTCCTTACCGCGTACTGGGAGCGCAGCAGGATAATAGTACGATCCGGATCAAAAGCAGGACCTATGGAAGCGCGATCACTGAACAGGACTGGCAGGTAACAGCCGGCGCCGAGAGTGGCTTCGTGGTCGCCGACCCCCTTAACCCCGAAATTGTTTATGGCGGTAATTACGGTGGTTATATTTCACGGCTGGACCACAAAACAGGAGAGAACCGTGCCATCAGCGTTTGGCCTGATAACCCGATGGGTGCGGGCGCAGATGTGTTGAAATATCGTTTCCAGTGGAATTTCCCGATCTTCTTTTCACCCCATGATCCTAAAAAATTATATACTGCCGGTAATGCTCTTTTTGCAACAACCAACGAAGGTGCTAACTGGGAACAGATTTCTCCGGACCTCACTACCAACGATAAAACCAAACAGGGACCAAGCGGTGGTCCTATTACCAAAGACAATACATCTGTTGAATACTACTGTACTATTTTCACCGCATGTGAAAGCTGGGTTGAAAAAGACCTGCTCTGGACGGGAAGTGATGATGGGATTATATCAGTCAGCAAAGACGGCGGTAAGAACTGGGATAATGTAACGCCAAAAGATTGTCCGAAATGGATGATGTGGAATTGCGTGGAAGTGGACCCGTTCAAAAAAGGAGCGGCTTATTTTGTAGGTACAAAGTATAAAAGCGATGATTTCACTCCTTATATCTACAAAACAGAGGATTACGGTAAGTCCTGGAAACTGATCGTGAATGGAATTGACAGAACACATTTTACACGTGCACTCCGGGCCGATCACAAACGCCCCGGTTTATTATATGCAGGAACAGAATATGGCATGTATATCAGTTATAATGATGGCGCCAGCTGGAAAAAATTCCAAATGAACCTGCCTATTGTTCCCATTACCGATCTTACGATTAAAGACAATGATCTCATCGTAGCTACACAGGGTCGCGCCTTTTGGATACTGGATGACCTGTCTGTGCTGCAACAGGCAAATCCTTCCGTTACTACGAAAAGCCTGTATGTATTTGATATGGGCCCGGTCTGGCGTATCGCCGGTAATTCATTTGCAGGGAATTTCGGATCACCCCGTAATGCAGGATCCAACCCACCGGGCGGAGCCATTATAAATTATTATGTGAAAGATATTAAAGACAGCGCCAAAGCATCCGTTACATTCCTGGATGAAAACAGGAAGGAGATCCGTACGTATTCCACGGGAGCTAAAGAAGCAAGGGATAAAATGGAGATCAGCAAAGGCATGAACCAGTTTGCCTGGAACCTCCAGTACCCCGAAGCGGAGAGGATCGAAGGGATGATCCTGTGGAACGGCGTACCCGGAACGATCGTCGCCCCGCCGGGTGATTATTTTTATAAATTGAAGGTCGGTGTTGATTCGTCAGAAGGAAAATTTACCGTGAAAGCTGACCCGAATTATACGATCACCCAGGCCGAATACGACGACCAGTTTGATGTGCTTGTAAAAATCAGGGATAAGTTCAACGAGGTACAGCAGGGGATCAAGGATATCCGTGCCTTACGTACACAGATCAATGATTTTACCGGGCGCCAGCAAAAAGATTCTATTAAAGAAATAAAAACAATGGCCGACAGCATCAACAAGCAACTGACGGTTATCGAGGAGATACTTTACCAGACAAAGGCCAAAAGCGGGCAGGATGTATTGAATTTTCCTATCCGTCTTAATGATAAGCTCAGCGGTCTCTTTGATGCAGCGAACAGCGGGAATATGGCTCCCAGCAAACAAGTAAGAGAAGTTTTTGCAGACCTTTCCAGGCAAACTGATGAGCAACTTGCCAAATTAAAGAAGATCAAAGAGGAGGATGTGGCGAAACTGAACGAGCTGATCAGGGAGAAAGCTGTTCCGGTGATCGGGTTGAAGAAGGAGAAAGAATAAGCGAGTTAAAAATATTTTCAACACAGAGACACGGAGACACAGAGATACACGGAGTTAGAGCAATAAAAATTTGCTCTGTGTAACTCCTAACCTCTGTGTCTCTGTGTTGAAATTGCTGAATAGACGCTTACGCACCAAGATCGATTTTTTTGGTCCGTTCCTTCATCAGCGCGATCGCTTCTTCCCTGCTGGAAAAAGCATTGTCAATATTCACCAGGTTATCCGCCAGTTTATCATAGCGCTTTGTCATCAGGTAAATAAAGATGTGGAGATAATGGATGCCGTCAAAGATCAATGTTTTTTTGGCCGTGAATTCGGGTTTCAGTTTTAAGAACTCACCGGGGATTTCTGTATAATGCATGGCCGGCCGGAGATGGTGTACGGTATGGTAACCATCATTCCAGCACATTTTATTGTACTTGGTATTGATGCAGTTAATGGCGCTTGTAAAATTATCCTCGGGGTCTCTTTTATCGATAAAAGAATGCTGTGCCCAGTTACCCAGCATCATTACGACACGGGCAAATACAAACGGTATGATGAAAATGAACAGGGTAGCCTTAAAATTCACAAAGCACATCCCCACGCAAAAAAGATAAAAAGATATCTCGCCATAAGTGAGGCGCATGTATAATTTTTTTCTTTTCCGGCTGAACAGGTACATAAAAGTATCCCGGAAGCCCAATATTAAAAATCGGCCGACATATTTCAGGAAATCGAAAAGACTGTCTCTTTTATAGGCGAGTGTACTGCTTGCATCTTCCGGCATATTGTTCTCCACGTGGTGCATCGCCATATGATGCACAAAATAGGTTTCGGGGGTATGTCCAAAAAAAGGACAAACAAACCAGATAACATAATCATAGATCCAGGTCTTTCCTTTTTTGAAAGGTTTGCGGTGACTGATACAATGCAGCATCAACCCGAAACGACCTTTGAAATACATCTGGGAAACATAGAAATAAGGAATATACAGGATCCACCAGTACCAACCGGTAAGCACCGGTGTATAAAGGAAAATGGCTACAGGAATTACAAGGATATGGATAGCGGTCAGTAAATGAATAAAGGGAAGATCTCTTTTATCATTGATGTATTTCAGCCAGAATTTTTCGTACCGGCTGAATGTTTTGGGTTCTACATATACGGGGTCTGTAAGTGCTGTCAGTGCCTTCATTCCGGGTAAATAATGCTTTGGGGTGATCCTGCGTTCACCAGGTAAAATTAGTCCGTTGGTTTCCAGGGAAAACGGTTGGTCGCAAGGGTCTAAAAATACGGCATTCCGGGGAATGTCTGCTTTTTGATTTATTGTGCGTTACATGATTTTTATCAGCAATATGGCTACTTCATTTTCAGTTCGGGTTTGATCGATCTTACCCCGGTCGTGGCGCCTCCTTCAAGTAGAAGGCTAACTGGTTTATTGGTTTCCCAGGATCCTCTTGTAAAATCAGGAATATCCTGAGTTCCGGATCTTTTTTCTACTGAACGCTGGCTGAGTGGTACAAGGCAACTCCAGGTGGCCGCATCATACACATCCTGGTCGAGGGGAAGACCATTGCGAAGACAATCGATCAGTCGCCAGTCCATAATAAAATCCATGCCACCATGCCCGCCTACATCCTTTGCAATAGCCCCGATATGATTGACCAGTGGGGGAGAATATTTTTTGTAGAGATCATCCATCGCTTCTTTTTTTACCCAGCTATGCCCGAAAGCGATCCTTTCAGGAGCCGGCCATTTTTGAGCAACACCCTTAGTGCCGCTGAGAAGATGAATTCTTGAATAAGGTCTTGGAGTGGACACATCATGCTGCACCATAACTGTTTTTCCTTTATGGGAACGTATCAGTGTGGTGTTCATATTGCCACGGTAAGGGCGATCGACGTATTCTTTGAAAAAATCATCTTTTGCTGCCAGTTCTTTCGCCATATTGTTCAGGGAGAAATCATTTGTACTCATACTCACGAGGTGATCGAATTTATCTCCGCGGTTAATATTCATACATTGGGCTACGGGTCCCAGTCCATGCGTAGGATAAAGATTGCCGTTGTGCCCGATATTCTCTTTCAGGCGCCACATATCGGCATAGGCGTTTTTATTAAACAACCAGTCCTTACTCAGGTCATGAATATAAGCGCCTTCCGCATGAAGAACTTCACCAAACATTCCCTGCCTCGTCATGTTGAGCGTCAGTTGTTCAAAGAAATCATAACAGCAATTCTCGAGCATCATGCAATGCTTCTTAGTCTTCTCCGAAGTTTCAACCAGTTCCCAGCATTCATCAAGGGTTTTGGCAGCCGGTACTTCGGTGGCGGCATGTTTACCGTTCTTCATAGCGAGAACAGCAATAGGAGTATGCAGTCGCCAGGGAGTAGGTGTATATACAAGATCAATACCGTCGCTTTCGCATAAAGCTTTCCAGCCCTCTTCACCACTGAATTCCCTTGCCCTGGGCCTGGCCATTTTCTCCAGTGATTTTTGTGCCTTAGCAATCCTGTCGGGGTACTTGTCGCATAAGGCAACGATCTCCACGCCGTCAATATAACTTAGCCGCTCGACAGCTTCAGAACCCCTTTGCCCCAAACCGATCACCGCTATCCTCACGGTTTCAATTTTAGGCGCTGCATAACCACACATATTGAAACGCTGACCCTGTTTTTCAAGGTTGGTGGAATGGCTGATCTCTTCATCAGTTGTTCCCGTTACCCGGGCGAAAGAAGGAATACCCGTGGCAAGCACGCTGCTCCCGATGGCGAGCTGACGCAAAAATTTACGGCGGTCCTGGTTCATGTAGTTCGGAATTTAATAGCCGCAAGTTCACTAAATAAAATGGAGAAAGGGAACTGTTATTAAAATCAAACAATCGATTGATTTTCGGTCGGTCACAATAATTTACAAAGATGTAACGACCCTCCAATTTTGAAGAACAATAAACAATAAACTATAAACTATTAATGTTTTTTCTCCAAAACGATGGAGTAGGAGAACTGCTGTACAAACGGGGCAACTGCTTTTTCCGGCCTGGCTATAATGAACTGGTTTTGCATGGCTTGTTGACGAATATTACCGATCAGTCTTTCATCATCATCAAATAAGAGCTCCGTAACATAGGGCTGATAGCCATCAGCGGAAAAGTGAATATGAATATGTGCAGGCAGATCACTCTGGGGATACCCGGAAGGTTTTACCGTATGTAATTCAAATTGTCCTTTTGCATCCGTTTTTACATAGCCAAATAAACGGGCGTGGCGCATATCGCCTTCATTGCCTCCTACATGAGGGGATGCCGCGGAATACCAACCGTGTGAATCGGTCTGGTAGAGATAAACAGGAACACCTGCAAGCAAATTACCGGCCTTGTCTTTTACCGTCACGATTACTATGATTTTTCTCCCAGGTTCGCCAGGTTCCGTAATCTCCAGGAGGCCCGTCCCGCTGTGCTTTTCGATCAGTTCCCGGAAAGTCGTTTCTGGATGGACGGGGATATATTTTTTATCAGAAAGGATAGCGGACACGGTGGCAGAATCCTTTTCAAGTTTTGTTTTCGCATCTTTCAGCAGTTCGGCAGTGGAGGGCTGCGCACTGGTGCACCCGCAAATAATTACCATGAGAAAAAGAGTAAAATATCTCATAAAAAAATTGTACGTGAGGAATACTAGTAAAGTACTCCCTTCCGGGGTAAGTAGTAAAACGGATTTGATGAATGGGAAACCTTCCTTTATAACAGGTAAGATTCTTATTTGATTCCGATCTGTTCCTTTGGCAGAAACCGGGTCACCGCAAGTGAATTTACCTGTTAGTAAATTTTTCTGCGGAAAAAAATACCGAACGTAGTACTCCTATGGGGATAACAACCGTCTGGCAATGAATTTGCCTTTGGTATAGCGTGGGTTGAACTAAAATCCGTACTATGAAACTGACCATTGCCGTTAACTGGCTGATGATTCTTTTTTATTATGTACTCCTGCTCCTCCTGTGCTGAGCGGTTGTCAATAATAAAATGAGATCACTGGTCCTGGAGAAGATCGGGTCTTCTTTCCCGGGTGCGCAGCAGCGATTGCTCATGCCGCCATTCTTCGATTTTCCGGTGATCACCGCTCATTAAAACTGCAGGAACTTTCCAGCCGCGGAAATCTTCAGGTCTTGTATAAACCGGGGGTGCTAACAGGTTATCCTGGAACGAATCAAAAAGCGCCGAGGTCTCGTCATTCAATACCCCCGGTAACAGGCGGCCGATGGCATCTACTAAAATGGCAGCCGGTAATTCACCACCGCTGAGAACATAATCACCGACAGAAATTTCCCTGGTCACAAAATGCTCCCTGATCCTTTCATCGATTCCCTTATAATGACCGCAGATCAGTAATAAATTTTCTTTTAAAGAAAAACTGTTGGCCATTTTCTGGTTGAACAATTCGCCGTCCGGCGTCAGGAAGATTACTTCATCGAATTTCCTTTCCCCGGATAATTCTTCAATAGCTTTTGCAAGGGGTTCGCACATCATCAGCATACCGGCACCTCCTCCAAACTGGTAGTCATCCACCATACCGTATTCATTCACGGCCCATTTACGGAGCTGGTGTACGTTTACGGTAAGTAATCCCTTTTCCTGCGCTCTTTTCATGATGCTGTGCCGGAAAGGGCTTTCCAGTAATTCAGGCAAAACGCTGAGAATATCTATGTGCATGGGGCAAAGATAAACAAGTCACCTAAACGCTTTTTTCTTCTTTCAGGTGGTTGTTCCCAGCTCATCAATAACCTTCCCATCTGCCATCAGTTTAATGAAGCTGCCGGTGACAATGGTATCATCTGCAAAGCCCTGGGGAAAAGAATATTATTCTCCAGGTGTATATGTGCATGCAGGTCAAGCTCGAAAGCCTCCAGCGCTGCATAACACAGCCGGTAAGTGGTGCAGGCATCGGCAGGAGGATTGTAGTTATTAGTGAGCTTTCTTATTTCGGACAGCTTGTTGCCTGCATCGTCATGTTCCAGTTCCATGATCATGATCGGGTCGGGCAGGCCGCTATTGGCCACAGGGATCTTGCTCCCGGCTAATAAAGCCTTTTCCATTTCTTTAATCCTGGGAAACAGGACCGTCTCTTCCGTTTGCAGGTGGCGGTCCATTTCTTCTTTTAACTCAGTAAATAGCCGGAACACTTTTATCATTTCAGGGTGCCGGTCGCCATGCTTGCCCGCTACTTTGCCCAGGTAGCCCATGATTGCGGGCATTTCTTTTTTTACATAACTGTGGTGTGTCATTTCAATATAGCCTGCTAACTGTGCCAGTGTGAAATTTTCATAATTAACCGGTATGGAACAGCTATTGACACTGGCTGTTTTTTCCAGTTCAGCTACAACTTCCTCAAGAGAAACCTGGTTTTCTTCGCAGGCCTGCCACAAGGGCCGTTTGCCTTTGCAGCAAAAATCAAGATGGTATTTTTCGAAGACGGATGCTGCCCGGTGATTGATATTTACGATCTGCGCCAGGCTTTTTGTTACTAATTCACTCATAGTAATTCTTTTTAAAGGGTATGAAAATGCTTAGAGATCTTTTTTCCTGAATTTTCTTACAGCTACCCATAACGGCAGTACGATCCATAATAACATAATGCCGGTAGTGAAAAGAATGCCTGTGCCGCTGCCAAAGAAATCTTTGTACAAAGCACCTGTATAGCCCATCAGGGCACTTACATCCATTTTCAGCATGATGAAAATGCGGCCGAGGTCGATCGGGTTAAGGGCTGAAAGCAAGAGTGTCAGTTTTTCAAGGGGATAATCGCTGAACGAAAATAAGATGAGCAGCACCAATCCATCATAGATGAGCGCAAAATAAAACCATAACAGCAACGCAAACCCAATCCCCCTGGCTTTATCCCTCGCAATGACAGCTGCGAGGAAAGCAATGGAGGTAAAAACAAGCGTAAGACACATTCCCATGAACAATAACGCAAAACCCGTGTCATTGGGGGCGAATAAAAGTACCGGAACCCCGACACCTACAAGGAAAGCGCTCAGCAGGGAAATGGCCACTCCCGCGTATTCGCTTATCAGTATCCTTGTACGGCTCATGGGTTGGGAAGACATCAGTTCGATAAACTCATAGGAATTATAATAATGGATGGTGGTAAAGACCAGGCTGACCAGGGGCAATACGATCAGTACAATATTCAGCAGGCTTAGCATGGCTTTAGTACTGTTCTCTTCCATCTGGAACATGCTGACAGAAACGATCAGCAAAAACACGGTATAGGCAAGAATGATTTTGCTTCGGAGTATATCATAAAGTACGTATCGTGATAATTTAAGCATACCGTTCCGGTTAATATATGGAGTCATCTTTTTTTGGGCTGAACAACTTATCGATCCACTGGTTGTTGAACTGCTCGCCTTTCATGATACGGGCAATGGCTTTTCCCAGCTTTAATTCACCCGTTTCTTCCTGGAGTAATTCCAGGTCTTTGAAGAAAAGCATTTTGCCATCCTGCATATACATAATATGCGTGGTCAGCTCATCCAGATCACTCAGAATATGGGAGGTGATGAGGATAAGTTTGTTCTTTTTCTTCTCTGCCAGGATCTTTTCTTTCAATATTTCTGCCGCCAGCGGATCGAGTCCCGCAGTAGGCTCATCCAGCACGAGGATTGACGGGTTGAAGAAAAATGCTAATGCGGCACTTACTTTTTGCCGGGTACCACCACTTAGCGTCCTCATGGGCTTTTCAAATATTTTCTCCAGTTCAAATTGTTCTACCAGGATATTATCCAATTTATTCGCAGGCACATTACGGATGTGCTGCATCATCCTGAACAACTGCCCGATCTTCATGTTGTCAGGGTAACGGCCGATCTGGGGCATGTAACCGATGTTTTCCCGGTACCTGTGGTCCCCGTCGACAAGCTGTTCCTCAACGAAGATCTTTCCGCTGTCGGGCTTTACCATTCCGAGAATTGATTTTATCAAGGTTGTTTTACCGGACCCATTGGGACCGATCAGCGAGATGACCTGTCCTTTCTCAAAAGTTGCGGATATATCGGCCAACGCAGGAAGTTTCCTGAATTTTTTATTGATATGTTCAAGGCGGATCATAAGGGGAGTGATTTTACCAGGGGTTTATTGTCCAACAGGTTTTCAGGGGTAAGACTGGGAATGGCTTTTTCAGCTTTATCAAGCAGTTGCACAGTAAAGCTTCTGAAAAGCATCAGTGCATAAGGGTTCTGTTCCACGATCATCGAATACATGCTTACGGGGTGATAAGGAATATCGCCGATCCCATCCCTATTGATGTCATAGCCTTCATATTTATCCCAGTAATTATTGTAAAAATTATTCAGGGAAATGGAACCGTTTGTTGCCACATCAAAACTGTTCCCCAAAAAATTATTGTGATGGAAGTCGTTGTTCTCGCAGCTGGCCTGGACCTTTAAAGCCCAGCCATTTTCTTTAAAAATATTTTTTTGAATATCGATCCTGCTTGTTCCTTCGAGGTGTATCCCTACGGTATTCTTGAAAAACGTATTGTGAAGGATGTAACTGTCGGAAATATCTTTTAATAAGATGCCGTAGGCTGAAGGTCCCCAGTTCTGTTCAAAATGATTGCCTTCCATTCTAACTTTTTTGGAATACATAACTGCTACGCCGGCACCGTTATTGCGGAAAATATTGTTGAGGTAGTTGTCATCGTTAGAGAACATGAAGTGAAGACCGTAACGGATATTCTTTTCGCTTGTATTGTTACGGATGACAGATAAGGACACGAACTCAAAATAGATCCCATCGCGGTGCCCCTGTACATGGTTGTTTTCTATAAGGGCATGATTTGATTTCCAGAGATGGATGGCATTGCCGGTCAGTTGCTCGGATCGGGGATTCCCGGTGATGGTATTATTCCTTACCGTAACATAAGAAGTATTGGAAATATGTATGGCAAAATAGGCCCCGGTGATAATATTGTTTTCAATATTGATACTGGTGGCATCGACCAGTTTGATGGAAGCATAATCATTCATTGCCGAATAGCCGGAATTGCGGAACGTTATACCCCTTATTATGATATTCTTCCCGCTGATCAGCAGGATCTCGTATTTATTTTCTCCGTCCAGTACCGGGTTGTTCTGCCCGATGATGGTCAATGATTTGGTAAGGGTAAGACCGCCTTCTTTATAAATCCCCTGGTGCAGGAATATCGTGTCCCTGTCCTTCGCGATATCAATGGCCTTCCTGAGTGAAAGAACGGGTTGACCGCTCCCGGCCTGAATTACCCGTGCCGATCCTGCCATGGTGAAAACGAAAAATAATAGGGTTAATAATGATCTCATTTGATGTTATTGTTCAGTTCTTCCCAACTTAACAATTGCCCCTGCTTATCGGCGTTGATTTTTTCTGCTGCTTGCCACGAAGTAAAAGCAGCAGCATTGCTGCCCATCGGGCTTTTTAATCCAGGACTTACCAGGAAAAAGGAAGAGGAAACATCCAGGAAATCATTCTCCTTTTCGTAATTGATGACCATTTTTTTGCCGATCTCTTCTTCTTTCAATGTCCCCGCTTTTAAAAAACGGATCATACAGATCATATCATCGAATTTGAAGACCTTACTTTTCTTTGTTACGATCTCACCCCCGAATTTTGGATCTATGATACCCATTTTACAAAAATGACAATTGTCTTTTCCGTAATTAAAAGGTTCTGTTTTGGCCGCGCAGGAACCAAGGACCAGGGAAAGCATCAAAGCCGGTACAGCAAGGGCAGAACGAGCCGGGATTGACATTTTGGAAAGCCTGCGCTGCTGATGTTGATGATACCATTCTGCGAACCAGACGCCGAATGCCAGGCCTGCGGCGGCAATAACTATCCATCCACCCACATCAGGGAAGGAGTAGGCATCAAAATTTAATAACCGCTTATGGCCAATTAATGGAGGTTGATAAGACAATCCCTTTACCTGTATAGGCGCTGCGGGATCCAGGTGATGACCATAATCATAACCCCATTTGTAAAAATCAACCATCGCCAGCAGGCCACCCAATGCGGTTAAGCACAGGTAGGCAAGAAGGAATTTTCTTTTTCCCGTGATGGCCACGATCATTCCGAGCAACATAAAGAAGCCTACCACGAAGGGTAAGAATTTGAACTCGGGGAACATAGCTACGGTAATATGTTTCATCCCGATATAATGGTTGAGGCCATTGATGATATCCACGTCACCTGTCAACCCGTTGATCCAGATATTCATCGTTAATCCTTCGGGGTATTGCGGGGCAAACAAATCGATCCTCCAGGCGGGCAGGAAAAAAACAGCTACCAATGCCCCGGATGCAAAAGCTACCAGTATGCGGGAGGTTACGGTAAGTTTGTTTTCCATGATTTGCTTTTTAAGAACTTCCGGGGCAACACGGCCCCGGAAGCGTTGTACAATGAAAATAAAACCTCAACATGAAATTATTTTTTTTGGGGAGGCAACAGCACGGCATCAATAACGTGTATGATGCCATTACTCGCTGGAATAGAAGCAATGATATTGGCTATACCATTGACCATTACTTTGCCATCCTTTACACTTAATGTAATATTATCTCCGTTGGCCATACCAATCACCTGGCCATCTTTCATATTTTCTGCTTTGTAACCAGCCACTGCTACATGGTACTGGAGAATATTCTGCAGGTCGGCTTTTTTATCGTCTTTCATCAATCCATCGACCGTGCCGCCCGGTAATTTATCAAAGGCCGCATTCGTTGGCGCAAACACTGTGAAAGGTCCGGCATTGGACAAGGATGTTACCAATTCTGCCTGCTTCAATGCTGCTACAAGAGTTGTATGATCTTTTGAACCCATGGCCACTTTTACAACATCTTTAGCGGATTCGTCATCCTTTACAGCTTCCTGGCCGGAGCTGGTGACAACTTCGTCTACGGGAGAGGATCCCGTTTTATTATCACTCTTATTATTGCAGGCCAGAAGCATGCTCAGCGCAATAACTGGTAAACTGAATATTTTTTTCATAAATGTGTTTTAGTTGGTTGCTTTGGTTGAGATACTGTCAGGCGTTGTTTTTCCCATGCTGAAGGAGATCGGCACAGAAGATCCTGCGGCACTAACCCGAATATATCCTTGCATTTCCTGGTGTAGAGCTGAGCAGAAGTCGGTACAGTAGAAAGGATATACACCGGGTTTTTCGGGTATCCATTTTAATGTCTGTGTTTCCCCGGGCATAATCAGCAATTCACCATTATTGGCACCTTTGATGGCAAAACCATGCGGCACATCCCAATCCTGTTCAAGATTGGTGATATGGAAATAAACAACATCACCCATTTTCACGCCTTCAATATTATCAGGGTTAAAGTGTGACCGGATGGAAGTGGCGTACACATGTATATCGTTGCCCTTGCGTTCTACCCTGGCGAAATTATCTCCTTTGGCAGCGTAGGGATTGGCATTCTCTTCTATCTTAAAGATCTTCACACTGTTCTTTGAGATAAGTTCGGCGGGAATCATTTCCGCGTAGTGTGGCTCCCCGATAGTTGGGAAGTCCAGTAGCAATTTCATTTTTTCGCCACTGATATCATACAACTGAGCACTTTGTGCCAGTTCCGGGCCTGTAGGCAGGAAACGGTCTTTGGTGATCTTGTTATAGGCGATCATGTATTTGCCCCATGGTTTTTTGGAAGGGCCACCGGCAACACTAAGGTGACCTACAGAATAATAAGTGGGAACCCTGTCAAGCACTTTCAGGTCCTTTATATTCCATTTCACTATTTCGGAAGAAACAAAGAAGGAAGTATAGGCATTTCCTTTATCATCAAACTCGGTATGCAAAGGTCCAAGGCCGGGTTTTGTTACTTCGCCATACAGGACGGATTCATATTTCAATACGGGTATACCTTCGTATTCTCCGTCATAGGATTTCGCGGCGATCGCGGCCTGGATTTTGGTGAAAGAAAATACAGGGATTGTTGCGGCCAGCTTACCACTGCCAACAATATATTCACCGGTGGGATCTGTATCACAACCATGGGGTGATTTGGGGCAGGGCATAAAATAGACCATATCAGGGCAATCTTTCGGGTCAAGCATGACCACTTCTTTCATCATGGTAGAAGTAGCGGAATGTGTCTTCTCGTCATAGTTATTATGCGCATAATTTGCCGGAGTTTTTTTCCCTTTCCCGGATTTGAGGTATTCTTCTGCTTTTTTCCAGTTCACACAAAGAATAAAGTCTTTATCCTTTTGACTGGCATTTACTTCAAGCAGGGTATTGGCCCTTTCTGAATTATAACAACTGAAGAAGAACCAGCCATGTGATTTGCCCTTGCCGGCACGGGCCAGGTCAAAGTCTACCCCCGGCAGGAGGATCTGGAAATTGATACTCATGTTACCACTTGTTTTATCAACGGCAATGAAACTGAGTGTCCCCTTAAAGTTTTGTTTATAGGTGTTGATCGCAACATCCCCATTGCTGTTATCCATCGGGATAGAAAAACGGGTGCCTGCTACAACATACTCTGAGTTCTCTGTAATAAAAGGAGAGGAGTGATTACCGGCGCTGTTCGGGATCTCAAGTATTTCTGCTGTACGGAAGGTCTTCAGGTCTACCCGGGCCAGCCGCGGTGTATTATTACCATTGGCAAAAACCCAGCGGCCATCCTGTATGCCATCGGTTTGGGAAAGGGCAATATGATGGAGATCATCCCAGGGCACAAAACCATGCGAAGTATTTAGCATGGGTTTGGTCTCTTCGCTGTATCCATATCCTTTTTCAGGATCGACAGAGAATACTGGAATCACCCGCAGCAAACGACCTGAAGGGATACCATATACAGCCATTTGACCGCTGAACCCCCCAGATACAAAATCATAGAATTCATCGTATTTGCCGGGAGCGACATACACCCTGGAGGCGGCATTACCACTGACGGCGGATTGAGTCCCTTTTGGTTTGCAAGCTTGAAAAAGAAGCAAGCCAGTTACAATGAACAGGAGAGCTGACAATGATTTGGAAGAAAATTTCATAAGTTATTTATTTAACAGTTTTAAGGAAGTTTCAATTTCATGCTGGTCTCGTTTTCATTGTACTGACCTGGGAGAATTATTTTTCACCATCATTTTTACGCATGAATTCGATCACTTCACGGGACTGGTCTTTGGTTAGGTTTTGATTAGGCATACGCACCATGCAGAGTTCCAGCAGCTTTTGTGCCTCGGGATCTGAATCCAGCATCATTTCTGTATCGGTGATCATATTCATGATCCAGATGGGTTCTCTTCTTTTGGTTACATCTTTCCATCCTGGTCCAACTAACTTCTCGCCTGTCAGCTTATGACAGGATTGACATTTTAATTCATACGTAGCTTTCCCCGTAGCTACCATTTTTTCATCCAGCGGGGTGGTGAGTTTTAAATCATCCGTCTTGATCTCAGGGCTTTTGGGTTCCTCTTTGTCCTTTGTCAGCTCCTTTATATCTACCGGTTTTTCATCTTTTTTTACGCCCTCATTGCAGGCAAACAGGAAAAAGGTTCCGGTAAAAAGCAAGACAGTCAGCAGTTTAAACATTTTCATAATTTTTTGTTTTGTTTGATACTAATCTAAAAGAGACATCATTGACCGTAATGCCCCAAAAGTAGATAGGGCATAAAAGGGGATGAATGATCATCCTCAAAGAATTGTATGATATTAATCAGATTGAAGAAATGGAAATAACCCCTAAAACTATCAATGTTAGTGACCTTAATGGTTACACAATTAGAGAAATCTGTTACAGTATTCACATGTTGAATCCTGCTTTTGCTCCAGGAAAATTTCTATTTGTTCATCTGTCAACTTGCCGATCATTGCTGTTGCTTTATTCATGTATGCACATGACGGGAATATGCGACTGGAATATCAGCTGTTTTGTACTGCTTGGTTTGAGAATTCCTTCCAGTAGCGTATGTTTCTTTGGGATAGCGATAACCAGGTCAAGATTATTTGTCTCTGAGAATTCATTGATGCCATCTTCAATATCCGGGTAATTGATATAATGGTACTTCGGTTCCAGTTCTGCGAACATCTTGTGGAGACGAAAGGATTCAAGTGGAGTATCAGGACGGAATTCCCCCTGCATATATTCAACATTCAGTATATGCAGTTCAGCAGAAAATTCTTTTACCATCTTATTGATAAAACTAACCGGTATTGTCCCGGTAACGTTCCTGAAATCACAGGCAAAACCAAGTTTTTTTATTCCTTTTCCATATTGTTTACCCGGCGGTACACAGATCACCGGCCAGGTGAGGTGACGGATAGCCGTAAGCGTAGTGCTTCCAAATACAACCTTTTCGAAACCGGTCTTTCCCCTTGCTCCCATTACGACAGCAAACGGTTGAACTAACTGGCATAGTTTTTCCAATTCATCCACTGTATTTCCCATCCTCAGTTCTGCAATCACTTTTATCCTGCCGGAAGTGATATGCCGGATATTTTCTTTCAGTTCATTCAACTGTACTTCGCTGCTTTCCCTCAGCTGGTCTACTGACACCAGCATCAGCGGAACATCGGAGGAATAGGCAACAGGAATGGAATAAGCGTTGAATAATAAAATGTCCGCTTTTATGGCGAGTGCCATTTCTATGGCAAAATTTGTCGCATTGAGAGACACTGGGGAGAAGTCGGTTGCAACAATTATTGTTTTCATGATTGTTTATTTTGAGGCATAAAAATAGGAGAGCGTATACACGTACCGGGTGACGCTGGTCAGTTTTGAAGATGATTATAGGTTATTCCCTGGAACCCAATATTGGTGCTGTTCCCACCATCCTGAGTAAGATCATGTTGCCCGGTGAGCAATCTCCTTTTCGTAAGTAAAAGAAGAGGAGATATTTGGGCTGCGATTGTAATACCAGGTTAACGATTCAACTAAACATTTCAAGATGAAAGCAATTATCATTTACCAGGGTAAATACGGTGCCACCAAACAATATGCATTATGGCTCGGTCGTGAGTTGAGTTTGCCGGTAAGAAATGCAACATATATCAGCAGGGAGCAACTTGATCACTATGATACTTTATTGATCGGCACCAGTGTGTATATCGGTCAGTTGCAGGTAAAGAAGTGGCTCAAAAAGAATTTGGATTTTATAAGGAATAAAAAGATTATCCTGTTCCAGGTGGCCGGCACAGCACCGGAAGAAAAGGAGAAACGACAGGCATATAATCTCGCAGGAATTCCGGCGGAGATCATGAGTAATTGCGAGTGCTATTTCCTCCCTGGCCGGATGATCCTGAAAGATCTTTCCTGGAAGGACAGGTTTATGCTGAAAATAGGCGCCCGCTTAGCAAAGAGTAAGGATGACAAAAAAATAATGCTTACTGATTATGATCATGTAAAAAAGGAGAATCTTTCAGAGATGCTGAAAGGGATAAGGAATTCTTTCTCATTTAAAACATCCGCCAGGCATGAGAAAGAGACGATACATCAATTCTGAAAGCATTACCCCGTAGCATAACCTGCTTTCTGATCTTATTTAGAAAAGGTACCAACTATTTATGGATAAACAGAGCCATCAAGATTATCCCTGCATAACCGTTATCATTTAATATAGAATTAATCAATTAATTAATGGTTATTTTGTATTGAATTTAACCTTGCCTGGAATAATCTCAGCTCATGCCGGACAAAGCACACATGGCCTCGCTTTTTGAAAATGCCACCGAAGGGATCTTACTGACAAACAGTACAGGAAATATCGTGATGGTCAACCCGGCTGCAGAAAGAATGTTCGACTATTCAGAAAACGAACTGATAGGACAACCGGTCGAGATATTGATACCGGATAAATACAAGCCCGATCATCATCAATTACGGGATGGGTTTTATAAAAAACCATCGAACCGTGTGATGGGCAAGGGTCGTGACCTGAACGGGAGAAAAAAAAATGGCAATGATATGCCGGTCGAAGTGAGCCTAAGTCACTACGAGCGGGACGGGCAGTTGTTTGTTATTGCCTTTATTGTTGATATTACTGAAAGGAAAAAGAGCGAACAGCGTATGTTAGAACAAAAGGCTGAACTCGAAAAGATCACCCATAAGATAAGACAACTGAATACTGACCTTGAAGTGAAAGTGGAAGAACGGACCCTGATATTAAAGGAAGCATTGCAAAAGCTCGAACAATCCCAGGAAGAACTCAATGAGGCGCTGGATAAAGAAAGGCAATTAAACGAAATCAAAAGCCGGTTTGTCTCCATGGCCTCCCACGAATTCCGCACCCCGCTAACCACCGTATTATCCTCTGCTTCTTTGCTTTCAAAATATACGGGGGCGAATGAACAGGACAAGCGGGATAAACACATTTCCAAGATCAAGAACTCTGTCAATAACTTAAATGATATCCTTGAAGACTTTTTATCCCTGGGAAAACTAAACGAAGGAAGAGTGGATACGAAGATGGAGAAGGTCAGTATCAGGAGTACTATGGAAGAAACGATAGAAGAAATGAAGCCAATGCTGAAAAAGGGCCAGCATTTTGTTGTGCATTGCGATCGGGATTGCGAAGCCAATACAGACAGTAAATTACTGCACAATATCCTGGTCAATCTTATCAGTAATGCCATAAAATTTTCAGAGGAGGCTAAATCCATCACGTTAAAGGCTACCCGTCATAATGATAAGATCATTATTTGTGTAGCGGACCAGGGTATTGGTATTAGCGAGGAAGACCAGGAGCATTTATTTAATAGTTTTTTCAGGGCTGCAAATGCGGTTAATATCCAGGGTACTGGCCTGGGCTTGCATATTGTAAAGCGTTACGTGGACTTGCTGGGGGGTGAAGTAGGGTTGACCAGTGAATTAAACAAAGGGACAACGATTAATTTTAGTATCCCTGTAAATAAATCATAGGATGAAATCTGTTTTAGTCATTGACGATAACCAGGATATCAGGGAAAATACCGCAGAGATTCTTGAACTGGCCGGGTATAAAACTTTCACCGCTGAAAATGGAAAAAAAGGTGTAGAAACCGCTCTCCGGGAGAAACCAGATATGATCGTCTGCGATATCATGATGCCGGAACTGGATGGCTATGGAGTGCTGCATCTCCTGCGTAAGAACGCCGATACTGAACATATTCCCTTTGTTTTCCTGACAGCAAAAACGGAAAGAAGTGATTTCCGGAAAGGAATGGAAATGGGGGCCGACGATTATATTACCAAACCATTTGAAGATATAGAGTTGCTGAATGCTATTGAAATAAGATTGAAAAAAGCAGCTGTTCTCGGCAACAAATACCCCGCATCTGAGCAAGGGATCAACCAGTTTATTAAGGATGTTAAGAATGCAGGTCTTATCAGCCAGTTGTCAGAACAATATAATACAGATAACTATTCCAAAAAGCAGGTATTGTACCAGGAAGGTAAAAGACCACGATCCTTATTTCTCCTGATAAAAGGGAAGGTGAAAGGGTTCAAGACACATGAAGACGGCAAAGAATATATCACTGACCTGTTTAGTAATGGCGATTTCATTGGTTACCCGGCTTTGATAGAAGACAAAAACTATGATGATTCAGCGGTCATCCTCGAAGAGGCGGAGATCATGCAGATACCTAAAGAGGATTTTATGCAGATGATTTATGGGAACATGGATGTGGCCATTAAATTCATCCGCATCATTACGCAGAATGTAAAGGAGAAGGAAGAACGACTATTGGATATGGCTTATAGTTCGCTGCGCAAACGGGTCGCAAAAGCCCTGGTGGATATACAGGCAAAATTCAATGTGAATAGCCCTGCCAAACCGCTGGAGATATCCCGGGAAGATTTTGCACATTATGTTGGTACCGCTACCGAATCACTTATACGTACGCTGAGTGATTTCAAATCGGAAAAACTGATTGAAATTAAAGAAGGAAAAATATCAGTGATCAACGAGGAAAAACTTAAAAATCTCTTATATTAAAAATATCCTTAAAAACCTTTGTAAAGGTGAAAAGTCACTTTTGAGATAGGCACTAATCATCATTACCCCGGCTTAGGTCATAATCTCCCAGATCCAGCGCCTCTTTTTTCCCTGTCGAAATTTCCTTTCCATGCCTATTCTGTTGTTCCAGGGTCCAGTTATCTGTCATCGTAGTCTCCAGCCACAGGTTGCCAGATTTACGTAAGACCTGTGCAGACAGGCTAAACTGCTCTTTCAGTAATTTTTCCAATTCGATCACTTTCATTTCCCCGGGTATCTCGATATCACCATCAGTTATCATTGATTGTCCCACACTGACCTTACTGGTATATGGTATCAGCTGGCTGGCCGTAAAGCCGGGTCCTGAAAGCGATCTCTTCTTTGAAAAGAATTCCAGTTTCAGGAAAGGGAATACTTTGTTGAATTCATGTTGAATATCGCTGATAAGACGGTTGGGAGCAATGTGTAAATGCATGAGTGGGGAGTTAATAAACATAAACAATTGCTTTTGCTTTATTTTCATCCGTATTCCCCCGGGGGATACCGATGATCAGTTCGCCGTTCCAATATTTTGCATGGGTCAGCATTACATCGGAATCGCCCGGTAATGAAAAAGTCCTGGTCCAATCAGCATAATCATATTCCCAGCGATCATTGGGAGTATAGCTTTCCTTTTCTTTTTTTGCAGAAATGAAGAGAATGCCATCTAGAATTTCGAGACTAAAATCTTCCCGGTGATGACCTGGAACAGCAAGTACAATAAGATATTGGGAAGCTGTTTCTTCAATATTCACAGGGGGACTGATGTGGACAGGGCTTATTGTTTTTCCTCCCAATTCAGATTTAAAACAAAGTGTTTTGGTCAGTTTTGGCGTAATCTTTTTACAAGTTGCGTTGCCTGGATACATAATAAGAGTATTTATTGAAACGAAAATAGAGTTCTGCCCGGTCCGTTTTAATGATATAGTACAGCCCTGGCGATGATTTCTGTCAGTACCCCGAAACTGAGCAAAGTCATTTTTAAGCTTGCTTTCGGTCATAGCAGCCAGGATGAGCCCGGTGTATATTTGATACATGAATGAAACAAAGCCTATAAAAAGGTGTATCCAGTTGCAACCACTTAGCAGGGAGCATCATGATGGTTTATTATTTGCATGGAAACTCCGGCAGGGAATCAATAATAACACCGACACCGGGAGACTAAGGGATTTTACCTCCTGGTACTGGAAGAATCATATTAAGGCCCATTTCTTCCAGGAAGAAAAAGTTTTATTGCCATTCATGCCCTCATCCCATCCCCTGGTACTGCAATTAAAAAAGGACCATGCTTTTATCCGGGAACTGGTTCTTACGATCGATAAGGATCCTGACAAGTATGATTTTGTCACCCTGGCCAACCACATTGAACAACATATCCGGTTTGAGGAAAGAGAACTATTCCAATATCTGGAAGCACAGCTTTCGGAACAACAATTAACGGGTATCTATGAAGAATTGGAGAAGCATCCTGTCTTCTGCAGTTCTGATTGGAAAGATGAGTTTTGGATACGGAAAGAAGCTAAATAATCAGTCATCAAGAAAACCTTCGAGGTCCCTTCTTTCTTTCTTCGTAGGTCTCCCGATCTTGCTTTGCCGCTTGCCGGTATGAAAACTGGCGGCCTGGTATTGCAACCGCTGTATCTCTTCTTCAGGAGTTATATCAATATAGTTTTTGATCGCCTCAGGAGCGGCCACTCTTTTTTCCAGCAACCCGGTCACTTTTATCCGCCAGCGCTTGGCTTCTGTTTTTACTTCATACTCATCCCCGATACTCACATTCCTGGCAGCTTTTGCCTGGGAACCATCGAATTTTACCTTGCCGGTATCGCAGGCAGCAGCAGCCAGGGTTCTCGTTTTGAAAAGACGGATCGCCCAGAGGTATTTATCGAGCCGGGTTTTTTCTTTCGCAGGCATAATAGGTAATTTAAAAGCAGGCATGGATGCCTGGATGCCGTAAATAAATAGTAAAAATAAATTTATGGCAAACAAATATCCGAATAATAATCAGGACCGGGAATATTGGGTCCAGCAGCGGGGAGATGGCCTATGCTGGTATAATTTTAAAAATAAAAAAACCTCTCACAAGCGTAAGAGGTTTTTTTCAAAAATCAATCAATAACAATAGCTGTATCTTATTTTCCTGTAGACCAGGTTTGACCATCATTATGGAATGAGAGCGTCTTTGAACTAGTTTGCATTGCTATGTCATGCTCGAGGTTATTTGTTATAATCCAGTCATCATTTAGCGGGCTTAAAGGAGCATCAGGAAAGTTAATAATAACTTCATTGAAGGAAACCCTATGCCATTTGCCATAATAGGTAGTTGATCCGGCCACGGCAACTATTACCCCGTCTTCAACCAGTAATTGAGCTGCACGAATGTCAAATTGATAATTGGCAAATTGGGCTGTCATATCATTTCCACTCACAACAAATGAATTTATTTTCCATATATAAGCTGTGGTTTTGGTAGTTGTACCACCACCGCCTGTTGTCATGCCATTGTCAGCACCAGGGTTTGGTTGCGTTGCTTCTTTTTTACAGGAAAATGTAACCAGGGTAAGCCCTGTGGCTAATAAGAATAATAACTTTTTCATAATTTAAGATTTTAAGGTTAAGATCAATAGCTATAAAAAACATTTTCCATCTACACGTTTTGTTACGTTCATCTCTTTATAACAAATAACAACAGGTACAAATATTTTTGTTTCTTATAACTTGTTTTATTACTTAAAACAAGAACAATGCCTGCGATATTGTTCGGGGGCTATTTTCACGAAAAAAATTTCGTAAGACTTTGTAAGACTTCTGTTTCAATCCGTTGTAAAAGAAAAATCCGGAAATAAAATTTCCGGATTTTTTTCAAATGTTTTTTTTTGATTGATATTACATTTCTGAGAAATATTTATGAAAATAAGGGATGGTTTCAATCCCTTTATAATAATTCTCGATATTATACTTTTCATTTGGGCTGTGAAGGTTGTCATTGTCCAAACCAAACCCCATGAAGATGATCTTTATACCCAATTCTTTTTCCAGGATCGAACATATGGGGATACTTCCCCCGCCCCGAACCGGGATCGGGGTCTTTCCAAACGTTGTTTCCACGGCTTTTGCCGCAGCTTTATATCCCTTACTATCGATCGGGGTCATATAAGGCTCGCCGCCATGATGTTCAAATGCATTCACCGTAACAGATTTTGGCGCAATGGACCTGAAATAATTCAGCAGGGTTTCCGTCATTTTATGGGAAGACTGGTTAGGGACAAGTCTTGCTGAAATTTTTGCAGAAGCCTTGGAAGGCAAAACTGTTTTAGAACCCTGGCCCTGGTAGCCACCCCAGATACCGTTTATTTCAAGGGTTGGGCGGATACCCGTTCTTTCATAGGTTGTGTAATCTTTTTCGCCCCATAATTCTTTTACGCCAAGGTCGTCCATGTATTCTTTCTCATCATAAGGAGCTTTATTGATCAATGCTCTTTCTTCCGGTCCTGCCACCACTACGTCATCATAAAAACCAGGGATGGTGATATGGTTATTTTTATCATGACAGCTGGCGATCATTTGTGCAAGAATAGTGATCGGGTTTGCTACGGCCCCTCCATAGGTTCCGCTATGAAGATCACGGTCAGCACCGGTCACTTCCACCTCGATATAACTCAGTCCTCGTACACCCGTATCGAGGGAAGGGTTTTCCATACTCAGCATCGAGCTGTCACTGATCAGGATCACATCTGCTTTTAATAATTTCTTATTGGCAGCCACGAATTTACCCAGGTTGGGTGAGCCTACTTCTTCTTCACCTTCGATCAGGAATTTGATATTCGTGGTCATCGTGTTTGTCTTGGACAATATCTCCAGCGCTTTTACATGCATATAGAATTGTCCCTTGTCATCTGCGCTTCCGCGGGCAAATATCTTCCCGTCTTTGATCACCGGTTCAAAGGGCGGACTATGCCAGAGATCGAGGGGTTCTGCCGGCTGCACATCATAGTGCCCGTACACGAGCACGGTAGGTTTGGAAGGATCAATAATCTTTTCGCCATACACAGCTGGGTGACCATCGGTGGCCATCACTTCAGCTTTATCGCAACCCGCATCCAGCAAACTCTTTTTCACAGCTTCCGCGCATTTTTCCATATCGGGCTTGTGTTCGCTTTTAGCGCTTACAGAGGGAATGCGAAGCAGGTCCAGCATTTCATTGAGAAACCGGTCCTTGTTTTTTTCCTGGTAGTCTTTCCAAACTTGTGACATATGGCGTTATTTTTAGGACAACGAAGATAGGAAAGCTGTTTGTTGTTTGTGGTTTATTGTTTATGGTTTTTGGTTTCTTTAAAGGGGAGTTTGCTTATTTGCCTGGAGCAGCCTGCTAAATGAAGAAGTAACGCAACCACTATAAACGACCGTAACAAAAAACCATAAACAATAAACCATAAACTGCCCGGTGCAAACTGCCCGGGTGCGTGTCTCACGCACCCGCGGCGGCGAAGTGTTTTGATCATTGGTAAAGTGTTAACAGCTTTTGATGCACCTTATCTATTTCATCCGTGATAAAGGATTGCGCGAAATTTACATAGCGGAAGAATTCTGTGCTGTTGGCTGAATGCCCGGATATTTTCCTGACCAGGTATTCAGGCATACCCAGCATCAGTAATAGAGTGATCCCGGTCTTTCGCATGGCATGTGAAGAAAGCTGATCGCAAAATCGGTAAGTCTTATTTTGGAATGTCCTTACTTCTTCGGGCTCACCGTTCCTCGACCTGGTTTTACCAATGGGTTGTGTCCAGCCTGCTTTCGCGGTAAGTTGTCGTAATTGCTTGTTGAAGCCGCTATTGGCCAGTTGGGGAAAAAGCTTTTGCTGCGGTGTTTTGTTCCGGCCATACTTTTGAAAAATGCAAACAGCAAAGCCCGGCAGCTTGATCGTAACAGGGGTGTCTGTTTTTACGGAGCGGAAGACCAGGAAATACTGGTCGCGGTGGCATTCAATATCTTTCACCTGCAGGTTCATCAGGTCGGAATAGCGCAGCGCGCCTGTTGTGCCAAAGATAAACATGTCTTTTATTCTTTTTTGTGCCCGGGTAAGCCGCCGTTCAAATGCCGTGGCGTGTACTAAAAAATAGAACTGCTCAGGCAGGAGGGAGATCACCCGGATATTTTCTTTTTTGACGTGGAAGTTTTTAAAATGATCCGGTGCGGCTAGGCATTTTTCAGATTTAATATAACGGAAAAAGCATTTAAGGTTCTTAAAAATAGTCCCTGTAAAATTGTCATAGCAGCCTTTTTGATAATACAGGTAGTCGGAGAGGTTCCGGTAAAAATCCTTCCAGTAGTTACTTTCCTGCAATTGGCGCCGCTGGTCATTGCGGATATTTAAGGTGATCCGGATGGCCTGGCCGGAGTATTGTTCAAACCCCACGAGATGCTTTAGAACTTCCCGGTAGTTCACTACGGTCTGGGGTTTGATCATTTGGCCATTAAGTTTGCAGCGCCGGCCGGTTTTAGTGTCCCTGATGAATTTTTCAAACAGGGGTACAAGCAATACTTCTTTTGTCATAACTGATAATTTTAAAGTAAAAAAATCGATTACCAGTCGTGAGTTAAAAATTGTAAATTGAATTATAAAAGTTCTTTGAATAAGTTTATCATCCCTTTGGGATGCTAATGCCGGGACGATCGTATAGCGCTGGAAATCAATACCGATATGGGTTTAATGGGAAAGAGAATGATAACGAAGTCAAAGGTGAAGGAAACCAACAGGATTATGGGATGAGGATATCTGACCCCAGACTGGGTCGATTCTTGAGTGTGGATCCAATTACGAAACAATATCCTGAGCTTACCCCTTATCAATTTGCCTCAAATTCACCAATTGAAGCCTTAGATATTGATGGATTAGAAGCCGTCAGTAGTAAGACAATGGTTGACATAACTATTACTTATGATCCCGTCTTGAAAAAGATATCAAAAGGTAGTGCTTATATTTCTGCTGTTAGTCCAAATGTACCAAAATGGTTAGCGGACAATATAGTTGAACACAATAGTACGGCACCATGTGAAAATTGTATATGGAGTCCCAATACCATAACGGTCGGGAAAATCAATGAGGTCGTTGAGAGAAATGAATCGAGTATAGAAGCTGACGTGAAAAAATTAAGACGAGCATCGGCCTCAGTTTCTGGGCAAACGGATATTAGTATAACAGGTCCCAGTGGGGTTTCCGTGGGGACCAGCGGGATAAATGGAGCACTGGTGGGGAAAGCAAATGCCATTCTAACCGGAATAACATGGGCTGCAAATGGATTTGCTAAAATCATGAAGAACGATCAAGTTGCTCAAATCAAAAGAGATGCGTCTCACCTGCCAGGGATTTTTTCTTTTATGAATAAAGCTATAGACGGTGAATTTTCCGATATACAAATACCAGATAAGTTCATGAACACTACAAATTTGGAACAAATGGCGCAATATATATTTTCAGGTAAAATTGCGTATGACTATGGTGTTGATGCTAATGGAAATGAAACACAAAAAGAAAATACTGAAGTAATGGCTATTTCGAGGAAATTATTGTCAGCATATCAAAAAGTAAATAGGGAAGCTATTTTAGAAAAAATTTCTGGGAAAATTAATCAATCCCAAAATCCGGTAGATCAGACTAAAAAAACTAGTTTTTGAATTCTACCCGTCGACTTAATCATGTCAAAATGAAAATAGTATTCGCTCTGTGCATGGTTTTTTCTTTAGCATTCATTACATGTAGTCATAAACGTGGAAGCCGTATATTTTCCTGCAAAAGAGTCCCTGAGCAATATTTCAATTTGCTAAAAGACACGGGGAATAGTGAAGCGCTTCATAATACAATAGGTGATTTAAATCGGATTATAGCTGAATCTTCCGGTTGTAGTACTGCATATATGTTATTAGGAGATATTTATCTATCATCCAACGAATATAATTTAGCTGAAAATAATTTTCGATACTCTTTGAAAATAAAGGGCGATAATATTTATTCCATCTTTAGAATGGGGATATTGTTTTTAAATAGAGGAATTAATGATTCTGCAGTTAGATATTTTGACCTTGCCGAACGGATGAAAAACAAGAATGGTTTTGTCATTGATGATACACATGAATTTGAAGATGTTACGGGCATTCCTAGTTTCGATATAGAGTATTCAAAAATAATTTTCAATAGGGCGATTGCAAATTATAGAGCAGGAAATTATTTGAATTCAATGTATGATCTAAATTATTGTATTAAACATAATATTTTGGCTAACGAAACATATTTTTATAGAGGATTAGTACACTTAAAAATTGATGATTTTGAAAGAGCTTGTTCTGATTTTAACTCAGCTAAATTATACGGCAATGACAAAGCCTCTAAATTTCTAAAGGAAAATAATTGTGTGCACTTCTTATCTCAGAAGGTGCACTAAAGCGCCCCATTCTGCATAGTCTTTACTAACAAATATTAAATCACAATCGCAAAAATTAAAAGCCAGCCCTAACTTAGGATTTATCATAACTCTATTTTTGATTCTTATGTAGAAGAAATGTCGATAAAGGGCTTTGTCAATTATCGGAAAGCTTACCCATTCAGGCTAGAATATACGCGAGGGTGAGGGATAATTCTGAGCATTCGCAATTAGCCAGACATCCTTGTTCATAATAAGTATTCATCAGGGAGATACTATGAATTGAATGAAAAAACATTTACTTTTCAGAAGGATATGTGGGAAGTTTTTTAAGAATGTAGAAATGAGCACGCATCCGGACCGTCTTTTTAAAATTCAGACACGAACCAGATCCGAGATGCATAATTGACTTTTACGAACTTGGGGAGATAAAAAACGGGTCTAGTTCTTCCAATAGAAGGTCAAAGCATTACAGAGAATAAATTTTTGAGACAACAGGAAATAGCTTTTTAAAAATGGACCATAATCAGTTATCCTCACAAAGTGGCAACAATAATAATTATGAGATGCGAACTTTTATAAGATATGGACAGCTGTTAAAACCATTATCTGCCCTTTTTTTATGGGGGGTCAGCTTAATCTTATCTATCAGTTGCAACAATAAAAATTCAGGAGAGCGATTTATAGAGGATGTAAGAGCAGAAAATAAGGCCCGATTCGATTCATTAAATGTTGCCATAGCAAAAGAGAATTTTCTTTATCAAGACATCGAAGAGAATATAAATCGTAGTAATTTCAAAACAGCATTATCACAGATTGATACGCTATTCGGCAGGAATAAAACAGATATCGCTCATGTTTATATGGGAATGATTTATGCGAAACAAGGGAAATTTAGACAAGCGATTGAAGAATACAATATAGCGCTTGCTGAATTAAAATTTTCGAAGGCATTAAACAAAAGGGCGGAAGTTTATATAAAGTTGAACTATTTGGATTCTGCTTTGATAGATTATAAGACGGGCTATCAATGGAATTTTGATTATAGTCTTGAAATTGCCCGTGTTTACGAACTACTGCAAAGAAAGGATAGTGCAATAAAATATTATCAAATTTATTTACATTACTATCCCAATAATAAGAACATCGTGGAGAAAATAAATAAATTAAAATAACTATCTACTTTTTCTCTTTCTCTGGCGGAGGCGTATTTTCTTTTACATATGTGGGGTCGTATTGTGGGTTGGGGATTAATATTGTTCCCAACACCTGATCACTTGGCCCTCTCAGAGTTTTTGTTCCATTATATTGAACTCGCTTGATAGATAATGTTGAATATATTTGTTTCCCTATTTCTAACAGTTTGGCGCCTGTCGCCGGATCTGATTTGCTTACTATACTTTCCCCAGACAGGACAATATCTATAATATCAGATAAATATTGTTCCGTTTGATAGGTATCAGGGATAAGGTTTGTATTTTTCAACGCATAATTTACATCTGCAGTCGCAAATGCAGCTTTCATTGCATGTTGATTGATTAAGGCTTTGTCTTTACCGATTCTATTATTGATATACAAATTTGCGCCGTATATAATTGCCTCTGTTGCCACTGCAGCGATAGCGAATCCTCGTGAACCCCCTGGTGTGGCAGGTTCAACAGTTCTAGTTTTGTATCGTTTATCGGGTAAATTTGTACTTTGGGCGGTTGGATTTACTACTGCGGTTTCACCTTGAGGGCCAGTTTTAGGAGTGTTCGCATCAGCGGGGTCTGGCTCACTGCTTGGATGTAGTTTTAGTTGGGGAATAACTAGGCCTGGGAAATTAATATTTCCAATACTCAAATCCACACCAATTTGACCAGGTACCCAATTCTTAGGGTCATTAATATATTCATTTATTGAATTTCTAACAACCCTTGTCATATTTTCCACTTTCAATTTAACTCTGCCCATTACGACCTCAATTCTAGCCTCAGAGGAGGACAGATATTCAAGTCCATCTAAGTCAATTGCCTCAATAGGGTTATTACTAGCAAATTGATAAGGTGTTAGCATTGGGTAACTTTTAGTTAGCGGATCTACGCTCAAAAATCTCCCCAGTCTCGGATCATAGATCCTCTTCCCATAATCCTGCTGGCTTCCTTCACCCTTAACTTCGTTATCATTCTCTTTCCCGTTAAACCCATACCTATACTGATTCCCAGCACTATAGCTACGCCCTGGCATCATCATCCCAAAGGGATGATGAACTTATTCAAAGAACTTTTATTATTCAATTTACAATTTTCATGGGAGATAATTGAATAATGAAAGCCGTATGCATTTATTCCGCCGACTTTTTTTTATTGTGCCTCGTTGTATTGTAGCTTGAACCTTCTTTAGCATCGGAATTCACCGCTTTTTTAACCAGTTGCACTCCAAACCTGTCTTTTATTTCATCCACAGCTTTATACAGGTTCAGCTTTTCCGCATTGTTCTCGAATAAACTCATCTGCATTGTCATCGGGATGAACTGGCTGAAACGCACGCCAAGAAGGCGAACGGCCCTTCCTTTCTTCCATGATTTGTTGAACAGGTCTTTTACTTTGGCGATCAGCACATCATCCAGCGCCGTATAGTCCACCGTTTCCTGGCGCGAAGTGGTTTCAAAATCGGAGTACCGGATCTTCACGGTTACACAGCCTGTCAGCTTTTCATCTTCTCTCAGGGAATAGGCTGTTTTTTCAGTAAGTCTTACCAGTTCCTTATGGAGGAAATCAATATCCGTATAATCGGTGTCAAAAGTATTCTCATGACTCATACTTTTCTGTTCCCAGTCGGTAAAAACTTCTGCCGTACCCCTGCCATGGGCTTTGTGCCAGAGGGCTTCTCCCCATTTTCCCGCATAACGTTCCATTAATTCTACAGGAGTTTTGGCAATATCCTCGATTGTATAAATACCAAAGCTTTTGAGTTGCTGTTCGGTTTGCTTTCCAACCCCGTTTATTTTTTCAATTCCCAATGGCCAGAGAAAATCGGTTTCTCTTCCGTGGGGGATCTCTAAAAAACCATTGGGTTTGGCTTCATTGGTCGCCATCTTGGCGATAAACCTTGCAGAAGCCAACCCACAGGAAATAGGCAGCCCTGTTTCATGAGTGATCAGGGTTCGCAGGTCTTTTGCATACTGGCTGACCCCAAAAAATTTGTCCATACCCGTGAGGTCTATATAAAATTCATCAATACTTGCTTTTTCAAACAGCGGCACTTTGGAGGCAATGATCTCCGTTACCCATCTCGAATACTTACTGTAATCACCCCGGCTGCTGCTGGTCACAATGGCCTGGGGACAAAGCTGCAGCGCCTTCTTCATAGGCATAGCGGAATGGATGCCGAATTTCCTGGCTTCATAACTGCAGGCAGCTACCACACCCCGTTCATAACCGCCTACCAGCACCGGCTTGCCTTTCAGCGAAGGATTATTGATGATCTCTACGGAAACGAAGAAGGA